>NZ_CP180519.1:1187500-2500874 GCF_047777875.1 Tateyamaria rhodophyticola | reverse complement strand
GCATGACGCTGGGCAAACGCGCCTCGACCCTGCGCATCGTGGGCAGCCGCAATTCGGACCCGCGCATTGCCGAGATGGAGGACGAGTTCAAGGAGCTGGGCAATTCCATCGGCATGGGGGCGATGGGGTTCGTGGGCAAGAACATGGTGATCGATTGCAATATCGAGGTCGGGTATTGCCACACAGGCGGGATGCCGATGTCGGTCCACGCATTTTGCCTGTCTTCGCGTCGAGCGGTGGCGCGCATCCATGC
The DNA here is from genome assembly GCF_047777875.1 of Tateyamaria rhodophyticola. Taxonomy (GTDB): domain Bacteria; phylum Pseudomonadota; class Alphaproteobacteria; order Rhodobacterales; family Rhodobacteraceae; genus Tateyamaria. The sequence continues at coordinate 2,500,621 of NZ_CP180519.1, read as the reverse complement.
GGATGGTAGGGTTGAGCACCGCACCGACCCGGATTGGTTCACGCCGTATCAGCGTCGCGAGACAGTCGACTGGGAACCGCAGCGCGAGGCAGCGGAATGAGCGGCGCCGTCGATACGCGCCCGGCGATTGACACCATCGCTACTGGGGCCGAGCTCCGGCGCTGGTACTGGCGCAAGGACGAGTTGGTGCCGCATGCCCGTGCTCTGGGGGTCAAGACGACGGGCGGCAAGTTCCGCATTCTCGACCGGATCGCACATTGCCTCGACACTGGCGAAACGGTGTTTCCCGGCGACACGGCCACGCGCGCGACATCCAAGTTTGACTGGCACGCAGCCCCTCTGGACGATGAGACGATCATCACCGACAGCTACAGAAACAGTCAGAATGTCAGGCGCTATTTCAAGTCGCGGCTGGGCGACGGGTTCAAGTTCAATACGGCATTCATGGAATGGATGAAGGCAAACACCGGCAAAACGCTGCGCGATGCCTGCGCGGCCTTTCCAACGCTCGCCAAGGTGCCGGGACAGACGCGGATCAAGGACCACAACCAGTTCAATCAGTACACGCGCGATTTCATGGCCGACAATCCCGCGCTGACGATCGATGATGTGCGCAAGGCGTGGGCGGCCCGCATTGCGCGTCCGTCCGACACGGGGCGCCACCGCTATGACCGCGCTGACCTGCGCTTTCTTGACGAAGGGGATGCACCATGAGCCCGCGCGAAGTCCGGCTGTCCACCACCCCCACCGACGCGGCCATCGCGGACCTGCGCCTTGGCGACGTCGTCTATCTCGATGGGCTGATGTACACCGCGCGCGAAGGCGTCTACATGCGCGCGCTGGAGGACAAGGCCAACATCCCCATGGAGCTGCCCAGCCAGTCGGCGGCCAATTTCCACTGCTCCCCTGCGGCGCGGATCAATGCGGACGGATCCTTTGACATGGGCGCGGTCACAGCGACCGCGTCGTTCCGGTTTGCCAAGTGGTTGCCCGAATGGATGGCCAAGACGGGCGCCAAGCTGATCGTGGGCAAGGGCGGCATGACGTCGAAGGACTACAAGGAATACTTCGTACCAAACGGGGCCGTATACCTGTCCACCGTTGGATATGGCACCGGCGCGCTGCTTGGGCGCGGGGTGGAAAGCGTGGAAGCGGTGCATTGGAACGAAGAGCTTGGGCTGGCCCAAGCGATGTGGGTGATCAAATGCAACCGCATGGGACCGTTCATCGTGGCGTCGGATATGAATGGGGATTGCCTGTTCGAACGGGAGAACGCCAAGATTGCACAGAACGTGGCGCGGGTTTACGAGGGCACGAAACCCGCGGTTCTCAAACGCTATGGCGAAAGTGACGACCGCACTGACGAGGTGATCTGAGGCATTGATGCCCGACCTGTCCCTGATTGCGTTTGCGACGCTTGTGCTGCTGCTGGCCGGGACGGTCAAAGGGTTCATCGGGCTTGGCATGCCGACCGTTGCGCTGGCGCTTTTGACGCTGCAACTGGACGCGCGCGCGGCGGTGACGCTGGTTGTGGTGCCGATGCTTCTGAGCAATGTCTGGCAGTTCTGGCGGGGGCCGGACCGGATGGGCTGTGTGCGGCAGCATTGGCGCTATGCCGTGATCCTGGCCATGTGTGTGGCAGCGACCGTTTGGGCCAGCCAGTCGGTGCCCGACCGGGTGCTGCGCGGGGTGCTTGGGGCATTTGTTCTGGTGTTCTGCTTTTTCAGCTGGCGGAACATGGTGCCGGACATCCCGCCGCACCGGGTGCGCGTGTTTGAAGCGATCAGTGCGGTGATTGCCGGGCTTGTCGGCGGTCTGACGGCGGCATGGGCCCCGCCGCTGGCCATGTATCTGACCGGTCTGCGTCTCGACCGGGATGCGTTTGTGCAGGCGCTCGGCTTTCTGATCACGGCCGGAAGCCTGTCGATTTTCGTGATGTATGTCGCCGTGGGCCACAGCACGGGTCCGGATCTGGCGCTGTCGGCCTATTTGCTGATCCCGGCACTTGCGGGGTTCACGTTGGGCGAACGGGTGCGGCACCGCACAAACCCGGAGCTGTTCAAAAAAGTGTTCCTTGGCGCGTTTGCGGTGCTTGGGGTCAATCTTCTGGTGGGGTCGCTTGCGGGCTGATCTTCAGGTCAGCTCACTCAGAAGGATCCCGGCCCCCATGACTAGCGTCAGAAGGATCAACAGACGGCGAAAGCCCGTATCGCTCAGCCGGTGAAAGACGAAAATGCCCACCTGTGCCGCCAAAAGCCCGCTTGGGATGGTGATCAAAAGCGCGCGCAGCGCCGTTGCGTCATAGCCCCCCCTGAAAAACAGCAGGGTGACGGTCGTGCTGAGGATCACCATGTTCAGCGGTTGCAGGACGGCGCGTGTTTCCGACTTGGTCCACGGGCGGATCGACAGCCACATGGACGGCAGCGCACCCGAAACCCCTGCGGTCCCGCCCAGCACACCGCCCAGAAACCCGACCATCACGTCGATCACCGGTGTTTTGCGCGAAAAGGCGGGCAGCGCGCTGCGAAACCCGAAATAGCCGCCATAGAGGATCAGGAGTGCGGCAATCCCGATGCGCAGGGTCTGCGTGTCGATGACGTTCAGCAGGAAAAGACCCAGCGGGACGCCGATCAGGCCGGGCACGACAAAGCGCAAGAGCCGGTCGGGGCGGGCAAAGATCGACCCGCGCACGATCCACAGCCCCTGTATCCCCACCAGCACGGACATCAGCGCAACGATGGCCACCGCTGTCGTGGGCGGCAAAACCACGAGGTAAAAGCCAAGGGCAAACAGGGCCGTGCCGGTGCCGGACAATCCGTTGATGAACCCGCCCGCGGCGGCCCCGAGCACGAGGTACAGGATCAGGTCGCCGCTCATGATTGCGCGGCTGCGATCACACCCGACAGGGCGGTCTGCAATTCATCAATGGCCTTCGTCTTGAGCGGGTCTTGCGTGTGGACAAGGCCAAGGGTCCGGTGGGGCGCATCCGCACCAAGGCTGAGCCGTTTCACACGGATGGCGTCGGGCGGTTTCACCACCGGGTCCGGCACAATCGACACGCCCAGGTTCGAATGCACCATGCTTGCGATGGCCTCCGGGCTGTCGAGTTCCATGGCTTCGTTCACCTGCAGCTTGCGCGACAGGATCCAGTTGTCGATCAGCGCGCCCACGACGGCGGTGCGGTCGAACCGGATAAAGGGCCGCGTCGCCAAAAGCTGCATCGGATCATCAAGCGGCTCTTCCACAGCGGCAATCAGGTGCATTGGTTCGACCGCAAGTTCGTGGAACACCACACCCACCGGCATCAGGTGCGGGCGCGTGGTGATGGCAGCGTCCAGATTGCCCCGCTCAATCTCTGCCAGCAACGTCGCGGTCAGGCCCGGTTGGATATAGATGCCCAGGTCAGGGTACTTCGCCTTGAGCACGGCCATCGCCTGCGGCACCAGCCCGGTCAGGGTCGTGCGCAGCACGCCGAGCTTGATCGTACCGTCCAGCCCGCCGTCTTCTATGACCGACGACACAAGCGTGTCGTAGTCCGCAATGAGACGGCGCGCCCGCGCCACGATCTGATGGGCAGCAGGGGTCAGGCGGGGTGTGCGCGTGCTGCGGTCAAACAGGGTAATGCCAAGGTCCGCCTCAAGCGCCTGCATCTGCTGGCTGACGGCGGCGTGGGTGATGTGAACCACCTCGGCGGCGGCGCTGAATGTCTTGGTCTCTGCCACCGCAACAAGGGTGCGTAGCCTGCGAACCGTCATTTTCCCTCCGCCCCTTGGCCGCCGCAATATCGGGGTCCGGATGCCATGCTACTGCAAGGCCGTGGCGGGTTCCATCGGGATAACGCGTGGCGCGCCTTGAGTGCCCGCCCCGGGAAAAAGGCGCGCAGTCCGCACTGAACTGCGCGCACCGCTACCCGCCGATGAGTGCAGGAAGCGTCAGGGAGATTGCAGGCACAAAGGTGATGAGCATCAGCGCCACGAAAATCGCGAGGTAGAAGGGCCAGATTGTCCGAACAGCCTTTTCCATCGGCAACTTGCCCACGGCACAGCCGACAAACAGGCAGGATCCGACCGGCGGCGTGCAAAGGCCCAGCCCAAGGTTCACCAACAGGATCATCCCGAATTGCAGCGGATCAATCCCGAGGCTGTTGGCCACAGGCAGGAAGATCGGCGTGCAGATCAGGATCAGCGCTGCCATGTCCATGATCATGCCCAGTATCAGCAGCACGAGGTTGATCATCAGAAGGATCAGGATCGGATTTTCGGTCAGCCCCGTCAGCAGGTCCACCATCAGCGTGGGCACCCGGTAGAAAGTCAGCATATAGGCAAATGCCCCGGCGCAGGCGATCAGGATCATGACCATCGCCGTCGTGCGCACCGATGAGATCACGGCGGTCTTGAACTTGTCGAACGTGATGGAGCGGTAGACGATCAACGTCACGACAAAGGCATAGATCGCGCCAAAGGCACCGGATTCGGTCACGGTGAACACGCCCGACAGCACGCCGCCCACGATAATCACCGCCGTCAGCAGGCCCGGGATCGCTCCGAAAAATGCAATCAGCAGAGCGGTCCAGCCGGGAAACTTCTCTGCGGCATAGCCGCGCTTCACCGCAACCAGATAGGCCGCTGCAGCAAGGCACACGCACATCAGGATACCCGGCACGACACCCGCCAGAAACAGCTTGGAGATCGAGATGCCGCCGCCTGCGGCGATGGCAAAGATGATCATGTTGTGGCTCGGCGGGATGATGATGCCCGCGATGGACGAGGTCACGGTGACGTTGACGGCGTAATCGGCGTCATAGCCTTTTTCCTTCATCACCGGGACAAGGATCGACCCAAGGGCCGAGATGTCGGCGATGGCCGAACCCGAGATGCCACCAAAGAGCATCGACGAGAACACGTTTACGATGCCAAGCCCGCCGCGCACGGCACCCACCGCCGCCTGCGCAAAGCGGACAAGCCGCATGGCAATGCCGCCGTGGAACATCAGATCGCCCGCAAAGATAAAGAACGGGATCGCCATCAGCGCAAAGACGTTGATGCCGGAAATGATCCGCTGGAACCCGATCATCAGCGGCAGACCTTCGAACCAGAAGGCTGCAATGGCGGAAATACCAAGTGCAAACGCGACCGGGGTTCCGATCAGAACGCATAAGGCGAAGACGCCCAAGAGGACTGCAATTCCCATGGTCGGGTCCTATTCGATACTGTCTCGACGCTCATCCACACCCAGACACAGGCGAATGAGGTGGCCGATGGAAAAGAGCAGGATCAAGCCGCCCCCGATGGTCAAAGGCAGCGACCGCAGCCCTTCGGGCACCTGCAGGAGCGGAATGAGAGAGCCCCATTTGAACACGGTGAGCTGCCAGCCGTACCAGAGCATCAGACCGCCAAAGCCCGCCATGGCAATGTCCGAAATCACGACCAGCAGCGACCGGATGCGCTTGGGCACGGCACTGCGCACCAGCGACACGGACAGGTGTGTATGTTCGTGCACACCCACAGCCGCCCCCAGAAACGCGATCAGCATCACCAGAAGCAGCGCCACCTGTTCCACCCATGTGGGCGTCGCGTTCAGGACATAGCGGCCAAAGACCAGCCAGCCGAAAATCACCGTCAGCACAACCAGCGCCACGCCCGTCAGGATCTTGCACAAGAGCGCGATGGCATCGAGCACGGCGGTCATCGCGCGCAGCCTGGATGGCTGGTGCAGAGTGTCAGTCATGTGATGTTCCCCCAGAGCGATACCCGGCTCCGCGGCAGCGGAACCGGGTCGTGTCAGAGCGTGGCTCGGATGCCGATTACTCGGTCGCCTGGATCAGTTCGACCAGAGGACGCAGGTCCGGGTTGCTTTCGAAATACGCCTCGTAGACAGGGGCCATGGCCGATTGGAACGGGCCCTTGTCCGCGATTTCGTTCACGACCACGCCACCGGCTTCGACCGCTTCGCGGCTGGCGGCTTCGCGGGCGGCCCACAGCTCACGCTGGAGCGTTGCGGATTCCTGTGCAGCCTCGGTCACGGCAGCCTTCATGTCGTCCGACAGCGCGTCAAATGCGGCGGTGTTCACACAGATGCATTCCGGGATGATCAGGTGCTGGGACAGTGAATAGTATCCCGCGACTTCGAAATGGCCCGTGGATTCGTAGGATGGCCAATTGTTTTCGGCCCCGTCCACAACACCGGTCTTGAGCGCCTGATACACCTCGGCAAAGGCCATGGGCGACGGGTTCCCGCCCAGTTGGGCGATCATGCCGGTGAAGAGATCGTTGTTCATCACGCGGACCTTCATGCCTTCGACATCCGCAGGCGTATTGATCGCCTTTTCACCGTTGTAGAAAGACCGCGCACCCGCGTCATACCATGCCAGCGGGGTCAGCCCCTTGGCCGCCATGCCAGCGGCGATGGCGGCACCGCCCTCGCCTTCGAGGACGCGGAACATGTGCGGCACGTCCTTGAAGATGAACGGCAAGGACACGACGTTCGCCTCGGCCACGATGGGCCCGATGGGACCCAGGTTGAAGTTGCCCACCTCGAGCGCGCCTGCGCGCACCTGCTCGACGGCATCAGGCTGACTGCCCAGCGTGCCGCCGTGGAACATCTGCAGCGTGATCTCGCCACCCGTCTTTTCCGACAGAAGTTCGGCGAATTTGTCCATCGCGACTGTGTTGGGATAGCCATCCGTGTGGATGTTCCAGCCGCGCCAGTTGTCGGCGCTTGCCGTTACGGCCATGACGGCGATTGCGGCCGCACCGGCCAGTGTTTTGGTGAAGTTCTCGAACATTGCGTCCTCCCTGGAGACTCAAGCCAGTTTGTTGTGATGCCGTGCCGGATGGCGACGCGGGTCCGCCCGCACACCACATCCGCCACGACAGGTCTGGCGTTTTGATGCCCCAAAGGATTACTAGTATACCAGTTTTGTCAACAAAAAATATTCCGCCCCGCATCCCTCAGCAAAGCGAGCGCTCAGGCGGTGCCGCGCACGGGTCGGTTGTTTTCGATATTGAAGGTCATGCCGTCCAGCAGTTCGGCCAGATCAGGCCGCGCAGCAGGTCCGTTGGAGATATCGACGAGCATCAGCGTCCCGTCCGGTCGGATGCCAAAGGCGCCCGGTTCGGCAAAACGCTGCGTTGTCTCCGCCTCCGACAGGGGGTCAGACACGTAAAGACCCAAGGCGCGCATCTGATCTTCGCTCAGGCCAAATCCCAGATCGAAGGTCCAGCCGAATTCCGCCTTGTCCGCCTGCGCCTTGTCGGCGGTGTCCGCCGAAACGACCAGCACATCCATCACGGACGTCCACGCGGACAGCGCATCGTTCAGCTTGTTGAGGAACCGTTTGCAACGCGGGCAGTGCCGCCCGCGGTAGACAAACAGCATGGTCCACCGGTCCTTCGCATGCCCCACGGTCGCGGTGCCGCCGCCCACCAGATCAAATGTCATCGGGTTGACGGGTTCTCCGACGCGGGGCCTCGCATGCATATCAGGTGTCCTCGGGCATGAAGTAGTTGGCGTTGCTCTGCGATATCTGGTCGATCGTCTCATCGAGGCGCGACAGGTGGTGCACACCTGCGGCGATGGCGGCAGCGGCATCATGATTGCGCACGGCTGTGGCGATCGCGCGGTGATCCTCGACCAGTTCGGGCACCCGGTCGCCTTTTGACAGGCTCAGCGTGCACAGGCGGTCCACCTTGGACTTTTCCGCCATGATCACATCAAAGGCGAACTCCGCCTGCGCGATCCGGCACAGCAATTGGTGAAATTCATAATCCAGCGCATTGAACCGTTCGATGTCGCGCGCCTGCATCGCGGCATCCTGCAAGAGCAGCGCGGCATCAAGTTCGGCGGCGTCCATATCGCCGCACCGGGCGGCGGCGCGGGCCAGCACTTCCTTTTCGACCGCCAACCGGACAAAGCGCGATTTGACGATTTCGCGCATAGAAAACCGTTTGACCTCGGTGGCGCGCTGCGGGCGGATCAACAACAGGTCCTGCGTGGCCAGACGGCTGAACGCGTCGCGCACAGGCTGGCGGGACACGCCGAATTTCGTTGCGATATCTGCCTCGGAAATCTTGTCGCCGGGCCGCAGACGCAGCGACGCGATCTCGTCATACAGATAGGCATAGATGTCATCCACGCTTGTGCGCCGCGCACCGATTCGCGTTACCTGGGCCATGGGGCGGTCTCCGTACCGTGTTCGTCTTGTGCGTGGTGTACCGAGTTTGCGGTGCGACGAACACTGTAATTGCAAGCCCGCAGGTCCAAGGCGCTGCCGGATACCATGGCACTGCGCGACGTTCCCTTCAACACTGATTGACTAGTATACCAGTTTTGGAGAAAAGTGAACTCGAATCTGGATGACGGCGCGCATTGCCCGGCGTCCCTCACACAGTCGAGACGAGGTCGGACCATGAAACTTGCAGGACAAACAGCCATCGTGACCGGGGGGGGACGCGATATCGGTCTGGCGGCGGCGCTGAAGCTCGCTGCGGAAGGGGCGCAGGTCGCGATCAACTATTTCTCCAGCAGTGCGGGCGCGGACGCGGCTGTGGCACAGATCACCGCGCAAGGCGGGCGCGCCTTTGCATTGCAGGGGGACATGACCCGGCAGGCGGATGTGGATGCGCTGGTGGATCGCACTGTCTCGGAATTTGGCGGCATCAACGTGCTGGTGAACAACTCAGGCGGTTTGGTCGCCCGCAAGACGATTGCAGAGATGGAACTGGACCATTGGAACACTGTCATGGACCTGAACCTGACCAGCGTGTTCCGCATCACCAAGGCCTGCCTTGCCCATATGACTTCGGGCGCAATCGTGAACCTGGCAAGCCAGGCCGGGCGGGATGGCGGCGGTGCGGGGGCCGTGGCCTATGCCACGTCCAAGGGCGCGGTCATGACCATGACACGTGGCCTGGCCAAGGAGGTCGGCCCGAACATTCGGGTAAACGCGCTGTGCCCCGGTATGATCGACACCGATTTTCACAACGTCCACACGGCGGATGCGGCGCGGCGCGGGTACGAGGCATCCGTCCCGGTCAAACGCCAAGGCACGGTCGAGGACACGGCGAACCTGATCCTGTTTCTCGCCTGTGACGACTCGGCGTTTATCACCGGGGCCAATATCGACATCAACGGCGGCATGCTGTTCTCGTGACCGGTCAAAGGAGCTTCTGACATGACGACATTTCCAGTGGTTGAGACCGGCGCAGGCGTGACGCGACAGGTCATGGCCGACCACCCGGACCTGATGGTCGTCGCCTTCCGCTTTGACCGTGAAGGCGCCGTTGGCGCGCTGCACGATCATCCGCATGTGCAATCCACCTATGTCGAGCACGGGCGGTTCCGGTTCACCATCGGTGCCGAGGAACGCGAGGTCGGCCCGGGCGACAGCTTTGTCATCCCCACCGGCGTCACGCATGGCTGTGTCTGCCTGGAGCCGGGCACGTTGATCGACTGTTTCACGCCCCGGCGCGACGATTTCCTGTAGGTCTCAGCGCGCCTGATGCGCGGCCACATCGGCGCGGATCAGCTCCTTGTAGAGTGCCTGGATGCGGGCCATCACGGGGCGGTCCCCGGTGCCAATCGGCTTGCCATCAATCTCTGCCACGGGGGTCTGCGCGCCGAACGTTCCGGTCAGGAACGCCTCGTCCGCGCCGTAGGCCTCATAGAGCGAAAAGTTCTTTTCAAACACGGGAATGCCATTGTCGCGGCACAGGTCAATGACCTTTTGCCGGGTAACACCGTTCATGCAGTAATCCCCGGTCGAGGTCCAAACCGCGCCGCGCCGCACGATGAAGAAATTGCAGGCGTTCGTCGTGTTCACGAACCCGTGCGGGTCCAGCATCAGTCCCTCATCCGCGCCCGCCTGCTCCGCCTGCAAACAGGCGATGACGCAGTTCAGCTTGGAATGGCTGTTGTATTTGGCGTCCTGCGCCATGGGCAGCCCGCGCACCTGTGGCACTGTGGCCAGACGGATGCCGCGTTTGTGCAGGGTTTCGACCGGCCTCGAATGTTCCATGATGATGACCAGCGTCGGGCCGCTGCGCGACAGCGATGGGTGCTGGAACGGTTTGACCTTGATCCCCCGCGTCAGCATCAGGCGGCAATGCACATCCGTGTGCATGTCGTTGGCCTCTGCCGTGCGGCGCAGGGCGTCCATGATCCCGTCCCGGTCCATGCCCACATCCAGCGACACCGCTTTGCAGGAGTTGAAGAATCGGTCCATGTGTTCGTCAAAAAACGCCCACACCCCATCATAGAGGCGCATGCCCTCCCACATGCCATCGCCCAGCATGAACCCGCTGTCATAGACCGACACCTTGGCGTCATCGCGGTGCACGATGTCACCGTTGACATAGATCCGGATGTCCCTGTTACGGGCGTCTTCATCGGCGTCGTGCGTGGTGATGGCGTGGCTGTCGTCTGGGGTCATGGCGTCCTCGGGTCCGTGTCGCGCCCTGCCTAGCAGCTTCGCCCGCGCAGGTCAGCCGGAACGCGCCCTCAGCGCAACGCCCTGAGCGACCCGCGCAGTCTGAGCGCGCTTTCCAGTTGCTCGGACACGCCGGGGCTGTCGCCCTTGACCATCTTGACCAATTCAACGGCGGCGCGCCGCCCCATCTCGCGGTGCGGCACGTGCACGGTGGTGAGTGTCGGTGTCAGGATGCGGGCCAATTCAATGTCGTCGAACCCGGTGATGGAGACGTCGTCGGGCACCGACAGGCCCATCTCGCGGGCGCGGCGCATCGCTCCGGCGGCCAGCACGTCGTTGCCGCACATGACCACCGTCGGGCGGTTGGGCGCCTGCATCAATTGCTCAAACGCCTGCGCGCCATTCTCGATCTCGTACGGTGTCTCGATGACCGGCGTGCGTGACGGATCGAGCCCATTGTCCTTCAAGCCGTCCATGATCCCCTGCAACCGGCCTTCGGCGCGGTCATTGCCCTCAACCGTGCCGGAGATGACGGCGATGTCGCGATGCCCCATTGCGATCACCTTGTTGGCAAGCACCTGCATCGACGTACGGTTGTCAAAGCCGATACAGGCCTGTTGCATGTCCTTGCGGTACGCCCACGCAACAAGCGTCGGGATGGTCCGTTGCCGCAGGAATTCATAGATCTCCGCATCCCGCGCATATCCGATCAACAGCAGGCCATCAGCCCCCCGCGCCACCAGCGAACGCACCTGCTCGGCCTCGATCTCGGGGCGGTACGAGCTGCTCGACACCAGCAAGGTGTAGCCCTGGTTGTGCAACTCTTCCTGAAACGCCTGCAGGCCGCGCGCGAAAATCGCGTTCTCCATCGTCGGGATAATCGCCCCGATGGTGAATGTCCGTTTGGCCGCCATCACCCGCGCGCCGAAATTCGGCGTATAGCCGAGGTCGTCAATCGCCTGCATCACCTTGGTACGAGTGCCTTCCACCACGCGCTCGGGCGAATTGAGGCATCGGGACACGGTGGCCGTGGACACCCCTGCCCGTCTGGCAACGTCATCAAGTTTTGGAGCAGTTCGCATTCAGGACAGAGCCAGTCATCGCAGCCTTTTGGTTTTTTTGAACGCAATCTTCCATAAAGTCAAAGGCTTCACCGCAATGTAAGCGCTTGCACGAATCGAATGTAAGCGCTTACAGTGCTGAGAGAACCGAAACCTGTCAGGGTCCCGAAATGTTTCTTGCCGCCTCCGTGATCGTCTTTGTCGTCTATTTCGCCAATGTCGCTCTCGGGGCTTTCGCATCGAGCGCGTTTTTGGGGGATGTCGGGGAAATGCTGGTTCTGTTTGCTGCGTCGATCCTGTTTGTCGTCGCGATTTTGCAAAAAGAAGCTGACCGCAAGAACAAAGACGGCAGTTAAGAATTTCTGGGAGGAAACCAAATGAACGAAGACCGCAAGGCGCTCGCATCCGCCGCACGCCGGAACTTTTTGAAACTGACAGCAACGGGCGGCTTTACCGCGGCGATAGTTGCCGGTGCCGCAGGCACCCTGTGGTCGACCGAAGCCGCAGCCCAAAGCGCCAATGAAGAGCGCGCCCGCGAAGCCGCGGCAGATCATATCATGGTTCTGGCCACAGCCTATCCGGTTGGCGCGTCGCGCGGTTATCCGATCATGCAGCTGGACCTCAAGGAGAACATCCAGAACGCCACAAACGGCAAGGTCTACGTGAAGCTCGCACCGGGCGGGCAGCTGGGTGCCGGTGGTTCGCTGGTGCAGGCCGTGCAAGGCGGCACGATCCAGGCGGCGCAGCATTCGCTGTCGAACTTTGCACCCTTCGCGTCTACGGTTGACCTGATCAACATGCCGTATCTCTGCGGTTCCAACCAGCGGTTCACCAACCTCGTGAATTCGCAGTTCTGGAAGGACACGGTCGAGCCCAAAGTCGAGGAAAACGGCTTCAAGGCGCTGTTCTACATCAATATCGACCCGCGCGTCGTTGCGATCCGCAAGGGCGGCCCCGGCCCGGTCCTGACGCCCGGCGATCTGTCCGGCGTGAAATTCCGCGTGCCCGGCTCCAAGATGTTGCAGCAATACTACCGCATGGTCGGCGCCAACCCAACGCCCGTGGCCTGGGGCGAAACGCCGTCGGCGATCAAGCAGGGCGTCGCGGATGCGCTGGATCCGTCCGTGGGCGCGCTCGAAGTGTTCGGCTTCAAGGACATCCTGAGCCACGTGACCTTCACCCAGGCCGTGCCGGACAGCCAAGTTTATTCGTGTAACCTCGAATGGTTCAACTCGATGCCTTCGGACGTGCAGGACGGCATCATGTGGGGGTCGGAAATGACCGCGCACCAGAACCTCGCCAAGGTGCCATCGGCACGCTCCTACGCCATGGCCGAGCTGGTCAAGGCAGGCGTCGAATTCCACTCGCTGAGCGAAGATCAGCTGGGCGAATGGAAAGAAGCCGGTGGCTTCCAGCGCTCCGAATGGGACGAGTTCAAGGTCGAACTGGCCGGATCGATGGACGCCTTTGCCAAGATGGAAGAGGCCGCGGGCACGCAAGGCAAATACTACGTGCACGACGCCTGATGCGTCACATCGGGCGCGCCTTGAATGGCGCGCCCGACATCCTCTTTTCGCCATTCCAATCGCGCGACGTGCCACGGCACGCGCCTTTGGCATGGCAAACCAGCAGGTTCCGACATGGATGCTTTGCGCCGAATTGACCGCAATGCCGAACGGTGGCTCCTTTTGATCTTCTACGTGATGCTGGTCATCACGATGGCGATCGAGGTGCTGCGCCGCGAGGTGTTTTCGTTTTCCTCGATCTGGGGCGAAGAGATCGTCCGCTATTCCTTTATCTATCTCGCATGGATCGGCGCCGCTGCCGCCGTCAAGGAACGCGCGCATATCCGGATCGACGTCCTGATGCATTACCTCGGACCACGGCCCAAGGCGCTGCTCTATATCTTTGGCGATCTGGTGATGCTGGTCGTGGCGGTCATCGCGCTCTACTGGTCCTACGAGTCCGTCCATGTATCGGCCAAGTTCGGGTCGGTGACGGACGGGCTGCGCATTTCCAAGGTCTGGTTCCTCATGGCGGTCCCGCTAGGCTTTGCCCTGATCGTCGTCCGGCTGATCCAATCCATGATCCGCGATGTCCATTCGCTGCGCACGGGCAAGCCCGTGTTCGAAGGCGACACGCTCTTTGATGAGGGATGACCTAGATGCTTTGGCAAACATTTGAGCAGACGGTCGAACTGGGGTGGGATTTCTACCTGCCCGTAATCCTCTTTGTCGTTCTGATCGCACTGGCGGTGCCCGTCTGGGCCGCAATTGGCAGTGCGGCGATCCTGATGCTGGTGATGTCCGGCGACCTGCCGCTGAGCCTTGTGGGTGAAAAGCTGTTTACCGGCATCGACGCCTTTGCGCTGACCGCGATCCCGCTGTTTATCCTGACGGGCGACGTGCTGGTCCGAACGGGCCTCAGTCGCAAATTCCTCGACGTGGCCGAAGCACTGACCTGTTTCACCAAGGGCGGGTTCGGGTCAGCCACGGTGCTGGTCTGCGGCATGTTCGCGGCCATCTCCGGGTCGGACGCGGCGGGTGCGGCGGCCGTGGGGCGCATGACCATCGCGCGCCTTGTGGAGTCGGGATATCCCCGCCCCTATGCCTGCGCGCTGGTGGCGGCCGGCGCCTGTACCGGCATCCTGATCCCGCCGTCGATCGCCTACATCATCATCGGCCTTGTGCTGGGCATATCCGCCTCGACCCTGTTTCTGGCGGCTCTCATTCCGGGTCTGTGCATCCTGATTTCGATCCTGATCACGAACCTCGTCGTCAACCGCATCTATGCCTATGAAGGTGGCGGGCAGATGACATTCAGCGAATGGCTGGGCCAACTGGGCCGGGCACTGAAATCCGGCTGGTACGCGTTCATCGTGCCGGGCATCATCTTCTACGGTATCTTCTCGGGCCGGCTCACCCCGACCGAAGCAGGCGCCACGGCGGTTGTCGTGACGATCATCATGGGCTTCATGCTGCGCACCCTGTCGCTGGCGGATTTCCCGGCGATGCTGGTCAGCTCGGCCAAGGTCAACGGTGTGATCCTGCCCATCATCGCTTTTTCCGCCCCTCTGGCAGAGGCGCTGGCGATCATGGGAGTGCCGCAGGGCTTCGTCACCTCGGTCACCGGTCTCACGGACGAGCCCTGGGTTCTGATCCTACTGATGATCGGCATCCTGATCGCGGCGGGCTGCGTGATGGAAACGACGCCCAACATCGTCATCCTCGCACCGATCCTCAAACCGCTCGCGGACAATATCGGCATGAACGAGATCCAGTTCTGTATCATGATGATCACCGCCCTAGGCGTGGGTTTCATCACACCGCCGCTCGGGCTGAACCTTTTCGTGGTGTCGGGCATCACCGGGGAATCCATCCTCAAGATCGCTGTCCGCGCCGTTCCCTTTGTCTTGTGCATGTTCTTTGTCGTACTGTTGATCGCCTATGTACCGGCGCTTTCGACAACGTTCTTGCCAGAAATCTACCAATAGGACTCCAACGACCATGACGCGCGAATACCTCAAGAAAGCGACGCTGACCTCTGCGACGGGGGCGTCTGATGTGCATGAGACGGTGGTGCAGATCCTGTCCGACATCGAAGCAGGCGGGGATGCCACGGCTTTGGACTATGCGGCCAAGTTCGACCGCTACGAAGGCAATGTCATGCTCACGCCCGAGGAAATCGAAGCAGCGGCGGCGCTGGTGCCGGACAAGCTCAAGGCCGACATCCAGTTCGCCCATGACAACGTCAAGCGCTTTGCCGAGGCGCAGAAAGCGACCGTGGCGGATGTGGAATACGAGGTCGTGCCGGGGCTGATTGCGGGACAAAAGGCGATCCCGGTGGACGCGGCGGGCTGCTATGTGCCCGGCGGGCGCTACAGCCATATCGCCTCGGCCATCATGACCGTCACCACGGCCAAGGTCGCGGGCTGCCGCCACATCACGGCGTGCTCACCTCCGCGTCCCGGCGTGGGCGTGGCGCCCGCGATCATCTATGCCGCGCACCTGTGCGGCGCCGACAGGATCATGGCGATGGGCGGCGTGCAGGGGGTGGCGGCGATGACCTTTGGCCTCTTTGGCCTGCCACGCGCCAACATCCTTGTCGGCCCCGGCAACCAGTTCGTGGCCGAGGCCAAGCGCATCCTCTTTGGCCGCGTGGGCATCGACATGATCGCAGGCCCCACCGACAGCCTGATCCTCGCGGACGGCTCTGCGGACGCGCATATCGTGGCCACGGATCTGGTGAGCCAGGCCGAGCATGGCTACAACTCGCCCGTCTGGCTGGTGACGGATGACCGGGCGCTGGCCGAGACGGTGATGGAGATGGTGCCCGGCCTGATCGACGATCTGCCGGAGGTGAACCGCGACAACGCCTTTGCGGCGTGGCGCGATTATGCCGAGGTGATCCTGTGTTCGGATCGCGAGGAAATGGCAGCCTGTTCAGATGATTACGCGCCCGAGCACCTGACGGTGCAGGCCGCGGACCTGGATTGGTGGCTGGGGCGTCTGACCTGTTACGGGTCGCTGTTTCTGGGCGAGGAGACGACGGTGTCCTATGGTGACAAGGCGTCCGGCACGAACCATGTGCTGCCCACATCGGGGGCGGCGAATTACACCGGCGGGCTGTCGGTGCACAAGTACATGAAGATCGTGACCTGGCAGCGCGCGACGCGTGACGGGTCCAAACGCGTGGCCGAAGCCACCGCCCGCATCTCGCGCCTGGAAGGCATGGAAGGCCACGCCCGCGCCGCAGACGTCCGCCTCGCAAAGTACTTCCCAGGTGAAAACTTCGATCTGACGGCCAATGGCTGACCCCCGCGCACTTTTTGACCTGACGGGCCGCGTGGCCTGTGTCACCGGGGCCAGTTCAGGCCTCGGGCGGCGCGCTGCCGTGACGCTCGCCGCCGCCGGGGCGCAAGTGGTGGGCGTGGCGCGCCGGGCCGACGCGCTGCACAGCCTGCGCGATGAGATCGGTGCGCATGCAGCCGCCGTCGTGGCGGACGTGGCCGTACGGGACGCTATCCCATCGTTGGCCGAGGCCATCGCCGCCCCGTTCGGAAGCCCGGACATCATCGTGCATGCCGCCGGGATCAACACGCGGCAAGCGGCGGATGACGTCACGCCAGAAGGCTGGGACCAGACCGTGGCGCTGAACATCTCTGCCCCCTTTTTCCTGACACAGGCGCTTGTGCCCGCGATGAAAGCCAAGCGGTGGGGCCGCATCGTCAATTTTGCGTCGCTGCAAACGACCCGCGCCTTTCCGGGCGGCATCGCCTATGGCACGACCAAGGCGGGTATCGCGCAGATGACCCGTGCCATGGCCGAAGCCTGGTCGCCTCATGGCATCACGGCAAACGCCATCGGCCCCGGCTTTTTCCCGACCGAGCTGACGAAGGCCGTGTTTTCCGATCCCGACCGCGCCGAACGCAATGCTGCCCAGACCTGCATCCAGCGCAATGGCCGTCTTGAAGATATCGACGGCCCAATGCTGTTTCTTTGTTCCGACGCTTCGGGGTATGTGACCGGACAGACGTTGATGGTCGACGGAGGATTCACCGCAAAATGAAAGCGCTTGTCTATGAAGGGGTCGAAACACTGGCCGTACGCGACGTGGCCATGCCCGACGTCGGATCGGGCCAATCGCTGGTGCGTATCACCGCGTCAGGGATTTGCGGGTCGGACATGCACGCCTATCTTGGTCACGATGCGCGCCGCCCTGCGCCGCTGATCCTCGGTCACGAGGCGGCGGGCGTGATCGAAGGCGGGGCGCGCGACGGCACCCGCGTCACGATCAATCCACTGGTCAGCTGTGGTGTGTGTACGGCCTGCCGCGCCGGGCGTCAGAACCTCTGCCCGGATCGCATGATCATCTCCATGCCGCCGCGCGAGGGTGCGTTTGCGCAATATGTGACGATGTCCGACGACAACCTCGTGATCGTACCGGATCACGTGCCGTTGGAAAAAGCGGCACTTGCTGAACCGTTGGCGGTCAGCTGGCATTCCGTACGGTTGGGTCTGGAAGGGCTGGACCATGCGCTTGGGTCAAACGCGCTGGTCATTGGCGGCGGTGCCATCGGGCTGGCCGCGGCACTGGCGCTCAAGGCGCAGGGCATCGAGGACGTGACCATCGCCGAACCCAACGACGCGCGGCGCGCTTACCTTGTGGAGCGGTGCGGGCAGGATGCGGTCGCCAGCAGTAACGGCACCTATGCGCTGGTGATTGACGCAGTGGGCTATGCGGCGACCCGCGCCATCGCGTCCGAACGGGCGGCACCGGGCGGCGTGATCGTGCATATCGGACTTGGCGAGGATTTGGGCGGGCTCGACATCCGCCGCATGACCTTGCAGGAAATTACGTTCATCGGCACCTATACCTACACGCCTCAGGATTTCCGCGACACGTGCCTCGCGATCTTTGACGGCGCGCTTGGCCCGCTCGACTGGACCGAACAGCGCAGCATCGATGACGCACCGCAGGCCTTTGCCGATCTGCGCGCAGGCACGGTGGCCGCCCCCAAAATCGTATTGGACCCCTGGGCATGAGACTCCAGACAAACCGCCCGGAGGCACTGCATGTATTCTAGAATCCTCGTGCCGATGGCGCTTGATCACGGCGTGTCGACCCACACGCTGGAAATCGCCAAGGCACTGTGCGCGCCGGGTGGCGACATCATCGGATTGCACGTGCATGAAGCCCCACAGGGATCCGTCAGCGCCTATCTTGACGAGGCGACCGTTGCCGCCGGGTTTGAAAAGGCGCGCGCCGATCTGACCCACAAGCTGGCGCAGCATGAGGACGTCACGCCCGTCATCGTCAAAGGGCATTCGGCGCGCACCATCATCGACTATGCCGCATCGCATCACATTGATTGCATCGTTCTGGGCTCGCATCGGCCCGGTTTCAGCGACTATTTTCTTGGCTCGACCGCCTCCCGCGTTGTGCGGCATGCCGGTTGCGCCGTTCACGTGCACCGCGCGCCCTGACAACCCGCGCGCATCCCTCATCATGAAAGGCCTCAACACCCCATGACGATAGACAAGAAGATCACGGACGATCTTGTTGCGAACGACGTTTCGTTTGTAACCACCGTGCCGTGCAAGCAACTCGCTGGTGTCATTGACGAAATCGACGCGCACCCCGACATCTTTCACATCCCCTCCAACAAGGAAGACGAAGGCATGGGCCTGTGCGCAGGCGCATGGATGGGCGGCAAACGCCCCGCCATCATCATGCAGAACACCGCCATCGGTGTGACCATCAACACGCTGGCCACCTTGATCCAGTACTACCGCATGCCGCTGCCCATGCTGATCAGCTACCGCGGTGAGCTGCGCGAACCCGTTGCCTGCCAGGTCGAGATGGCCGTGCACACCAAGGCGCTGCTGGCGCAGATGAACATCCCCACCTACCATTTCCATACGCAATCGGATGTGGAAGAGCTGGATATGATCCTGAAATACACATTCATGTGCTCGAAACCCGTGGCGATCCTGACCGACGCCAACTTTTGGGGAGGCTATGGCGACCAATGATCCGTTCCGAAATCCTGCGCGAGATCGCGCCCATCCTGCGGGACCATCTGGTCGTCTGCAACATCGGTCTGCCCAGCCAGGAGCTGCACATGATCGACGACCAGCCCACGAATTTCTATATGCTGGGGACGATGGGTCTGTCGTCGTCAATTGGCCTCGGGCTGGCGCTGGCGCAACCCAAGACGGTGATCTCCATTGATGGCGACGGGTCCGTATTGACCAATCTGGGCACGCTGCCGACGATCGCGAACAATGTGGCCGACAACTATATCCTGATGATCATCGACAACGGATCGTACGGGTCAACGGGGGATCAGCCGACCTATGCGGGCAAGAAGACGGCGCTTGAGAAGGTGGCGGCGGCCTGTGGGTGTGAAAACGTGGTGACGTGCCGCGACGTGGACACGGGCGAGGTGCTGCAGGCGGCGATCGACAGCAAGAAGATGACGATCATCGTGGTGAAATGCGACAGCGGCAACATCAAGCTGCCTGTGATCACAATGGACCCGGTTGTCATCAAGGACAGGTTCATGAAGGCGGTGGCAAGCTGATGGGACGCGCCGCGCATATTCATTCCAGTGAGGATGCGCGGCGGCTTGCCAAGGCCCGACTGCCGTGGATGGTGTTTGACTATATCGATGGTGCGGCGGGTCGTGAAACCGGGGCGGCGCGCAACCGCGCGGCGCTTGATGACATCTGCCTGGCCCCGCGCATTTTGCGGGACGTGAGCCAGCGAAACCTGGACGTGCCGCTCTTTGGCGCAACCGCGCAGCGGCCTTTTGGGATTGCGCCGATGGGGATGTGCAACCTGTCCGGCCCCGGTGCAGACCTGATGTTGGCCCGGTTGGCGGCGCGCCATACGGTTCCGGTTGGCGTATCGACCGTGGCATCCACCCCGCTCGAAAAGATGATCGAAACGGCACAGGGCAACGCGTGGTTCCAGCTTTACTTCACCGGTGACAATTCCGGGTCTTTCAAACTGGCGCAGCGCGCGCAGGATGCCGGTTACACGACACTGATCGTGACCGTGGACGTGCCAGAGGTGGGCCGCCGCCCGCGCGAATTGCGCCACGGGTTCACCATGCCCTTCCGGATCGGACCGCGCCAGTTTCTGGATTTTGCCCTGCACCCGCGCTGGTCACTCACGTCACTGGCCGCGGGCAAGCCGCAAATGGCCAATTTCGAGATGGACGGCTTTGACTTTGACCGGACCGAAAGCCGGGCCAAGGCGGACTGGTCCACGTTGCAGGCCTTGCGCGATTTGTGGAAAGGGCGGCTGGTGATCAAGGGCGTGACACATGCGGGCGATGCGCAGCGTCTTGTGTCCGAAGGGGTGGATGCCATTCAGGTGTCCAATCATGGCGCGCGCCAGCTGGAAAGCGCGCCAGCGCCGATCCATGCGCTGGCCGAGATACGGGCCGCCGTGGGCCAAGAGGTCCAGTTGTTTTACGACAGCGGTTTGCGGTCGGGCGAAGACGTTCTGAAAGCCTTTGACCAAGGCGCAAACTTCACCTTTTTCGGACGCGTCCTGCAATTCGCCATCGCCGCGGCAGGCGAAGAAGGGCTGCACCGGTTGTGGCACATCCTGACAACCGAGCTGTCCAGCGCGTTGGCGCAAACCGGGCGGACCGGGATGGTGCCGCCCGGATAGGGGCTCAGAGGTGCAGCAGGTGCTTTTTCAGCCATGCCTTGATCTGCGCAATCTCATAGTCGATCTGCCCTTCGACCACGTTGAACGGGGAACCGTCGAAATAGCGCGGATCGGTGCCCGGCCCGTCCGGGCTGCCGTGGTCGGCGTCAATGGATTTCCGCCAGACCTCTGCGTGGTTTCGCCATTCAGCCTTGTTCACGTATTCCGGTGCGGTGAACCACACATTCCAGGACAGGATGGTCCCGCAGGTCAGCAGGTTGCCCTTGGCAAGGTTGAAGACGTCCATGATCATCTGGTTGAAGTCATCGACCATCTCGTCACCGGTCTTGTGGATCTCACCGATCTCCACGTCGATATGCGCCATGGACCACGCCTGATCCCCGTGCAGCGCAAAGTCAGGGCTTTTGAACAGCGGCGACGCGCCCCGTTGCAGCGGAAAGATCGGCTGATCCGGTTGCCCGGGCAGATGCGTGCGCACCCGGATTGCATGGTCTTTGGACGCCGGAAACGGATGACCGTTCTTGGAAAACAGGTCCCAGGCCAGCCGGACAAGCCCGTGCTGATGGGCGGCAGGGCTGAACCAGATCTTGCCCTCGACCGTCATGTCGGCGGCAATCTCCTTGGTGTCTTCATCGACCCATCCGCGCTGACCGGTCACCGTCACCTCGACATTGATCGCGCCAAAGGTGGGGGACGCCGCGCCCTGCTGTGGGCAGATGATCGAATACACCCGCCCCGCATCCGTGTACCCCAACCGGGAGATGTCAGGGGCAAACATCTGATAACAGCGCGAGTTTTCGTCGCCCATGATCGTGCGCCAGCTGAATTCGGGCCAAAGCACGTCCTGCTGCCGCTCCAGCTTGTCGATATTGGCCAGATTGTCGAGCATCGGCAGGCTCGTCAGATCAGGATCGGGATAGGCAAATGCGGGGTTTGACTGCGCAAAGCCGCCTTTCCAGCCGGGCACAGGGGTTTCGTTGAATGCGTTGGTCATGAAAATCTCCTTGGTCAATTGTTTGGCACCGGATCGGATCAGCCGATGGCGGTCACGTCATCCGGGGGCACTGTGCGCAACGCCTGTTCCGCGCGATAGCTTTGCGCCATGAACCGCAGCGCCTGCATGCCAGGCATGAAGAAATACGCGCCGCCCCGCACCGTCACAAATTGCGGCAGGTTCTCCAGCACACGGCGGTAAGGCGACCGCGGGATGGTAAACCGGTCCACCTGTTCCACCCCCAAACGGGCCGCACGCGGTGTGCCGATGATCGGGTCGACCTCCTTTTGCAGTCCCTGAAAGAACGAGTTGTTGCACCAGGCCGATTGCACAAATTCGAACTGCCGCACAATGGAGGCGTTAAAGCACATGAATTGCAGGCCCGTCGCACCGTCGTCGTCCTTGAAAATCCGGGCGCGGCGGAGGATGCGGTGGCGCAATGTGACGTCCAGTGACACCTCGGCATTCTTGATGTTCACCGCGCGGTTGTTGCCACGCCGGACGTGACTGCCAATGGGGCAATAGTGCCCAGCGCGGTCGTCGGTGAAGTCAAAGTTGTTGTTGGTCTCGCGCGTGTCATGCTTGCCCGGCGCCAACCCTTCGCCGTCGATCCCGCGCCCGACCATCTTTTCCGCCAGCTTTTCGGGCGTGTCGTCCCCTGTGCCGGTCGCGGTTTCGTTGACATAGTCCCAGAACGCCTTGGTGTGTTGCTCCAGCTGGCGGAACACCAGATAGGTGCCGTTTTTGCCAAGGTCGCGCCGGTCGTGCCACACCGGATGCGCATCCAGCAGACCGTCGGGATCAAGGCCCGCGCTGGTTGCCGGGGTCCGGGGCAGCTTGCCGGTGCCGTCCTTGTGCCCCATGAGCAATTCGCCCGCAGGCACGATGCTGACCCGCGCCTCCTTGGGATTGTTGTTCTTGAGGTATTTCGCCCGCTTGGTCCCGTCGATGACCGGTTGCGACACTCCGTCCTTGAAGCCGAACGGCTCACGCTGATCCGGTTCGAGGTGGCCCGTGGTGGTATGGGTGCAATCGGCCCCGTTCTCCTGACACAACGCGTCAAGCAACCGGGTTTTCGCGATCTCATCGGTGGTGGCAAAGGACATCAATACGCCGTGCACCGGGTCGGTCCCGCCCCAGTCCCATTTGGACGGATCATTCGCGTCCACATCCCCGAGGATGCGATTGCGCTGCGGGCTGGTCATGCCAGCGGCAAACGCGTGATCATAGCTGTCCGCGATATAGCCCGCGGCCAAAAGCGTCTGCATCCCCGGTGCCGTAAACGCGATGTTCATGCGGTTGACGACACCATCGGCAGGTTGGCGGTCCTTGGCGGTGGTGATGTGTTCATCGGCCAGCATCTGTTCCAGCCATGTCTGGAACAAGCCGCGGTCCGTGATGCGGAAAAAGCCATAGGCGGCCTTGTCCAGCTTCACATAGCCCCGAAAGAAGATGCCCTGAATGTCCGGGCTGGCGGTGAGGTCGGTGTCTGCCATAGTCATACAAGCTCCAGCCAAGATGTGTCGGTGCTGCCTTGGCGCGCCTTGATGAGTGCTGCGCGCAGTTGCCGGTTGCGGTCGATATTCGTGGCGCTGACGGACGGGTAAGCACTGTACCAGACAAGTGTCGGATACATGGACCGGCGCGCGTAATCGATGAACTGCGGCCCGTTTGACGCCCCGCCCTTGAGCATGGCCCAGGTCTTGGGGTAGCCCACCGAATGCGCCCAGGCGAGGTTCAGCCCATTGCTGGCCTTGAGCGTGAAATCATCCAGATAACTGCGCCAACTGCCGTCGTAGTTACTGACAAAGATCAGCCTGCGATTGTCGTTGCAGAACGACCAATGCGCAAAATGGATCGTGTCAATTTCACCCAGGAACCCTTTGCGAAACACCAGCGTCACGAGGTTGCGCAGCAACCCGAACGCCGCCCGCTTTGCCAGCTGCCGCCCGGCGTCGGTGTGCACGTAAACGACGCTCAGCATGTGGTTGGTGGGGATCAGGTCCTCTTCCCGCGCAAGGGACATTTGCAGGTCAGGATCGGGACGCGCGCGTTCCTCATCCGCGGCCCGCTCGCGCGGCAGGTTGACGATGGCCAGCACGGCAAAGGCGATGGCATTGGCGATCAGGCTGATCACGGCTGCGATTTTGCCCATAAGGCCCAAGGCGGTGCCGGGGTCGGGAAAGCTCTGCCAGTCGGCGACCGACGGGTCTGCGTCCAGTGCCGCGATCACACGGTCCTGCGCTTCGGCGGGTGACAGCGGCTCTCCCGCCGGGCCGAGGGCGGCATCAACCACATCATAAACCCGCGCATCCAGCCGGATCTGATCCCGGCTCATCCCAACGGCAGATATGAACCCGGCCTGCGGCTTGATCACGTGTTCCAGCAAAAACGCACGCAATGCGCCAAGCGTGTCGCCCGAAAATCCTGCGCAATGCCCACAGAGCGACAGCAAAAACGCACCGCCATCGAGCGTCTCCGCCACGGCAAGCACGTTGTCGATATGCGTTTCGATCGTGCCGTCGATATTGTGCTCAAACAGCAGCGACCACCCGTCCTCGGTGTCGTCAAAAAGGCACAGGCTGGCGAAATGCAACGTCTCAATCTGTGCAAATCCGAATGGATCGCCGCTCGTGTCAGGACACAAGGTACCAACCGGTTCCAGCATCGCCCGAACGGCCCCCTGTTGTCCCGGCAAAATGGGCACAACGATCGTGAACTTATTGTGCATGCAGAAATGCCTTTCTCACAAAATTCCGATGGGACGCAGCGGTGCTGCGCGGCCCGTCCTCATATCAAATCGTCTCGAACAGACGCGCCGGATTGCGGCGCGGAAATCAGGTTGGTGGTGCGGCCGACATGGCCGCGGAGCAAAATAAACGAATCCAATCGTGGTGGAGTAACCACTGTTCCAGCGTGCGCGACACCGGTGCGAAATGCAAGCATTACGCGAATTTTCAGCAGCCAACAGGCCGCGCGTTACCCAGCGACACCTGCCGCATGGGCAAGGGTGCGCAACCCGGCAATCAGATCCGCCTCTTTGGTGTCTTCGTCAAAGGCGTGGCTGATGCCGCCGATGGATGGGACAAACAGCATGGCAACGGGCATATGGCGCGCGACATTCGTCGCATCATGCAGCGCGCCGGACGGCATGCGGCGCCAGCGCCCGGGGGCGACACCCTCTGCCGCTGTTTCCAGACGGGTGCGCAACGCAGGGTCCATCGCGACCGGTTCCAGGCCAAGCTGCGGACCGGATGTCACGTCGAGATCATGAGCCGCGGCGGCGTCCTGCAGTGTGGCGTCGATCACCTCTTGCATCCGGTGGAGACGGTCGGGATCACCATCCCGCCACTGGATCGAAAACCGGACCTGACCCGGCACAATGGATGACGCATTGGGCGTGACCGATACGTGCCCGATGGTCCAGACGGATTGCGGCGTGACCACATTACGCAACCGTTCGTTCAGCAGAATGGTGAACTGCGCGAGGCCCTGAAACGCGTCCTGCCGCAGCGCCATCGGTGTTGTACCGGCGTGGTTCTGCCGCCCCGTGAGCGTCACGACACGGTCGCGGATGCCCACGATATCCGTGACAACGCCAATCTGGTCTCCAGACGTGTCCAGCGCGGGACCCTGCTCGATATGCAGTTCGATGAAGCCCGTAAACAGATCGGGTGACACGTCCGCACCAGCGCGCGTATCCATCGTGGCGCGCGCTTGTCCCAGTGTCACGCCGTCATGGTCCACCAGCTGGTCCGCCTCGTCGAGAGGCAAAAGCCCGGACCAGACCGCCGACCCGGTGGTCACGCCAAACCGACCTTCTTCATCCTGGAACGACACAACGGAAACCGGCGGCCCGCCTGTCTCCTTCGCCGCCCTGGCAACCTCCAGCGCTGCGATCACGCCAAGCGCGCCGTCCAGCCACCCGCCTGTTGGCTGGCTGTCGGAATGCGACCCAAGGAGCAGCGACGGACCATCGACGAGGCCAAACAGATTGCCCATCGGATCGAACTGCGGGCGCAGGCCGGCGCTGGCCATGCGCTCTGCCAACCAATCACGCGCCGCAAGATCCGGGGCGGAGAACGCCGGGCGCACAACGCCGGTTCCTTGGGCTCCGAACTGTCGCAACTCATGCAGGTCAGACAGAAAACGGGACGGATCAATCACGGTTCGGGCCCCTTTTGATGATGTGCCACATCACGCGTCAGCAATAGCCTTGGCGACACATCCTTGACCACGGGGGGACGGCGCCGCAGGCGGCGCGCCTACACCCGCAGAACAAGCGTCGACACCGGGGCAAGACGCGCAATCCGGGCAGAGTTCGGCCCGAGGATCTTGTCCGCCATATCCGGCTTGTGCGCACCGACAATGACAAGATCAGCTTGCGCGGCCTTGATCGCGGCCAACACCTGTTCGTAGACGACGCCAATCTCGACAATATGCTGCACCTGTTCCCGGTCCGGCAGCGTGGTTTTCACCAGGCCGTGCAGCGCATCATTTGCCGCCGCTGCCGCTTCCTTCAATGTCCCGTCCTTGAAAAAGCTGCCGACCCAAGACGAATTATAGTCGGGCAGCACGGTCACGACACTGAGCGTCGCGTCGTAAAAGGACGCGAGGCGATCCGCCTCCTGCAGCAACCGTGTGGCCTCAGCAGTGTGGGTCAGATCGACCGCGCAAAGAATGTGTTGGGTCATGCCGCAACCTCCTCTGAGACTTGCGCCCGCTTGCGCCGCATCTGCAGCATCCAGACCAGCAACAGGATGCACAGCGCAGGGATGTAGAAGATTTCCTTGGGCATGCGATCCGCCGCGACGTCCAGTTCCATGACCTCCCAGTCGAAATCGATGCCCAATTGTT
This sequence comes from Tateyamaria rhodophyticola, assembly GCF_047777875.1. Classification (GTDB taxonomy): domain Bacteria; phylum Pseudomonadota; class Alphaproteobacteria; order Rhodobacterales; family Rhodobacteraceae; genus Tateyamaria. Next base: position 2,474,097 of record NZ_CP180519.1, on the reverse strand, counting down.
CGGACGGACCGCCAAAGTTCAGGTTGTCGACAAACAGCGTGCCGTCTTCGTCGCGGAATTCGATCCCCGCGCCGTCGAGCAAGCGCGTGGCACCATCTGGCCCTGCGTCACCCAGCGGCAGCAGGTATCGCGCGTCGATCATGTCGCCGTTCAGGTTTTCACCCGCGAGCCGGACCCTCAGCGACGCCCCGTCCTCTGCGGCGGCTGCCATCTCAAGGAGATCCGATCCCGGCCGCTGTTCGAATTCCGGCTGGAACTGGTTCAGGAAATAGCCCGGCTGGAACAGAATGAACGCCGCGACAAGCAGTGCCGCACTCTCCCACAGGCGCGATTTCACCATGAAGTAATTCATCGTTCCAGCCGCAAAGAGCAGCATCGCGATCAGGGCAATGATGAACACGAACACCGCTTTGACCGGGCCAACGTCGATCAACAACAGATCGGTGTTGAAGATGAACAGGAACGGCAAAAGTGCTGTCCGGATGGAGTAGAAGAACGCCTGGAACCCGGTCTTGAGTGGGTCGCCTTTGGAAATCGCGGCGGCGGCAAAACTGGCCAGCCCCACCGGCGGCGTCACATCCGCCATGATCCCAAAGTAGAAGACGAACATATGCACCGCGACCAGGGGCACGATCAGCCCGTTCTGCGCGCCCAGTTCCACGACCACACCGGCCATCAGGGACGACACCACGATATAGTTCGCCGTTGTCGGCAGCCCCATGCCGAGGATGATCGAAATCACCGCCACAAAGAACAGCATTGCCAGAAGGTTGCCACCGGACAGGAACTCAACGAATTCCGCCATCACCTGACCGATACCGGTCAGCGTGACCGCCCCCACGATGATCCCCGCCACACCCATGGCCGCGGCCAGGCCGATCATGTTGCGGGCGCCCGCGATCATGCCTTCGGCAATGTCCGACAGCCCGGCCTTGATCTGGCCGATTACATCGCCCTGCCCCCGGAAATACGCCTTGAGCGGGTTCTGCGTCAGCAGGATGAACAGCATGAAGATGGTCGACCAGAACGCCGACAGCCCCGGCGATTTCCGCTCGATCATCAGCAGGTACATGAGCAGCAGGATCGGCATCAGGTAGTGGATGCCGGTTTTGAAAATCTCGCGCGTGGGCGGCAGGTGCTGCATCGACTCGAGGCTCATGTCGAGGTCTGGCCCCTGCGCCGCAAAGCGCACCGCAGCCACATAGGCAACGAGCATGCCCACAAGAATGACATAGAGCGACGCACCGCCGAACACGGTGCCGAGCCCGCCCACCAACAGACCGGTGAGGAAAAGGGTGCCACCGGCGATCACAATCGAGATCGCAATGATGAAAATCGCGCCCAACATGAACTTGATCGGGTTCATGCGCGACGTGCCCGTCATGCCCATCTTGAGGGCTTCGAGGTGCACGATATAGACCAGCGCGACATAGGAAATCGCGGCAGGCACAATCGCGGTTTTGACCACTTCGACATAAGAGATGCCGACATATTCAGTCATCAGGAACGCAACCGCCCCCATCACAGGTGGTGTAAGTACGCCGTTGATCGACGATGACACCTCAACCGCGCCTGCCTTGGTCGGGGGAAAGCCCACCTTTTTCATCAGCGGGATCGTGAATGTGCCGGTCGTGACCACGTTGGCGATGGACGACCCGGAGATCAGACCAGTGGCCGCCGACGCGATCACCGCCGCCTTGGCCGGACCACCGCGCAGATGCCCAAGCGCGGCAAAGGCCAATTTCAGGAAATAGTTGCCCGCCCCCGCCTGATTGAGAAGCGAGCCGAAGAGGACAAACAGAAAGACAAAGCCGCTCGACACCCCAAGGGCGACGCCGAACACGCCTTCGGTCGTCAGCCACATATGGCTCATCGCCTTGTTGAAGGACGCACCTTTCCACTGCACGACCTCCGGCAAGCCCGACCAGGAGCCAAAGAACACATATCCCAGAAAAAACAGCGCCACGCCCATAAGCGGAAAGCCCAGCGACCGCCGCGCCGCTTCGAGGAGAAGCACCAGACCGATACCGGCCAGCACCACATCGGTCGTGCTTGGGTTGCCGGTACGCTGCGCCACACCGCGGTAGTCCCACCAGAGGTAAGAGGCGGCAATCGCGGCCACGATGGCGACGATCCATGTGAGTTTGGGGATGTATGTACGGGGACTGGATTTCAGCCCAGGAAAGGCCAGAAACGCCAGAAGGACCGCAAATCCAAGGTGGATGGCGCGCGTTTGCGTGTCGTTCCAGACGCCAAACCCGACGATGAACGGCAACGGCGACGCGATCCAGAGCTGGTAAATCGCCCAGGCCAGCGGCAGATACCACAAGGCGGCCCGGTCAAATCCACCGGTTGGCACACGTCCGCCGGTGTCTGCATCCGCAAGGATGTCCTCTAGTGCAGTGTCGTCCTTTTGGGTCGCTGCATCTGTCATACCATCCCCCGGCGTTTATTTTTTAGGTGCTTCGGCCCAGTTGAAGGCCGAAGCGTTTGTCAGATCAAGCGCGGATTACATCCAGCCTTGCTCGGTGTAATACTTGGCGGCACCAGGGTGCAGAGGCGCAGACAGGCCGTCCTTGATCATGCCTTCCTGCGTAAGCGTGCCAAACGCCGGGTGCAGCTTTTTGAAATCGTCGAAGTTTTCAAAGATCGACTTCACAAGCACATAGACAACATCGTCGGACGTGTTGGCATCCACCACAAAGGTCGCTTTGGGACCCCATGACGCAACATCCGCATCATTGCCGGGATAGAGGCCACCGGGGATGGTCGCCGCGGCGTAAGCCGGGTTCGATTCCAGCACTTTGTCCGTGCCCGATGTCGACAGGTCGAGCAGTTTGATGTCGCAGGTCGAGGTCGCTTCCATGGTCGAGCCATTGGGAAGACCGGCGGCCCAGATCGCGGCGTCGATCTTGCCGTCACAGAGGGCGGCTGCCTGTTCGGACGACTTCAGCTCGGCCGCCAATGCGAAATCATCCGGCGACACGCCTGCGTTTTCCATCAGCACGTCGGCAAGAACCCGCGTACCGGAGCCGGGGTTGCCGATATTGACCCGCTTGCCCTTCATCGCCATCACGGAATCGATGCCACTGTCACCGCGGACCATCACGTGCATCGGTTCGGAGTGGACCGAGAACACGGCGCGCAGATCGGCATAGGGCTCATCACCGTCAAAGGCGCGCACGCCTTCCATCGCTGCGGACTGCACGTCGGATTGAACAACGCCAAAGTCCAGCTCGCCTTCGCGAATGGTGCGGGTGTTGTAAACCGACCCGCCCGTGGATTCGACCGAACACCGGATGCCGTGTTCCTTGCGCCCCTTGTTCACCAGACGGCAGATCGCGCCGCCCGTGGGGTAATACACGCCCGTGACGCCACCGGTGCCAATCGTGATGAATGTCTGCTGGGCGCTTGCGCCCCCGGCCAGACCCAGTGACGCGGCGACCACGGCACCTGCTAGAATCTTTTTCACAACCATTTTGGTGTCTCCCTTGTTTGGTATGTGGATCGTCTCATGAGGTCCAGTTTTCTCCCAGACCGTCAATCTGTATCTCGGCGGCGCGGATCATGGCCTCGGCTTCGGGACCCACCCGCGCGAGCAGGAGGCTGATAATAGCCTCCATCAAAACCAATGTCGCCGCATATGACGAGAAGAATTGTGGGCTTTCGGTCGAGGTCACGAAGCCGAAATCCGAAAATTGCAGCGCGGGCGAGGTCCGGCTGTCGGTGATCACGACCGTTGTCGCCCCGGCATCCCGTGCCACTTTCAACGCAGCGATCGTGCGGCGCGCATAGGGCGATTTGGCCAGTGCAAAGACGACATCCTCCGGCCCCAGCCGCGACAGGGCGGGTGACAGTTCGGTCCCGTTGCGGCCCACCGTTTTCCAGTTGGCTTTGAACCAATGGGCCATGTACCCAAAATAATCGATGATCCCTGCCGACCCCTTTGCCCCCACCAGCAGAACGGTGCGAGCGTCGTGCAGTTTCTGGACCGCGGCGCTCAACCGGTCCGGGTCAATCGTGTGCTGCAGCGCATCAATATTGGCGCGACAGGCAACGGCCTGCCGTTCAAGGATCGTCCGGGTGCCCTGCCCGGACGTCGTCTCAAGCAACGCATGTGCGCGCTCGGAAAACGGGGAAATCTTGCGCTCGACCGCTTCGCGGCCCTCTTCGCGCATCTGTTCGTAATCGGCATAGCCCAGGACACGCGCCAGACGCGAGAATGTGGCCGGGGATACCCCGCTCGATGCTGCGACCGCCCGCAACGACCGGGTCGCGATGTCCACCGGATTGTCCGCCACATATTTCGCGGCCACCTGCAGCTTGCCACTGAGACCAGTGTAAGCGCCGTTGATCCGGTCTTCTATGGTTGCAGCGTCGCTCACGAATCCCCCGAATACGATGAAACTGAATGTTTCAACTGTTTTCCGTATTGTCAACTTTTGAAACAAGTGTTTCATTCATGCGGCACGCCGGAGCTTGAACCATGGCCGATTCTGCCCTTCCCTCGCACGCCTCTGTTGTCGTCATCGGCGGTGGCATCATGGGGTGTTCGACCCTCTACCACCTTGCGGAAATGGGTGTGACGGACGCCATCCTGCTGGAGCGCAACAGTCTCACATCGGGCACGACATGGCATTCCGCGGCGCAAGTGCGGGCGCTGCGGCACTCGCACAACCTGACGCGCATGATCCAGTACTCCGTCGACCTCTATGCCCGACTGGAGGAAGAGACGGGCCAGAATGTCGGCTGGATCCAGAAAGGCTCGCTGTCCATTGCGACCACACCCGACCGCGCCACCCATGTGCGCAGGCAAGAGGCGTTGGCCCACGCGTTTGGCATTGATGCCACGTGGATCGACGCGGCCGCCGCAAAGGAGCGTTGGCCGCTCATGAATGCCGATGACGTCATCGGCGCGGTCTGGTCGCCCGAAGACGGGCGTGTGTCACCCTCCGATGTCTGCGCCGCCTTGGTAAAGGGGGCGCGGCGACGCGGCGCCACCCTGTTTGAAAACACCGGCGTGACGGGCATTTTGACCAAGGACGGGCGCATCGCGGGCGTTGAGACCACCCGAGGCACCGTGAAATGCGACGCGATTGCGCTCTGTGCCGGGCTGTGGTCCCGCGAAGTCGGCGCGATGGCGGGTGCGGACGTGCCCGCCCTCGCCTGCGAACATTTCTACCTGCTGACCAAACCGATCGACGGGATCACCGGCAATATGCCGACGCTTAGCGATCATGACAGCCACCTCTATATCCGCGACGACAGCGGCGGCTTGCTGGTGGGCTGTTTTGAGCCGATGGGCAAACCCATCGCCCCCGGTGTCCTGAACGCTGATTTCGAGTTTGGGCTGCTGGGCGAGGATTGGGATCATTTCGAGCCGATGATGCGAAACGCACTGCACAGGCTGCCCGCGCTTGAGACCGCAGAGGTGAAAATGTTGCTGAACGGGCCCGAGAGTTTTACGCCCGATGGCATGTTCATGCTGGGCGAAACGGCAGAGACGCGGGGCCTTTTTCTCGGCTGTGGCATGAATTCCGTCGGGATTGCATCGGGGGGCGGAGCGGGCATGAACCTCGCCCATGCAATCGTGCATGGGCACACGGCCTATGATCTTGGCGAAGCGGACGCCAAGCGGTTTGCGCCCATCTTCAACTCGGTCGATCACCTCATGGCGCGTGCGCCTGAAATCCTCGGCACGCATTATGAAATCGCGTATCCGGGTCGGCAGTCGAAAACCGCCCGCGATCTGCGCCGCTTGCCGCTTGATGGCGAATACCGCGCGGCGGGGGCGCATATGGGTCAGGTTTACGGTTGGGAACGCCCGCTTTATTTCGGCAAGGTTGCAGAGCCTGCGATGACATTCGGTCGCCCCGACTGGTTCGCAAACGTGCAAGCCGAAGTGATGGCCGCGCATGAGGCCGCCGCGATCTTTGATGCATCACCCTTTGGCAAGATCGAAGTGACCGGCCCCGATGCCTGCGCGTTCCTGCAACATGTCTGCATGCGCAATATGGACCGCGCCACGGGCACCGCTGTCTATACCGCCCTTCTGAACAGCCGCGGGACATACGAAGGCGATATCACCGCCCACCGGATCGGCGTCGAACACTACCGCCTGTTCGTCGGCACAAACGCGATCAAGCGGGATCTCGCGTGGCTGCGGCGACAATCCGGCGACTTTGACGTCGCATTGACCGACAGCACCGAGGACTACGCCGTGCTGGCCCTGATGGGACCGGACGCGGCCCGCATTGTCGCGCAAACGGGCGCGGCCGCGTTGAACGATCTGGGCTATTTCAAGGTCGGTCCGGCCCATATCGCGGGCAAACATGTGCGTGCCGTTCGGATGTCATATGTCGGTGAAGCCGGGTGGGAGATCACCTGCAAGGCGGAAAACGCCGCCCCCATCTATGCCGCTTTGACGGCTGCGGGCGCCACGCCTGCGGGCCTCTTTGCCCAGACGTCCATGCGTATCGAAAAAGGGTTCGCCGCAATGGGTCACGAGCTTGATGGCGATATCAGCCCGGTTGCGGTCGGCATGGCGGGCCTTGCGCGGAAATCCGGCGGGTTCATTGGTGCTAGAGCGTTGGCAGAGCATGCCAAGACGGGGTCCCGGTCATTGGTCACCCTCGTGCTGGCCGATGACGCAGCCGTTCTGATTGGTCACGAGCCGGTGTATCTGGGTGATGAGATCATCGGCCAGACCACATCCGCCGCCTATGGTCACCGCATTGGGGCACCCATCGCATTGGCCCATGTAAGCCGGGTGGAGGACGGTGCCGCCATCACCTTGAACATCGCCGGGACCCACGTGCCGGGCCGCATGCAGGTTGCGCCCGCGTTTGACCCCAACGGAGACCGGATGCGCCCATGACCCGCAACACCCGCATCATGGTCGCACCAAACGGCGCGCGTTTGCAGAAATCCGATCACCCCGCCGTGCCGATTTCCGCGACCGAACTGGCACGCACGGCGCTGGAATGCCGGGCCGCCGGGGCGGACGCGCTGCACCTGCATGTGCGGGATGCACAAGGCGGGCACAGTCTTGATCCCGACCTCTACCGCGCCGCAATCGCAGCGGTGGAACAAGCGATGCCCGACATGCCCATTCAGATCACAACCGAAGCGGCCGGGCGCTATGATTTTGGCGACCAGATGCGCCTGCTCGACGCCCTGCGCCCGGCCGCGGCCAGCATCGCGATCCGGGAGACTGCGCGCGCACCGGATGAGGCCGCCCGGTTCTACGCGCGGGCGCTGCATCAGGGTATTTCGATCCAGCACATTGCCTACGGCGCGCCTTGCCTTGCACAGCTGGCGCGGTGGTTTGCGGATCAAACCGTCCCTGCACCGATGCGCGATGTCATTCTGGTGCTCGGGCAATATGCCCCACCCCGCGCGGCGCGGCCCCCAAACCTTGCCCCATTGCTCCGCGCTGCGCGCACCGCTGACCTGCGCGTCACGGTGTGCGCCTTTGGCCCTGCGGAACAGGACTGCCTGATCGAAGCGGCCAGACACGGATGCGACCTGCGCGTTGGATTTGAAAACAACCTGGTTTCGCCAGACGGATCGGTATGGCGTACAAACGCGGATGCGGTTGCAGCGCTTCGCGCGACCCTGGACAAGGCTTTTGGCGGGTGCGCGGCATGACCCTCGCGATCGAGCTGACCGACGACCCTGCCATCATTGGCCCGATCCTGCGGGTGTTGCGGGCCGACCTTGATCCCGCCCATTTCGAAAGCCGTCTCGCCCATGCGTTGCAGCACGGCTACCGCGCCCTTGTCACGCGCGACCGTGACGCCTGCCTTGGGTTTCGCATCACCCACGACGTGCACTGGGGCAAAACGTTTTTCATCGATGATCTGGTGGTGCGTCCGCACCTGCGCGGCACCGGGATCGGAGCCGCGCTGATGGATCATGCACACAAGGAAGCGGATGCAATGGGCTGCGACGTCCTGCGCTTGTGCAGCGGCTTGACCCGCACCGACGCGCACCGGTTCTATGAACGCAACGGGCTGAACCGTGTTAGCCTGCAATTCTCAACCCCTCGGCACGAAAGCCCCCTGTGATGTCACATGTCTTCCCCCGCCATTGTCACAAGACCCCGCCCGTCGCTGTGCGCGGCGCGGGCTGTTACCTCTACGACAATACCGGCAAAGCCTATCTGGATGGGTCAGGGGGCGCGGCGGTCTCCTGCCTTGGGCATGGGGACGCCGATGTCATCGCTGCGGTGCAGGAGCAGGTCGCCAGCCTTGCCTTTGCCCACACCGGGTTCCTGACGTCTGAACCCGCCGAAGCGCTCGCTGACCTGCTTGTTGCGCATGCGCCGGGCACTGTCGACCGGGTCTATTTCGTATCCGGCGGATCCGAGTCGACCGAAGCCGCGATCAAGCTGGCCCGGCAGTACTTTGTCGAAAAGGGTGCGCCCGAACGCCGCCACCTGATTGCGCGCAAGCAAAGCTATCATGGCAACACGCTGGGTGCGCTGGCGGCAGGTGGAAACGCATTGCGCAAGCGGCAGTTTGCGCCACTGTTGATCGAGGTCAGCCATATTGCGCCGTGCTATGAATACATGCTGCGCGATGCCAGCGAGAGTGCGGAGGCGTATGGCCTGCGCGCGGCGCAAGAGCTTGAGGATGAGATCTTGCGGTTGGGACCGCAGAACGTGATGGGCTTCATGGCCGAACCTGTTGTGGGCGCAACCCTTGGTGCCGTGCCTGCGGTCGAGGGGTACTTCAAGCGGATCCGCGAGATTTGCGATCACTACGGCGTGCTGCTGATCCTGGACGAGGTGATGTGTGGCATGGGCCGGACCGGCCACCTCTTTGCCTGTGACGCGGACGGGATCGCCCCGGACATCCTGTGCATCGCCAAGGGGCTCGGCGCCGGATACCAACCCATTGGCGCGATGCTGTGTACCGACACGATCTATGACACGATCAAGGACGGCAGCGGGTTCTTCCAGCACGGGCACACCTATCTGGGCCATCCGGTTGCGGCCGCCGCGGGCCTTGCCGTGGTGCGCAAAATTCTGGACCAGAACCTCACCCAGAGGTCCGCGCAACAGGGGGCCGGATTGTCCAATGCGTTGCACGCCCGGTTCGGCCAGCACCCGCATGTGGGCGATATCCGGGGGCGCGGTCTGTTCCAGGGGATCGAGCTGGTGTCGGACCGCGAAACCAAAACGCCCTTTAACCCGGCACTCGGGCTAGCGGGCAAGATCAAGGCCGCCGCGTTCGAGGCCGGTTTGATCTGCTATCCGATGCCGGGCACGCGCGACGGACGACACGGCGATCATGTTCTGCTCGCCCCACCGTTCATCATCGAGGACGCGCAGATTGATGAGTTGGTGGACAAGCTGGAGACCGCGATTGATCAGGCGTTGCCCGCGTCGCGGTCAGGGCCGCGCCTCGCGTAATCCCGCCCAGATCAGGCTGGCCCCCATCAGGCCAAACGCCGCCGCGAAAATGCCTTCGAACCAGCGTGCAAACCGGGCATAGCCGCGCATCGCGACGCCAGTCGAAAACAGCCACGCATAGGTGCCATAAATCACCAATCCCGACAGCGCGCCCAACGGCCCGAAGGCAAGCACATGCCACGCGCTGAGCCCCTGCCCAAACAGGAAGGATGCTACCGCCGCCCACATCAGCGCGGCCTTGGGATTGGTCAACAGGACCAGGACACCACGGCGCCATGCCATTCCGGCGCGCAAGGGACGCGCATCCGGTGCGAACCCTGCGTTGCCGCCGCCGCGCAGGGTGGCGCGCGCGGCCTTGATCCCCAGAAACAGCAGATACCCGCCGCCTGCGAATTTCAGAAGCAGCAGGGACATCGGAAACGCCTCGATCAAGACGCCGAGCCCAAGTGCGGTGGCGAGCGACCACACAAGCATCCCGGATGCAATTCCGGCCACGACAAACAACGCCGGTCTGCGCCCCTGTGCCAAGCCAACCGATGCAACAGCAGCAAGGTTCGGTCCGGGCGACATCTGCGCCGCCAGAACACCCAGCCAGGTCAGAATGTAGATTGTAGTCATGCCGCGCAGGTCCCGTGTATATCTGCCACACCGTCGCGCAGCCGCACGGGGTTGGCAAGCCTGCCGCAACGGCGTGCAGATCACACCGATCAGGCCGAAAACACCGCGGTCTTTATGTTGGATCGTGGCCACATGGATCACGGCGTCTGGACCCAGCAGATGATTTAAACGCCGTCGGCAGGGGTGCGATGATCACCGGGGCGCCCGGCGCATTCAGCCATACGGCACCGCCAAACCGCGAGAAGGCCATCGCAACTTCCCCTTCGGAATAGCGGCACTCGCGCCAACGTCTTCCTGTTTAATGCGGCTTATGCCTGCAGTCTGCGCCAATAGGAATCATCTCGATGCACAACGAGGACCTGCTGCCCCGCACATGGCGAACACCGCGACCTGAACCACCCTTGCGTCTGTGCAACCTCAGCCATCACTGACGCACCACGCAATGCCGGTGCCCATGTTCGTCAAAATAAGCGTGCGCCGCCTCCACAAACAGCTGCACGATACGGCGCGGCCGTGCACGGTCATACGCGATCGACAACGTCAGCGGGCGGAGCGTATCCGAGATCGGCAGGCTGACCAGCGCGCCCCCGGCATAGGAGATGTCCGTGCCCGGGCGCATGTTGAGCACCGCGCAGCCAAGCCCCCGGCTGACAAGGCTGCGCACCATCTCGGTCGAGTTGGCATAGGCCGCGATACGCGGGTCTACCGCATGATCCCGGAACAGCGCCTGATAGTAATCTGCGGCCACCGGCCGATTGAGAACCACCAGCCGCTCATGCGCCAATTCGGCAAGGGTAACACTGGATTGCCGCGCCAATGCATGAGACGCCGGAACCAGACAGAAGGGCGGCGCGTCTATCAGAACGTCAAAGTCAATTGCCGGCATCGCGCCTTCGCTGACAAACAGGATCACGTCAAAATCCCCGTTCAGCAGTCCCGCTTGCGCGGCATCGTTGTCGCACTCCTCCAGATGCAGAACCGCATCACTGTTTGCGGGCAGGAATGACGCGAAAACCTCTGGCAGAAATGCAGGCGCAACCGGCGCATAATAGCCGACCTTCAACACCCCGCTCAGCGCGTGTTTCAGCTGCGCCCCGTCCGCGAGGATGGCGCTGTACTCCTCCATCAGGCTTTCAAACCTCTGCGCGATCAACCGACCGCTGGCATTGGCCGCAATCCCGCGGGAGCGGCGGCGCGTGACCAGCGTCAGGTCAAACGCGTCCTCGACCTGATCAATCGCTGCCGAAACGGCGGAGGCCGCAATGTTCAGGTGATCCGCCGCCTTGGCGATGCTGCCAAAGGCAACGGCCGCGTTGAAGTACTGCATGGCCTTGAGGGAAAGCGGCATCCTAAATCTGATTTTCCGATGTAGTTCATCACTTCATTCTGTTTGTTGCAGGAATGGTGATGTGTCAATCTTTCCGCACCACACAGGAGCACCGCACCATGGCCGAAGAGCACCTCAGGGGATGGAACCACATGCCGCCCGTGCCCCTGAAAACGTCCCCCTTTTTCATCTGGCCGCTCAAGCCGCTCGAGATGGTCAAATGGGTCTGGCATTCGTGGTTCCTGATCACGGAAAAGCTGATCATCGTCGGCATCGCATTTGCCTGCTTTCTCTGGTTTCAACCGCCTCTGGAGGCGAGCCGAAATTTCGAGCTGGGCTGGATTTTGCAGATATACGTGCGGAACCTCGTGCTGACCGTGCTGGTCGCGGGGTCATTGCACCTGTGGTTCTATACGTTTTCCGCCCAGGGCAAGGCGCTCAAGTTCGATCCGCGCCCGCTTATGGTCAACGGACGGCAATTCACGCTTGGCGGACAGGTGCGGGACAACATGTTCTGGACCCTCGGGACGGGCGTGCTGATCTGGACCGCGTTTGAGGCTGTGCTGTTCTGGGCGCTTGCAAACGGCCACATGCGCCTTGTCACCTTTGAGGCCAGCCCGGTTTGGTTTGTGGCGATCTTCTTTCTCATCCCGCTCTGGGAGAGCTTTCATTTCTACATCATCCACCGGGCGCTGCATGTTCCGTTTCTCTACAAACATGTGCACGCGCTGCACCATCGCAACATCAATGTGGGACCGTGGTCGGGCATGTCGATGCACCCCGTGGAGCAGTTTATTTTCCTTGGCTCGGTCTTTGTGCACCTGATCATCGGCGCGCATCCGGTGCATATCCTGTTTCACCTGCAATACTATTTTCTGACGGCCATCACGACGCATACCGGGTTTCAGGGACTGTTGGTGGGGGACAAGAACCGGCTGGCTCTGGGCACCTTCCATCACCAGATGCACCACCGCTATTTCGAGTGTAATTATGGCAGTCTGGAAATCCCGTGGGACAAATGGTTCGGGTCCTTCCACGACGGCACGGTGGCCGCGAATGAGAGGATGCAGGACCGGCGCAAGAGGATCATGGGCAAGTGACTGGGCGGCCTTGCCCGCAAAATGCGTCTCGTTGCAGAGGACGGCCCACATGCTGCCCTGCATTGCGAGGGAGGCACCCATGGCATCCTCGGCTTTGTCGCGGCAAGAGGGGTCACAGGCAAGTGGTGAGCCGTCATCAGGCGCTGCCGTTCGGAGCCGAAGGTGCGGGATGCACCACAAGGTCGGCACGTTGTGACAGCACCTGCGCGAGATGTTCGATAAATCCGGACAGCTTGAGCGGGACAAACCGCTTGCTTGGATACACCGCGTAAATGCCGCGCGACTGGATCACGCGGTCGGGGAAAAGATGCACCGCCTGCCCGCCTTGGATCAGGGGCAGCGCAAGGTTGCTGCCCAACTGACCGATGCCTGCCCCTTTCGCAACCGCTATGGCCACCGCTTCGGGGTCGTTGACGATGATGTCCGGCGCAATGTCATGGCGCCGCGTGTCGTGCCCGTCCTTTGCTGCCAACTCCCATGCGAACACCCGCTGCGACGGGTTCGACCGCATCCCGATCAGCCGATGCTGCGCCAGATCATCCAGCTGCGCCGGCTGGCCCGCCATGTCCAGATACGCGGGTGCCGCGACAATCATCGGTGTCACGGGCAGCAACAGGCGCGCGATGTAATCGCTGTCCGGCAAGACACCCGCCCGGATGGCCAGGTCGAACTCCTCCGCCACCAGATCAACAAAACCGTCCGACAGTGACAGTTCCACCGACAATTCGGGGTGCTGTGCCTGATACTCCATCAGTGCGGGCAAGACATGGGCACGCCCAAAGGCTGTGGTCGACGTGACGCGCAACGTCCCGCGAAACGCGGCCTGATCGTCCTGCAATGCGATTGCCGCCTCGCCAAGCGCCTCGACCGCCGGTGCACAGCGCATCAGAAACCGGCGCCCTTCCGGGGTCAGCCTGACCTGCCGGGTGGTGCGCGCAAACAGGCGCGTGGCAAGCCGGTCTTCCAGCGCCTTGATGTTCTGACTGACCGCGCCCGGGGACACGCCCAATGCGCGCGCGGCCTCGCTGAAGTTCTCGCGCCGCGCGGCCTGGATAAAGGTTTCGATGAGGCGCAGGTCAATCATGCTCCATTCATTAGTTTGGCTAAAGAGTCATATCAATCCGTTACCCATTCTAAAATCTGTGAGAAAGCGCATCTTTCCGTCACAGCAACAGCGGCCGCCTTCAACCGCAGCGCCGCCAAGATCGGAATTGGAGAAAGCGATGTTCGATACACTCAAAACACCCGACACCTTCGACATTGGGGGTGACATGCCGGTGGGCCGGATTGGCTATGGCGCGATGCGCCTGACGGGTCAGCCCGGGAACTTTGGGGCCTACGCAGATTGGGACGCCGGTGTTGCGCTCTTGCGGGCGGCGTATGAACAGGGCGTGACGTTTTTCGACAGCGCGCGGTCCTATGGCCCACTGTGGGCCGACAAGGTTGTCGGCGAGGCGCTTGGGGATACGGATGCCATCCTTGCGACCAAGGGCGGCGTGGACAAGCCCGCACCGGACCGCATCACGGTCGATGGCTCACCCGACACGCTGCGCAGGCAGGTTGAGGATGCGCTGATCCATATGCGCCGGAGCCGCATCGATCTGTTCCAACTGCACCGGGTGGACCCCGAAACACCCATCGAAGTGTCCGTCGAAGCGCTGGCCAAAATGCAATCCGAAGGGATGATCCGCCACATCGGTCTGTCGAATGTCGACCGGACACAGCTGGATCGCGCCCTGTCCGTGGCTCCGATTGCGTCGGTGCAGAACCGGTTCAATGCGGCTGAACGTGGCGACGCGGCGCTGGTCGATTTCACGGCCCAGGAAGGGATCGCGTTCATCCCTTACGGACCCCTCGGTGCCCATCCGATGCAGGCAGGTGCAGCGCTTGATCCCAGAGACGCGCTTGCCTGGCTGATGAGACGGTCAACCAACATCGTCGCCATCCCCGGCAGCACCAATGCGGCGCATGTGACCGAAAACCTGTCCGCGTGGGCGTTGGTATAGACGCACCTCATCCGACGCCAGGACGTGTCATCAAACCGAACCCGCGCCCCCGCGACACCGGGGGCGCACCCCGCCGCGGGGTGGAAAGCCAGACACACGTCGCGCCATGACTGACCCAATCACGACCATTGACAGACGCAGACATTCTATCAAAGGTGGAATCCAATTTGATTATGAATTCTATTGGAGATTGAAGTATGCGGGGTTTCCACGCCTTTTTTCATGTATGTGCCGCTGCGATGCTTGCAACGCCCGCCTTGGCGCAGACCTCGGATCAGACCGGGCATTTTCACCAACGCTCCTACCTCAAGGAAAGCGTCATTGACCGGGCGGTCACGGCCACGTTGAAAGAGACCTGCGCCGACGTCGAGGCGGGCAAGCTGTATCAGTTCGTCGACGGACGGGACACGTGCTTGACCGCGCTGGACGCTGCAACACTGGCCGACATCAACAGCGCCTATGCCACGGGTGTCCTGAAAAAGGGTCTGACGCCGGATGATGTGGCGCAGATCGTGGAATACGTGGATGCAGCGAATATCGCCGACGGGCACGAAAGCTTTCTCGTGGCCGAGGGCGGGCAAATCCCGCTGTCCATCGCGCCGCGCGATGCGCCGCGCAACTACCGCTATGTCGTGGCGTGGGACGGTGACGTGTTCCTCAGCGCAGCGCCGGGCGGGGATTCAAGTTTCCTGCAAGTGATTTCGTGGGACGAAACGGCGCAGCACTTTGACTTTTTCGAGTACCGCCAGCAGGTGGGCAGCGCGCAGCCGACCAAGGTCTGGAGCTGGGCGGGCCGGTCCGACATGTCGCAGGATCCGCAACTGCGCGGACGCGGATGTTTTGACTGCCACACCAATGGCGTCACGATCATGAAGGAACTTGTGACGCCTTGGAACAACTGGCAATCGCAAACGGCGTCCATTGCCGCCTCACACGTGCCCGAAGCCGTCGCGAATGAGGCGCTGTTCCAGAACCGGACGGGGGCGGAGGTCCTCGAAGGAAAGATCAAGGGCGCCGTCACCACGTTCCACAACGCGCGGATCCGCAGGCAGGCCATTTTCGACCGCGCAACCAAGAGTTTCACCCTGTCAGGCGTACCCGGTTTTCTGCGCCATGCCACCCAGGGCACGACAACCAATTTCGTCTCCAGCCAGATCCGGAGCACCAATGACGAACGCACGGTTACGATACCTCTGGACCTGCTTTTGGCGGATGATCTTCTGCGCTCGACACTGGGCATCGACTACAAGATATCACCAGACGCCTTGACCGTGCCGCGCGACATCTATGCGGATTACATCGCGAAAAAGGAATACGCGTTGGTGCAGGCGGGGCGCGATGGGCCGCTCTATGTCTCACCCGGCTCCACCTACTTCACCGGTTTTGTTCCGGGCGTTTCGTTCGAAGACGTGCTGGTGATACGGCTGCTGCAAAACCCGGTTGCGGGCGTCGACTACAGCCTGATCCCGCCCAAATTCTTTGCGGCCATCGCGATGACGGATTTCCCGAACCCGCTGTTCTCGGACAAACGGTCGGCCTTGCAGGCTTATGCGGATCAAATTCCCTCGGGCCGTGTGTCGCCCGATGAAAACACGGTTGTCGACGATTTCGTAAAGGCCGTGACCGCCACGGCCCAGGGCCAGGCGGCATGTGACACGGCGTCGGTCCTCACCTGCAGCCCGGAGCAGCAATTTCTGCACTACTGGTCTGCGGGCGATGATTGGCAAAGCGCGTTTGGCGACGTCGTGATGCGCTATTTCGAGGAAGAATGGAGCGGCCCGGACGCCGCCACCAAACTGCTTGATCAGGCCGAAGCCGCGCGCACCCAATTTGCCAAATGGCCGATCATCAGCAACCTCAACGAATTCAGCCTGCTTCTGCCCGAACCAGGCGCCGCAAATTAAAACACATATTTTTTAAGGAGTTCAAGCAATGCCCGTATTACCCGGATTTTCGACCCCTGCACAGGTGCAGGATTTTCCCAATGACACCGCCAAACAGGACGCGTTGAACGCGCGCTGGAGCGACAATATCAATCGTTTCACCGAACAGACGATCCAGAACGATCCGTGGAGTTCGATCAACCAGCCGCGTTTGACGCAGTATTTCAACCCCACACAAACCGACGTGCCGGGCGATGCGCCCGTGGTCAAAATCCCGTGGACCGCCTTTCCGCGCCGGATCACCACGACCTTCCCGGATGTGGGCCAGAAGAAACAGTGGGAATACGCCGACAACGGACCCAACGATCCCGATTACGGCCCCCGTGGTCCGCGCGGCTGGCAGGATGAATATTGCGAATGGAGCGTCAAGCGGAACGCTGCCGGCAAAATCACCGAGGTCATGTTCACCTGTGAGAACCGCGAATACTGGTTTTCGCTTTGGGAAATCGACCCGGAACGTGTGCTGGACCTCTACCGCACGCTGGTCAGCGCAGATGTCGAGATGGATGATCTGATCCTGCGGGACGGCAACGGCAAACCGGTGATCGACCGCGAAACCGGTCGTCCCGCGTATAACGACCGCAATCCGTGGAACAGCACGACCACCAATGGCGCCGTCCACCTGATCAGCAACCCCAACGCGCTCAGCGCGGAAATCTTCCTCGCCGGTCAGGCGACGATCCTGCGTGAAACGGCCACCGGAACGCCGATCACGGACAAGAGCCAGTTGATCCAGTGCAGCAAATACGGCACGCCGAACCGCAACAGTGACCCGACCATCGGCGCGGACGTGAACGGATTGGTGCGCAGCAACCACCTGCGCGTGTCGCTGCACGATCCTGTCGGCCTCTATATCCAAACCCCCAATTTCGACAGTTTCCAGCTGCCGTTCACCGCCCCGGCGGGGGCGCACCCGTCCGACTACTGGACGGTCAAGCGCGGGCATGTCGCGGGCAGCGGTGACAAGCTCGATTTCATCCTGCACGCGGTCTACAAGGTGCCGGAGGAGTTGGGCTTTACCGTGGGTGACATCATGATCGACGGCTTCTCCATCGATTTTGCCTCGCAGATCACCGAAAAATTCGAAATCGCGCTGGCGGGTGTCGGACTGCCCCAGAGCTCGACACCGGACGTTCTGCATTGCGCAGGCGATGCGCCTGCGCCCTTGCCCCGGCCTTATCTGCTGTGCGATGCGAACATGTTGCCTGCCGCGACCCGGTCCAGCCTCAACATGCGGATGGAACCGGGAACGGCTGTGGACACGGCCGTTCTGGTTGCGTTTGACAGTGACACGAACGCGACCATCGCCGTCGAAGGTGCGGGCGGCGTGCATGTCGACATCCTGCATGCGCAAGCGCAATCCGGGGCGATGTACTACACGCTCGCCATCAAGGTCGAAGACGGCGCCGCAACGGGCAATCGCAACATCAAGCTGATCGACCCCGGAAACCGGCACGGCCCGGCCGTGTTCGGCATGCTCGAAGTGGTGCCCCAAGGCACGTTGGCACAGGCAGAAACGGCCATGGCAATGTATAAATCCACCATTCCTGCCCTCGCCGCGCATCACGACCTGAACGTGAAACCGCGGCGCTGAAACCGCCGGGGGTTCGGGCGGGGGCATCCATTGCGATACAGCCCGCCCGACCTGCACCGGTTCCGCTCCCGGCCCGGCTTTGGGCGCTCCTGTCCAAAGCCGCCCACTCGGTGTCCGGCAAGACTGCACCACTCTGACGACCGGTGATGCGCAAAAACCCATTGGGCCAAAGAACAAACAGAGCCGATAGGGATCGCGATATCCGAGACACTGCCAGATGTCGGGACGGCATCGCGCATATGCCGCGCGCCGGTGCTTAAAACCGATTGTCGGGAAACATCAAAATCGTCGGCGATGTAGTTGCGCGTTTCGACACATCGCGGTCGTCCATGCGGCAGGCAAACGCTCCCGAGCGGCCATTTCCATCCAGCCGACGCGGCACGCGCATGACCGCAGACGCAAGGGTGACGTTCACAAAATGCGGTGCCTGTTTCGTCAAACCCGTCACCTGCGCCGACCGGCCCGTGCCCGCGACGCTACACTCTTCGCGACGACAGATGCCGTGCCGCCGGACCATCCCCAAGCTGCGGAGGCGCACCTCTCGCCTCAGACCCTGTCGTGCGCGCTGTATGTGCTCGACATAGCAATCGTGTGAGCCCCCTTGCCGCGGCGATCCGATGACCTAGCGTCAGGTGTTGCATTACTACGGTTAATCGCAGCCCGGCGTGTTCCGCGCCACTGCAACGGGAGGACGCCTACTGACATGACTTATGCAACAGCTATGAAAGCCTTTTTCGTTTCAGCCACACTTGGCCTTGGTGCCAGCGCGGGCTGGGCACAGGACCGAAGCGATTGGCCCGACAGCTTCTCTGTCGGAACGGCGAGCCAGGGCGGGACATACTTCGTTTATGGTGCAGGATGGGCCAACATGGTGTCCGAAGCGCTCAGCGTGCCTGGCGGTACCGAAGTGACCGGCGGCCCGGTGCAGAACGCCGCCCTCGTGCAGACCGGTGATCTCGATATGGCGATGGTCACGATGGGCCCCGCCTTTGACGCGCTCAACGGCAACAGCGCGCTGGCCCCGGGCCTCAAACATGATCAGATCCGCGCGATCTTTCCCATGTACAAAACCGGGTTTCACGCGGTGACGCTGGCGGGCTCCGGCATCACCAGTTTTGCGGATATCCCCGATGGTGCAGTGGTCGGCGTGGGACCGGCAGGCGGGACACCCGGCACCTATTGGCCGCGCATTCTCGAAGGCATGGGCAAATCGGTTGAGTTCCGCAATGGCGGTGCCGCCGATCTGGCCGGACAGCTGCAGGACGGGCTGATCGACGTCTACACCTGGGCGGGCGGCTTGCCCTATCCTGCCTTCAGCCAGCTCGATGCGCAGACCGACGTCACCTATTTCGGCTTCACGCCAGAGGAACAGGCGGCGGTGATCGGCTCGCAACCGGTGTCTGATTTCACGATCCCGGCAGGCACCTACCCCTCGCTTGACGACGACCAATTGAGCGTTTCGATGTGGAATTTCGCCATCGGACACGCGGACCTGCCGGAAAGCTTTGTCTACGAAGTGGTCAAGACGGTTATGGAAAGCAATCCGCAGATGATCGAAATCCACAAGGCCGCGGTGGAAACGCTGCCCGAGAATTTCGACAAGAACACATTCCTACCCTGGCACCCCGGTGCCGTGCGGTGGTTCGAGGAAAACGGCTTTGACATCCCCGACGCGCTTGAGGGCTGACACATCTGTCATGTGAAACACCGAAAGCACCCCGCCCGACCGGTGGGGTGCTTTTTCCCTAACGTGAACGGACCACGCCCATGACCGATATCCAGGAGCAACGCGGGGACATCTCGCAAGTGACGGACAACGCGACGCCGGATCTGGATGGGTCACACTGGCTGCAGCGGCTGGGGTTTCTCTTGTGTGCCGTCTATGCCGGTTGGCACCTTTACGTTCTGAACATTGCGCCGCTGGAAACCTGGACATTCCGCATCGTACACATCGCGGGCGCGCTGATCCTGGGCTTTGGGCTGAGTGCGACGTTGTGGGCGCGCCGGGACGAAGGCCGCGCGGCGGGGCGCATCCCCCTTGTTCTGGGCGCGGTGTCGCTGATCCTGTCGGGCGTGGCGCTTGGATCGCTTGGTGCGGCGGTGTTCGCCATGGCGCCGGGGATGCAGGCACCGCCGGGATGGACGCTTGCGGCTTATGGCTGGGCACTGGCCGGTGGGACCGTGCTGGCGATTTTGACAGGCTGGCTGTACCCCGCCCGTGCGGGCCATGTGCCGCTCGCCGATATCGCGCTGATCGTTGCGACGATCGCCAGTTGCGGCTTTATCCTGTTCAGTCTCGATACCTTGTCGCTGCGCCTGCGGGCAGGGACGCCCTTTGCCGATCCCAACAACGGATGGGCCGCCTTTGCCGTGGTGATCCTGATCGCCGAATTGACGCGCAGGCTGGCCGGTATGGCCCTTGTCGTGATCGCCGTTGTCTTTATCGCCTATGCGTTTCTCGGGCCCTGGATGCCCGGATTTCTGGAACACCGCGGGTATGACGCCAAACGGTTCTTTACCTATATCTTCACGGACAACGGCGTGCTGGGTCCAACGACGGCGGTGTCGTCCACATATATCATCCTGTTCATCATCTTTGCGGCGTTCCTGCAAAGCTCCAAGGTGGGGGACTATTTCGTCAACTTCGCGTTTGCAGCCGCAGGGCGTGCGCGCGGCGGGCCGGCCAAAGTGTCGGTGCTCGCCTCTGGCCTGATGGGCATGATCAACGGCACGTCCGCAGGCAACGTCGTGTCGACCGGGTCGCTCACCATCCCGCTGATGAAGAAGGTGGGGTACAGACCCCAATCCGCCGGTGCCATCGAAGCCGCCGCCTCAACCGGCGGACAGATCATGCCGCCGATCATGGGGGCCGGGGCGTTCATCATGGCCGAAATCACCGGCATTCCGTACACGGAACTGGTCGTTGCCGCGCTGATCCCGGCCATCCTCTATTTCGGGTCGATCTATTTCATGGTCGATTTCGAAGCCAGCCGGACGGGCATGCGCGGCATGCGTTCGGATGAGCTGCCAAAGCTGTCGGACCTGATCCGCCAGTTCTATCTGTTCCTGCCCATCGTGATCCTGATCGGCGCGCTGTTCAGCGGGTACTCCGTCATACGCGCAGGCACGCTTGCCATTGCATCCGCCGCCGTTGTGAGCTGGCTGACGCCGTTCCGCATGGGCCCGCGCGAGGTCTATGACGCCTTGGGCAATGGCGGGCGCATGTCGCTCCAGATTGTCATCGTCTGCGCCTGTGCCGGGTTGATCGTAGGCGTCATTTCCCTCACCGGTGTGGGCGCGCGGTTCTCCAACCTGCTGTTCGATCTGGCACAGCAAAGCACGCTACTGGCGCTCGTCTTTGCCATGTTGATCGCGATCATTCTGGGCATGGGAATGCCCACCACGGCCGCCTATGCCGTTGCGGCCTCGGTCGTGGCGCCGGGACTGATCGAGATCGGGATCAAACCGCTCGTGGCGCATTTCTTTGTCTTTTACTTTGCCGTTGTCTCCGCCATCACGCCGCCCGTGGCGCTTGCCGCCTACGCCGGGGCGGCGATTGCCGGGTCCGAGCCGATGCGCACCTCCATCACCAGCTTCAAGGTCGGTCTGGCAGCGTTTATCGTGCCTTTCATGTTCTACTACAGCCCCGGTCTGTTGATGGAGGCGGCGTGGTACGTGAGCCTGCAGAACCTGATCACGGCGCTGGCGGGTGTCGTGATGCTGGCGGGCGCGGTGCAAGCGTGGTTCATGTGCCCCGCAGGGCCGGTGCTGCGCCTCATCCTTTTGATCGGCGCATTGTGCATGATTTCAGGCGATTGGCGCACGGATTTGCTGGGCATCGCCATCGGCGGGGCGCTGATGCTGCGCGGCTGGCAAAAGGGCAAGCAAGCGGCCAGCCTGTGACCTGACGGCCTTTGCGGCCACGTCATGCTGCGCCGGTCACGGCCCGAGCAGCGCAGCGGTGCCCTGTCAGGTGCGCCGCGCTTCGAACGCCGCCCATGCCGTTTCCAGCTTTTCGATGTCGAACCCCGGTGCGCGCGCAGGTCCGAGGATCAGGTTTTCATTGGCGATGACCGTCGCAATGGCGTCTTCGAGCTGCAGGATCACGTCCTCTGGCACCACGACAGCGCCGTGCCGGTCGGCATGGATCAGATCGTCTTCGTCCACCTGCATCCCCTTGATCGACACCTGTGTGCCCAAGTCGCGCACATGCACAAAACCGTGGCTGGGACCGATGGATCCCGCAAGGATCGGGAACCCGTCGTCGATCACATCCAGATCCCGCATCACCCCGTTGGTCAACGCGCCCTTCAGGCCAAGCCCCTTGTGTACGGCCACGTGCACTTCGCCCCACCAACCAGCGATGCAATGCGGATAATCCATGTCTTCGACCACGGCGACGGTTGGGGCGGGCCCACGGGCCATGGCCCTGAAATAGTCCAGCCGGCGCGCCTTGATCACGTCATCCGGCTCGGTCGGCGGGGCAAGACCCGCGATACGCGCCGTGCGGGCACGTCCGACCATCGCAGGCATGCCCGGACGGCAATGGAACATGGTGCCCTTCGTGAACCGGTCGAACCCACGCCGCCCTTGCGCCACTTCGATCGCATTGCAGACGGTGGGCGTGTCCACCTCTTCGAGCCGGGCAAGGAGGGATGCGGAAATGGGTTGGCGTGTCATGAGGTCAGCTTTCTGCGTTCAAGAGTGGACATTGGGATCGCGCGCCATGGCGAAGTCGCGGCGGATGGGGCCATCTTCGAAACCGCGCCTCACGGCGCCCTGCCCGCGCGGTGTGGCAGGCACGCGCATCCCCCGCGAGGGGACGGGCACCGTGCAGCTCAGCTCACTCCGCCACCATGCCATAGCCGGGGATCAGGTGCGCATCGGCGACGTACCCCTGGGCATCAAGCGCATGCCCACCAGCAAAGGCATCCGCCACAACGTGGCTGCGGAACCTCGGGCGTTTCTGGTGATCGCCCGAGATGATCACCAGCAGCTCAACCGTGTCTCGGGACATGTTTTCGAGCGTACGGACCACACCGCCCGGGATCGAAGCCGTGTCCCACGCCCCAAGGTCGAGCGCGGCGTCACCGTCATCGTTCAGGCGCACCTGAACGCCCGATCCGCGCGGGATCAACACCATCTTTTCATCCAGGACAAAGGCCGACACCCGTTGTCCGGGATGCAGGCGCAACCATTCCATGGAGAACCCGTGGGGGTTCGTCACACGCGCCTTGTGATCGCGGTTTTGCGTCATGCCGTGACCGATCACCGGGGCAATCTCCGCACCGCACCCCGCCAGCCCCTGATCAATGAACGCCGGTCTGTAATCACGATCCGCCGCCGTCACGGCCCGTTCGCGCATTTCGGCAACGCTGTACGGGCGCAGCCGTGCCACATCATCGGCAGACATCGGGTCGATGCACTGTGTTTCATCCGGCACCGGATCGCCATTGCTTGTATCGATCAGGACGTTGTCGCGCGACAGATAAAGCCCGTACTCCGCGGCCTCGCGGATGATGTCGGGATGAAAGATCACCCCGCCGGTATTGTCACCCCCAAGCGTTGTGAAGATCCAGCCATCCGTGTCGCCCGAATTCACGAAACCCCGGTAGATCCAGGTTGGCACGGACAGGATATCACCGGGCCGGCCCACAAATTCATTTTCGCCGTTTGGCCCCCAGCGAAACGTGTATTCGCCATCATAGACCATGAAGACTTCGGCCGTGAAATGGATGTGAAGGTTGTTGGTGATCCCCGGGGGCATGGCGGCTGCGCCGATGTTGAACCCATGCGCTTCGGGCAGGTGGATCACCTGTTCGGTCGACGAGGTCACACCGGGTCCGATGATCGAATAGTTCTGCTTGAGATGAGAGCCCGGTTTCTTGCAGTCGATGAAGGCCACGGTACAGGACTTGTAATCGCTGCGCTTTATGTGCCGTGCATCTGCATCGGTCTGGGATATCTGTGCCATCTCGCTGGTCCTAGGTTTGTGCTTGGGATCGGAGCGCCGCGGCAGGTGGGCGCGCGGTGCCCCGGATGATCAATTCGCCGGGTATTTCGATCTTTTCCGGGGCGCGGTTGGGATCCTTGATCTCACTCAGAAGCATCTTGCCGGTCGCCTCTACCATCTGCATCAAGGGCTGCCGCACCGTGGTCAGGTCAAATGTCTTCCAGCTGGCCATGGGCGCATCGTCATAGCCAATCACCGAAACATCTTCGGGCACGCGCAGCCCAAGTTCTTCGCGCAACACCTCGAGCACGCCAAAGGCCATGTGATCATTGGCCACAAACACCGCATCCGGCACGGTGCGTTGCTCAAAAAGCCTGCGTGTTTCGGCCATGGCGACGTTGCGCCGAAAATGGCAATCGATGCATGCGAGTGGCTCCAATCCTGCCCCGTCCATCGCTGCGAGAAAGCCTGCCTGCCGGTCCACACCGTTGAGCGCCTTGCGCCACCCGGCCAGATGGGCAATGCGCGTGTGACCTGCGTCGATCAGGTATTGCGTCGCCTGTTTGCCGCCCGCGAAATTGGCGGCTGTCACCATGGAGACGTCCGGGTCGGACTGTCCGCGGTTGAACAGCACGCAGGGGATGCCCGATTTGCGCACCCGTGTGACCAGGGCATTCGACAGGCTGATCGAGGCGAGCACGATGCCGTCCACCTGATCGGCCAGCAGGTCATCGATGATCGCATCAACCTCATCGGAGCTGTTGCCTGCAAAGTAGACCGTGACGGAATAGCCCTGCTTGTTGAGCGCCTTCGACAGGTCCTGCAACGCCTCACCAAAAAATCCGTTTTTCAGATAAGCGAGCACAATGCCAATGCGGAAGGAATGCCCGGAGTTCAGCGACCGCGCCACGAGGTTGGGGATGTAGCCCAATTCACGCGCGACGGCGCGCACACGCTCTGCCTTGGCCGGATCGACGGAGGTCGAGCGGGAAAACACGCGACTGACCGTCGGCTGGCTCACGCCTGCCGCCCTCGCCACATCTGATGCCGTGATCCGGGAAGAGCTCATATGCGCGCCCCTACTCTGCCGCGTCCCTGTGCGGCGCGCCCTCTCCATAGGGCACATTCACACCGCCATATCGGCGCACACGCAGGTTGCATTGCTCGGCATGGCCCACAAACCCCTCCAGCATGCACAACCGCGAACCATAGGCACCGATCTCCGCCGCCGCCTCGTCCGTGGTGACTTTCTGATAGCTGTGGGTCTTCAAGAATTTGCCGACCCAAAGACCGCCCGTATACCGCCCCGCCTTTTTCGTCGGCAGCGTGTGGTTCGTGCCAATCACCTTGTCGCCATTGGCCACATTCGTGCGCGGCCCAAGAAACAGCGCCCCGTAACAGGTCATATGTTCAAGGAACCAGTCATCGCGATCGGTCATCACCTGGACATGTTCCGACGCCACATTATCCGCAACGCTCAGCATCTCGTCATAGGTGTCGCAAAGAATGATTTCACCATAGTCATCCCACGACTTCGCTGCGGTCTCCGCGGTGGGCAGAATTTTCAAAATTCTGTCCACCTCTTCGATCGTCGCTTCGGCCAGTTTGCGGGAATTCGTGAGCAGAACAGCCGGAGAGTTGTACCCGTGTTCGGCCTGACCAAGCAGATCGGTTGCACACATCTCCGCGTCCACCGTTTCATCCGCGATCACCATCGTTTCGGTCGGACCTGCAAAAAGGTCGATGCCCACACGACCAAACAGCTGGCGCTTGGCTTCGGCCACAAATGCATTTCCCGGTCCAACGAGCATGTGCACCGGGTCGATGGTCTCCGTGCCGATGGCCATGGCGCCCACGGCCTGGATACCGCCCAGCACGTAAATCTCATGTGCACCGCCCAGATGCATGGCGGCAATCACCGCCGGGTTGGGCTTGCCCTGCCAGGGCGGCGTCGCCGCAATGATGCGCGGCACGCCCGCCACCGACGCCGTCGCCACCGACATGTGCGCAGACGCAACCATCGGGAATTTGCCTCCCGGCACGTAACAGCCCACGGACTGCACGGGGATGTTCTTGTGCCCGAGGATCACGCCCGGCATGGTTTCGACCTCGATGTCCAGCATCGAGTCCCGTTGCGCCTGGGCAAAGTCGCGCACCTGCTGTTGCGCAAACTTGATGTCTTCGAGCTCGCGCGGGGTCAGTTCGGAGATCAGCGCATCAATTTCGCTTTGCGACAGGCGGAAATGCGCGGGGCTGTAATTGTCGAACTTTTCCGACAGCTCCCGCACCGCAACGTCGCCACGCGTTTCGATATCCGCAAGCGTTGCCTCGACCGCCGCGCGGACCTTGGCATCATCCTCCGCACGCTCGGCTTCGGACTTCGCCGTCTTCAGGTATTCAATCGTCATCGTACTATATCCTGATCCGGTTTTCGGTTTCGGGATCAAACAGGTAAAGGTGGTCCTGATTGAGGCTGATGCCGACCACATCGTCCTGATCCTTGCGCAGGTGCCGGTCGCCGCGCGCAATCACCCGTTGCGCGCCCCACTGAACCGTCAGAAGCGTGCTTTCGCCCGTGTTTTCGAACGCATAGATCGTCACGTCGATATCGCCCTGCCCCTGCGGATGCACTTGCATGTCATCGGCGCGCACGCCCAGAACCGCGCGGGGCAGGTCCGGCGCGTTGACCGGTACGAGACGCGTGCCTCCGGTGGTCACGAACATGCCATCCGCCACCGATCCGTTGATCAGGTTCATGGCCGGCGACCCGATGAAGCCCGCCACAAACAGGTTTGCGGGATCGTTGTAGATTTCGTCGGGCGTGCCCAGCTGTTGAATGATGCCGTTCTTCATCACCGCAACGCGGTCGGCCAGTGTCATGGCCTCGATCTGGTCATGGGTCACGTAGACGGTCGTGATCTGCAATGCACGGCTCAGGTGTTTCAGCTCTGCGCGCATCGTCACCCGCAGCTTGGCGTCCAGGTTCGACAGCGGTTCGTCCATCAGGAACACCTTGGGTGTGCGGACAATCGCGCGCGCCAGTGCAACCCGCTGGCGTTGACCGCCGGACAGCGCCTTGGGCTTGCGGTGCAGGAATTCGGTCAACTCGACCTGCGCCGCGGCTTTCTCCACACGCGGCGCGATCTCGGCCTTGGCGGTGCCGCGTACCCGCAGCGGATAGGCAATGTTGTCGAAAATCGTCATATGCGGATAGAGACCGTAATTCTGAAAAACCATGGCCACGTCGCGGTCCTTGGGCAGATCGTCATTGACCATGCGGTCCCCGATCCAGATTTCGCCCGCACTGGGGTCTTCGAGCCCCGCGATCATCCGCATCGTTGTCGTCTTGCCGCACCCCGACGGGCCCAGCAGCACAAGGAATTCGCGATCCTTGATGTGCAGCGACTGATCATCGACGCCGACAAAATCGCCCCACCGCTTGGTCAGGTTGTTCAGTCTGATCTCGGCCATCAGCGGATGTCTCCGATTGCGCCAGCGGCGCGTCGTTTTTTCGATGTCATCGGACGGCTCCCATCGTCATGCCCTGCACGAAATACTTGCGGATCATCAACGCCAGCACGAACATCGGTGCCATGATGATGATCCCGGCCGCGGACAGGAGGTTCCACAGGTCCCCCTCCTCTCCCTTGAAGAGCGCAAGCCCAATGGGCAGCGTCACGGCATCCTTGTTGGTCAGGATCAGCGCAAACAGGAACTCGTTCCATGCGATGATGAAGCAGAAGATCGCGCTGGTCAGAAGACCGGGTGCGGCCATCGGCAACACGATGTTGCGGATCACCTGAAGGCGTGACGATCCATCGACCATCGCGGCCTCTTCGGTGTCCATGGGAATGCCGTCGATAAAGCCTTTGATCATCCAGATCGCAAAGGGCATCACAATGGCGAGGTTCACAAGGATCAGCCCCAACCGCGTATCCAGCAGCCCCACATCCCGGAACATGACGAAAAAGGGCAGGATGATCACCACGGCGGGCACAAACTGCGTGGCGAGGATCGTGACCAGCATCGCGGTTTCACCGCGCATCGAAAAGCGGCTGAACGAATACGCGGCAAGCGTCGCAATCGGGATCGCAAAGAGGATCGTTACAAAGGCAACGATGGTCGAATTCCACAGCTTTTCACCCAAGCGGTACGGATCGTCGAACACGACGCTGAAATTCTCCAATGTCGGGGTGAAGAACAGCTTGAGCTGATAGACGTCCACATGGCTTTTGAACGCGGCCAGAAAGATCCAGATGATCGGTACGAGCATCACGAACATCGCAATCAGGATCAGAACGGTCTGGATCGCCCCGAACAGGCGCTTTTTCTGTTTGCCGGTCATCGGTCTGCCTTCCGGAACACGAATTTGGCATAGGCGTAGGTCAGGAAGATCATCGGGATCACCATCAGCCATGCGACGGAGGCGGAGTATCCGATCTGCCCATACTTCATTCCGTTGAAGTAGATGTAGTGGCTGAGCGTCTGGGTCGCGGTGCCCGGCCCGCCATTGGTCAGCATGAACACCTGGTCAAACGTCTTGAGGCTGAAGATCGACTTCAGAATGATCACGACGGCCAGAACCGGCGCAAGCTGCGGCAGCGTGACATCCTTGAACACGCGCCAGCCGCTGGCGCCATCCACCTGCGCCGCCTCGACCGTGTCACGCGGGACCGAGGCCAGGCCGCCGATCAGGACAAGCGTCAGAAACGGAATCCACCCCCAAACATCGGCCATCACGACCACCGCAAAGGCCAGTGTCGGATCGGCGAGCCAGCTCACATCGGCGAGCGGCGGGATCATCACCCCAAAGAACGCATCGAACAGGCCGAATTCAGGGTTGAACATGAACCGGAAGGACACACCGATAAGTGCGGGGCTCATGGCAAAGGGCAGGATCAGCAGCGTCTGCGCGGCACTGCGCAACCGCCCACCCGGTGCCAGCAGCATCGCGAGCCCAAGCGCGCAGATCGTGGTCAGCCCGACGGTCAACAGCGTGTAGACGGACGTGACCCACACGGAATTCCAGAATGCGGGCTCTTCGAAGAACGCCCATGTGTAATTCTCCCAACCCAGATACTGGTCCAGCGACCCCGGACGGTTCAGCCGTCCAACCGTGAAGGACAGGCGCGCAGCCTCGATCAGGGGCCAAATCGCCGTGGCAAAGACCACGAGCACGGCGGGCATCACCAAAAGGTATTTGAGTGTGTTGTCGCGCATGCAAACGCTCCCGATCCCGGTTGGCCCGGCCCAAAAGGGCCGGGGTGAGACAGGGCGCGACGCATCGCGCCCCGTTTCGGTGTGCGGCTTATCTCAGCACGCCCGCGCGCTTGAGCACCTTGTCCGCCCGCTCGGCAGCGGCGGTCATCAGCTCTTCGACATCACCACCGGAGGCGGCTTCTGCGATTGCGGCGGACAGGATGTCACCGATCTCGGGCCATTCCGCGATTTGCGGCATGATGTCGGACTGCTTGAGGCTGTCCCACGCCGCGGCCTGAATGCCATCATTCGCCGCGTTCACGTCCGGATCTTGCAGGGACGAGATATGGGTGACCACGTTGTTGACGATCTTCTTGCCATCCACCTCACGCTCAATCGCGTTGGCCTTGTCCATTTCGGGATTGGACAGCCATTTCAGGAATTCCCATGCGGCATCCTGATTTTCGGAATATTCCGAAATCGAGAACGGCATGGAAATCGCATAGGTCTTGGTCGTGCCGTTGTAGGACGGCATCCCGGCAAAGCCAACCTGATCCTTGGTCAGGGTCGAGCTGTCGGGATTGTAGAACCCGGAATAGGCCCACCACCAAACCGGCATCATCGCCGAATTGCCCTGCATGAACGACTGGCGCGCATCCTGTTCGTTGAACGCGACCGAATTCGGGTTGGTCACGCCGTGTTCTGTGTGCAGCGCGATGTAATCCTTGGTGGCCTGAATGCCCGCCTCGGAAGCCCATGCCGCACTGCCGTCTTCGTTGAAGATGTCTGCACCCGCAGCCCAGAGGAAGTTGATCCAGATGAACAGATTCTGCCGATTGCCGTCGTTGTTGTAATAGAGCGCCAGTGGCGAGATGTCGGGGTTGGTTTCCTTCAGCTCCTTGCCGATGCGCACCACGTCTTCCCAAGAGCTGGGCGGCTCTGGGATCAGGTCCTTGCGATAAAACATCAGCTGCGGATGCGCGCGCAGCGGAAATCCGAGCGTTTCACCCTCGAACTGAGCCGACCGCGCAAAGGCCGCCGGGTAGCGGTCCATGCTGATCCCGTCCCGCTCCATCAGGTCATCAATGCGCTTGATCCAATGCGCGTTGGGCGGCCCCCAGCTGTCAAGATAGTTCACCACGTCGAAGGTGCCGTTCGCAGCGATACCTTCCGCGTTGATCTTTTCCTGTAACGAGCCAAAGGGAATGAACGTCCACTCCGTCTCGATCCCCGTCAGTTCGGTGAACTCATCATCGCGCAGCATCAGCCCATCGAATTGCGGCGTCACAACGCTGAGGATGTTCAGCTTGGTGCCTGCAAAGGGTTTTCCGGGCAGGAGGTTGTACTTCTCCTGATGCCCATCGGCCAATGTGGCAAGTGGCGTGAATGCGGCCGCCGCCGCCACGGCGACAGAGGCCAGAAATGTCCGTTTGCGCATGTGTTCCTCCCATTGCGACTATTTATTTGCCAGACTATGCACAGTGTGAATACGTATTCAACAGTTATGAATGCGCATTCATGAGCGGCAGGGCCGCAAGACGCCGAAAGGAACGACATGAGACAGAACCCGCTGAAACCCATGCTGGCCTCCGGCGCGACTGTCGTGAATGCGTGGCTGTCCATCCCGTCCGGCTATCTCGCCGAGGGGGTTGGTCAGCAGGGCTTCAACAGTGTGACGGTTGATCTGCAACACGGCATGATCGGATTTGAGACGGCCGTGACGATGCTGCAGGCGATCTCGGCCACCGCTGCAACTCCGCTTGTCCGGGCCCCGTCAAACGACCCGCACACGATCATGCACCTGCTCGATGCGGGTGCGTACGGCGTGATCTGTCCGATGATCTCGACACCGCAGGAGGCTGCGGATTTCGTGGCCGCCTGCCGCTATCCCCCCGCTGGCAACCGGTCCTTTGGACCTGCGCGTGGCAAACTGTATGGCGGCGCGGATTACTTTGACGGTGCCAATGATGAAATCCTTGCGATCCCGATGATCGAAACCCGCGCAGCGGTCGAAAACATCGACGCGATCCTCGGGGTGGCGGGCGTGGACATGATCTATGTCGGGCCGAATGACCTGGCGCTTGATCTCGGGGAACGCCCCGGTGCGGAGTTGGACAAGGGCGAGACGACGCGCGCGATTGATCATGTCCTGTCGCGTGCCAAGGCCGCAGGCGTTGCGACGGGCATTTTCTGCGCCGATGCGGCGCGCGCACGTCAGCGGCTGGACGAAGGGTTCAACCTTGTGACCCCCGGCAACGACTTCAACCTGTTGATGAACGCGATGTCACAGGCGGTCCGAACCTGTGCCGGTGACCGCGCAGCGTGACGAAAATCTGCGCGCTCAAGCGCTCCGCAGATGCGGGGCCGTCAGCGCGGCGGCAGACCTTGGCCAATCCACCAGAATGATCGCGCCGCTTTCAATCTCGCAGGACGCGACAACATCCGGCAGCTCGGCCACCGATGTGGCCATCAACCGCTCGGTCGGTTTTGATACATCTACGCAGAGCTTGACCGGGCTGTGCGGCGGCACCCCCTGATCCAGCAGCTTGCGCGACACCCGGCCCGCCTGCCGCGCGGACATGTAAAAGGCGGTTGTGGTGCCGGGACCGGTCATGCGGGTGCAATCCGGCAGGTCATTGTCGGCCGACCCGGTGCCGGTCGTGATGACAAACGTATCAACCGCACCGCGCCTTGTGAGGCTGTCACCAAAAGCAGCCGCCGCCGCACAGGCCGCCGTGACGCCGGGCACCAGTTCGACGGACACACCCGCCGCGCGCGCGGCGCTGAGTTCTTCGTCAGCCCGCCCGAAGATACCGGGATCCCCGGATTTCAGCCGGACCACAGCGCGACCTTTCAGCGCTTCGGCCACGATGGTCGCGCTGATCTTGTCCTGCGGCCAGCTGTGCGCACCCACATGTTTGCCCACAAACACCCGTTCCGCGTCGCGGCGCGCCAGTTCCAGCACTTCGGGGTCCACCAAACGGTCATAAAAGATCACGTCCGCCTCTTGCAGGCGTTCGACCGCGCGCAGGGTCAAATGATCGCGGGCGCCCGGCCCCGCCCCGACCAGGGCGATATGCCCGCCGTCGCGCGCCTTGGGCGCGCCGCCCGCCGCAATCGCGTCCTTGATCGCGCGGGCCGCGTCGCGTTCGGCGCCGCGCGTCCATTGCGCCCGCACGTCGCCCTTGAACACCCACGCCCAAAAGGCGCGCCGGTCGTCGCGCGGGACCTTGCGGGTCACGCTGGGCCGCAGACGTCCCGCCAACGCCGCCAGACCGCCAAGGTTTGCGGGCAGCATCCGTTCGAGCCGGGTCTTGATGTCGCGGGTCAGCACGGGCGCTGTGCCCTCGCTTCCGATGGCCACGACAATGGGGTCGCGGTCGACGATGGCGGGTGTCGTCATGTCACACAGATCAGGTTGATCCACCACGTTCACAGGACAGCCCGCGGATTTGGCAACCGCATGCGCAGCCGCATCAAAGCCAGGGCATCCGGTGCCGATAAAGATCATCGCTGCATCCGCAAACACATCTGCCGACAGGTCCGTGACGTGGCGCGCGCGCCCTGTCTCAACGAGGCCCTGCAGCTCGTCCTCGAGCGTCATGGCAACGATGTCGAGCATCGCGTCGGTCTTGAGCAATAGCCGCGCCTTTTGCGCGGCCTGTTCACCGCCGCCCACCAGAACAACCCTGCGATCCGTTGTGCGGATGAACATCGGAAAAGACTTCATGGCATATCCCTTTCAGGCGGCTGAGGTGGATGGATGCGCGCTGTGCTGTGCATATCCGAGCGTGTCGAGCGCGAGGGCCGTGGTCCCCGCGATGATGGCGCGTTCGAAATCATCGGGCGCCTGTGTGTGCCAGGCCTGCCCCAGCGTGGCAGATGGCGCGTCCGAGAGCCGCCGCGTCTCATGCACCAAGGGAGGGCACGTGCTTTCCCAGGGGCGCCCGCCCCGCAATCCGAATGCAGCGATGGCTTTGGCCGGATGACGCTCGAACTCCCCCCCGCCGCCTTTGATCACGCTCAGGCCCGTCCAGCCCATCAGCGCTGCGGCATCGGCCTGCAGCAAACGATAGGACGGGTGAAAGACCCCCTGAACACTCGCCGCGGCACCGCCGGGGTTGAGCATCCGGCACACCGTGTTCACGCAGGACCGCAGGCCCAGAACCGCGCGCAATGACAGCAGCGCAAACAGCGCGGGATGAAACCTCTCAAGCGGGAGATACGCAATTCGGTCCCGGTCCAGCATCTGCGCCGCCTGATCCGCCGTTTCCGCTACGCCGATGCCCATCCGCGCCAACCCGGCGCGCACCTTTGTATCGGGCCCGTTGCACCCGTGCAGCAGAACCCGGTGCCCCGCATCCGCCACGTCGCGCGCGGAGTGCAGAAACCAAGGCGCGCCCCGCGTGCGGCCTGCGGCATAGCTGGGCCAATCAAGATCGACCTGCGGAAGCGTCGGGCTCATCGCCTGTGCCGCCTGGGCAAAGCCTGCAATTTCGCTGGCCGTCTCGCCCTTCATGCGCAGGAGCATCAGCAGCGCGCCGATGGCATGCGGGTCGGCCTGCCCACCCAGCATGATGGACATCGCGTCAAAGGCTTCGGCCTGGGTCAGTGCGCGCGACCGTCCGGGCCCGCGCCCCAGAATACGCACATATGTCTCAAGGCTCATTCCGCCGCCTCCCGCACGTTCAGGCGGGCCAGCAGCTGGGCAATCTCCGGACGGCAGGAGCCGCAATTCGTACCCGCGCTCAGCGCGTCGCCGATCTGGGCAACCGTCATCAAACCATCGGTTTCGATGGCGCGTGCGATGGTGTTGATACCGATACCAAAGCAGGAACACAGGATGGGTCCGGGGTTCGGGACAGAGGCGGGCAATTGCCCGGTCAGCGCATCGGCAGCGTCAGTTCCGGGCAGCGTCGCAAGGTGGTCGCGCATCACGGCAACGGGTGTTGCAGCCACAAAGAGTGCGCCGATGATCGTATCGCCGTCCCGCAAAACGACCCTTGCGCCGCCGCGCCGCGCGTCGATCACGGTCATCGCCACCGCATCCGACGCGTCAAAGATCCGGCGCGCCTCGGCTTCCCAATCGGTCACGGGTGCGGCGCCCGCCAATTCCGCGCGGAACCCCGCATCCGTGCGCGCCAAAGCCCAATACGTCGCATCCAATCGCATCGGGCCACGCGAGACGGCAAAGCCGTACCATGCCGCATCGAACCGGCCCGCAGAGACAATGCTGGCCTTGCTTTCGGGTTGGCCGGACACCGGGTCGGTGTGCGGGGCCACAAGGTCGTCAATGCGCGCAGATGGTGCCGTCTCGCCCGTCCAGTGGATCGAGGCGAAAAGCTGTCCGGGGTGCACGTCGCGACTGATGCGTGCGCGCAGGATGGCGCTTCCATGCGGACTGCGAAGCCGCACTAGGTCAGAGGTGTTGACCGACAGCCGCGCCGCATCCTCGGGGTGGATATCAACAAATGGCTCGGGCAGGTGTGCAGACAACCGCGGCGACAGCGCCGTGCGTGTCATCGTGTGCCACTGGTCCCTGAGCCGTCCAGTGTTCAGCTGGAACGGATGGGCGGGGGTAGGCAGTTCAGCCGGGGGCTTGGCCCGCACCGGCAGCATCCGGGCCTTTCCATCCGCGTGAAAGAACGCGCCGTCCGCAAAGAAACGTCCACCCCTGCGCTGCGCCGAGATGGGCCAGCGTGTCGGCGTAAATTGGTCGTAGGCGTCATCGCTAATGTCGGCGACCCCGGAGATGTCAAAATCGCGCCCGAACTGCGCCGCGATGCCCGACAGGGCCGCGTATTCCCGGAAAATCTCGGCTTCGCTTTGGAACGCAAAGGCGGATCCGAACCCCATGCGCCGGGCAACATCTGCAAGAATGTCCCAATCGGCGCGCGCCTGTCCCGGCGCGGGCAACACGGGGCGCTGACGGCTGATCGTGCGGTCGGAATTGGTGACCGTCCCGCTTTTCTCGGCCCACGCGGTTGCGGGCAAAACCACGTCCGCCAGCCTGGCCGTGTCGGTCTGGGCGGTAATATCGCTGACCACGGTGAAGGGACAGGCCGCAAGGGCCGCGCGCACCGCGCTTGCGTCGGGCATCGACACGGCCGGGTTCGTATGGATGACCCAGATCGCCTTGATGCGCCCATCGCCGACCGCACGGAACATATCCACGGCCTTCAGGCCCGGCGCGTCCGGCAGATCCGTCACACCCCAAAAGCGCCCGACCACCGACCGATGGTCCGCGTTTTCGAGATCGAGATGGCAGGCCAGCATGTTGGCCAACCCGCCCACCTCGCGCCCGCCCATGGCGTTGGGCTGGCCTGTTACGGAAAACGGCCCGCAACCCGCTGTGCCGATCCGCCCCGTGGCGAGATGGCAGTTCAGGATGGCATTGACCTTGTCCGCGCCCGACGTGGATTGGTTCACGCCCTGGCTATAGATCGTGACAACTTTGGGCGTGTCGATCCAAAGGTCATAGAACCGGTCGAGCGCGTCCTGGGACAGGCCCGTTGCGTCCGGGTCATCCGCCTGCGCCGCTGTGACTGCGTTGTCCAGTTGCACAAGGTGGCGCGCATAATCGGTGTCGATCTGGCCACGCGATGCAATGCGCGCCAGCAGCCCGTTGAAAAGCGCAACATCACTGCCCGGCGCGAGCGGCAGGTGCATGTCCGCGTCCTCGCAGCTTGCCGTGCGGCGCGGGTCGATCACGACAATCCGCGTGCCACGTGCCGCGCGCGCCGCCAGCACGCGCTGGTGCAGGACCGGGTGGCACCAGGCGAGGTTGGAGCCCACAAGCACAATCAGATCAGCCTCGTCCAGATCATCATACGTCCCCGGCACAGTGTCCGTGCCAAAGGCGCGTTTGTGCCCCGCAACGGACGACGCCATGCACAGGCGCGAATTCGTGTCGATGTTGGCAGAGCCGATGAACCCTTTCATCAACTTGTTGGCGACATAGTAATCCTCGGTCAGCAACTGTCCCGAGACATAAAACGCCACACTGTCGGGCCCGTGCTGCGCAATGGTTGTCCGGAACCTGTCCGCGACAAGATCAAGCGCGCTGTCCCAGTCCGTTTCCGCACCGCCCACCTGTGGGGTCAAAAGACGTTGATCCAGCCCGACCGTCTGGCCCAGGGCCGACCCTTTGGAACACAACCGTCCCCGGTTGGCGGGGTGATCCGGGTCGCCCCGCACCTCCACACCGCCCTGCCCGTCCGGGCGCAACAAAACCCCGCACCCGACCCCGCAATAGGGACAGGTGGACCGTGTTTCTGCGGCGCCTGCGCCGTCCATCACGCAGCACTCCGCGTGCCGAGTTTCGTGGCGTCGATCAGGATGCGACCGTCCTCTACGCGAACGGGATAGGTTGCGATTGCGCCCTCCTCGCCCTTTGCCTGCCCCGTATTCAGGTCAAAGACCCAGTTGTGCAGCGGGCAGGTCACGGATTGCCCGTGGACAATCCCTTCGGACAACGGACCGCCCTTGTGCGGGCAAATGTTCGAGGTCGCAAAGACCTCCGCTTCCGCGGTGCGGAACAACGCCACACAGCCTTCGGCGGTTTTGATGGTCCGCGCGCCGCGCATGGGAATGTCGTCGATGTGACCGATGTCGATCCAGCTCATTCCGCAGCCTCCATCGTAAGATCCGCGAGGGGATGATAGCGTTGTGCCTGTTTGCTGACGTGTTCGGCCCATGGATCGGTGCGATAAATCGACTGGCTCAACTCGAACGCCTCAATCAGGCGCGCGCGTTCGTCCAGATCGGCGATCCGTTCCTTGACCCAGTCCAAGCCGACCTTGGCCACCCATTTGTAGGCCCGGTCGAGATACTTCGCATTCTCGCGGTAGAGCTGAACAAATGCGATTGTGACGTCCATGGCCTCGGCTTCGGTGGCCACGTCGCACAGGCGCTCGGTCTCCTTGACGTCCATGCCGGCTGCGCCGGCGACGCTCACCTGATATCCCGAATCCACGCAGATGATACCGACGTCCTTGCACGTCGCTTCGGCACAGTTGCGCGGGCAGCCTGATACGCCCAGCTTGACCTTGTGCGGTGTCCACGACCCCCACAGCGCCTGTTCCAGCTTGATCCCGAGGCCGGTGCTGTCTTGGGTGCCAAAGCGGCAATGCTCTGTCCCGACGCAGGTTTTGACGGTGCGCAACCCTTTGGAATACGCGTGACCCGACACAAGCCCCGCCTTGTTCAGATCCGCCCACATCGCTGGCAAATCCTCACCGCGCACACCCAGCAGGTCGATCCGCTGGCCGCCCGTCACCTTGACGGTGGGCACGTTGTATTTGTCGGCCGCATCCGCGATGGCCCGCAATTCGGTCGGGTTGGTGATCCCGCCCCACATGCGCGGCACAACGCTGAACGTGCCATCCTTCTGGATGTTGGCGTGCTTGCGTTCGTTCACGAACCGGCTTTGCGGGTCGTCCTGATATTCCAGCGGCCAGTCCGCCAGCAGGTAATAGTTGATCGCAGGACGGCAGACGTGGCAGCCGTTGCGCGTCTTCCAGCCCAGTTCCTGCCAAACGGCCTCTTGCGACTTCAGCTCTTGCGACTTGATCAGGCGGCGCACGTCCTCATGGCTCAGATCACAGCATCCGCAAACCGGTTGCGCCGTGGGCAGCACAAACGCGTCGCCCAGCGTGACCTGCAAGACCTGTTCGACCAGTCCCGTGCACGTCCCGCAGGAGGCGCTGGCCTTGGTGGTTGCCCGGATTGCGGCAATATCGGATGCGCCGTTTGCGATGGCGTCGGTGATGGTGC
Source organism: Tateyamaria rhodophyticola (assembly GCF_047777875.1). Classification (GTDB taxonomy): domain Bacteria; phylum Pseudomonadota; class Alphaproteobacteria; order Rhodobacterales; family Rhodobacteraceae; genus Tateyamaria. The sequence goes on along the minus strand of NZ_CP180519.1, from coordinate 2,436,164 downwards.
TTTTGCAAATGCCGTTGCAGCCGCAAATCTCCGCCTCAGGCGGCAATGCTGCAACGGCTGACAAAGGGTCCGCGGTGTCCCCCCCTTGATAGGCCGGGCCGAAAATCAGCGTCTCGCGCATCTCTTCGATGGGGGTTTCATCCTTGATCAGCTGAAAGAACCAGTTGCCGTCGGCGGTATCACCGTACATGACCGCGCCAACCAGCTTGTCCCCTTCGATCACGAGCCGTTTGTAGACGCCGCGCGACGGATCGCGGAACACGATATCCTCGCGCGCATCGCTGTCGGCAAAGTCACCCGCACTGAACAAGTCGCAGCCCGTGACCTTCAACTTGGTCGAAATGGATTTTTGCACGAACTGCGCGCTTTCCCCGGTCAGTGTCTGGGCCAGCACCTTGGCCTGATCATAAAGCGGCGCCACGAGGCCAAACACCGCGCCATCATGTTCGACGCATTCGCCAACGGCATAGATATCCGCGTCAGATGTGCACATCTGATCATCCACATGGATGCCGCGCCCAACCGCGAGGCCCGCAGCCTGACCGAGGGCGGTGTTGGGGCGGATCCCCACGGCCATGACCAGCAGATCGCACGGCAGTTCGGTGCCATCCTCAAGCATGAGGGCCGACACCTTGCCGTCCTTGCCCACGATTTCCTTGGAATTGGCGTTCAGGCAGATGGTGATGCCCTTGTCCTCAAGCGATTTGCGCAGCAGGTAACCCGCCGCCTCGTCCAACTGCCGCTCCATCAGGTGCCCCATGAGGTGCACGACCGTCACCTCCATGCCGCGCAAGCGCAGACCGGCCGCCGCCTCCAGCCCCAGCAGGCCGCCGCCGATGACCACCGCCCGCGCGCCCGGTTGGGCCGCCGTGTCGATCATCCGGTTGGTGTCTTCGAGATCACGGTAGGCAATGACGCCGTCCAGATCGTGGCCCGGCATAGGGATGATAAACGGGTTCGATCCTGTGCCGAGGATCAGCTTGTCATAGGGCACGGGTCCGTTTTCGCCATGCACGACCTTTGCGTCCCGGTCGATTTCGACGACCTTTTCGCCAAATCGGCAGGTGACGTTGCGGTCGGCGTACCAGGCATCATCATGGGTGACGATTTCCTCATACGTGCGTTCGCCGGACAACACCGGGCTCAGCATGATGCGATTGTAGTTTCCGCGCGGCTCCGCATTGAACAGCGTAACCTCAAACCGGTCAGGATGGTCATCAAGCAGGTGCTCAAGCACCCGCCCGGACGCCATGCCTGCACCAATAACGACGATTTTTTCCATTGGGAACAATCCTCTAGCTGTACCAGGCAACGATGTGGCTTAACGCGCCACCGCTGTGGATGGGAAAGGTGACGACAGATGTGTGTCCGCCCGGCAGGCCGACCTCCTGCCGTGCGGCTTTGGGAATGCCGGTGGCCACGGTCTGGCCAATGGCGGTGCGATAGGGGGCAACGCGGATCGGTTCGTCTTCCATGCCCAAGGGGCCGTCGGTGCTGCACACCCCGTCAATCAGGATGGCGCCGCCCCGGTGACCCACCTTGGATTTCCGCGCGTCCCAGATTTCGAACCGGCGCGCCAATGGCGTGCCCTGCGCCGACAAAAGCGCCAGGACATAGGCCGCGTCCCCCGGCACCGGGATCGGCAGACCCAGACCGGTGGAAATCCCCGCCTGTTCCGCGCTGCTGGCGCGCACAAACCCGTGGCCCGCGCCCAGGTTGCGCATCAACATCGGGGCACCCGCCGCCCAGACACCGCCGGGCATGCCCTGCCCCTTGAGAAATTCCGCCTGCCGGCTGACCCATTCAAAGTCCTGTGCCGCACCGAAATAGCCATCTTCAAGCTGCAGGATGCCTTGGGTCTCGCGCCAAACCTCGATCGCCCCCATACGGGTCGCGTCGTCCGAACACAGCGTGACGAGAACCGCCAGCAATGTGTCCCCGTTGAACACCGGGATCGCCACCGCCGCGGTCAGGCCCGCTTCCTGCGCGGCCTTTGTCCGTTTGAAATACGACCCCTCAAACCCCTTGAGAACGATCGGTCGGCCTTCGGCCCAGGCCTTGCCCGGCAGACCTTCGCCCTTGGCAAAGCGTTCTGCCCCCGACACCGCCTTGAACCCGGCGAGGTCACCGTAGTCACCGCTGTCCCAGACCAGCACGCCGTCCTTGGGCACCCAGACCTCCGCCACCTCGACAAAGGTGCGCACGCCGGCGTCATTGGCGTCCAGCATTACGCAGCCTCCTGCGTGCCGGATGCGGCTTTGGAGGCGGTTTTCGGCTTGGCACCGTGCTCATACTCCTCGAGGAAATCGAGGACGTCCTGCCGGTAGGTATAGTAATCGGGATGCTCCAGCAGCGCCTTGCGCGTGCGCGGACGCGGCAGGTCCACGTCGACAATCTTGCCGATGGTGGCCTGCGGGCCGTTGGTCATCATCACGACACGGTCCGCAAGCAGGATCGCTTCGTCCACGTCATGGGTCACGCAAATCGCCGTCACCTTCGTGCGGGACCATACCTCCATCAGCACTTCCTGCAATTCCCAGCGGGTGAGGCTGTCGAGCATGCCGAACGGTTCGTCCAGAAGCAGGAGTTTCGGCGACAGGGCAAAGGCCCGGGCGATGCCCACACGCTGTTGCATGCCGTTGGACATTGCACTTGCGGGTTTGTCCATCGCATCCGCCAGCCCAACACGTTCGAGGTAGTATTCCACCACGTCCTGACGCTCGGCCCGGCTGGCGCGGGGATAGACCTTGTCGACACCGATGGCACAGTTTTCGCGCGCTGAGAGCCAGGGGAACAGGTTCGGGGACTGGAACACGACGGCGCGCTCGGGATCCGCGCCCGCCACGTGCCGGCCATCCAGTTTGATCGCGCCCTTGGAAATCTCGTTCAACCCGGCGGCCATCGTCAGCACCGTGGATTTCCCGCACCCCGAATGCCCGATGAGCGAGATGAACTCCCCCCGGTCAACCTTCAGATCGAAATCCTCAACAACCGTGAGCGGCCCCTTGGGCGTCGGATAGACTTTGTGCAGCATCGAAAAATCCAGGAAACGGTCGGTGATCAACCCTTTCTGCGCGTCCACAACGGCCGTCGGGGCACCGTGGATCGGGGTGACATCCGGCAGGTGGCGGGTGTCTTCCACCTTGGCCTCGATGCCTGCGTCCATCAGGTATTTCGTCACCTGAGCGCGCAACGTCTTGAAGGTGTCGTCGTTGTTCATTTCCATCCGGTCGCGCGGGCGCGGGATGGTGACGGTGAACTCATCCCCGAGCGTTCCGTCGGGGTTCAGCGCAATGATGCGGTCCGCCAGAATGATCGCCTCATCCACGTCATTGGTGATCAGAACGCATGTCTTTTGATCCGCCTGCCAGATCCGTTCGATCTCATCGGCGAGGTTTGCGCGCGTCAGCGCATCCAGCGCGGACAGCGGCTCGTCCAGAAGCAGCATCTCCGGGTTCATGGCAAGCGCGCGGGCGACGTTCACCCGCTGGCGCATACCGCCGGACAGCTCCGCCGGGCGCCGCGTCGCCGCGTGGCCAAGACCCACCATGTTGACGAAATGCGAGACCTTGGCGTCTTTCTCGGCGGTGGACAGGTTCGGGAAAACGGTGTCGACCGCCAGCCGCACATTCCCGTTCACCGTCAGCCACGGCATCAGCGAATAGCTCTGGAAGATCACGCCGCGCTCCGGGCTTGGCTCCTTGATCGGCGCGCCCTTGTAGCTGACCGTTCCGGTGGTCGGGTGTTCCAGACCCGCCATCAGATTGATCAGCGTGGTCTTGCCCGTGCCGGAAAAGCCCAGGAGCACCAGAAACTCGCCCTCCTGCACATCGAGGTTGATGTTGTTCAGCACATCGGTGCGATCCGTGCCGGTGCCAAAGCTCTTGCCGACGTTGTCGAGTGTCAGAAATCCCATGTCCGTCACCGGTTGTTCGTGAAGGTAAACAGCGACTGGAGGGCGTACATCACGCGGTCCAGCATAAAGCCGATGATCCCGATGGTCAGAACCGCCACCATGATCTTGGCCAGCGAAGAGGACGATCCGTTCTGGAATTCATCCCAGACGAATTTGCCGAGACCCGGGTTCTGCGCGAGCATTTCGGCAGCGATCAGCACCATCCAGCCCACACCGAGGCTGAGCCGGAGGCCGGTAAAGATCAGCGGCAGCGCCGAGGGCAGAACCAGCTTCGTGATCTTGGTGTAGGTGTTCATTTTCAACACCTTGGACACGTTCACCAGGTCCTTGTCGATGCTGGCGACCCCAAGCGAGGTGTTGATCAGCGTGGGCCAGAGCGAACACAGGGTCACGGTGATGGCAGACGTCAGGAAGGATTTGGCGAACCAGCCATCTTGGGTGACATAAACCGCCGACACGACCATCGTTACAATGGGCAACCACGCCAGCGGGGACACCGGCTTGAAGATCTGGATGATCGGGTTCAGGGCCGCATTGGCCGTCGGTGACAGCCCCGCCATGATGCCCAGCGGGATCGCGACAGCGCTGGCGATCAGGAACCCGAAGAACACGGTTTTGATCGATGTCCAGATCTGCTGATAGTAGCTCGGGGCGCCGGTATAGGCGCGCTGGATGGGCTCCTGGCCCTGCTCTGCGCGCCGCTCGTTCAGCTTGGCAACCTGTTCGTTAAAGCGGGCTTTGCTTTCGGACTTGGCCTGCGCATCCTGATGCAGGTTGACCGCCTCGTCCCAAACGGCCGCAGGACCGGGGATCGCGCCCAGCGAGGTCTGCACCGTCGGCGCCAGTGTCGCCCACAGCATCAAAAAACCCGCGATGGCCAGCAAGGGCACCCCGAGGAGACGCCAGATTTCAGAGGCCTGCGCCTTGGGATTGTCCCCTGCGACAGCGCGCAGAACGGGGGTGAGCCATGCCAGCCCCAACACCTGAAACCACTTGTCGGCGGCGTTGATGCGCGTAAAACGCCGTTCGCGGCGCGCCTCGCGGGCGGCATCCATTTCGAAATTCGGGTCTGCAGTGCTCATGAACCGGTCTCCTGAAAAGGGGGTGCGCGGGCAGCCGGGCCGCCCGCGCATCGGGTGCTTAACCCTGGATGTTTTCGCCAACGACGATCTGATCGCCTTTCAAGCCAATCGGCAGGCTTTCGAGGTAGGCGTTGGGCTGGCGACCGTCATAGGGGATGCCGTCGATGATATCGGCGGCCGGTGTCGGCGCCTTGTAGCCGTCGCTGTCCCAGGGGAAGTCCGCTTCATTCGCCAGATCCTGATCGACCAGCGACCGGGCAGCCTCGAGGTAGATGTCCGGGCGATAGACCTTTTCGGCGACCTCCTTGAACCACGCATCGCTTTGCGGTTCGGCAATCTGTCCCCAACGGCGCATTTGCGTCAGGTACCAGATGGCATCCGAATAGAACGGGTAGGTCGCATTGTACCGGAAGAACACGTTGAAATCGGGGATGTCGCGTACGTCACCCTTTTCGAATTCAAAGGTCCCGGTCATGGAGTTTGCGATGACATCGTAATCCGCGCCCACGTATTCCGGGCGGCTGAGGATTTCGACAGCCGCTTCGCGGTTGGCGTTGTCGTTTTCGTCCAGCCACATCGCCGCCCGGATCAACGCACGGGTCAACGCCTTGGTCGTGTTGGGGTTTTCTTCGACAAAGTCAGCGGTCAGGCCAAACACCTTTTCCGGGTTGTTGCGCCACAGCTGATAGTCGGTGATGACGGGCACGCCGATGCCCTTGAACACCGCTTGCTGGTTCCACGGCTCACCCACCGCGTATCCGTGGATCGTCCCCGCCTCCAGCGTGGCAGGCATCTGCGGCGGTGGTGTGACAGAGAGGAACACATCCGCACCAATTTGGCCCGAGATGTTTTCGGGGCTGTAATATCCGGGCTCGATCCCGCCGGCGGCCAGCCAATACCGCAGTTCGTAATTGTGCGTCGACACCGGGAACACCTGTCCCATGTTGAACGGCTCACCCTTGGCGTTGAACGTCTCGATCACCGGCACCAGCGCCTCGGCAGAGATGGGGTGTTGCGGGCGGCCATCATCCATCGACGGGATGTTCGGACGCATCAGGTCCCACACCTCGTTCGACACCGTGATCCCGTTGCCGTTCAGATCCATGGAAAACGGGGTCACGATGTGGGCCTCGGTCCCGTAACCGATGGTCGCGGCGAGCGGTTGACCGGCGAGCATGTGCGCGCCGTCCAGTTGGCCGTCGATCACACCGTCCAGAAGGACCTTCCAGTTTGCCTGCGCCTCGAGGGTGACAAACAGACCTTCGTCAATGAAGTATCCCTGCTCATAGGCCACCGCGAGCGGTGCCATATCCGTCAATTTGATAAAGCCCAGGGTCAGTTCGTCTTTTTCAAGGTCGAGCAGTTCCGCGAATGCGGGCGATGCAAGTGCCGTCGTTGCGGCGAGGGTCAGGAGTATTTTCTTCATAATTCACCTCGTTGGTGGGCCCGGCCCGGTCCGGGCACTGAGCTGAAACGAAAAAAGGCCGATCACTTACCACCGGGGGAGGACCGATGGTGAGTGAGCGACCTTGCTCGGATATATCCCTGTCGGTGGGATGAATGTTGGTGTGACTGGCACCGTTGCTGGTCACATGAAGAACATGCCGCGGTGCAGAATGCGGCGCCAGCAGCAGATGGCGTCAATTCAACGCCAATCTGGCAAACGCTCAATTTTTAGGCGATTTTTCCGCGTGCGGGTCGAAAACCTGACCATCAAAGAACCGATCCGGCAGCAATGTGATCGCCCCATCCGCCGACGCAACGGCGGTGGGGGACAGAATCGCCCCCTCGACCTTGGCCGACGCGCCGGGCAAATCGCAGCCTTTGCCGGACAGGTGCTGGCGGTGCAGGTCGGGTCGCACAACCGCATTCATCTGTGCCTCCGTCAGGACAGCACCGCCATGTGCCTTGTGCAGGCGGTTGGCGATCCACTGACCCTGGCTGCGCCACGGAAACGTCGCCGCGCCATCGTGAAATTCGAGGAACCGGTCCACGTGCCGCTGCTCCCCCCTTTGGGAGATGGTCATGTGGCCGGACAGCGCGCGGTCGATCAGTTCGGCCGACACATCCAGATAGGCTTTGCGCGACAACAGATCACTTGCAGTTGCGCGAACCGCCGGATTGTTCAGCCAGCGCCCCGCCTTCCACACCGCGCGCATCAGCCGCCCCAGCAGATCGGGTTCGGTTTCGGCCCAATCGGTGCGGACGGCCAGCACCTTTTCCGGCGAAAAGGCCCAGATCGCATTGCATGGCAGCAGGAGCGCCCCCGCCCCCGCCTCGACCGACACAGAGCCCCACGGCTCGCCCACGCAAAACGCATCGACCTCGCCCGCGGCCAGCGCCTTGGACATCAATGGCGGCGGCACGGTGCGGATGTTTATGCCAGCCGCCCCGAGGGCTGTACCTTCCGCCCAATAGCGCAGGTGTTCGACATGCATTGAAAACGGGAATGGCACACCAAAGGTCAACGGGCCATCACTGACCTGCGCCAATGCGGCGGCCGCCGCGACCGGGTCGGAAAAGTCAAAGGCGAACCCGGCATTCCGCAGTTTCCGTTCCAGCGCGTTGCTGACACCAATCACGTTGCCATTGACCGACAGGACCGACACCGATGACAGGCGGGTCGAAATACCGCCCAGCCCCATGGCCATGGCCAACGGCACGGGCGACAACATATGCGCGGCGTCCACACGTCCAAAGGCCAGCATGTCGCGCACCGACGACCATGACGGCGCCGCAATCAGGTCCAGCGCAATGCCCTCGGACTGCGCAAATCCCATTTCTTGCGCAATAATGAGCGGTGCCGCGTCAACCAGCGGCATGTAGGCGACGGAGATTTCGACCGATTTCATCGCAACAGTCCCGCGGCCGTAACAAGCGCTTCGGCCACATCTGCGACGCGGCGCCCCTGATCCATGGCTGTGCGACGCAACAGGGCATAGGCCGCTTCTTCGTCGATGCCCTTGGCCTTCATCAACACACCCTTAGCGCGGTCGATCACCTTGCGCTCTTCCAGAGCACGGCGGGTCTCGGCCAGTTCCTCGCGCATCTGGCGCACCATCGAAAACCGGGCGATGGCCGTATCGACCACCGGTTTGACCCGTCCGGGGGCAAGCCCGTCCACGACATAGGCCGACACACCCGCCTCAATCGCGGATTCCGCCAGCCCGTCGGAGTTGCCGGACACAAACATCGCGACCGGCCGCTCCAGCGGTCCCGAGGCGAGGGTCAGTTCTTCCATCATGTCGCGTGTCGGGTTGTCGATGTCGATCAACACGATGTCCGGCCCGTGTGCTGCGATCTGGCGCGACAGGCTGCTTGGATCGCCGATGACGATCACATCACAGGCGCAGGCATCCTTGAGCGCATCGACAATGGCGATGGCACGATCCCGGTCCTGTTCGACCACGACGATCTTCAGCAGCTGCTTCATTCTCTTGCTGTGGGGCGGTGCGGTGGGGCGTGCAATGCAATATGCGGAAAAAGCGGGTAAAATTTCCGTCTGGGCGTCAGCGTTTCAGCAAATCGCACAAAAATGCGCCATGTCCTGAACCCGTGCGCCGCGTGTGCAGGATGACCCGCTGCACGGTCCGCCTACCCCTTGCCCGCAAGGTCGCTGAGGATGGGACAGTCCGGGCGGTGATCCCCGTGGCAGGCCTTTACCAGATGTGACAGCGTGTTGCGCATGGATTGCAGCTGTTCGAGCTTTTGGTCAATGGCTGCAAGATGCTCTTCGGCAACGGCCTTGACCTGTGCGCTTTCCCGGCTTTCGTCTTCGTAAAGGCCGAGCAGGATGCGACAGTCCTCGATGGAAAACCCCAGGGTCCGCGCGCGGCCCAGAAACGTGAGTTTGTGCAGGTCCGTCTCACCGAAGGTGCGATAGCCGTTTTCGCTGCGGCGCGGTTTGATCAGGCCGATATCCTCGTAATATCGGATCGTCTTGGACGGCAGTCCAGAGCGCGCAGAGACCTGTCCGATGTTCACCAGCTCACTCCTGCTTTGCCAGTTGGGGGGTCGGTGCGACGGGACCGGGTGCGGCGCCCGGGTCTTGGCGCAGCACTGGCGCGATCCGGCGCAGGCGCAACGCATTGCCGAGCACCGACACCGAAGAGAGCGCCATCGCACCCGCAGCCAGCACCGGAGACAGAAGCAGACCAAAGGCCGGATAAAGGACCCCCGCCGCAACCGGGATCAGTGCGACGTTATAGCCAAAGGCCCAGCCGAGGTTCTGGCGGATGTTGGACATGGTCCGGCGGGAAACGGCAACGGCATTGACCACGCCGCGCAGATCACCGGACATCAGCACGACATCCGCGGATTCAATGGCAATGTCGGTACCCGTCCCGATGGCGATGCCGACATCGGCATGCGCCAACGCCGGGGCGTCGTTGATCCCGTCACCGACAAAGGCGATCTTGCGCGACCCGGCCCTCAGATCATCCAGAGCGGCCACCTTGCCGTCCGGCAAGACGCCCGCAACCACGTGGTCGATACCGGTTTCGCGCGCAATTGCATCGGCCGTCTCCTGTTTGTCTCCGGTGATCATCGCCACCTGAAACCCCTGGTCCTGCAGGGCCGCGATGGCGGTGCGGCTTGAGGGTTTGACCGGGTCGGACACAGCGATCACGGCGGCCAACCGGCCCTCCACCGCGGCATAAAGCGCTGTGTGCCCGCGCGCCGCGAGGCTGGCCTCCTGCGCGGAGAGCGGCGCGATATCGATGCCTTCGCGCAGCATATGCCGGTCGGCACCGACCAGCACATGCAGACCGTCCACCATTGCGGCCACGCCGTATCCGGTGGAGGACGTGAACCCGGTGGTCTGCGGCACCTGCACCCCTTCGCGCCGCGCCCCATCGACGATGGCCGCTGCAATGGGATGTTCCGACAGGGTTTCAACCGCCGCAATTCTGGCCAGCACGTCGGCCCGATCAAAACCGTCCGCCACGACCACGTCCGTTAAACGGGGTCGCCCTTCGGTCACCGTGCCGGTCTTGTCCAGCGCCACAATCTCCACCTCGGACAGCGCTTGCAGCGCGTCGCCCTTGCGGAACAGAACGCCCATTTCGGCGGCGCGCCCGCTGCCGACCATGATGGAGGTCGGCGTGGCAAGGCCCATCGCACAGGGGCACGCAATGATCAGAACCGAAACACCCGCAACCAGCGCAAAGGTCAGTGCGGAATCCGGTCCGAACGACAGCCAGCCCGCCACGGTCAATGCGGCCACAGCCATGACCGCGGGCACGAACCAAAGCGTGACACGGTCCACAAGCCCCTGAATGGGCAGTTTCGCGCCCTGTGCGTCCTCGACCATGCGAATGATCTGCGCAAGTGTGGTCTCTGCGCCCACGCGGGTGGCCATGACCGTCAGGCTGCCGGTGCCGTTGATGGTCCCACCGGTGACGGCGCTGCCAACCGATTTTGCGACCGGGATCGGCTCTCCGGTGATCATGCTTTCGTCGACGTTGCTGATGCCATGGGTTACGTCCCCATCCACGGGGATGCGTTCGCCGGGACGGATCAGGACAACCTGTCCCACACGCAGCTGGTCGACATCCGTTTCGATCACCGCATCGCCCTGTTGCACCCGCGCCGTGCGCACCTGCAACCCCAGCAGCGCCTGGATCGCCGCGCCTGTCCGCCCCTTGGCGCGCGCTTCGAGCCAGCGCCCGATCAGGATCAGGACAACAATCACCGCCGCCGCTTCGAAATAAACCGCGCGCACGGCTTGCGGCAAAAGACCCGGCAAAGCCGTGGCCACCATGGAATAGGTCCACGCAGCCCCCGTGCCGACCGCGACGAGACTGTTCATGTCCGGTGCACCCTTGAAGAGCGCAGGCACCCCCTTGGCATAAAACCCACGCCCCGGACCAAAGAGCACGAAGGTCGCCAGCACCGCTTGGATGATCCACGACATCTGCATGCCGATCGTCTGGTGGATCAGCATGTGGAATGCAGGGAACAGATGCGCCCCCATCTCCAGCACGAAAATCGGCAGCGTCAGCGCACCTGCCAGAGCGACGCGGCGGCGCAGGTCCTGCGCCTCTTCCGCCTTGCGATCCGCGCGCGATTGACCGGCGTCCGCCTGCGCAATCTCCGCAGGGTATCCCGCCGTCCGACAGACGGCCCGGATCTCCGCCGGGGTTGTCACACCCTCCAGATAGTCGAGCGTGGCCTGTTCCGTTGCCAGATTGACGTTTGCGGACACCACCCCGGGCGCCGTGGACAGCGCCTCTTCCACGCGCCCGACACAGGACGCACAGGACATCGATGCTATATTGACCGTGACCCGCGCGGTGCGCGCCGGATACCCAAGGTCGTTCAACATGTGCACCACGTCAGCCACGCGTTGCGGCGCGTCAACTGTGACACGCGCCGTTTCCGAGGCGAGGTTGATTGCGACGTCAGACACGCCATCAAGGGACGCAAGCCCTCTTTCAACACGCCCCACGCAAGACGCGCATGACATGCCCGCAATGCTCAGTGTGTGTTGGACGGCTCGCCCCATGATGATTCACCTTTTCGCGGTACTGGGTACCACATAAGGCTTCCAGTCACTGGAATCTCAAGGGCCAAGGCGCAGTTTTGCGCACACGCGGGATGAAGCCGCGATGCGTCGCCACCGGATGCGCCGCGCAACCCTAAAGCGCGAGCGCGTCCAGCAGCGTTTCTCTCCTGGCATCCGACTTGGGCACGGATGTCGTGATTTCACCGCGCCGCATGATGTGAAAGTGGTCAGAGTTGAGATAGGCAAACTCGAAATTCTGCTCGACCAGAACGATGGCAAGGTCGCGGCGATCGCGCAGCAACTGGATCGTGCGCCCAATCATCTGGATGATATTCGGTTGAATGCCTTCGGTGGGTTCGTCCAGCAGCAGGACCTTGGGCCGGGTGATCAGGGCGCGCGCAATCGACAATTGCTGTTGTTGCCCCCCGGACAGATCGCCGCCACGGCGATCCTTCATCTCGGCCAGAACCGGGAACAGCTCGAATATGTCATCGGGGATCGTGCGGTCCGCCTTTGGCAGACAGGCGAACCCGGTCTGCAAGTTCTCTTCAACCGTCATGAGGGGAAAGATCTCGCGCCCTTGGGGTACGTAACCAACCCCCGCCTTGGCCGCTACGGCGGCGCGTCCGGGTGGCAATGACACATCGTCCAGCGTGACCGTTCCCGCGGAAAACGGATGGCGGCCCGCGATGGCCTTCAGCAGGCTTGTCTTGCCCACGCCATTGGTGCCGGTGACACATGTCACCTGCCCCACGGGCGCGGTCAGGGTGATCCCCTGCAGGATCTGCGATTGCCCGTATTTCAGGTCGAGGTTCTCAATCCGCAGCATCTGTCCGCCCCAAATACACATCAACGACCGTCTGGTTCTGGGTCACATGATCCAACGTCCCTTCGGCCAGAACCGACCCCTCATGCAGAACCGTCACCTTGCAGTCCAAGCGCCGGACGAACTCCATATCATGTTCCACCACGATGACCGCCCGGGTTTCGGCGGCGCGTTTCAGAATGTCGGTCGTGTGTTCCCGTTCGGGCGCCGTCATGCCCGCCGCCGGTTCGTCCACCAGCATCAGGCGCGGCGATTGCGCCAGCAGCATCCCGATCTCCAGCCACTGCTTTTGCCCGTGGCTCAATTCACCCGCGGGGCGGGTCAGGTGATCGGTCAGGTTGATTTCCTCCGCGATTCCTTCGAGCCGCGCAGCACCCGCCTGCGTCTTGCGGTAGAACAGCGCGGCAAAGGGGCCGCGTGGATTGCGCAGCGCCATAGCGAGGTTTTCGCGCACGGTCTGCGCCTCGAACACGGTCGGCTTTTGAAACTTGCGCCCGATCCCGAGCATTGCAATCTCACTTTCGGACATCCCGATGAGCGACCGACTGTCGTCGCCAAACAGGATCCGACCCTCGTCCGGTTTGGTCTTGCCGGTGATGATGTCCATGAACGTCGTCTTGCCAGCGCCGTTGGGGCCAATCACGGCACGCAGTTCCGGTTCGCTGATCTGGAGGCTCAGGTTCTTGATGGCCTGAAACCCGTCAAAGGATTTCGAGATGCCCGACATTTCCAAAAGAGAGCTCATGATTTGCGCACCAGACTGTCAAAGAGGCCACCGATTCCCTTGGGCGCCAGAATTGTGACCAGCACAAAGGTCACGCCCAACAGGACCAGCCACCAATCGACCCACTGTATCGTGTAAAACCCGAGGTCGATGCTGGGCGCGCCGCCACCGGTGAACCAACTGGAGAGCAGCGACACAAGCGCCGCACCAATGACCGCGCCATAGAGACGCCCGCGCCCGCCGATGGCCACCCAAACCGCGAGGTAGATCGATGCGATTGGCGCAATCTCCGCAGGGTTGATGATGCCCGCCTGCGGGTAATAGAGCGCACCGGCGATCCCGGCCACGATGGCCGTGATGGTGAACACGAACAGTTTGTAGCCCTCGACAGGATAGCCCAGGAACCGCACACGGGATTCGTCGTCGCGGATGGCCTGAATGATGTTCCCGAACTTGCTGTCGGTGATCCAGGCGAACAGAAGATAGCCAAGGGCCAGCGCCAGCGCAGACCCAAGGAAAAAGACAAGCGACACGACATCCTGCCCCGCAGCACCAAAGCCCGGGATGTTCTGCAACCCCGACAGCCCGTTGTTGCCGCGCAGGCCGCTGTCGTTCTGGAACAGGTACAGCGACAGCGCGAGCGTCATCGCTTGCGTCAGGATCGACAGGTATACGCCGGTCACACGGCTGCGAAAGGCCAGCCAGCCAAAGACCAGGGCGAGCAGGCCGGGGACCAGCACGACGAGCGCGAGCTGGATAAAGAGGCTGTCGGCGAACATCCAGATCGCGGGAAATTCCGATGATCCGACGACACCGAAGATCTGGTTGCCGATGGCGTCCGATATCTCCTGCTCCGTGGGCGGGATGACCTGTCCCGCACGGCTTTCCATGACGATCAGTTCCGTGCGCGCATACATCAGCCACATGCCGATGGCGTATCCACCGATGCCGAAAAACGCGAAATGTCCGAGGCTCAGAATACCGCAATAGCCCCAGACAACGTCCATCGCGATCGCCACAAGGCACAGGCACAGCGTCTTGCCCAACGTCTTGACGAAAGAGGTGGAGATAAAGCCCGTGCCCGTGGCTTCGGACATCAGCGCGACGACCGCCGTGAACAGCCCCAATGCGGCCAGAAAGTAGAGAACCGACGGGTTGCGGCTGACAAAGCTGCTGCGGATGGGGCTTGTTTGGCTCATGGATCACTCCGCCGCGGCGCGGCCCTTGGGGGCGACGATGCCCTTGGGACGGAATTGGATGAAAAGGATGATGAACAGGATCATGTAGGTTTGGGCCGCCAGCGTGTTGGACGGGTTGAGCCATTCGATCCCCTTTTGCAGGAACCCGATCAGCCCGGCCCCGGCCAGCGCGCCAAACACCGATCCGACCCCGCCGACCACAACGGTCATAAAGCTCTGAACGATGTAATTCGCACCCATCTCTGACGTCACCTGGGCATAGAGGCCGATGCCGACACCCGCGACACCCGCGATGCCCGACCCCAGACCAAAGGTCATCATGTTGATACGGTCGGGATTGATGCCCATGGACGCGGCCATGCCCGGATTTTGCGTGACCGCCCGCACCTCAAGGCCAAGCCGGGTGCGTTTGAGGATATAGAGCAGCGCCAACAGGAATATCAGCGCCAGCACGAAAATCGCGATACGGATATAGCTGATCTGGATCACGTCAGAGATCACCAACGCCCCGCCCAGCCAATCCGGCGATGTCAGGGGCCGCGCCTGGGTGCCAAAGATGTTCTTGGCGATCTGTTGCAGCGCAATCGAGATGCCAAAGGTCGCAAGCAGGGTTTCGAGCGGGCGGTGATAGAGATGACGGATCACAAGCCGTTCCATCGTCACGCCCGCGCCAAAGGTGACGGCAAAGGCCAGCGGCAAAGCGATCAGCAACGAAACCGTGTAATCCGGCACGAACAATTGCACGACATAGCCTGTATACGCGCCCATCATGATGAATTCGCCGTGGGCCATGTTGATCACGCCCATCTGCCCGAACGTGATTGCAAGCCCGATTGCGGCGAGAAAGTAGATCGAGGCAAGCGACAGCCCGTCAAGGCTCAGGTCAATCACCTGTGCCCAGCCCACGCGCGTCTCGATGGATGCGAGCGTGTCGCGCGCCGCATCCGTGACCCGTTGGTCAGGCTCTGCGTAGATCTCAAAGAACGTGAACGCATCAAGCGCCGCCGCCACATCCGCGTCACTGACAAAGGCGGGCACCGTACCCGCGGCGGCAAGTGTGGCATACGCTTCGAGCCGGTTCGCGTCCGTGTTCAGTTGCGCAACCGGCATCCCCCCGACACGTCCGTCCGATACATTGGCCTCGAGTGCGGCGCGCACGTCCTGCGGCGTGATACGGCCCGGCGCGAGATCGGCAGAGACCAATTCGGCATAAAACGCCGCCGGATCGGATTGCGGATCGCGGATGCGGGCAACGTTGCCCTCGGGCGTCTCTGGTGCGACACCTGTCGATGTTGTCAGGATCTGGTTCAGAACGGCCCGTGCTTCGACAGATGTGTCGCCGGACAGGCTTTGGATCGCTGCAACACGCGCATCGGTGTCTTCGCCAAAGCGGGCGGTCAGAAAGTTCACCAACTGTATTTTGCGGGCACGTATCCCGGGATCCGTTTCACCCTCCAAAGACGCCACAAGCAGCGGCAGCTGCGATGCGTCCGCCCGGCGGCCAATGCTTTCAAGTGCGGCCGCCCGGCGCGCCGGATCGGGATCGGACAGCTGGAACTGCACCAGGGCGGTCGCGATGACGCGCCGCACCCCGCCATTCGGGCGGATTTGCGTAAACCCGTCTTCGGACGCGGTCGTCTGCGCCCCGGTATCAATGTCGGTCAGCTGCAATTGACCGTCGTCTTCGCTGGCAATGAAGAACAGTCCCGACGCATCCTCGCGCCAGACGGACCTGTCGGCCCACCTCTCCAGGAACACCGGCACTTGTGGCGATCCGAGGTCGACAAGATCGTCCAGAACCACGGCGACAGAGTTGCGCGACGGTTTGGCGACCTCCTCTGCGTGGACCTGCAGCACCGATTGAACGTCTTGCGCCAAAACGGAACATGCGGTTGCCACAAGCCACGTGAAGGCAAGCAGGACACGGGTCATAACGAACTTTCGATGGGACGGAAGAAGGGTCAAGCGAGGACCCTGAGCGCACAAGGTGCGGCGCGCTCAGGGTCAGGGCGTGTGATCAGTAGTTGGAGGTCAGCTGGACACAGGTCTTGGTTTCGGAATTGTACATCCCGCAGCCAAGCTCTTTCCAATCGGAGACGAGAACCGCGCTCTCCGGGAGGAAGTCGGTCCATGCATCACCCGGCACTTCTTCGGTCTGGGAGATGATGTCGAACTGACCATCGGCGGTGATTTCACCAATCAGCACCGGCTTGGCGAGGTGGTGGTTCGGCAGCATCACGGCTGTGCCACCTGTCAGGTTCGGGAACTCCTGACCGTACATGGCCTCACGCACGGCATCCACGTCCGTTGTGCCTGCGTCCTTGACCGCGTTCACCCACATGTTGAACCCGATATAATGGGCCTCCATCGGGTCATTGGTCACGCGCTCTGCGCCCATGGCATCTTTCCACGCGCTGACCCATTCGTCGTTGGCGTCGCTTTCCGCGGACTGGAAGTAGTTCCAGGCGGCAAGGTGACCGACAAGGTCCGTCGTGTCGAGACCGGAGAGTTCTTCTTCACCCACCGAGAAGGCCACGACAGGGATATCGTCCGCAGAGATGCCCGCCGCTGCCAGCTCTTTGTAAAAGCCGATATTGGCGTCGCCATTGATCGTGGAAATCACGCCCACCTGGCTGCCATCCGCGCCAAGTTCGACGACATCGGCGACGATCGTGGACCAGTCGGAGTGACCGAAGGGCGTGTAGTTGACGAAGATGTTTTCTTCGGCGATGCCCGCGTCGATCAGGTATTGTTGCAGAATGTTGTTGGTTGTCCGTGGGTACACATAATCGGTGCCCAACAGCGCGAATTTCTCGACCCCAAGCTCTTCGAGGAAGTAGTCGGTCGCGGGAATGGCCTGCTGGTTCGGCGCGGCACCGGTGTAGAACACGTTGCGCGAGCTTTCTTCGCCCTCATACTGAACGGGGTAGAACATCAGGCCGTTCAGCTCTTCGAGCACGGGAAGTGCGGATTTGCGCGACACGGATGTCCAGGCGCCGAAAATCACGTCAACCTCGGACACGGTCAGCAGCTCACGCGCCTTTTCGGCAAAGAGCGGCCAGTCAGAGGCCGGATCGACCACAACCGCTTCGATCTCACAGCCAAGCAAACCGCCCGCTTCGTTTTGCTGCGCAATCAGCAGCTCCATCGTGTCCTTGAGCGTCGTTTCCGAGATTGCCATCGTGCCGGAGAGCGAGTGCAGAACACCAACCTTGATCGGGTCGGCGCACTCTGCGTAGGCGGCCGTCCCGGCGAACATACAAGCCACGGTGGCAGAATACGTGAACGTCTTTGAAAACTTCATTTGGGTATCCCCATCTGGCGCGCGGACAGACAGAGGCGTCTTGACGAACACGCCGCCAATCCCCAAATCGTTCCACACAGCGTTTGTTGTAGCTGCGAACGGGTTCGATCCTGCAAGACTGGCCCGTTCGTAGCGCCCCATCCAAGAGCACGCAGACTTTCGGTTTTGCGCATGGGGTGCGACAAGTTCGGGCTGCGAAGTTTCTCATCACACTCTGATACGTGCTTAAATTTGTTGCGCTGAGGCCTGCATGTTCCAATTTTTAGGCGGCTACATCACGGATAAGCCCGCGGAATGCGCGACAGGGCTCAAGTTCGCCCCACTCAGCGGAGGCTGTGCACGATCCTGCGCCACAGTGTGAACGCCCACCATGGATGTGTAGAGGCTTGGGCGATTCCCATCCGCGTGATGTGAAATCAAAGGCGTCCCCCACAGGTCACTTTGCAGCGTTTTGCACAGATCCCAACCACTCAAATGCGGCAACGTTTTCGTGAAAACACGTTAACGATGCAAAATTGGATGTATCCACCACACCAAAATTTCCCAATGTTTTCAATACAGATAACCTCACACCCGTCACGTGAGCCGTGAGTATTTCCAGAGGTTATGACCACCATTCAGAGCAAGAATTTCAAAAAACCCTGCACCCGCACACCTGATGGAACGGCGGAGAGACCAACAGCCTGGTTCGATCTTCGCCATATCTTAATCACTTGCGGAGCCTCGCTATGCTATCCGAACTTCTTGCCAGCTTGCGCGCCAGACTGCTGACGACCTCGTCACTGGCCCAAGAAACTGTCCGCGATGGGCAGACCCTCACAAACGGCTTTTTCCAAAGCGTCGTTGTGGACAACACCCCTGCTTTCATCCTGAACAATGACCTCGCGCGTTTCCTCAACTTTGGCCAGGTCGAAACCAACAATGCCGACGCCGCGGTGTCCGTCGACGCCGATGATGTGCAGGTTTTCAACTTCCGGTCGGGCAGCATCGATGCCAACGGCTCGGGCGCTGCCGGGATCGAAGTCACCGACGGCTCCAGCGCCGCCATCCGCAACTTTGGCAACATTGCCGGTGAGCAAAACGGCGTCGAATTCAGCGGCGCAAACAGCTCGGGCACGCTCGACAATTTCCGCGGCGGCGTGATTTCGTCAGACAGCCGCGCCGTCGAAATCGAAGGGGCTGGCATCAGTGTCCGCAACTTTGGCGACATCGTGGGCACCGGCAACCAGCGCAATGGCACCATCTATACCAACGCCACAGCCGAAGATGTCAGCATCTCCAACTTCACCGGTGCGACGATTGACACCGGCGAAGGCAACCGTGGCGCGGGCATTTCGTTGCAGGTCGGTGACGAAGTGGGAGACGTGGTGTCCAACACCATCTTCAACGGCTTTGACGCCACCATCCAAGGGCGGGGCCAGGCGGCACCGAATGCAAGTGGCGCAGGTGACGGCATTCGCATTGACGACGGCGCAGACGGCGCGGTGTCCGACACCGATATCGTCAACAGCGGCCTGATCTCCACCGACAGCAACCAAGGCACCGTGGCGGGCATCCGCATCGCGGACGGCGTTGCCGCCGAAGGTCGCATCCTCAACACAGCCTCTGGCACGATCGAAGGGGCGCGCAACGGCCTGTATATCGGCGAAGGCGAACATGACCTGGATGTACTGAACTTTGGCACGATCCAGTCCGGCAGCCGGGCGGTCAACATCGACGGCACGGGCGTGGACCTGCTGAACGGTGGCGACATCCTCGGCACGGGCGACCAGCGCAACGGCACGGTCTATGCGGACGGCACGGCGGATGACTTTTCGGTCACCAACATCGTCACGGGCACGATTGACGCCGGGACCGGCAACCTCGGTTCGGGCTTCGCCGCCGAAATCGGTGGTGCCGCAGACGGTGCTAACACGTTCGACATCGACAACTCCGGTACGATCCAGGGCCGCGGCAACGGCGACGCCGCCACGGGCCTTGCAGGCGACGGTGTGCGCATCGGGAATGCCGGCAACACCGGCACCTTCAACGGCTCCGTCACCAACACCGGCGACATCCTGTCCGAAGGTGCAAACGGCACCGTGGCCGGTTTCCGTTCGGTGAACGGCGTGAACTTCCAAGGTACGCTGACCAACGCGGGCACCATCGCAGGCGTCCAGAACGGCGTGTATTTCGGCACGGGCGATCACTCCGGCGGCTCCTTCGTCAACACCGGGTTGGTGTCGTCCGACAGCCGCGCGCTGAACATTGATGGCACAGGGCTGACCGTTGAAAACGCCGGTACGATCCTCGGCACCGGTGATCAGCGCAACGGCACAGTTTATGCCGATGGTACGGCCGACGCCTACACCTTCACCAACACAGGTCTGGTCGACGCAGGCATCGGCAACAACGGCTCTGCCGTGTCGCTGCAAACGGGCGATATCGCCGGTGACGTTGTGTCCGCTGCGGTCTTCAACGAAGGTATCCTGCAGGGCCGCGGCGATGCGGTAGAAGGCAACACGGTCGGCGATGGCCTGCGTCTCTTCAGCAACCAGGAAGACGCCAGCTTTGCCGGTCTGGTGCAAAACGAAGGCATCATTGCCGGGTCCGAAGACAGCGATGCTGCCGCCGGTATCCGCATTGATGGTGGTTTGAACCTGCTGGGCGCGATCATCAACGAAGGCCAGATCAACGGCACCGTGAACGCCATTGATGCGCGCGAAGCAGGTGACGTGACTTTCGTCAACGATGACGAAGGTGTGGTAAATGGTAATGTGTTGCTTGGTGACGGCGGCGACATCGTTGTGGACCTCGGTCAGATCAACGGTGTCGTCGACGGCGGCGCAGGCGATGACGTTCTGATTGCCGGTGACGGCGACAACGTGATTGTCGGCGGTCTTGGCAATGACTTCATCGAAGGCGGCGACGGTTTTGACACCGCTGACTTCTCGGATCTTGACGTGGCGGTCACGGTTGCGCTTGACGCAAACGGCAACGGCACGGCAACCCGGGAAACAGGTTTCACCGTTTCGGTTCAGGATGTCGTGGTCGGTGCGTCGTTGCAGCCCACGCCAAACATCGATGGTGCGGCTGGTTTTGTCGCAGAGGCCCTTGCCGGGAACCTCTACTACAACCTCCACACAGCCGACTTCCCCGGCGGCGAAATCCGTGGACAGTTCTATGTGGTCAGCGACACAGGCCAAGGCCATGACCGCGTCATCGAACTGGCCGCATCGCTGGATGCCGCACAGGAACCCGGACCCACATCCGACAGCGACGCAACAGGCGAAGCCACGCTGACCATCTCGTTCAACGAGCAGGGCGAAACGCTCTATTCGTCCGAGTTGAGCGTGACGGGTCTGAACGAAGCGGACCTGTTGACCCCGGTGCCCGGTGTCGTGTCGGCCATCCACCTGCATAATGCACCAGCAGGGATCAACGGCCCGATCGCACAGGATACGCTGGTTGATGCCGGTGCTGTCATCGACGGGACGGCCAGCCTGGGTGTCTCGGGTGCGGACGTGATCGACGAAGTGGTCGAAACCGACATCCTCAGCTCGATCGAGCGCGTGGTGGGGTCTGACGACATCGACACGGTTGACCTGAGTGCCTTCAACGGCGTGACCATCGATCTGGACGTGAACACGCCCCAACCCGGTCCCGCCTCGCAAGAGGGTGTCATCCGGGTGGACGGCGACGTCGTGGCCGAAGTGGTCGATTTCGAGAACGTCCGGGGGTCGGGCGGCGACGACCTGATCCTCGGCAACAATGAAATCAACGTTCTCGAAGGGCTGGGCGGCAATGACAGCATCCATTCCTTCGGCGGCGCGGATACCATTGATGGCGGCGACGGCATCGACACGGCACTGTTCTCTGCCGGTGCGGGCGTTGTCGTGGACCTCGACGAAGACGGCAATGCCATCGCCCGGATCAACGCCCCCGACGGCGCGCTGATCGACACGGTTCTCAATTTTGAGAACATCAACGGGTCGAACAACGCAGGCAGCCCGAACGGCGGCGCTGACATCCTGTCCGGGAACTCTGGTGCCAACCAGCTGAACGGTCAGGCAGGCGATGACATCCTGAACGGTGAGGGTGGCGACGACATCCTGATCGGCGGCGAAGGCTCTGACACCTTCACCTTCGCCGGCGTGTTCGACGATGACGTCATCAACGACTTCGAAGTGGGCATCGACCGTTTGGACTTTACCGATTTCGGCGAAGACTTTGCCGATCAGATCGACGTGCAGTCCACCGACAACGGCACCCTTCTGAGCCTTAGCGACAACGGGTCTGTCTTGCTGGCAGGCGTAAACAACTTCGGCTTCGAAGACGATTTCGTCAGCTAAGCACAGCACCTCAAAGGGATGGCGGCGCAGGTCGCCATCCTTCTTTCACCCTGAAAAGAGATCACCCAAATGTTTCAGAAAAAATCCACCGTCACATCCGCATGGAGCGCACTGCGCCCCGGATTTCTGTCCATCGGCTTCTTCAGCCTGATTTTGAACGTCCTCATGCTCGCCGGTCCCCTCTATATGCTGCAGGTCTACGACCGCGTGCTCACCAGCCAGAACATGGATACGCTGATTGCCCTGACGATCCTGCTGGGCGGCGTCTTTGTGGTGACGGGTCTGCTCGACCTGATCCGCATGCGCATTCTGGGTCGGTTGGGGGCGCGGTTCGAGTTGTCGATTGGCGCGCCGATCCTGCAATCGTCGATCCGGCGGCAGGTGCAGGGCGCGACCAAAGCGGAAAACCCTGCCGCGGACGTGAACGGGCTGCGCGATTTTATCTCGGGTCCCACACTCATCGCCTTCTTCGATGCGCCGTGGATCCCGCTTTACCTCGGGGTGCTCTATGTCCTGCACCCGTATCTCGGTGCACTTGGCCTTGGCGGTGCGCTGGTTTTGACCGTCATGGCCCTGATCAACAACGCCCGTTCTGCGGACGTGATGCAGGACGCCAGCGCCGCGCGCGCCCGGTCCGACAGTTTGTTCACCGCAAGTGAGCAAAACGCAGAGCTTGTCCACGCCATGGGTATGACTGGTGATCTCGCCCGTCGCTGGACGGCTCTGCAACTTGATGCCCACCACCTGAAAACACGCGTTGCCGACCGTATCGCGAGCTTTTCCGTGGTGTCCAAAACCCTGCGCATGGCGCTGCAATCGGGGATGCTGGGCCTTGGCGCCGCGTTGGCGGTAGCGGGTGAAGCGACGGCCGGTGTGATGATCGCGGCAACCATCGTGTTGTCCCGCGCACTTGCCCCGATTGATCAGTTGATCGGGCAATGGCGGACATTCCTTGCCGCACGCGGATCTTACAAGACCCTGCGCGCCCTGTCCGAAACCTATCCCCAACAGCCCAAACGCCTGTCGATGCCGCGTCCGCAAATATCGCTGAACGCCGCCATTGCGCAGGCCGGTCCCCCGCTGGCCAAGAATGCGACCATCGGCGGGATCGAATTTGCCCTTTCGCCGGGCGACGTGGTGGCCGTGATCGGACACAGCGGATCGGGCAAGTCGACGCTCGCGCGTATGCTGGCCGGGGTCTGGACGCCACAACGCGGCACCATCCGGCTCGACGGGACACCGATGGACAAATGGGACGCAGAGGAACTGGGCCAGCTGATCGGTTACCTGCCGCAGGACGTGCATCTGTTTGATGGCACCATCCGGGAAAACATCGCGCGCTTTTCGACCACCATTGATGACAGCAAAGTTCTGGCCGCGGCCATGGCGGCGGATGTGCACGGGCTCATCAGCAGCCTGCCGGGCGGTTATGACACCGAACTTGGCAATGGAAATCACCTGTCGGGCGGGCAACGCCAGCGGATCGCATTGGCGCGCGCGCTTTATGACGATCCGTTCATCCTCGTTCTGGATGAGCCGAATTCCGACCTCGACAGCCAGGGCGAGGGCGCATTGCGCGATGCCATTCGCGGCGCCAGCGCACGCGGTGCCATCACCTTTGTCATGACGCACCGCCCCAGCACATTGGAAGCCGTGAACAAGGTCCTGACCCTCAACAAGGGGACGCAATCGGGTTTTGGTGACCGGGATGACATCCTGCGCCCGCGCCAGGAGGCGCTGCAAATGCCCCAAACCGCCGCCGCACAACTGGCCGCGCTGCGGGCCCAGAAATCCACTCAGAAAGGAGCCGCACAATGACACATGCGCTCACATCCGCCCCGCAAACATCCGTTCTGCGCCTCGAAGACTACAACCGCATTCAAAACAAACCGTCCGGGTCCGGCATCAGGGGTTTGGTCCTCTTTGGCCTGCTGGTTGTCTGCGGCTTTGTGGGTGGTGCTGCCTATTGGGCCAGCGCGTCCAAACTGGACGGCGCCGTGGTCGCCCCGGCGTCCTTCGTGGTCGAAGGCAACCGCAAGACCGTCGAACATCTGGATGGCGGCATTGTGCGGACGATTGCCGTGCGCAACGGCGATCTGGTTGAGGCCGGGCAAACCCTGCTGGAACTCGACAGCACGGAACTTGGCGTCGATCTTGATGTGATCAAAAGCCAGCTTGGCGACCTGATGGTGCGGCGCGCCCGCCTTCTGGCGCAGCTCAACGACACCGACCGTTTCGACAAACAGGATGTCAGCGCAGCGTTGAATGTCCCGCTGGACACTTCAGAATGGGAGGCTTCATTCACCACCCAAAAGCTCCTGTTTGATGTCGAACGCCGATCGCGCGTGGCAGAGCGGGCGCTGATGGATCAGCGCATCTCGAACCTCGAGGATCAGGTGCAAGGGCTTCAGGCGCAACGCAACTCGAACGCGCGTCAGCTGGAGATCACCCGGCAGGAGCTGACCAACCTGCAAACGCTGCTGGACAAAGGGTTGGTCGCGGCGGCCCGCGTCAACGGACGCCGGGTCGAGGTTGAACGTCTCAACGGGGTTGATGCGTCCCTGGCCACGCAAGAAACGCAAGCGCGCAACCAGATCAACGAATTGCGCCTTGCCGCGATTGGCACACAGACGTTGCGGGACGAAACCGCGTCTGCGGAACTGGCGCAGGTCGAAGCCGCGCTTGCGACGCTTGCGCCGCAATACACCGGGGCCAGCGAACGGCTCAAACGTGTTGCGATCACCGCACCCGTCAGCGGACGCGTTGTCGAAATGACCGTGTTCACCGCCGGTGGCGTCATCCGTCCGGGCGTGCCGATCCTCGATATTGTTCCGGTCGACCAGCCCCTTATTGTCGAAGCGCGCGTGGACACGTCCGACATCGAAAAACTGCACATCGGGCAATCATCGCGCGTGCGCCTGTCCGCCTTTGACCAGGGCGATGTGCCCGAAGCCGAAGGTCGGATCGTCGACATTTCCGCCGACAGTCTGGAGGACGACCGGAGCGGCCAGTTCTACTATCTCGCCCGGATCAAGTTGGACGCGGTGCAAACCGACGAGATTGCCGCGCTGGAATTGGTGCCGGGGATGCCTGCGGATATCTTCGTCAACACCGGCGAACGCACGGCGCTCAGCTATCTGGCGCAACCGCTCAGCGAACGTCTGGCCCGGACATTCATCGAATGACGCGCAGGTCACGCCCCGAATGTGGGCGTGACCCCCTTGGGTGGGTTGCGCTGGATATAGGCGCCGATCTTGGCCAGCAACGGTTTGCGCGGACAGTTCAGGCGCGACGCAGCACCCAGGTTTCTCAGGTTCCCCGGTGCCTCAAACGGCACGAAAGACATCGGCCACGCATCCTCGCGAAACTGCTCTGCCGCAAGGGCCGACACGATGGTGCAATCATCCGAATGGCAGATATGCCGGCAGATCGTCTCAAACCGCAGCGCGGTCAGATCGAACCGTTTGGCCGCGCGCGCGGCGGGGTCGGGTTGTGGCAACCGATCCTCCAACCCGTAGCCAAAGGAATGCGGCAAGCGGATGAAGTCATGGACCGGCACGTCCTCGGGCCGGATGGATGTCAGCGTTTCAAGCGGGTGCCCGCGGCGCATCCCCAGATAAAGCGGTTCGGTCCAGATCGAGGTGAAATCCAGCGTCGGATTGTGATTGAGCTGCGCCACAAGGGCCACGTCCAGCGTGTGGTTTTCGACATCCTTGAGCATGTTGTGCGGCAAATCTTCGATCATCGTCACCCGCATGCTCGGGAACAACTCACTGAAAAGTTCGGAGAAATACTTGGTGAGGTACGGCGCCAGTGTCGGCGTCAAACCGATCAGGAACGGCACCGCTTCGGGATCGCGAAATTCGGTCGCGGCATCCTTGATCTTTTGCGCGCCGTTCAACATGTCTTCGGCAATTGCGACAACCCGTTCGCCAAGCGCGGTCAGACGGGTTTCACCGCTGGCCCGGATGAACAGGTCCGCGCCAAGTTCCTTTTCCAGCTTCCGAATTTGGTTGGACAACGCAGGCTGGGACACGTTGCACAAATCGGCCGCGCCGCTAAAGCTGCCCAGCTTTGCAACCGCTGCCACGTATTCCAGGTCTCGCAAATTCATTCGGGTTCGCTGTGTCTTGCTGGCATTGTCCTCTGGTGTCTTAGCGGACAACGCATGCGGTGGGTGCATTAAAACAGGTATGTGAAGAAACGTGTATATGCCGCGATGCACATCCGTTTGGTTGCCGCGGCCGCCAAAACACTGGGGGGGGGTGCACGTCGCCGCGCCATTGCAGACCATGTCGTAGAGGACGAAAAACCGGCAGGTGCTGTCCAGCCGACGCCAAATCTGGTTTAGTCGCACTATGCCAGCATTCCGCATCGGACTGACCGCGCGGCGGCGCGACACAAAACGCAGGCGGATCAATAACGTGCCGACGAAACCACGCAAATTCTCGCAGTGCCGCATCAGGGGCGCTTTGCGACGCGCGCTGATTGTCGTTCTGATCGCTCTTGGCATCCGCACGCCCGCCTTGGCGGATCCAATTGACGTCGCCAATCTGGTTCAGGCCGCAGGTGGCGACGCAACCCGGATTGCGCTTGTCATCGAACGCACATCCGATGGGCAGAGATGGACCGCCAATCCGGTCCGGTCCGTACAGCGATTTTCACCCGCATCCACGTCCAAGATCCCGCACACGCTGATCGCGCTGGACGCCGGGCTGGCCACGCCGGACACGGTGTTCGCATGGGACGGCGTGCCAAGGTCTGCACGTGTGTGGAACCAGGACCATACGCTGCGCACCGCGTTTCAAAAGTCAGTCGTGTGGGTTTTTCAAAGGATTGCCAAGGCCGCCGGCCCAGGGACCATGTCCGACGGCTTGACCCGCTTTGGTTACGGTAACATGCGCATCGGCACACCCGACCAGATCACGACCTATTGGCTGGACAACACGCTGCGGATCTCGGCCCAAGAGCAGGTGGTGTTTCTGTCAAAGCTTGCATCAGAAACCCTGCGCCTGTCGGGCAGCACCTATGCGGCAGCGCGGGACATGATGGTCAGTGATAAAACGAACCATTGGGTGATGCGGTCCAAGACGGGCTGGTGGTACAGCAAGACAGACATGGACATCGGATGGTACGTCGGTTGGCTGGAATGCACCGAGGACACGTATGTCTTTGCGCTCAATATGGATATGCCGGACACGCGTGCGCTGTCAAAGCGCCGGGGCATCACCTATGCGGTTCTGGAGCGGATCGGCGCCTTTGACTGCACCTGACGCGGGCTCAGGACGGATCGCTGCGACGTCGCGCCATGGCCAGCAATGTCGCCCGCACACTGCCCGCGCGCGTGCCGTCCTCCTGTTGCATCAGGTCCGACACACCACCGGTTGCCCCATCGGCATAGTTCATCACGTCCCGCAGCGACACCGCCTGCGGGTCCGGGGCCGGACGGCGCTCGGGGCCGGTCAGCGGGCTCAGCGTGTCATAACGGAGGCCCGACTGTCCCGCACCCGGCACCCTGTGCGGACGCTGTCGACCAATCCACGACCGCACGCCGCCGCCCACCCACCGGATCCGGCGCGCCGCCCGTTCAAGGCGCACGCCCTCGGGCGGAACGGCTTCGTCCGCCAGACCCGGCAGGCTCCGCAGGATGTTGCCGGTCAGCGGCGGTGCGGCGTCCCGCGCCGTATCAAGAAGGGCCGCAAGCCGCAGGATCCGCGGCGCGGTTGGATCATCCTCCGGCGGCAGGGTGAAAGGCACCCAATGGGCGGGCACCGGTGTTGCGATCCGGTAGGCATATGCCGCAGGCGTCGGCCCCCGCGCAGGTTCAGGTGCGGGCGGCTGCGCTGCGTGCGCCGCAGCGCCATCCGTGGGCAGGCCGGTCAGCGCCGCCGGTGCGCGCTCCTCTATGCCCCAGACAAGGCGCGCCGCTGGATCACGGCGCAGGCTGACCTCCTCCCGCTTGGGACCGATTTGCACCAATGGCAAGGCGGGCAGCATCACCAATGCACCGGGCGCGCCCGAAATGCCGCCAAAATCAAACGGATCATCCGGCGCGGGGCGCTGAACCCGCCGCGGCTCTTCGCGCCCGAACACATCGCGCACATGCACGGTTTCGACCTGCGTATACGATCCGCGCAGCACCGTCAGGGGCGCAAGCATCCAACCCTCAGCCCCGGTGACCGCAAACTCCGCAACGACAAGCCGGGCGAGGTCTTCGGGACCCGGATCAAGATCGCCAAAGTGTTGATCGGGCGGCTCCACCGACCACATGCGATTGGCGGGCATCCCCGGAAAGGCGATTTCCGTGGGCACCACGACCTGATCCAGCGCGGGTGCAGGTGCGCCAATCTGCGTCTTGGGCAACGTTTCAGAGGGCGCAGCCCGCAGATGCCACCAATCGATGCGCCCGCCTGCATAGCCTTCGAGGTGCAGCACATCCGCCGTGGCGGTTTCGGTGGGGCGGAACAGATCACCGAGCCCGCCAAGGATGGACCCTTCGTCCGCCACGACCACGTCGAGTATTTCATCGGGCAACACCAGACCGCCACCAATCGGCGTGAAATCACCCGGATGCGTTATATTCAGCACGCGCGCGGGCGCACTGCCTTGCGGGGTCAGCACCTCCAGTTCGGCTGTCAGCGTTTCGGGCGACCATTCCGCGGCATGCGCGCCCTGCGGCAGGCTCTGCTTCCAGTCCATCAGCGCGTCGGCAAGCGCCTCTTGCGCAGCCCCCTCCAGACCTTCGGGCAGGCCATCGAGGAGGTTGCGGGGATGCGCATTGCTCATGGCATCCGAAAGCTTCACACCATCCAGACCACTGGCCCCATGCACAGCCGCATGTGGTGCGGATGGCGCGACGGTCGCGCCCCAACTGTGCGGCCAGTCCGGGTCCTTCAGCGGAAACAGAGCGACCAGCGCACGGCGCGCCGCAGCAGACAGGCCATGCGCCCGCAGCACGCGCATCGCGTCGAGGCCCCAGGACACCCGCACCTGCGCCAGCGGTGGCAAGCCGCCGGGCACGTCGTTGTCCGTCTGCGCGGCTATGCCAAGGTCGGGATCCCCCTCGGCCAGCGGTTCGAGCGGCGCGAGACGGGGGTCATACGGGCGGGGCGGTTCATTGCCGGTCCGCGTCGCGGTGAACGTGTTTGACGTTCCCTCAATCCGCACCATCGCGGGCGAGCCTGCATCCTGTGCTGCAAATTCGCCAAACTGGGCCTGACGCAGCAGCATCCACAACGGGTCCGCAACCGGCTGGCGCGCGGCGCGGGACAGGTCGGGATCTTCGACCCCGGGCAACAGGCTCGCGGCCAGCATGTCAGGTGTCAGACGCGTCATTGTTTCGGCTCCTGAAAAGACAGGACCGGCGGCAGGCGCAGCAGATCCCCCATCTGGTCCGGCGCCAGCGCTCGGTCGGCCATCAGGCGCCACATCCGGTCCAGCGCCACCGCAGGCGCGTCCTCCGACATCGGATCATCGCTGAGCACCAGCAGGATGACCTGCGGTGCACGGGTGTCGGGCGCGCGCGCCTCTATCGCGAGCGCGGCGTCTGCCGTCGCATCGGGGAGCACTTCGCTCCAGCTGTCGACGCGCAGGCCACCGTCCGGATGCACAACATCGCCCACGATCACCCCCGCCTGCGTGACAGGCGTGCCCGCAGCGGCCTTGAGACCCGCCCAATCGGGTGCGGAGGCGTCCTGATGCGGATGCAGGGTCAGCACGGTGGCGTCGCGTAACGCCTCCGCCGCTTCGGCGGCATCCACCATCGCCTGCACACGGGGCCGCGTCGCGGCCACATCGCGCAGCCAGTGGGTCAGCGGCATCACACCGGGGCTGACGGTCTGGTCCATCTGTGCCTGTAAAGCATCACGGGCCGTCAGCACGGGCGCGTGCGGGAAATCCGCGCCAAAGAGCACTTCGTACCCGGCGCCACTCTGGAACGCTGCCAAATCTTGTGACAACCGATCTGCAACCCGCGCCGCTTGGTCGGGCATGTCCGCAGGCAGCGCATCCGCGCGGCCGAAGGCCAACGCATCCGCCAGCGCGCCGTCCGCACCCGACCGCAGTGCAGACAGCACCGTGTTTGCCACCTGTATGACGTATGAGCGGCGCGCTGCGGTGTCGAGCGCATCGCGCTCTGCCACCTCCGCGTCTGCACCCATGGGCACCGCGTCGCGCAGCAGCTGCCGCAGCCGGTCGAAGAGGACATGGGTGCGCGTGAGGCTGGGCTGTCCTGACGGGCCCGGCTCAGAGGCCTGCACCAGCCGCGCCGCAGGCCGACGGAGGGTCAGCGCATCAACCTCACGATCCTGCCGCGCGCGGGCAGAAAGCAGCACGCCAACGGGGTCGAGGCCGAGGCTGTCAAAGCTGACCCAGGACACGGTGCCCGCCTCTTCCATCCACATGCCGTAGGTGTCGAGCGGGCCAAGCCACGTCTCCACGATCCCCGCAATCGGCCCCGCTGCGATGGACCGGGCGACCTCTGGCTGCGCAGCGGCAGGTACGGCATGCGCACGGCCCAGCACGTCAATTGACATCTCCAGCCCGGCACCGCTGCGGCGGTCTTCCACGACTTCAAACACCTCTGGCGCGCTGTCACCGCGGGACAGGGCGTCAAGTGCAGCGCCTGCACGCTCCGGGCCACCGGTGACCATGCCGTGCACCGCTTCGGCCAAGCCCAGATCCGCGATCGCATCCACGATTTTGCGCACCTCGGACACAACGGGCCGCGCGGGGCCCGGTACGGTCGCAGGATCGGCCTCCAGCGCTTTGAGACCATCGCAGGTTTCGACGCTCCCCCCGCCTTCGGGTGCATCGCCGCGCAGCCCTTCCCGCAGCGGGAACGCCGTACGCAGCGCGTCGAGCGTGGCCACCAATATGTTCGGTTGCGCGGCAAGCTCGCGGCGCAGCGCCATTTCGACCCGCTGGCCCAGCACAGCGCCCAGCGACCGGCCCGCCCGCAAGGCGCCCAGCACCTCTTGCGCCGGACCCACGCGGGCCGAAGAGAGATCCAGTGCCAGACCCGCGCGCCGCTTTGCCCCTTCGCGCAGGGCGGCGGCGGTCATGGCCCCGGCACGCGACCGTGCGACCAACGCCTCTTGCCCCGACGCGGATGTGGCCGGTTTCAGCCCGCGCACCATGCCGTATCCACCGATCAACACCCCCTCCGGCTGCACCTTGCGCATCCGCGCCAGCCGCGCGGCATCAAGCGCGGTCGCCCACGCGTCGGGACGGTAGGACACCAACGCAAGATGTTCCCGAACGGCCAGTTCCAAAGTGTCAGGCGTTAACGCCTCAAGCTCTGGCAGGGCTTTGGCCAGGTCCGCATTCTGCGCTTGCAGCGCATCCGAAAGCCCAAGCCGTCGCGCAATGTCCGCATCAAGGGGCAAGGTCAACTGGTCTTCGGTCAGTCCGGTCACATCGCGGAACTGCTCCAGCAGCGGCAGACGCGAAGGATCGCCATCCGGTGAGGACAACGGAGCGGGATCCTCTCCCGCCGCCAGTACCCCGGCCCGCATCAGGGCCGCGAAATGCGAAAAGAGCGCGTGGCGCAGCAAGGTGAAGACAAGCGGATCACCGGGTGCCGCGCCGTCCTGATCAACCCGCCAGCTGCCCCTGTCAAAGATCAGGCGGCGCACTTCCGGCATCTCGCGCCACGGCTGCACAGGCCAGCGTTCAATGGGCAGGAGCGACATGAGTTGATCCAGACTGCGCGTGGCGAGCACCTGCGCCCCGGTCATGTCCGTGCGGTGCGTGGCATCCGCAGTGTAGTGTGTCCACGGCAGGCGCGGGGCCACTTCGATCAGGTCCTGAACCGCTGTCACATCGCCCAGCCGATCCTTGGCGCCGGACAGGTCCAGTTGATCCAGAAGGTCGCCGGTGCGCCGGGGCATGGCGCGGCCCACGCGGCCATAAGGCAAGCCAAGCGCCGTCACGGGGTGCGGCTGAGTGCCAAAGAGGTCCAGCCACTCTGCATAGGTTTGCGGCGGCCTCAAAGGGACGTCCGGGCGTTGCACGCCGTCCATGGCGGACAGCACCCGATCGGTCAAAACGCCCTCGAACGCCGTGCCGGGTATTGGCGCGCTATCCGGTCCAAGGGTCAGGGGCAACACGCCATAGCTCTCTGCCCCCACCTGGAGACAAGGCAGCGGACCGCGCGCGCGCAATCGGTCGCGGAAAAAGGCGCGCAGCGGCTCCGTGTCCTCGGGCCCAAGACCCAAAGCCGCCTCGGCATAAAGGCCGACGGTACCGGGCCACAGCACCGTATTGGCGAGCGCCGCCACGTGATCTTCGTCCTGCGGGATATCTCCGCAGTGGCGGAGCGCCGCGCGCCCGAGGCCCAGGGCGCTTGCGAGGCGTCTGCTGTTGGGTCCGTCCCGCTGCGGTGATCCCGGCGCGGTCCGATGGGGGCCATCGTTACGGGTTGCACTGCCTTGCGGGATGATGCGCGCGTCGCGCTGTTGCGCATGTCCCGTCATCAACGCACCCAGTGTCTCCGCACCCTCTTCTGGGCCTGCCCAACGCACGCCGGACACGGTAATCTGGTCGATGTCCCCACCGGCGGCCAAATGCTTGGCCAGGTCGGGCTGCGCCGTCAGATCGATTTCGGTGGCCATACCGGCGGCCAGTGCCGCATCAAAATCCAGCATCCAGGCAAGGCCTTGCTGCGCACCGCCTGAGCCTTGCCACAGGCGCGCCAGCGCGTTTGGGGAAAAAAGGCCTGCAACGTCCTCGGCCGACGGACCAAGCGTCAGGGGATCGGCGACAAGAGCGGGAAAATCCGCCTCAATCTGCCCGCCTGACCACGTCAGGCGCACCTGCCAGCGCTCGGGCAAGGCCGCTGCCCGCGCGGGCAGGTCTTCGGCATCCTCGGGTTTGAGCTGAACCGTGCCCTCGGCCACGACGGCGCGGATATGCGCCCCCCGCCCCGCACCGACCAGAGTGTCCATCCAAGCGTGGAGCGCAGCGGCGTCTTCGGTGGCGGCGCGGGCCGCAACGTCCTGCGCCAGCGCAATTTCGGTCTGCGTGACGCGCGGATCGTGACCGCCCAGATGCAGCGTGTCCGGATAGACCCGCACACGCAGGCGCGTGTCGCCAATGAACGCCGTCTCGAGCCGTACGGGCAAGCACGCCATGGGCACACCTGGACGCAGCAGGTCGCGCGTGCGTTCATCCGCATCCATCGCAGCCAGCCGCTTGCGGGCCTGCTCCGCTTCGGCCTGCGCTGCCTTGACCGCTGCGGCATCGCCCGCGATTTCAGCGGCACGGCGTGCCGTGCGAGCCATATGCAAGGACCGGGCGAGATCGCGCGCGCTCATGCGGTTTCTCCGAACAAAACATTGGCATGGAGGGCCAGACGGGTATCCCGCTGCAGGCAAATCGCCGCCATGTGGGCCGCGTTTGCCCCCCACCGGACCGCCCGCGGCCCATCTGTGGCAGGCAGGGTCAGCGTGCGGTTTGGTGGGCGCGTCACGGGGATGTGGCGCAGATCATCCAAAGCCTTGCGCAGATCGTCCGCCGCCGTCCCCGGATCGAGCAGATCGCCCCAGAATGTCGGGTCCCAGTCAAAATCTTCGAGCGTGTCCATCGCCCGTGCCGCATCCTGACCGGGCACGAAGTCAAGCGTTTCATCGAGGCCGAATTTGGGCTGCGTGGGCGGTCCCTCCACCACAAAGAACCATCCGCCACCTGACGAGGACTGCACGTCCGCAGGTGTCAGATCAAAGGCGAGGAAGGTGACGTCCGGTTCCGGCACGCCGCGGAACAGCGGCACGCGGACATCCCCCGGCACCAGCTTTTGGCCCTGCGCATCGGCGCGGGCGGCATAGATCATCGTTTGCGGGAACCGTTTCAGCAGATCGCCCCGCACCACCAGCATCAAACCGGGCGCTCTGCTTCCGGTCGCCGGGTGCGTGCCCAGGGCACCGGCCCAAGCCGTCATTGGCGCGATATCGACATCCGACCCTTCCCAGAAGCGGCGGAGCACCGTGCACTTGCGATCCGTCGGAAAGCCGCGCCACAGCATCTCACCGGTCAGCGCGTGGTTTGCGCCGGCCATCACCGCTTCGATGAACGCCGTGTCCGGTGTCAGCATGGCGATCGCGTTGGCGGGGACCCGGTCCAGCCCCGGCAGCATCCAGTCCTGCGACATTGCACGCAGGTCGGCGGACATGGCGCGGGCGAGGTTCGGCGCGGCAACAACGGGATGCAGCGCGTCGCCAGACCGCGCCGGGATTTCCCCCTTTACGCCGGGACCGAGCAGCGCAAAGGCACGCCGTTCCACGGTCGTGGCAGGGTCGAGCCCCTTGCAGAGCGCGTCGTTGAGGATTGGCCAATCCACCGGGGGAGGGGTCGGGAAGCTCTCTGGGGCTTGCAGATCGTCAATCACGTCCTGAACGGCGGGCTCAGGCGGGGCGAGGTCTTCGTCGATGCGGGGATCGGGCGGCGCGGCAAGCCGCGCGGCACGCGCGGCCCGTGCTGCGGCACGGTCACCGGGCGGCGCGCGGCGTTCAGCGCGGCGTTGCGCGGGGCTTGCGGGCCGGTGCGCGGGGTGATCCACGGCCTCCCCCAGGGTCACGCCTTGGGTCATGACACGGCTCAGAACCGGGGCAAGATGATCGGGCACCGGGTCCGTTCCGCCACAAACGCCACCGGACACATCGAGATGCCGGTCATAGATCACGCGCCCCACGGCACGGGACAGACGGGCACGGTCGAGGCGCGCATTGACTTGATTGATGGCGCTGTATTGCTCCCAGATCTCGGCCATCAGCGCGTCTTTGTGGCGGGCGACAATCTCGGCCCCGACGCCAGCGGCGATGCGGTGCCGCACCTCTGTCGCAAGGGTCCGCAGCCATGCCGGTGCGCCAGCTGGCACCCCCTGCCCGCCCGCATCAGCGGCCCACGCGCCATAGACAGGCGGCATGACCAGCGGACGGCCATCGGCGCTGTGCGTTTGGGCCATCACGTCGGCCAGCGCGGCATCCAGCGGACCGGTGTCCGGCATTGTCCCACCTGCGGGCCGCAAGGCGCCTCCGACCGCGGCCACCGTTTGCACGGCCGTAGCCGCGATGGGAAAGGGTTTGCCCTGTGTCGCCCCGTCCGGATCAGGCGCGCGGGTCACGCGGGCCCGGTCCGGCGCGCCAAACCCCGGGCACTGTACGTCGATGGGGCGCAACCCGACATCATCGCCCAAGGGTTGCGGTCCCAGACGGCGGGCCAGCGCTTCGAAATCCCCGGCCTCTGCGGTGGAAAACCGCCAATGGTGATAGGCTGGCACATCCAAAGGCCCGGTTGTGCCCGCGTCCCATGCAAGCACCCTGTCTTCCGGCGACACGCCCAGGGCGCGGGCGCGCCCAAGTTCAAACACCGGGACCAGCGCGCATATATAGGACGTGCGCGGTGTCAGATTGCGCGGGCAGATCACCCGGGACCGGATGCGCGACGGTTCATCCGCGATAACCTGCTGCACGGCAGCCGTGCTCAGTTGCGCCTCATCCGCGACACCTGTGACCTGCACATGCGCCCAGGCCCACGCCTCGGACAGATCAGGCAGCACACCATGCGATCCGGAGAGCGCCACATCGGGCGGTGGTGTGACGGTCACCACATGTGTGCCGTCCTCCCGCAGGGACATCGACGCCTCTGTCCCGTCCTCGAGGCACACAAGCGCGATCCAGGGGCTCAGTCGTTGATCGCCTTCCGGTGCACCGGGCGTAAACTGCCACGGCAGGTCCGGCGCATGGAATTCCAACGCGGGCAGCAGGTTCGGCGCCATGTCCTTTGCACCCGCAGGCGGGTCCATCGCCGCGATGCCGCCGGGGGCGAGGCCCGCAACATCGCCCGGTCCCATCAGCGCCAAGCCCTGAACATCCAGATCGCGGGTGGCGTCCGTCACCCGCGCGCCCGGCGCATCGCGGCCCACCGCCACGTCCAGCGTCACGGTCACGTCCGCGCGCATGTCCGCACCCGCCGCACTGAGCGGTGCGGTGATCGCACCGGCAAGGCCGCGACGCGCCCACGGCAGGAACAAGCGGTGCGTGCCCTTGGTCATGCCGCAGCCTCCAGCTCATGCTCGGGCACCACGATCAAACGGCCCGCGTCACCGGGATGACGCCGCAAATGCGCATCCAGCGCTCGGCGCACGACCCAGAACCGGTGCGCCTCTGGCGTGTCGAGTTCGGGAATATCCGCGAAATCGGTGTTGTCCCGCGCCCGCAGCGCCCGCAAATTGCGCTTTGTGGCCAGCGCATAGCGCGGCTCGGCAAGGCCGAAACCCGCGCGCTTGGGTGTGACGGCGGGTGACACCGTCGCGGCAGTCATCAGCGCCTCTTCGACCGGGTGCGTCTCGGCGTCGGCTGTACCCGTGACATAGAGGGTCTGACGGCTGGCGTCGCGGACAATGCCGGTGCGCGCGCCCGGGGTCGCACCGACAAAGGGCAGCGTCACGGCCTGCGTGCCATAGCCGGATATGCCCGCGGTCATCGGCTCGAATGACGGGGCGGACAGCTTTTCATCGTCCGACATCTCGAAAAACTGTGCCGGTGCGAACGGTTCCGTCAGGCGCGTTGCATCCTCTGCCTCCAGCGCCACGTCCCGCCCCCCGAGACGTAGGCGCACGGCGTGCAAGCGGAAATGGCGGGTGGCGCCCGGATCGAATGTGCCGAAGCGTTCAATGGTCACATCAAGCGGGAGAACCTGTTGACGCACCCCCAACCGGCCCAACGGGTGGAGTGCCCCTGCCCCACTCCCTGCCAGCCGGACATGCGGCGCGCCGTTTTCGGGCAGCGCGACCTGCCAGTTCGCGGCATCCGTCAGCGCATCAACCAGTGCGGGCACCGGGTTGCCAGCGGGCAGATCCACCCGGCGCGCCTGTCCAAAGGTCGCGTTGAATGGCACATCGACGGGAACGAGGCAGATCCGCGCCGTCGCGCGCCCGCTGACCGTATAGGGTGAGGGTCCACGCAGCACGAGCGACAGGTCCACAGACACCAGGGACGTGCCCCCGCGCTTCAACGCGGCAGATGCAAAAAGACGGGCCTGAAAGCTGAACGGGCTCAGCTCGAACAGCGCGTCAAATCCCAGCCGCGCCTCGGCGACAAATCCCATGGCCGCTGCACGTGCATCAATCGCCGCACCAAACTGTACCGTATTGGACGACACGGCCACAAAGCATTCCAGCCGCAGGCGTGGGTTGTCGCCCGCACCCAGCGACAGCGCCAGCCGCTGCAAATCCGGCAAATCAGGCGGGCTTGCGAAGGCCGGGTGCGTGCCACCGACCGACAGGATGAAGAACGGATCCGCCCCCCACCGCAGACGCATGGCCATTTCGCCCTCAAGCCCGTAGATCGCGATGCGGCTGTCATACAGAACAGCGTCCAGCGTCGCTTCCTTGCGGTCAAAGTCGATGATGCCCAGCACATCCATGTTGATCTTGGCGATCTGT
Source organism: Tateyamaria rhodophyticola (assembly GCF_047777875.1). Taxonomy (GTDB): domain Bacteria; phylum Pseudomonadota; class Alphaproteobacteria; order Rhodobacterales; family Rhodobacteraceae; genus Tateyamaria. The sequence goes on along the minus strand of NZ_CP180519.1, from coordinate 2,398,835 downwards.
GGATCAATCGCGAGCGTCGGCAATCCTGCGCGCAGCTTACCCATCAGGATCAGGCGCAGCGGGCTGTCGAGTTCCAGCACCAGGCCGAATTCAGCCGCAAGGATCGGCGGCGTGCCCCAGCCAAGGCGCACCATCGGCCCGAACACATGCTGGCCGCGTCGGGCGGGAAACGCGCCTTCGAGGTCGCGCAGGATCTCTGGCGCGCGCGCCACTGGATCGCGCGGGAACATCACGTTGTCCAGCGTCTGCGCGCGCAGCCCGTCGCGCAGGAAATCGGGATCGACGGTGCGGTTGATCCCGACCAGACCGCCCACCGCATTCAGGGTAAAGCCAAAGCCCAGTTGGATCGCAGGGAACTCACCGGACAGAAGGACGACCAGTGAAAAGCCCGCCTCCTTGGTGGTCAGCAGCCCCACGGCGCTGACCCCGATTTCGCCAATGTCGATCTCAAGCGCGCCGGCGTAGCGGCCCTTTTCCGGCTCAAAACTCAGGAAGCCGCCGCCCTTCGCCGGCCCTGCGTCGATCGCAAGGCCCAGGCCCCGCGGCGGCAGGAAGCGTGTGCCGACAGTCAGGCCCGTTTCATCGTCTTCCTCGACCACAAACCGCGCGCCGATCCGTTCGACGACCGCGGCGACGGGCCCGATGTCGAGCCCCAACCCCGCACCGATATCAAGGCGCAGCACAGCATCGTCGCCCACGGCAAGGGCCAGATCGAGCGTGTTCAGCGACACCGGGCCGATGTCGCGATTTATTGCAATCTGTGTTTCCAGACCGCCCGAGGCCTGCACCTGCAGGCCCGCCTGCGGCGACCAGATTGCACCAATATCGAACTCTGGGCTCAGCTCTACCTGCCCCAGCACGGTCTTCAGAAATCCGTCGGCTTCAGCCGCAGACAGCTTGACCGTCAGGCCCTTGAACTCCAACGCCACATCCGGCGTGATCACGTCATCCTTTGCGACCAAACCAACCGCAAAACGGGGTGCCGTGATCCACGCCGCCAACGGGTCCTCCGGCCCGCCAAAAAGATCGAACGGCCCGGCATCGGGATCACGGCTCAGCGCCATTTCGAGCCGCGTTTCAAAGCCTGCATCGGCCGTGACGGCCACCTCCAGCGGTGGGGACACGGTCACCGCGACCGCGCCGGTCGCCGTCGCAGAGGCGGAACGACTGAACCGCCAACCGTCGCCCACGGCGTAGTACGCGCCATCGGTCAGGGTCGCCGCATCGGCATAGCGCAGCAACACCCCGTCGTCCTTCTGGCGCACCTCGACCGTGCCCGTATCCAAAAGCGGAGTGCCGTCCTCATCCGGACGCACATGGAGGTAGTCACGCTCGCCCGCCATTTCGGCGATAACCCGCAGCAGTGGTCCCAGATCGAAGGTGGGCTGCCCCCATGCCAAAGGCGCGCCCACCGCAGCAGCCGGGTCCGAGATCAGCGCGCGCGCCGCGTCGAGATCCACACGCGTCTTTTCAACCGTGTATCCGTAGGTGTCATCCTCCACATCTTCGAGGCGCAGCACGCCCAGCACATAGAGCGCCACGCGAACCTTTGGCGCGACGTTTGCGAGCACTTCGCCGACAACCGTGTCCAGAAACACCCGCCGCAGGTTGCCCGCCTCGGCCTTCAATGCCGCCGTATCGCCCAGATCACGGCTCGTGTCGGCGGCGGCGATCAATGCGCGGCTCATCGGCTCAAGTGCAGCGAAAATCGCGCTCACCGCACCGGCAAGTCCGGCGATTTCGGCGGCCATTTCCGCCGTACCCGCAGGAACTGCATCACGGCTTGCCAAGGCCTGCGCCGCCTCGGCCAGTGGCGCCAGCGTGGCCTCGGCGGCGACGACGTCCGGAGCGTCCTGCACATCAAGCGGCAGATGCAGACCGACACAATTCTCGATCCCGCTGACCCCGCTCAATGCGAGGTCCCCGCAGCCCTCGGCAAAGGCACGCAATGCGCTGAGAAAAGCGGGCGGTTGGGTCATTTTGAGGCGAGCCTCACGCTCTCAAAGACCTGCAATGGCCCGTTGCCCGCGCGATCATGGTAGACGCCCAACCGGTCACTATCCCAATGCGACATCCTTGCGGCCACATAGCCCATCGCACTGGCTTGCAGGAACCTTTCGATGTCCGGATACGTGATGTCTTTTTTCTTCTCCATCATCAGGGCAACTGCTCCGGCAACGGACGGGCACGCATAGCTTGTTCCATAGCTTATCGAGGTTGCGGGCCAGGCGACGGCAGTCTTGCCCGCGTTCCAGGTATGCGACGTCGGAATGGACGACTCCCTTATTTCACCGGGGGCAGAGACGTCCGGCTTTAAACGGTCCTCCTTGAGGGCACCGATGTATTCGTAGACCGGCCCACCCATCGAGTATGAGGATGGCGCTTGCGGTGCATTTGCGTCGTGACTGCCCACCACGACTGTGTTGCTCAGGGCCGCACGGCCTCGCACCTGATACCGCACCTTTGTAGGTAGATCAGGCTTGTCCCAGGCGCTGAAAACGGGCGCGTCAGCCTTTTTGTGGTCCCATTCTGCAAACTCCGGGGGCCCGTCAAAGAACAGCCCTACTCGAGGCTTTCCTTTTCCGTTTACCCAACCCGTTGTGATGCAGTTCACTTGCTGAGCGTCATGAGACCGGAGCAAAGCCTTTATATTGAAAGGTTTTTTGACCTTCTTGAATTTGGTTGGAAAGGACACCCCTGTGTCGGGTTTGATTTCCAGATCGACGGTGAACCATTCATCCTTGTGGTTGTTATGGACGAAATCCTCGCTGATCGTAACGAATGCGTAGAGCGGCACCTTATTGTATCCCGGAACAGCCAACGGATGCGCAGAACGCCAAGCTCCTCCGGCCCGCATAGCGCGCCAGGTGAGCATTCCGGCTTCAAGCTGTCCCGACGCGTTGAGTTTTCTAAAGATCAAAGGCCCTTCGACCGGCGGTTTTTTGGCGTCCGGGAGATGCTTTGCATAGAGACCAAAAGCCGCGTCACCGGTCGTCGCGGCAGGTGGTTCGTGCAGCTGGATCGTCAGGGTCTCTGAGAGTGGTTTGTATTTTTTGTCGCACGACTTCACCTGCTTTTCTTTGTCTATCAAATAAAGAGGTATCGCCTGAAAGGCCGTCTTGCGCTTACTGGACTGACTTGGACGGTTGCGCGTCTTGAAATGTCGGTGAACGTCTTGGTCACCGTGATTGCCTGAACCAGTGACAATTGCAGCACCTTTTGGGTGGGTCGTTAGAAACGCATCTGCGTCTGCGCTGTGCAGATTGACGCGGTAGGGTTGGTCCGTGTTGTTGCCGAACGATTTGTTGATAACGAACTGTCTGTTTTTGGGCGTACCGTGTTTCTGCGCGATATAGGCGATGAAGTCTTCGGCCGCTTTTTCAGTGCCACCCGGATAGTCGTGGGGAGACGCCCATTCCGCGATGGTTTCTGTATGGCAATCGGGAATTTGCTTGACGAGGATCAGCGCGGCCTCAGGCGCGATGCCGATGGGTTTCTTCGCGTCATCCGCCGCGCCATGTCCCGCCGCAAGCAGCGCGGTATTCGTTCCGTGTTCCGACCGCATGACAAAGTCCGCCGGAAACGTCGTGCCTGCGCTTACCCGCTTTTGCCCGCCATAATAATAGGCGGTCAGTGCCGCCTCGATCTGCGCGCGCTCAAAAACAGTGCCGTAGGGTTTTGTAATCCCGATCTTGGCAAGCAGGTCCTTGGTCCGTTTGCGCGCGACGGTGTCGCCGGTCGCGGGGTTTTGGTACTGGTTCCAGAACGCTTCGATCCGGCTGGTGAACTTGCACACGCCGTTCTGTTCGGTGATGTGGAAAAATCCCGGATGGAATACGTCGAACCCGTTGTCGATCACGCCGACACAGACATCCTTGCCTGTGCTTGCGCCGCTGAAGGTGACGGCGTGCAGTTTTGAGGCTTCGTTGAGGGTATGCGTGGCATGCCAGCATCCATGGCCTTCCTCATCGCCCTTTTCAAGGTCGGCGAGAGCTGCGGATTGTGCCCGCGCTCCGACCTGGTACTCCGTACTCGCAGCCATCAAAGGCGCGCTTTCAGCGTATCGATTTCGGTGCGCAGTGCCTTGACGGCTTCTATCAGCAAACCGGTCAACGCCGCATGGTCCACGGTCATCCCGGCGTCCGTGTCACGCGTGGCTTCCGGCGCTGCGGCGGCAACGTCCTGAGCCAACACGCCCAGACGCGGCGCGCCCTCTTCGAACCGGTATCGCACACCGGTCAGCGCCATCACCGCCTCCAGCGCGCCATCAATCGGGGTCACGTCATGCTTGAGGCGGGCGTCGCTCAGCTGTTGCAGGCTGCGGCAAATCACTTCTCCGCGCAGTTCCAGATCACCGGTCCGCCCGTCAAGATGCGCCGATTGTTCGAACTCGGCATCCCGGACGGTGATGTCTCCGTCCTGCCCCGGACCACCCAGATGCAGCGCCCCGCGGGATCCGTTCAGGGCGATGGTGACGTGATCATCCGTGTCACGGATCAACAGGTCGCCGTCCCGCCCCTGCCCCCCGAGGCTCAGATTGCCGTCTTTCACGGAAAAGGTGATCGTTTCGCCATTGGCTTCGCGGAACACAATCTCGCCCGCAATAAGCTCCAGGCTGCGCTCGCCCAAAATAACATCAGTCAAAATAATTCTCCCGCGTTCACGGTAAATTCAACTGTAGGATGGCGCAGCATTTTGAATCGATCAAGCCTCCTGTGCCAGCGCATGCCGCAGAAAACGGATGCGCCAGGCGCACCGGTGGAAATCCGCTGATGCAATATTTTGCAGCAACTACAGTCGGTTCCGGGGTCGTTTCAAAATTGCAGTGCGGTGGATGTGCCGCCGGTGCACACGCCATATGCCCTGCAGGAATGGGTGAGCGGTGGGGTCGGGTTTGGTTGGAAAAGCCGGAGCGGTATTGGGACAGAGAGCGGCGGATTGTTCACCGTCAGAGGCGCGTCTGGCGCGCCGTTCGGGACGTCTTTTCGGCGGCTTGGCTGTTCAGGTATCCGTTGCGCTGATCATAAGGCGGTCCGCACGTGATCGGCGCAGGCGCCGCGGTTGCGGCATGCTGTGCATGCCGCATACCTGCCGACATCACGCGTGACGCCGGCAGGTACAGATCGCGTGCGGCTTAGCCGTTGATCCAGGATTGTACTGTCTCTTTGTTGTCAGCGATCCAGTCTTCGGCCACTTCGCGCGGGTCACGCTTGTTCTCGAACATTTCGACGATCCAGCCGTTGATCTCGTCACCGGTGAACTGCACGTTGGACAGCATTTTCGCAGCCGCCGGGTTACGCTCTTCCAGCGATGCGGAATAGGCCACGAAGATCTCGTTCGACGCGATCACGCAGTTGAATTCCGACACTTCGAGCCAGTCTTCGGCGTCGAGGTTCACGTCTTCACAACCGTCGCTGCGCGCGGGCTCTTCCACGGCGGTCAGGTCATATTTCACGTGGATCGCCTCGGGCGTCCAGTAGTAGAATAGCTGTGGTTTGCCGGAGGTGTATGCAGCCTCGAGGCCCGCCTTGAACGTGTCGGCGGAGACGATGTTCGGCTCCCACAGACCGTCGAGGCCATAGGACTTGAACTTGATCTGCCAGCGCTTGGTCGAGGCCCAGGTCACGTCACCGGCCCAGTATTCGCCCTTGCCATTGCCGTCGGTGTCGAACATCGCGGCGATCTCGGGGTTCTTGAGGTCCTCGATGGATTTGACTTTGTCGGTCATGTAGCTGGGCACGTAGATGTTGGATGTGCCGTTATAAGGCTGGTTGGTTTTCACCGTGCCGTTGCCGTCGATGTATTCGTCCCACAGCGCTTGCTGGTTCGGCATCCACATGTCGGTGAACACGTCGATCGACCCATCACCCTTGTCCATGCCCGCCATGATGACTGCGGCCTGGTTCATACCGGACACGATCTCGGCTTCGCCGCCCATTTCGGTTTCGATGATTGTGGACAGCACGTGGCCAATGGCCTGCGCACCGTTCCAGCTCAGGTCCGAGAAGGTGACTTTTTCCTGCGCAAACGCGCCTGTGGCGGCGATCGCCAAGACGCTCGACAGCGTTGCAGACTTCAACAGTTTCATTTGGTTTCTCCCTGTTATGTTGAATGAAGGTTTCGGAACTAGATTCGGCTGAAGGAGTTTCGGATCCCCTTCAGGATGCGGTCGATCATCATCGCGACCAATGCAATGGCAACACCGGCCAGAAGACCCTTGCCGGCGTTGGCATCCCCAAGCGCGGACGTCACAATCGCACCCAGCCCCTCGGCGCCGATAAAGGCCGAGATGGTCGCCATCGACAGCGCAAGCATGATGGTCTGGTTCAGGCCCGCCATGATCGACGGGATCGACATCGGCAATTCGACCTTGCGCAAAAGCTGGCGTTCGGAGGCGCCAAAGGCAAGGGCCGCCTCCTTGGTGCTTTCGGGCACTTGCAGGATGCCGAGGGCCGTCAGTTTGATCATCGGCGGCATGGCAAAGATCACCGTGGCCAGCACCGCGGGGGGCTGCGAAATCCCGAAGAAGGCAACCGCAGGCACAAGATAGCTGAGCGACGGGATCGTCTGCATCACGTCGAGGATGGGTTCGGTGATCCATCGGAACCATTTGTTCTTGGCCATCCAGATCCCGATGGGCAGCCCGACAAAGACACATACGGCGGTGGAGACGACCACCAGCGCCATGGTCTGCATTGCGATTTGCCACAGCTCGAACAGCGCCAGAAACCCGAGTGACGCGCCGACAAAGATGGTTGTCCCGTTGCCCGCAAACGCCCAGCTGAGCGCAAGGAACAGGAAGGCGACCACCGGCCACGGGGTCTGCATGAACGCAACCTCAACCCGGATAAGCGATTGGCGCAACACATTGGTCATCGCGTCAAAGAAACCGGCATATTGCGCCCGCAGCTTGTTGATCCCGATGTCGATGCTTTCGGCAGAGTAGGTAAAGATCGTGACCTTTCGCCCTTCGACAGGGTCCTTGACTTGCGCGATCACCTTGGTGGCGTCCTCGTCACCTGCGGCGATGGCCTCTTCGTCAGCGACCCGGCGATAGGTGATGTCCGCAGGCGGATCGAGACGCGCAAGCGTCGGGAAGTCGTCGATAAAGGCGCAGTCGAACCGGTCAGCGGCCGAGATGGTCTGGAACTCAGTTGCCTGATCGCGTTCGCGTCCCATGTCGCGAATGTCGCGGCGCAGTTGGCTGCGCTCCGCGTTCTGTTCGTCGGTCCGGTTTTCGATCGCGTCGAGGGCGTCGAACCGTGATTGCATGTCGGCAATGTCACCGTCCATCGCGGTCAAAAGTGCTGCCGCATCGGGCACGTCATAGGCAGGCAGCAACTGGTTCACCACCTCGCCTGCGCGCATCTGGTTGAAACAGGCCCGTTCATCCAGGCGCAATTGCGTTGCGCGATATGTCGTGAGCGGTGCGATGATCGCAACGACAAGCAGACCCACCAGCAATCGTTTCATATCCACGCCGCTCGGCACCGCATGATTGATGCGCCAGCGGGAATATTGCGAGAAATACCAGCGGTTTGCACTGCTGCCCATCCAGAGGCGCCCGCCGATAAAGAGGATCGCCGCGGCCCAGCCATAGGTCGTGATCCACGACGAATACCGCGCCACCAGCGTGCTGTTGGCCGCCGCATCCAGCTGCGCTTCTGCCAGAAGAGGCGAGAATTTGATGACCTGCATGAGGCACACTAGGGCCAGCACATCAATGGCCAGCGATACCCAGAACAGCAGCCACACACCGCGCGTCGCGGCCCAGGCCCACGGTAAAATCAGGGCCCATATGTTCTGGTGCCAGCGTGGCAGGCTGCCACGCTGTACCTTTTCGAACACCGGCGCATAATACGCCTCTGCCTGACCGACAAATGTCCCGATGGAGACGTCACGGTCATCGGTTTCACGTTGTTCTGCACCGCTCATGCCTCGGCTCCTCCCTGCAATCCACGCAGCAACGTGTCTTTGGTCACGATTCCGACGACCTTGTCGTCCGACTTGATCAGCACCGGTTTGTCCGAACCGGTGCTGAGGCCGACCAGCGTATCCAGATCGTCCTCGGGCACGGCTTCGGGGCAACCGGTATCAAGGTTGATCCCTGCGTTCTGCGCCATGAAGGCGTCCAGCGGGGTCATGATCTTGGCGGCAGACACCAGTTTGAGGCGCGAAATTCCGGCGACGAAATCCGCGACATAGTCATCCGCAGGCGCGGTCACGATGTCCTCGGCGGTGCCGATCTGTACGATTTCACCGTCTTTCATGATCCCGATGCGGTCTCCCATTCGGATCGCCTCATCAAGATCGTGGGTGATGAAAACGGTGGTTTTCTTGAGGTTCTGGCTGAGACCCAGGAATTCGTCCTGCAGGTTGCGTCGGATGAGCGGATCAAGGGCCGAAAACGGTTCGTCCATGAGCAGGATTTCCGGATCCGCGGCAAGTGCGCGGGCCAATCCGACGCGTTGCTGCATACCGCCGGACAGCTCGGACGGCAGCCTGTCGCCGTAGCCATGCAGCGACACCGTTTCCAAGGCCTGATCCGCCTTTTGCGCCCGGGTGTAACCGTCGATCCCGCGCAATTCGAGGGCAAAGCCGATGTTGTCACGCACGGACCGGTGCGGCAGCAGCGCCATGTTCTGGAACACCATGCCGATCTTGTCGGCGCGCGTGGCGCGCAGCTCTTCGGTTTTCATCCCACCGATGTCTTCGCCCATGATGCGAATGGTGCCCGAGGACGGCTCAATCAGTCGGTTGATGTGCCGCACCAGCGTGGATTTGCCCGATCCCGACAGCCCCATAAGGCAGAAGATCTCTCCCTTATCGACCGAGAATGACGCGTCCTTGACACCAACCACCGCGCTAAAGCGCTCCAGGACTTCCGCCTTTCCAATCCCTTCGGAACGGATCGCGGCCATGGCCTCCGACGCCTTGGTCCCGAAGACCTTCCAGACATTTTCCAGTTCGACAACGCTCATGCACGCGCTCTTTCTCTTTTTGGGTCGACGAAGGGCACAGACGCGACCGAAGCACTCAGCCGTTTCATGCGCCCATCCAACAGACCAACTTCAACTTCATCACCGGGCGTGGCGTGTTCGACCGACAGGCGCGCCATGGCAATGCCATGGCCCAGCGTCGGGGATTTCGTGGCGGACGTGACCTGACCGATCTGCCGTTCCCCTTTGAACACGGGCGATCCGGCCAGTGGTGCGTCATCGGACCGGAAATGGAGCCCGACAAGCGTGCGGCGCTGTGCCTGTGCATTGCGCCGCAGCGCCTCAAGCCCCACAAATGCGTCCTTTTTCAGATCCACCGCAAAACCCAGACCCGCCTCAAATGCGTCATGCCCCGGCGCGAATTCCGCGCCATTGGCAGCAAGGCCCGCCTCGATCCGGATCATCTCAAGTGCTGCGGACCCCATCGGCTTCAGCCCGAACTCCGCACCCGCATCCATCAGCGCATCCCACAGCGGCAGCGCGCCGTCCGGTGCGCAAAAAAGCTCATAGCCCAACTCACCGGTATAGCCGGTGCGTGTCAGCAGAAACGGCACGCCATCGCGATCATTCAGCCGCCCGATTGTCGCCCCGAACCATTTCAGTTGATCCAGATTGGGAACATGCGGCTGCGTGAACAGAACCTTGCGCAGGATGTCGCGTGATTTCGGCCCTTGCAGCGCAAGATTGGGCAGCGCGCCTTGCAGATCATGAATGCGCACCTGCAAATCATGCTCTGCCGCCAGTTGCGTCAGCCATCGACCGCTTTCTTCGGACCCACAGCACCAGCGGAACAGGTGATCGGACAGACGGAACAGCGTGCCGTCATCAATCACCTCGCCACTGACATCACAGAGAAGCGCATAGGTGCCGCGCCACACCCCCAGCTTGCCGATGTCCCGCGTCATGGCCAGTTGAAGCAGCGCCTCGGCATCCGGGCCGATGATGTCGAACTTGCGCAATCCGCTCATGTCCTGAAGCGTCGCAGCCTCGCGGCAGGCCCAGTATTCGCCCAAGGTGCCATAGCTTGGAAAGCTGATCGGCGCCCACAGGTCGCGCGCGGGCGCGAATTGATCCGTCAGGGGGCTCAGCCGCGCGTGAAAGGCGGAAGTCTGCGATATCTGCATCGGCGCGTCTTCTTTCCTGCGGTAGGCAACAGCCCGCATGATCTTTGTCTCGGGCTTGTAGATGCGCACGTGGACATCCGTCGGGTTCCAGCCGTTGATCGGGTCAATGTCATCCGGACATGCCGTGGAGACACACACAAGGTCATCAAGGGCAGTCATGGCCACATAATCCCCCGCACGCGACCAGGATTCCGCCGTTTGCAGGCTGTGGTGATGGTCCACCCAAGTGTTCCAGAAGAAATTGATCGCGGGCCAGCCTGAACGCGGTTTGACACCGAACGGTGCCATGGCCTGCGAGATATTGTCAGAGCAATTCACATGGCCGGGAAATCCGCGTTCTTCATATCCGCGCGCGGTGCACGCCAGCCCGAACGTGTCGTGCCGCCCGCATGTGTCCTGAAGCACCTGCAAAACAGGTGCCAGTTCCCCATCGTAAAACTTGTCGAAAAGACCCGGGCCGGGAAAGGAGCGGCGCACCATGGATCGCGTCGCCGTGCCGTCGATCATATGTTCGGCGCCCGCATCCAGTGTCCGTGCGCGGAACGCCTGAAAGTCCGAACATTGCTGCCCCATCACGTCAATGATTTGCAGGGTTTCACCCTTGCGCAGCTCGTAGGCACGCGCGGTCGCGCGGCCCACGGTGAACTCGTCCCGAACGTCGCCCAACGGCTCCGGCAGCACTGGTGCTGCATCGGCCCGCTTCACACTGATATCCACCGCTTCGACGGTGCGTCCTTCGATCAGATCCTCCCGAGGCAAGGGGCGGATCAGGACGAGATCGCACGCTACCGGTGCTGCGAGAACAAGTGCCTCATCCAGCCCTTCGACCTGCGTGGCCACAAGGTGGCCGCTGGTGTCAAACCCAAGTGCGGAAAGCCAGCCGGACAGAGGCGAATCGTCAAAATCAGCGCTGTCCAAAGGCACGGCCTCCGGAAGGCCAAAGCGCGGCTCCAGACGGTCCCCGCGCGCCCCAAATGCCATCAATGCGACCGCGCCGCCAAACGGATCATCGCCGATCCGAACGACATCTCCTTGGGACAGTTTGAGCCGCAAACATCCCCGTGGCGGCAGGCTGTGGTGTATCGGAGCGGCGGAATCAGGGAACCCGGCAAACAAACGTCCCTGAACCCGCCTGCCCACGGTCGCGAAGCTTTGGATGACCTTTTGGTCGAGCAAGTTGATTCTCCGCGCCCCTGCGTGAAACCAGTTACATCAGCATCTGTAACTAGTTTCATATGTCAAGAATTACGTGTTGCGCCGTGTTTACCCAATCGTAAAGATACCGTTATGACCGATCAGCGGGCAAAGCGCCGAAACAATATGCGAGACGTTGCCCGCCAGGCTGGCGTTTCCGTTGCGACCGTCTCGCGGGTGCTGAACGGCACCAGCCCCGTGGCCGCAGCGACCAGGGAACGTGTGGAAGCCGCCGTTGATGCCTTGCGATTTGTCCCGAGCCCACTTGCACGGGCCATCAACAGTGGTCGCACGCACATCGTCGGCGCCCTGGTTCCGACGCTGGACCACGCCATTTTCGCGCGCTACCTGAATGCGCTGGAAGAGGAATTGAACACCTGTGGCCTATCCCTGATCGTGGCGACGACTGGCGGTGATCCGGCGGTCGAAATACGGCGCGCCGAAGAGCTGATGAACCTCGGTGTGGAGGGGCTGATCGTCTCGGGCGTGCACCACGGCCCGGACTTCTCACACCGTGTGCAGCGGCGCGGATTGCCCGTCATTGCCACGTCCTATTTCGCACCTGGACACGAATTCCCGACCATCGGCTATGACAATGCCGAAATCGCGCGCATGGCGCTGGATCACCTCACTGATCTGGGGCACCGCAACATTGCCGTGCTGCATGGTCCTGTCGACACGAACGACCGCACCTTGGCCCGGATCGAGACCTTGCGCGCGCATGCGCCGGCACACACGGTGTTTGTCGAACGGGCGCTGCTTTATGATGAGGCCGCGCACAGCGTGCAAGAACTGGTGCGGTCTGTCGACGGGCTGACGGCATTGCTGTGCGTGTCGGATGTGTTGGCTCTGGGTGCCTTGTTTGGGTTGCAGTCCATGGGTGTGGCGGTGCCGGACAGCATTTCCGTCATCGGGATGGAGGATCTGCCCGCCTCATCCACGACGTCACCGGCGTTGACGAGCATCAGTTTGCCGCTGGACGACATGGGGCGTGAGACGGCGCGCGCGCTGCACCACTGGATTGAACACGGTGCACGCCCGGAGGCGATCAAACTGCCATCGCAACTCGTGGTGCGCAGCACGACCCGTGGGACGTAACGGTCCGGGACGGCCCGCCGATCACACGCACAGCACAGTATCGAAGTGAGATCGCGATCGCCACGCCGCAGGCCTGCGCAATCCGTTGAAACGAAAGGGGCGCTCTGAAAGGCTGTTTCGGTGCACCCATGTTGTTCGTGCCCGGTTTCTGGGGCAAGGGCGGCGGCATCGACCTTGCACCGAGGATCACACGCTTCCGCGAAAAATGCCGTAAAATCCAAAGACCTGCGCTTGCTTATGGGCTAAGTTTAAATCGTGATCTGCCTGCCCCAAATTGGGGTTTCGCAGCGTGATCAACTTGTGGACTAGGCGATGCCGATTTTGTCGACAACGGGTGAGCGTATTGTCGGAATTGATCTGCGGATCGATCCGTCAAGGGCCGTGCGGCTCAGAGACCGATGGGGTGACATGGCGTCATGGTCACTCTGGCCTGAAGCTCCGTTTGGATGTTCTGCCGATACAGCCGTCTGGCCAAGCGCCTTTTCAAAGGCCGAAGACCATACGCTGCCGAATGCCATCATGATCGATGCAAGCGAGGCCGCTTATTGGCGCGCCACGACGATGTGGCGGGATGTTGGCGAATTGACCCAGCACACAATGCCGCTTCCATACGCTACCGAACTGATCGCACTGGGGCTGGAGAACAGCGCACAGGAGGATGAAAGGATTGCCCGGGACGGGTTGATGGCTCAGCTTTGCAAAACAGGCGTCTCGGATGAGACGGCACAAATGGAGGCACGGCTTTTGGGCTTTGACATCACTGAGGAGTTGAGCACGGCCCTGTTTCGCAGCCCTCGACCTGAACGGCTGCGCGACGTTACCATCCCGCGCAGCGCGGCCGGGTTGATACCGGACCGCGACACTGCCAAGTCAATACGTCCGCATTTGGAAGCAGCTGACCGCGGTGCACCGCCGCTGTTGATCGTGTCGGTGTGGTCCTTGGGTGAACAGGTCGCAACCTGATACGAGTTGGCGACCCCGCAGCGCATGGCGACAAAATCGTCGCGGACGTGCCCCCCGATCACCGACAACGGACCGAGACTGTGCATCGTTGATCAGCTTTGCCTGCACACATCTGCTTAACGCGCGACGCCCACGCGGTCGGACGAGCCGGAGCAAAAAGCATCTCCGTGGATCTGTCGTGCCCCGGCACGCGACGCCGGAAGAACGGCCGAACACCCGAACGGTATCCGCTCAGTACTTAAGCGGTATTTGTATCTATTATTATTAAAATTCTTTAATGCCTATGAAAACTAGCCAGCGCTTAATAAATTTTCGAAGCGACTATTCCTTGTATATCAGAATTTCTATCTCTCCAGTAAACCTACATAAATTTAAATTTGATTTTACAAAAATTCGCTTAAACTTCGCAAATACCAAACAATTATCTAAGTTAAGAAAATGTATATGCTGTTGTTAGCCAAGGTTTAAACTATCTCGGTTAGCCAAGCCTCATATCGGAGGTTTGGTAAATTATGTCAGTTCCAGTCTTTATTCTCGCAGGCCAAAGCAATGTTGGCTTTCTTTCGGATGACATTGAAAATGCCCTGATTGCGCAATACGGCGCGGGAAATTACGAACTCATTCGTGTTTTTGACGCCGGTGGGCCTCTAACTCGTGAAAGAGACGATCGACTGGACTGGAGCGATCCGGACGAGCTTCGAGAGGAACTGACATTCGAAACCGTCAATGCGCTGCTTGAGGATGATGATCGCGTCTTCGGTGGAATGATCTGGGTCCAAGGGGAAGCCGACACATTCTTTGCGGGTGGCGCCAGCGAATATGGCGACGAACTCGATGCGTTGATCGACGGATTCCGCGAAGATGTCGAAGCGGCCCTTGGTGAAACTGACGTTGGCATGAACGAAGCGCAGGTCACGATCCTCGAGCTCTCCAACAATGCGCCCGCAGCGCCGGACCGCATCGGCTGGGACACTGTCATTGAAGGCCAAAGAGACGTGGCAGAAAACGATGCCTTCGTTCAAACGCTCGATCCGGACACCGTTGCAGAAGACGCGGGCGTCGCGGCTGGGGACATGTTTGAGGACAGCCTGCACTACGCCGAAGATTTTGGCGCCATTCTGGCGGAAGAACTGGTGCAGACACTGGTTGAGCCGGTTGAGGACATCACGGATGGCGAAACCGGCGACAATGGCACGGACGACCCGACAATCCCCGATGCTCCGGTCGATGATGAGACCGCCGGCGACCCGGTTTTGCCGGGTGACGGCGGGACAGGTGACGACCCCGTGCTTCCCGTCATCCCCATTGATGAAGGCGGCCTGGGTGACGAAGATCTGGACGCCGAGGCCAGCGAAGAAGAGGCTGATGACGGTGGGTTTGGGTTCGAAGCCATCCTGTTCCTGTTGCCTCTTGTCCCGCTGCTCGCAGCGCTTGGTGGATAGGGTCGCCGCAGGATACACGACTGTCTAACAGGGGTTGAACGAACGCCTGGTACGGTCTTTTCCGGTGGTCCTTTTGCAGCTTACCGAGGGGCCAAGCGCGGCACGAGTGCGGCGTTGCGGCCCATGCATGCCCCACGTTCAAACCCGGTCTCCGCACGGACATCTGCGCCGCTCGCACGCCATGGTGCGTTTGAAAGTTGGCGCTTGACTACGCATCGGCCTCGTTTGCACATTGTCGTTGTCCACGTGTTCGGAAAGGTGACCGATGCCATACGCCTCCCAAGGCCAATCAGCGTTTTGGAAGGCCTGTCGCGAAAGCGATGACTTTCTTTCAGGGCACATGTTCTCGCCCCGCCATCAGCTGACCCCCGGCGACCGGATCGCGACAGCGGGAAGCTGTTTTGCGCAAAACATCGGTGCATATGTCAAACGATCAGAGCTGGAACTGGTCGATGTGGAACCCGCACCATACGGGATGCCGCCGCATGTCGCCAAGGCCTATGGCTATGATTTGTTCTCTGCACGCTATGGAAACATCTACACGGCGCGGCAATTGCGGCAACTGCTGGTCGACAGCATTACCGGCGATGTTCATGACGCGGCCGTTTGGGCGGATAGCGACGTTTACTTTGACGGGCTCCGGCCCAATGTGGAACCAAAAGGCTATGCCAGCATCGATGACCTGCGGATCCATCGACGCGACCATCTGAGCCGGGTCAGATCGATTTTCGAACACACCGACGTGTTTGTATTCACCCTTGGTCTGACAGAAACGTGGCAAGACACGAAAACTGGCCTCGTCTTCCCGACTGCGCCGGGTGTGGTGGCGGGACAGTATGATCCCGCCGCGCATTCATTCGTGAACCTGCGCTTTGCCGAGGTTCTGGAAGACATGAATATTGCGCTCGAATTGATGCGCGATTTTGCCAGCGACATCCGCGTCCTGCTGACAGTGTCCCCCGTTCCGCTGACTGCAACAGCCACGCAAAATCATATCCTCGCCGCGACCACATATTCCAAATCCGTGCTGCGCGCCGTGGCAGAGGAACTCACGCTGCAGCACGAATTTGTCGATTACTTTCCGTCCTATGAGTTGGTGACCGGCACGCCCTTTATCGCCAACGCCTACACATCAAACCTGCGCACGGTCCGCCGCGACGCAGTGGACCGGGTGATGTCCGTGTTCTTCAATTCCTTCGACAGCCTGGAAAAGGTCGAAGCGGCGGACGTCACGCCCGTTGCCACCTTCGATACCAACGATATTGAGGAGCAAGATGCATTGATCTGCGAAGAAATGCTTTTAGAGGTATTTGCAGAAAAATGAAGCTATGCATGATTGGTGACAGTCACCTCACAATGATGCTGGAGGCGAACAAGGCATTCTATTCAGATAAGCTGGAGATTGCGCCGATCACATGGCCCCGGCAATATGTGGATCAATTTGCCTTTTCTGGAACAGAATTGATGGCACAGGGCGACGCATTGGCGCATTTCTGGAAAGGATGCGGCCTGAACCCAACCGTGGATGCCGCGCAATTTGATGCGGTTGTCTTTGTTTCACGCACTGTGACTGCATTCAATATATTCACCATCCTTCAGGATTATGTCGTTTCAAACTGGAACGGCGCACGTGATGCAATTAAATCTCTAAAATCCATGATACATTCCCCAAGCAATCGGCGCCTCATGACACCTGCCGCGTTTGAAGAATGCATGATCGGAATAATCCAGAGCGATTTCACCTATCGCATCGCCGCGCAGCTGCGCGAACACTGCACGGTGCCCATCTTTGTCGTGCCGCCGCCCTATCTTGCCGAAAGGACGCTCAAACACCGACCCCACCTGACCGGGCTGAAGCGCATCCTGCACAACGATGATGGATCCGTTTTTGCCGAAAGCTACACCGCAGCACATCACAGCGCGTTTGCGCGTATTCCGGACGTGTCTGTCCTGACCCAACCGGATCAGACCGTTACAAGAGGGTGCCTGACCAAGGAGACATACCGCGCAGGTGCAAAACGGTTCGGAACCGATGATGCCCACCGCGAGGATGATGTCATGCATGCGGGGCCCGCATTTGGCAAACTCTGTCTGGATCGCATCACGGCAGCCATGGCCGAACTGTGATCACTTGCGCGGGCGACCCGGGGCAGGAAACAGCCTCACTGTCCGCAGTGTGATGGCAATCGGCCCCCGTAGTGCTTGCACTTTCCATGTATCTCGAACAGTTTGAACGCCGACCGATGCGCTGGCAGCCCGAGTGTTTGAACTGTGAAACCCACATACAAGATTGCGGCCTTGGTTTTGGCGGGCGTCCTTGCGGCTGGTGTTGCCGTTCTGTGGCCCAACGCGGCCCGGATTTCGGAGACGGAGACGTTTTCAGCGCCCGGGCTTGATCCACTTTCCATCACCGAGGCCGAGACGCAGTTCTGGGGGCTGACACCCGCGCTGTTGCTGGTGGTTTACGAAGCCTTTGGTGAGACGCAGGAGGATGCGATCTATGACACGCTGGCGCGCGTGACCCATGGTGAGGCGCTTGAATACCTCTACCTGGAACGCGTGGGCGCGATGAAGGGCGGCGGGCTTGATGAAGGGGATCAGACGATCCACGAGATCAAGCTGCTGAACACACAGGTCGCCCGCGACAACAGCGCGCTTTTGATCGACGCGTCATGGCAGGTCATTGGCACCGTCGGTCATGCGGAACACATGCACGTGCGGGGCAACACCTATAGCGCCGATTTGACTGTGGCGCCCGTTGACGGCGCGTGGCGGATCACCGATTTCGAGCTGCTTGATGTCAACCGGGACAACGCGGGCGAAACCTTCCCTGCCCCGCAGACAAACTGATGGTGCGGGTTGAAAACCTCGGCTTTGGCTACGGTGCTGGCGGGTTTCGCCTGCGCGTCCCGGAGTTTTCGCTGGGTGACACAGAGCGGGTGGCCGTCGTGGGCCCCAGCGGCAGTGGAAAGACGACCCTTCTCAACCTGATCGCGGGGATCCTGACGCCGGAAACCGGACATATCGAGGTCGCGGGCACTGTGGTCTCGGGGTTGTCAGATGCCGAACGCCGCAGGTTCCGCGCCAGCCAGATCGGATTTGTGTTTCAGGATTTCGCGCTTCTCGACTACCTGTCTGCCCGGCAGAACATCTTTTACCCGTACCGGATCACCCCCGCGCTGAAACTGGATGCGGCGGCACGCGACCGGGCGGAATGGCTGGCCGCGGCCTGCGGGATCGGCGACAAACTGGACCGGCACCCCGGCGGACTGAGCCAGGGCGAACAGCAGCGCGTCGCCATCTGCCGCGCGCTGATCACGCAGCCCAAGCTGATCCTGTCCGATGAGGCAACCGGAAATCTTGATCCCGACAGCAAGGCGCGGATCCTTGATCTGTTGTTTGAACAGGCGGCCGAAGCCGGGGCTGCCGTGCTCGCCGTGACCCATGATCACGAGCTGCTGCCGCGGTTCGAACGCGTTCTGGATTTTGCGCAGTTCCGGGAACGGACGGTGGCATGAACGCGCTGTTTCTTGCCTTTTCCTACTTGCGCTATCACTGGGCGCAAAGCCTTGTGCTGGTTGCTGTGGCTGCGCTCATCATGATCGTTCCGGTCGCCACACAGACCCTGCTGGCGACCAGTGAACGCGCGCTTGTCGCGCGGGGCGAGGCAACGCCGCTTTTGCTGGGCAGTCGCGGGTCGCAGCTGGATCTGACCATGGCTGCGCTTTACTTTTCCGACGAACGACCGGAACCCGTCGCGATGCGGCAGGTCGAGGCGGTCTGGGACAGCGGTCTGGGCGTGCCGATCCCGGTGCACACGGCCTTTTCCTCCGGCGGTTTCCGGATCGTGGGGACGACACTCGATTATTTCGACTTTCGCCAATTGTCGCCGGCAACCGGCCGTGGCCTGTCCCTGCTGGGCGATGCGGTGATCGGGGCCGATGTCGCGCGCACCCTGAGAAAGGGCGTGGGGGACACCCTCGTCTCCGCCCCGGAGAACCTCTTTGATCTCGACGGTGTCTACCCGCTTGAAATGCCGATTGTCGGGGTCCTTGCGCCGACAAATTCGCCCGACGATCAAGCCATTTTTGTCGATATCAAAACGGCCTGGGTCATTCAGGGTATCGGGCATGGCCACGAAGATGTGGTGACCGCCGCGCAAGTCGCCGAAGGTACAGATGCCTTGGCCAATGCTGCCGTCGTGCAATACCAGCGGATCACGGACGACAACATCGAAAGCTTCCATTTTCATGGCAGTCAGGATGACTTTCCCACATCTGCGGTGATCGTTGTGCCCAATGACACGCGGGCGCGCACGATTTTGAAAGGGCGGTACCTTGATGGTGCCTTGCCCGTGCAACTGGTCGAACCGGCACAGGTGATCCAGGGGTTGGTCGACCGGATTTTCCGGATCAAGTCCTTGCTGGATGTCGTGACGGCGATCATCGCGATTGCTGCGGTCGCGGCTGTCGGGCTTGCCGTATTCCTGAGCTATCGTCTGCGCGCACGCGAAACCGCGACCGCCGTGAAACTGGGCGCGCAGCGCGGTATGGTCCTGCGCCTCTTGGCGGCAGAAACTGTGACGCTATTGTTGATTGCAGGAGGCCTTGCCGCGGTCGGTGCTGCGATCGTTGCGCATAATGCAGACGCGTGGGTGGGTTGGCTGCTCACCTTGGGCACATAACCAACAGGAGGTTCCATGAAACGACGTTTTTTGGCTGTAGCATCTGGTGCTTTTATCGCCGCATCCCCCGTGCTGGCACATTACGGCATGATCATCCCGAACGATCCGATGATCAGCCAGCAAGACGGGCGGAGCGTCGCGCTCACCATGTCGTTTTCGCATCCCTTCGAGATGGATGGCATGATGCTCGACACGCCTGCGTCGTTCACCGTCACCCATGAGGGATCGACAACGGACCTGCTTGGCAGCTTGCAGGATGCAACGGTCATGGACGAACAGGGCTTTACGCTCAATTACCCGTTGGAGCGGCCCGGCACTTACGTCTTTGCCATGGAACCGCAGCCCTATTGGGAACCCGCCGAAGACGCGTTCATCATCCACTATACCAAGACCTACGTGACCGCCTATGGCGATGATGAGGGGTGGGATACCGAACTTGGCCTCAAGACCGAGATCGTGCCACTCTCCAAGCCCTTCGGCCTTTGGGAACACAACGTGTTTCAGGGGATCGTGAAAATGGATGGTGCCGCGGTGCCCTATGCAGAGGTTGAGGTTGAGTTTTTCAACGACGGCGCAGGCGCAACGGCACCTGATGACCTGATGATCACCCAAACCGTAAAAGCGGACGCAAATGGCGTCTTTACCTATGCGCCGCCGTCCGATGGCTGGTGGGGTTTTGCAGCGCTCAACACGGCCGATTACACGTTGCCGCAAGACGGCGCAGACAAGGCGGTCGAGCTGGGCGCCGTGATCTGGGTCCACTTCGAAGCGTGGACAGGCCAATGATCCGGGCGCTGGCCGTTGCAGCCGGTTTCGTCGTCGCACCGATTGGCGCGGCGGCGCATCAGCTTGTGGTGTTTGCTTCCGTGAACTGCGAAGCGGTGACGGTCGAGGCAAAGTTTTCCAGCGGGCGCGTGACGCAAAAAGGCGATGTACGGGTGCTGGACGGCGCAAACAACCTGCTCACGACCCTGTCACTGAACAGCGACGGCACAGCGCGTGTGCCCTTGGCAGATGTCGACCACTCCAGCGGGCTGGTCATAGAGGTCGATACAGGCAGTCATGACAATTACTGGATCGTGACACCGGAGGATATTGCGCGCAAATGCGGAAGCTGAGTTGGACACATATCGGGGCGCGCCTGTGCGCGCTTGCTCTGGCGTTGATATGCGCAACCGCAGCCACGGCCGAGGAGAAACCGCGCGTCGTTACGGTCAATCAGGCGCTGCACGATTTGGCCGAGAGGCTCAGCGATGGTGCCGCAGATATCGTGTTTCCCGTGCCCCAAGGCGTTGATCCGTCGTTCTGGCGTCCGGCGATTGCGGATATCAGCATGATACAATCGGCAGACCTGATCCTGCTGAACGGTGCGGGATTCGCCACATGGATTGATCGTGTGTCGCTGCCGCGGTCGCGGATCGTGAACACCTCTGCTGCGATCACAGACCGGTTCATCGTCACGCAAAGCATTACGCACAGTCACGGCGACGGGGGTGAGCATTCGCATGAAGGGGTGGCGTCGTATACATGGCTCGACCCGACGCTGGCCATCGCGCAGGCCGAAGCCATCGCGGCGGCATTCATCGCCCGCGACCTCGCCCCAGCGGAGGCGGTGGAGGCGCAGTTGGCCGCGCTCCGCGCTGATCTCACCGCGTTGGACACCACGGCCCGGGATGCCCTGAACGGTCTTGCCGGCACCTCGATCATCGCGACGCATCCCCGTTATCAGTATTTTGCGGCGCGGTATGGTTTGACGATTTCATCGCTCGAATGGGAGGCGGGAGCCATGCCGACAGACGCCCAGTTTGCCGAGTTGAAGCGTCTGTCCGAGGAACAGAATGCGCAGATCCTGATTTGGGAAGCGCAACCACCTGCGGAGGCGCTGGCCGCAGTGGAACGCCTTGGGCTGCAAAGCGTGATCTTTGAGCCCGGGGCCGTGCAAGGGTCGCTTGGCACGTTTATCGAAGCCTACGCTCAAGCCGTTTCCGATCTGTCCGATGCCGCGCGCCTGACTTCGAATTGAACCGTATCCAAGCCCCGTGCGTCAGGAGCCCTGCGTTGCCGGCCGCCACACACTGGCACGATAACAATCCACGTCCCCCCGCTGGGCGCGTCACCTCACGGACGCGCGGATGCTTGCCTTTTCCACGGCAGCCATATAATTAACATGTGTATTAAATTACCGACGCCGCCATGAGCGATCAGACAGGACGCGACCCCGATGCAGTTCCACCTCAATGGGTTCAAACCAGGTAATTATCAGATCCCGGACGCGGCCAGAAAGCCGTATCCCGATCCCCCCATTGAACCGCTCCCGCAAGAGGTCGATGTCCTGATCGTTGGAACCGGTCCCGCGGGTCTGACCATGGCGCGGCAAATGTCGGAATTTGCGGACATCAAAACCTGCATCGTCGACATGGCGTCTGGCCCACTTCTCTTTGGACGGGCCGATGGTATTTCGTGCCGCACGATCGAGATCATGGAAGCCTTCAACAGCAGCGAAATGGTGGTCAAGGAGACCTACCAGCTCAAGCAAAACACGTTTTGGGAACCGGATGCGGACAACCCGCAACATATCAAACGGACCGAAAAGATCGCGGATGCGCGCGCAGGGCTGTCCGAGTTCACCCACGGCATCGTCAATCAGGCGCGGCTGCATGAACTGTTGACCGATGGCATGGCCCATTCCGTGAGCAACCTGCGCCCGCATTACAGTCGCGAATTCGTCAGCATGGAGATTGATGACAGCCTGACACAGGACCTGTCGGCGCACCCGATCACTGCGACCTTCAAACGGGTGGACGACGCCGGGCAAGGCGCGTTGGAGACTGTGAAGGCGCGGTTTGTCGTGGGCTGCGACGGTGGTCGCAGCCGCGTACGCAACAGCCTCGGGATCACGTTGGAAGGCGATTCCGCCAACAAGGCATGGGGCGTGATGGACATCCTTTTGAACACGGATTTCCCGGACATCCGCGTCAAAAGCTTTATCCAGTCAAAGGACCACGGCGCCGTCATGACCATCCCGCGAGAGGGGGGTATCTGATCCGCTTCTATGTCGAAATGGACAGTATCGAGAAAGACAAACGTGCCACCGACATCAACGTCACCGAACAGGACCTGATCGCGAAGGCGCAGCAGATCTTTCATCCCTACACGCTCGACGTGAAGGAAGTGGCGTGGTGGTCGATTTATTCGGTGGGGCAACGCCTTGCGGATCGCTTTGACAACCGTCCCGTCGGCAGCGGCGACGATGTCATCCCGCGTGCTTTCGTTGCGGGGGACGCGTGTCACACGCACAGCCCCAAGGGCGGTTGGGGCCTGAACACGTCCTTGCCCGACACATTCAATCTGGGATGGAAAATGGCGGCCGTCCTGCGCGGTCAGAGTGACGCCAAACTGCTTGCGACCTACGGCACCGAACGCCGAAAGGTTGCCAATCAGCTGATCAACGCGGACAGGGAGTTGTCCCGCATTGTCGCGACGCGGCCCTCGGCCAGTGACACCTCGGAAAAGGCGCGCATCGACACGGCGGAAATCGAAGCCTTCATGAAGCGGCAAAGCGGCTTTGTCAGCGGGACATCGATTGAGTATTTCCCGTCGTACATCGCCACCGGTCAGGAGAACCAGCATCTGGCGACCGGCTTCAACATCGGGCAACGGTTCTTTTCCGCAGAGGCGACGCGCGTGTGTGACGGGCGCAGCCAGCATCTGGGACACCTCGTCAAGGCGGATGGCCGGTGGCGCATCTTCCTGTTTGGCGGCGCGGAAGATCCGACAAGCCCGGCCTCGGCCGCTTATCAATTCGTTGATCATCTGGCGAACTCACCTGCGTCACCCGCGGTAAAGTATACGGCGACAGGCGCTGATCCGGACGCTGTTATCGATACCTATGCCGTGTTCCAGCAGCAGGACCTCTCCATGCATGATCTGCATGACCACCTTTGGCCCGCCAAAGGGAAATACGGTCTGCGCGACTACGAAAAGGTGTTTCACGCACAACCCGGCAACGACATCTATGATTTGCGCGGGATCAACCGGGATCAGGGATGCATCGTTGTGGTGCGGCCGGACCAGCACGTGGCCAACATCCTGCCCGTGACAGACCATGCCGCGCTTGCGGCCTTCTTCGACGCGTTCATGATCGAGCAAGCTTGACGAAGGGTGCGGCGCTTACGCGAACGCAATATCAACCGTGCCGAACGGTCCGAAATCCGCATGGATGTCCGCGCCGGACGGACACTCGACCGGGCGAATGAAGCTGCCGGACAAGATGATCTGACCCGGTTCGAGGCTTTGACCGTATTGCGCCATGCGGCGGGCCAGCCAGACGACGCTTTCGACCGGATCATTCAGCACGCCCGCCCCGAGGCCGGTTTCCTCAACCTCACCGTCCCGCGACGTGATCGCGCCGACCCACCGTAAATCAAACGCATCCACCGCGTGCCGCTCTGCCCCCAGGACAACGCCCGCATTGGCTGCATTGTCGCTGATCGTGTCGAACACGGTCCGCGTCGTTTTTGTCTCCGGATCAACGCGCAGGATACGAGTGTCGAGGATTTCAATGGACGGGGCCACATAGTCTGTCGCCGCGATCACATCGTCGCGGGTCACATGCCCGCCACCGATGGGCGATTTCAGGACAAAGGCAATCTCTGCCTCGATCCGCGGCTGGATAAACCGGCCCGCGGGAACGGTGGCACCATGGTCAAACACCATGTCATCAAACAGGATACCGCTGTCCGGGATGTCTATGTTCAAAGCGTATTGCATCGCCTTTGACGTCAGCCCGATTTTCCAGCCCACCACGGACCGCCCCTGTTCCAGCTTCGCGCGGTAGATTGCGTTCTGCACGGCATAGGCATCGTCCATGCCCATCTCCGGGTGGCGCTTGGTCAGCAGGCCAATCTGTGCGCCGGTTTCTTCGGCCCGCAGCAGATCGGCTGCGGCCTGTGCGTGATCCTGTGGCGTCATGGCTGTTCATCCTCAACCGTGTTGCGCAAGGTGCCGATACCGTTCACCTCAACCTCGACCACGTCGCCGGGTCTGAGATATTGTGGCGGGTCCAGCCGCGCGCCCGATCCGGTGGGGGTGCCCGTGACGATGATGTCGCCCGGCTCAAGCGTCATGAAAGTCGAGATATATTCAATCTCACGCCGGATGGGGTGCATCATGCGGCTCAGGACGTCGTCCTGCCGCACTTCGCCGTTCACGCGGGTGATGATGCGCGCGTCATCAAGCTGGGCAGCATCCGTAAAGGGCACAAGCCACGGGCCGATTGCGCCGGACTTGTCCCAGTTCTTGCCCTGAGTCACGTTGAACTTGGCGTGCCGGACCCAGTCGCGGATCGTGCCTTCGTTGCACAGGGTCAGCGCGGCGATGTGATCATAGGCATCCGCCTGTGCGATGCGCCGCCCGCCTTTGCCGATGACAATTGCAACCTCGCCCTCATAGTCGAGCTGGTGGCTTTCCGGGGGGCGGATCAGGGGGCGGTCGTGCCCCGTGAACCCGGAGGCAAAGCGCGGGAACAGCGACATGAATTTCGGCTGCTCGGACCCGTCTTTGTACTCTGCATTCCGGTCGGGAAAGTTCACGCCGACACAGAGGATACGGCGCGCATTGGGCAGCACCATCTCGAACTGAAAATCGGTGTGGGTGACGGCCTTGCCCACCGCAGCATCGCTCAAAGCCGTCAAACCACCCGCCTGCACGGCATCAAACAGCGTTGGCCAGTGCAGGAACGCGTCATTGAGCGCGATCATGCCCGCTTCTGCAACCGCGCCATAAAAGGTCTCACCATTGCTTGTGTAGGTTGCAAAGTTCATCTGATGGCCTCCCAGACCTCTTGCACGACGCGCGCCACCGCCATCACATCGTCCCGTGTTGTGTCGAACTGACCCACCTGCACCCGTATGACCTTGCGCCCGTCAAAGGACCCTTGGGTCAGGTAGATCCGCCCATCGTCATTGAGCGCATCGACCAACCGCTGCTGCGCCGCATCATCCCCCGGACAGCGGAATGAAAACAGGCTGAGGATCGGGTTCGTGCTGATGTCGAACCCGTCGAGGGCGCGGATCGCCTCGCACAGTTCCTCTGCCCACGCGACATGGTTGCGGATGCGCGTCTGTAGCCCGTCCAGACCGTAGGACCGGAGCAGGAACCACAATTTGAGCGCGCGGAACCGACGGCCCAGCGGGATGGTCCATTCGGAATAGTTCGTCACCGCATCGCCGCTGGTTTTCAGGTATTCGGGCTCGATCTTCAGCGTGTTGAGTTGCGGTTCAGCGTCACGCAGAAACTGGATGGAACAGTCAAACTGCGCGCCCAGCCATTTGTGCGGGTTGAAGACGATGCTGTCATACGCATCCACGCCCGCCCAAAACGCATCCCGAAATTCCGGGCAGATCATCGCGGAGCCGGCCCATGCCGCGTCCAGATGGGTGTAAAGATCGTGGTCCTGCGCCACGCGTGCGATAGCGGTCAGATCATCGGACCCACCGACGCCAGTGCCACCGGTGATGGCAATGATGCCCGCAGGCGTGTGCCCCGCCGCAATATCCGCGCGGATCGCGGCATCCAGTGCCGCCGCGTCCATGCCAAACCGTGGCCCCTGCCCCGGTATCTTGATCAGATTGTCCTGCCCGATGCCGGCAACCCAACAGGCACGATCAATCGATGAATGCACCTGATCGGAACAGTAGATGCGCAAGGGCCCCTTGCCGGACAAACCGTGGCGATTGCCGGTATACCCAGTCGCCCTCTCGCGCATCGTCAGCACAGCGGACAGGGTGGCGGAGGACGCGCTGTCCTGAATGACGCCTGTGACCCCATCGGCGAGGCCCAGAGCCTGCCGCATCCAATCGATCATCCGACCTTCCAGCTCGGTGGCAGCGGGCGAGGTCTGCCACAACATGCACTGCGCGGCGACGGTATTGACCAACTGTTCGGCCAGCATCGACGGCGGCGCGGCGTTGGCACAGAAATAGGCGAAGAACCGGGGATGCTGCCAATGCGTCATGCCCGGCATCACGATGTTTTCGAAATCGCGCAGGATCTCGTCCATGGCTTCGGGCTGATCCGGCGGACGGGCGGGCAGCTGGGCCGCGATTGCGCCGGGTGCCGTCTGGGCCCGCACGGGCCGGTCGCGCAGCGTCTTGTGATACTGCGCGCCCCAATCTGCGATCTGCTTGCTCCAACCCGCGAATTCGTCCCAATCCATGACAGTCTCCTACGGCGCGATGATCGGGCTGGCCTGAATGTCGGAGTCCCTGGTGTCCACACCCACGAATGTCGTGCCGTGTTTGAACCAGCTTTCCGGTGCCGCAGCCCCCCAAAGGGTCTGGCGCTGCGGGTCCTTCAGGTCCCATTTGATCGGCTCAAGGTCCGGGTCAACCGTCTGATAGTCCGAGCAATAAATCTCGATCCGGTGCCCGTCGGGGTCCAGGATATAGAGGAAGAACGCATTGGAAATGCCGTGCCGCCCCGGCCCGCGTTCGATGTTGCCGACATAGCCGGTGGTCGCCATCAGATCGAGCAGGTCGATGATGTTGAGCGGTGTCGGCACCCAGAACGCCACGTGGTGCATGCGCGGCCCTGTGCCGTTGGTGAACGCCATATCGTGCACGCCGCCCTTGCGGTGCATCCACGCCGCCCACAGCTTTTTGCTGTCCTCGTCCTCGGTATATTCGGTCACGCGGAAGCCGAAATCGGAATAGAACGCCACGGACGCATCCACGTCGTGGCTGAAGCAATTGAAATGGTCGATGCGCAGCGGTTTGACCCCGCGATAGAGCGCGTATTTCTGGTGGATCGGCTCCAGCCGGTCCATCTTGTGATAGAATTCCAGCGGGATACCCATATTGTCCGACGTGAGCAGCGTCTTGCCCTGATAGGGACGATCGACCCATGCGGTCGGACGCCCCTTGCGCTGAAAATACGCCTCCGCACGGTCGAGATCGTCTTCGTCGAACGTCTTGAAGCCCATCACCTCCACGGTGCCAGGCTGATCGGACTTTTGCAGGACCACACAGTGGTGCCCGCGTTCTTCCATGGCCCGGAGGTAGATGTGGCTGTCGGTCTCATCCGTCACCTGAAGGCCAAGGATGTCGGTGTAAAACGTCCTCGACGCGGCGAGGTCCTTCACGTTCAGGCACACGTGGCTGAGGCGGATAGTGTTGAAATCGGGGTACAGGTTTGGTGCGGGTACAGGCATCTCACAACGCTCCCAATTTGGTGATTTTGTGTTGACCCGTTGCAAAGCCGATATGCTTTTGCTCCATGTAGAATTCGAACGACCAATCCCCGCCGTCGCGACCAATCCCGCTGGCTTTGACACCGCCAAAGGGCGTGGGCAGGTGGCGGACGTTCTCGGAATTCACCCAGATCATGCCCGCCTCCAGCTTGTCCGTGAACCGCAGCGCGCGGGTCAGATCGTTGGTCCAGACATAGCCCGTCAGACCGTAGGCCGTGTCATTGGCCATCTCCAGCGCCTCTTCCTCGGTCGAGAAGGGGATGGAGGTCAGAACGGGGCCAAAGATTTCCTCCTGCGCGATGCGCATCTGATTGTTGGCCTGCGTGAACAGCGTGGGCCGGACAAAATACCCCTCGTCGCCCACGACCGTGCCGCCCGCCGCCACCGTGGCACCGTCCTGCCTGGCGATGTCGAAATAGCTGGTGACCTTGTCAAAATGCTCTTGGGTCACAAGCGGACCCACTTCGGTCTTGGGATCAAGAGGGTGCCCGACGCGGATGTTGTTGACGCGTTCAATCAGCCTCGCCTCGAAATCTTCGCGGATCGTCTCCTGCACCAAAAGCCGCGAGGAAGAGGTGCAGCGTTCGCCGTTGATCGAATAGATCATGAAGATCGCGGCATCGAGCGCACGGTCGAGGTCGGCATCGTCAAACACAATCACGGGGTTCTTGCCCCCCAGCTCAAGGTGATTGCGCTTCAGCGTATCGGCGCCCTGCTTTGTGATCAGACTGCCGGTCCGGCTTTCGCCGACAAAGGCAATCGCCTTGATCCTGGGATGTTCGCACAGCGCCTTGCCCGCACCTTCGCCAAACCCGTTGACGGTGTTCAGAACGCCGGGCGGCAAACCCGCTTCTTCGGCGATTTCAACCAACAGGCGCGCGGTCAGCGGCGACGCCTCCGCAGGTTTGTGAACCACGGTGCAGCCCGCCGCCAGAGCCGGCGCAATCTTCCACGTAGACAGCATAAATGGCGTGTTCCAGGGCGTGATCACACCCACGGGACCAATCGGCACGCGCGTGGTGATGTTCATCAGGGTTGGCGATCTGAGGTGCTGCCCGTCGCGGGCCTGCACAACCTGATCCGCAAAATAGCGAAAGTTCTCGGCACCGCGCAGCGCGGCCTTGGACATGAACTTGTAGGCTTGCCCGGTATCCCAGCATTCGCACAGCGCGATCTCTTCGGCCCGCGCCTCAATACCTTCGGCGATCCGAATGATGATTTTGCGGCGCTCAGTCGCGGGCATGTCACGCCACGCGGCAAAGGCGTCGTGCGCCGCATTGGCCGCCTGATCAATATCGGCCGCAGCGCCATGCGCAACATCACAGATCACTGATTTGTCGACGGGCGACAGCGTCTGAAACACACCTTCGGATCCCGCCACATCCTGACCTGCGATACGGTTTCGTATGCCGGTATCACGAAACCGCCCGAGGAAGCCGTCAAGTTTTGCAATGTTGTCGTCAAGAACGCTCATGCGCTGTCCTTCCCTGAGATCGCGGACGTGTTGGAAATGGTATGGTCTGATCGCATCAGAATGAACTGCGCCGGTGTTGTGGGCAACAGGACCTGCGCCTGATCTGCAAGCACTGCCCGTCGCGTGTCGCATGGACCGTCATCGCAACCTTTGCCCCCCCGTCTTCCGAGACCACGGAAGCCATCCATTCGACAACCCCAATCCCTTAACATGTTAATTGTTGCTAAGTTAATTAACCGGTAGAGTGATTGTCAACTGCTCTTCATCCGGGCATCTGAGGTTTCATGGCCAGATCACTCCCCACGACGAACCGCTCCCTTCCCATCGCGCTGATCCGGGCCCGCGAGGGTGTGATGTCACCCATCCGGGACATGCTGTCCGAAACCGGCATCACCGAACAGCAATGGCGCGTCCTGCGGGTGCTGGCCGAATTTGGCCGGATGGATACCAAGACACTGGCCGACCGCTCCAGCCTGCTCTTTCCGAGCCTCACCCGCATTGCAGCGACGTTGCGGGACAAGGGCCTTGTGACGCAGACCCGCGATGACAAGGACCGCAGGCGGCAATTCATCGAGATTACAGCCAGCGGGCAGCGGATCATTGATGACCACTCGCCCGAGGCGGCCAAAATTGTCGCTGGCTTCAAGGAGACGCTGGGCGCGGAGGATTACGAAACGCTGCTTGATTTGCTGACCCGTCTGGACCCGGGCGCGCAGGGTTAGGCAACAATTGTGCCGTCTGCGCGCCAGCCGTCAAAAATTTCCAGCGCCTTGTCCGAAAAAGCCGCATCGTTGATGTGGCACGGGATGCGGTGGGTCGTCACATTGTCCGGCACATTGGCCTCGACCTCTGCGAGGAACGCGGCAAGGCCGTCCGGGTTGTGCAGGTCCGCCCCCTCCCGGTCCCACTCGCCCAATCCGTGTTCGGGCAGGATCAACGCGGTTGGTCCCGTGGCCTTGGCCAGCTGCGTGCAATGCGCCCGGGCGACCAATTGCGTCTCCGCAGCCTCGAGAACGATGGAGGTGAGCAGGCGGTTGTGCGCGTGCTTCATATGCCTGTCCCATCTGCCATCAATCGGCTGCCAGCCCACGACATCCACAAGGTCATAGCAGCCCGGCGCCACAATTTGCGGCGTGCCCGTTGCGCCTGCATGCGTCAGACGGTCCGCCCCGGCCGAGATGTTCGAACCGTTCACGTGATTGCCCAGCTCCTGCGTGCAAAAGTCAAAGACACAGGCAAACGCGCCCTGCCCCGCAAGGCTTTCAAACGCGCGCCCGCCCATGCCGGTGGCGTGGAACACGGCCACCTCGAACCCACGCGCTTCCAATGCGGGCTTGAGCGGGATCACGTATTTCAGCGCAGAGGTGCCGAGCGATGTCATGCCAATCAACGGCTTGTCGGGATCGGGCTTCTGAACCGCACGCGCCGCGCCCAGAACGGCCCCTGCCGCTTGCGACAGCGACGCCTTGCAGACAGAGTTCAACCCATAAAGCCCACCGGCCCACAGGATCATCTGCGTATCCGCCGCCAATCGCTCTGCCGGGATCAGGGGCGAGAATGACACCGTGGATACGATGTATTTCGGCACGCCCAACGGCAATGCGGACGCCACATCAAGCGCGAGGTCAGTCCCCATCGTGCCACCCAACACGATCAGAGCGTCGCACTTTCCCTCGGCATAGAGGCGCGCAGCCAGCAGGCTCGCGCCCCTGGCCATGATCTGCATGGCATGGTTCTCATCCCCGCTGTCGATGGCCGCCTGAATGCTGCTGCCGCCTTCGCCTGCCACGTCGTGTTTCGAATAATCCGTGGGCGCGGACGGATCGCCCAGCACGGACACATCCATCGTCAGCACATCGCCGCCCTGATCCCGTATCACGCCCGCCAGAAATCCCAGCTCTTCATCTTTGGTGTCATAGGTCCCGACGACCAGAATGGTTTTGCTGGCATTCATAATTTGATCCACGCGGTCTTGAGGTTCACATATTTCTCTATGGCGTGCAGAGACTTGTCGGAGCCATTTCCGGATTGGCCGACACCGCCCAAGGGCACCGTGCCGTCCGCGCCGCCATAGGTGTTGATATGCATGACGCCCGTGCGCACCGCCCGCACCATCCTGTGCGCACGGCCAAGGTTCGCCGTCCACGCGGCCCCGGCAAGGCCGTAGACGGTCGAGTTGGCCAGCGAAATCGCCTCTTCCTCGGTGTCGAACGGCGTGACGCCCAGCACCGGGCCAAACACCTCTTTTTGCGACAGGGTCGCATCGCGGGTCACACTGGTCACGATTGTCGGCGCCATGTAATAGCCGCCCGTATCTTCGAGGATGCGACCGCCGCCTGTGATGACCTGTCCGCCTTCGGACGCGGCGGTTTCGACAAAGCCGAGATTGGCGTTCAGCTGCGCTTCGGAGTTTACGGCTCCGATAAATGTGTCCATGCGCAGTGGATCACCCACCCGCATCGCCTCTGTCGCCTTGGCGACCGCGGATACGAATTCGTCGTGAATGGATGCTTCGACCAAAAGGCGTGACCCCGCGACACAGACCTGCCCCGCATTGCGAAAAATACCGCTCGCCGCGACCTTCGCCGCCTCGTCCAGATTGGGCGCATCGGCAAAAACGATATTGGGCGATTTGCCGCCCAGCTCCAGATAGACCCGTTTCATGTTGGACCGGGCGGCATATTCCATGAGACGTCGGCCCGTGGCACCGGAGCCTGTAAAGACCAGAACATCCACGTCCATGGACAGGCCCATGGCCTCACCCACGACGGCCCCCGCCCCTGTGACCGCGTTCAACACCCCCGGCGGCAGCCCCGCCTCCAGCGCCAGTTCCGCCATCCGCATGAGCGACAGCGACGCCGTTTCGGACGGTTTCAGAACGACCGAATTGCCCATGGCGAGGGCGGGCCCCAGCTTCCATGCGCCGATCATCATCGGGAAATTCCACGGGATAATCGCGCCAACGACGCCCACAGGCTCCTTGTGGATCATCCCGAGGACATCACGCGGGGTCGCTGCGATTTCGCCATAGAGCTTGTCGAGCGCTTCCGCGTAATACCGGATCGTCGCCGCCGCGGACCCCGGTTCGGCCTTGAGCGCCATACTGATTTCGGTACCGTTGTCCCGCACGCCGAGTACAGCCAATTCCAGTGCGTTTGCGTCAATCAGGTCGGCCCATTTCATCAGCACCTTCTTGCGCGCAGCGGGCGGTTGCCCAGCCCACCGCCCATCCTCGAATGCGGCACGGGCAGAGGCAATCGCCGCCTCCATATCCGCAGCCGTGCCCGCCGCAGTGGTGGTCAGAACGGTCCCGTCAATCGGCGACAGGATATCCATCCGCCCACCATCCGACGCAGTAACATGCCGGCCATCAATCAGATGATCAAACGGGCCAACCGGCCGGGCACGCAGGGCGTCAATTTCTGTCTGATCCATCGGAACCCCTTATCTGATCGCGACGTGACCCGCCCGCGTTTCTGTGCCGACTGGCAGGCCTGCCACTGGCCAACGCCGCAGGCACCGTGAAGAGACCGGCCCACGCATTCGGCACCCACCGCGTTTGCAAACTGTAGATGGTCACGCGCGAAAACCACAAGATCACAAGCGCAGCACACCAGCCCGGCACCATGATGCGCAACGTGGTCCTGCGTCGCCGCAAAGTTCGGCGAAGCGGCGCCTCAGTCCGCGTAAGCGGCATCCACAATGAATTCGACCTTGAGTTCAGGTCGCGCAAGTTTTGCCTCCCCACAGGCGCGTGCCGGTGCGTGACCCTCCGGAACCCAATCATTCCAGACCTCGTTCAACCCGGCAAAATCATCCATATCCGCCAACCATATCGTGACACGCAGCATGTTTTCACGGGACGACCCGGCCTGCTCCAACAGGGCGTCGATCTTGGCGAGGCATCCGCGCACCTGATCCTGAATCGTGGGACCTTCGGCGACCTGCCCAGTCAGGTAGGCCACGCCATTGTGTTTCACGATCTTCGAAGACCGTGTGCCAGTGTCGATGCGTTCAATCATGGATGCTCCCTGCATTTGTCCAAGCCACGAATGCCGTGGTCGGATGCCATGATCGCCATATGGTCATGAGATGTAATTCGAGGCAAACTTGATTTTGCAAAGCGTGATTCAGGGTTTCTGAAATTGGCCATAAAAATCGAGATGCTGCGGTGTTTTGCGACCGTTGCCACGCATGGCAGCCTGGCCGAGGCGGCAGAGACGCTGGGGCGCACACCGTCTGCTATCTCGATGATGCTGAAGCAGTTCGAGGATCATATCGGATCGGCGTTGTTCGAGACGGCACGGAAATCCCGTCTGACCCCCATTGGCGAACTCATCCTCGCGCAGGCCGAGCGCGAGGTTGCGCATTTCGAAAACACGGTTTCCGTGATCGAAGGGTTGGCCCGGTCCGAACTTGGCGTTCTGCGGTTGGCCGTGACGCCATCGGTCGCGACGACCGTGCTGCCCGCTGTTATTTTTCGGTTCACCCAACAGCACCCGAAGGTTCAGATCGACCTGCGCGACATGGATTCGGCTGCCATTGCGCATGCGTTGGATCATGACAAGGCTGACATCGGCATCGGATCGTTCACGTCGATGCCCGGACTGAACCGCACGGAACTATTCAGTGACGCGTTCGGGCTGGTGTGTCGCAAGGACCACCCGCTTGCCACATCGGACAGTCCGCTCACCTGGCAGGCATTGGAAGGTCAGACAATCATCGCAAATGGTTTGTGCCAACAGATCAAGGACCCCGACTTTGCCCCGATCCTGGCGCGGTCGCGCCTGATGGTTCCGAACACGGCCTCCTTGCTTGGTCTGGTCCGACAGGGCGTCGGGATCACCGTGCTGCCGCATCTGGCCGTGGCCAATCTGCGCAATGACTTTGCGTTTCTGCCCTTGGCCGATGTGACCGCGCGGCGCACGGTCTTTCTGATGTCCCGTCCGCCCAAGGCCCTGATGCCCGCCGCCTGCGCATTTCTGGAACTGATCGCGGAAATGCGCCGGGATGACAGCTTGCTCCCAAGCAACAAAATTCAGTGCTCCTGAAGAAAGGTGCAGAAAATACGGAAAGCCTGAAGCGCAGTCATCCGCTATGCTATGCGGGCACGCAATCGCGCTGTCTGAACAAAGGGATGTGGAATGACCGAAACCAAGCTGAACCTGATTGCCGGAGAATGGGTCGCGGGCGCATCCGAAATCGAAAACCGCAATCCGTCCGATCTGAGCGACCTCATTGGAATGTTTGCGCAGGCATCACCGGATCAACTGGACGCAACGCTTGATCAGGCGCGCCGCGCGCAGGCGGAATGGGCCGCTTACGGGATCGAACGGAAATACAATGTGCTGATGGCGATCGGCACCGAAATGATGCACCGCGCAGAAGAGCTTGGGACGCTCCTCTCACGGGAAGAAGGCAAACCGCTGGCCGAAGGCAAGGGCGAGGTGTACCGGGCGGGTCAGTTCTTTACCTACTATGCGGCGGAAACCCTGCGGCAGATGGGTGATACCGCAGACAGCGTGCGCGACGGGATCGAGATTGACGTGCGCCGGGAACCGGTTGGGGTTGTCGCCGTGATCTCGCCCTGGAATTTCCCGACGGCAACTGCGTCCTGGAAGATTGCCCCGGCGCTTTGTTACGGCAACGCCGTGGTCTGGAAGCCTGCGAACGTGACCCCTGCATCCGCGGTGGCCCTGGTTGAGATCATCGCGCGCCAGGACATCCCCAAGGGGCTTGTGTCGCTGATCATGGGCGCGGGCAGCACGATTGGCCAGAAACTGGTCGAAAGCCCAAAGGTCGATGCCATCAGTTTCACGGGATCCGTTCCCGTGGGCAAAGGCGTTGCCGCCAGCGCCATTCCGAACCTGACCCGCGTGCAGATGGAAATGGGATCGAAAAACGCGCTCGCCGTGATGGACGATGCGGATATAGATTTGGCCGTCTCATTGGCCTTGGGCGGCGCGTTTGGCGGTACGGGACAAAAATGCACGGCGTCCTCGCGTCTGGTCGTGCACCAATCCGTACATGACGCGTTTGTCGACAAACTGGTCATCGCCGCAAAGGCGATGAAGGTGGGGCACGCCCTCGATCCCGATACGCAGATGGGACCGGTCGTGTCCGAGCAACAGCTGCAAGAGAACCTCGCGTATGTCGAACTTGCAGCCTCCGAAGGGGCGGAGTTGCTCTGTGGCGGGCAGCGTCTGGACCTGGCAACGGAAGGGTATTTCATGTCCCCCGGCGTCTTCGTCGGCACGCATAACGATATGCGGATCAATCGCGAAGAGATGTTCGCACCGCTCGCCTGCGTGATCCCCGTAGCCGGATATGAGGAAGCGTTGCACGTTGTGAACGATACGAATTTTGGTCTGACCGCGGGGATTGTGACAACCAATCTGGCCCGCGCCACGCATTTCCGCCGCAACGCGAAATCCGGGTGCGTGATGGTCAATCTGCCAACCGCCGGAACAGATTACCACGTCCCCTTCGGCGGACGCGGCGACAGCTCTTATGGTCCACGGGAACAGGGGCGCACAGCGGCCGAATTCTACACCATCGTCAAAACCGCATACATCGCATCGGGTACGCCATGCTGATCGACAATCTTCAATATGCGAACTGGTCCGAAAAGATCTTTCGCCAGATGCGCGAGGGGAATGTGGACGCCGTCCACGTGACCATCGCCTATCATGAAAACTTCCGCGAAACGGTGCTGAACTTTGAACAGTGGAACCGGTGGTTCGAACTCTATCCTGATCTGATCATGAAAGGGCTCACCGCGCACGACGTGGACCGCGCCAAAGCCGAAGGCAAAACCGCGATCTTCTTCGGGTTTCAGAACCCCAGCCCCATCGAAGACGACATCGGGTTGGTGGAAATCGTCCACAGCCTTGGCGCGCGCTTCATGCAACTGACCTACAACAATCAATCCTTGCTCGCGACGGGATGTTACGAGGCCGACGACACCGGCATTACGCGCATGGGTCGCCAGGTGATCAAGGAAATGAACCGTGTCGGCCTTGTCGTGGACATGAGCCATTCCGCCGACCGCTCAACCATTGAAGCGGCCGAGATTTCGGAACGTCCCATCGCGATCACGCACGCAAATCCGTTCGATTGGGCCCCGGCCCTGCGCAACAAGAAGCACGATGTGATCCGGGCAGTCACGGAAAACGGCGGGATGTTGGGCTTTTCGGTTTATCCGCATCATCTGAAGGACAAATCCGACTGCACGCTCGACAGCTTTTGCGAGATGATCGCCCGCACCGCTGAAACCTATGGCCCGGAGCATCTCGGCATCGGCACGGACCTGTGCCAGGATCAGCCCGACAGCGTGGTCGAATGGATGCGCGTCGGCCGTTGGAGCAAGGAGATCGACTATGGCGAAGGCTCGGCCGCCGCTCCCGGTTTCCCGCCCATGCCCACATGGTTCCAGGACAATCGCGACTTTGGCAACATCGAAGCAGGCCTGCGCGCCACCGGTCTGAGCGACAGCGAAGTTGCAGGCATCATGGGTGACAACTGGCACAGGTTTTACGCAGAGAATTTCTCCCCCATGCGCTGAAATACTGCGCAAGCGTGACGTTTCCGGCGGACAGGCCAAGGGGACTTGCGTGGGCGGACTGGCTGGACCCACCTTGACCTCGTGGCGGCGGCTCAGGCCACGCGGGTTGATCGCTCAAAGGTCTGCATCCTCCGGTCCACATCTTCCGCACAGCATATTCCGCGCAGGTCTGAATGCGTTCAGGGCAACGGCTGTGCTCTTCCCGGCGGGGACTGTACCGGGGTATTGCAGACCAGCGGGTCATGAAGCCCCGGTCATCCGCCCCATGCGCAAATCGACCCTGTTCCGCGCTAGGCATGGTGATCCGCTTTGCAGTGGATGCTCGGCGTCCCCCGCGATACACATCCGAGAGGTTGTCAATGTGACGGGGCGGGTGTGAACCGACTGGACTGGCTGAAAATCGTTTTTCTGCGCTACTACCGCAGCATGGGGCTGCGGGTGTTTTTGTATGCCGTCCTGTCGGTTGTCGCGACGCTCGCGAGCCCTTTTGTGAACAGGCTTCTGGGCGACGGCGTCAGTGCGGGTATCGACTTTGGATCGGTAACGCCGGTGCTCACCATCCTCGCGAGTTCGATGCTCGCCGTGTCGACATTCTCGCTTAGTATCATGGTTTCGGCGCACCGGGCCGCGGCAAACACCGCCACCCCGCGCGTGCACCGCATTCTACTCGAGGACACTACCACCCAATCGGTTTTGTCCGTGTTCATCGGTGCATTTGTGTACTCTCTGGGCTCACTCGTCCTGTACCGGCTCGGGTTCTATCCGGACGAAGCAGCACTTGTCGTGATGGCGATTACAACGCTCGTTGTTGTGGCCGTGATTTTGTCGCTGCTGAGATGGATCAATCACCTGACAACACTCGGAAGCATCGAGGAGAGCTTGCAAACGGCGCAGGTCCGGTCTGAAGCGTCGTTGCTTGCATTGGCGCGCCAACCGGGCCTCGGTGCGTCGAAAATGACCGACGACACGATTATGCCACCGGTGACCACGCCGCTGCGCGCGGGCAAGTCCGGTTATCTGCAACTGATCGATATGGCGATGCTGGACAATTGCCTTCCCGACCAGAGCACGCTCTATCTCGAGGCAAGCCCGGGTCAGCATGTCCTGACTGGCGAGGTCATTGGCCAAGTGTCCGGCACGGTTGACGAAACACTCTGCGCGGCCCTTTTGAAAGCGTTTACGTTTGGCGATTTCAGAACGCATGAGCAAGACGCCGAATTCGGCCTGGTCATCATTTCAGAGATCGGGTTGAAGGCGCTTTCACCCGGCATCAATGACCCCGGCACCGCGATCGAGGCGATCACGCGGCTCAAGACGCTGTTGTGGCAATATGTGTCCGAACCGGTTCAGACCGACGCCCCCGTCGTCAAGAGCGTGGTCGCAAGGTTTCCCGGGCCTTCTGATTTGGTCGAGGCGTCTTTTGGCCAGATTTCGCGCGACAGCGCCGGAAGCTTCCTGGTGTCGCGGCACTTGCTGGAAAGCCTGACAGCGCTCTCAGCCGCCGAGAACGAGGGCCTCGCCAATGCGGCGCGGGCGATGGCAACCCAGACCATCGCGCGGGCAGAAGAGGCCGGCGTGCCCCAGGACGACATGGACCGGCTGCGCTCTGCGGCGCCATGACCCGCGGCAAATCAAAACGCACGTTGGAACACCAGCCGCGCGAACTCTGGCATTGGCACCGTTGGCCGTCTGATGATCATCCTTGTCTACCGGGTCGTGACAGGTGCGAGCACAGTCTGGAAACGCGAGTGGATGCCCGTTCCACAGCTGAAAAGGACTTGCGCGTCAGGCCGCGACCCAGTGCAGTCTATCGACGATTGGCCGAGGGTGCCGCCAGGACGACCCGGACTGCGCGTTTACGGTTGCACGGCTTCGCTTCGTAGCCGCAGCCGGATTGGGCGGCAAATCATCGTGCCAGTCGCCCTGGGAAATGAAGTGCCTCGTCTGGCGGAAATGGCTGACCGTCGATGCGCGTTCTAAATCACGGCGCATGTGCGCGCCCGCCCTACCAACCGGGGTTGCACCGTGGCTTGAGGATACCCGCGTTTGAAGCCCGAATGGCCTCTATCGCAACGCGGTGCGCGCGATATCCAGCGCCAACATGGTGACCAGTTTGGTCCGCGATGCAGCTACGGACTCAAAGCCGGCCTCCGGGTCAAACGTCACGGACAGATCGAAAGCGTGCGCGTGCTCGGCGCGCCCTTCGTCGTCCGGTGCCACAAAGTACAAGCCCGTCGCGCGGTATTGACCATTTGCGGACGGCACGAGTTCTTCGAACCGGACGTCAACGACCACTTCGGGGCGCGTTTGAAACGGCCAGGGATCGGGCGCGACGCGGGCACCGCTGATGTCCCTGAGCGTGCGCGCGAGGTCCAGGGTGATGGCGCGCGCCGGATCATCCGCCCAAAGGTTTGCTGTGTCCGAGCTGACACTGCCATCTGCCGATTGGCGCGAGATTTCTTCCGTGGCGGCGTAAATGGGCAGCTCCACTTCGCGGACCGATACCGTTTGATAAGCAATGCGCACCCGCTCGGACGTCGCTTCGGGCGCAGCGTTGAACCGCAAGGGCGGCTCGGAGGTGCACGCCGACAGCACAATCGCGGTCGCGACGGCAAGGAACAGTTTCATCTTTATCTCCCCAGGAGCAACGAGTTGGGTTGCCGTTCAATGGTGCGTGACAGGCTTTCCACCGCTTTTGCCGCGCGGGCGACTTCCACGAGAGCCTGTCGCGCGGAGCGTGCAAATTCGGAATTGTCGTCATAGCCCTCGAACGTCTCTTCCACCGTGCGCACCAGCGCATTCAACCGGTTCACGAGGTCCGGCAGGGACTGCGTGGATTGCGCAACGGCTGCGGCAGCGTCCTGCGCGGATGCCAGCGTCTGGTTCAGGTTCGTGACGGCCCCGCCGTCGCGCAACTCTGCGATGACACCGCGCAACTCGGACAGCGCGGCATTCAGGCTTGCCGGGAGGTTGCGTGTTTCGGGGTCCTGCAACACGTCATCTGCGGTCGCCACCACCTGCGACAGGCGTTCGATCAGGTCGTCAAGGGGCAGGTTTTGCGCGGTCTGCGCCGTCTCGGTCAGGCTGGTGATCAGGTCCGGCACGCCGGCCACGCCATCGGTCACGGCATCGGCCGCACCGCTGGCGGCGTCCACCGCTTCGAGAACACGTTCGATGGCGCGGGCCGTTTCGACCCGTGCAACAACCTCGGCGACATCATCGCTCGCCTGTTGCAGGCTGGCCAGAATTTCGGTCAGGCGTTGCGGTGCATTTTGCAGGTCCTCCGCACCGGAAATCTCTTCCACATCCGCCAGGATGTCACGCAGGTCGGCGGGGATCTGCGCGAGGTCGCCGTCGCTTACCAGAACCGTCGATGCATTCAGGAAGGCGATTGCCGAACCCATCAATTCTTCGACCGGCAGCCCGTTTATGCGTTCGAGAACCCCTTGCGCCGTGGCCCCGGCGTCGGCGATCTGGCTTTGGGTCGTGGGCACCGCCGGAAACGGATCCGCCGCCCGGTCGAGCGACGCGATGGGCGCGTCTTCCATCGTGATGAGTTCGACGCGCAGCCCACCGGTCAGGATGGACGCCGTGGCGAGACGGGCGCGCAGGCCCGTTTCAACCTGACGGGCAAAGAAATCGAGGACGTCATCCTCGGACGCGGCATCATCAAGCCCCAGGGGCGCTGCGGCAACCTCAACGATAACCTGCAGGCGCACCCTTTGGTCCCGAAACCGCAACGGGTCGACAATGCCGGACACGCTGGTGACTTCGCCGACGACGATCCCGTTGAACTGAACTGGCGCCCCAAGCGCGAGGCCCGTGGCGTTTTCATCAAAGACAATTGACAGGTTGATGACGTTGCCCTGCTGGTCCTCGAACACGGCGTCGCGGGCGACAGCCTCTGAGGCAAAGACATCGAACGCGGGCCTGCCGCGCAGCGGAACGCCGCCCGACACGACAGTATCAAAGGCCACGCCCCCCGCGACAAGCGAGGCCAGCGATGTAAAGTCCAGGTTCGCTCCCCCGGCCCCAAGCGAAAAGCTGAACCCGGACGTATCCCAAAACCGTGTCGTGGACGAAATCAGCCGGTCGTAGGGCGAAAAGATCACCGCCGGTGCCTGGGCCTGCGCCTGCCCCGGCGTGATGCGCGGCACACCGATGCGGCCCACTTCGATCCCCTTGTAGGTGATCGCCGTCCCTTCGGTCAGCGCCGTGCCCGATTGCGCCCGCAGCGTCAGGATCGTACCGCGCTGTTCGGGGCGCAAAAGCGGCGCGGCCTCCAACCCCTCATGCGCAGCCACAAAGCCGTTGCCGTCGGTGTCCCAGACGCCTTCGATGAACACACCCGACAGGACCGTCTCCAAGCCGGTGACGCCGCGCGCCGAAACCTCGGGCCGCACGACCCAGAACGCAGCATCGCCGTCAATGAACGGCGCAATGTCCTTGTCCACGCGGACCGACACCTGCACCCGGCCAAGATCCGGCGTGAATTCGACGCCTTCCACACGCCCCACGACAACGTCGCGATACCGCAATTCGGTCTCGCGCGTCTTGACGCCAAGCGCTTCGTCAAAGGTCAGGATCAGAAGCGGGCCCTGGCTTGAATAGGTCTGCCACGCGACGCCAAGCGCCACGCACAGCGCAATGATCGGGACAAGCCAGATAACGGACGCGCGTTGCCAAAAGGACCGGCGCGCCGGGGCCACTTCGATTTCGGGGATGTCAGCGGGCATGCGCGGTGCCTTCGGGTCCTGCGGTCTGGTCCCAGATCAGCCTGCTGTCGAATGCCTGCGCCGAAAACATCGTGAAAATCACGGACAGCGCGAAGGCAAGGCTGGCAAATCCGGCCGAGATGCTGGCCGCATCCCCCAACTGTACAAGCGCCGCGAGGATGGCCACGACGAAGACGTCGATCATGGACCATCGCCCAATATATTCAATCACTTCGTACAGCACCTGCCTGCGATGCCCCTCTGGTTGCCGCCCACGCCTCACTGTAATGGCGAGATAGGCGATGGCAATGAACTTGGCCACCGGGATTGCCACGGACGCGATCAGGATGATCAAGGCGATGCCGATGGCACCATAGTGGATCAGATCAATCGCACCGCCGACAATCGTCGCCTCTTCGGTTGTGAAAAGTGTCCGGGTGCGCAGCATCGGATACACGTTCGCAGGGACATAGCACATGAGGCCCGCGATCCACCACGCCCAGACCTTTTGCAGGCTGAGCGTGTCGCGCGACGCAATCTTGCTACCGCATGTGTTGCACCGGGCCGTGCCCGCCGGCCACGCGCTTGCACATCGCCTGCATCCGACAAGGCCCGCGGCGCGGGCGGTGACTATGTCTTTGGGTTCAGAGCTTGCCATACCGACCAACTGCACATGTAGCGTTGTTGCAAAAGAAGAAGCACGATGAGGATCGCGAACATCCAGAACGCGGGGCCGAACGCCACGAATGCAAGGTCCCCGACCTTGATCAGGGACACCGCAACGCCAAGCGCAAAGATTTCCGCCATGGCCCAGGGCTTGAGCGCTTCGGCCAGGCGGAACGCGCCGGTGGCCCCGCGTGAGGGCCGTCTGTCAAAGACCAGCGGAACAAGCACGTACAAGAGCAGGATCATCCGGAGCGCCGGGACAAAGACGATAAAGGCCGCCGTCAGCACCACCAGAACCGCGAGCATCCCGCCGCCAAACGACAGCGCCACGTCCAGCACGGATGTCGAGTTTGACAGGCCCGCCGCGTCAATCCGCAGGAAGGGAAAGAAAACGGCGCCGACGATCAGTGTTAGGCTGGCAAATGCCAGTGAAATGATTTGCATGCCCGCCCGCTTGCGCGGTGTCGCGATGACCTTGTGACACCTCTGGCACATCGCCAATTCGCCGGGCGCGGGCGTCTTCTTGCGGTAAAGCGCATCGCATTGCGGACAGACCATCAGGTTTTCCGTGTCGTGTTCCACGCTACCGGCTCCTCGTTGCCATCTGTTTCTACTGTAGGGGTCGCGCAACCAAAGGTCACGACCGCACCGGGTATCCGAATTGGCAACGTCCACATTGCGGGGCCCGCGTCGAAGGCTGTGCCGCGTTGACCGTTCCTGCATGCATTCCGGCACGCGTTCCATGTTTGGCGCACGCCGACGCCCGGCGTTAAACATCGCGCATTTGAGAGCGGCCAGCAAAGGCGGGGCGCAAAGAGCCCCGCGATCCTAGGTGGCCGGACCCCTTTTCAGTTGCAGCGCCGGCGCCGAACCATCCTTGTCCTCGCCGAAATAGATTGTCTGATGCGGGTAGGGTATTTCGATGCCACGCTCATCCAGCACGCGCTTGCACAGCTCGTTATAGGCCCGTCCGATACCCCACTGCTTGCCCGGATGGCACTTGATACGCGCACGGAGGACAACCGCGCTGTCGCCAAGCGCCTGCACACCAAACCATTCCAGATCCCCGTCGATGAACGCACCGTGTTCCGTTTCACGAAGCTGTTCGAACGCCGCAAGCATCGCGTCACGCCCGTCATCGATGTTTTCGCGATACGCAATGCCCAGGTCGCATACGTAGTAGGAGAAATCCTTGACGTAGTTCGACACCATATCGACCGACGAAAACGGGATAAGATGCACCGTACCGTTGACATCCCGAAGCGTGATCGACCGAATGGTGAGCTTTTCCGCCACGCCCGTGGTCCCGCCCAGTGTTACGACGTCACCAACATTGATGGCATTTTCAAACTGGATGAACACACCGGTGATGATGTCCTGCACCAGTTTCTGCGCCCCGAACCCGATGGCGAGGCCCAGGACACCCGCGGACGCAATGAGCGGGGCAATGTCGATCCCGATCTCGGCCAA
The DNA here is from genome assembly GCF_047777875.1 of Tateyamaria rhodophyticola. Classification (GTDB taxonomy): domain Bacteria; phylum Pseudomonadota; class Alphaproteobacteria; order Rhodobacterales; family Rhodobacteraceae; genus Tateyamaria. The sequence goes on along the minus strand of NZ_CP180519.1, from coordinate 2,355,194 downwards.
AGCAAACATCAGAATGATCACCATCAGAACGATGGTGGCCGCATTGCGGAGCAGGGTCAGCAACGTTTTCTCGCGCGATGTGGGCATCGTCCCGTAATCGGGATTGAGCCTGTAATCCACCCACGACAGCAACGCGAGCCAGATGAGCATGCCGAAGAGCAGGATCAACGCGACGCTGACAGCCGTGCCAACAACCCATCGCCCCGTCTCACCCTGGACCATCCCCCGAAAGTCGAGCACGCCGGAGAAATCGAGGGCAAAGCCCAACACGCAAATGGTAATGACCACCCGGGCAATGGTGAGGATATGTCCCATGAGACTGTTCAGCCGGCCTTCGAGCGATGGCATGCGGCTGCGCATCAGTTCGGGCAGGTGCATGCCGCGGCTCCCAAAGCGGGACAGGCCGCCGGATACCACGACGCCCAATGTCACAACCGCAATCACCTGCGCCGTCGTCAACAGGACAGGCCAGATCAGACCATCAGGCCGGGCGGCCACGATCACGGCCAGCACCAACAGATAGAAGACTACGGGCGCATACCAGTTGCGGGATGCAAAGCGGACCACACTGGGCTTGTCTTCCGGCCGCTCGCCAAGCAGCCACGCCGCAACGTCCGTTCTGCTGCGCAGGACCAGCACCAGGGCCATCGCGATCGCGATGAAGGCCAGAAGGGTCGAAACGCCCCGCCCAGCGCTGAAGGAGGCCTGCTGGTTGACGATGGGCACAATCAGCAACTGACCATAGCCAATGACGGTCGCAATGCTGCCCACCCAACGCGATATCCTCTTGGCCGCCGCGTCCGAAATCGCGATGAAGCGGAGTTCATGGGTGCTGGGCGACAACACCGTCCGCACAATCACCTTGGCCAACCCGACCAGCAGAAATGCGTTGAGATAGAGCGATTGCCGAACACCCATCGTGCCGGGATCGCCATGCAAATAAAGCGCGGCCAGGTACCCAAGACCCCAGGCCAGAACGACAACAACCGCATCGATAAAGGTCGTCGCGATCAAGACGGCGAACGTCCGCAAAAAGTCCCAGTCGTGGGCCCGTGTGCCCATACGCCGGTACAGCCGTTTGGCAAAATGCCGCAGAATGACATAGCTTGCGGTCGTCGCGACAAAGACAACGGCCAGTGCAATGAGGGCATCCATCAGGGTCGCGAACTGATCGCCATCCAGCGCCGAGAGCGTTGCCGTGATCGACGCGATCCCCGAAAATGCGGCTGTGAAAGAGCGTGCTGACGCCTCGACAAATTCTGATGTTGCGCGCGCGACCTGACGGCCAAAGGAAACACGTTCTTCGGTTTCCTGCACAGCGTCAGACGCAGAAGCCACGTCCTTCAGACTTGCAACAAGCGCGTCCCGGGCCTCAGGATTTTCCAAGAGATCAATCAGTTGCTGCGCTTCGGCCGACGGGTCGGCATTCTGAGCGATGGCCATGCCGGACAAGGCCGTCAGGCTGAGAAAACAAACAAGCCCATAGAACACGGAGCGCATAACCAGATCCCTTAGCAGCGGTCAGAACAAAGCGCGTGTCTACCGTGCTCCTGACGAGGGCACAACCGACCCAAACGAACACAACGCCGCAGGCCCAGGGACGTTGGACCGGCTGACTGATGACGGCCAGCGTGAGCCACGATCCATACGATGTCAGGCATATGCCCATCACAAGTTGCATCTCGTGCAGCCCGTTCATCCATCCTTAAAGAACGCAATGGTCGCAGGCGGCGGGGTCTCTCTCGTTATCGCAGCGGCTCAGCTTCAAAGATCAACAAAAGCGGCACGAGATCCGTGTGGTCGTTGAAAGGACATCAGGCCTTTGCACTTTTGACCAAAATCTGCCGATAGTCGTGTCCGGTGCACAGTCTTTGAGCGGAACCAAAGCTGCGACGATGTGTTTCCTCCTCATCATAGAATGAAGGAAAGGCACGATGACCCAAACTGACAGCAACCCGACGACACACAGCACGACAACAACAACCAACACGTCAAGCGGGGGCGGCGCAGGTCTTGGGTTCGTGACCGGGGCTCTCGTCGTCATCGTCGCCATATTGGCATATTTTGTGTTCGCCGGCGGCGAAGCGGGCCAGGATGACGTGAATATCACCATCGAAGGTGCGGGCGCTGCAGTTGAAGGCGCTGCAGAAAGCGTTGGCAATGCGGTCGAGGGTGCCGCAGACGCCGTCGGTACCCAGTAAGCGTCACTGACCAGGAACGCAGAAGTGACCCTCACCAAGTCACAACAGACAATCACGAAGAGGGTCTGACCTCCGACTCATAGTAGCGCGTCGGACTTGCCAGACACCTCTTCGTGGACAACGTGGCGCATTTGGCGTCACCTATTGGAGCCATCTGTAGGACAGAACCAGATGATAACACGGCTTCGTAAAGTGCCATGGTGAGGGATGGCAACGGCCAGTCTTTGATGATCACCCGCCACACGTCGCTCGGTTCAGACACACTCAGCCGCCCGTATCTCGCAGCCATTGAAACAGCCAGGTTTCCGACAGTTTTTGGCTGTCATCCGCGACATGTGCTGTCAACTCGATCAGCTCCGTATCACCGCCATCAATGTCGATGAACAACCGCCATGTCGGCACGGTGGCATCTGCTACTTTGTGCAGCACCATCCCCTCGATCATGCCGGCAGAGGCGGTGACAACAGGCTGAACCGGCGCATCTTCGGGCAGCGCGCCCAGTTGACCGCCCTGAAAATCAATGACGAACTTGCGCAGGGACGCATTTTCAACCGGCACGCCTGATGCACCGCCAACACCGGCCAGCGTGCCCTGCACCCAGGCCAGATTGCCATCAGGTGGCAAGTCCCCCCAGTGCATGCGGTAGGCAAATGTGCGTTCTTCGCCCGCCTGCGGGGCCGCGTCGGGCACCCAGAACGCCACGATGTTGTCGTCAATTTCCAGATCGGCCGGAATCTCGACCAGACGGACCGTGCCCGGCCCCCAGTCGTTGAGCGGCTCAATCATGACCGAGGGCCGATCGTGATACCGTGCCCCTGCGTCCTGATAGTCCTCGTACGTGCGATCCCGCTGGATCAGTCCGAATTGCGCCATGTCGGGTTCCGCGAAATACGAACTGGACACACGCGGCGGGTTGTTGAGCGGACGCAGCAGGACATCGCCATCCGAGCGGATGATTTTCAACGCTTCACTGTCATGGACCTGCCGACGGAAGTCGTCAAATTTGCGCTGCGAGTGTTCGGCGAAATAGAACATCGAAGTGAGCGGACCCAGGCCCAGCTGCGGAACACTGTCCCGGAAATACAGCGTTGCTTCGACATCCATCGTAGTGTCATCGCCGGGGCTGATGGTGAACTTGTAGGCCCCCGTTACCGACGCGCTGTCGAGCGATGCGTAGACGGTGAGCGCGGTATCCGTTGCCTTTGGCTTTTCCAGCCAGAAGGCGGAGAAGCGGGGGAATTCCTCGGGCCCCTCAAGCCATGTGTTGATCGCCAGCCCACGGGCCGACAGGCCATAGGCGTTGCCGCGTCCAAGCGCCCGGAAATAGCTGGCGCCCAGAAACGTGACCACCTCGTCAAACTTGTCCGCGGCGTTCAGCGGATAGGTCAGCTTGAGCCCTGCAATGCCGGACAGGACCGCATGTTCCGGTATCCGCGTGCCGACATCGTTGCGGTATTCAAAGTCATCCGTGGAAAAGGTGAGCGGGATCGATGTGCCGTTTTCGACCTCAAAGATCTGAACGGGTTCCTTGAACAGCCAGCCGGGATGAAAGGACGACACGTGAAATGGAAGCGAGGTGTCGGACCAACGCGCAGCTTCGGGGCGGAAATAGATGTTGCGATAGTCGTCATAGGACAGGTTCTGCAAAAAGGTATCAAGCGGCTGGGGCGGCACGTCGGGCTGGCTTGCACGTGCCTGCATGCGCGCCTTGAGCCACTCAAACGAGAACGGTTGGTGCGTGGTCTGGGCGATTGTGACCGACGGAAAGACGGCACTGCCCAAAAGCGTGGCAAGTGCAGTGCGACGGGTAATGTGGGCCATGAGTGTCGTCCGGGTGTTGCGCGGTTGTGCGTAAAAATGGGCGATTGCGCCTACGCGTCCAGTCTGTCGACCTCACAATTTTGTTTTGGTCGCCTCGCCATCGACTGGCCAAAGTTGCCGCAATGGTTCGAACAGGGTTTTCGCTCGCACCTGCGATGAGGGTCCTCGCCCTTTGAATCATGGGGCCAAAGGATTTTATCCCGCAGCTGCGTCGCCGGAGGCAACGCCCTGTTGCGCGCGCACGATGTCCAAGTTTTAGGGCCTCGGTTCGGTGCAACAGCATCAGCGATGCATGTCCGCTTCTCTGTTCCTTCGAATAACCTCTTACCTACACTACATCCCTTGCGCGGGTTCCGGTCCGGCCCTCGCATCGCATGACCACCACCTCGACCCAATGCGCCCATTGCAGTGGGGTGCGCTCAGAAACCACGCCATGTTCCGCGCCGGTATCCGGGCGCCTTGCCACCGGGCAAACTAAACCGCCGCTACGCGCGCAATTGCGCCAGGAGCGATGGCGACGGGTCTCCGGTCACGGCCACCCCGGCCTGACGTTGATAGGCACTGATCGCCGCGCGGGTCTTCGCTCCGATCACACCATCCGCGCCGCCTGTGTCAAAGCCGCGTGCCGTCAGTCCGCGCTGCAACGCAATGCGGTCGTCCTTGGTCAAACCGAACGCGTCCGGGGGAAAGCTGCCGCGCAACGGACCGCCGCCCGCGATGCGGTCGGCCAGATGCCCGACCCCGATCGCATAGCTGTCGGAGTTGTTGTAGCGCTTGATGACCGCAAAATTCGCGGTCACGGCGAAACTTGGCCCGCCTGCCTGCGGCTGGATCACACGGCCCCCCGATGTCCCTTCGCGACCCCAGCTCACGCCCCGCCGCCACCCGTTGCGCGACAGATACGCCGCCGCCGAGGCCAGCGCATCCGTCGGATCCTCTGACCACACATCGCGCCGCCCATCGCCGTCGAAATCCACGGCAAACGCGGTGTAAGAGGTCGGAATGAACTGCGTGTGCCCCATCGCACCGGCCCAGGAGCCGCGCAGGCGGTCCGCGCTGACATCACCGGCTTGCAAGATCTTCAGGGCGGTCGTCAGCTGTTCTTCGAAAAACGCACCGCGCCGCCCGTCAAAGGCGAGGGTCGAGGTGGCCGATACCACCGGCACATCGCCCCGCCGCGTCCCGTAGAAACTCTCGAGCCCCCAGATCGCCGTCACGATCGGTGCGGGCACCCCGTACCGCGCCTCGATCCGGTTCAGCAGCGCGGCATTCTGCCTGAGCGCCGCGCGCCCGAGCGCCACACGCTCGTCCGACACCGCAATGCTCAGGTAATCCTCCAACGTCCGCCGCGTCTCGGGCTGGTTGCGGTCCCGCTTGACCACGCCAGGCAGATACCCCGTGCCCCGAAATCCGCGCGTCAGCGTGTCCTGCGACACACCACGCCGCAGGGCCCGCTGCTGGAACGCCTGGACCCAGGCGTCGTAGGCGGCGTTGGGTTGCGGTCGCAAATCCTCGGGCAACCCGGGCGCGGTCGGACCCCGCACCGGAGCAGACCCACAGGCGCCAAGCGCGGATGCGCCCAATGCCATCAAAACCCAACGTCGATCCACGCTCATTCCGCTGCCCTCTCCGTCAAACCTGCGTCTTTCTGGTGCACTCGGTTGGGCCGATCCTGCAACGTCTCAAAGGTAAACACCACGGGGAACTTTTGTGCCGCGACATATGTCCGTTGCACCGCGCACGGTGGCGACCGGGGTCGCGTGCCGATCCGCCTTTGCGGATGCAGTTGGCGGATCCGATCACCGCACGTCTGCCTGCCGCAAATGCCCAGAGGAATGAGCCTCTTGGCCAATGGCAGACGCGCGCCGTGAACGCGGCGGCGGCATCCGTTTTGGGCATGTGTCCTGATGGGGTGGCATACGCGTTCGGTCCTCAGTCCGTCGAACATGACTGTGATGATTGACCAGCAGGGCGTGACGTCGCGATATCCCGAAGAAGAAGTCAAAAAGTGCGTCCTACCGGCACTGTTCCCGTTGCATCATCTCGATCTTGTCGGCTGCCCTTGTGAAATGCTTGCCATGGATTGGGGTACGCTGTGGTTAGTGTACTGACATTGGACGCATCCGGTGCTGTTCCGCCACTCGATGAAGTGCAGGAGCGCACGGTTCCGACGCGCAGTGTCGTACGCACGTAAGGCGGTTTTGTAGATGAAGCTTCGGCAGGTCGAACTTCCGCAGGGACAAGGCGCGACGATTGCCGAGGCAATGCGCCAGATCGGCGTGACGCAGCAGTCATTCATTGACGGCGGACGCGCTCTGGCGGGTTCCTTCCCCTAAGGCGGTGGCGAAACTGCCAAACGTCGCGCTGTTTGTGCTCCGAAATGCAGTGGACGCAACGCCCGGCAGTTGGAACCGTTTTTGAGTATGTGCTTGACCGCGGAACAGTCCCCACAAGTCGAAGCGTTGTTTCCGCACCCGGTTCCAGCGACCGTTTGGCAGATGCAGGGTCCTAGGCCGGTCCAGGCAGACCAGCTTCCCAGTGCTCGCCCATGGCAACAATGCATGACGTGCCATTGGCATAGTTTTGCACAATCATCCATTCGCCATCCCGTGGGCTGACCCACACCTCCAGCATGGTTTCCGGGTCACGCAGCCCCATGCCCTGACGTTCAGCGCCCAGAACCTCGGTCAGCATCGAAAGCATACGCGCGCTGTCATCGCAGCTGACATCGGACATGCTGGCGCTGGCAAGCGCTGGCGCCATGATACAAAACGTCATCAAAAGTAAAATTCGGGTGATCATGAGCACAGCATAGATAGCGGGGATGACAGATGTAACAGTTTTATGACGGCTTGTGGATAATATTTCCTTTCCGCGTGCGGTTGGTCCCTGTCCCACGCCCGTCGGTCCAAACGGTTGCTGTCACAAATCCGTTTCGCAAATGCCAAGAAGCTGAATCAAAACTGTCACGCAGATGTAGCGTGGCGCGCTTATTCGCCTCCCAAACATGGGGGCGATATGCTGAAAATCGACGCGCTGACCAAGCGGTTCGGAGAAAAAACGGCTGTGGATACAGCCAACATCTCCGTAGATGAACCAACCATGATCGGGATCATCGGTCGTTCGGGGGCCGGCAAGTCCACTCTGCTCCGGATGGTCAACCGCCTCAGCGACGCCACGACCGGAACAATCACGTTCGAAGGTCAAGAGATCAGCGCCCTGCGCGGTGCCGCCAAACGCGACTGGCAGTCGCGCTGCGCGATGATTTTTCAGCAGTTCAATCTGGTGCCCCGCATGGATGTGGTGTCGAACGTGCTGCACGGCACCTTGAACAAGCGCTCAACACTGGCGACGATGTTCAATCTTTATCCGCAATCGGACATTCACAAAGCCATCGAGATCCTCGACCGGCTGGGCATCGCCGAACAGGCACCCAAGCGCGCGGAGGCGCTTTCGGGCGGCCAGCAGCAACGCGTCGCCATCGCGCGGGCGTTGATGCAGGATCCCAAGATCATTCTCGCCGATGAACCCATTGCCTCCCTCGATCCGATGAACGCCCAGGTGGTGATGCAATCCCTGCGTGACATTCACCAACAAGACGGGCGCATGGTCATTGCCAACCTGCACACGCTGGATACGGCACGGCGCTATTGCGACCGCGTTATCGGGATGCGCGACGGACGCATCGTGTTTGACGGAACGCCCGAGCAACTGACCACCGGCGTTGCGCGCGATATTTATGGTGCCGGCGCCGACTTCTCCGAAGCCGCCACATCCACAGAAATCCAAACACTGGACAGACCGGAGGTCCGCGAAGCGGAAGCCTACGTCTGAGCCAGCTGCCACCCGCGCCTGTCGCGGGCCACCTTCATCAACCCCGCCCTCAAGCAGCCGACCGGCGATAGGGCATCAAAATCGGAGAGAACGATGAAAAAGACCCTCGCACTGGCGCTCGCCGCCACAACTGCCCTGAGCGGCGCAGCCTTCGCAGAAGGTATCACCGAATTCCGCATCGGCATCCTGGGCGGCGAAAACGCCCAGGACCGCATGAACTCCTATCAATGCCTGGCGGATTACACGACCGAAGCGCTTGGCGTTGAAACCAAACTCTTTGCGCCTGCCGACTATAACGGCGTGATCCAGGGCCTGCTGGGCGGCACCATCGACATGGCCTGGCTGGGCGCGTCTTCTTACGCCGCAACCTATCTGCAGGACGCGGATGCCGTTGAACCTGTGCTTATCAAGGTGAACGTCGACGGTTCTGTTGGCTACCACTCCATCGGTTTTGCGCGCAAAGACAGCGGGATCGCATCGCTTGATGACATGGAAGGCAAAGTCTTTGGCTTTGGCGACCCGAACTCCACGTCCGGCTACCTGATCCCGTCCATCGAGATCCCGCAGTACAAAGACGGCGTGACCATGGAAAGCGGCGAATACTTTGGTGAGGTCAAGTTCACGGGTGGCCATGAGCAAACCATCGTTGCCGTGAACAATGGCGACATCGACGGCGGTGTGACCTGGGCCGACGGTCAGGGCAACTGGGAAGACGGCTACAACTCCGGCGCGCTGCGCAAGGCGGTGGATGCGGGTCTCGTGGATATGAACGACATGGTCCAGATCTGGAAATCCAAAGTCATCCCCGAAGGTCCAATCGTTCTGCGCAAGGCGCTGCCGGCGGACGTCAAAACCACAATGACCACGCTGGTGGATGGTCTGTTCGAAGCGGACCCGGATTGCGCGTACGGCGTCGCTGCGGGCGACACACTGGGCTTTCAGCCGGTGACCCACGACACCTACATCTCGATCGTCGAAGCGCGCAAAGCGAAAATCGGCGGATAACGCGTCGCCCGCGCCGCGCGGGCTGACGGGTGGGCGGCGGTGTCTTTTGCAAGGCAAATGATCACGACAGCCCACACCCTGACCACTCTGGGCGCCCGCACCTGGGCGTCCAATTTCCATCCGAGGGGCAGCATGGCAGACATTTCCATCGGCAGCGCACCACAAAACGTGGGCAGCATCCAGTCGAGCTATATGGCGCAGGTTCAGCGGCGCAGGCTCTATGGCGGTCTGACGCTCCTGATCTTCGTCATTCTGATGGTGTCCGGCTTCAACATCGCGGATGGCCGTAACGCTGGCGGATTCTGGGAGGGCCTGCATCAGATCGGTGACTACCCCGCCGACGTGCTGTCCGAAGCTTGGGAAAAGCAGGCTGACCTGCCCGGCCTGATCGCCAAATACTTCCCGGCTCTTGTTGAAACGATCAACATCGCCGCTGTCTCGACCCTGATCGGCGCCATTGGCGGGTTGTTCCTGTCCTTGCTCGGCACCCGTGGTTTGGCGAAATGGCCACGCCTCATCCCACTGTTCCGCCGCATCTCCGACATTATGCGCGCTGTGCCCGAGATCGTGATCGCGCTTGTTTTGATCTTCGTTCTGGGCGGCGGCCCGGTGCCCGCCATGATCGCCATTGCCATCCACACCGCAGGTGCGCTTGGCAAGATGTTCTCGGAGGTCGCAGAGAATGCCGACCTGAAACCGGTCGAGGGTCTCGCCTCCACCGGCGCGACATGGGCGCAGCGCATGCTCTTGGGGGTGCTGCCGCAGGTCGCGCCGAACTACCTCAGCTATTCCCTTCTGCGCTTCGAGATCAATATCCGCGCCTCGGCCATTCTGGGGTTTGTCGGCGCGGGCGGCCTTGGCTACGAGCTTCGCAATGCGATGGCCTGGGGGCCGGGGCGTTTTGACGAGGCCGCCGCCATCTTCATTCTGCTCTTCGGCACGATCGTCTTCTTCGATCAGGTGTCCAGCCGCTACCGCAACCGTCTCACAGAAGGGCAAGGCCAATGACCGCTGCTGATCTGAGCGTGACCAAACAGAACGCCGACACACTGTTTCAGCGCAAACGCCTCATCGGCTTTGGCATTCCCGCGGTGATCTTTGCCTATCTGGTCTACATCTTTTTCGCGTTTGATATTCAGGGGCTCGCCGGGCGTGCCAATCTCGACAACGCGGTCACGCTGGCGTCTGACAGTTGGTCGCACAAGGTGCATGTCACCCGTGACAACCGCTCTGGTGAGATCTCCTATGCCGTCGAGGGAGAGCGCAAGGGACGTTACCCAGAAGGCCAGCGCCCGGCTTGGGTCAGCGGCGATGAGGTGATCACCATTGATCTGGGCGGTGATCACATCGTGCGCTACCTGCCCGACAACCGGACCGAAATCGAAATCCCCGGGTTCCAGATGATCGAGGTGCAAGCCGAAGGGCGCAGCCTGACCAGCAACCTGCAAGCGGAGCTGCCGGACTGGATTTCCGCCTCGAACCGCCGCATCGGGATCACCACGCCCGAGGGTCGCATCACGCTAACGGGCGCCCGTACCGAAGTGTTCAATTACTTCCCCGGGTGGGAACTGTTCTGGTTCACACTCGACAGCCCCTATCACGGGCAAGGTCTTGGTTCGATCCTGTTCGGCGAACAGATTGATCCATCGCGCTCCAATATCGCCGGGGCGGTCTCTGACTGGTGGAACAACGCCATGTGGCGGCACAAGGACGTCGCCTGGGCAATTGGTGAGACCATCCTGATGGCGTTCCTTGGCACCATGGGGGCGGCGATCATTGCACTGCCGCTTGCCTTTGTGGCGGCAAAACGCTTTTCGCCGGTGATGATGCTGCGCGCGGCAACGCGCCGGGTGTTCGACTTTGTGCGTGGCGTGGATGCCTTGATCTGGACCGTGGTGCTGGCGCGTGCCTTTGGGCCTGGACCTCTGACAGGGGCACTTGCGATCCTGATCACCGACACCGGCACGTTTGGCAAGATTTTCTCCGAAGCGCTGGAAAACGTCGATCAGAAGCAGATCGAAGGCGTCGAGTCGACCGGTGCCAAACCCTTGCAACGCTACCGTTTCGGCGTGATCCCGCAGGTGGTGCCGGTGCTGCTGGCGCAAATCCTGTACTTTCTGGAATCCAACACGCGGTCTGCCACGATCATTGGCGCGATCACCGGCGGCGGCATCGGCCTAATGCTGACCCAGGCAATCCAGACCCAGAAGGACTGGGAAGAGGTTGCCTACTACATCGTGTTGATCATTGTGATGGTGATGTTCATGGATTGGTTCTCGGGCTGGCTGCGTGGCAAGTTGATCGGACGCAAAGACTGATGGCGCATCATTTGATCACAGGTGCGGCGCTTTTGGCTCAGGCCGTCGCGCTTGGCCATCGGGGTATGAGCACAGCCCGCGACAGGCGGGATGGAACAGTGCCTCTGGCGCTGGACACGCCGGGACCCATCACTGCGCAACTGGCGGGCATCGGTCCTTTGGGTATCCCGATCAACAGCATCGCTCCGCTGGCGGTCGCGCAGGCCATCTTGCTTCGGCTGCGCCAGAGCGCTGCACCAAAGATACTGACGATGTCGCCGCAGATGGCGTGGATGGGATATCGTATCGCCTGCCTGGCTTCAAAAGCCGCTGTGAACACAGTGATGCAGAGGCTTGCCAGCGGTCATGAGCCACAAGGAGTTCCCGTTGCGCTTGTCGGCCCTGCCCGGGTCCGGACGGATATGGGCGCCGCAAATGCAGAGGGAGGCCCGCGTGACATGGCCCGCGGCATGACTCCAAAGGACGCTGGAGGGTTTGTCCGCTTCAAAGGTCAGAAAAGAGAGTTCCAGACGTGGCACGACTGACTGCAGCAGAGCCATTCATTCACCCGGACTGCGAAATCACCGACAGCAGCTTTGGTGCCTACGTCGAGATCGGCAAAGGAAGCCGGGTCAACAATTCCTCGTTCGGGGACTATTCCTATTGCGACCGTTATGCGGATGTCGCGAATGCCCGGATCGGCAAGTTTGCAAACATCGCCGCCTTCACGCGGATCGGGGCGACGGATCATCCGCTGCATACTGCGGCCTGTCATCATTTCCTCTATCGGTCGGATGACTACTGGGACGATGCCGGGCGGGATGAGGGCTTTTTTGCGCACCGCCGGTCGCGCACGGCACACATCGGCCATGACACGTGGATTGGCGCTGGCGCGATGATCAAACCCGAGGTGACGCTGGGCCATGGGGCGGTTGTTGCTGCGGGCGCAATTGTGACCAAGGATGTGGACCCCTACACCATTGTTGCGGGAAGCCCGGCCAAAGTGCTGCGCCTGCGCCAACCACCCGAGATCGCAGAGCGCCTCATCGCGCTTGGCTGGTGGGACTGGTCGCACGTCCGGCTTCGCGCAGCGTTGGACGACTTCAGAGCGCTTGATGCCCAGGCGTTTCTTGAAAAGTATGAAAGTTGATGGCCGTGCTCTTGCCGAACGGTTTGACGGTCTGACCCGCAAAAGCCTTCGGGCACCGCGTTCCCGAACCGGAAGAACAAGGGATGCGGGGACATGTCGAAACGCCATGGCGAGACCGGAAACCATCCGCGTCCCCCGGCGGCACTTGATCTGACAAGCGCCCGCCGATCAGCAAGACCGTGTCATTGCTGGCACGCAGACGCTTCAACACCAAGATAGCGTTCAACGTGCCCGGTTTCACGTTGCGCCAGTGGCTCGGCGCCGTGGGATTGGCAAAGCGCTTTTGCGGTTGGTCATTCAGCGGTTTGCATCTCAGCCAACCAAATTATGCAGTCTGGCAAACATTCCAGATGCGCGTCGCCTCTGCGAAGGCGCGTGCATTCTTCTGAGAGGTTCAACGCATGAACGTTGGGTCTTCCCGCGCGCGCTTCCCCGCCCAGAGCGCAGCCACCCGGTATCGTCATGAAACTGTAGCTTGGCCGTCATGCGCCGTTCACCAGATTTTGCGACCCGAAGGCCACCGTTCACCTTCGGAGACTTCCATGTACCGCATTCTCGCACTCACGTCCGCTGCCCTGACCGCGGCGCCTGCCCTGGCCCAATCGGTCGACCGCGTAGAATATGGGCCACGCCCGTATTACCTCATCGACCGGATGGCGGAGGGCCCGCTCAAGGACAAACTCCTCTCCTGTTCGGGACAGGACGGGGCTCAATCCCTGTTCTCCATCGGGCACCGCGGCGCACCGATGCAGTTTCCGGAACATACCGTCGAATCCAATCTGGCCGCCGCACGGATGGGCGCGGGCATTCTGGAATGCGACGTGACCTTTACCGCGGATCAGGAATTGGTTTGCCGTCATGCGCAGAACGATCTGCATACCACTACCGACATCCTGGCCACGCCGCTTGCCTCGACCTGCACGACGCCGTTCACACCCGCTGATGGCGACACCGCGGCCACTGCCGAATGCCGCACATCCGAAATCACGCTGGCCGAGTACCGCAGTTTGACGCCGAAGATGGATGCGGCGGACAGCGCCGCAACGACCGTCGACGCGTATCTGGGCGGCACCGCCGACTGGCGCACGGATCTCTATTCGGCAGAACCCGCGACCCTGATGACCCATGCGGAATCGATCCAGCTCTTCAAATCGCTCGGCGCGAAATTCACGCCCGAGCTCAAGACTCCCTCCGTCGAGATGCCATTCAATGGCTTCAGTCAGGAAGATTACGCGCAGAAGCTTGTTGATGAATACAAGGCGGCCGGTATCCCGGCCTCGGACGTGTGGCTCCAGTCTTTCAACCTCGAAGACGTGCTGTACTGGATCGAGGCAGAGCCGGAGTTTGGCGCGCAAGCGGTCTACCTGATGGACGAATACGACATCGAAGGCTATTCGCCGATGGACCCGTCGACCTGGCCAAACACCATGGAAGAGCTGAAGGCGATGGGCGTGAATTACATCGCGCCACCGACATGGATGCTGGTGACACTGAACGGCGACGACATTGTCCCATCCGAATTGGCCGTGCAGGCAAAGGCCGCTGGCCTGAACATCATCACCTGGACCATTGAGCGGTCTGGCCCTCTCGTCGAGGGCGGCGGTTGGTATTATCAGTCCATCGCCGATGTGACCAACAGCGACGGTGTGATGTACGACTATATCGACACGCTGGCCCAGGATGTTGGGGTTGCAGGCATCTTTTCCGACTGGCCGGCCACTGTGACCTATTACGCCAATTGCATGGGTCTCAAATAATCCCGGTGCAATCGTAAGACGTTTCGCCCCTACCCCGATACGGGTGGGGGCGTTTCGGTGTCCAGCGTCAGCGTTACGCGGTCACCTGCGAACCAGGTTCGACCGAATTCCACTGGCACGCCAAGGTCATCCACATTGACACCGGTTGTTTTCAATAGCGGATCGCCTTCCGCAACCTGAAGGTGGAGCGCATGGGTCGCCGTGGCCCGCACCGCCGTGAGACGGGTCGAGGCGCGTGTGTAGTCGGAGATACCGACCAGTCGCAACGCCTCGGTCACGCTACTGGTTTGGCTCAGGGCTGCCGGGATGCTGGCAAGCCGCTCGAGCGGGAACAGGCTTTCAAAAACGGCGACCGGCTGGCCGTCGGCGAGCGAAAGGCCGTGATAGGCGCACACCGGATCGCCCGGAGCAACCTGCAGCGCTTTGGCTTCGCCCGTTGTAGCCGAGCGTTCCTCGACCTGGAGAATGCGCTTGCCCGGCCGTCTGCCCGCCGCAATCAGGTTATCGTGGAACCGCACGCGCTGCCCGATCGGGTAGTCCGTCGGCGTGGCTGCGACGAACGCGCCAGAACCACGGCGGGTGCGTATCAAGCCCTCATCAACGAGGGCGGAAATGCCATGTCGGACGGTGTGCCGATTGACGCCAAATCGCTCGGCCAAACCCGCTTCCGTCGGCAGTTTGTCTCCGGGCGCGTATTTGCCCTCCGCCAAATCACTGCGCAACGCATCTGCGATGGCCCGCCAGATTGGGGTTCTGCCTGAACTGTCACGCAAGTTTCACAAATCTCTTCTGTCGTTAGTGGGGGAATCTGCTACGATATGTATAGTTGTATAGGATGTAGAAAAGTTGTCGAGATGAAAGATACGTTCGACGAAAATGCGGATCGAAAAGCGTGGATGGGTCTGCTGGCCAAGGCGCCTGCGGGCCACGTTGCTGCCCTGCTGGATGCGGCGATGTTGCGGCCTGACTTCACATGGCTGCGCGCACCTGAGATCGGCAGCACAATGGTCCGTGGCCGCGCCGGTGGGACGGGCGCGCCATTCAATATGGGCGAGATGACCGTGACGCGCTGCGCGCTCACCTTGGGCAGCGGTGAGGTTGGGCATGCCTACATCCAGGGCCGTCGGAAGGCGGATGCCGAGGCCGCAGCTCTTGTCGACGCGCTGATGCAGGGGCCCAGTGCCTCAGCCGTTCGCAAAGCCGTTCTTGACCCACTCAGGACGGAGCAAATCGCCGCCAAGACCGCGCGCGCCGAAAAGGCCGCCGCGACGCGGGTCGAGTTCTTTACAATGGCACGGGGAGAGGACTGATGCAGGCAACTGTTCTGGCAGGTGGGTTTGACACTCCGGCCATAGAGTCTGCGCACGCGTTCCGGAGTGTCATGGAAGCCATGGCGCGTCCCGGGACACTTCAGAACATCCACGGTGCCGCGCCGCCTGCACCCTTGTCTGTCGCGGTCGGAACCGTTCTTTTGACCCTGTGCGATACCGACACGCCTGTCTACCTTGCTGGCAAGGCAGACACGGACAATGTCCGCAAATGGCTGGCCTTTCACACAGGTGCCCCGCTGACAGGCCCATCCCATGCGATGTTTGCCGTCGGCGATTGGGACGCATTGATGCCGCTCAGCGGCTATCCCATCGGAACGCCGGAATACCCCGACCGCTCGACAACCCTGATCGTGGAATGTGCAGAACTTGAGGCGTCCGGCGCGAGGCTGCGCGGACCCGGGATCAAATCGGAGGCCACGCTGTCCCTGCCGGAAACCCACGCCTTCCAAAGCAACCATGCATTGTTTCCGCTCGGGCTCGATTTCATCTTCACCTGTGGCGACAGGTTGGCCGCATTGCCGCGCAGCACGGATGTTTCGCGCTCAAGTAGCGAAGCGGCAGCGCACAAAGGAGACTTCTGATGTATGTCGCTGTCAAAGGTGGCGAACGCGCAATTGAAAGCGCCCATGCTTGGCTGGCTGAAGAGCGGCGCGGCGACACGAGTGTCGCTGAACTGAGCATTGAGCAGATCCGCGAACAGCTGAAACTGGCCGTGGATCGCGTGATGGCCGAAGGCTCGCTTTACGATCCTGATCTTGCTGCATTGGCGATCAAACAATCTCGCGGGGATCTGATCGAGGCGATCTTTTTGATCCGCGCCTACCGCACCACCCTGCCCCGGTTTGGTGCATCCGAACCTGTGGATACGGGTGCGATGGCCTGCGATAGGCGCATCTCGGCCACGTTCAAGGATCTGCCGGGTGGACAGGTTCTGGGGCCGACCTTCGATTACACGCACAGACTGCTCGATTTCAAACTGGCGGCCGATGGCGAAGCGCCCATCGCGCCAACACGTGAAAGCGTTCCGGGTGACGTACCGCACGTAACAGAGTTCCTGAACCGCGAAGGGCTGATCGAAGAGGCCCCTTTTGAGGACACGCCGCCGCCCGACCTGACACGTGAGCCGCTTGAGATGCCAGCAGACCGCGCGCTGCGGTTGCAGGCGCTGGCCCGCGCTGATGAAGGGTTCACCCTCGGTCTCGCCTATTCCACGCAGCGCGGCTATGCGCGCAACCATGCCTTTGTGGGCGAATTGCGGATTGGTGCCGTCGCGGTGGAAATGGACATC
Organism: Tateyamaria rhodophyticola; assembly: GCF_047777875.1. Lineage (GTDB taxonomy): Bacteria > Pseudomonadota > Alphaproteobacteria > Rhodobacterales > Rhodobacteraceae > Tateyamaria. The sequence goes on along the minus strand of NZ_CP180519.1, from coordinate 2,338,510 downwards.
CCCGAACTCGGCTTTGCGGTCGAGATTGGCGAAGTGACCCTGACCGAATGCGAAACGGTCAACCAGTTCAAGGGATCAAAGACTGAACCGCCTCAGTTCACCCGTGGATATGGGTTGGTCTTTGGCCAATCCGAGCGCAAGGCGATTTCCATGGCGCTGGTGGACCGCGCGCTCCGTTGGGAAGAGTTGGGCGAGGACAACGTAGGCGCGCCCGCGCAGGATACCGAGTTTGTTCTGTACCACGCGGACAACATCCAGGCGACGGGCTTCCTCGAACACATCAAGCTGCCCCACTACGTCGACTTCCAATCCGAATTGGAACTGGTGCGAAAGCTGCGACGCGAGGCTGGGGTGGATCGGGTTCAGGAGGCGGCAGAATGAAACACGTCGTCTTTGACATCGGCGCCGTTCTTGTTGACTGGCAGCCCGAACTGGCGTGGGCCGACGAGCTTGGGCTGGAGGGCGCGCGCGCTTTCATGGACCGCATAAGCTTTGACAAGATCAATCTTGCCTGCGACGCGGGGGCCAGCTTTGCCAAGGCAAGCACGCAGATCGCGGACCCGGACGACGCGGCGCGCCTCGCACGGTATGTAGAGCGCTATCACCTGACGGTGCCAGACAAGATCACTGGCACGTGGGATTGCCTTTACGACCTGCAAAAGCGCGGCATCAACTTGCACGCCATCACCAACTGGTCCGCCGAAACATGGCCAGAAGGCCTCAAGGTCCACCCGGAACTGGGCGAGGTTTTCGAGACCACGATCGTGTCCGGACAAGTCGGCATGATCAAACCCAGCGTCGCCATCTTCGAACTGTTCTGTGACCGTGCCGGTGTTGCTGCGGAAAGCTGCATCTTCATCGATGACGGTCTGCACAATTGTGTCGGCGCCCGGGCCGCGGGCATGGACGCGATCCATTTCACAAATCCTGACGCGCTCAGAGCCTCGCTTGAGGCCAAGGGGGTCCTGTGACCGATCAAGCCTACAATTTCGCCTATCTGGACGAGCAGACAAAGCGGATGATCCGCCGCGCTATTCTCAAGGGGTTGGCAATTCCCGGCTATCAGGTGCCCTTTGCCAGCCGCGAGATGCCCATGCCCTACGGCTGGGGCACCGGCGGTGTGCAGGTCTCTGCTGCTGTTCTGACGCCGGATGATACGTTCAAGGTGATCGACCAAGGCGCGGATGACACGACAAATGCCGTCTCGATCCGCGCGTTCTTTGAACGCACCGCGGGGGTTGAGACCACGACAGCGACCTCCGAGGCGAGCGTGATCCAGACCCGCCACCGCATCCCCGAAGAGCCGCAGACCGAAGATCAGATCCTCGTCTACCAGGTGCCGATCCCAGAGCCTTTGCGTTTTCTCGAACCGCGCGAGAGCGAAACCCGCAAGATGCACAGCCTTGAGGAATACGGGTTGATGCATGTGAAGCTCTACGAGGACATCAGCCGCCACGGCCATATCGCAACCTCTTACGCGTACCCGGTGAAGGTCGAAGGGCGCTATGTGATGGACCCGTCGCCCATCCCGAAGTTCGACAATCCCAAACTCGGGCAGATGGCCGCGATCCAGCTGTTTGGCGCGGGGCGCGAACAGCGGATTTACGCGTTGCCGCCCTACACGGATGTGGTGAGCCTCGATTTCGAAGATCACCCGTTCGAGGCCAGCAAGGCGGATCACCCTTGCGGGCTGTGCGACGCGACGGACAGCTATCTCGATGAAGTCATCATGGATGATGAAGGCGGGCGGATGTTCGTCTGTTCCGACACGGATTACTGCGAAGCCCGGCGCGCCGCTGGCTATAAAGGAAAGGACGCAGCATGACACCTTTGCTGTCGGTTCAGGGTATCAGCAAACGCTACGGCGCACATATCGGCTGCGCGGATGTGTCCTTTGATCTTTATCCCGGTGAGGTGATGGGGATTGTGGGCGAAAGCGGCTCGGGCAAGTCCACGCTGCTGAATTGCATGGCAGGGCATCTGGCACCCGATGCCGGACAGGTCGTGTTCGACACGCGCGCCGACGGCCCCAAGGATACCGTCACCATGTCCGAGCCTGAACGGCGGATGTTGGGGCGGACAGATTGGGCGTTCGTGCACCAACACGCACGTGACGGACTGCGTATGGGCGTCTCGGCGGGCGGTAACGTTGGCGAGCGGTTGATGGCTGTGGGCGAGCGGCATTATGGCAACATTCGCGGCAAGGCCACGGATTGGCTGGAGCGGGTCGAGATCGACGCCGCCCGCGTTGATGACCGCCCCACCACATTCTCCGGCGGGATGCAGCAGCGCCTGCAGATTGCCCGCAACCTCGTGACGGGTCCGCGTCTGGTCTTCATGGATGAACCCACAGGCGGGCTGGATGTGTCTGTCCAGGCGCGACTGCTGGATCTTGTGCGCGGGCTGGTGCGCGACATGGGGCTGTCCGCAATCATCGTCACCCACGACCTTGCCGTTGTGCGCCTTCTGGCGGACCGTCTGATGGTGATGAAATCGGGCCGGGTGGTCGAGGCGGGCCTGACCGATCAGGTGCTGGACGACCCACAGCACGCCTATTCCCAACTTCTTGTCTCTTCCGTCTTGCAGGTGTGAGCGATGATTGAGCTTAAAGACGTCTCGAAAACCTTCACGCTGCACAATCAGGGCAGCACCGTGATTGAAGTCATCCGCGACGTGTCCTTTCACGTGGCAACCGGGGAGTGTGTGGCGCTGACCGGGGTTTCGGGCGCAGGTAAATCCACCCTGATGCGGATGATTTATGGCAACTACCTGACGCAATCCGGGTCCATCCGCATCGGCGATGTGGACATCGTACAGGCAGAGCCGCGCGAGATCATTGCCCTGCGCCGCGAGGTGCTGGGCTATGTCAGCCAGTTCTTGCGCGTGGTGCCTCGCGTTCCGACACTGGATGTTGTCGCAGACCCCTTACGGGCCTTGGGTGTGCCTGCCGAGGACGCACAAGCACGCGCACAAGACTTGTTGGCTCAACTCAACATCCCTCAACGGCTGTGGTCACTGTCTCCGACAACCTTCTCCGGCGGCGAGCAGCAGCGGGTCAACATCGCGCGCGGTTTTGCCCACGCGTATCCGGCGATGCTTTTGGACGAGCCCACGGCGAGCCTGGATGCGACCAACCGCGAAGTTGTCTTGTCCCTGATTGAAGAGGCCAAGGCGCGCGGCGCGGCGATCATTGGCATCTTCCATGACGAAGCCGCGCGCGCCCGCGTCTGCGACCGAGAGATTGACGTGAGCGCCTACACACCGGGACTCGCGGCATGACCAAGGGTCGCTTCATCGCTGTTGTCGGCCCATCCGGAGTGGGCAAGGACAGCGTGATGGAAGGCTTGGCCAAGGTCATGCCGCACCTGCATCTCGTTCGGCGTGTCATCACGCGCGCGCCGGATCTGGGCGGCGAAAACTACGACGCTGTCTCTGTGCCGCAGTTCCACGATCTGGTTCAAGAGGGTGCATTTGCCGTCCATTGGGGCGCGCATGGTCTGTACTATGGTATTCCGCAAACAGTGAGATACCAGTTGAACAAGGGCACCGACTGCCTTGCCAACTTTTCGCGCAAAGCGCTTTCGGCGGGTGCAGATGCGTTCCCCAACTTCGTCGTTCTGAACATCACGGCCGAGCCTGCGACGTTGGCTGCCCGGTTGGCGGCACGCGGCCGCGAGTCCGAGGCCGATATTGCCAGACGGCTGGCCGAGGCGACAAAGCCGCTGCCGTCCGGTCTGGATGTCATCACGCTGTCCAATGACGGGCCGCTGGATCAGACCGTTGCGCGTGCCGCACTGCTGCTTCAACCGGTGAGCGTTTAGCAATGGATCAGCTCAAAGCACCCATGCCGCCGTTCGTAGCAAAGCGCGATTTGGTCCACGACACATGGCGCGCGCAATTCCGGCAGGTGACCTTGCAAGGCATCGTTCAATCCGTGCACGTCCTCGGACACGCCACCCGAGAGTGTCAGATGAAACCGGAACTCCTCGAAGACGTAAGGACAGCCCGACTGCGCCAGCAGCGCGTCTTGCCTGTTGTTCAGACCCGCCTTCCGGCGCCGCGCCAACTCTGTTGCGGACACAGCCGCTGCAAGAGCCTTAGGCGTTTGTCTGTCTTCCAAGCGGAATGGCGGTTTCCGCGTTCCATGAACACCATATTTGCGCGGTGTCATTGTGATGTCATGCAAACCGCGCACATCGAACCCTGGCACCTTACTGGCCGCAGGGCAGCACATAGTAAATCGCGAAGCGAGCGTATGACATGAACTCCCATTTTCCTGCATCGTCCTTGGCAAACGCATGTGACACCCGGGTGGCGGCAGACCTTTGTCTTGCCAATGCCCAGCTGGTTTTGCCAGATCGGACAGCACTCGGGTCGATCACGATCAAAGCTGGCGTCATTTCCGAAATCACCGAAGGTGACAGCGTCCCCACAGGCGCTTTGGATTGCGAACGCGATCTGGTGCTTCCGGGGCTGGTGGAGTTGCACACCGACAACGTCGAACGCCACATCGAGCCGCGGCCCGCGGTCGATTGGCCGCATCTCCCTGCCCTTCTCGCCCATGACGCAGAGCTGGCCTCCACCGGGATCACCACGGTGTTCGATGCGATGCGCGTTGGCTCCATCCATTCCGGCAAAGGCCGCTATATCGACTATGCCCGCAAACTGGCCGATGAACTGCTCGCGGCCCGTGCAGAAGGTATGTTCAAGATCAGCCACTTTCTTCACCTGCGCGCCGAGATCTGCTCGGAAACCTTGCTTGAAGAATTGGCCGCCTTTGGCTCCGAGGATCGCGTCGGCATTGTCAGCCTGATGGACCACACACCCGGACAACGACAGTTCCGCGATCTGAGTGCGCTCAAGACCTATGTCGCCAAAAAGCGTGGCATGAATGATGCCGAATTTGCCGAGCATGTGCAAAACCTGCTGGGCCTCCAGAAGCGGTTCGGAGCCAAGCACGAAAAGGGCGCGGTTTCAGAAGCAAAACGTCTGGGCGCGGTTCTGGCCAGCCATGACGACACAACGGCAGAGCACGTCGCAACATCCGCCGACAATGGCGTTGGCTTTGCGGAATTTCCGACGACGGTCGAGGCCGCCCGGGCCTGCCGGGAACAGGGCATCGCGGTCATGATGGGCGCGCCCAATTTGATCCGGGGTGGGTCACACTCCGGCAATGTGGCCGCCGAGGCGTTGGCGATAAAGGACCTGCTGGACATCGTCTCATCCGACTATGTTCCTTCGGCGCTGCTGCTGTCGGCCTTCCATCTTGCTCGCATTTGGGATGACCTGCCGCGCGCGGTCGCGACTGTCACCCGCAACCCGGCACGGGCCGCGCGCCTTGACGACCGCGGTAGTCTACAAGTCGGGATGCGGGGCGATATCCTGCGGGTTCGCCAAACCGAAGCCGCACCCCTTTTGCGCGGGGTGTGGAGCCGGGGAGAAAAAATCGGCTGAACGGTGTCTCGTTAACCGTCGAACTGCTTGGATCGCGCAAGCAGCCACCGGGCAATCTCTGCTTCGGAGGCCCCCGAAAACTCAGCGGCCTCGTTCGGGTCAAACCAGTCCGTGGCGGCGTCAAACAGTCTGGCCGACTTCCGCTCCTTCGGCTTGAACCAGACGGCAGAAATAGCGTTTCGGCCGTCGGTCTCGGCAATGTAGTGAATGGTATTCATGGTGAGCAGCCTTGTGACGGTTCAAAGAACGTTAACCGCCTGCAGGCTGCATACCAACACAAGTGTGTTGATGCCCATTTTGATTTATTTTTCAGAGCTATACCCAATCGGGTCGATTGAAGTCCGAGCAGATGCGTTGCGAATTGAACTGTCGTTTGAAGACCACTTTCACTCCACGAGGCCGAGGTTTTTTCGTTGGGCAAAGCGCTGAGAGATGTCCGATTTGCGACGAAGCTCCCGCACCAGATGCGGGAAGGATGCGCAGTCTGAAAGGGCAAGAAACACCTCTTGCCAATGGATCTCGCCTTCACCCGGAACCCAGCGCCGGTCGAGGTTCTTTGGATCAGGGCGCGCACGAAACAGACGCGCCCCAAGCTGATTTCAATTGGTGTCGTAACGGGTGATGCGCATCTTCTCGGTGTCCATCATATCAACTGTTCATAGAGGCTTGCGCATCCTCTGCGGTTTCCCAGTGACCGACGGCGACATTGCCGGTCTCTATCGCGCCGGTCTCGCGGCACACAAAGCCTGGATGCTTGCTGTCATGTTCGACCTCGACGCGGGCATCAACGGCGGCGAACTTTTGGACGCTCATGCCATCTGCGCGCTCAAAGGTGGCGATTGCCCTCTCGTGACCCATCGCCCTTGGGATTACCGGGTCCAATATTCCGGGATCAGGCCATGCAAGAACGCCCCGCCATAGCTGGGGAAAGCGGCCTTGATCATCGCGGAGGCCTCATCCGGCGTCGCCACACTGGTCATAGCGTCATCCACAACCTTGATATAGGCGATGGCCGTATCCAGAACGCCGCGGCTGCTGAGCGTCCTGTGGCCAATCAGACGCGTTCCGCAGGCATGATCATCGCGCAGCTCTTCAAGAATGGCGATCGAGTTCGCACGGTCCACACCGGGGGCGAATGGCACGCCGACATAGACGTCAGCCGCGCGCCAATATGGATAGGTTCCGGTTGTCGAAACGCGGGCAAGCCGCACGTGCCTTGTTCATTGCCAGTGTTGGGCTGATTGGTTGCGCAAGGCTCATCGTTCGTATGATGATCAAGCCAGAGACTGACACAGTCTTTGACCGACGCTGCATCCCTTGTTCCAAGCGAGGCAAAGCGCGCGAATGGCCGGTCGGTTTGAGGTTTTCGTGATTGATCTTCATGCCCGCCCACGGCGACAACCCGACGTTGGCCAGACGATTGTACCGCAAAATGCTGAGCGTTGAGCGAAGGCTGTCGTCGACCCGACAGCAGCCGACACAGTATTCTTACTAAATTTGTCAGATTGACATATCCGAGTAATTCACTCAGTTTATTCGCGACAGCCAGCCACCGAATCTGGGGCAAGCCGACCACCCAGAACCCCGAAGGGAGTGGGCTGATGAAACGCGACTATGCACAAGCTGAAACCACCGGAGCGGACTGGTGTGAAACGCCATATGGCGCCTTTCATTTGGGTCTGCCGCGCCTCTTCAGCATCGCGTGGCTCATCGACAAGGCCGACTGTGGCGAATGGTGCGGGGTATAGTGGTGAGCGTCGCCAGGGAATTCGCAGCCTCGCCTGCAGGTCACTTGCAGGTCTGCGATGCGGCCGATCTGACCAAGGGCGGCAATTTCGCCAAGCCCAAACGTGAAGATCAGCTTTGCACGCTCCGCATTGTCGGTGCGGGCAAGCTGACCCAAACCAAATGAACGCGATGGTCCCACATCGTGGCGGAGCGGCTGTCGGATATGTCACCGAACTTGGACCGGTCGAAGCCGGGGCGGTCTTGTATCTCCGCCTTTGGTGCGGTGGGCCCGACGCCTGGGCTCAGGTGTGTAACGACTTTGCCACGGCGCTCGGGTCAGAGGGTGGCCGGAAAGCCCTGAAGTCTTTCGAGTGTCTTTGCGACATGTGCATCCGCCATGGCCGCCATCCGTTGATGCGCCATCATGTGACTTGCAAATGCCTCGGCGCAGACGAGGCCTGTTTCGCGAACGTTGTTGGATATGCCAGCGATGGTGAACGGGACGATGCCTTTCTGAGTGCGACCGCGATTGTGCGTCCCGACATGGCGATCAAAGCCAACCAACCAATCACAAAACCAACAACGCTTCACTGAAAAGGACAGTACAGATGAAGATTCTTACCCTTGCCACGAGTGCCCTGGCTCTTGGCCTTGGCACCGCAGCCATGGCGGACGGACACGCCACAAAAGCGGCAGTGCTCGAAACTTATGCAGATATCGCCGAAGCGAACTACGCAGACAGCCTTGTCACGGCACAGCGACTTCAATCGACTATTGAAGCGTTGTTGGCCAACCCATCCGCCGAAGCACATGAAGCCGCCAAGGCAGCGTGGTTGGCGGCTCGGGTGCCCTATCAACAAAGCGAGGTCTTCCGCTTCGGCAACCCCATCGTCGATGATTGGGAAGGCAAGGTGAATGCCTGGCCGCTGGACGAAGGACTGATCGACTATGTGGATGCGTCCTATGGCGGCCCCACGGATGAAAACGAAGCGGCGGTTCTGAATGTCATCGCCAATACAAGTTTTACGCTGTCCGGCGAGACCGTGGATGCGTCACAGATCACACCCGCTTTGTTGGAGGAGACTCTGCAAGAAGCCGATGGTGTCGAAGCGAATGTGGCGACGGGTTACCATGCCATTGAATTCCTTCTCTGGGGGCAGGACCTGAACGGCCACGGCGCTGGTGCGGGGAACCGTCCTTGGACGGACTACGCATCCGGTGACGCTTGCACAGGCGGCAACTGTGACCGTCGCGGGGAATACCTCAGAGCGGCAACTGATCTTCTGGTTTCGGACCTTGAATGGATTGTCGAACAGTGGGCCGATGGAGGTGACGCCCGATCATCGGTTATGGCTGACGAGGACGGAGGGATCGCGGCGATCCTGACCGGGATGGGATCGCTCTCCTATGGCGAAACCGCCGGAGAGCGGATGCGTCTGGGCGTGATGCTGAACGACCCCGAAGAAGAGCATTCCTGCTTTGCGGACAACACGCATAATGATCACTTCTTCAATGGTGTTGGTATTCAGTCGGTTTACCTCGGTCGTTACACCCGGATCGACGGAAGCGTTGTCGAAGGCCCATCACTATCCGATCTGGTTGCGTCGCTGGACGCAGACCTGGACGCCGAAATGCAATCCAAGCTGTCGGCGGCAGTGCTGGCATTGGGGCGGATCAAAACCGCAGCCGAGGCTGGCTTCAGCTATGACATGATGCTGGAACGTGGCAACGAAGCGGGCGAAGCCCTCATCATGGGGGGCGTGAATGGCCTGATTGATCAGACCCGAAGCATTGAACGTGTTGTTGCAGCCTTGGGCACATCGATTGCGGTCGAAGGGTCAGACAGCCTCGATAACCCCGACGCCGTGTTCCAGTAAATTCATCGACCAAAGCGGCGCGACCAAGAGCGGTCGCGCCGTCCGACACCTTATGTGATAGCCACGACTATGTTCCAGCCACACTACCTCGTTCTTCTCGCTGCGCTTGTGATCCCGGCACACGTCGTTGCCGGAGCACTGGGAGAACCACACCTCAACATCACACCCCGAACCGAAGGCGAAACGGCTCGGATCGCGGCGGCAACCGCACTGGCAACAACCTTTGACACTGCCCAGCCGTTCGAAGCGAACTCCGCCGGGGCGGCAACTGTTCGCGCGATGACAAACGCGAATGCATTCTCGCAACCATCTGGCAACATCTCATTCGAAGATGAACTGACCTTCAAGGTGGGCAACGGACTGTTCCGGAAAATCTGGGTGTCGTCTCCGTCTTCGACGCTTGCATCGGATGGCCTTGGGCCTCTCTACAATGCCCGCTCTTGCCAGCGTTGCCATCTGAAAGACAGTCGCGGTCATCCACCAGAGGGGCCGGACGACAACGCAATATCAATGTTCCTTCGGGTGTCCATCCCGGCAGACGACGCCGCGATGACAGAAGCGATCGAAGGCTACATCGCGACGCTCCCTGATCCGACTTACGGAACGCAGATGCAAGACTTCAGTCTCGCAGGCCATGCTGCTGAGTATACGCTTCAAGTCGACTATCAAGAGATCGAAGTGCCGTTGTCAGGCGGTGAACATGCGTCCCTTCGCAAGCCAACTTACACCGCCGCTGATCTCGGCTATGGCCCGCTCCATCCAGAGGCGATGCTCAGCCCGCGGGTTGCCCCACAGATGATCGGACTTGGACTGCTCGAAGCGATCCCGGCCGCCGACATCCTGGCGCTCGCGGATCCAGAAGACTTGGACGGAGATGGAATATCTGGCCGCCCCAACATCGTTTGGTCTGCAGAATTCGATCAACCGATGCTTGGCCGGTTTGGTCTGAAGGCTGGATCGCCGACGGTCCGCGAACAATCCGCAAGCGCGTTTGCAGGCGACATCGGTATTTCAAACGCGTTGTTCCCGGCACCATGGGGAGAATGCACCGAAGCGCAGGAAGGTTGCCGTACGGCGCCGCACGGTGATGCAGACGAACGCGGCTTTGAAATTGACGACGAAGGGCTTGATCTCGTCACCTTCTATAGCCGCAATCTTGGTGTGCCCGCCCGTCGCGATGTCGATGATGCGGTTGTCCTGCGGGGCAAAGAGGTCTTTTACACCACCGGCTGTACCTCCTGTCATCAGCCATCATTCGTGACCCACCGGTTGGAAGATCAGCCGGAACAGAGCTTCCAACTCATTTGGCCGTACACGGACATGCTGCTGCACGACATGGGACCTGGGCTTGCCGACAACCGACCAGAAGCCCGTGCAAGTGGCTCGGAATGGCGGACACCGCCACTCTGGGGGATCGGACTGACCAAACAGGTCTCAGGCCACACCTACTTCCTGCATGATGGACGGGCTCGGTCTTTGCTTGAGGCGATCCTCTGGCACGGCGGCGAAGCCCAGACACAACGCGATGCCGTCGTGGACATGTTGCCCGAAGATCGTGAAGCTCTCATCAGATTTTTGGAGAGCCTGTAATGCGCGCGCTTGTCATTGCCGTTTCAATGTTGCTCGCACCGCCAGCGGTCGCGGACGCGCCAGACATAAAGGCCATCGTCGAGGCTCATGTCATCGCGGGCTACGACATATTGGTACGGCACGCCGAGGACCTTCAGGCAACCGCTACGCAACATTGCGAACCGGATCACCCCGCCTTGCGTACCGCCTATCATTCGGCGTTTGACGCGTGGGTCGGTGTCAGCCATCTCCGCTTCGGTCCGTCGGAACGGGAAAATCGCGCCTTCGCGCTTGCGTTCTGGCCGGATCCCCGAGGGTCCACGCCCAAAGCGCTCGCGGCACTGATCCAGGACGAAGATCCGGCGGTCTTTGACGTTGAAGCGTTCTCGACCGTCTCCATCGCGGCAAGAGGCTTCTACGCCTTGGAATTCTTGCTGTTCGATCCCCGTTTTGTGTCAGCTGAAAACCGGGACTATCACTGTGCCCTGGTCCAAGCGGTCACTTCGGACATAGCGCTAAACGCCAGTGCCATCTTGGAAGAATGGGAACGCGGCTACGGCGAACGCATGTTTTCCGCAGGGAACGATACATACAGAACGCCCACCGAGGCCGCGCAGCAGCTTTTCACAAGCCTCGCAACAGGTTTGGAGTTCACATCTCAGACCCGCCTCGGTCGTCCATTGGGCACCTTTGAGCGCCCGCGGCCCAACCGCGCGGAGGCTCGGAGATCCAAACGCTCCCTACGCCATGTCATTCTCGCGTTGGAAGCGATGCAGGGCTTGGCAGCAGCTATTTCCAACGGAAACGAAAGCCTGGATCTTGCGTTCCAGGCAACGCTCGAGCGCGCCCAGGGTTTGGACGACCCGGTCTTTGCCAGTGTTTCGAAGCCGCAAGGTCATTTTAAGGTCGAAGTGCTGCAGCAGAACATTGAGACGATACGAGACATACTCGCTCAAGATGTAGGACCGTCCTTGGGCATCGCCGCAGGCTTCAATTCACTGGACGGCGACTGATGGCGTCACGTAGGTCGTTTATCGCAGGCATGCTTGCCGCCGGATTGGTTCCCAAACCGACCTGGGCGGACGCAGGAAGCCCGGACTTCCTGTCCGCCGCCATGAAACCAGACGGAAGCTATGTTCTTTGCGGACTGAGCGATGCCGGTTCGATCACGTTCGAGATTGCCCTTCCTGATCGGGGTCATGCAGCTGCCGCACATCCAACTGTCCCGGAAGCAGTTGCTTTCGCCCGAAGACCGGGCACCTTCGCGATCATCCTGGATTGCCGAACGGGTCAAACGAAAGCACGGCTGAAAGCACCCCTCGGTCGGCATTTCTACGGGCACGGAATCTACTCAGCGGATGGTGATCTGCTGTTCACAACCGAGAACGACTATGAAGCGGCGGCGGGTATCGTTGGCGTTTGGGACGTGCGAAAAGGCTATGCACGCATTGGCGAGTTCTCATCCGGCGGAAAAGGTCCGCACGACATCAAGCTCATGCCGGACGGCGCAACGTTGGTTGTCGCAAACGGGGGGATTGAAACGCATCCCGAAACGGGACGTACCAAACTGAATCTTCATTCTATGCGTTCAAACCTGAGCTACTTGGCTCTTGATGGAGAGATGAAGGCGCAAGTGGACCTGGCGTCTGAACATCAACGCAACTCCATTCGACATTTGGCAGTCTCGGACAGTGGCGACGTGGCTTTTGCCATGCAATGGCAGGGCGATCTGACGGATGATTTACCCTTGCTCGGGGTCCACAGCCTCCGGCGCCAGCATCTGCATTTGCATGATGAAGCGTCAGTCAGAGCGATGCAGGGATATCTGGGGAGTATCGCTTTCAACAGTGATACCAATCAGATCGCGACAACTTCGCCTAGAAGCGGTGTCGTGCAGGTCTTTGGGCCAGACGGCTCTATTGAGACCTCCAAAATGGTCGATGTCTGCGGTGTTGCGGCCAGCGCAAACGGGTTTGTTCTGACCTCCGGCACAGGTATTGTCCACGCGTCCATTATAGGTGACGTCAGACACCAGATGGCTTGGGACAATCACCTCATCGAAATCTGAGATGGCGGGTTTGGTCTGGACTGTGGATCTTAGTTGCTGGGTGCCGAAAGGGTGGCTTACCCGCGATGCGTGAGTACAAGTTCGTCAAAACTTTCGGCATCGCAGCGAACGCCCACTCTGACTGACCGCAGCGCAACACAAGAATGTTGTGGACAACGGCGGCATTGGCCCGTCCTTGGCGGGAAGAGCCCGCTGTCTGCCAGACATACCGCGATCAATCCAATGGCGGCAGTGAGCCTACTTTAGCCGATGCTGCGCAACGTACTTACTTGGGGTTTTCGATACGGCCAGTCCTTTGATCTGACGAGCTTCCGAGTGTCGTCTTCGATTGGCAAAGTTAGCCGTGCGCCTCGGCACGTGTCACTACGTTCTACTGTACCAGAAGACAACCGCGCTAAGCCACGTTAGCTTGACAAAACAAGCGAACCGTTCCGCCGACGACCGTCTTGTTCTTTCCCGTGGCTTTTGCCTCGAACAAGGCTTTGTCCGCCTCACCAAGAAGTTCAACAAATGGTGGTCCGAAACGTCCCTTCGGGCGGCAACGCCAATGCTGACAGTAATTGGAACCGTGTCTTTCAGCGCGGTCTGAATAGCGCTGTGCACACGATTGGCAAACGCCATGGCCCCGTGGATAGCCTCGGTTTTTAGAACAAAGACAAACTCTTCTCCGCCGTACCTTGCCACCAATTCCGACGAGCGATAGGTCGCACCCAAACTTGCCCCGATCTTGCGCAATACATCATCACCAAAGTTGTGACCGTAAGTGTCGTTGATCTTTTTGAAGTCGTCGACATCCAGCAGCAAAACAGTGATGGCATTGCCCGTTCTGGAAGCGCCATCAAATATCTTCTCCGCGTGCTCCGTCAGGGCCCGCCGGTTCATAAGCCCGGTCAATTCGTCAGTTGTGGCGAGCAACTTCAGTTGGCGCGCCTGATCTTCCAACTGGCTTCGCGCTTCGACCAATTCCTGGTAAAGCTTGTCGCGGTTTTGAGCAGAAAATATGCCCCAGACAACGGCGTCTCCTGATCTTTTCACATTGGCGATAACGGGTGTGCGGCTGCCTTCAGGAGAAACGAAAGTCAGTTGCGCTTCGTTACACTTCCCGTCCTTGATCAACATCGAATAGACGTAGCTTTCGTTTGAGCACGTCGAAACCTTGGGGCGTGTATCCTTGACGCTCGCACCACAAAGGTTTCTCGCTTAACAGCCGAGCGCATACCGAACCTTTGCAAACCAAGGGAACGTTCAAGTAACGCGATAATTGGCGCAAGAGTCCTGCAAATCGGGCGCCGGACCGCACTTGCGAAATCTACTTGCTTAGCCCGACGATCTGTATTGGATCTGCGATCCCACGCACAGTGACAGCACCCAAGCTCTGCATGCTGTCGGCAAACCCGTTGCTTCGAGCCACAACAGTTTCTGAAGCCACCAGTCTCATGTCATTTTTTTTCGCGGTTGCTTCAAGACGCGATGCAATATTGACGGTTTTTCCCAAGGCGGTGAATTCCAAACGGCGGTCATCACCAAAGGCGCCGACCAACGCAGGGCCGGAGTGCAAGCCTGCGGCAATCGCGACGACAGCTTCGTCCTTCAGCCGATTTTCATTTTTTCTGTCCACCGCATCATTGATGACTTTGAACGCTGAAAGTGCATTGAAAGAGGCATCTGCAGGATCCTCATGCAGCCCGAAGATGATCAAGGCCCCATCACCGACGAACTTGTCGACCACGCCATTGTGCCGCTCCGCGGCGTCGAGCACCAGACTGCGGAACCACAACAAGAAATCCGCGACTTCATTGGCAGACAGAGTGTCACTGAGCTCTGTGAAGCCGCGCAAATCGATCATGGCGATGACGACTTCTCTTCGTTGCGGCACTCTGAGCTTTTGCAACGCGTCATCACTCAGATCAGCCCCCAGTTCGCCGGGCAGAAAGCGCCTTAGATTGCTGGCGTCCTCGACTTCTTTTGCAACGCGTTCGACCAGTCTGCGGGACCGGTAAACAGCCGTTCCAATGACCAGTGCCAGCGTCACAAGGATGACAATGCGCATCACGTTCGGAGGCGGCGAATACAGCACGCGCATTTCTTCTATCACCGACACGCTCCATGCCTGACCCAGAAGCGGGCTATGAAATGTCACACCTGCGCAAACCGCGATCAAAAACGTGGCCGTAAAGATATGAAGCTCAAGCCGGTATCTTAGAGCCTGGACGCACAGAACCAGGGTGGCCACTAACACCAGCGGGCTGGCCAATGCGACCAACGATGGCGTGGAGGTGTCGCGCACGTCGATGAACAATTGCAATCCGATTAGCGCCACTTCCAACGCATTAAACAGCCAGCTGTGCCAGAAACGGAAGCGATCCGGGTGAGAAAAATAGAAGTTCACAGCGCCCAACAGGAAGTAGGCTGCGGCCCCCAACAACAGGAACGAAAGTTCAAATTGACGAATGCCGAGCCCGGCGTTGTCCATGTTGATGAGCAAACCACCCACGCCGCAAAACAACGCGGCCGACAACACCATTCTCAGACGCGCAATGATCCGCTCGGCCTGAACATCGGACTGCCGCAACATCCGCGCGCCGCGATTAAGGGTCTGCTGGTGCAGTCTCATGAATGGCAGTCGCCTCTTCCGGTTGGCAGCTTTCGATAGCAAATGGAGGACACAGCTTGTGCAGACACTATTGGCCCTATTGCCCGTTCAGCGCAAACACTGTGGACTTTGCCATCGCAGCGAATGGCCGGTTTCGCAGGCCGTACCCCTGCATCAAGAGTATGAGATGGACGGCAAGTGTTGGCCGTCGCCAGTGATGTCAGCGTCTTCCTTGGCGCGTTCCGGCCCTCAAATATCACACCCCCTTGCCACAGATATCATCGAAACCCCTCGGCCAGCGCGTCAGCCAGAGCTTTGGTTCTGGCGGGTTGCGCGCGTGAGGGGGAAAGAGCATTTGCAAGTCCGTGCCAGGGGCCGCGAAATCTTGTAATAGCGGTATTAACCGACCCGCTTTGATGTCGTCAGCGACATCATACTTGGATTTCAAGGCGATGCCCAAGCCATCAAGGCACCATTGCCGAACGAGGTGGCCATCGTTCGAAATCAACTTGCCGTCGACCATAACGGACGTCGCTGTGTCCCCCTCCCCAAAATGCCATTGGCGATCCAGCATCTTGCCAAATCGCATCAGCAGACATTGATGATCCTGCAAGTCTTCCGGGCTTGAAGGTGTCCCATGTCGTGCAATGTAGTCCGGTGAGGCGCATACGATCCGGGGTGCGGTTCCCAATTTTCGGGTGCGGAGAGTGCCGTCCGGCAAGGCGCCAAAACGCAGCGCGATATCAAAGCCATCACCTACGATATCGACATAGCCATCAGACAACAGCAATTCGACCGACACCGCGGGGTTTTGCGTCACAAAAGACTTGATGATATCGCTCACGCGAGTCCGACCGAGATCATTCGGCGCGCTCACTCGGATCGTGCCTGCCAGGGCGTCCGATCCCAGCTTGATCTGCGCGGCAAGACTGTCGGCCTCTTCCAACAATGGCTCAAGTCCTTCAAGCAGCGTCTGCCCGGCTTCGGTCAGGCTCAGGGACCGGGTGGTTCTGTTCAACAGTACGGTGCCCATGTCCCGTTCAAGCGCGGCCAGTTTCTCCGATACCGTCGTGCTCGACAGGCCAAGGTCCCGCGCTGCTGAGGCAAGACTGCCGAACTGAACGATACTCTTGAACAGCCGTAAGTGTTCCAGGTTCATTGTCCGTATATTCCGGTTACTGATTTCTGACTTGGCCGGTTTATCCAAATACTGTGACGGCGTAAATCTCCCCTATCGCAACCAAGGAGATTGACATGCCCAAATTGACCATCACCGGAAACGTCATCGCTAAAGAAGACCAGATCGACTTTGTGAAAGCCGAACTGGAGAAGCTGATCGCCCCCACACGCGCCGAAGACGGCTGCCTGCAATACGACCTGCATCAGGACAACGAGGACCCGAAATACTTCATGTTCTACGAGAACTGGCAGAACCGTGATCTGTGGCAAACGCACATGAACAACGACCACCTGAAGGCCTTTCAGGACGCGACCGATGGCAAGCTCGAAAAATTCTGGGTGCATGAGCTGACGCATATCGGCTGATCCAGAGCGCGTTGCGCATCCTCGGCTGCGACAGGATCTGTCGCAGTCCTCTTCCGAAATAGTGACGAAAGGACGACCTCATGACCGCCCCTTCCGACTGGCCGATCAAAGCCGAACTCTTTGCGGAGCTTTCGGAATCCGTCGGCAACATCACCTTCACGCCAAAATCCGACGTGATCTTCAGCTATCACCCGTTTTTCGACCCGAACACCCGCGTGGCAAAGCTGAACGCGGACCGGAAAAGTGCTGCGCCGTTCCCAAACGCGGAGTGGAATACGCCGGAAGAGAACACCGATCTCTTCCTCGACTCCGTTCTGGGTCTGCGGTGCGACGGCAACGGCATCGTCTGGATGATGGATATGGGACTGCGCAATGATTTGACGCCAAAGCTCGTCGGTTGGAACACGAACACCAATAGCCTTGAGCGTATCTACTACGTGCCAGCGCCAGCCACGTTGGCCAGCTCTCAGCACAACGACTTCACCATCGACGAAAAGCGCCGCCAAATCATCATCGCCGATGAAGGCGTCGGGCGAGACGGCGACGGGACCGAAGCGGCACTGGTCGTCATCGACATGAAGACAGGCGCGACCCGCAGGCTCCTGCAAGGTCACGAAAGCTGTCTTCCCGAAGAAGTGAGCGTTGTCGTCGGTGGGCGCGAGCTGACGGTCGATGGCAAGAAGCCGTTGCGGATTGGCGCTGACGGAATCGTAGCTGACCTGGACTTCGAATGGCTTTACTTCGGGCCCCTCTCCGGCGGCTGGATTTACCGCGTCCGGCTGGACGACATCGCAGATACCTCGCTCACGAATTCCGAACTGGGCGACCGCGTCGAGAAGTATGCGGAAAAGCCCAACAACGGCGGACTGGGCATGGACAGGGACGGGAACCTCTACCTGACAGCCGTCGAAACAAACGCCGTTGGTGTCATCCCTGCAGACACTCGAACCTACGCCGCCTATGCCGCGCATGAAGATATCGTCTGGCCAGACGGCGTGAGCTTTGCGCCGGACGGATACATGTATGTCTCTGCGGCACAGGTCTCAGAGGCGGCGATCTTCAACGACGGGGATGTGCGCAACCACCCCCCCTACCGCATCTTCCGCTTCCCCCCAATCGCGCCCGGCCGTCTGGGCTACTGACAAACATCGAAAGGACCACACTATGCAAGCCGTTGGGATCACCCATTATCGCGACATCGACGCCGATGACGTTTTCGTCGATGTAGACCTGCCCAAGCCAGAGGCCAAAGGCCGGGATCTGTTGGTTGAGGTGAAGGCCGTTTCCGTCAATCCGGTCGACACGAAGGTGCGCAAGGGCGGCGGCGCGAAGGTCGAAAACCCGCCGCGCATCCTGGGATGGGATGCCAGCGGTGTCGTTGAGGCCGTCGGACCAGAGGTGACACTCTTCAAGCCGGGCGATGAGGTCTACTATGCCGGAGACATCACCCGCTCGGGCTCGAACGCCGCATTTCAGTTGGTTGATGAACGCATCGTTGGGCACAAACCAAAATCGCTCAGCTTTGCGGAGGCAGCGGCGCTGCCCCTGACGACCATCACGGCCTATGAAGCGTTCTTCGACCGGCTCGGCATCAACCGGGACGGCGGCGACGCAGGCCAGTCAATCCTGATCATCGGTGCAGGCGGCGGCGTGGGGTCAATCGGCGTCCAGCTTGCCAAGGCCGCAGGTCTGACTGTGATCGGGACCGCATCACGCCCGGAAACGATCGACTGGGTGAAAAAGCTCGGGGCCGATCACACCATCAACCACCGCGAGGACATGCCGTCGCAAATGCGCAATCTTGGGTTCGAGAACTTCGATCACATCGCGATCTTCAACGACATGCGCCATTGGGAGGCCTGCGTTGAGATGATCCGCCCCCAAGGCGGCATCGTCAGCATCGACGACACGCATCTGCCGATGCCGATGGCGGGTATGAAAACGAAGGCCGCCTCTCTGCACTGGGAGTTCATGTTCGCCCGCGCCATGCACCAGACGCCTGACATGATCGAGCAGCACAAGCTGCTGAGCTACGTGGCGGGCGAGATTGATGCCGGACGTCTTCGCACGACGCTGGAAACGGTTGTTGGCAGCATCACCGCCGCAAACATGCAGAAGGCTCACGAGTTGGTTGAGACTGGAACGGCAAAGGGAAAGGTTGTTTTGGAAGGATTTGGGTAACTCTTTCAGGGCTTCCAGCCGCGCAACAGGGCGCGGCACGCGCCTGTGCTACGGAAGTGGCTTCGTTCTTGTGCGCAATTGAGACGTCGACCACCGGCAAGATCGCGCAGGCGCATCGAATGTCGGCTATACGGCTTGCAACCACAGAATCCCGGACAATTGCTAAAGGTCGACTATGGGCCGCTCATGAAGCCACCCAAATATCCTAGATTTCAATGGCTTCCGCGATGGCCAATGCATCTTCGAGTTCAACGCCGAGATATCTGACCGTACTATCCATCTTAGTATGGCCAAGCTGAAGTTGAACGGCGCGAAGGTTTCCGGTCTTCTTGTAGATCTGAGTAACCTTGGTTCTCCGCATTGAGTGGGTACCATACGCACTCGCCTCGAGACCGATCGATATCACCCAGTCGCGGACAATTCGCGCATTTTGGCGGGTCGAGATGTGCAAGCGCTCATGGAACCGACCCGGCCACAGGTACTCTGAGCCGACCATGAGCTCATCTTCCATCCACTTTTCGACAGAGGCACGTGTGCCTTCGGTTAACCCTTGGTGGCCAGGTGTCTCCATAGTGTTGTTTGGGCCATTGATCTTTTCCCACGGCGGATTTTGCCTTGCAGCCCAATCATCCGCCATCATTTCACCGAAACGGCCCTTTGTGTTGTTCGACGTCTCAGAAATGCGCCGCCACTCCCCATTTTCCTGTACCATCGCCTCACCATCCGGCGCGCGTCGGACACCTTGCGGATCGGTTGCTCGACGATAGCTGCCATCTTCCGCGACATCACGTCGATCTCTGTCCCCATCCCGATCAGTCCGTCGCGGAACGTCTTCCGCAGGCGCATCGGGCAGATCCCGGTTCCGATCCGGCTCGAACCCGCCGACATGGTTTTCCTGCGGCGTTCCGTATTTGGACTCCAGCGCGTCATTGTCCCAGGTCGAATGATTGAGCCTGCGCCCCTCGACGTCCGTAACATCCACGCGAACGCGCCGACCCGGCAGGCTGATGCGCACAAATTTCAGCCCGCGCAGCTCGCCAGCCCAGCCAGAACCTCACCCGCTAGAAAGACGCCATCAATCCCCGTCGTTACAACTTCATAAAACAGGCCACGTTCGGCGTAGCCGCGCTTGATATCCTCCCACATGCCCCGAATGAAATCGAGCACCTGCTGGATCGCGGTGACTTCGTTGGTTTCTGCCTGCATGGGCATTTTGCGAGAGCAACGCGCAGCTCTAGAGCGGCGCGCTCGTCACGTACCATTGCATAGTCGGCCTGTTCCGTCTGCTGCGACACTTATGGCAACCTCATCTGAACCACTCGATGCCCGAAAGCCACCTTTTCTCTACCTCGGGAACAAGATCCTACCGTGGGGAAAACTTAACACGCTTGTACAAACAACGGTCGGCCAAAACATCGGCGACGCTCGGACGGAAGTGAGAGTATCAACTTGGTCAGCTTGCCAATACGTACCAACCATCGCGAAGAAAATGACCGCTGAGAAACCAGCCTATAAAAGATAAGTTGTGATAGGCGCTCCGTGTAGAAACGCAACGGCACAGGTGAAACTCGTATAAATTGTAGCGAACACAATCCACCACGACCATAGTCCGATATTCTCTCCGAAACGCGTTTCGCCAACAGAATGAACGTTGAGATTTCCGATGATGGCGATGTGACATATGGCAATTACTATCGCTAGAAAGACCTGGCCAATCACGGCAACTCCCATAGCCAGACCTCCTTTGAATACTCAAGGTGCGTCACAAGTCCTACCAACTCGGCCAACTCACGCCGCCAATCGGGTGCGCTTGGCATCCTACCATTTCGCCATAAATCGATGTGGTCGCCACTGCGTTGAGCAAAACTCTGACCTTTCTCTTGCCAGTAGTCTTTGAAGAAAATTATGCCCTGCTTGTTGTTGAATTTGTCTTCGAAATTATCGCCCGTTGCCTTCTGAACATCAGGAAGTCCAACAACGGGCTTGGTCAACAACTAATCGGCCATCTGTTGTGCAAGCAAAAAATGAAACTCATAGTCTGCAGCTGTACCTCGATGACTGTGGCATTGCCGATATGGCGAGGCACTCTTGCTTGGCATACGGAAACCTGATTGAATCAAGCGATCGCTCAACGTAATTGCACAATAGTCATCCCATGGTTGCGGGACTCGATTTTTGATATCAAGAAAACACCGATTCTTTAGGTTATTTATGTTCACGTTCCACAGCATATCAAGTGTGACACCATTTACACCAAGACGTGCCATCAATTACTCTCCGATAAGTCAAACGCCTCTTGCCCAAAGAAAATTTCAGCATCGGTTTGTGTTTCACGCACCAGATTGGCCGTAAACCCATCCTGATCCGTGTAACCAAAATGGGAAGTGCCATCGCTCAACTGCAAAAATATGAAGAATTTGCCAGAGGCTGTCCCGATGCATTATTTATAACTTGATATTCAATTTCGATGAGTTTTGCCATTATATAAATTCAGATCTATTCTGCCGGATTTGACTGCGAAAGTGGAGCTGGCATCTATATAAATAGAATCCGAAAAATCCACCAACAGCCGCGTACCTTTGAGCAGGACAGTACTATCTTTTTGTAATGTGATGGACGCTTTTCCGCACGAGAGTTCTACAGAGGTCCTACTCCCGATTGATGCACTATTCTGAGAATCGAGCGACATACCCCTCGTAGAATCCAAACTCAGATCCCCTTCACATTTTACACGGAAACGACCGTTCGACATTACCTCGAAGTTCTGAGCCGTCGTTACTCTGAAAGACGCGCCTGCACTGATTGACGTTGCGCCCTTTGAAATAATGTCAAAACTTCCTTCCGACGGGTCGAGTTGGCCAAAACGTGCTTCTTTGTAGCCAAGCGCACCAATACCTTCACGTTTTTGAGCGTCGTAAGGCGTGACCGGGTGGCGACTACCTGATTTCCCAATCTGTAGAGCAAAGCTGCCAAGGACAACGTCTGATCTGTTTCTGTCCACTTGTGATATTTGATTACGCCCGACGCTACAGATTTGCTTCCTGTCCAAAAGCACCATCGCTTCCCACGAAACATGATCCTTTGCGCTGTGCGTTGGTACCTACGTTATCCTCTGTCCTACCAGGATTTCGTGGATCTTTTGGCCTAGCACGGCGTAACTGTTGATAGATCTATGGTGTATCGCCCCCTCACCTCGGCGAGAGTATCTCGCAGCAGCGAGATTGGCGATCAAACAACTCGGTGTAAATGCGGACCACAGTGAACTGCTCAGGCACACCGAAAGTATCCTTCAATCTGCCAGTCAGTAACCTGTGGATATCCAGTGACTAAGGGCACAGTGACACCAGACCTTGGTGAACCGCGTTGACCGCGCCTGCGCAGCGAACGGCAGCTATGCGGGCTGCGACTGCAGAAATCGGGGACGCTCGTTGAAGGTCCGCTTTGGGCCGTACGCAATGGCGCGGCGCATCTAACTCATCGTCGCATCATGTGCAGAGGTTAGTCAAATTTCTCCCGACAGCCTAAAAACCTCGACGGGTTCGCGGATCCCTTTCAAAGTAAGTTCCCCACGGGTCTCGACGGGAAGAGTATCCTCTACAGCAATTCCGGCCCGTGTGCTGAGCAGGATTTCACCGTCGATAGCTTCATCGCACAGCCGCGATGCAAGATTGATAGCAGTGCCGGACGCAGTGTAATCAAACCTCCCTTCAAACCCGACAAGGCCAACCGTGGCATAAGCCCAGTTCTCGGTCAATAGCTATGTCACGCATCAAGATAGTAGTGGGCATTTTTGGCAGACTTAACCGCGGCAAAAAATGGCATAACTGATGAACACCAGACAATGCGGTAGTCCCGCGGCGGTTCAGTTTTAAAGTTGCCGCTCATCAGTTTTCCAACTTAAAATTAAGTCGGCATGTGGACACTGTCCTTCAGCATTTTCAGCCAAGTAAATCAAAGCAAACCGCAGTAGATCGGGTACGTTTTCGAGTTCGCTACGTTGCACATTAACATGAATTTTGTCCCGCAACGCGACTATGGAGAGCGCAATCAGGAAAACATCACCTTCAAGACTGGCAGCTATTTCACTCAGCCGATCGCTGGCAGGAAGCAACTGTGGCCGTAGCATACCGATCACTCTGAGCGTCGCAGGGTCCAGTGCAATCTCCGGTGTGATGGCTTGCCAGATTTTTGAAATCTGCGCTAAATTGGCCCCCTTGCACCACGAAAGTGCAACGGCCCCAATGATCGTCCAACCGGCGCCATAGCAGAGGTGCTCCCAAAGCAAAGCATCATAATCTTCCAGTTTTTCGAGCGCATCTCGGTCTGACTGATCCAACATTTCTCTGATTTTAAAGAAATGCGAATTCCTGGGGACAGTTGCCCACTCCCGCGCGTTCGAATGAAGCATTTGCCAGACGTCTACCGCGCTCACGGGACCGTCAAGCCAATGTACCCCATCAGTTATCTCACTTACTGTCATGTCGATCTAGCGACCGCGAATGACAGTAAGGCTCGACAGATCAAAGGGCTGAACTGGTGCCGGTGGCAATCCGGCGGCCCCGCGGGTCAGTGGCCCGTCTGGACGCGGGCACTTTTCATCTATCAGCGGTCCTTCCGACGGGCCCAGAGCATTTAAACAGGCCACCATATCCGGGTCATAGAGTGGCTCATCTTCGAACTTGTAGATCGGCATTACTCTCGTTCCGAAAAAAGGGTTAGTCAGTTTGGCTGCTTCCCGAGCATAGTATTCACGTTTTAGTGGAGTTTTATCTTTCGAGGAATAATATAAATAAAGCTGATTGAACCCCTCTGGGTCACCACGCCTCGACACTTCTTCAAGCAACGCCTGCCCGCGCGCAATCCTATCCGGGTTCGCCGGGACTGGGATTAAGGATTGCAAAAGGTTTAGGTCGTGCCGACCGAGGAGAAGGATACCACGAAGATCGTCGCGCTTGGCTGCTTCGATAAAGCACGCTTGTGCGCGTGTAGGATCAGCAGGTCCCGCCCTACCGAAATGATGGTAGAGTCCCATCCCGATGTACCCACGTACATCGCCGCGCCGGGCCATTTCGACGTTCCAGCGAAAGGCCGCCTGGTGATCGCGTGGAAAACTATCTGGGTCAGGATGTCCCCAGCCGTTTTGCTCGTAAACAGAAAGGTTGTTCATTGCGCCGACATGGCCCATCTCGGCAGCCTGTGAATAAAGCCTGCGGGCTTCCACCCTGTCCGGCCGGATACCGCGTAATTCTGCGGGTATTGTCTCGGGCATCTCGACCATGATCGTCAGGTCATGCGCGCGGGCCCGCTGGTAGATCTGCTCTGCTTCCGGGGTGGTGTTTGGCGCAATCAAGTCACTGTCGTTGAACATACACATCTTATCCGTCAAGTTCTTCGCCGGTACATTTCTGGCCGTTACCAAGTATAAACCCAATCCAAGAAACCCCACTGTCGCGACGACAGAGATCATGACCTTAGCCAAGACTGCCTCCCTCGCCCGGTGGCGTGACCTGCGCTAACCGGTTGGCGCGTTCGTCATTGGGATCACGGCGATCCGCCGTATAGTTCACGACCCTGCCGTGCGGTAGACGCACGGGCGACCCGGCCAAAACTGAATTTTGTGCGACCATGTCTTGCCACTTGGCAAAGGCCAGCATCGGATCGTTGCCACGATCAAATTCGTTCATCGGATCCCCCACAAGGATGTTCATGATTTCACGGCGCAGACGAAGGGCTTCCTGACCGTCCAAAACTCCGATGTTCAGCTCTGGATCGCTTTCCATGCCACGTCGATTATAGTTAGCGGACCCAATCGAATAAAAGACATCGTCGACCAACAAAAGCTTGGCATGGACATAGACCGTTGAATGGTACGGTGCTTCCTCGTTCAACATTGTCGTCATCGAGATTGGTGTGCCAGCAGCGTTGAACTTGTCAAAGGTCACCCCGTCATGCCCAGCTTGAGCCTGTACGGACTGGCGATCAAAAAACCCAAGCTCGTCGATGTTGGCCGGGATATTCCAATCATTTGTGACGATCATCATCGGCACTTGTTTCTTGATTGGAATATCGCGATTTGTGGCCCACCAATCGATGATCCGGTCAGTCAGAGGCCAATTACGGAAATACTGATTGACCATCAAAATGTAACGATCAGCGTTTTGCATCGCGTGCAGATAAAGCTTTTCGATATCCCGTGCAGGAGGAGAGGCTCTTGGAAAAGTAGCTGCAACTTGCGCCGGGGCCTGACGTGCGCGCCCGCTGAAGCGTGAAACCGCAGGTGCGGCTGGTGGGTTCTCGCCTGTGTTTGCTGTCCACACGCGCGAGAAGTTCGCGTAGACGTCTACGACAGCCTTGCCCCAAATTTGTGTACTGATGTCGAGATAGGGTTTGATCCGTGATGACGTTTCGGTCCGGTAGGTAAAATGGCCTGCATGTTTAAGATCACGAAGGGCCTCATATTCCCGTCGGAAACGTTCGACAGTCGCTGCATGGCGCGGCGGCACATATCCGGTCATATCCCGATAGAATTCGTAGTTCTGCCGCGCGGTTTCAAGCTGTTGAGCGTATTGGTCGGCACTGACCTGATCCATCGTTCTCAGGTAGAACTGACGCCGTGGACTGACGCGGCGCAAATTGACTGATGACCAGTAATTGACCAGCATGTTGTGGCCCATTACAAATGCCGTCGCGGCAGATGGGTTTTCTATATCGACAATGATCGACTTCTGGTGGAAGCTCGGAAATAAGTGGATCGGGTTGGTGCTCAACGAATTTGTCATCTCAAATTCG
Organism: Tateyamaria rhodophyticola; assembly: GCF_047777875.1. Lineage (GTDB taxonomy): Bacteria > Pseudomonadota > Alphaproteobacteria > Rhodobacterales > Rhodobacteraceae > Tateyamaria. Next base: position 2,312,706 of record NZ_CP180519.1, on the reverse strand, counting down.
ATGTTTGGATAGTCTTTCACAAGCTCGCGAAACTTCGCCGGGTTCGTGCTATTGCCGCCCAAGTCTGCGTCGGTTGGATCCTCAGCGCCGCTACCGCCAGAACCGATACCGACCTTGTAATGATCCCAAACCACCATTCTGATCTGAAAGGCCGGATTTCTGGCTTTTTCCAAAAGCATTTCGCCGAGAATAGCCTGCTTGTCCCAGTTACTGGCAGTACCGCGCTCCAGTAACATTGCCGGGTCCAAACCCCAGAAGCAGAGGTTGATGCTGCTCCGCGCAGCGCGCAATGCCCGTGCGACAGCGGCGAAGGCGTCTTCACCGCAAACCAGCGGCGACACCGTGGTGGCGGGTCGCATTGGAAACTCGCTGTTTCGGCCAAACCAGTCGACAACTTCAAACGATCGCCCAGTGGAAGGGTCATATGGCTGCGCAATTACCGGGGGCGGATCTTCTCTGCTCATGGGGTCACGGTAGCAGTGCTTTGAGGAAATTCGTTACGCGTTCCGAAGCAGTGCTGGCCTCGTCTTCGTCGCGTGCCGCCTGAAACCAGCCAAGTCCGCCCGTGGCCTCATTCCGGTCCGGTGACAGAGCCGTCTTGTCGCCTTCATCCGCAATTGTGTAGCCCAACGCGGCCAGACGATCATCGACCCCGGCAGGTGTATCTGCCGGCGCCAGCCCACGCACATCCAAAGTCCAAATGCGTCCGACCGCTTCGACCCGGAAGACACCTGTAACCTCATCAGGGGCGAATGTAATCACGCCTTTCTCGTCCGTAATACCTTCTTGGACGAGGCCATCGTTGTGGAAGAGTTTGTAAGGTTCTTTGTAGTAGCTGTGATCCGCGCTGCCGGGGATCTGAGACAACACAAACCGAACCGATGGTTTCACGTCGCCTGTCCCCTGGCCCCACGTATCATCTCCAATGAAAACATCACCAGAACCGGTAGACACTGACCCCCCGCAGGAAATGGCGTCACCAACGCGACTGGCAGGTCTGTTGTTAATGTTCACCGTCGCAGACCCTGCCGACACGCTGCGCCCATGGGGCGGACATTGCCCGCAGCCATGAGGCATGACCGCGTCCCCTTTGCGTAAAGCAGGCCGCGCGTTTGTGAAAACGTCACCGCTACCTTCTGCTGTAGGGCTGGGTGGGAAACATCCATGTCCCGAGCCAATATCGGCCAATCGTCCTGCGGCGGGCATCAGTCTTTCACCTTTGCTTCGTCAGGCAGCTGTGGCGTATGGCCCTCGCCCACAACACCGTCGAACGGAGATCCGCCCGAATTAATGTTGACCTTCGTACCACGGATCGTGATGCCATCCGCCCCGATCCGAATAAAACCACTTGGCGCTTTAATTATAAGTTCACCCTTGCTTTCGATGACGGTAGCGTTGCCTGCTTGGACAAAAACGCTTTCGCCTGCAATAACCGAGAACTTGTCCCCGACTGACAGCGCGCTGTCTTTTCCAACGGATGCGGAATGACTTTTGGCTGTCGCGTCAATGCGGTTCTCACCGACTGAACTGCTTTTATTGCGCTTCACTTCTTCATTGCGATTATTGTCAACTTTGAAGTGAGCGTCATTCTGAACCCATTCGCGAAGATCGTTTTTAACGATGATATCCTGATCCATCTCTGCCTGAATAAAGATTTGTTCGTCACCATTGCGATCTTCAAAGCTGATTTCGTTGAACCCTTCGCCTTGATGTGTATCGGATCGAAAGACGGATTTGGTTTTGTGTTGTGGCAATGCATACGGCGCATCGTTCTTCCCGTTATACACACAGCCCGTCACGATGGGTTTGTCCGGATCGCCGCGGAGGTGTTCGACGATGACCTCCATGCCGATGCGCGGGATGACCACGCCGCCCCAGCCTTTCGATGCCCAGTTCTGCGACACGCGCACCCGCATCGTGTGCGCGCCCTCGAGGTCCCAGTGGAAGCGGCACAGGATGCGGCCATATTCGTCGCAATCGATCTCTCCTTCGCCTACGACCACGGCTGTTTCCGGGCCCTGGACGCGCGGGCCGATAGTGCGTCTTTCGGGGCGATAGGGCGTGTCGTCTGGCATGAGCACGTAGGACCCTTGATAGGGTGTCTCGTCATTGCCACTGTCGCCCGTCCCATAGGCTTGCGCCCGGAACCGGTGTTGCGCTTTGAGGCAGACAAAGGTCCGGCCCGTTGCATTTGGAACCTCATCGCCGCGCAAGCTGACCCGCCAACCTGCGCCCAGCGAGACAACATCGCCTTCGGCTTCATGGCGTGGAGCCTGTCCGCGCTCGGCATCAACACGGGTGTTCACGACCCCTTGGCCTTCACCCTGTTTGAGGTAGTCACCGGGCCAGTCATAGCTTTCGATGTCACCGCCGGGGTGCGTAGCATCTCCCATATGATCAACTTCTTAAGCTGCCATGGGAATTTTGAAGTTGTACTCTGTCAATTGGACCGCCCCCGTCGTGATCCGCTCCGCTGATGACCAGAGGCTAAAGTGCTCTTCCTCATGCTGGTGGAAGCCACCGACACCATAGTACGGACGCGACGCACCGGGGATTTCCGGCAGACTGAAAGACGCATCAGTCAACAGAAGCGTATGATTGCCGGCCTCATGTTTCCACGACCAGCTGATGCCATGCCTTTCGAGTTGACGGCGGACAAAATCCGCGTCGTTTTCGCCATACTGCACCGTGTATTCAAGGACCGGATAGTCGCCTGTGACACGGCTTTCGAGATGCGGGCTGCCAAAACCAACATAAGCACTGAGCACCTTCTGAACGATGTCGATAACCGTCTTGTTGTGAAAAATCCGCATGTTGCGGCGCAGGCTGGCCGCATGCAACCACGGACGCAATACCAGATCATAGCGAAACCCGTTCTCAAACGCGCCGCGCGCCCGTGCCTCACACACGATGCCATCAAACGGCCGGGTCCCATCGGCATGGTCGATCTCAACCGTGGCGTGGGTCCCGAGCAGAGCATGTAAATCGAGCCCCGACTGATCCGAGAGCGCCTCCACCCGCCACTCAAAATCGCCAGAGAGTTCCTCAGAGCCGTCCATGCGCAAAAGGACCAGCACATCTGTGCCCAACACCGTGGACAATCGGCCCTAACGCGCCTGCTGGCTAAAGAGCTTGTTCAAACCGCCGCTCCAATACTTCACTCAGTACGGGGACGTTAACAGTTCCCGAAATGCGGGAAAACTAAAATCCCATAAAGAACTCACGCGCTTCTGAGAATTGTTGTAACGCCGCTCCTTCTACCATGCCGCTGCATGTCACTTATCGCGTGAGAGCGCTTTGCCAGAAAAAAGTGCTAGGGTGAGCCATTAGGGTCAGGACGCATTGATTTCGTTGCCCGGGTCTGATTCACGGCTCCCAAAACAGAGCGGTGATGTGAGCGATGTTTTCTGGCTAAACGATGCGCAGATGGCCAAGCTGGAGCCCTTTTTCCCGAAGTCTCATGACAAGCCCTGTGTGGACGACAAACAGGTGTTGAGCGGCATTATCTTCATCAATCGCAATGGCTTGCGCTGGCGGGACGCGCCTGTGGAACACGGCCCGCACAAGACCCACTACAGTCGCTGGAAGCGTTGGAGTGAGAAAGGCATCTTTGCCCGGATGTTCTTGGAACCGGCCGATCAGGGCGGCGGGACTGACACGCTGATGATCGACGCGACGCATCTGAAGACGCTCTGCACCGCCTCAAGTCTGGGGCTGAAAAAGGGGGGCGAGGCCGCCTGATTTGCCGAACCAAAGGTGGGATGAACTCAAAGCTGCACACTGTCACTGACGATTTGGGCGCCCCTTGCGGATGACCTCTGCCGGGATCTCGGGCTGGAATGGCCCAGCATCGTGCGTGGCGACACAATACAGTTGAGGGGCCTCGCGTCCCTTGGCGGTGCCAATGTCGATGACATGCTGCGCTGGTCGATCAAATCGCTGAGCAATCTGCAGTTCCGGATCGGCAACGACACGGTGCCCAACAAGACCCTTCTGCGCAGTCGACCTCGACTTTGTCCCCGCTGCGTGATGGAAGACTTGTCAGAGGACAAGCAGCCCTATCGTCGGTTCCACTGGAATTTGCGCGCCATCCGCACCTGCGAGCAGCACGACACTCCAATCCTCCAACTTTCACACCTCGAACATACCTTCGGTAACTACGATTTTGTTAGACGCGTGACAGCGCATCAATCGATGATCGAAGGGGCTGTGCTTGCGCCCGCAAACCGTGCGCTCACGCCGTTTGAAGCCTATCTGCTTGGGCGGTTGCGCAGCGCGGTATCTAAGTGCGCCTATGCTGACAGCCTGTCTTTGACCGTCTTGATCAGATTGACAGAGATTTGGACAACGGTCTGGACTGCCTGAACTTAACCCTCGTGAACGAGACGGTGGAAGTCAGTCCCAACTGGTTCCTGCCTCCTGAAACGGTACGGGGCGCAACGACGTTCTTCGCGATCGGCTCCCGCACTGGATTGAGGCTCACGGAAACTTTCGAGTTCCTGGAACAGAACGACGCTGACAACACTGCTCAGCGGCGGTTCATGCTGGCAACCGACGAAAGCGGCGTCATTTTCCAGTCAAAACCTGAAGGTACTCGGATCGTGGTGGATTGGGTTCCCCAAGGCGGGGGGCCCCTGAAGCTAATGGGCTATTTGGAAGATGGCACCGAGGTGGAGGTGGCAACAGATCCTCACCCGGACGAACAACACTATAGAAGACAGTTCGAAACATTCATACCACCGGAAGATGGTGTATTCGGCTTTTTTCTCTTCGCCGAGTCAGAGGCGGGTTTTTCTAGGGTGTGTGTCGGAAGAGAGCCGGATGCTCTGCCGCGACCGTTCGAAGATGTTGTCCAAGCCCTTCCTAATGCATTTCCTGGGGCTCGTGAGACGATCAACAGACTGCTTTCAGAATAACGGTACAGAAGGCTCGACGCCGAGCCAATCCAGCGAGAAGATAAGGCTGTACGGCTATGCAGGAACGCCAGAATTCGAACGTTTATGTCTCCGGCGATAACGAGCCATTTCGGCAGAATAATTTATCGATGTTATGTCTCAGATCGAGATACAATTTTGAGAATCTAATGTTTAGGGCGCTTCCCGGTATTTTTGGGGTGCTTCTATCGCATCATCTGTCGCAGCAGAAACAGACTTACAAAACAGGTTGAACAGCCCATTTTTAGCTTGGAGTATCCCGAACTCTGAGTACCGACAAGCGGTCAGCTGCACACTGGCAACAAGCGGCGAAGAACTTTCCGGATATACAATAGATATAATTGTTGGTGAACGTTTAGATGAGACGGGTGAGCCAAATAGAACAGCCTTTTACTACGACACAAAAGTGTACGGCGTTCTAGCTGAGCTGAGAACATACCCCGCCAGCTCTGACTTTGATAGAACTCTTCTCACCCTCAAGCTCTCGCGCAGCTCTGATCTCGAAAATGCCGAATATCTGAGGGACGCACTGGGTGAAGCCTATCGAAAATGCCCACGGAATTATGATGACTTCGTAAGCACTGAATCTTTCAATTAGTCCAACCTCTCTATCACGAGTGAATATTTATGTAGCACCCTGTTCTTCAAGCAACTGTGGTGTCGCATGATGGTGCCACATAACCACTGAGGCAATGTGCTCAATAGCCACAGTTTTCACGAATGTTTTAGGCCCGGAAAAGTAAATCCAACTGACACGTCCAGCATGCACATTTTGGGTATCTGTTCGATAGAATGTTGTCTCTATTTTATCTCCTCCGACAGTCAGGATTTCTAATCCAAATGGGCATCTACCTCCTCGGTGCTTATACACAAACCGTGAAAGCTCATCTTCAAGGTCTTTAATTGGCTCAACGGTAGCACCTTCATCCTCAAAGTTTTTTTCTTCCATCATACTTCTTTACCTTTCCACATCAAAAATACTTCACGTCATGTGAACTAAAAATCTTAGAAGATCGACGATCATGTCAATCGTGTCTTATATGTCTAAAACCTTATCACGCTTATGCACTTGAGTCCGCGTATCCTGTTGGCTTTGAGTTTCTTTAATATCCAGCTCACCCTTGTGTCTGTCCAATGCATCGCGCTGCGAAGGTCGATCAAGCGTAAGCCAATAGCCCAGATTTGACCGCATATCGTTCCGCTCACGGCGGTGCTTCTCACGCATGAGTTTGATAGCCTTTTGAAGCTGCCGCCGGTCGGTGAGCTGCTCGGTTTTCAGCGCGTGAAGCTCTCCCGTATCCCGCTTCTTTGCCTGCTCGATATCGGCGGCAAATTCACGGGGCAGTTTGCCCACACCAAGCTTGATCTGGGAGCGATCCCACAACCCCATAAGCCCGCTGCGGATACGATCTGCACGGGCTTTGGCCTCGGCCTTCTGGCGGGTTTGGTGTTGGCGCCACAAGAATATGCTAACCGGTCAAAGGAAGACCAAAACCTGAACAGAGCTAACCCAAATTAGCGGACCAAAAGGGGAGCAGGTCAAAGGCTGAGCAGATCAGTTCAAACTTCATGGCTTACATCTGAACTGTCGTGTCTAGACTTCTGTTCCGCCGTTCTACCAAGCAGAACGCTGTTCAACCAAAACTCATACGTTTTTGTCACCGGCAGAAACGACCGTTTTTGACATAGTCAATATTTCCACAGTCGTCCTTGGCGCAGTCGCAGCGAAAGTTCGCTCTGTCCCGCTTCGCTGCCGTCGGGTCACCTTCAGACAGAGCATCCGCCGCGAATGTCAACAATGCGGACTGCGACCGCAGCATCGGAGGCGGGCGGTGAATGTCTCTTATGGGCCGAAATCAGATCATGAACGACTTTGTAATAGCCCCAAACGAATTCGCTGCCGGCGAGACCCAAAAACGACACACCACGCGTCAAATCAGACTTATGTGTCACAAAACACAAAACTATCTGTCATCTCACATAAGGGAAGTGGCGGACCGAGGAGGATTCGAACCCCCGACCCCTTGATTCGTAGTCAAGTACTCTATCCAGCTGAGCTATCGGTCCACTGGCGGGCGGTTTAGTCCTGTGCTCAAGGCAATGCAAGGGCCAAATCGCGCCGTTGGCTAAATCCCGTCGCCCTTTGGCAACCGAATTGAGAAAACCGTGCCCGACGGGCCGGTGCGGTCCAGTTCAAGCGCACCACCATGGCCGCGGATCAACTCTGAGGCGATGGCGAGACCCAGACCGGTGCCGCCCTTGCTCACACCCCCCTGGAACGGTGTGAACAGATGCTCCTGGGCCTTGGGTGGCAGGCCCGGTCCGGTGTCCGCAATCTCGATCCACCAATTGTCGGCATCCTCATAGGCCGACACCGTAATTTCAGCAGGCTCGCCACTGGCAACGATGGCTTGCCGCGCGTTGCGCACGAGGTTCGACACAACGCGGTACAGCTGTTCAGGATCGGCCCGGAGCGCAAAGAGCGGCGGGATGTTTTCGGACAGCACAACCTGCTCCGGCTCGACGGCAAGCCGTTCACTATCCAGAACGTCCGCAACCACATCATCGAGGGTCACCATCATGAGTGTTGGGCTGGGCTCTTCGGCCTTGCCAAAGGCCAGCGTGCTTTCGCACAGGTGCACCGCCCGGGTCATCGAGTTCACCAGCTTGGGGGCCATGCGGCGCACCAACGGATCTTCGGAGGCTTCGATACGGTCCGTGAACAGCTGCGCAGAGGTCAGGATATTGCGCAAATCATGGCTGATCTTGGAGACGGCGCCGCCCAGTTGCGCCAGTCGGTCCTTTTGGCGCAAGGCGGCAATCAATTCGGTTTGCAGGCTGCGCAACGCCTCTTCGGCTTCGCGCAGTTCCGTGACGCCCGCGTTCGGTGTGATGATACGGCGCGCATCTTCGGGCGCGGCGGCATAGCGCTGCATGTGCCCCACCACGCCCCGGATCGGTTTGACGAGGATCGCGCGAACCGCAAGGAACAACAGGAATGCGGTAAAGATCGAAATCACTGCGGACAGGATCAGGATGCGCACGCCGTAATCCAGCATCGCGGCGCGCAAGGGCGCCGTCTCCATCGTGACTTCGATCAGCAGCCCCGCCTCGCGCGTGGGCGCACCGATGACGCGGATCACCTTGTTTTCCGGCTCCATCAACCGCATCAGCGCGTCCCGGATCAAAACGGGCGGCGTGCCGTCGCGCAGATCGAACGTCTGATCGATCGGTTGCGGCATTTCCGTTGACAGAACCAGTTGGCGCACCTCGTCGCGCCGCAGCACGACGTTGAACACTTCGGCGTTCTCCAGCAGCTCCTGTTCCAGCTCATTGGCGAGCATATCGTCCGCCAGGAGTGCCAGTGACGCGATCTGTGCCCGCTCCAGCCGAGTCTGCAGATAGTCTTCGCGGAACCGGGCGATAGACGGCACAAAGATCAGGATTTCCGCCAGCATGACGAAAATCGTTGTCAGGACAAGGAACCGACCGGAGAGTGAATTCAACATCTTGCTATGTGGTCAGGGAAGCAGGCGCTGCACAAGGCCCACAACACGTTTGACCATATCACTTTCGAACAACTTCGGCCCAAAATAGGCGCCAGCCGCGCGTTTGTTAACCTCTCCTATGGTGGGATAGGGTGAGACCATGCCAGCGACCTGGCTCATCTTGAGATTGTTGGCGAGCACGAGCGCCCACAGATTGATCAGCTCACCCGCCTGGTATCCCGCAATGGAGGCACCGACCGGGCGGCCCTTGACCACCATCACCTTGATCAGGCCCTTGGTCTTGCGCTCCGCGATGGCGCGGTCGTTGTGTTCATAGTGGAATCGCACCACGTCGAGTTTGGCGCCGTGTTGCTCTTTTGCCTGCGCTTCGGTCAGGCCCACTTGCGCCAGTTCCGGGTCGGTGAACGTGGCCCACGGAATATGGTGGGCCTTGGCCTTGGACGGCAGCGCGAAAAGCATGGACCGGATGATGATGCCTGCGTGATAACCCGCCACATGGGTGAATTGCAGACCACCGGCGGCATCACCAATGGCATAAACCTTGCGGTTGGTGGTGCGCAAAGAAGCGTCCACCTTGACGCCGGTCCGGGTTGTTTCGATCCCGGCAGCCTCGAGGTTCAGTTTGTCATGGTTGCTCTTGCGTCCCACAGCGACCAGCAGATGGGACCCGGAATAGCTTTGACCGTCCTTTGTGTGCACCGTGACCGCGCCGTCGGACCCTTCGATCCGTTCGGCGAGCGCGTCTTCGACGATCTCGATGCCTTCTGCCCGCAGGTTCTCAAGCACCACGGCCGCCATTTCCGGATCGTCCTTGCCAAGCGCCTTGGCCCCCTCAATCACGGTCACGTCGCTGCCAAGCCGGCGGTGCGCCTGCGCCATTTCCATGCCAATGGGACCACCCCCGATGATGATCAGGTGTCTGGGCTGTTCTCGCAGTTCCCACAGCGTCTCATTGGTGAGGTATGGCACCGTGTCCAGCCCGTCGATGGGCGGCACAAAGGGGCCGGAGCCTGTGGCGATGACAATCCGGCGGGCTGTAATGACATGATCACCGGCCTGCACCTCGGTCGGCGAGATGAAATGGCCAAACTCGCGGATCACGTGGACACCGAACCCTTCGAACCGTTCCTGACTGTCGACCGGCTCAATCTGGGCGATGACATCCTGCACGTGATCCTTGGCGGCGGCATAATCCACCTCTGGCGTGGTTTCCGCCACGCCATAGGCCGCGCTGTGGCCCTGGGCATAGGCCAGCTTGCCACTGGCAATCAGCGCCTTGGACGGCACGCAGCCATAGTTCAGGCAATCGCCCCCCATCTTGTGGCCTTCCAGCAGGACAACCTTTGCCCCCATCTGGCTTGCGCCGGCCGCAACGGACAGCCCTCCGGACCCGGCGCCGATCACCAGGATGTCGGTCTTGATACGTGTCATCTGATCAGATGCCTTTCTTTCCGGTCACGGCCTTGACCACCACCGGCAGCAAGGACAGCGCTGCGAGGCCAAGGATCGGGAGCAGCACGTGCGGCTCAAAGATAATGCCGAAGTTCGGTGTTTCACCCCGTTCGAACACTTCACCAAGGCCTGCACCCACAGATGTGTAAACGATGGACCCCGGCATGATGCCGAAGAAGGTGGAAATCACATAGCGGTGCAGCGGCACCTGCATGAAGGCCGGGATCAGGTTGGCCACAAAGAACGGCACCGCCGGGACGAGGCGCAGCACAAACAGCATCGACCACTGATTTTCGTCGATACCGTCCTTGATCTTCTTGATCGTGCCTTTGGATGCCTCCATCCGCGCGCCCAACGTCTCGCCAAACCCGTGACGGGCCGCGAGAAAGATCAAGGTCGCCCCGGTGGTGGCAGAGACGACGCTGATCATCGATCCGAACACGGGTCCGAACAGGAACCCGCTGGTCAGCGTCGCAATGCTGGCCCCGGGCAGTGAAAACGCCACGACGGCGACATACACGCTCATGAAGACAACCACCGTCAGCAGGTAGTTGCTGTCACGAAAGCTGATCAGCGCTTCGCGATTGTCGGCCAGCGTCTGAAAGTTGAGGTAGTCACGCAAGGTGAAGAAGCCGATGACGGCAACGACCAATATGCCAATCAATGGCAAGTTGCGCACGAGCGCGGGTTTTCGCGGTTGGCTGATATCGGACATCCTGTTTTCCTTCGGACCAGTGTGACGGCCCATGGGCCAGTGTCTTGGCCTGAAAATGCGCATCGTGCACGCGCGAAAACAGGAACCTCACGGGCGCTTGAAGCAAACCCGTGATTTTCGTGATATCCATGGGTGTCAGGCATGGCTGTTGAAACATTCGGCGCCGCGGGGCGGGAATTTGTTGCAATCGGCGGCGATTAGCGGTGTCTGGGGGCTGGACTTGATCTCGTCTGCGCTTTAGAGGACGGGCTTCGAACATTGCCACGGCCCGAATCCGCGGAGCCTGGCGCAAACAGTCCGGAGCCACCAGCGATGAAACGCACCTATCAACCGTCCAACCTCGTGCGCAAACGGCGCCACGGCTTTCGTGCGCGCATGGCGACAAAAGCAGGCCGCAAGATCCTGAACGCGCGTCGCGCGCGTGGCCGCAAGTCGCTGAGCGCCTGAGCGACAGCACCTTACACGGTTTTCCAATGACCCCGCCTTCGGCACCCCTGACCAGCGACACCGCGGGCAGGGAAGTGTCGGTTGCGGGGTTGTTGTCGTTGGAACGCCTGCGCAATCGCAGCGATTTTCTGCAGGCGGCGCGCGGCAAACGCGTTGTGACACCGGGTTTCATTCTGCAAGTGCGCTCCCGCTCCGATGCAACCGGCGCCGTGCGCGTCGGCTTTACCTGCTCAAAGAAAGTCGGCAACGCGGTGGCGCGGAACCGCGCCAAACGACGGCTGCGCGAAATCGCACGGCTTGTTCTGCCGTCATGCGGACGCCCGGGCACGGACTATGTTCTGGTGGGGCGCGCCGGTGTCACGGCCACCCGCCCCTTTGACACCATGCTCGGCGATCTGCGGCACGCGCTGGACATCACCGCATGACGCCCCTCGCGCATCTCTTTGCCTTGCCGGTCCGGGCGTACCGCCTGATTTTCTCACCTTGGGTCGGATTTAACTGCCGCTACCAGCCGACGTGCTCGGCCTACGCCCTTGATGCGCTGCAAGAGCATGGCGCGTTCAAGGGCGTATGGCTGACGGCAAAGCGCATAGGGCGGTGCCACCCGTGGGGTGGCGATGGCTATGACCCGGTGCCGCCGTCCGACAAAAAAGACACGCCGTAGCGCCGACCGCTTCTGCGTTCCGTTGGGGTGGAAATGGGGGAAGTGCAGAAGCGGCCGGATCCCGCAGACACGGGGAGCCCACAGGATGCGCCAGCCGGGGGAGAAATCGATGGTCCAAGTGTCCAGCGCTGAAATCAGCCTATACTACTTATACTAGAAATCAAGCGGTTCCTCCTGCCCTCTTCCTGTACCGTGCGGCGGCGGCTATACCGTGTGCGCACGCAACGGAGTAGCATTCCATGCTCGACAACGGCGACGACATCCACCCGCTCTTTGCCGGAGCGCCTCAGACAACCGAATTCAAGAAGCTGCGCAAGCGGATCATCCGCTATGCCCGTGAAGCCATTGAGCAATACGGAATGGTGGATACGGCACCTGACGCGCCACGTGCGCGGTGGCTGGTGTGCCTGTCAGGGGGCAAGGACAGCTATACCCTCCTTGCGGCCCTCTACGAGTTGCAATGGCGCGGGCTGCTGCCTGTGGACCTGCTGGCCTGCAATCTGGATCAGGGGCAGCCGGGATTTCCCGCGACGGTCCTGCCCGACTTTCTCGAACGTATGGGGGTGCCGCACCGGATCGAGTATCAGGACACCTATTCCATCGTCATGGACAAGGTGCCCCAGGGGCGTACGTTCTGCGCCCTGTGTTCGCGCTTGCGGCGTGGCAACCTGTACCGGATTGCGCGCGAAGAAGGCTGTTCCGCGGTCGTGCTTGGCCACCACCGCGACGACATTCTCGAAACGTTTTTCATGAACCTGTTCCACGGCGGGCGGCTGGCGACGATGCCGCCGAAACTGCTGAACGAGGAAGGCGACCTGTTTGTGTACCGGCCGCTTGCACATGTGGCGGAAACCGATTGCGCAAAATTTGCCGCCGCCATGGATTACCCGATCATTCCCTGTGATCTGTGTGGCAGTCAGGACGGGCTGCAACGCCAGCAGGTCAAACAGATCCTCGACGGGTGGGAGGCCAACAGCCCCGGACGCCGCCAGGTCATGTTCCGCGCGCTGATGAACGCGCGCCCATCGCACCTGCTTGATCCCAAGCTGTTCGATTTTCAGGGTCTGATGCGCACCGCGGCAGCAGATAGTGAAAATTCGAACGAAATCCCGGATTTGCGTTAAGGTCCCGGTCATGACCATCCCCTAGGTCTGAGGCCGGTCGCGCGTCCAGCACGGGCGCGCCACAGGTTAAAGGGGCAGAGCATGGCGCAGCGCGCATCAGCAGTGTGGAACATGATTTCTGGTCCTGTCACACATGGCATGGATTGGATCAGGATGAGCCTCAAGGGCCCACAGCTCCTTGCGTTTCTGCCTGCGATGACACTGGCGGCCTATTGGCTGGGCGGCGAAGTTGCATTGATTGCGACGGCCCTGCTGTTGCCGCTGATCTGGGTTGCCGCCGGGGGCAGGGTGGCGGGATTTGATTTCAAATCCAAGCTGCTGACCAAGGGGCCGGTGTCGCCCGACCTGTTTCAGGCGACGACGGACGACATCCGCCAGACTGCGCAACAGGCGGGCAAATCGAGTGCCGTGTTCACCATTGAACTTGATGAGTTTTCGGCTCTGCGCGACCGGTTCGAACCGGGCACGACCGATCTCGTCCTGAACACAATCGGATCGCGCATCGCTGGCGCGCTGCGGGACAGTGACACGATCAGCCGCATTGGCGATTGTCGTTATGGTGTCTGCCTGAACCCGGTTGTGCATATGGATCTCGAAAGCTGCATCCAGATGTCAGGTCGCATGCAGGAAGCCATCGAAGAACCCATCGCGATTGAAGGCACCTCGATCTACATGACCGCAAGCGTCGGCTTCTGCCTGCATGCGCGCGCGCCCGGCGTCACGGGGCAGGATTGGACCAATGCCGCGATCGCTGCCCTTGATGAGGCGAAAAAACGCGGGAACGGATCGGTTCGGGCGTATTCATCAGAGCTTCAGGTGCGGATGCAAAAACGCGCTGACTTGCGCGACGAAGTCACCAAAGCCCTCGAACATGGCCATGTGCAACCGTGGTTCCAGCCGCAAATCTCGACCGACACCGGCAAGGTGACAGGGTTTGAGGCGCTGGCACGGTGGATCCATCCGCAGCGCGGTGCCATTTCTCCGGCCGAGTTTTTGCCCGCCGTTGAAGACGCAGGTTTGTTGGAACGGCTTGCCGAAATCATGACCTATCACACGCTGACCGCAATCAAGGCATGGGATTCCGCGGGCATTCGCGTGCCGCAGGTCGGTGTGAACTTCAGTGGCCTCGAATTGAGCAACCCGAGACTGGCCGACAAAGTGCAGTGGGAACTGGACCGGTTCGACCTCACACCGGACAGGCTGACCGTCGAAATTCTCGAAACGGTTGTCACCGACATGGCCGACGACACAGTGGTGCGCAACATCAAAGCGCTATCGGAACTGGGCTGTCGCATCGACCTTGATGATTTCGGCACGGGACACGCCTCCATCGCCGCATTGCGCCGTTTTGGCGTCAATCGGATCAAGATTGACCGCTCGTTCGTCATGAAAGCGGACCGCGATCCGGAGCAGCAGCGCATGATTTCGGCCATTCTGACGATGGCCGAGCGTTTGGGAGTCGAAACCCTTGCCGAAGGTGTGGAGACTGTGGGCGAGCATGCGCTTCTCGCGCAACTGGGCTGCGACCATGTGCAAGGATATGGCATCGCGCGGCCCATGCCTTTCGAGAAGACGCTGGACTGGGTGCGATCCCATGAGGCGAAGCTGCAAGATGCACCGCCGTTGCCCGGTCGCGGTCACGTGTAAGACCGGTGCGAACCGACAGGCCCGCGCCACACAGCAACACGTTTAACAGCCCCAACACAGCCCAAAAGCACACCGCAGGTGGTCGCCATACGCCTTTGGGTCAAGCGGAATCCGCTTGACCTTTGTCCGCGCACTCTGTTGAACCCGATCAACGCAGCAGACAGCAGGTAGTGGTCCAAGATGGACGATCAGAACAAGAACCTTATTCTTGCAACAGCCCTCAGCTTTCTCGTTATTCTCGTCTGGTTTGTTCTGTTCCCGCCGCCGGAGCCGGAACAGCCGCTGGTCAGCGAAACCGCGGACCTGACCGCCCCTGCAGGGGGCGAGGCGTCGGTTCCTCAAACCGTTGATGACCTTGCCGCGACAGGCACATCGACCGAACCGGAGGCGCCGACCGGAACAGATGCACCGCGCGTCCCGATTGAAACCGACCGCCTGACGGGTTCGATCTCATTGCTGGGCGGTCGCATTGATGACCTGTCGCTCAAGGACTACAAAGTGTCCCTCGACGAAGGCGCCGACATCGTCCGTATGCTGACCCCCGTCGGTCAGGCGGGTGCGTATTACGCGCTCTACGGTTGGGCACCGGGTGGCGGCTTGTCATCCGATGCCGTGCCCGGCCCAAACACGATCTGGTCCGTGGCGGACGGCGAAACACTCACGCCAGACACACCGCTGACATTGCAATGGACCAACGACAGCGGGCTGACCTTTTCGCGGCAGATCGCTGTGGATGATGACTATATGTTCACGGTCACGCAATCCGTGACCAACACGGGCAGCAAAACCGTCAACATCGCCCCATACAGCGTGCTCGCGCGACACGGCCTGCCCGAAGGATCCACCAACATCTGGATCGTGCACGAAGGCGCGGTGCAATTTGCCCAGGGCGAATATCTCGAAACCGACTGGGACGACTTTTCAAGCTTTGCCGAGCGCGACACCGAGGCAGGCCGCCAGGCCCGTTGGGCTGGTTTCACGGACCATTACTGGCAAACGATCCTCGTGGCCCCCGATGGCATCGATACCCGCGTCGAGACCTTCTATGACGCAAATCGCGACATCTACCAAACAACGTCCCAACAACAGACGCAGTCCATCGCGCCCGGTCAGGACGTGAGCATCACAAGCCAGGTTTTCGCAGGTGCCAAGGAATGGGAAGCCATTCGCGCCTACGAGCAGACCGGGATCGAAACATTTATCGACAGCATCGACTGGGGTTGGTTCTTCTTCCTGACCAAACCGATCTTCTGGCTGCTGCACGAAATCAACAAGATCATCGGCAACATGGGTTGGGCCATCATCTGCCTGACGCTGATCATCAAGGCGGTGCTTTTCCCGCTGGCCTACAAATCCTACGTTTCGATGGCCAAGATGAAAGAGCTGCAGCCACAGATGGAGGCGCTCAAGGAAAAGGCGGGCGATGACCGCCAAAAGCTCCAACAGGGCATGATGGAGCTTTACAAGAAGGAACGCGTGAACCCGGCGGCGGGCTGTCTGCCGATCCTGTTGCAAATTCCGATCTTCTTCTCGCTCTACAAGGTGATTTTTGTCACCATTGAACTGCGCCACGCCCCGTGGTTCGGCCCGTTTCAAGACCTCAGCGCACCGGACCCGACATCGATCATCAACCTGTGGGGGCTTCTGCCCTTCGCCGGGCCAGAGCCGGGGTCCATCATGGCGCTGCTGTTTATCGGCATCCTGCCCCTGCTGCTCGGCATCTCCATGTGGCTTCAGCAAAAGCTGAACCCCGCCCCCACTGACCCCACGCAACAGATGATTTTTGCGTGGATGCCATGGGTCTTCATGTTCATGCTGGGCAGCTTCGCCAGCGGTCTTGTCGTCTACTGGATCGCCAACAACGTGATCACATTCACACAGCAATACATGATCATGCGCAGCCAGGGCTACAAACCCGACCTTCTGGGCAACATCAAAAGCGGCTTCAAAAAGCGGTCCGCAACGGACGGCAAGTGATGCAGGTCACCGAGCTCTGGCGACACCCGATCAAGAGCTTCGGCCGCGAACGCATCGCGTCTGTCGATCTTGTTGCCGGAGAGTCGATGCCATGGGATCGTGTCTGGGCTGTCGCCCATGAAGCGTCGAAGGCTGAACCGGGCCAATGGGCGTCCTGCCACAGCTTTACCCGCATTGCACAGACCCCTGCCCTGATGGCCGTCACGGCAACCCTTGATGAAGCGACGGAAACCGTGACCCTGCGCCATCCGGATCGACCGGACCTCACAGTGCACCCCGACACCAACGGGTCAGACATTGTGGCATGGACCAACGCGCTCATGCCTGAAAACCGGGTCATGCCCAGCCACATCATGCGCCTCGATGGGCGTGGATACACGGACAGTGATTTTGCCTCGGTCACGTTGTGCAACCACGCGTCACATCGCGCCGTGGAAACCCAGATGCAGCACGCACTGTCGCTGCACCGCTGGCGTGGCAACATCTGGTTTGACAGTGACACGCCGTGGATCGAGTTTGATTGGATGCACCGCGACATCAAGATCGGCAACGCCATCCTGCGTCCCCGCGAACGCACAGACCGCTGCGTCGCCACAACGTCGAACCCCGAAACCGGGCGGCGTGACGCCGACGTCCTCGCCGCGCTCGACAGCTTTGGGCACCAGGATTTTTCGGTGCGGTGCGATGTGATCCAGGGTGGGCGCATACAGGCTGACGACAAGGTGACACCGCTGTGACCAGCCTCCCGTTTCCCATCGCCGACACACCCGATGCCGCCGCGCTTGAACAAGGTCGCCTCCTTTTTGCGGGCGAGACCGAGTTCGTCAAAGGTGTTGTGGCCATGTCCGGCCTGCCCCCCGCTGACCGTCTCGAAGTGTGCTTTGCCGGGCGTTCCAACGTCGGCAAGTCGTCCCTGATCAATGCGCTCACCGGGCGCAAGGGCCTTGCGCGGGCGTCAAACACGCCCGGCCGGACCCAGGAGATAAACTACTTTACCGCCGGTACAGCACACTACCTCGTGGATCTTCCGGGCTACGGCTACGCCAATGCGCCGTTGCCGGTGGTCGAAAAATGGCAACGTCTGCTCAAGCAATACCTGTCCGGTCGCCAGACGCTCCGGCGCGCATTTGTGCTCATCGACGCGCGTCACGGCGTAAAAAAAGTCGATGAAGAGATCCTTGCCCTGCTCGACAGCGCGGCGGTGACCTTTCAATGCGTTCTGACCAAAACCGACAAGGTCAAATCCAAGGACCGCGATGCTGTCCTCAACCAGACACGCGCAGCACTCGCAAAACACCCCGCCGCATTCCCGGAGATCGTCCTGACCTCAAGCGAAAAAGGGGACGGTATTGACACCCTGCGGGCCATCATCGCGACGCTGGAGTAGCGAACAACCGCGCAGGTGCGTCCCCTCCCCCAAGGGGAGGGCCAGGGTGGGGGTCATGATCTGTCTTGCGCGGATGCGCTCAATTCTGGATAACCCACCGAATATCAAAAAGCGTACCAGATGAAGACCCAGGACATGAACCGCGATTGGATTGCAACCGCCCGCACGCTCAGCCAGGCCCTGCCCTACCTGCAGCGCTATGCCGGGGCCACTGTGGTGATCAAACTTGGCGGGCACGCCATGGGATCTGACAGCGCCATGGAGAGCTTTGCCCGGGACATCGTCCTGATGCGGCAAGTGGGCGTGAACCCGGTGATCGTTCACGGCGGCGGGCCGATGATCAACACCATGCTGGACCGCCTGAATATCCAATCCGACTTTGTAAATGGTAAACGCGTCACCGACGGCGCCACGATGGAAGTCGTCGAAATGGTTCTGTCCGGCGTGGTCAACAAACGCATCGTACAGGCCATCAATGCGGCGGGCGGCAAGGCTGTCGGCCTGTCCGGCAAGGATGCGCACCTGATCACCTGCGATCAAACGGACCCTGCCCTTGGCCTTGTCGGCACGCCGGCGCAAGTCGATCCAAGCCTGCTGCACACGCTGTTTGACACCGCAGTCATCCCCGTGATTGCGCCACTTGGCGCCGGTCGCAACGGTGAGACATTCAACATCAATGGCGACACCGCCGCGGGCGCCATTGCGGGCGCTCTCAGGGCGGACCGGCTGCTTCTGCTGACCGATGTCGAAGGGGTCAAGAACGGTGCGGGGGATGTCCTTACCGAGATCACCGCCGATCAGATCCGCACCCTGACCGATGACGGCACCATCGCAGGCGGAATGATCCCGAAAACGGAGACCGCGCTTGATGCCATTGCCAGCGGCGTGCGGGCCGTGGTGATCCTTGACGGACGCGCGCCAAACGCCTGCCTGCTCGAACTCTTTACCGACCACGGGGCCGGGTCGATCATTCGTCCGCGTTGACGCAAACGTGTCCCTGCGCCGCATTGCTCTGATGCGCGACGTGGATAGGTTCAGGGCATGGAAAACGAAACACTGATCCGCTTTGGCGTCTTTCTGGGCCTGTTTGTCCTGTTCGCAATGACCGAGGCGGTGCTGCCTCGCAGGCCCCGCACCCAACCGCGCAGCACGCGCTGGTTTACCAATTGGGGTATAACGATTGCGAACACGGTGCTGTTGCGCCTGATGTCTTTTGGGCTGCCGCTGCTGGCGGTCGGGGCTGCAACGCATGCAACAGCGCAAGGGTGGGGACTGTTCAACGCGCTCACCCTGCCCTTCTGGATCGAGGTGGTGTTGGCCGTCCTCATCCTTGATTTCATTATCTGGGCCCAGCATCTGATCACGCACAAGGTGCCGCTCCTGTGGCGCCTGCACCGTGTTCATCATGCGGATGTGGACATGGACGTGACGACCGCCATTCGGTTCCATCCCGTGGAAATTGCCCTGTCGATGTTCATCAAGATCGGTGCGGTGTACCTGCTGGGGCCCGCAGCCCTTGCGGTGATCCTGTTCGAGATCATTCTGAACGGCACCGCCATGTTCAACCACGCCAATATCCGCTTGCCACTAGGGCTTGATGCCGTTGTGCGCCGTGTGATGGTGACGCCGGACATGCACCGCGTGCATCATTCGGTGCATCGCCACGAACATGACAGCAACTACGGCTTTGCCCTGTCGATCTGGGATCGCATGTTCGGCACGTACATTGCCCAACCCGCAGCCGGGCATGATGACATGGAGGTTGGGCTTGAGTGGCAAGACGACCGCCCGGCCAAGCTGGGCTGGTCACTGGCGTTGCCATTTGCCCGGAAATGACACTGCCATCGCTTGAACAAGCGGCTGAGGCGCACGGGCTTTTTGTCATGGGCGTCGATGGTCCGCGTGTGTTGCTGGGCACGGATTCAGGATGGTGGCATGTCTTTCGCGACAGTGATGAGGCGCGGGATGGCGCGCGTGATCCGGTAGACCGCTGGTCCAAGCGCGTCATTGACCGGATGGCCACCACCTTTGGCGCCACGGCGATCTACCCCTCGGATGGTCCGCCCTATGCGCCCTTTATCGCTTGGGCATTGGCGACCGGGCGGTTTTGGCAAAGCCCGATCGGCATGATGATCCATGAGCGCGCCGGATTGATGATCTCGATCCGGGGCGCTCTGGAATTTCCGGCACCTTTGGCAAAGGCGTCCGGTGGCGCGTCGCCATGTCTGACTTGCGTCGAAAAACCTTGTGTGTCGGCGTGTCCTGTCGATGCGCTGAGCGCGCATGCGCCTTATGACGTGCCAGCGTGCAAGGCGTTCCTGCGCACCGAAGCCGGACGCGCCTGCATGGAGATGGGCTGTGCCGTGCGCCGGTCCTGTCCGGTTTCCGCCGCCTTTGGACGACCGGAGGCGCAATCCGGCTTTCACATGAACGCATTTCTCGGATGAGCCGTACCCTGATCCTGATGCGGCACGCCAAGTCGAGTTGGGACGCGCCAGAGCTCAGCGATCATGACCGGCCATTGAATGCCCGTGGGCGCGCGTCAGCGACCGCCATGGGAGGCTGGCTGCGCACACGGGGGCATGCGGCCCACACCTGCGTCAGCTCTTCGGCAACGCGCACGGGTCAGACGTTTGCGCACTTGGCCCTTGAGGTGCCTGTCCGCTTTACCCGTAATCTTTACCATGCTGATCCCGGCACCATGATGCAGGTCCTGCACCGCCAGCATGAGGCCGTTGTCCTGATGCTGGGACACAATCCAGGGATTGCTGCTTTCGCGCATCGGTTGGTCCGCATTGCACCACAGCACGGGCGTTTTGACGATTACCCAACAGCGGCCACCACGGTGATCCGCTGGAACGTGGAGCGGTGGGACGCGATTGGATGGGGCCAGGGTGACGTAAAGGATTTTGCGATCCCGCGCGAGGTGCTGGGCGACAGTTGATCCAAAGGGCGCTGGCGCGACGACATCTTTCAGGGGGCTCTGCCCCCGGCCTGCGGCCTCCCCCGTGGTATTTCGAGCCAGAAGAAGACAGGGGCCGGGAATGAAAAAAGGGACGCGGGCCAGAAGGCGCTGCGTCCCTTTTCCGTATCAGCGCGAGGTCAGTGGCCGAGGATCTGGCTCAGGAAGAGCTGTGTCCGTGGGCTTTGCGGGTTGTTGAAGAACTCTTCGGGTTCGTTCTGTTCCACGATCTGGCCTTCGTCCATGAAGATCACGCGGTTTGCGACCTGACGAGCAAAACCCATTTCGTGGGTCACGCAGAGCATCGTCATGCCCTCTTCGGCCAGCTCGACCATGGTATCGAGCACCTCCTTGATCATCTCGGGGTCGAGAGCGGAGGTCGGTTCGTCAAAGAGCATGATCCGCGGCTTCATGCAGAGCGAGCGGGCGATGGCCACGCGCTGTTGCTGACCGCCCGAAAGCTGGCCGGGATATTTGTCGGCCTGATCCGGGATCTTTACCTTTTCCAGGAAGTGCATCGCGATTTCTTCGGCGTCCTTCTTGGGTGTCTTGCGGACCCAGATCGGCGCCAGCGTGCAGTTTTCGAGGATCGTCAGGTGCGGAAAGAGGTTGAAATGCTGAAAGCACATGCCGACCTCTGACCGGATCTTGTCGATGTTCTTGACGTCCGAGGACAGCACGGTGCCGTCCACGGTAATCCGTCCTTGCTGATGCTCTTCGAGCGCATTGATGCAGCGGATCAATGTGGATTTTCCGGAACCGGAAGGCCCCGCAATCACGATCCGTTCGCCGCGATAAACCGTGAGGTCAATGTCGCGCAGCACGTGGAAGGTGCCGTACCACTTGTTCATGTTCTCGATGGAGACTGCGACCTCGTCGGAGACCTGCATTTGAGTTGCTGTATCGTTCATATCATCCACTCCCTTAGCGGTGATCGGTCGCAAGCTGGCGTTCGAGCCACTGCGAGTATTGTGAAATGCCGTAGCAGACGACGAAGAAGAGCAGGATGGCAAAGCCCCACAGCTCCCAATAGACGCCGTTCCAGTCTGTGGACGACAGGATCGGACCGCGGATCATGCCCACGAGGTCGAACATCGAGATGACCGACACAAGCGTGGTATCCTTGAAGAGACCCACCGCGACGTTCACGATGCCGGGGATCGAGATCTTGAGCGCTTGCGGCAGAATGATCAGCCGCATGGCCTGGGCATAGTCGAGGCCAAGGCTGTCTGCGGCTTCGTACTGGCCACGTGGCAGAGCGGCCAGGCCGCCCCGGATCACCTCGGCGATATAGGCCGCCGAGAACATCGTGATCATGATGATCACCCGCAGGATCAGGTCAAAGTTCGTGCCCGGCGGCAGGAAGTACGCAAGCACCACATTTGCCACAAAAAGCAGTGTGATGAGAGGCACGCCCCGCACAAATTCGATGAACACCACGCAGATCCACTTGATGATCGGCATGTCTGACTGGCGTCCCAGAGCCAGTGCGATCCCGATGGGCAGGGACAGTGACACACAGACCACGCCGAGGATCATGTTGAGCATGAAGCCCCCCATGTCGCGGCTTGGCACCGCTTCGAGGAAGGTCTGTTCCGGGGTGATCGCGCCAACGATGAAACCACCGATCCACCATGTGACCGCCGCCGCCGCGACACCGCCGAAAAAGCCCGCCGCGAAGGACGACGCCACGAGGCGGCTGTAGACCAGGTAACCCACGACAAAGCCAATCAACGCCATGATCGGGGCAAAGATCGTGCCACCCCAGATCAGATAAAAGGCAACAAACGGGTAGAGGCCGGTAAAGATCAGCATCTGTTTCGGCAACTTGTTGAAGAGCACGGGCGCCGCTGCAACAAACAGCAGGACGAATGCCAGCGTGGGTCGCCAATACGCCTCGCGGTCATAGGCGATACCAAAGATCAACTGGTTCCAGCGTTCCGACAGGACTGAGAAACAGCCGCCCGTTGCACCTTCCAGTACCTCGCGGCATTCGCGGATGTTGTTGGTGTTCCAGACGCCGCCAAAGAGCCACGGCAGGAAACCCGCCAGAATGGCGTAGATGCAGTAGATCGCGACCAGCGTCAGGATGGCATAAGGCACGTTGGAAAACAGGTTCTCGCGCACCCATTTGACCGGGCCAGCGGCCGTGACAGGCGGCGCCTTGGGCGGCAATTGTTCGGTGCGCACAAAGGCGACATTTGCGTGTGTATCGCTCATCTCAACGCTCCTTCAGGCTGACGGATCTGTTATAGACGTTCATCACCGCCGAAATCAGCAGGCTGATCGTCAGATAGAACGCCATCAGAAGCAGGATGCATTCGATGGCCCGGCCCGTCTGGTTCAGCGTGATGCCGCCCAGCGTTGCGGTCACATCGGCGTAACCCACGGCAATGGCCAGTGACGAGTTCTTGGTGATGTTGAGGAACTGCGAAATCAGCGGCGGGATGATCACGCGCAGCGCTTGTGGCAGCACAACGAGGTTCATCACGCGACCCGGGCGCAGGCCCAGTGACGATGCCGCTTCGGTCTGGCCTTTGCTCACGGCCTGGATGCCTGCGCGCACGTTTTCGGCGATGAAGGCACCGGTATAGATCGACAGGGCCAGCCAAAGCGCAATCAGCGGTCGGCCAATCTGTGTGCCGCCCTGGAAATTGAAACCCTTGAGCTCTGGGATATCCACGCCGATGGGGCTTCCCATGATGAAGTACACCAGCAGCGTCGGGACAAAGAAAATGCCAACCGACGGCCACAGCGTCTTGATCTCGCGTCCGTGGTCAAAGAGTTGCTTGACCGCATAACGGCGCAGGAACCAGATCGCGGCCAGCGACGCGAGGAAGACCAGCACCACGAGACCGGAGCCAGCACCCCAAGTGGGTGCGGGGATATAGATGCCGCGGTTCGTATAGGCGATCAGGCCCAGGAACATCTCCGCATCCGGTGTCTCGCCGCGATATGCGCGCGGGGCCGGCATCGAGATAACAACAGTGTTGATCACGAGGATCCAGATCAGCACCGGCACGTTGCGGAACGCTTCGACATAGGCCGACATCAGCTTGGACACGAGCCAGTTGTTCGACAGGCGCAGAACACCGGCAATCACGCCAAGGATAGTTGCCGTCACACAGGCGAGGAACGCCACGAGCAACGTATTGATGATCCCGACCCAAGCCGCGCGCAGGTGCGTCGATTGGCTGGTATATTCGATCAACGTCTGCTGAACGTCATAGCCCGCAGGCTCGCCGAGAAAACCGTAAGAGATGTTCAGGCCCGCCGCAGCGAGGTTGGCGAACAGGTTGCTCATCAAAAAGGCGAGCGACGCAATCAGAACGATCAGGGCGATAAACTGGAACGTGTAGGAACGGTATCGCGTGTCGTTGATCAGCATCGACAGGCGGAACGTCCCCTCTGGCGGGTCGGTCATCGTGGTCATATCAGGTGATCCCCGTGCGGCCGGTTGTTTGTTGTCGCGCCCAAGGCGCAGGGTCCGGCGTTTTCAAATTGGCTACATCTCGGGCATACCTGCCGCTGTTTTCAGCGATCCGTGCCCCAGATGCGCAAGGGGCGCAGGTTTGATCCTGCGCCCCTTGGCTTGGTATCTTAGCGGAAGGGCGGTGCGTAGAGCAGGCCACCGTCAGTCCACTGCGCGTTCAGGCCGCGCGCCAGACCAATGGCTGTTGCTTCGCCGATGTTGGCCTCAAAGACCTCACCGTAGTTGCCGCCGACCGCCAGAGCGTTCTTCGCCCATGTCGCGTCCAGGCCCAGCATCTCGCCCAGGGTGCCTTCGGAGCCCAGCAGACGGTTGATTTCCGGGTTGTTGGTGCCCGCGGCCATCTCTTCGAGGTTCTCGGAGGTGATGCCCAGCTCTTCGGCTGCGATCATCGCGTTGAGCGTCCAGCGCACAACGTCACCCCATTCGTGGTCGCCGTGGCGAACGAGCGGGCCGAGCGGCTCTTTGGAGATGATTTCGGGCAGCACGACATGGTCGCCGGGTGCTTCGAATGTGGCACGTGTCGCGGCCAGACCGGAGGCGTCCGTGGTGTACACGTCGCACGCACCGGCAAGGTACTGCTGCTGTGCTTCGGCGTTGGTTTCGATCGGAACCGGCTCATAGCTGATGTTGTTGGAGCGGAAGAAGTCCGCCAGGTTCAGCTCGGTTGTTGTGCCGGTCTGGATGCAAACGGTCGCGCCGTCCAGATCCTTGGCCGATGCAACGCCCAGTTCCTTGGGCACCATGAAGCCTTGGCCGTCATAGTAGTTGATGCCGACAAATTCGAACTTCAGGTCGACGTCGCGGCTGAAGGTCCATGTGGTGTTGCGCGCCAGCATGTCGATCTCGCCGGAGGCCAGAGCGGTAAAGCGTGTTTTACCTGTTGTCGGCACGAATTCGACGGCAGTCGCGTCGTTCAGCACAGCAGCGGCAACCGCGCGGCACACTGCCACGTCGAAGCCTTCCCATTCGCCATTGGCGTCGGGTGCCGCGAAACCAACGAGACCGGTGGTCACGCCGCAGTTCAGTTTGCCGCGTGCTTTCACGTCATCGAGCGTGCCAGCAGCCGCAACGCCGGCAGCCAGGCCGGTGAAGGCCAGTGCGCCAAAGAGTACGGATTTTTTCATTTTTACCTCTTCCTGATTTTCCACCACGTTGGGTGGAGGTCCCGGCCCCACCTGTTCATCAGGCAAAACCGAAGGTGATCCCGGAAATATGTTTTCCCGAGCGTGCGGCAGTCTGTCCAGAATCGCCCGTAGAGGTCAAGGGCACGCAGGGGGAATTTGATGCATTTCTGAGCACTCGCCCCGCACGGCGGCGTTGCCCTACCTTGCGTCAGGCAGCGACATATCCCACACGGATTTCGCATGTAAAAAGGCAGTTTGGCGAATTTCGGCGTGTTCCAGCGCCTCTTCATCCTCACCCCATTGTTCTGCTTGCCAGATTTCGTCCAACCGGGAGGCTGCCCAAATCTCGGGCGCGGCGGTCATGTCTTTGGCAGCAGCAAAACCCAGAACCCACGACCCCGAGAGGCTGACAAGGTCATGAAAGGCCGCAAGCTGGAACGCTGACATCTCACGGGTGGTGCCCGACACCACCTGCAACGCGGCCGCGTCCTGTGATTCGTGCATCAATCCGGTGCGTGGCACCAGCCGGACCCCCAAAACCCCGTCGACCCAGTCCAGATACGGGTCCCAGATCTCCGCCTGCCGCGCGACAAGGCCCGCGGGCTGTTCCGCGCGATAACACAGCAGATCGGCGTCTGCATACGCGGCCAGCATGTCGGCCACTTCGATGCGCTGCACGGCCACCTTGTCGATGGCGGCATTCGCACTGCGCGTGAACGGCATCGACAAGGGGTTCACGACGTCATCCTGCGCGTCCCATTCCGCCGCGATGGCCTGCGCCAGCTGTCCGTTTGGCACCCAAAGCGGTGCCTTGGCCGGTGTCTTGACCCGGCGCCCGTCCAGTTCGATGGCCCAACCGTCCTCTACTGCGACCGCATGTGCCTCGGTCCAGAACCGTTTTTGCTTCCATTCGCTCATTGCGCCTGCCCCCATGCCTCATCAAGCGCGCCGTGGAGCGCGTTGAAATCGTCGATCACCACGCGGGCCGCGGACAGCCGCGCGACGGTATGATACCCCCAGCTGACCCCAATCGGGAACACGCCAGCGGCGACCGCCATGTCCATGTCAAAGGACGTGTCGCCCACCATCACCGCGTGCCCGGGCTCAACCCCGGCGTCGTCCATGGCGGCCTGCAACATTGCGGGATGTGGTTTCGACGGGTGAAAATCCGCCACCTGCCGGGTCACGAACATGCCCTGCAACCCGTGCACCTCAATCAGCCCATCAAGGCCGCGTTTGGATTTGCCCGTCGCCAAGCCCAGCACAAGATCGTCGCGGGCCGCCAACGCATCCAGCGCCGCGCGCGCACCGGGATAGAGCGGCGATGACGCGGCCCCGTTCTGGCGGCGCAGGCTGGCATAACCGTCCTTGTATGCCTCGACCATGATCGCATGGTCTGCATCCGGGGCAAGCACCGCCATGGCCTGCGGCAAGGACAATCCGACAATGCCGAGGATATCGGTGCGCGACGGTGCAGACAGGCCAACAGCGTCAAAGGCCAGCGCCATACTGGCGACTATGTCCGCCTGACTGTCGACAAGCGTGCCATCCACATCGAACACGACAAGGCGCAGGGTCACTCAAGCACCTCAAACGGGTCTTCCGCAGCCAGGTCTTCGGTCCAGCCGAACGTGTCCCAGCTTTCGGCCATATGCGCTGGCAGCGGCGCCGTGACGGTGATCGCCTCGCGGGTTTCGGGGTGTTCGAACCGCATCATCCGCGCGTGCAGGTGCAATTTCTTGGAAATGACGCCACCAATCTGAGCGCCCCACCCGTCGCCCATGTTTTCCTGACCCGAGCCGCCATATTTCCCGTCCCCTGCAATGGGGTGGCCAATCTCGGCCATATGCGCACGCAGCTGGTGGGTGCGGCCCGTGATTGGCTCCATTGCGACCCATGCCGCCCGCGATGCCACCCGATACAGGGTAGCGTAAAGCGTGTGCGCACGCTTGGCCCCGTCGGTGTCGTTCATGTCGCGTGGGTGCACCGCGATCATCTTTTCACCCTCGCCGCCCCGACCGCGGCCCGGCGCCTTGACCAGACCGTACTTGATCTCACCGAGGTACGGCGTGGGCACCCCCGCCACGAGCGCCCAGTAGATCTTGCGCGTCTCGCGGTGGCGCATGGACGCCGTCAACGCCTTGGCCGCCATCCGGGTTCGCGCAAGCAGCAGAACACCGGACGTATCCTTGTCCAAACGGTGCACGAGGCGGGGTTTTTCGTCGTAGTCGTATTGCAGCGCCGCGGCGAGACCATCCACATGGCGCGTCTGACCCGAACCCCCTTGGGTCGGCAGACCGCTGGGTTTGTTGAGGGCAATGACGTGGTCGTCCTGATAGATGACGCAATCGCGGATCATCTGGGCGTCCTTGTCCGACACTGCGCTGACCTCCCGTTTGGGCGCAGGACGGTCAGGCAACGGCGGCACGCGGACGGCCTGCCCTTCCTCAACGCGGGTCGAGGATTTGACCCGCCCACCGTCCACGCGGCATTCGCCCTTGCGGCACATCTTTTCGATCATGCCCTGGCTCAACTGAGGGAAACGGCGTTTGAGGAAACGGTCAAGGCGCTGATCACCCTCGTCCGCGCCCACAGTAATGGTCTGTACACCGCTCATGCGAAAATCCCCCGCGCCAAAAGCAACCCCACGGCCAACGCCCCGACCGACAGGCCCACCGACAACGCGATGTAAAGCGCGGCCTGCCCCATGGCCCCGCGTTCGATCAATGTCATTGTCTCAAGGCTGAACGCGGAAAACGTGGTGAACCCGCCCAGTAGACCCGTCATGACAAAGGGGCTGAGATGCGTCAGGCCCTTATGCGCCGCCGCCACCACAAAAACGCCCATCAGGAATGAGCCCAGAACATTGGCCGACAGGATCGCAACGGGGAAATCCGCCGGGCCCGTTGCGCGCAGGATCGCCACGCCCATCAGCCAGCGCAGGGACGCGCCAATCGCCCCGCCAAGGGCCACAAGAGACAAGGTTGCAAACATGCGCGGTCTGTCACTGCTCGGACGGGCAGAGTCAACCGTTACGCTTGGCGCGCAACTTGGCGAAATACTCCACCCGTTTGAGCAGCTCCCGCTCAAACCCGCGCTCCACCGGTTGGTAAAGGTCGCGCCGGCCCATGCCATCCGGGAAATAGTCCTGCCCGGAAAAGCCATCCTCGGCGTCATGGTCATAGGCATAGCCCGCGCCATAACCCTGATCCTTCATCATGGACGTGGGCGCATTCAGAATGTGTTTTGGGGGCAGGTGCGACCCGGTTTCCTTGGCCGCCTTGCGCGCGCCTTTGTAGGCGACATAGGTGGCGTTGGATTTGGGCGCGAGGGCCACGTAGATCACCGCTTGCGCCAGCGCCAATTCGCCCTCGGGACTGCCGAGCCGTTCGTATGTTTCCCAGCTTTGCAGGCAAACCGCCTGTGCTTGCGGATCGGCAAGGCCGATGTCTTCGACCGCCATACGCGTGATGCGCCGCGCGAGAAAGCGCGGGTCCTCACCGCCCTCGAGCATGCGGGCGAACCAATACAGTGCGGCATCGGGATCTGACCCGCGCACGGATTTATGCAAGGCCGAGATCAGGTTGTAATGCGCATCCCCGGATTTGTCGTATTGCGCCGCCCGCCGCATCAGCCGTTTGGACAGCTGTTCGGTGTTGAGTTTGTCCGGCACGTCCCACGCCATCACCTGTTCGATCAGGTTGAGAAGCGCGCGCCCGTCGCCATCTGCCATCTCAAGCAGCGCCTCGCGCGCCGGACCGTCGAGCGGAAGCGCCTTGGCCAGCTCCTGTTCGGCGCGCTGTGCCAGCCGTTCAAGGTCCTTGAGATCGAGCCGTTCGAGGACCAGTACTTGTGCGCGGGACAGGACAGCGGCGTTCAGCTCAAAGCTGGGATTTTCCGTGGTGGCACCGACCAAGAGGATCGTGCCGTCCTCCATGTGCGGCAGGAACCCGTCCTGCTGCGCCTTGTTGAAGCGGTGGATTTCATCCACGAAAAGCAGCGTCCCCTGCCCGTTCTGACGCCGTATTTTCGCGGCCTCGAACACTTTTTTGAGGTCCGGGACACCTGTAAATATCGCCGAGATCTGGACGAAATGGAGGTCTGTTTCATGCGCAAGCAGCCGGGCGATGGTCGTTTTGCCGACGCCGGGCGGGCCCCAGAACACCAGGGAAGACAACGCACCCGAGGACAGCATGACGGTCAACGGCGCATCCGGGCCCAACACCTGTTGTTGCCCGATGACCTCCGCCAGTCGCTTGGGTCGCAGCCGATCGGCCAGCGGGCGGGGGCCGGTATCTGGCGATGGCTCTTGTGCGGCAAAGAGGTCCGCCATGATCAGAACCGCAGCATCACGCGGCTGTTGCCGCGCAGCGCACGGACTGAGGTGCCCCGTGTGGCCTCGGCGAGGATCGCCGCGGCATGCTCTGTGGTTTCGATGGTGCGGCGGTTGATCCGTTGCAAAATGTCGCCACGGCGCAGGCCCACGCGGGCACCAACGGCCCCGGTGTCAAGGACGACAACACCCGCAGCGGCGATGGGCAGGTTCAATTCGGCAATCACCGCCGGATTGATGCGCGCCAGCATGAGGCCCGGCAGGCTCGCGCCTTCGGGCAGCGTGACCGCATTGCGGGGCGGATCGTCGGGTGGCGGGATCAGCGATACCGTCAGCGTATCCAGCGCACCATCGCGCAGACGGACCATCTGCGCGCTGTCGCGCACGCTCGCCACACTCATCCGGTAGAGCATTTCGCCCGGGCTGTTGACCTCGGCGCCGTCCACGTGGGTCACGACGTCACCCACGGCAAACCCCGCTTGCGCCAGTGGGCTGATCGGGTGCAGACCGGCGAGGATGATGCCCGCCGGGCGGTCCTGTCCCAGCATGTCGGCGAGGTCGGCGTCGACCGCCTGTCCCGTGGCACCCGCCCAAGGGCGCACGAAGCGGTCATTGCCGTCGCGGGCCTGCCGCAGAACGGCGGCAACCAGATTTGCCGGGATGGCGAAACCGATCCCGTTGGACCCACCCGACCGGCTGAGGATGCGTGTGTTGACGCCGATAAGGCGGCCCGCCACATCGACCAGCGCGCCGCCGGAATTGCCCGGGTTGATCGGCGCGTCCGTCTGAATGAAATACCCCGCCCCGCGCCCGTTTGATCCACCCGAACGGGCAAGCGCCGACACAATGCCGGACGTCACGGTCTGGCCGACGCCAAACGGGTTGCCGATGGCCAGCACCAGCTCGCCCACCTCGACCGTTTCGCTGTCGCGCAGAGGCAGGTGGGGCAAGTCGCTGGCCCCTTCAAGCTGCAGGATGGCCAAGTCGCTCGCCTGATCGCCGAGCAGCACACGGGCGGCAAATTCGCGCCCGTCGTTGAGCACGACGGAGATGTCGGTTGCTTGCCCCACCACATGATAATTCGATACGACAATGCCATCGTCGCTGAGGATCACACCGGAGCCGAGCGAGTTTTGCACCCTTGGCGTCGGCGCGCCGAACCCTTCGAAGAACCGCTCGAAAAACGGGTCGTCCATGAACGGTGTGCGGCGCCGCGTCTCGGTCACGAAGCGGACATAGATGTTGACGACAGCAGGTGCGGTGTCCCGCACAAGCGGCGCAAAGCTCAGCGAAATGTCCGCCTGGCTTTCCGGCACCCGGGACTGTGCCTGCACCGACAGCGGCAGCAAACAGATCAGAAGGATGAGCAAGCGTTTCATGGTGTCGCGAATATGCAAACCAGACCTCTTCAATACAAGCGCCGCAACGAAAAACCCCCGCCACTTCGGGCGGGGGTTTCACAAAATCTCTGTCGAAAGAGTGGCTTACTCTTCGCCAGCCTCTTCGGCTGCAACGCGTGCCTTGTCTGCTGCGCCTTTGGCATCGCGGTCGCGGTCCACGAATTCGATGATGGCCATTGGCGCCATATCACCGTAGCGGAAGCCAGCCTTGAGCACACGCACATAGCCGCCCTGACGGTCGGCGTACCGCGGGCCAAGCACGTCAAACAGCTTGGCAACATACTGGTCTTCTTTCAGCTTGGCCGCGGCCTGACGGCGCGCATGCAAATCGCCACGTTTGGCCAGCGTGATCATCTTTTCGATGATCGGGCGCAGTTCCTTGGCCTTGGGCAGAGTTGTCTTGATTTGCTCATGTTCAATGAGTGAGCCAGCCATATTTGCGAACAGAGCCTTGCGGTGCTCATGTGTACGGTTCAGGCGGCGGTAACCACGTGCGTGACGCATATTTCTATCTCCTAATGTGCCCTCTACGGGCGTTTTTGCTTTGTCTGGCCATGGGTGCGTGCCCATGGCTCTCCTTGGGGCGTGTGCCCGGGGGCGGGCCAAGATTTTTGCAAAAATCTTGGCCGCGCTGATCAGAAGTTGTCTTCGAACTTCTTGGCCAGATCTTCGATATTGTCCGGCGGCCAATCCTCGACATCCATGCCAAGGTGCAGACCCATGCCCGACAGCACTTCTTTGATCTCGTTCAGCGACTTGCGGCCAAAGTTCGGCGTACGCAGCATTTCTGCTTCGGTCTTCTGGATGAGATCGCCGATGTAGACGATGTTGTCGTTCTTGAGGCAGTTGGCCGAACGCACCGACAGCTCCAACTCATCCACTTTCTTCAGCAGAAGCGGGTTGAACTCGAGGCCATCGTCGTCGTCCTGACGGGACGCGCTTTCCGGTTCGTCGAAGTTGACGAAGATACCCAACTGGTCCTGAAGGATGCGCGCGGCAAAGGCCACGGCATCGTCGGGCGAAATCGAGCCATCGGTTTCGACCTTCATTGTCAGCTTGTCATAATCCAGCACCTGGCCCTCGCGGGTGGGCTGCACATCATAGCTGACCTTTTTGACGGGCGAGTAGATCGCGTCGATCGGGATCAGGCCTATGGGCGCATCTTCGGGCTTGTTCTTTTCTGCCGACACATAGCCTTTGCCCGTGTTCACGGTCAGTTCCATGTAGACGTCAGCGCCGTCATCGAGGTGGCAGATCACGTGGTCGCGGTTCAGGATTTCGATGCCGGCGCTTTCCGAGATGTCACCGGCGGTGACAACACCCGGCCCCTTGGCAGAGATCGACAGGCGCTTGGGCCCTTCGACTTCCATGCGGATCGACACCTGTTTCAGGTTGAGGATCACGTCCGTCACGTCTTCACGCACACCCGCGATGCTGGAAAACTCGTGCAGCACGTTGTCGATTTGCACCGAGGTGATGGCCGCGCCTTGCAGCGACGACAGCAGAACGCGGCGCAGCGCGTTGCCCATGGTCAGACCAAAGCCACGCTCCAGCGGTTCGGCGATCACAGTCGCCTGACGCGCAGGTTCGTTGCCCGGTTTCACGTCAAGCTGGTTTGGCTTGATCAATTCGGCCCAGTTCTTGTGGATCATGCGTCCCTCCATTCCTGCCTACGTGCCATGTCCGAGCACGTGGGCTCCCGAGGTTTCAAAATGCGTATCGGGGCCGCACAAGTTGCACGGCCCCACAGAAAATTCACTGTCGCTTAGACGCGGCGGCGTTTCGGCGGGCGGCAGCCGTTGTGGGCAATCGGGGTCACGTCACGGATGGATGTGATGTTGAACCCGACAGCCGCCAGCGCACGCAGCGCAGATTCGCGGCCCGAACCCGGACCCTGCACTTCAACCTCGAGCGTTTTCACGCCGTGTTCCTGTGCCTTGCGGCCCGCATCCTCAGCAGCCATCTGCGCCGCATAAGGTGTGGATTTCCGCGAACCCTTGAAACCCATCGTACCGGCGGACGACCACGAAATGGCGTTGCCCTGCACGTCGGAAATCAGGATCTTGGTGTTGTTGAACGACGAATTCACGTGGGCCACGCCCGCCGCGATATTCTTGGAGACCTTGCGCTTGGTGCGCCGTGTATCACGTGCCATCTGTGCAGCCCTCCCTTATTTCTTCTTACCGGCAATGGCCTTTGCAGGGCCTTTGCGGGTACGCGCGTTGGTGTGGGTCCGCTGACCGCGAACGGGCAGGTTGCGGCGGTGACGCAGGCCACGGTAGCAGCCGAGGTCCATGAGACGTTTGATGTTCATGGTCGTCTCGCGACGCAGGTCGCCTTCGACGGTGTAGTGCTCGTCGATGTGCTCACGGATTTTCAGGACTTCGGCGTCGCTGAGTTCGTTCACACGGCGTGTCATGTCGATCCCGACAGCTTCGCAGATTTTCTGGGCGGAGGTGTTACCGATGCCTGTGATATATGTCAGGGCAATCGGAACACGTTTGGCGGTGGGGATGTTGACCCCTGCAATACGTGCCACGTTTGGCTTTCCTTTTCGTTGCGGACCCGTCATTCCAGGTCCTTTTTTCACAACATAAGGCCCAAGGATTTTGCCCCCGGGCCTGCCGCTGATCAGGTGATCCGACGGGACGCGTTCCCGTCGTTGATTCTCGTCAGAGATGGCGTGAGATAGGCGTTGTTCTATTTGGCGTCAAGTGGGCTTGTGCGCCGGGCGTGCACTGCCCCGTTGATCGCGGTTGATTTGCTTTTCCCACTTGGCCGCCAGCGCCTGAAATTCGCTGAACGCGTTGTTGGAAGGCACGTCGCTGCCGCTGTCGGGCGTGGGTGTGCGGATATGCGTGATAAAGTCTTCGGCCGCGTGCCAGTCGCGCACCACGGTCGAGCGCATGAAATCGGCATAGACCGCTTCATCAAGGATACCCTTGCGGATGCCGATGGCCATCAGTTCATAGTGGTTGAGATAGGCAATCACCTTGCGGCGCTGTTCCAGCAGTTGCGGGTTGGTGACGGTTTTCAGCTGCTCGAACCCGCCTTCGTCTTTGCGCACATCGGTAAACGCCTTGTAGAGCGATTGGTAATGTTCGGTTGTCTCGGTCCGCTCGATCATATCGAGCGTTGCGCGTTTGCGCGCGACTTCCTTGTTGGCGGCGATGGAGCGGATGGAGATGAAGGCCGCGGCGCAGGCCGACAGGCCAATGACCAGAGGGGAGACCCACCAAAACGAATTAGAGGCCGCGCATATGACCAGCGCAGCCTCCGCAAACTCTTGGCATTCGGACATAAAGTTAGTCCCGGTATCCTTCACGAAGCATCTGAAGTCTCCTCTGCTACACGCTTAAAATAGTCGTGCGAGTGTTAAAAAACAACTAAATTGCGATTCAGCCGTCCAGTACGCCCGCAATTGCCGCCTTCACGCTGTCAATCTCGCCCAGCCCGTCGACCTTGGTCAGCTGACCCTTGGCATAGTAGTAACCGATCAGCGGCGATGTCTTTTTGTAGTACTCCATCAGGCGTACTTTCATCGCGTCGGCGTTGTCGTCGGCGCGCACCGGCTGACCAGCGGCAGCAGCCTCAGCCGCGCGCCCCACGATACGGTCAACCAAAACATCGTCGTCAACCTCAAGCTCGATCACCGCATCAAGGGATTGACCCTGTTCCGCCAACAGCGTGTTGAGCGCATCCGCCTGAGCCAGCGTGCGCGGGAAGCCGTCGAAAATGAATCCGTTTGCCTTGACCGTTTCAAGCTGCTCGCGGATCAGGCCGATGACAATCTCATCCGTCACAAGCGCGCCACGGGCCATGACGTCCGCCACGATCTGACCCATCTCGGTGCCGCTGTCTTTGGCCGCACGCAGCATGTCACCCGTGCTCAGCTGCACCATGCCACGCTCGTCAACGAGGAAACGCGCTTGCGTGCCCTTGCCCGCACCCGGCGGGCCCAGCAAAATAATGTTCATCGTCGTCCCTATCTCCGGATCGGGCTGCGCTTGCGGCGGCCTTTGCCGCCACTCTTACCACGCAATTGCGATCTCTCAATAAGGCCTTCGTATTGATGGGCGAGCAGGTGGCTCTGGACTTGCTGGATGGTGTCCATGGTCACGGACACCACGATCAGCACGGATGTGCCGCCAAAGTAGAACGGAATGGCGAATTCACCGCGCAGGATTTCGGGCAGCAGACAGACCAGCGCGAGGTAGCCAGCGCCAAGCACAAGGATGCGGTTGACCACGTATTCCAGGTACTCTTCGGTTTTCTTGCCGGGGCGAATGCCGGGGACAAAACCGTTCTGGTTCTTGAGGTTCTCGGCAACGTCTTCGGGTTTGAAGCTGACGTTGAACGTATAGAAGTAGGCAAAGAAGACGATCATCGCCGCGAAGAACAGCAGGTACAGCGGCTGACCGGGACCGAAGTTGGCCAAAAGCCACGACATCACCGGGCTGGTCGAGTTGCCGGAAAACGTGCTGATCGTCACGGGCAACAGCAGCAGGGACGAGGCAAAGATCGCAGGGATCACGCCCGCCGGGTTCACCTTGACCGGCAGGTGGCTGGAGCCGCCGTCATAGACCTTCATACCCACTTGGCGGCGGGGATACTGGATGTGGATCTTGCGCAGGGCGCGTTCCATGAACACCACGAAGGTGATGGTCGCGATGACCATAAAGATCACACCGATGATGATCGCTGGGCTCAGCGCACCGGAGCGGCCGGAGGCAAAGAACTGTGCCAAGGCGGCGGGGACTTCGGCAATGATGCCCACAAAGATGATCAGCGAAATACCGTTGCCGATGCCGCGTGCGGTGATCTGCTCACCCAGCCACATCAGGAACATAGTACCGCCGACCAGCGTGATCAGGCACGCCACACGGAAATAGAGGCCCGGGTCGGTCACCAGATCGCCGCCTTCAAGGCTGACTGCAAGGCCCCAGGCCTGCAATGTGGCAAGGAACACCGTGCCGTAACGGGTGTACTGGTTCAGCTTTTTGCGGCCCTGTTCGCCCTCTTTCTTCAGCTGCTTGAGGGGTTCGTACATCGACCCTAGCAGCTGCACGATGATCGAGGCCGAGATATAGGGCATGATCCCGAGGGCAAAGATGCCCATACGGCCAAGCGCACCGCCGGTGAACATGCTGACCATGCCGCCGATCCCCTGGCCTGCGCTTTCCATGAACTCCCGCAGGGCCGCGCCGTCGATGCCTGGCACCGGGATAAAGGTGCCCAGACGATAGACGATCAGCAGACCGAGGGTGAACAGGATGCGATTGCGCAGGTCGGTGGCCTTGCCCAGAGCGCTCCAGCTCGTGTTGGCGGCCATATTCTCGACGGCAGATACCATGCGGGCATGTTCCTTTATGGCAAAACGCCGTCCGGCTCGGTTTTCCGGGCGGACGGCGTCGGGAAAAACTAGAGACTATGTAAGCCGCGCGGACGCGGCCCACAAGTCATGGCTCAGCTTACTCGGCAGCCGCAGCAGCGACAGACAGGCTGCCCCCTGCTTTTTCAACGGCTTCGACGGCCGATTTGGACGCGCCGGTCACGGAGAGTTCAACCTTTGAGGTGATCTCACCCTTGGCCAGAACGCGCACACCGTCCAGCTTGCGGCGCACGAGACCGGAGGCCACCAGCGCGTCTTCGTCGATCGCGGATTTCGCGTCGAGTTTGCCCAGGTCGATGAATTTCTGGATCAGGCCCAGGTTCACAACGGCAAATGCCTTGCGGTTCGGCTTGTTGAAGCCACGCTTGGGCAGGCGTTGGTAGAGGGGCATTTGCCCGCCTTCGTAGCCGTTGATGGCCACACCTGAACGGGATTTCTGACCTTTGATACCCCGGCCACCCATTTTACC
The DNA here is from genome assembly GCF_047777875.1 of Tateyamaria rhodophyticola. Taxonomy (GTDB): domain Bacteria; phylum Pseudomonadota; class Alphaproteobacteria; order Rhodobacterales; family Rhodobacteraceae; genus Tateyamaria. The sequence goes on along the minus strand of NZ_CP180519.1, from coordinate 2,275,677 downwards.
GGTGCCGGAACCGGGACCGCGACCCACGCGCTTGCGTGGCTTGGTGGCACCGGGATTGTCCCGCAGTTCATGCAGTTTCATATCGCTTCTCCTCTGCCGGATGTGACCCACGAAGCGATGACGGGCCAACCACGGCGTTTCTTGGTTGATTCTGAACGTGGCGAGACGCCACCGGGGGCGTATAGACCCCGCGCCCATGCGGATCAAGGGGCCGCGTGGGCTTGTTTTGTCCTGCGGCGCCTGTAGCCTGATGACATGAAGCCCGTTGCCCTTTTGCTTGCCCTGACCCTGTCGGTCCAGACCGCGATGGCCGAGTGCGCATCGGACGCGATGGTGGTGTTCGACGGATCGGCCTCCATGTCCGAAGTGGGGTTTGACACCGGTGACGCCACGCGCATCGAAGAGGCCCGCCTTGCCATGGCCCGTGTCATGCCGCAGGTCGAAGCGTTTCGGCGCATTGGCCTGCTGACCTATGGCCCGGGGGGCGATACCGCGTGTTCCGGCGCGTCCCTGCGGTTTCTGCCGCGCGCCGATGCGGCGGATCTTATGATTGCCGAACTTGATGCGATGCGCCCCAGCGGGCTCACTCCGCTCGCCGATGCTGTGGAGCAAGCCGCCGAGGCGCTGGATTTCAGAAATGAGCGCGCGGTGGTTGTCCTTGTGACGGATGGGAACGAGACCTGTGGCGGCCGCCCTTGCGCGGTGTCCGAACGGCTCGCCGCATCGGCGCGTGATCTGATCGTGCATGTGATCGGGTTCCGCGTGTCGCGCGACTTTTTCGCGTGGAACAATCCCGAACAGACCTATGGCGAGGACACAGTGGCCAAGTGCTTTGCCGACCGGACGGGTGGCCTCTTTGTGACCACCGAAACGGTGGATGACCTTGTTGCAGCGCTACAGCGTACGCTGGGATGTCCCGTCATCGGCTAGCAGTTTGGCGCCGCGTTCCGAAAGCCGTCTGAAACTTCCGAAATCCCCCGCTAATCCATCCGAAATTTGCGCCATTTCGGGCCGAGTCAGGAATTCCACCATAGCCGGGCGTGCAAGAATCACGCATGACTGCCGCATATTTTATGACGCTTCATTCGCACATACTTTTCTGGGTCTTTGATTATGCTTTCGGTTTTTCCCATCAGCGACAGCTGGCTCTTTGTCCTTGGCACATCGTCGGCTGTCCTCGCGTTCTGCGCCTATCTGCCTTACATGCGGGACGTCCTTCGGGGCGTCACCCAACCACAGCGCGCCTCGTGGCTGATCTGGTCCCTGCTCAGCAGCATCGCCTTGGCGGCGCAGGTCTACGAAGGGGCCAGCACGTCCCTTTGGTTCGCCGGGTCGCAAGTGGCAAGCACGTGGATTGTGTTCCTGTTGTCGATCGCACGTGGGCAAGGCGCGTTCCTGAGCCGCCCTGATGAACGCGCGCTGTGGCTGGCGACGGTGGGGATCGTGATCTGGTACTTCACGGACAACGCGGTCTATGCGCTGGCGCTGACCATCACGATCAGCCTGCTGGGCGGGGTGTTGACGGTGACCAAGGCGTATCAGGATCCAGAATCGGAAACCTTGTCGACCTGGGTTCTGTCCTTTGGCGCGGCCTGTCTGGCGATCCTGTCGGTGGGCACGCTGGATTGGGCGCTGCTGGCCTATCCGCTTTACCTGTTCGTGCTCAAGACCGCGATCATCACCGCGATCCTGCTGGGCCGCAGTTCCGCAAACCGCTATGCGGCGATGGGCCTGCCGCGGTTCTAGGTTCCGTCCTTGCCCGCAAAACTCGATTTGCGACCACGCAGCTCGAGCGCCTTGCGGGAAAAGCTCAGCTGGCCATTCTGCGCCACAAAGCTGGTTGGCGGATCGGCCCGCAGGCGCTTTTCCAGAATGGTGATGGAATCGTAAAACCGCACGGATTCCAATGCCTTGGCTTGCGCATCCACGGGGAACGCGTCGTCGTCATCGGTGTACCAGGAATGCATCGTATCCACGACATTCTTGGCAAATTCGATAAAGCTGTGGGGCGCCTTGTACCCGCCGCCAAAGCCCGGCCAATAGGACGTGTGGCAATCCTCAACCACATAAAGCCCGCCATCGGCCACATGTGGCCACAGCGCCTTGAGGCTGGTGATCTGGTGTTCGGAGATGTGGCTCCCATCGTCGAGGACGATGTCAAAGGGGCCGAATTCCGCCGCGATCTCCGCGAGAAAGGCGGGATCGGCCTGGCTGCCGATGCGCACATGGGTGCCGGGGATTTCGTGTTCCTTGCAAGCCGGATCAATGTCGATGAAGGCCAGACGGTCGGCATTGGCGAAATACGCCTTCCACATCGGGATGGAGCCGCCGCGGAACACGCCGATTTCCAGAAAGGACAGGGGCCGGGTCCGGTAGCGCGCAAATTCGCGCTCGTAGACATCAAGGTAATGGACCCACTTGGTCAGCGCCTTGGGGCCTGCGTTCTTGACGTAATCCACAAAGAAAGGGGTCATGCCTGACATCGTTTTGCTGCCTTGTCACTCTGCCGGTCACCCTGCACGACTGCATGCGCGCGGGGCAAGGGGCGGAAACGAAAACACCCGGCCCTCCTGTCGGAGAACCGGGTGCCATCATGTCTGCGGTGAAAGGGGCCTTAGCCCTTTTCCTCGATGATTTCGACCAGGTGCGGGATTTTCCGGACCATGCCGCGCACGGAAGGTGTGTCTTCCAGCTCGCGGGTCTTGTGCATCTTGTTCAGGCCCAGGCCGATCAGGGTCGCGCGCTGTTCCTGCGGGCGACGGATGGGCGAGCCGATCTGTTTGACGACGATTGTCTTTGCCATCTGACTTAGGCCTCCTCAGCCACTTGAGCCGACGCATCGGGGGCTTCGTCCCGCTTGGGCAGGATGTCGGCAACCTTCTTGCCACGACGCTGTGCAACCGCGCGGGGCGATTGCTCTTTCTTCAGGCCGTCGATGGTGGCGCGGATCATGTTGTAGGGGTTTTGCGAACCGATGGACTTGGACACAACGTCCTTGACGCCCAGCATTTCGAACACGGCACGCATCGGACCACCGGCGATGATCCCGGTCCCTTCAGGAGCGGTGCGCATCACGACCTTGCCCGCACCGTGGCGGCCTTCCATGTCGTGGTGCAGCGTGCGGCCTTCGCGCAGTTGCACGCGGATCATCTGACGCTTGGCTTGCTCAGTCGCCTTGCGGATCGCCTCGGGCACCTCTTTGGCCTTACCTTTGCCAAAGCCAACGCGGCCCTTCTGGTCGCCAACAACGACAAGCGCGGCAAAGCCAAAGCGCTTACCACCCTTGACGGTTTTGGACACACGGTTGATCGCGACCAGGCGGTCTGCGAATTCGGGGGGCTCGTCACGGTCGCGACGGTTGCCCCGGCGGTTTTCACGTTCTGCCATTTGACAGTCCTTATATGGGTGGCTTGCGCCATTTTAGGTCAATCCAAGTGGGCCGAAGCCCCCGGATCATCGGGGGGGCGTGCATCGCCCCCCGCAAGAGTGTGTAGGGTGGGCAATCTGCCCACCTCTGGCCTTAGATCTTGAGACCGCCTTCACGCGCCGCGTCGGCCAGAGCCTTCACCTTGCCATGAAAGAGGAAACCGCCGCGGTCGAAATACGCTTCGCTCACGCCCGCCTTCTTGGCGCGCTCGGCGATCGCTGCACCCACTTTTGCGGCTGCTTCGACGTTGTTCTTGCCCACCAGACCGAGGTCTTTTTCGAGGGTGGAGGCCGCGGCCAGGGTCACGCCGTTCACATCGTCGATCAGCTGAACGCTGATGTTCTTGTTCGAGCGGTGCACGCTCAGGCGGGGACGCCCGGCGTTGACCTTGCGCAGTTTGTTCCGGACGCGCAGGCGGCGCTTGAGGAACAGGGTCCGTTTGCTGTTTGCCATCTGTCTGGTCCTTACTTCTTCTTACCTTCCTTGCGGAAGATAAATTCACCTTTGTAGCGGATACCTTTGCCCTTGTAGGGCTCGGGCTTGCGCCACTCGCGGATTTTTGCGGCCACTTCGCCGACCTGCTGCTGGTCGATACCTTCGACAACAATTTCGGTCTGCTTGGGGGCGGTCACGGTGACGCCCTCGGGTGCCGTGAAATCCACATCGTGGGACAGACCGAGGTTCAGCTTCAAGGTGTTGCCCTGCATCTGCGCCCGGTAACCAACGCCCTGGATTTCCAGCTCTTTTTTGAAGCCTTCGGTCACGCCGGTCACGCAGTTCTGCACCTGCGTGCGGGACATGCCCCACTGCTGGCGCGCGCGCTTGGACTTGCCGCGGGGTTCGATGGTGACGACGTTGTCCTCGACCTTGAGGGTCACGTCATCCGTGGCGGTAAAGGTGCGGGTGCCCTTGGGGCCCTTCACCTCGATGGTCTGACCGGAGAGCGATGCGCTCACGCCCGAAGGCAGGTCGACCGGTTTTTTACCAATACGAGACATCTACAGCGCTCCTTAGAAGATCGTGCAAAGCACTTCGCCGCCAACATTGGCCGCACGTGCGTTTGCATCCGACATCACACCTTTGGAGGTGGAGACAATCGACACGCCCAGGCCCTGACGGACCGAAGGAATGTCATCCTTGCCCATGTACACACGACGGCCGGGCTTGGACACGCGCTTCAACTCGCGGATCACAGGCTCGCCTTCATAGTACTTGAGGCTGATTTCGATGGCAGGGTGACCGTTGGCACCGGTGGTTTTCTCAAACCCGCGGATGTAGCCTTCGTCTGCCAGCACTTCCAGCACGCGCTCGCGCAGTTTGGACGCAGGCGTCTCAACCACGGATTTGCCGCGCATCTGGCTGTTGCGGATACGGGTGAGCATATCGCCGATAGGATCGTTCATAACTTATCTCTCCCTTACCAGCTTGATTTAACCATGCCGGGGATTTGGCCCATGGAGCCAAGTTCCCGCAGCGCGATCCGGCTGATCTTGAGCTTGCGATAATAAGCATGCGGACGACCGGTCAGCTGGCAGCGGTTGTGCAAACGTGTGGCGGAACTGTTGCGTGGCAGCTTGGCCAGCTTCAGCGAAGCGCGGAAACGCTCTTCCATCGGTTTGCTTTCGTCGGAAATGATTTCCTTGAGCTCGGCGCGCTTGGCAGCATACTTCTCCACCAGCTTTTGACGCTTCACTTCGCGGGCGATCATGGATTTCTTGGCCATAATGTATGTCCCTCTTACGCGTTGAAAGGCATGTTGAAGTGCTTCAACAGGCTCTTTGCTTCCGCGTCTGTGTTCGCGGTGGTGGTGATGATGATGTCCATGCCCCAGACCTCGTCGACCTTGTCGAAGTCGATCTCGGGGAACACGATGTGCTCTTTCATGCCCATGGCAAAGTTGCCACGCCCATCAAACGACGGCTTCACGCCGCGAAAGTCGCGGACGCGCGGCAGCGCGATGGTGATCAGACGATCGAGGAATTCATACATCCGGTCACCGCGCAGCGTCACCTTGGCGCCCAGCGGCATCTCTTCACGCACCCGGAAACCCGCGATGGATTTCTTGGCCAGTGTTGCCATGGCCTTTTGACCAGCAATCGCGGTGAGGTCCTCAACGGCGGCTTTGGCTTTCTTGCTGTCTTTGACAGCTTCGGCGCCACAGCCGATGTTCAGCACGATCTTGTCCAGACGCGGGATCTGCATGTCGTTGCCGTAGCCGAACTCTTCTTTCATCGCGGCGCGGATCGTCTCTTTGTACTGATCCTTGAGGCGCGGGGAGTAGTTTGCAGTGTCGAGCATCAGATCACGTCCCCTGTCGTCTTGGCAAAGCGCACTTTCTTGTCGCCGTCCATTTTGAAGCCGACGCGCGTGGGTTTGCCGTTGGCATCCAGCAGCGCGAGGTTGCTCAGGTCGATCGGCATCGCCTTGGGGATGCGGCCGCCCTGGGATTGCTGGGTCTGGCGTGTGGCGCGGATGGCGATGTTGATGCCTTCAACCACGGCCTTGCCGGATTTCGGGTCGACAGAAGAGATGGTGCCTTCCTTGCCCTTGTCCTTGCCCGCGAGCACGACGACCTTGTCGTCTTTTTTCAGTTTCGCAGCCATATCACAGCACCTCCGGAGCGAGCGAGATGATCTTCATGAAGCTCTTGGCACGCAGCTCACGCACAACGGGGCCAAAGATACGTGTACCGACCGGCTCGTTGTTGTTGTTCAGGATGACGGCTGCGTTGCGGTCAAAGCGGATGGCGGTGCCGTCTTCGCGACGGACCTCCTTGGCGGTGCGGACGACGACGGCCTTGCGGACGTCCCCTTTTTTCACGCGACCGCGCGGGATGGCTTCCTTGACCGACACGACGATGATGTCGCCGACGGACGCGTATTTACGCTTGGAACCACCCAAAACCTTGATGCACTGAACACGGCGTGCGCCGCTGTTGTCAGCAACATCCAGGTTGGTTTGCATCTGGATCATTTGGTTTCTCCCGACCTTTGGGGGGCGATGCGTGCCAAATCCCCAGGGTTTCGATTAATGCGGCAAATGCCGGGGGCGTTTAGGCCTCCAGCACCTCCCAGCGTTTTGTTTTCGACTTGGGCGCGCATTCGATGATGCGGACGCTGTCGCCGACCTTGAACGTGTTCTTCTCATCGTGCGCACGGTACTTCTTGGACTTACGAATGGTCTTTTTCAGAACCGGGTGCGTAAAGCGGCGTTCGACGCTCACGGTGACGGTTTGGGCATTTGCGTCGGATGTCACGACGCCTTGCAGGATACGCTTGGGCATTGTCGCTCTTCCTTATTCCGCGGCCGCTTGGGCTTTTTCGTTGAGGATCGTGTTGACCCGTGCCACGTCGCGGCGGACCTGGCGCATCCGCGCGGGGTTCTCAAGCGCACCTGTGGCGGCCTGGAAGCGCAGGTTGAAGGCTTCTTTTTTCAAGTTCGCCAGCTCATCGCGGAGCTGATCCGGGGTCTTGTCCCGAAGTTCCTGGGCGTTCATGCGCCTTTTCCTTTCAACATCACGAGCAGGCCGCCAATAAAAGCGTCACCCTGATTCCCGTGGAGTGGATGATAGACGCGCCGTATATGGCCGCATCCGGGACATGGCAACCCCGTTTTGCAAAGGAAATCCGTCAGCCGGACGCGGATACAAGATATCGGTGCAAGGACACCAAAAACACCACCAAAGCGCCACATTCTTGCCGCGTGCCCACGCGATCCTCCCGCCAAACGTGTGGGAGCGAAAAAACATGACAGCAGTGGCAATCCAAATCGACACCGCCTTTCCGGCCCAATCTGATGCGGGGCCGCGGGCCGTATGTCTGGACGGGCCGGTGGTGCGTTCGGTTGGACGGATGCCGCTCTTGCACGTGCCCAAAGTGTCGTGGTGGCAGCGCGCGCGGCTGGCCAAACTCGATCTGCCCGAAACCCAGGACATGATCGGCCACATGGCGCAGGTGGCCTGCGGCGGCGGGACGGACACCGACATGTCCGACATCGCCATGGCGCTCCACCAGATCACGCAATCCAGCTTTGCGCCCGAGCTGTGGCACAGTCTGGAGCCGTATTTCCAGGTCGAAGGGCCCTGCGGGTCCTATGATGATGCCCGCGCGGTGCAGGTCTATGCACTCTATATATATGTCAGCGGGTCGGATGATGTCGCCGCGCAGATCGAGGCCGTTGTGCCGATGACGCAGGACATGCGCACGCTGCGCCACGACCTGACACAGGCACGGAGCCAACTACGGGGATAGGCATCACGGCACCCGCGGCCCATGGACAAACCGCCCGGATAAGCGCACATCCTGTGGTCACACCTTTGACTGACCGAGCCCGAGCGCGATGCCCAAGATCACATCCCTGTTTGCCACCCGCCTCTATCACGCACCGCTCCGCGCGTTCGATCCCGCGGTGGATGCGGCAGAGCTGGAACAGCATTGCTATGCCATTGCCGAAGATGACGAGGCCGGGCACGACTGGTGCGAGCGCGAGGGGTATCCCGGCTATACCTCCTATGCGTCGCTCGACGATCTGCCCTGGCGGTTCCCGATCTTTGCCGATCTGGTCAAGGCATTGGACGCCCACGTGGCCGACTTTGCCAGTGAATTGGCCTTCGATCTGGGGGACAAGGCGCTGAAGCTCGACAGCATCTGGATCAACATCCTGCCCGAAGGCGGCATTCACACCGGGCATATCCATCCCCATTCCGTCATTTCCGGAACCACATATGTGGCCATGCCCGAAGGCACCTCCGCGCTCAAACTCGAAGATCCGCGCCTGCCCATGATGATGGCCGCCCCCGGTCGGACCAAGGACGCGCCCGAAGACCTCGCGCAATTCCACTATGCCAAGCCCTCCGTGGGTGACGTCCTGCTGTGGGAAAGCTGGCTGCGGCACGAGGTGCCGATGAACATGGCCGAAGAAGAACGCGTGTCGGTCAGCTTCAACTACGGCTGGGACTGAGCGGCGCCTATTCCGCGGCAAGCGGCACGCGCATCTGACCGATGCGGGCGATGTCGGCAATCACCGTCTGCAACCGGCGGCGCATCTCTTCGAAGTCGCCATTGGGCCGGATCAGCCGTTCATTCATATAAAGCGCGCGGTCAATCTCGACCTGCACGGCGTGTTGGCGCCGCGACGGGCGGCCATAGGCCTGCGTGATATAGGCCCCGGCAAAGGGCGCATTGCGCGCCACCGTGAACCCTGCGGCAACAAAGGCCGCTTCGACCACATCGACAATGTCACCCGAGGCCGCCGCCCCGAACCGGTCGCCGAGCACGACATCCGGGCGGCGCACGCCACTGCGCGCGATACCGTCCATCGCCTCGTGCGGCATCGAATGGCAATCAATTAAAACCGCCTGCCCATGATGCTGATGCGCCCCGTCCAGCAGTTTTTGCAGCATCTGGTGATAGGGCCGCCAATAGAGCGCAATGCGCCGCTCCGCCTCACTCATCGGCAGCTTGCCGCGATAGATCGACCGCCCGTTGGCCACCACACGCGGCACCACGCCAAGGCCACTGGCCACACGGGGGTTGTGTCCCTGCCGCCGGACCCCTTCGATCAGGGCGGGGTCCAGCTCATCCGCGCTGCGGTTGAGATCGACAAAGGCACGCGGCGCCCCTGCGGTCAAAAGCGGCGCGCCAAAACGGGGTGCTGCATCGAACAACTGGTCCACAAACGCATCCTCGGAGGACCGGATCGTCTTTTCATCCAGCAGCGTCTTGCGCACAAAGGTCCAAGGGTAGTCGCGCCCGGAATGGGGCGAGGCAAAGACAACGCAGCTGGTGCGTTTGTCGGGATGCATAACCTCGTAGGCGACCTTGGGCATGTGAACTCCTCTGTGCGGTAACATAGACCATCAAACGCCAAAGCCAAAAGCCCTTGATCCCCGTTCCGACTCCTTTTATACGCCCCCTCACCCGGCGCGGATTTCCGCGCCCGCTTCTTTTGCGGGTCAGGCATTTGCACCGGTCAGAGTGGGCGATTAGCTCAGCGGTAGAGCACTTCGTTGACATCGAAGGGGTCACAAGTTCGATCCTTGTATCGCCCACCACTCTATTCTGCCATCCGGGGCAACCCGCATGGGCCTTACACCGGCACGCATGTGCCAAAACGCAACCCGGCGCTGCTTCGCGCCACCGAAATGAGGAAGAAGCGCCATGAAGGTTCGCAACTCGCTCCGCTCGCTGAAAAACCGGCACCGTGACTGCCGCGTTGTGCGCAGGAAGGGCCGTGTGTACGTCATCAACAAGACGCAGCGCCGGTTCAAAGCCCGCCAGGGCTAAGACCACCAGGTCAGACATTCCAAAGGCCACCCCATGTTGGGGTGGCTTTTTTAGTTTAAAATTGCCCGGCACTGCGCACGACGGCTCTGCGGGATTTTGCTGCCATTTGCCGGGGCGGTTCAGATGTCTGCTTTTGCTCCGTCAGCTACATCGGCTACGGTCGCTCTATGTCAGATTTCAAATCTCAGATTGCCCGTCACCGGGACAAGTTGAATGAGCTTCACCAACGCATTCACTCAACCGTTAAGGAGCGCGACCGCTCTGAAGCACATAGGCGCGCGTGGGAAGACGCGTGTGCCGATTTCCATAGTTTTCGGTCAAAGACTGACAGCATCATTGGCGAAGTTATCTCAGAAAGCCTATCGGAAGACACACAGACAAGAAAATTTGTGTTTGATTTTCTGTCTGTTGATCCAATCTACTTCCGATCGGGCTACGAGAAAGAGAACCTTCTGAGGTTGCTCAAACCTCTGGACCTGATTGATGAAGAAAAGGAGGTTCTTCGTCAAACAATCCTTCGTCGCATTCGTAATGGCGCGCTACGAGAGTTTCGGCGGTTTTGCCAACTTATACCGAAGATTGAGAATGAAGCCTTTGTTTCTGAACTTCGAAAAGAGGCCAAATCCAGTGACGCACAAATTCAACGTCGAGCTGCATTCGCCTTGGCATATGTAGAGAAAAAGCCGTCCTCCAAGAACTGAGAAGCCGATATTAATAGAGACTGCAGCATCAAGCATTTTTGGGCTCACATCGGACCTTACCGATCGACGCACTGAACACCGGAGGCAACCTGCCTCCGGTGTCAAAGTACAACCGCGTCCCGCTCAGAACCCGATGAACCGATCGGCCAGCGCCATGAAGAGCGGGATGCTCAGGATCGCCACCGGTGTGCCGAGGCCCGTGGATGCGCCGACATAGGCCGACGGGTTCGCCTCGGGCAGAGCCGCGCGCATGGTTGGCGGGCCGGAGATGTCCGAACTCGACGCAGCCATGATCGACAGCAGAACCACACCACCCGCCGAAAACCCGGTCAGCTCATGCGCGATCAACCCGGCGCCAAACCCGATCGCACCATGCACCAGCGGCGCGGAGATCCCGTAGAACAGGTAGGCATGCGCCACGCCCTTCAGCTCCGACAGCCGCGACCACGCTTCCATCCCCATGATCAGCATCAGCACCGACAACAGCCCCCGAAACAGTGGCTCGTAAAAGCTGGCATAGACCGTCTCGGGCCGCGCAAAGAGGCCAAGTGCCAGACCCAGCAGCAGCGCGGAGATGGCGGGTGAGCGGACCGTGTCGACCAGAATGCCCTTGATCAGCCCCTGTTCGACAACCGGACCACCGGCAGCGCCACCGCCCATGGTGACGGTGCCACCCTGAACGCTCGTGGCCTTGCGTGCCTTGGCCAGCCGCGCCAGCACAATGGCCGTGACAAGCGCCGCGACATCCATGAATGGATATAGCGCGCCGATGAACCCCTCATACGCGATGCCTTCGCCATCCAGAACCGCCATGCCCGCAGCGAGTGTCGAGGCCGACACCGCACCAAAAAGCCCCACGGTGGCCAACCCGTCGGTCTCCGACACACCGCGCCAGCGCGCCAGGGTGAACCGGCCCAATGCGACAATGGCAATGCCGACAGCCGCCGCCAGAAGAGCCGGGACAACGAGGTCCACGAAGTCCGCCTCGCGCACGGAAATGCCCGCGCCGATGCCCACCTTGAGCAACAAAAGGATCACGATGAATTTGTAGATCGGTTCCGGTATCTCGAACTTGCTGCCCAAAGCGGCCAGCATCATGCCACCGATCAGAAAGGCCAGCGTGGGCTTTTGCATCTGTGCCAGAATGGTCGTCACGATATCTGCGAGAATGTCCATGTCGTGCTCCGTGTTGCGTGCTGACGGGACAGATAGCGGCACGGCACACGAATAAAAAATATAACTATTGCACCATATCGTTCTATATTATCAAACTATGGAAGCACTCAATTATCACCACCTGCGCTACTTTCGCGCCGTCGCGCACGAAGGCAACCTGACCCGCGCGGCAGAGCGGCTGAACCTGTCGCAATCGGCGCTGTCCATCCAGATCAAGGCGCTGGAGGCGCGCATGGGCCATGCGCTCTTTGACCGCGTGGGACGGCAGCTCCAGTTGACCGAGGTGGGGCGCATCGCGCTCGACCACGCCGACCGCATCTTTGGCACCGGCGAGGAGCTGATGGCGATCCTGAGCCGCAGCACCGACGCGACGCCGCCCCTGCGTGTGGGTGCGCTGTCCACCCTGTCGCGCAATTTCCAGCTGCAATTCCTGCGCCCGGCGCTGGCGCACCCGGACCTCGACATCGTGCTGACCTCTGGCGGCAGTGCGCAATTGCTGAACGCGCTGTCGGACCTTGCGCTGGATGTGGTGCTGACCACCGATGCGCCGCGCAGTGCGGCAGGCTCAGACTTTATCGCGCACCGTCTGGCCGCACATCCCGCGCGCCTGCACGGTGTGCCCAAACGGATGGATCACCCGGACCTGCGCAGCCTGCTCACCCATGAGCCGGTCATTGTCCCCACCGAAAGCGCCATGCGCACCGGGTTCAACAGCCTGATCGCCCGCCTCGGGGTGCAGCCGCGGATCGTCGCGGATGTGGACGACATGGCCATGGTGCGGCTGCTTGCGCGCGAAGGCGCGGGGCTGGCACTCGCCCCTGATATCGTGCTGGCGGACGAAATCGCCTCGGGCCAACTGCGCACCGCACCGTTCGATCTGAACATCACCGACACGTTCTTTGCTGTCACGATGCAGCGCAGCTTTGCCCATCCGCTGCTGCACACGGTGCTGCCGGCCTGATCCGTGCAGATACGCACAGCCCTCAGGCGCTTGCACCGCGGGCGTGCCCGCTTACCTTGATCCCAACCGCAGAGCGAAAGGCCCAAGACATGAGCGATCCGACATACACCCCGCCCGCCAAATGGACATGGGACGCCGAAAGCGGCGGACAGTTTGCCTCCATCAACCGCCCCATCGCCGGTCCCACCAGCGACACCGACCTGCCCGTCGGCAAGCATCCGTTCCAGCTGTATTCGCTGGCCACGCCCAACGGGGTGAAGGTCACCATGATGTTCGAAGAGCTGCTGGAAGCAGGCGAGACCGGGGCCGAGTATGACGCGTGGCTGATCAAGATCGGCGACGGTGAGCAATTCGGATCGGGCTTTGTCGCGGCGAACCCGAACTCCAAGATCCCGGCCCTGGTGGACCGTTCCGGTGACACGCCCTTGCGCGTCTTTGAATCCGGCTCGATCCTGATCCACCTGGCCGAGAAATTCGGCCACTTCCTGCCCGGCGAGGGCCCCGCCCGCACCGAAACGCTCAACTGGCTGATGTGGCAAATGGGCTCCGCGCCCTTCCTCGGGGGCGGCTTTGGCCACTTCTACGCCTATGCGCCCGAGAAATACGAATACCCGATCAACCGCTACGCGATGGAAAGCAAACGGCAACTGGACGTGCTGGACCGCGAATTGGCGGACAAGCCGTTCATCGCCGGTGACGACTATTCCATCGCCGATATGGCGATCTGGCCGTGGTACGGGCAACTGTGCCTCGGGCGGCTCTATTCGGCGGCGGAATTCCTTGACGTGGAAAGCTACAAGAACGTGATGGCATGGGCCGAAAAGATCGACGCACGTCCCGCCACACTGCGCGGGCGCATGGTCAACCGCGCCTTTGGCGAGCCGGAATTGCAGTTGCATGAACGCCATGATGCCGGCGATTTCGACACGCAGACACAGGACAAGATCGGCGAAAGCTGACCTTGTCACATGTGCACGTACCGCTAGGTGGTGGGATCTCAGCTAAGGATTCCACCCATGCGCCTGATCGCCCTCTGCCTCGCCACCACCCTCGCCCTGCCCGCCACCGCCGGGGTCACCGTCCAGTTTCGCGATGGCGCGCCCAAGGACCGGTTTACCCTGTCCTATGACGGCACCTGTGCGCTTGGGCCGACGCAATTGGTGATTGATCTGGGCACGGCCCCAGCGGGTCTGATCTTTGACATCACCGGAGCGGGCGCGGGGGTCGAAGTCTTTCAACCCCTGGAATGGGTGCAGGGCAGCGCGCAAACCTCTCAGGTGACAGACGGGGACACCACGCTGACCGTGTCGCTGGACCAATGGGCACCGGGTGAGGTGCGCGCCTTTACCGTCGATATCGACGACACCACCAGCGGGCGTCAGATCACGGTGGACGGCTCCGAAATGGTGGGCGCAACCCTGCGCGCGGACGGGCAAACGGCGGTCTTTGATGCGAGTGGCAGCGCGACGCTCCCGCTCGATCCCTGCACGTCCTAACGCCGCCCCACCTGTCGGCAGATCAGGATCACCGGCAACAGGCCCACGGCCACGATCACAAGGCTCGGCACCGCAGCACCCGCAAGCCGTTCGTCTGACGCAAGGCGGTAGGCCTGCACCGCCAACGTGTCATAGTTGAAGGGCCGCATGATCAGCGTCGCGGGCAATTCCTTCATCACATCGACAAACACGATGAGCAGCGCAGTCAGAAGGCTCGGCGTCAGGATCGGCAGGTGGATGCGCCGCAGCGTGGCCAGCGGCCCCTGCCCCAGCGACCGGCTGGCCGCATCCATATTCGCGTGCACCCGCGCCTGACCGCCCTCATATGCACCCAAGGCCGCCGCCAGAAACCGCACCATATAGGCAAAGACCAAAAGCCAGATGGACCCGGTAATGAGCAGCCCGGTCGAGATGTCGAACGTTTCACGCATCCAGGCATCCAGCGCATTGTCAAAGGCGGCAAAGGGCACGATCAGGCCAACGGCGATCACCCCCCCCGGCACCGCATAACCCAGCCGCGCCGCATACCCCGCGGTCGCGGATGGCGCGCCGGGGCGGCTGCGCTGGTAAAAGCCCACCGCAATCGCCGCACAGACCGTCAGCAGAGCCGCCGTGCCGGCCAGCACCAGCGAATTCTGGATGAACCGCAGATACCGCGCGCTCAGCAGGTCCTGCTCGGACCCGATCCCGAGGCTCAGCAAGATGAACACCGGCAGCACCGCGCCAAAGAAAACCGGCACTGCGCACAAGGCGCATGCGCCCCATCCCCACCATCCCCGCAAGGTCATCGGGGGTTGATCCTGTCCCGCCCGGCTTGGATCGTGATAGCGCGCCTTGCCCCGCTGCGTCCGTTCCAGCACGGCGAACATCAGCGCAAAGGCCAGAAGGCACAGCGCCAGCTGCGCCGCGCCCGCCCGGTCCCCCAGCGAGAACCAGCTGGTGTAGATACCGGTGGCAAAGGTCTGCACCCCGAAATAGGCGACCGTGCCGAAATCCGCGATGGTCTCCATCACAGCGAGCAGCACGCCAGCGGCAATCGCAGGGCGCGCGAGCGGCAGGCTGACCCGGAAAAACGCCGACCACGGGCTGGACCCCAGGGCGCGCGCCGCCAAAAAGGTACTGCCGCTTTGTTGCAGAAACGACGCCCGCGCCAGCAGGTACACATAGGGGTACAGCACGAGTATCAGCATCGTCGCCGCCCCACCCAGGCTGCGGATTTCCGGGAACCAATAATCGCGCGGCCCCCACCCCGTCACATCGCGCAGCACCGTCTGCACGATACCGGGATGATCCAGCACGTGCGTGTAGGCATAGGCCAGCACATACGCCGGAAACGCCAGCGGCAGGACCAGCGCAATCTCCAGCACCCGCGCCCCCGGGAAACGCGTCATGGTGACAAGCCACGCGGTGCTGACACCCACGGCAAAAGTGCCAAGGGCCACCAGCACGACCAGCAGCGCGGTGTTCCC
This sequence comes from Tateyamaria rhodophyticola, assembly GCF_047777875.1. GTDB lineage: Bacteria > Pseudomonadota > Alphaproteobacteria > Rhodobacterales > Rhodobacteraceae > Tateyamaria. Next base: position 2,260,163 of record NZ_CP180519.1, on the reverse strand, counting down.
CGCATAGCGCGCCAGCACCGTATCGATGAGATGCGCCACGGTGTCGGTGCCGCCAAACGCCGCCGCCAGCGCCACCGCCACCATCGGCAATATGCACACAAGCGCCACCGCCCACGCGATCACGGCAATGCCGTGCGGGCGCCGGACCGATCGGGCCGGAGAAGGGGAGATGGATGCGTCGCTCATAAGTCCAACGCTTTATGTCAGGAACAACGCCGCGGGACCAGCGGCATTCAGTCGTAGCTGCGCTGATCCTCGATCACCAGCCCGTCGCGCGGCAGCGTACCCGGGGATACGACCTCCACCGTGCCCTTGAGCTTCAGCACGTCCACCACGCTGGGTGCATAATCCTCCGCCCCGCCGCCTGTCGCCTCGAGTTGCACCACCATCACGTCCTGATCCCCGCTCCGCTGCGCAATCACGCGGGCGCGCGAAACGGTGTCGTGCTTGGCGACAAGGGTGGCGACCTGTTCGGGGCGCACGAACATGCCCTTGATCTTGGTCGTCTGGTCGGCGCGCCCCATCCACCCTTTAATGCGCATGTTCGTCCGCCCGCAGGGACTTTGCCCGGCCATCACAGCGCTCAGGTCCCCGGTCGCAAACCGGATCAGCGGGTAGTCGGGGTTCAGCGTCGTGACCACCACCTCGCCGACCTCGCCTTCGGGCACAGGATCGCCGGTGCCGGGTGTCACGATCTCGACTACCACGCCTTCGTCAACGATCAGCCCCTCCATCGCGTCGCTCTCATAGGCGATGTTGCCCAGGTCGGCCGTCGCATAGCATTGCAGACAGGATATCCCCCGATCCGCATAGGCCTGGCGCAAGGACGGAAACAGCGCACCGCCGCCCACCGCCGCCTTGGTGATCCGCAAGCTCACCCCCATTTCGTCCGCCTTGTCGAGGATGACCTTGAGGTAGTCCGGTGTGCCCGCATAGGCCGTGGTGCCGATGTCGCGCGCCGCGATCACCTGCGCCTCGGTCTGGCCCGTCCCTGCGGGCAGCACGCCCGCGCCAATCGCCGTCGCCCCGTTTTCGAACATGATCCCGGCAGGCGTCAGGTGATAGCTAAAGCAGTTCTGCACCACGTCCTGCGACCCGATCCCCGCAGCATGCAGAAACCGCGCAAACCGCCACCAATCCTTGGCGTCATGCGCGCCCGGCTCATAGATCGGGCCGGGGCTTTGGAAGATATGGCTGAACTGGCTGACGCCGGTGGTGAACCCGCCCAGCGGCGGGCGCGCCTTTTGCGCCGCGCCAAGGTCGGATTTCCGCAGCACCGGCAACGCGGCCAGATCCCCAACCCCCTCAATGGTCAGCGCATCCACACCTCCAAGCGTATCGGCATAGCCTGCAAGCACCTGCGCCCGGCCCACCTGATCCTGCAACGCCACCTTCAGGTCGCGCGCGCGGGCCTCCGCGCTGCGGGTCTCCAGATCATCGTAAAAACTCATCCCTCAACCCGTCCTTCATATGCGCGAACAGATGTCCCGCGACCCTCATCATAAAGATACAATGTGACATCCCCGGCCATCTGATGGGCCCACGTCACCGCATCCGATACGGACACGTTTTCAAGCTGGTCATAGTCAACCTGCTGTGTCGGATCTTGCGCGGCCTGATCCGCATCTGACACCGCGTTGTCGTGCCACGTGGCCTCCACAATGGCGTTCACGCACCGCCACCGGTGCCCCCGCTGCCGTTTGTCCACGATGTTCAGGATCACGACTGACCCGCACGCGCGATCTGTTGCGGCCCCTTGGCCCCGGTGCGCACGATGTCGCCGCGCACTTCCATCTCCAGCTTGACCGTCACCACGTGCCAGCCGAGCTTGCCCAACCGCTCCAGCGTGTCGGCATCCAACCGCGCCTCCACCGCAGCGTTCAGATCCTTGTATAGCATCGGACCGTCTGCGACAGCATCCAGAATGGCCGCCCGCACCGCATCGAACTTCCAGGCGGGGATGTTGGTCACCCCATCGCGACCTTCCGCAGGGGTCCGGCACGCGACCCGCTCCATCAGCTCAGCCACCGCTTGCGGCGGCGATAGGAGCGTACATCGCGGAACGACTTGCGCCCCTCTTCGGACATGCCGAGGTAGAATTCCTTGACGTCCGGGTTCTCGCGCAGCTCGGCCGCAGGGCCGTCCATCACCACCCGGCCACTCTCGAGAATATAGCCGTAATGCGCAAAGCGCAGCGCAACATTCGTGTTCTGCTCGGCCAGCAGGAACGTCACGCCTTCGTTCTCGTTCACCGATTTCACGATCTCGAAAATCTGTTCCACCAGCTGCGGGGCCAGCCCCATCGACGGCTCATCCAGCAGGATCGTCTCGGGCCGCGACATGAGCGCCCGGCCAATCGCCGTCATCTGCTGTTCGCCCCCGGAGGTATAGCCCGCCTGGCTCTTGCGCCGCTCTTTCAGGCGCGGGAAATACTCGTACACCATCTCCAGATCGCGCTGGATCGCCGCCGACCCGTCCGAGCGTGTATAGGCACCGGTCAACAGGTTCTCTTCGACGGTCAAGTGCTCAAAGCAATGCCGCCCCTCCATCACCTGCACCACCCCGGTCTTCACCAGATCCGCAGGATCCAAGTCCGCCGTGGGCCGCCCGTGATAGGTGATCGACCCCTTGGTCACCTCGCCCCGTTCGCTGGCCAGCAAGCCCGAAATCGCCTTCAGCGTCGTCGTCTTGCCCGCACCATTGCCGCCAAGCAGTGCGGTGATGCCGCCCTTGGGCACCTTCAACGACACGCCCTTCAACACGAGGATCACGTGGTTATAGATCACCTCGATATTGTTGACCTCCAGAACGGTCTCTTGATCCACGGTGCTGTCCAGCATCTTCATCTCGCAAAATAAACTCAATATCCGGCGGCCCACATCACGCGGGCCGCCGGGGTTTGCTCACATCAGCCGCAATTGGCAGGGATGTTGTTTTCGCTGGCATAGGCCGCGCTGTCTTCTTCGATCAGCGGCCCGATGACATCGCCATCGGTCGGCTTGAAGTCAGAGATCAGCGACCACGTGCCCGCCGACGCGTCCCACTGGGTCACGCCCACCAAAGCGTTGCCGCCATGGTTCTCACAGCTCACGGTGAATTCGGGCCCAAAGTTCGGCAGACCCAGCTCGGCCATCTTGGCCTCCGTGATCTCCAGCGCTTCCATGCCGTCGCGCATCATCGCAGGCGTGATCTCGGCCACACCGTGGATTTCCTGCGCCTTCTTGGCGGCTTCGGCGGCCAGCATCGCGGCATAGAGACCACGGTTATACAGCACCGTGCCCACCTGATCGCCAGCACCCGCAGCCTTGCCCGCATCCACAACGTATTTCTGGATGTCGTCAAAGACGGGGAACTCGCTGCCCACACCGTGGAACGTCAGCGCCTTGTAACCGGTTGCTGCATCGCCCGCGGGCAACACGTCATTTTCCGAACCCGACCACCAGATGCCGATGAAATTCTCCATCGGATAGCGGATGTTGGCCGCTTCCTGGATGGCCACCTGGTTCATCACGCCCCAACCCCACATCAGGACAAAATCGGGACGTTCCCGACGGATCTGCAGCCATTGCGACTTTTGCTCCTGACCGGGGTGATCCACCGCCACTTCCATCAGCTCGAACCCGTGCTTTTCGGCCAGACCCTGCAATGTGCGGATCGGCTCCTTGCCATAGGCAGAGTTGTGATAAACCAGCGCGATCTTCTTGCCGGAAATGTCGTTTCCATTGGCCTCAAGCAGGTAGTTCACCGCACCCGACGCCCCGTCCCAGTAGTTGGCCGGATAGTTGAACACATGGCTGAACACGTTGCCGTTCTTGGCCGACGTCCGGCCATAGCCCATGGAGTGCACGGGGATGTCATCCGCCGTCGCCTTGGGGATCAGCTGATAGGTGATACCGGTCGACAGGGGCTGGTACACGAGGCTGCCTTCGCCCTTGGTCGCCTCATAGCATTCCACACCCTTTTCGGTGTTGTAGCCCGTCTCGCATTCCAGAATGCGCGCGGGCACGCCACCAATACCGCCATCCCGCTCGTTCAAAAGCGTCATGTAGTCGGCATAGCCATCGGCAAAGGGGATGCCCCCCGCCGCATAAGGCCCGGTCCGATAGGACAGCGACGGGAACACAAGGTCCGCCATCACCGGCCCTGCGGCCATCACCGCCGCCACTGCCATCGTGGTCAGTTTCATCTTCATCGGTTGTTTCCTCCCTATGGTTTTGTCCGATGCGAGCCCCTCGGCCCATGACTTGGACGGGGTTTTCCCCGCCATTCTTGGTGGCCCCCCGCTAGTGCGGGAACGGCCACAATCTCAATTTCTCCTTCGCCACGCGCCACAGCTGTGCAATCCCGTGCGGCTCATAGCGCAGGAATATGATGATCAGCGCGCCCACGATCACAAGCTGGAAATGCGCCACGATATCGGTAGGCCAGCCCAGCATATCCACGCCCACGATCTTCAGAACCACAGGCAGGACCACCAGAAACGCCGCCCCCGCGAACGAGCCGAATATGCTGCCCAATCCTCCGATAATGATCATGAACAGCACAAGAAACGACTTGGTGATGCCAAAAACCTCGCCCACTTCCACCGCGCCCAGATACACCGCAAAGAAGAGCGCGCCCGACACACCGACAAAGAACGAACTGACCGCAAAGGCCGTCAGTTTCGCCTTGAGCGGGTTCACCCCAATGATCTCGGCGGCAATGTCCATGTCCCGGATCGCCATCCACTGCCGCCCCATGGACCCCCGCGTCAGATTGCGCGCAATAATCGCGGCCCCCACCGTAAACACCAGACAGAACAAATAGGTCGCCCAGGCATCCGTGTTGGCCCCGGTCACGGGCACACCAAACACCGTCCGTTCAGGCGCATTGATCTGCCCCGAAGCGGAATAATTGTAAAACCACGACACCTTGTTGAAGAGCCACACAAGGAAGAACTGCGCCGCCAGCGTCGCCACCGCCAAGTAGAACCCCTTGATCCGGAGCGACGGCAGACCAAACGCCGTGCCAACCGCCGCTGTGATCCCGCCCGCCAAAATCACGTGGAAGAAGATGTTCACATCCGGAAACGCCGTCATCAGCTTGTAACAGGCATAAGCCCCCACAGCCATGAACCCCCCGGTGCCCAGCGACACCTGCCCGCAATACCCCGTCAGGATGTTCAGCCCGATCGCCGCAATCGCATAGATCAGAAACGGCAGGAAAATCGAATTGACCAGGTAATCCGTCATCACAAACGGCATGACCAGCACGGCCACCGCCAGCACCACATAATACCGATACCGGTCAAACCGGATGGGAAAGGTCTGGCTGTCCTGCGGATAGGTCGTCGAAAAATCTCCGGCCTCACGATAAAACATCAGCTGTCTCCTCCCAGCACCACGGAACCTGCTTTTCCCAAGCCCACTTCTTCTGGCCAAAAATACCACGGGGGTGCGCCGCGCAGCGGCGAGGGGGCTGGCCCCCTTAACCCCGCCTTAACCACTTTGCCAACTTTCGGGCCTTTGCCACATTCTCTCCCCATTTCCCCGACACGGTGGGTGCGGGTAAATGGAGTGGGTTGCATGACTGCAATTCTGGACGACATGCGTCGTCTCGACGCCGCATATGCGCGGGGCGATATGACAGCCGTGGAACTGGCCGCCGCCAAGGCGCAGCTGATGGATTCCATCCCCGACGTCACCCCGGATCCCGCGGCCCCGGACCGTCCCGGACCTCCGGCAGATCCCAAAACGTCACCCACACCGCGACACGGTGTGGTCCCGATGCTCATGCTGTGCGGCGTCATCCTGGTGGCCTGCGCCGGTGCAACCTTGCTGCTGACCGGCGATTTGATGCTGTCGGCCACGCTCGCCATCACCGTGCTTGCGGCCTTCACCGTCATGCTCTTCCGCCAGATCGAATGACCCCGCGAAGGTCCCGGGCGGGCGGGTCTCATTGAGCATCGCTCAATGGGGTCGCACGCGGGGGACCCGAAATCACACCCGCTCAATGATCTTCTCCCCAAAGAGACCCTGCGGACGGAACACGAGGAACACCAGCGCCAGCACATAGGCAAACCAGTTCTCCGTGGCCCCGCCCACCATCGGGCCAATAGCAAACTCAAACAGCTTCTCGCCCACCCCGATGATCAACCCGCCGACAATCGCCCCGGGGATCGAGGTGAACCCACCCAGCATCAGCACCGGCAAAGCCTTCAGCGCAATCAGGCTCAGCGAAAACTGCACACCGGATTTCGCCCCCCACATGATCCCCGCGACCAGCGCCACGAAACCGGCCACCGACCACACGAGGATCCAGATATAGTTCAGCGACACCCCGACGCTCAGCGCCGCCTGATGGTCATCCGCGACCGCCCGCATTGCGCGCCCCTGCTTGGTGTATTGCGAAAACACCACCAGTGCGGCCACCAGCAGGATCGCGATGATCGTCGCCGTAATGTCCAGATTGTCCACGAACATCCCGAACGGCTGATTGAACAGCGTCGCGGAAAACTCGTCAAAGGCCAGGTTCATCCCCTGCGGCAGGCACGTCCCTTCCGCCAGACACACGTCCAGCTTCTTGATCTCCGACCCCCACATCAGGTCCGCCACCCCTTCGAGGAAATAGGCCAGCCCGATGGTCGCCATGAACAGGATGATGGGTTCCTGCCCCACCAGATGGCGAAAGATGAACCGCTGCACCGCCCAGGCGAGCGCAATCATCACCACCACCGTCAGCACGATGGCGAGGATCGAATGCACCTCCCAGCCGAAATAGTGCACATGCGTGCCAAAGATCGCGTTGATCAGATGCGAAAACGGCACCTGCCCGTTCTGGATCCCCACAAAGGTCATCGCCGCAAACAGCGCCATGACCCCCTGGGCAAAGTTGAAAATCCCCGACGCCTTGAAAATCAGCACAAAGCCCAGCGCCACAAGTGCATAGAGCACCCCGGCCATCAGCCCGTTCAGGATCACTTCCATCGCAAAGAACAATTGTTCAGGCATCGCTTATCCCTTCACGCCCATGGATGTGCAGAACGCCGCCGCCGCAGGGCCCGTCGTGGCGGCAAACACCACCCGGTCGCCCGCGCCCGCGTTGAACAGCACATAGATATCCGGCACCTCTGCCCCGCAATTGGCATATGCCTTTTGCGGTCCCGGAAAATTCAACTCCTGCAGCCCGTTCGACCGCAACGCCGCATCCGCCGCGATCCAGCCCGTGGTCACGAATGCAGGCCACTGCGGCGCCTTCGGCCCCGACCCCGAACACGCCCACGTGCCCGGTGTGGTGGACGTGCCGCGCGAATAATCAAAGCTCAGCGCAAAATCGAAATTCCCGCCCGATCCCGCCGGATAGACGATGGTGCGATCGATCCCGCTTTCGTCTTCATCCGTGTCCATGACCGGCGCCTGAAACGCATACGCCCCCTCGGGCTGCGCCGCGATATAGCGCGCGCATTCCGCAACTCCTGCATCAAACGCCGCCTGATCCTGCGCCATCACCGCACATGGCCACATCAGCAGCGCTGCAATACACCACCTCATTTCACCGCAACCCCCATCAAATCCGCCGTATGATCGCGCAGCGGCTGGTAACTCACCCGCAACCGCGTCAGCCCTTCGAACGTCAGGTTCCAGTTCAACGTGATCTCCGTCACCCGGCCATCCCGGCGCGGGGCCGCCAGAAACGCCGCCGCATAAGCCCGGTCCATGGTCACCCGGCTCACCGGTTCAAACGCGGTCGTGGACACAAACCGTGCGCCCGCCCCGTCACGCCACGCGGCATAAGCGGGCAAAACCTCGGAATAGGCCAACCCGTGCGTGATCACCTCACAGGCCGGTTCATCATACATGAACACCGCCAGCGTGTTGGGCTCCGCTGTCTCCTGATAGCCCAGTACATAGGAATTCAGCGTGCTCTCGAAATACCGCCTGAAGGTGCGCGGCACCGGCATGATATCCCGCGGCGACAGCCCCGCCGGATCGTCGAGGTAAGGCAGGCAATGCGTCTTGATCACATCGCACAATCCCGCCAGACCGCCTTCGCAAATCGCAGGTTCCTCCGCCAGCGCGGGCCCGGCCCAGAGGGCGGCACATATGGCCAGCACCCTAACTCTCAAGGTCCGTCTCCAGAACCGTGTACGTCGCACCACTTGCATCCAGCGTCACCGCCACATGCACCTGCGGCTCGATCCATTCCGCACTCGCCAACACGTCGCCTTCCGCCACATAGCGCCGCTCCGCCGTGACCGCGCCCGCCCACCGGACGTACCCGTCATCAAGCGCATCAGCCCCTTGCGTGACCACCGCACAGGACCGGTTGCCCTCCCGCGGCGCGGCATCGAGCACAAGGATCAGCCCGTCCGACCCGGTAAAAACCAGTTTCGCGTCATGCATCTGGTCCACCGGCTGCGCGGCAAGACCGGACACAACCGCCTCCGCCTGATGCTCGAACGGATCAAGGCACCGCGCCTCAAACATGTCCCACGCCGCACCCGCCTGCACAGCACCGGCGCCCAACAGGCATACAAACGGTGCACAGGTTGTGCACAGTCTGTGTACGCCCTGTGACACCCGGAATTCAGTCATGCGACACCCCGAGATAGGCGTCGATCACGTCCTGATTGCTGCGCACCTCATCAGGCGTGCCATCGCCGATCTTCTTGCCGTAATCCATGACCACAACGCGGTCAGACAGGTCCATAACAACGCCCATATCATGCTCGATCAGCGCAATCGTGGTGCCAAATTCATCATTCACATCAAGGATAAAGCGGCTCATGTCCTCTTTCTCCTCCACGTTCATCCCCGCCATCGGCTCGTCCAGCAACAACAGCGACGGCTCCGCTGCCAAGGCGCGTGCCAACTCCACCCGCTTTTTCAACCCATAAGGCAGACGCGACACAGGCGTCTTCCGGATCGCCTGAATTTCCAGAAAATCAATAATCTTTTCAGCAACTTCCCGGTTGGCCGTCTCTTCGGCCTCCGCCTTGCCCTTCCACAGGGCCTGCGCAAACATGCCCGTCTTCATCTGGGTCAGCCGCCCGGTCATCACGTTGTCCAGAACACTCATCCCCTCGAACAAGGCGATGTTCTGGAACGTCCGCGCGATGCCCTGGCGCGCCACCTCAAACGGTTTCATCGGTGGCCTCGGGCTGCCCTTGTAAAGAACCTGCCCCTCCTGCGGGACATAAAACCCCGAAATCACGTTCAACATCGATGACTTACCTGCGCCATTGGGCCCGATAATTGCACGGATTTCGCCTTCGCGAATGTCGAACGAGATGTCCTTGATCGCCTCGACCCCGCCAAACCGCAAGGTGATGTTCTGCATTTCCATGACCACAGGGCCGATCTGACGGCCATCCGCGGTCACATACCCGTCCACCTGATCAAGCATGCGCACCCTCCAACGCCCGCCGCCTTGGGGGCATGTTAACCATTCTGTGTTCAGAGTGTTCCAACGCCATATCGAGGAGATCACAATGTTCGACGCACTGGAACGCCGCTATCTTCTGAAACTTGCCTTCGACTGCCGCAGACAGGGCATGACGGCGCGGCAAACCCGCAAGGTCATGCGCGCGAATATCGGGGCATTCACCGGCGACAACCGGCTGATCTGCGCGGTCCAACATGTTTTCGATGCAGACTGACGGCCACCCCGTCTCTGTTCCGGAAAAATCCTCCCCGAAGGGCCGGTGGCCCACGCATCCCACGCCAAAAGCAGCAGCGCCAGAAGGGATGGTGGGTGGGGCGATGCCCGAAGGGCGAGCGTCACGCATCATCACTCCGCCGCCATTTTCTGCGCCACCGGCTGCACGGCCGCCGACCGGACATCAAGCGTTGCCGAAATCGACCCTTTGCGCCCGTCCTCATAGGTGACTTCCGTCACCGTCGACACCTCCGACGACCCGTCATAAAGCGCTGCAATAATGTCCGCATATTTCTCTTCAATGATCCGGCGCCGCACCTTTCGGGTACGGGTCAACTCGCCATCATCGGCATCCAGCTCCTTGTGCAGCACCACAAACCGGTGCACCTGACAGCCCGACAACATCTCGTCCTCTGCCACCGACCGGTTCACCTCTTCGACATGGGATGAAATCGCGGCCAGAACGTCCGGATGCCCGGCCAGCTCCTGATAGGACGCATAGGCGATGTTGTTGCGCTCGGCCCAGTTCCCGACCGCCGTCAGGTCAATATTGATAAATGCCGTGCATTCATCCCGCCCATTGCCAAAGACCACAGCCTCCAGAATGTTGGGATAGAACTTCAGCTTGTTCTCGACATATTTCGGCGCGAAAAGCGCGCCGGACGCCATTTGTCCCACGTCCTTGGCCCGGTCGATGATCCGCAAATGGCCGCTGTCTTTCTCAATGAACCCCGCATCCCCGGTGGCGACCCACCCTTCGGCATCCTTGGTGCCTGCGGTGCTTTCGGGGTTCTTGTAATACTCCACAAACACCCCCGGCGAGCGATAGAACACCTCGCCGTTTTCCGCGATCTTCAGCTCAACGCCGGGCGACGCCACACCAACCGTGTCGCTGCGCACCTCGCCATCGGGTTGCGCGGTGATGAACACGGTCGCTTCGGTCTGCCCATAAAGCTGCTTCAGGTTGATCCCCAAAGACCGATAGAAATCAAAGATTTCCGGGCCAATCGCCTCCCCGGCGGTATAGCCCACGCGCACATTGCTGAACCCAAGCGTGTTCTTCAAAGGCCCATAGATCATCAATTCGCCAAGCGCATATTTCAGCCGGTCCATCCCGCTTACCGGCAGCCCGTCCAGAATGGCCGGGCCCACCTTGCGCGCATGCTCCATGAAGGTCTTGAACAACCACTGTTTCAGCCGCCCAGCATCCTCCATGCGGATCATCACCTGCGTCAGCTGCATCTCGAACACCCGCGGCGGGGCAAAGTAATAGGTCGGCCCGATCTCGCGCAAATCCACATGCATCGTGTCGGCACTTTCCGGACAATTCGTGCAGAACCCCGACCACAGCGCCTGACCCACGGAAAAGATGAAATCCCCCACCCACGCCATCGGCAGATAGGCAAGGATTTCGTCACTCTGCCGCAACCCGTCAAATTCGGACGATGATTTCGACGTCTCGATCACGTTGCGATTGGACAGCACAACGCCCTTGGGCTTGCCCGTCGTCCCGGAGGTGTAGAGCATCACGCAAGTGCTGTCATAATTCAGCACATCCATCCGCGCCTTCAATTCACCCATCAGCGCGCTGCGCTTGGCCCGGCCCTCATCCTGCACCTGTGCATATTGGTGCAGCTTCGAATGATCGTATTTCCGCAGGCCCCTCGGATCGAGGTAAATCATCTGCTCAAACGCAGGCAGACGATCCTGCACCTCGATCACCTTGTCGACCTGTTCCTGATCCCCGACAATCGCGAACCGCGCACCGCAGTGATCCAGCACATAAGCCATCTCTTCGGCCACCGCGTCCTGATACAGCGGGACAGGCACAGCGCCACACATCTCTGCAGCGATCATCGCCCAGTAGAGATAGGGTCGGTTGCGCCCGATGATGGCCACATGGTCCCCGGGCGCAAGGCCGAGGTCCAGCATCCCAAGCGCCAGCGCTTCGGTTTCCTCAAGCGTCTGTGCCCATGTCCAGCTTTGCCAGATCCCGAACTCTTTCTCACGATACGCAGGGGCGTCGCCAAACTGCGACGCGTTGCGGGCAAGCAATGCCGGGATGGACTCCAGCCCTGTCTGATTGGCCTGTACGGCAGTCACGCAATATCCTCCCTGATTGCCGGTGTGCGGCTTATTTTGGCGGGTTACGCGAATCCCGCAATTGAATCGTCGCGGGAACGTCTGGACCTGTCAAATCTTTCTGAATACATTCTCAAATGCATCCAAATGTTACAGGGCATGCCAATGACCCAAATGCAGTCCCCCGACAGCCTCCACCGGTCACGCGACACGTCCGTGCTGTTGCGCTCTGGTCTGAACATGATCCAACAGGCCCTGTCGATCTACAGCGATGATTTACGGTTGATCGTGGCGAACCAGCGGTTTCGCGCCATGTTCGGCCTGCCCACCCATCTGTGCGAACCGGGTGCGCTCTTTTCCGACACGATCCGATACCTCGTGCAGACCGGTGAATATGGCCACGTCACCAACCCGGAGGCATTCATCGAGGCGCGCGTGCAGCAGGCGCTGACCTTTGAGCAGCATTACGTAGAGCGCAAACGGGCCAACGGGAATTGGATTTCTGTCGAGGGTGGGCCGCTGCGGCAAGGCGGCTGGGTCACGGTTTACACCGACATCACCGAGATCAAGCGGCAGGAGGACATGCTGCGATCGCGGTCCGATGACCTGTCGGGGCGGCTTCTTGACCGGTCCGAGGAATTGGCCCGCGCCAACCGCGCGCTCGAGGCGACGATCAACCGCCTGCACGAAACCCAACAGCATCTGGAGGCCGCAGAGGCGCGCGTCCGCCTTGCCGCCGAAACCACGCCTGCCCACATCGCGCGTCTCGACCTGCAGGAACGCTATACCTATTCGAACCAGCGTCTGCCCCTGCAACCGTTCAACGGTGCGGACGATATCGTCGGTCATACGGCGCTGTCGGTCCTTGGTCCGCAAATCTATGACGAAATATCGCCCGCCCTGCATTCCGCATTGGCCGGTCAGCCAAAGGTCGTGGAATTCGATGTGGCACAGGACGGTCGCCACATTCGCGCCGCCTTTACCCCGGACACCAATGCGGCCGGCGTCGTGACCGGCGTTTATGTCCTGTCGATGGACACCACCTTGTCGCAAAGCACGCCCAAAGCCGGGCGCACCGCTCAATTTGGCGCATGGACCGTGCGATTTGACCGGCTGGACATGGTGGCGGACGGCGACCCGGTCCCGTTGACCCAAGCCGAAGCGGCGCTGTTGCGCGCCTTTCTGCTGGCCGCAAACCGGTTGATCACGCGTGAGGAAATCTTTGCCGCGCCGGGGCTCAGCTCCTGTTCCCCGCGCGCGCTCGATGTTCGCATTTCCCGGCTGCGGGCGAAACTGGGGGATGATCCCAAGACGCCCAAACATATCCGCACCGTCTACGGTGCGGGCTATATTTTTGTCGGCGATGTGGTCTGGCTGGACTGACCGCTACTCCGCGGCCATTGCACTTGCCGCCTCGACCCGCACGGCAGAGAACTTGAATTCCGGAATTTTGCCATAGGGATCGATTGCCGGATTGGTCAGGATATTGGCCGCCGCCTCGACATAGGCAAAGGGCAGGAACACCATATCCGGTGCCACCGCACGATCTTCGCGCGCCATGATCTCGATCGACCCGCGTTTGGTCGTCAGGCGCACCATGCCGCCCGCCACCACACCCAGCTTGCGCAGCGTCGACGGGTGCAGCGAACAGTTCGCCTCCGGCTCCACCGCGTCCAGCACGCGTGACCGCCGCGTCATCGACCCGGTGTGCCAGTGTTCGAGCTGCCGCCCAGTGGTCAGGATCATCGGGTATTCGGCATCGGGCACATCATCCGGCGCAATCACCGCCGCAGGGGTAAAGCGCGCGCGCCCCTCTGGCCGCGGGAAACCGTCGCCAAACACAATGGGCTGGCCTGGATCTTCGGGCGACAGCGACGGGTAGGTCACGGCATTCTGCCCCTCCAGCCGCTCCCATGTGATATTGTTGAGCGACGCCATGTTCTGCTTCATCTCGGCAAACACATCCGCGGGGCTGTCATAGGACCATGGCAGGCCGCAGCGCTTGGCCAGCTCCACCTCGATCCACCAATCCTCGCGCGCCTCGCCCGGGGGCGAAACCGCCGGACGGCCCATCTGCACCTGCCGGTTGGTGTTCGTCACGGTCCCCGATTTCTCGGCAAAGGCCGACGCGGGCAGGATCACATCCGCATAATTCGCCGTCTCCGTCAGAAAGATATCCTGCACTACCAAATGATCGAGCTTGGCCAGCGCATCCCGCGCGTGCTCCACATCCGGATCCGACATGGCCGGGTTTTCGCCCAGCACATACATCGCCTTGATGTCGCCATCATGGACCGCATCCATGATCTCCGTCACGGTGAGGCCCTTTTCGTTTGAAAAATCCTCGGACCCCCAAACATCCGTGAACGCCGAGCGCACACCGTCATCCGTGACCGTCTGATAATCCGGCAGGAACATCGGGATCAGGCCGGCATCGGACGCCCCCTGCACATTGTTCTGCCCGCGCAGCGGATGAAGCCCCGCACCGGGGCGCCCCACATGCCCACACATCAGCGCCAGCGAGATCAGGCAGCGCGAATTGTCCGTGCCATGGATATGCTGCGACACACCCATGCCCCAAAAGATCATGCCCGCCTTTGCCCCGGCAAAGGTCCGCGCCACATCGCGCAGCACATCCGCCTCAATCCCGCAGATCTCGGCCATCTTCTCGGGCGCGAAGGCCTTGAGGTGTTCCTTCTCAGCCTCCCAATTCTCGGTATAGGCCTCGATATATTGCTGATCGTACAGCCCCTCTTCGACGATCACATGCATGATCGCGTTCAGCATCGATACGTCCGCGCCGGGCCGGAACTGCAACATATGCGACGAGAACCGCTTGAGCGCCTGCCCGCGCGGGTCCATCACAATGAGCTTGCCGCCGCGCTTGGTGAACTGCTTGAAATAGGTGGCCGCGACGGGGTGGTTTTCGATCGGGTTGCACCCGATGGCGATGGCTACGTCGGCATTCTCGATCTCATTGAACGTCGCGGTCACCGCGCCCGAGCCTACGTTTTCCATCAACGCCGCCACCGATGACGCATGGCACAGCCGCGTGCAGTGGTCGACGTTGTTGTGGCCGAACCCCTGCCGGATGAACTTCTGGAACAGGTAAGCTTCTTCATTGGTGCACTTGGCGGATCCAAACCCGGCCACCTCGCGCCCGCGCCCTTTCAGGCCTTTCGCCGCAAAATCCAGCGCTTCGTCCCACGTGGCCTCGCGAAAAACCTCGCCCCAGTTGCCCGGATCGACGTTGAGCCCCTTGGCCGGTGCATCGTCCCGCCGGATCAGCGGTTTGGTCAGGCGGTGATCGTGATGGATATAGTCAAAGCCGAACCGCCCCTTGACGCAGAGCCGCCCTTCATTTGCAGGACCATTGATACCCTCGACAAACTTGACCTTGTTGTCCTTGACCTTGAGCGACACCTGGCAACCCACACCACAAAAGGGGCAGATGCTCTCGATCTCGCTGTCGTAATCCTTGCTGTCGCCCACCTGCTGGTCATCCACAACTGTGGACGGCATCAAAGCCCCCGTCGGGCAGGCCTGCACGCATTCGCCACAGGCCACACAGGTGCTGTCGCCCATCGGGTCCGCCATGTCGAACGTGGGATAGGCGTCGTGCCCCCGCCCCGCCATGCCGATCACATCGTTGACCTGCACCTCACGGCACGCCCGCACACACAAACCACACTGAATGCAGGCATCGAGGTTCACCGACATCGCCACGTGGCTGTCATCCAAAAGCGGAATGCGCTCCTTTTCCAGCTTGGGCAGACGGCTCTCCGATACGCCATTGGCCTCCGCCATGTCCCAAAGATGCGCGGACTTGTCATGGGCAATCTCGCGCTCCGGCTGATCGGCCAGCAGCATCTCCACGACCATCTTGCGCGCCCCTTGCGCACGGGTCGAAGCCGTCGTGACGACCATCCCTTCGGAGGGTTCCCGAATACACGACGCGGCCAGTGTCCGCTCGCCCTCAATTTCAACCATGCAAGCGCGGCAGTTGCCGTCCGGGCGATAGCCGGGCGCGGGCTTGTGGCACAGATGCGGGATCACGAGGCCCCGGCCATTGGCCACCTCCCAGATGGTCATGCCCGCCTCGGCCTGCACCTCTTCACCGTCCAGCGTAAAAGTCACCATGTCGGTCATCGCGCCCGTCTCCCTGATCTCGGCCTGTTCTAGCGTGCCCAACCGGGCAAACAGACTCCCATTCCCGACACCCAATCCCGTTTTCGCGGCGCGCCGGTTTCCGAAACGCACCACATCGCGCCCATCCACTCCCCTGCTTCATCTCGCCAAATAAACTCCCGCCGGAGGCTCCCGCACTTTCCACGCGCCCGAACGGCGCATAGAAAGGCGCACACAGCAACCACAGGCGCCGCATGTCCCACATCACCCTCATTCGTCACGGTCAGGCAAACACCCATGCCACTGACGAGGCCAGCTATGATCAACTCAGCGCCCTGGGACGCCAGCAATCGGCCTGGCTTGGCGACCACATGCGCGCCACGCACCAGCATCACACCCGGCTCTACACCGGCACCCTCAAACGTCATCGCCAGACGGCCCAAGCCATGAACACCGGCCTGACCCCGGTCGAGGATGCCCGCCTGAACGAGCTGGAATATTTCACCATGGCACAGGCGCTCGAGGACGAACACGGCATCAGCGCCCCCGCAGATCCCAGCCAGTTCGTGCATCACTTTCCGGTCGTGCTCACCCACTGGCGGGACGACAAGCTTGAAGGCGCACCCGAGCGGTTCTCGGAATTCGAGGCGCGCATCCGTGATGCCATCGCCGAGATCGGGGCTGGCACCGGGCCCGCGCTCGTCGTCACCTCCGGCGGGCTGATCGCCAACACCATGCGCCAGCATCTGGATCTGGATATCGCCGCGATGGCGCGCGTGGGTCTTGCCATTTTCAACACGTCCATGCACCGGTTGCATCCCATCGGCGGCACCTGGTCACCTGTCCTCTTCAACGCGATCCCGCATCTCGATGCACCGGACCGCCACCACGCCCAAACACATGTCTGAGGTTCCCATGCAGCTTTTCGCCGCCCCCGGCACCATCTCCGTCGCCGCCGCCATCGCCCTCGAAGAAGCGGGCGTGGATTACACCCTCCAGATGGTCGATTTCGCAAACGGCGCACAACAAGGCGCGGAATACCTTGCCATCAATCCCAAAGGACGCGTGCCCGCGCTGGTTCTGGAGGATGGCACGGTTCTGACCGAAACCGGGGCAATCCTCGACTTCATCGCCGCACATGACCCGCGCCTGATGCCCGCCGACCCGGTACACGCCGCACAGGCGCGCGGCGTGATGTATTACCTCGCCTCAACCATGCACGTGAACCACGCCCACAAGATGCGCGGCCACCGCTGGGCGGACGCGGCGGCGAGCTGGGATGACATGACGGCCAAGGTGCCACAGACCATGCGCGACAGCGCCGCCTTTGTCGAAGAGGCCTGCATCGCTGGGCCCTACGTTCTGGGCGCGCATTTCTCGATTGCCGATTGCTACCTCTATCTCGTGTGCACGTGGTTGCCGGGGGACGGTGTGGACCTTGCCCCCTTCCCCCGGATCCGCGCCTTCATGGAAACGATGGAAACGCGCCACAGCATTGAGGTGATGCGCGCCAAGGGGCTGTTGCGATGACACATCTGTGGGTCCGGGCCGAACAGCGCGACAATGAAACCCGCGTCGGTCTGACGCCCGAAGGCGTGTCCACGCTGACCGACGCGGGCGTGCGCGTCACCGTCGAAGACAGCCCCACCCGCTGCATCCCGATCGACCCATACCGCGCCGCAGGAGCCACCATCGCGGATCAGGGCACATGGCCGCAAGCGCCGCAGGACGCGATCATCTTCGGGCTCAAGGAGCTGCCGGATGACGGCACGCCCCTGCCCCACCGCCACATCATGTTTGGCCATGCGTACAAAGGTCAGCCCGCAGGCAAGACCCTGCTGCGCCGGTTTCAGGCCGGGGGCGGAACGCTCTATGATCTGGAATACCTGCTGGACGATGACGGGCGGCGGGTGGCGGCCTTTGGCTACTGGGCAGGCTATGCCGGTGCCGCCGTGGCGCTGAAATGCTGGGCAGCGCAACAGCGTGGTCAGCTGGCAGGCCCTGTGGACGCCTACCCAAGCGCCAATCACATGCTGGCGGACCTGCAATCCGATCTGGTGGCCAACGGCGCGCACCGGCCCACGGCGCTGATTATCGGTGCCCTGGGACGCGTGGGCACGGGGGCTGCGGACCTTTGCACGGCGATGGGCGTGCCCACCACCAGTTGGGATATGGCAGAGACGGCACATGGCGGCCCATTCCCCGAAGTGATGGCGCACAACATCTTCTTCAATTGCATTCTTGCGCAGCCCGGCACGCCCGTGTTTGTGCCCGCCTCTGCGCGCCACGTGCCGCGCCGGCTCAGTGTGATCGGCGACATCGCCTGCGATCCTGACAGCGACTTCAGCCCGATCAAGGTCTATGACCGGACGACCACATGGGCTGCACCGGCGCTGCGCGTGCATGACACCCCGCCACTGGACGTCACGGCCATCGACAACCTGCCCTCCATGCTGCCGGTGGAAAGCTCCGATGACTATGCCGCGCAACTCCTGCCCACACTCGCCTCCCTGCCGCAGCAGGATGCGGGCGTGTGGGTCCGGGCCAAGACGTTTTTCGACAAGGCGATTGCCGCGCTCTAGGCAAAGTGGATCAAACCGGCCTCATCTGGCGACAGCACCGTGCCAAGCGCCTCCATCCCCGCTTCGATATGGTCGGTGAAATGGGGCGGGCCGAAGATGTAGTCCGCGCATGGCGTCGTCGCCTCTGCCGTCGCGGTCTGTACTGCGTCAGCCCATTCCACGGGCTCGAACGCACCGCGCAGCTCGATTCAGTTCCCGCCCCATCAGCACAATCTGCGCCAAAAGGTCCCGGTTCAAATCGGTGTCCATAACAAGTCCTCCTGCGACGGAGGATGCGTGGTGCGGCGCGGCCTGTCCTTGATCCCAATCAAATACGCGGCCGTATCGCTCAGCGTGCGAACAGCCGGTAGTACAGCCAATCCGGCAGGAACTGACCGCCACGGAACAACAGTGAAAAGACCGTCGGGAAGCTCTTTTTGAAACTGTCGGTGAGCATCAATTCGAACATCTCGCGCGCCGCCGTGTCCGGCTCCATGAGATAGGGCATCTCAAAGTTGTTCTTGTCCGTCAGCTGCGTCTTGATGAACCCGGGGTTGGCGACCTGCACCCGCACGCCCGTGTTGCGCAGGTCGGCATGCATGCATTCGGCCAGTGACATGGTCGCCGCCTTGGACGCCGTGTACCCGATGGAGCCGGGCAGGCCCCGGAACGCGCTGAGCGACGAGGTGATCACGATATGCCCCGCGTCGCGTTCCACGAATGCAGGCACAACCTGTCCCAGCACGCGCATGAAGCCGGTGAAATTCACGTCTGCCATCGCCACAGCCTGTTCCGCATTCCACTCGCGGGCGGAAAAGGGCCAGTACACACCGGCCAAAAGCACGATACCGTCGATCTCACCCACTGCCGCAGCGGCGTCGCGCACGCTGTCATCATCGGCTATGTCGATGGTCTGATAGCTGGCCTTGCCCGGCAGGTCTTCGACCAGTTCGGCCAGTTTGTCCTCGGAGCGCGAGGAGACGACAACCTCGATCCCCGCGCGGCTCATGTGATGGGCCAGCGCGCGGCCAAGACCGTCGCCCGCCCCAACCAGCCAATACCGTTTACCCGTCAAATCAATCGTACTCATGCCGCCTCTTTCATGTCCTGTTCCGCGTTTGCGGGACGCATGGTGGCGACCAGTTCCGCCACCTTGATCCCGAACTTTCGAAACTGCGAACGGTTCACAATGGTTCCATTGGGCGCCAAATACATCCAGTCGACCGTGTCCAGAACATGGCCTCCCGCGCTCTCGGGCAGGCGGTAGCGGTACTTCAACTGGACCGAGCTTCCGGACTGCTGTCCGGTGCCTGTGCCCACCACATCGTTTGCCAGCGCCTTGATCCCACCGTCATTGCCCAACGTCAGATGCCAGGACCGTTCCTGCACCGATCCGTCATCATAGGTGAAAACCTCGTTCATCGTGCCCACGTTGCCGTCCCACTGACAGTCGAATTCACCGACGAACCGCGACGACACACGTCCCGTGGGTCCATAGATCACGCCTTCGCAGATCACCGGACCGTTCAGATGTCTGCGCAGGTCGAACTGTTCCGCGCCCTCGGAATAATCCTCCGGTCGCTGCGCCAGGAAATCCGCATAGCGCGACCGCGACCAGAACAGCGCCGCCATCGTAAACGCGCCAAGAAGGGCAAAGAAAAGAGCATCCATATCAGGTCTCCTTGAGATTGGTGGTCGCCAGCAAGGCGATCGCCACAATTTTGAGGCCGCAAGGTACGGCGGCATAAAGAAGGGTGAGAAGCGTCAGCGCTTCGGGCGGATTGACCGGGGCGGCGCTGTCGAACCCTGCCTGCTCCAGCGCGGGCAGAAGCGTGACGGCGGCAAAGGCAAGCGTGAATTTCGACACAAACGACCACAGGCCGAACCCCTCAGCGGCCGAGGGGCTGATCCGCGCCATGCGTGAGGCAAAAACAGCCGGGAGCAGCGTCAGATCCGCCCCAAGTGTCGCCCCCGACAAGGCACAGATGACCGCAAAGGCGACCCAGTCTCCGGGCCCCAGCAGCATCGCCCCGCCAAAGCTGAAGATGGCCAGGACCATGGCCGACAAGAGCACAGGTTTGACGCCAAACCGTTCGGCCAAGCGGCCCCAGACCGGCGCCGCGCAGGCCGCGGACAGAAAGAACAACAGCAGCAGCGGCCCTTCGAACCCCGGCGCGTCGAGACGGCTTTCCACAAAGAACAGGAACAGGGTGGAACTGACCGCCACGGGGGCCGCGTTCACGAACGCGATCAACAAAAGCCTGCGCGCCAGCACATCGCCCAAAACAACGCGCAGTCCGGCCGAGGGTGCCAGACCCGCGCTGCCCCATTCGGCACGCATCATCACCACAGCGACGAGGGCCAGAACCGCAAAGCCTACGGCAAAACCGGCAAACGGTGCGCCCATCAGCCCGCCCAGCATCACCGGTGCAATCGCCGCCACGCACACGCCCAGCAGCGCGCCCGTTTCGCGCCAGCGCGCCAGCGCCAGATGCCCGTCACCGGGCAACCGGTCCGCCTTGACCACGCCTTGGGCGTAAAAGTTGATGGTGAGAAAGCTGAACGCCGAAAACACGCCCGTCAGCATCAGCGCGAACCAGATCAGCGGTGGCAGCAATGGCGGCACCGCAAACAGGCCCAGCATCGACAACGCCATGACCGAACATCCGATCAGAACCGCCACCCCCCGCCGGTCGCGCAACGCCTCGCTCAACCGGCCAAACAGGGGATCCTGCACCACGTCCAGCAGCCGCAGCCCGAACAGGACCGCCCCCAACGCCGCCAGTGAGACGCCGTATTCATCGACATAGAACTTTGGCGCGTGGATATAGATCGGCAGGCCTGCTGCACTCAGAAGCGCTGCGAAAACCGCATAGGCCGGAAGGCGCGAGGGCGACGCGTTGTTCACCGCGACACCTCCTTGGCCGGGGCGTCGGGCCGGGGCCGATAGGTGGCGCGTTTGAACCACAGTTTAAGCGCTTGCCAGTGGATCAACCCCATGACCCTGCGTGCGCCGAACGGGCGGCGCAGGACGGCGCGCAGGATTGACGTATTGCTCATCGGGCAGCGGCGCCCGGTCAGCGTCGCGATCAATCCGCCCTCGCCACGGGTATAGTCGATCCAGATGCCGATGCGGTCATCGGTGATGTCGAAGCGAAATGTATATCCGCCCTCAACGGGCTGAAACGGCGACACGTGCATGATCTTTTGCGCCTGCAACCTGTCTTCCGAGCTGATGGGGCGCAAATCGCCGTGATGAACGAGGTAGCTGTGCCGATCGCCAAACGTATTGGTCACTTCGGCGATCACGGCAACCAACGCCTTGTCAGCGCGCCGGCAGAGCCAGAAGCTGACCGGGTTGAACACGTACCCCAGCACCTTAGGCTGCGCGAGCAGTTCGATCTGGTCGATCCCGGTGATCTGGTACTGCTCCAGCACCTCGCGCACCCATGCCGCACCGCGCCCCGCCTTGGGCGCACCACCGTGATCGACGTCGTCCAGTGCCGTCAGGCCGCGCGCGTTGCGCCGAAACAGGCGCGGTGTGCGCACTTCCGCCTCTGCATCCAGCAGGACATAATCGACCGAGTAGCGGAACGCATTGCCGATCGCGCCCTTGCGCCCGTGATAGGTCTGGCCAGCGATATGATCGACCGTTGCGGTCATTCGGCGGCCACCTTGACCGCTGCGTCACGGGCCAGCATCGCATCGGCCACGTCTACCGCACTGGAGTATCCGTCTTCGTGGAACCCGTGCCGCATCCACGCACCGCAGAACCAGGTGCCCCGCGTTCCATTCATCGCCCGAACTGTATCCTGTGCGGCCAGTGCCGCCAGATCATAGACAGGGTGGCGCAGCACCGTCTGGTCATAGATCATCTCCTCGCGGATCGTGCGTTTGGTGTTGAGCGTCACGAAATGCGGGTCGTCCATCGGGATCGGTTGCAACGAATTGAGCCAATAGGTCAGGTCGATGCGATCCGATTGCGCCGCCTTGTCCTCGGTATAGACCCAGCTGGACCACACCTGCCTGCGGGTCGGCATGATCGCCTCGTCCCGGTGCAGGATGACTTCGTTTGGCTGATACTTGATTGCGCCAAGCGCACTCTGTTCGGCGTCACTCGGGTCCGCCAGCATGTGCAGCGTGTCGTCCGAATGGGTGCCAAACACGACCTCGTCAAAGGCCTCCCAATCTCCCCCCCACGCCTTGACCTCGACACCGGTCGGGGTCCGGCGCACCAACTGTACCGCCGCGCCTAAGCGCAAATCCGCGCCCTGTGACCGCATCGCCGCCTCGAGCCGCCGTACATACTCCACCGATCCGCCATCAACCGTGTACCATTGGTGCTGACCTGTGTGGTTCAGCAGCGCGTGGTTCTCAAAGAACTGGATCATCGCGTGCGCCGGAAAATCCATGATTTTCTGGGTCGGCGTCGACCAGATCGCGCCGCTGAGCGGCAGAAGGTAATAGTCGCGGAACCAATCGCCCGTGCCCATCGCCTCAAGAAACTGAACGGTGGTGCGCGTCCGGTCTTCGGTCGCGACACGCAGCGCGTTTTTGTTGAAATGCAGAATGTCCCGCACCATGCGCAGGAATTTGGGGTTGAGCGCATTGCGACGCTGCGCAAAGAGCGCATCAAGGCTGGCCAGCCCGTATTCCAGCCGCCCGCCATCGATCGACGCGCCAAAGCTCATGTTGGATTTCGTGACCGGCACGTCCAATTCGGCAAACAGCTCTGCCATGCGCGGGTAGTTTGCATAGTTGAAGACGAGGAAACCGGTATCCACAGGCTGATCGCCGGTCTTGCCCGCCATGATCGTCCGTGCATGCCCGCCAAGACGCGGCTCCGCCTCGAACAGCGTGACATTGTGCGCGCGCGACAACAAGTGTGCCGCCCCCATGCCGGATATGCCGCCCCCGACGACAGCGATGCGGCGGCGTGGGTGAAGCGGGGTCTGAACAGTCATGATCCTGGGGCGTCCTGTTATGCGATAAGTTGCACTATGTACGGAGGAATGCGGCAGGTGGATGCGCATTTGCCAGACATTTATTTTTGATCCATTCGCCATTGGTCGGCGTAGACGGATCATGTTGGCGGGAATAGAAATCAGCGAGGCAAAGACGCAGGCGCCAGTGGCGCGTGCCGACAGCCGCGCAGGAGAACCCGCAGGCATGGACGACATGAACAGCGCACGGATGTTGTGGGTCTCGCACATGGCCCGCATCCGCGACGATCAGGACCAGTCGGCCTTTGCCGAACTGTTCGAGCATTTCGCCCCGCGGGTGAAGGGCTTTCTGATGAAATCAGGGGCGGATGCGTCGCTGGCCGAGGAAGTCGCGCAGGAGGTTATGGCCACCTGCTGGCACAAGGCGCACATGTTCGATCCCGCGCGGGCCTCCGTGGCCACGTGGATCTTTACGATCGCGCGGAACAGAAAGATTGACGTGCTGCGCAAGCAGCGCCGCCCCGAACCGGAAGATCTGGGATGGGGCCCGGAACAAGAACCTGATCAGGCCGATGTGATGGCCCTGCAACAGGAAAGCGAACAATTGGGTGAGGCAATCGCAGCATTGCCCGCCGCCCAACGGGAACTGATAGAACAGGCGTATTTCGGGGACTTGTCCCACAGCGAAATCGCCGCGCAAACGGGTCTGCCCCTGGGCACGATCAAATCGAGAATTAGGTTGGCGCTGGACCGATTGCGCCACGCGATGAAGTGAAGATGGCAATGACAAAAGAAATAAAGCACCACCTCACCGACGCCATGCTGATGGCATATGCTGCGGGCAACCTGCCGGAGGCGTTCAACCTCATGGTGGCCAGTCACATTTCACTCTGTGATGAGTGCCGCGCCCGCATGGCGGGCTTTGATGCGGTGGGTGGCGAAATGCTGGATCAGCAGGCCAGCAATGCGGTAACGATGGACGCGGGCAGCCTTGCCGCGACGATGTCGTTGATTGCGGGCGGCTCACCGGACGCGATCACCATGCCGCGTGCCAAGGGGTCGATCCTGCCGGGTCCGCTGCAAGACTATGTCGGTGGCGACGTGAACAGCATAAAATGGCGCAGTGTCGGCATGGGCGTGAAACAGGCGATCCTGCCCACGTCCAAGGACGCCTCTGCGCGCCTTCTCTACATTCCTGCAGGTGCGGCAATGCCGGATCATGGTCACCATGGCACCGAGATGACGATGGTGTTGCAGGGCGCTTTCCAGGACGAAGATGACTACTTTGCCCGGGGCGATGTCGAAGTCGCGGACAGTGACACGCACCACACCCCCGTGGCAGATATCCACGAGGACTGCATCTGTCTTGCCGTGACGGACGCGCCGCTGCAATTCCAGGGCATCCTGCCCAAAATCGCTCAGCGTATCATTCGTATCTGACCCGACTGACATGCTCTGATACCGACGTTTGACGTGTCGGCCCTGCGACAGAAACGCAGGGCCGTGCGGGCAAAGCTGGTGCGCATCAAACAGCTGGTGCGAGGGCGCGAGATGTCACACAGTCTGGAGCTGAATGCGGGAAAACTGCCCGCAGATCTCGTGGAGCGCTATTGGGAGGACGGGTTCCTCTTTCCCCTGCCCGCCCTGTCACGCGACGCGGCAGCGCATGCGCGGGCAGAGCTGGAACAGATCGAAGCAGACTGGCGAGAAGCCGACCTGCCGCATCCCCTCAACACGTATAAACGCGTCAACGCTCACATCGTCATGCCGATGGCGGCACGCGTGGCCTGCGATCCAGCCGTTCTGGATATCGTCGCAGGGATCCTCGGCCCCGATATCCTCGTGTATTCGACCGAATTCTTCATCAAGGAACCGAACACCACCCACGTCGTATCGATGCATCAGGACCTGACCTATTGGGGGCTGGGCGCTATCGACGGGCTGCTGACGGCGTGGATCGCCTTGTCGCCAGCCACACCGGCCTCCGGTTGCATGGACTTTGTCGCAGGCAGCCACAAGAACGCCATCCTGCCCCATGCTGACAGCTTTGATCCCAATAACCTGCTCAGCCGGGGCCAGGAGGTCACGGTAGATGTCGCCCCAGAGGACAGAACGCCAATTGAAATCCATCCCGGTCAGATGTCGTTGCATCACGGGTTGACGATACACGGGTCCGGCCCCAACACGACCGATGACCGCCGCATCGCCTGCGTGGTGCGCTACATGCGCCCTGATATGGCACAACAGGTGGGCAGCAAGGACTATGCCATGCTCGCCCGCGGCACAGACCGGCACGGCAACTTTGTCCACGTACCGGCCCCGACACAGACCTTTGCCCCGGACGCGCTGGCCCTTTACGAAGAGGTGCGCGCCGCGCAGGCTCAGGTCACGATGAAAAACGCAAAGGGCAGCACGGAGATGTACGCGTGATGGACCACGTCAAATTCACCGCGATGAAGGACGGAGACCGGGAGGACTACGATTTCCTGACCGCGCATGAGGTGGAATACACCAAAGGCACGGCAGACCGTCTGCTCACTGCGCTGGAAACGCTGGATGAAGGGCTTTCGGGGTACAAGATCACGCGGCTGGGCCATTCGCTGCAAACGGCCACACGGGCGTGGCGTGACGGGGCCGACACCGATTGGCTGGTCGCGGCCCTGCTGCACGACATTGGCGACATCTTTGCCCCCTATAATCACGACGAATACGCCGCGGCGATCCTGAAACCCTTTGTGCGCGAACAATGCACCTGGGTGGTGGAAAAGCACGGCGATTTTCAGATGATCTACTACGGCGAACATGTGGGGGCGAACCCGCACAAGCGCGATGCCTATGCCGGTCACATCTATTTCGACGACTGCGCGACGTTCTGCGAACGCTGGGACCAGTCGAGTTTTGATCCCGACTATGACACGCTGCCGCTCGACTTTTTCCGACCCTTGGTGCGGGAGGTGTTTGATCGCACCCCCTATGATCCCGAGGTGCTGCGCCCCGGTGCGCGGGAACCTCTGCACGATGCAGAGGTCGCGAAGCAGCGTTAAGTCAGCACGTCGCGCCAGCCGTGCTGCGGGGCAAAACCGACCATGTCCCGCGCTTTCTGGTTGGAATAAAACGTGTCGTACGGACCCATGTCGCCCCGCACCTCTACGCCCGCGTAGAACCGTTCAATCACCTGATCCGACGTCAACGCGACGGACGTATCGTCGTTGGCCACGTTGAACACCTCATAGCCGAGCCCGTCCGCCTTGAGGCAACAATCGACCATGTGGCCCAGATCCCGCGCGTCGATATAGGCAAAGATGTTGCGGCGGCGCAGGGCCGGATCTTTGACAAAGGCGGGGAACATCTCTGCATATTCATGCGGCTCGATCACGTTGTTGATCCGCAGGCCATAGATATCGATGCCGGTGCGCGCCTGAAACGACCGTGCGGTCGCCTCGTTGCAGACCTTGGACATGGCATAGCTGTCATGGGGCACGGTCGGGTGCGTCTCGTCGATAGGGACAAAATCGGGTTTGACCTCGCCATCGGCAAAGCAAACGGCATAGGTCGTCTCGGAACTGGCAAAGATCACCTTGGGCACGCCCAGCTTCACCGCCGCCTCAATCACGTTGTAGGTGGTCAGCGTGTTCTGGCGAAAGCATTCGCCATCCGTACCGATCATCACCCGCGGCACGGCGGCGAAATGCACAACGGCGTCGTATTTCGGCACGCCCGTTCCGGCGTCCAATTCGTCGAAATCCGTGAACTGGGACATGGCGCCAATCACCTGGCCCGCATCACACAGATCCACCAGCAATTCAGGACAGTCGAGGCCGGATGGCGTCTGGTCCACATTGACCACGTGGTGCCCTTGCGCCTGCAAGTGCCGGATTGCCCATTTGCCCGCCTTGCCGCTGCCACCTGTAAAGAAAACCCGCATGATGCCTCTCCGATCCGCTGTGCGTCTTGGCGGGATGATGATCAAAGTCGGGTTGCGGAACAAGGCACAGGCACCTGTGCTCTGATCAAGGGCGGTGCTTTCTACTCTGCCGCGCGCGTCCCGCTGTCGAGCGGCAGGGGCCCGCTGTCGTCCAATTCCTCAAAGTCGAAATTGTCGAGACGGTGCGCCCGTTTGCCCGCCTTGTCCGCACTGATCTTGATCTCTTCGATGTCCTTGGACGCTTGGCTGAAATGCCGGTCGAGATTGCCGACCCGCGTGCCAAGCCGGTCGACATCCGCCACCAGCATCGACAGCTCCTTGCGGATGGCCCCCGCCTGTTCACGCATCCGCGCGTCCTTCAGGATTGCGCGCATCGTGTTCAGCGTCGCCATGCAGGTCGTGGGTGACACGATCCACACCCGCTTGTCGAACCCTTCGCGCACAAGATCGGGAAAGTTCGCGTGCAGCTCGGCATAGACGGCCTCGGACGGCAGGAACATGAGCGCCCCATCGGCGGTTTCGCCGTCGATGATGTATTTGGATGCGATATCCGCGATGTGCTTTTTTACGGCCGTCTTCATCGCCGCGACCGCCTGTTTCAGATCATAATCCGTCTCGGCCCGGCGCAGCGCCTCATAGGCCTCCAGCGGGAACTTGCTGTCGATCACGATGGGACCGGGCGGGTTGGGCAGGTGGATCAGGCAATCGGCCCGCTTGCCGTTGGAGAGCGTGTATTGGAGCGCATAGCTGTCCGAGGGCAGCGCCTTGCCCACGATATCGCGCAACTGGATTTCGCCAAAGGCACCGCGCGTCTGCTTGTTCGACAGGATGTCCTGCAGGGACAACACGTCACCGGACAGCTTGGTGATGTTGTCCTGTGCCTTGTCGATGGCGGCTAGGCGTTCCTGAAGCTGCGTCAGGCTGGTTGTGGTCTGTTTCGAAGAGCCATGCAGCGTCTCACGCATACGCTCCTGCATCTCGGTCAGGCTGCGTTGGCTGCGCATGGCGTTTTCGGCCAGCCGGTCCTGCATCTGCTGCTGCACGGAGGCGAGCCGCTGTTCCACGGTCTGGGCCAGCTGCGCCTGCCCGTTGGTGGCTGTGTCGGACACCATCTGGATCGAAGCGCGCAGCCCTTCCTGACCCTGTGCCAAGCCCTGCACATGCTGCCCGAGATAGCCCAATTGCTGTGCCAACGGTTCCGCCGCGCGGGCCGACCGCCCCGCCGCGCGCAGCGCCATGATCAAAAGCACGAGGATCACCAGCAGCGCCGCAGCCCCCATGAGCGCCGCCAGAACAAGCGGATCCGACAGGTCCAGCGTGATGTTTCCAAGGCTGATCATGTGCGGCCAAACAGCCGTTCGATATCAGTGAGTTTGAGTTCCACATAGGTGGGCCGGCCATGGTTGCACTGCCCGGAATGTGGCGTTGTCTCTATTTCGCGCAAGAGCGCGTTCATCTCTTCGGCGCGCATGCGTCGGCCCGATCGGATCGAGCCGTGACAGGCCACGCGGCTCAGGATGGCTTCGACCCTCGCCTGCACGAGGTTGCTTTGTCCCTGGTCGGCCAACTCGTCCAGGATGTCGAGGATCAGCGCCTTGGCATCGACCTCGCCTAGAATGGCAGGGGTTTCACGGACCGCCACAGCGTCACCACCAAACGCCTCGATGGTCAGGCCCATGCGGGCCAGCTCTTCTGCCGCGTCCAACAGACGGGCGCGGTCCCCCACGGACAGCGTGACAATTTCAGGGATCAGCAAGGCTTGCGCGGCCACGCCGTTTTCCGCCATCTGATGTTTGAGCTTTTCATAGACAAGCCGTTCGTGGGCGGCGTGTTGATCGACGATGACCATACCCGTCGCTGTTTGCGCCACGATATAGTTTTCGTGCACCTGTCCCCGCGCCACACCAAGCGGCAAGTCATCCGGGGTCTCTTCGCCCACGTCCATGGGTGCGGGTTCGGCAACCGGCGCGCTGTACTCCATGGCCATTTCGGCAAACCCCGACGGAGCGGCGCGTGGGCCGAGGCTGGGCCTGTCCATCTGGTAGACACGAGGCTCCGCCGGTTCGGGGCGCATCGCACCCAATGTCGCGTCGGCCACGGTGGTCGAGGCGCGGTGTCCCACATCGGCCAACGCATGGCGCAGGCCCGACACGATCAGGCCGCGGGCGGTGCCGGGATCGCGGAACCGCACTTCGGACTTGGCGGGATGCACATTCACGTCGACCAGTTGCGGATCGCAATCCACAAAAAGCGCCGCCGCCGGGTGTCGATCCCGGCTGAGGAAATCGAAATAGGCGGCGCGCAACGCCCCGGTCAGCAATTTGTCCCGCACGGGCCTGCCATTCACAAACAGGTATTGTGCGACGGCGGCACCACGCGAATAGGTCGGAAGGGCGGCAAAGCCCGTGAGGTGCAGCCCCTCACGTTCAGCATCGATCGCGATGGCATTGGTGATGAAGTCAGTCCCGATCACATCGCCCAGACGTGCGCGCAGCGCGTCTGTTGGTGCGCCGCTTTGCGCTTCGGCCTTGAACAGCGTGCGCGGCGTGTCGGTCACATCGCGCAATTCGAACCGGATATACGGTTCGGCCATGGACAGGCGTTTGACGACATCGCCGATGGCTTGGGTTTCGGCCCGGTCCGTGCGCAGGAACTTCAACCGGGCAGGCGTTGCATAAAACAGGTCGCGCAACGTGATCACCGTGCCCGCGTTCAACGCGGCCGGCCGTGTTACGCCCACCTCGCCACCTGTGACGGTGATTTCGGCCCCGCCCTCTCCGGGGACGCGGCTGGTGATCGTGAGACGGCCCACTGCACCGAGGCTGGGCAGCGCTTCACCGCGAAAGCCGAACGTGTTGATATTCAGCAGATCGGAGCCGTCGATCTTGGAGGTCGCGTGGCGGCTGAGCGCGAGGGGCAGATCAGCCGCAGCGATGCCGCATCCATCGTCGGTCACGCGGATCAGCGTTTTGCCCCCATCCGCGATGTCGATGCTGATACGGCGCGCGCCCGCATCGACCGCATTTTCCACCAGTTCCTTGACCGCCGAGGCGGGACGTTCGACCACCTCACCCGCCGCAATGCGGTTGATGGCGGCGTCGTCCAATTGCCGTATGACCGGTCGTATATTGGGGGCGTGCGTGTTCATGCCACAAAACCTAGCACGCGCGGTGCCGATTCTACCACAGGGACCAGCGGCCCTGTGCCGTCGTTTTCTTTCGGCTCGTGGTTTGGCGGCGTAGGGTAAGGTGTTTGAAGGTGGCAGGGGCTCTGCCCCCGGCCTGCGGCCTCCCCCGTGGTATTTTCAGCCAGAAGAAACCACGGGGAAAGTCATTGTCAGTCGTAGCGCAGCTCTGCCGCCTTGCCTTTGAACACGGTGTAGGCGAGTGCGGTATATCCGGCGATCATCGGGATCACGACGACAGCCCCGACCAGAATGATCATCAGGCTTTCAGGGGCACTCGCCGCCTCGTAGATCGTGATCTTTTCCGGCACGACGTAAGGGTAAAACGAGTATGCAAGCCCGCCGAACGCCAGAATGAACAGCACGATCGAGTAGAGGAAGGGGGTGCGCGCACCGGCATCTTGCGGGTTGGGCAAACGCCGCAGCGACCGCCACAGAAGCAAGACAATCACACCCGACAAGAGCGGCAGCGGCGCGAGATACAACACCTCTGGCATCGTGAACCACTTGTCAAAAATGCGCGTGCTGACGAGCGGTGTGGCGAGCGATACGGCCCCGAGGCCCAGCACCAGGCCGAAGATGCCACCGCGCGCCCATTTTACCGACTTGGCCTGCAATTGCCCTTCGGTCTTTAGGATAAGCCAGCACGCGCCGATGAACGAGTAGGCGACCGTCAGAAACACAGCCGTAATCATCGCGAAGGCCCATGTGCCCAGCGTGCTTTCCAGCCCCATGATGTATTTGCCCAACATGAACCCCTGGCTGAGCGACGTCATGAGTGAGCCCACAAAGAAGGCCACATTCCACGAGGCCTTGTGGGGGGTCGGTGCCTTGACCCGGAATTCAAACGCCACGCCACGCAGGATAAGACCGATCAGCATGATCGCGACCGGCAGGTAGAGCGCGGTCAGGATCTCTCCGTGCGCGGACGGAAACGCAACGAGGAGAAGGCCGATGGCCAGCACCAACCAGGTTTCATTCGCGTCCCAGAACGGACCGATGGACGCGACCATCATGTCCTTTTCGTCGTCAGTCGCGAAGGGGAACAGGACCCCCACGCCCAGATCAAACCCGTCCAGCACCACGTAGACGAGGATCGAAACCCCCATCAACGCGGCAAAGGTGAAAGGCAGCCAACGGGCCGGATCGTCGAACATGTCCAGCATTGCATCCTACTCCGCGGGCACGTTGCGCGCCACGGCCTGACCGGCCAGTGGTGTGCGGGGGCGGGGCACATCGCCTGTCACCCCCTTGCGTGCGAGGTAGAAGAGCACGGCGATATAGGCGGTCAGCAGCAGGACGTAGATCGACAGGTAGGCCGCGAGCGTGATCCCGACGAAGGGCGCGGGCACGTCCGCCACCGCCTGTTCCGTGGTCAGCACACCCTGCACCAGCCAGGGCTGACGTCCGATTTCGGTGGTGTACCACCCTGCGAGGGTCGCGACCCATCCGGAGAACGCCATCGGCACCATCGCATAGAGTGCAACCTTGGGCAGTGCATCCGGCCCACGCCCCTTGCGCAGCATCATGAAGGCCGCAAACCAGCTGAGCGCGAGCATGGCGAACCCAGTGCCCACCATGATCCGGAAGGACCAGAACACGGGTGCGACGGGCGGGTGCAGAACCTCTCCGTCCTCGGTGACAAAATCATTCAGGCCCGGAACAACACCATCAGCCTTGTGCTTCAGGATCAGCGACGCGCCGTTTGGAATACCGATTTCCATGGAGTTGGAACGGGTTTCCTCGTTCGGGATCGCAAAGAGCAGGAGCGGCACATTGGACTGCGTTTCCCAGTTGCCTTCCATGGCGGCGACCTTCTGGGGCTGGTATTCCAGCGTGTTCAGACCGTGCAAGTCACCCATGAAGATCTGCACCGGGATCAGCAGCGCGCCCATGTAGACACCCGTCTTGAGCGTGGCAAAGACGCCGCCCGAACGGTCCCCCAGCAGCCAGCGAAACGCGCTGAGCCCTGCAATCAGGAAGGCCACGGTCAAGCCAGAGGCCAGCATCATGTGGATGAACCGGTACGGCATGGACGGGTTGAAGATGATCTCAAACCAGTTGGTCGCATAGGCGACGCCATCGACCATTTCATAGCCCTGTGGCGTGTGCATCCAGCTGTTGAGCACGATGATCCAGAACGCCGACATCGAGGTACCGAAGGCCACGAGGAAGGTCGCAAGCGTGTGCAACCACCCAGGCACGCGGGAAAATCCAAAGAGCATGATGCCGAGGAACACAGCCTCGAGGAAGAAGGCGGTCATGATTTCATAGGCCAGGAGCGGCCCGGCGATGTTACCCACCGCTTCCATGAAGCCCGGCCAGTTGGTGCCGAACTGGAACGACATGGTGATGCCCGAAACGACGCCCATGGCAAAGCTCAGCGCGAATACCTTGACCCAGAACCGGTACGCTTCCATCCACTTGCCGTCTCCGGTCGCGTTGAACCGCAGCTTGAAGAACAGCAGGACCCACCCCAAAGCGATCGTGATCGTCGGGAACAGGATATGAAACGAAATGTTGGCCCCGAATTGGATCCGGGAAAGCATTAATGTGTCCATGATTGCTCTACCTCAAGCCGTGGCGGATACTGTACATGCGCATGAGATAGGGTGCCGGATCACTGTGACAGCGGGGGTGCGACAGGGCGCGCAGGCGCGTTTTGTCACAGGGTGCCCGGTTTTTCTGGAAAAGTGGCACGGGCGACGGGGTGGCGGTGTGGCGCGCCCCGAACCGGGTCGTTACCGTTCGATCGCTGTTTGGTGTCGTGAATGTCCGAGCGGCACGTTGGAGCGGGCGCATTTGCGCCCCCGCCGGGGTGCCTTCTTTGGCATGCTCTGAACCCAGCCTCTCCGCCTTGGCTGCGTTTACGCTGCGCGCAATCCCGCCTCCAACGAGGAAAGCACCTGTGCAATCTCCGCTTCGGTCACCACCAGAGGCGGCGACATCATGATGTTGTTGCCCCCGACCCGTACCATTGCGCCCGCCTCATAGGTCGCCTGGTGGATGCGTTTCATCATGTTAGGCGGGGCGGGCGCTTTGGTTGCGCGGTCGGTCACGATTTCAACGCCGGTCATCAACCCATGCCCGCCGCGCACATCGCCCACGACATCATATTTCTCCATCAACGCGACGCAGCCTTCGAAAAGCTGTGTGCCGCGTGGTCCGGCATTTGCGCCTGTATCAAGGCGCAGCGTCTCGGACAGGCATGCCGTCACGGCGGCAGCTCCGACGGGATGCGCGGAATATGTGTAGCCGTGGAAAATCGCACCATCTGCATCCGCATTTTCAAACACATCGGCCACGGCGTCGCTCATCAACGCCGCTCCGACCGGGAAATAGCCCGATGTGATGCCCTTGGCACAGCTCATCATGTCGGGTTGCACGCCCCAATGGCGCGACCCTGACCAATCGCCCGTGCGACCGAACCCCGTGATCACCTCGTCTGCGATCATCAGGATGCCATGCCGGTCGCAGATCTCGCGCATCAGCGGCATGAACGTCTCGTGCGGAACGATCACGCCGCCGGCCCCCTGGATCGGTTCCATGATGAAGGCCGCAATACTGCCCGCGCCTTGGAATGAAATTTCGTCCTCCATCGCGGCGGCGATGTTCTGTGCCAGAACCGCGGGGTCGGTTTCGTCGAACGGGTTGCGGTACATGTAAGGTGCCGGCAGATGGAAGCAGCCGGGCATCAGCGGCTCGTAGGCGATGCGGAACCTGTTGTTGCCGTTCACAGATGCGCCACCGAAATGGGTCCCGTGATAGCCTTTTTTCAGCGACAGGAACTTGGTGCGGCCGGGTTCGCCGCGCAGCCGGTGGTACTGCCGCGCCAGCCGCAGGCAGGTTTCGACGGAATCCGACCCGCCGGAGGTGAAGAACACGCGCGCCATCCCGTCCGCCTTGAAAAATTCGCGCACGGCATAGGAGGCTTCGATCGCGGTCGGGTTGGACGTTCCAAAGAACGCAGAATAGTAAGGCAAATCATAGAGTTGCTTGGCTATGGCGTCTTTGACCGTGTTGTTTGAGTAGCCCAGGTTCACACACCACAGACCGCCCACCGCGTCGACGGTCTTGTGCCCGTCGATATCTTCGATCACCGACCCTTCGGCACTGGTGATGATGGTCGGCGCGTCGGCCATTGCAGCGCCCGGATGTCCCATCGGATGCCACATGTGACGCGCGTTGTTGGCGCGCAGGAAGTTGTCGTCTTTCATCGCACTGGCCCTCCGAATTTGCGTTGGCACACCATGACCCCGAAGCGCGTGCCGACACAAGCGCTGCAGCGCCCGGCATCGGGGGTGCTGGCAAATTGAGCGCTGCGCGCACGTCATGTTTTAGGGGGCTCTGCCCCCGTCGCTGGCGCGACGCCCCCGTGGTATTTCCAGCCAGAAGAAGGCGGGAATCTTTTGCGCGATGTCGCAGATCAGGTGTTGCGGGTGCGGTGCGGTCCGATGATCGCTGCCAGCCCCAGAAAGACACCAGAGACCGTGGCGATCATGCCCGCTGCACTGACAGACGCCGCCGCGCCGACCCACAAGGGGCCGTACCCTGCAAGGACATAGCCGAGTATCGCGGACAGGGTGGCGAAGACGACGGACCAGGCCACTTGGGTCGGCAGCCTGTTGGTCATCAAGCGGGCGGCGGCGGGGGGGCAGATGAACATTGCAATCACGATGATTGAGCCCACCGCATCAAAGGCGGCAACGGCAGCGATGGCTGACACGATCACCAGCGCAAGCCCGAGGACGCCGGTGCGCACACCCACGCCCTGGGCAAAGCCTTCGTCAAAGCTCATCATCGACAGGGGCCGCCAGAAGAGCAGGACAAACGATCCAACAAGCGCCAGCGCGAAACCCATGCGGGGCAGTTCAACCGGAAGACCCGCAAGTGCTGCGGGATCAACGAGCGATGTCCAGCCGGTGGCATCAAGCCAGATCAGGCTTTCGAGATTGCCGAAGAGCGCATGTTCCACATCGAGGTGCACGTTTGAGGTGTCGGATTGTTCAAGCAACAAAACGCCGCCTGCAAACATCGCTGTGAACACGACACCCATTGCTGCTCCGGCCTCGATCCGGCCAAGCCGTCGAATGGCATCGATGGCGAGTACTGCGACAACGGCCGCGCCCGCAGCGCCCAGCAGCATCGGACCCGTGGCCACCAATCCGGTGAACAGAAAGGCGACCACGATGCCCGGCAGGACCACATGGCTGATCGCGTCGCCGATCAGTGCCTGCCCCCGCAAGAGCAGGAAGTTGCCCGGCAAAGCACAGGCCACAGCGACACAGATGCCAATCACAATCGGCGGCAGGGACAGGGCGACGAATTCAGCGCCCATCATGTCACCACCTGTGGTGTGGCAAGGCGCGTATCGACCTCTGCCAGTTGGTCCGGCGTCAGCACGTCCTCGATCGCCGTCAGCCCATCGTAGCGGGCTGCCGCCGCTGCAAAGCTTTGATCACCCCGCACAAGGGCCCACCGGGTTTCGTCCAGTTGCGCCTTTGCCGCGGCGGCCTGTCCGTCGGGCGTCGGCACGCCATCGGGCCGGATCAATCCAGCGCGGCGCAACAGGCGGTGGGTCAGGCGTTCATAGATCGGCTGACCTGAGGCCAGGGCCAAAAGGCCCTGCCGGACGTGCACGCGTCTTTGGTATCTCTGGTGGCGCAGCATCGATGCAAACACCCCGCGCCCGGGCGCACAGAGCAGCGACAATGCGAACAGCGCAAAGCTGACCAACACGACAATCGGACCGGTGGGCAAGGCCGGGGCTGTGGCCGAGATCGCGGCACCGACATATCCCGACAGCCCACCCAACACGCCTGATGCGATGACAACGACATCGACCCGCTCGGTCCAGAAGCGCGCTGTGACGGGCGGCACGATCAACAGGGCGACAATGAGGATCAGGCCGACAACCTTGAGACCCACAACCGTCACGACCAGTACAATCCCCATCATCGCGAGATCCACCGCACCGGGCCGCCAACCGGCTGTTTCGGCAAAGCCCGGATCAAACGCCGCCAACGTCAGCGGTCGGCGCAGGAGCAGGACAAGGGCCAGGACAAGCGCAGCAGACGCAGCAAGCAGAAGCGCATCACTGCGCAACATGCCGGCGGTTGAACCCAGCAGGAACCCTTCCAGCCCTGCCTGTTGGCCCGCGTTCATCGACTGGACAACCGTCAACAGCACGACGCCAAATCCGAAGAACACGGAAAGGACGGCCCCAATGGCTGCATCCTCGCCCAGCCGGGTCGCGCGCGTCAGCCAGTGCACGCATAGAAGTCCCAGACCGGCAGAGGCCCCCGCCCCGAGGAGGAGGCCCGCGAGGGAACGGCCATCGCCCCCAAGCGACACCATCACGATAAAGGCCAGCCCGACGCCGGGCAGTGTGGCGTGTGAGATAGCGTCGCTCACCAGCGCGCGTTTGCGCAGAAACAGGAACGTACCCGCAACACCCGCCGCGACGCCCAGGAGCGTTGCACCCAGTGTCACGAGCGCGGCGTTGTACCCCAGCTGGAACAAGAGCGCATCAAGCAGCATCGGGTCGTTACCCGGCGACGCTGTCGGCCTGCATCCGCGCGGTTTCCAACCGCCCGCCATAGGCCACTTGCAAGTTCTCTTCGGTGAAGGTGTCCGCAACCGGTCCCGCGGCGACAATCTCGCGATTGAGCAGGATCACGTCGTCGAAATAGGCTGGTACGGTTGTCAGGTCATGGTGGACGGCCAGAACCGTGCGTCCCGCATCGCGCAGGTCCTTGAGCACGGCGATGATCGCCTTTTCCGTGGCGGCATCGACACCTGCGAAAGGTTCATCGAGCAAGTAGACATCCGCATCCTGTGCAAGCGCGCGGGCGAGGAACACGCGCTGCTGCTGGCCGCCGGACAATTGGCCAATCTGCCGGTTGGCAAAATCGGTCATGCCGACGCGGTCCAGACAGGCCAGCGCCTTGGCCCGGTGACGGTCGCGCAACCGGCCCAACAGGCCCAGATCGCGGTAGAGCCCCATGATGACCACATCAATCACGCGGGTGGGGAAATCCCAATCGACGCTCGCACGCTGCGGCACATAGGCGATGGTGTCGCGCATTTTCGCCAGAGGCTGGCCAAAGACAGCCACGGAACCCGCCAGTGGTTTGACGATGCCAAGCGCTGCCTTGAGCAAGGTGGATTTGCCCGCACCGTTCGGGCCGACAATCGCGGTCATCGCACCAGCACGAAGCGTCATGTCCACCGAAAAAAGCGCGGCGCTCTCGCCGTACGACACGGTCAGGCCGCGCACGGAAAGCGGGCTTGCCGTGCGCAACGACAGATCGGCGTTGGGGGCGTCCCCACTGACAAGTGTCAGGTTCATGCGGTCCCCACCAATTTGCCCAGACGCCCGGCGGCGGGCGCGTCTGCGCCAAGGGCGCGGGCGATGGTTGTCACGTTGTGGTCGATCATCCCGAGCCACGTGCCTTCATACGTTCCGTCCGGCCCCATCGCGTCGCTGAAGAGCGCGCCACCGATACGGACGGTATGGCCCTGCGCCGCGGCGCCTTCGACAAGCGCGCGGATGTTCCGATCCGACACGGATGTTTCGACAAACACGGCAGGCAGTTTTCGGGCGACAATCAGATCCACCAGTTCACTGATCCGGTTCAGTCCCGCTTCGCTCTCGGTCGAGATGCCCTGAATGCCCAGAACCTCGAACCCATAGGCCGCGCCGAAATACCCAAACGCGTCATGCGCCGTCAGCAGGATACGCTGGTCCCGCGGCACCTGCGCAAGCACGTCCGTGGAATAGGTGCCCAGAGCACGCGCCTCGGCGATGAACGCGGCGGCGTTTTCTTCGAAGGTAGGCCGCAGCTCCGGTGCCTGCGCCGCAAGTGCATCGACAACCGCAGGCACGCACAGCGCCCAGAGGTCGGGATCCATCCAGATATGGGGATCGAAGCGGCCTTCATAATCCTCGTGCGCGACAAGCAGCGATGTGTCGACGGTTTCGGCCACTGCGGTGACGGGGCGTTTGCGTCCCAGATCGGCGAGCACATCTTCCATTTGTGCCTCGAGATAAAGCCCGTGCCACAGCACGGCATCGGCGCGGGTCATGGCGACGATATCGCTGCGGGTCTGACGGTAGGCGTGCGGATCGACCCCCGCGCCCATCAGTCCCTGCACGGCGACATGGCTGCCGCCAACCTGACGGGCCAGGTCTGCGATCATGCCTGTGGTGGCCACGATTTGCAGCTGTGCTTGCGCCCAGACGGGCGTCGCTGCCAAGGCAGTCATACCCGCCAGAACGGCGCGACGGGACAGGGCAAACTCAGGTGACATGTGGGTAAAACCTCATCAATCCATGTGACGTTGGATTGAATATGAGAATCATTCTCAGAAAGTCAATGAAACTGAGAATGATTCCCAATCACAAGACTGCGTGTGCCCGTTTATGCGTCAAATGCGATGGCAAAGGTGGCGCCACCATCGCCGTCAATCAGGTCGATGCGGCCGCCCCGCGCCTGTACGAGGCTGCGCACGATGCTAAGACCCATGCCCGTGCCGCCGGTTTCGCGTCGGGTGGTGAAAAACGGGTCAAAGACGCGATCACGATTGCCCGCACTGATGCCGGGGCCGTTGTCGGTGACGGCAAGCCGGTCAGGTGTGGCCAGCAACGTGACCTCCGACGCACCATGCTCTGCTGCGTTGTGGATCAACTGCGTCAGGACCGTCGCAATGTCCTCTGCCGTCATGGGCAGGACCGCATCCCCGGCAATGGTGACGGCGATCGGCACATCCAGCGCAGCAACCGCGTCGGACAGGCGCGCGGACCCCGCTCCCGCGCTTTCCGACGCGCGCGCATGACGGGCAAGATCATCCAGAAGCTGCTGCATGCGCGCCGCTGCATCACGGATTGTGCCACTCAACGCGGCGGCATCTTCCGGCGACGCGCCCGCCTCCATCAACTCCGCCGCACCGCGGATCGCGGTCAGAGGGGATTTCAGCTCATGGGTGACGTGCCCGGCATAGGCGCGCATGCCTTCGGCGCGGCTGTTGAGGCTGTCGCCCATGGCCATGACGCTTGTGCCAAGCGCGCTCAGTTCGGGCGTTCCGAAATGATCCGGCGCAGGGGTCGGCGCGCCGCGCCGCATCCCTTCGGCATAGCGGGTCAGCGCATAGACCGGCCGCAGGACAAGCCGCCACAGCAGAAACGCAAGCACCGAGGTCGCGGCAAAGGCCAGCCAGAAGATCAGCCACGCCGCCTCGCCCCACCCCAGCACGTTGCCCCAGAGGCGCAAGTACACCAGACCCATCAGCGGCAGCAGGAACACCGCCACCAGCGTGCCCCCGATTACCAGCGCAAGCGGCGGGCGCCATTTGCGCGTTACCCGGCGCATGGTCCCATCCGAATGCCTATGCCGTGCACCGTTTCGACCGCATCCGGGCATCCCGCCTGCGCCAGCTTGGCCCGCAGGTTGCGCAGATGACTGTCGAGCGTCCGGTCACTGACCGCTGTACCGGCCCCATAGAGCGCGTCGGTCAGGGCCGGACGCGCTGCAATCTGATCGGGGTGCTGCATCAGGTGGGCCAGGATCTCCATCTCGCGCGCGGTGAGGGTGATTGGCGTTCCGTTCACCGTGCATCGGTGCCGCGCCGGATCAACCGCGAGGACACCGCGGGACAGGGCCGCCTGCCCTGACCGCGTGGCCCGTTTCAGGATGGCGCCCACGCGCGCCACCAGTTCGCGGGGCGAAAACGGTTTGGTCACGTAGTCGTCGCCGCCCAGCTCGAACCCCAGCACGCGGTCGATCTCATCCTCGCGCGCGGTCAGAAACAGAACCGGCGTGTCGTCGGTGCTGCGCAAGGCGCGGCACACCGCCAACCCGTCCATTTCCGGCAAACCGATATCGAGGACAATCAGGTCGAACCGACCCGACCGCGCCTTGGCCAGCCCTTCGGCCCCATCGCCCCCCTCGGTCACGTCATACCCGGCCTGACCAAAGGCGATGCGCAGCACGGAGCGGATCTGTGGATCGTCATCGACGATCAGCAAGTGCCGCGCGCTCATGGATATGCCGTTTCGATCTGTGTCATGGCCGCAAGGCTACGGCGCACCCGCCAGTTGCGAAAGCCCCATTCACGCCAATCCGTCGGGTGAAACAGCGTCGGTTTGAAATAGGACGACGCGCAATATGTCGCCGTGCGCTGTCCGCTGAATGCCTCGATCGCGGGCATCGCACCCTCGCTCAACTGGCACAGCATGTCGCGGTCCTCGGGCACATCATGCGTGAGGTTATAGCGCGTCACAGTGCCGTCAAAGTTCACAAAAGCGCAGGCATAGAGGACCACGGCGCCAAGTGCTGCACTGCGCAACAGCATCCATGTTGCGGGCCGGTCCTGCCAGATTTGCTGGGCGGTGATGCCAAGACCAATGGCCACAACAGCCATCCAGACATAGGCCGCAAGGCGCAACCGTGTCAGCCCGAACGCCTCCACGTACAGATCAAGCCGCCACACGGATGCAAAGACCAAAAGCACGGTCTGCGCCAGCCACACCATCATCAGCATCCGAACCAGAGGCCGCGTCCCAAGATGTGGCCGGGCCAGCACCGCAAACATTCCGGCCAGCAGCGCCGTCGCCAAAAGCGGATAGGCACCGCGATGGGCATAGGCCGCCGGGCTGATCCCCTCGGGCAAGGACACATCGCCGTAGAGAAACAGCACATCCAGCCCGGTCTGCACCGCAAAGAGCGCATTGAAGGCAACAAGCGACCGCGCAACTGATGTGGCGTTCACCAGACCTTCGCGTCGCACGGTGATCCGTCTGGGCTTGCGGTATTGCAGCCGCTCGCGCATGCGATACGTGACCAGCACCGGCCAGATCGCCACAGCCAGCAGCCCCCAGAACCAGACCCGCCACATATTTGGCGCGGGCGGTTGCCAGGTGGCAAAGTCGCTGAGCACACGGTCCAGCACCGGGTTTGCCCCGGCCAGCAGCGCTGCGAACACAAGCGTTGCAACGCCGGGCAGGGCCCAGCCGAGCGCGAGGCTGCGCAGATCGAGGCCCGCTGTATTGATCTCGGCAACACGGCGCGCACCCGACAGCCCGTCCCGCGCCGCCTGTCCGGGTGCAACCCACCACAAGCGCAGCATGGCCCGCGCCACGTCCGCTTGCCGCACGCCTGCCATCACAACCGCAACGCCCGACAGACCACACAGCGCAATCAGAACCGACAGCGGCTGCAACAACTCCACCAGCGGCAGCAGGCTCAGCACGATGCCGCATGAGAGGGCCAGCCGCGTCCGGGGCGCAATCCGCGGCCATGCCAGCGCAAGCCCCCCCATGAACACGACGAAGGCAAACACCGCGAGGCTGAGCCCCGGAAATGCCTGCCACACCAGAACGTCGCCCATGGCGATCATCGCCACCAGAACGCCCACACGGACCGCGCCACCGCGCTGCGTTCGGACCTTTGGCGGCTCCGCTCCGGTATCCTCACCGTCCAGCCACCACCCATCGCGCTGCATCGCCAGCGGCACCCCGCGTATTGCATGCCCATTCATCATTCTGTCCCTCACTTGGTCTTCCCTGACGCCAGTGATGGCAGGCATCCGTGCAGAGCTTGGCGCGCAGCTTGTGCAGATTGCGTGCAGACGACATCGCCCGCACCCTTGCCAAAACCGGATGGTCATGCGACCACCGTACCCTGCCCAAGCCGCCAGAAGGGTGCCCCATGACAGACCCCACAACACATGCCTCTCCGACATCCGAGAACACGGCCCAGCTGCCGCAGGTGACCGAACCGCGCAATCCGGGTATGGCGCTTGACCTCGACTGGATCGCGCGGGTGCAGGCGAACACATCGGCCATCGAACGGCGATGTGCGACACTGCCCGGACGCCGGTCGATCAAGAAGGATCATCAGGCGGCATGGCTGCTGCGGGCCGTCGCCTGCATCGACCTGACGACACTGTCCGGCGACGACACCGCACGGCGCGTCGGACGGCTCTGTGCCAAGGCGCGCCAGCCAGTGCGCGCGGACCTGCTTGAGACGCTCGGGCTGCCCGATCTGACCACGGGCGCTGTCTGTGTCTATCACGAGATGATCCCGGCGGCGGTCGCTGCGCTGCAAGGCACGGGCATCCCGGTCGCGGCCGTGTCCACGGGCTTTCCTGCGGGCCTGTCCCCGTTTCACCTGCGTCTGCAAGAGATCCGCGAGAGTGTGACCGCAGGTGCCAAGGAAATCGATATCGTGATCTCGCGCCGCCATGTGCTGAGCGGGGATTGGCAGGCGCTCTACGATGAGATGCAGGCCATGCGCGAGGCCTGCGGCGACGCCCATGTAAAGGCGATCCTCGCCACGGGCGAGCTGGGATCGCTGCGCAATGTGGCGCGGGCATCTTTGGTCTGCATGATGGGCGGGGCGGATTTCATCAAGACCTCCACCGGCAAGGAAAGCGTGAATGCAACGTTGCCCGTGACGCTGGTCATGATCCGCGCCATCCGCGACTATTTCGAGCGGACGGGATACCGCGTGGGCTACAAACCCGCGGGCGGGATTTCCAAGGCCAAGGATGCGCTGGTTTACCTGTCACTGATGAAGGAAGAGCTGGGCGACCGCTGGCTGCAACCGGACCTGTTCCGGTTTGGGGCGTCATCGCTGCTGGGTGACATCGAACGGCAACTCGAACACCACATCACCGGCGCTTATTCCGCAGGTCACCGCCATCCCATCGGGTGATCCGATGGGACTGTCGCACGCAACACAAGAGAATATGATCCGGATGAGCGATACATTGCCAGCACCTCGCGGATGGGAACGCAGCGAAAACGAGACACAGCATGGTTGGTCGGAGCATGGCAACGGAGTGGAGACGTTTGAGCTTCGCGACGGAGACGCATCAAATAGTGACAAGGCCAATGATCGCGACCGTTCCGAATTGAAATCCTTGGATGCATGGAAAGCACCCGAAGGACAGTTCCTGAAGTTCGAAATACGACTGCCGGAGACCTTTGCCTGCCTCGGCGGCAAGGCGCATATCGTTCTGGCCCAGATACATCGGCGCAATCGCAAGCTTGACAACAACCATCCGAACGGGTCGCCCATCCTGTTTCAGTTGCATGTGCGTGATAGCAAGCTCATTGCACGGTCCTTTCGGCAAGACCCCGATGCGACGGTGCATGAGGCCGCTGTCCTCGCCCCGCTCTCGGCGCTCAAGAATCGTTGGAACGAAGTTGCAATGGCTCATGTTGCCAAAGGTGGGCAGCAGATCGTGAATATCACATTGAACCGCGGGCCAGTGGGCGCAAGCTTTGCCCTGCCGGAAACAAATGCCGATTGGGAACACTACTTCAAATACGGCATCTATAGAAACAAGCTGAGTGAGGCCAAGCTGCGGCCTGCTGGGACCCACACCGCTCAGTTCCGAAATGTTCAGACCCATCTTACCGTTGAGGACACACCATGACCGTCAAGGACATCTTTGAAAGCATGGAATACGGACCCGCGCCGGAGGCCGCAGGCGACGCACTGGCGTGGATCGTGGATCAGGGCGCGCGGTTCGGGCATTATATCAACGGTGCATTCACCGACCCCGCCCCCGGCTTCGA
The DNA here is from genome assembly GCF_047777875.1 of Tateyamaria rhodophyticola. GTDB lineage: Bacteria > Pseudomonadota > Alphaproteobacteria > Rhodobacterales > Rhodobacteraceae > Tateyamaria. Next base: position 2,216,119 of record NZ_CP180519.1, on the reverse strand, counting down.
CAGCAAGAACCCCGCCACGGGCGAGGTGCTGGCGACCCTGTCCCAGGCGACGCAATCAGACGTGGATGCCGCCGTCAAAGCCGCCCGCGCGGCGCAGCCCAAATGGGCCAAATCCGGCGGTCATGCCCGGGCGCGCGTCCTCTATGCGATCGCGCGGCTCCTGCAAAAACACAGCCGCCTGTTTGCGGTTCTCGAAACGCTCGACAACGGCAAACCCATCCGTGAAAGCCGCGATATCGACGTGCCCCTGGCACAGCGGCATTTCTACTATCACGCGGGCATGGCGCAGCTGATGGAGGCCGAACTGCCCGACCGCGAAGCACTGGGTGTGTGCGGTCAGATCATCCCGTGGAATTTCCCGCTTTTGATGCTGGCGTGGAAGGTGGCGCCCGCCCTTGCCATGGGCAATACCGTTGTTCTGAAACCCGCCGAATACACGTCCCTGACCGCCCTTCTGTTTGCCGACATCTGCCAGCAGGCTGGCGTGCCCAAAGGTGTGGTCAACATCGTGACCGGCGACGGCGCAGTGGGCGAGATGATCGTGAACGCGGACGTGGACAAGATCGCCTTTACCGGCTCCACCGCCGTGGGTCGCCGCATTCGCGAGGCGACAGCAGGCACGGGCAAGGCGCTCACACTCGAGCTGGGCGGCAAGTCGCCTTACATCGTCTTTGATGACGCCGACCTCGACAGCGCGGTCGAAGGGCTGGTCGATGCCATCTGGTTCAATCAAGGACAGGTGTGTTGCGCGGGATCGCGGCTGCTGGTGCACGAACCGGTTGCGGACCGGTTCTATGCCAAGTTGCGGGCGCGGATGGACAAGCTGCGCATTGGCGACCCCATGGACAAGAGCATCGATGTGGGTGCTGTTGTGGACCCGGTGCAGCTTGAGACGATAACGCAGATGGTCGCGGACAACACCGCCGGTGACACCTATCAGGCGCAAACCGCGCTGCCCGCCACGGGCTGCTTTTATCCCCCGACGCTGATCACCGGGCTGAACACCGCAGACAGCCTGATGCAGGAAGAGATCTTTGGCCCTGTGCTCGTCTCGACGACGTTCCGCACACCTGCGGAGGCTGTGCAGCTGGCCAACAACACACGCTACGGGCTGGCGGCGACGCTGTGGACGGAGAATGTGAACCTTGCGCTGGATGTGGCGCCCAAGCTGGCGGCAGGCGTCGTGTGGGTGAATGCCACCAACCTCTTTGATGCCGCAGCCGGGTTTGGCGGCGTGCGCGAAAGCGGGTTCGGCCGGGAGGGCGGTTGGGAGGGCCTGCGCGCCTATACCAAGCCGAAGGGCACCGCAAAGCCCGCCAAACCGATCCCGGCCCACACCGGCGACGCCGGACCTGTGGACCCGCTGGACCGCACGGCCAAGCTCTATATCGGCGGCAAGCAGGCCCGCCCAGACGGCGGCTACAGCCGCGATGTGTACGGCAAGAACGGCGCGCTTCTGGGGCAATCGAGCCTCGCCAACCGCAAGGATATCCGCAACGCCGTCGAAGCTGCACAAGGGGCGGCGGGGTGGGCAAAAACCACCGGGCACCTGCGGGCGCAAATCCTGTATTACATCGCGGAAAACCTCTCTGCCCGGGCAGATGAGTTCGCGGCCCGGCTGGATGCGCTCCAGGGCGGCAAGAGCGGCGCCAAAGAGGTAGAGGCGTCGATCCGACGCCTGTTCAGCTATGCCGCATGGGCGGACAAATATGACGGCGCGGCCAAGGGCGTGCCCTTGCGCGGCGTGGCGCTGGCCATGCACGAACCCGTGGGTGTCATCGGTGCGTTCTGCCCTGACACCGCACCGCTTTTGGGTCTTGTGTCGCTGATGGCCCCGGCCATCGCAATGGGCAATCGGGCCGTACTGGTGGCGTCCGAACCCTTTCCCCTCGTGGCAACGGATTTCTATCAGGTGCTGGACACCTCGGACGTGCCCGGCGGCGTGGTCAACATTCTGACGGGTGCACATGCCGAATTGGCCCCGCACATGGCCAAACACATGAACGTGGACGCGGTCTGGTCTTTCTCAGGCACTGACCTGTCGGCAGAGATCGAAAGCGGCGCGGCGATGAACCTGAAACGGACGTGGGTCAACCACGGCCACGCGCGCGACTGGACCGGCGCTGATGGCGAAGGCCGGGCCTTCCTTGATGCGGCGACAGAGGTCAAAACCATCTGGATCCCGTACGGAGAGTGACCCATGCCCGACTACGCGATGCTGAAACAGACCGTGCAAAGTCTCACCGAAGGCGAGGATGACACCGTGGCCCTGATGGCCACCATCGCCTGCGAAGTGCACCACAGCGACGACCGGTTCGACTGGACCGGGTTTTACCGCGTCACCGGCGCCGAGATGCTCAAGATCGGGCCGTATCAGGGCGGGCACGGCTGTTTGCAGATCCCGTTTTCACGCGGCGTCTGCGGGGCGGCAGCCCGGACGGGTGAGGTGCAGCGTGTTGCGGATGTGGATGCGTTTCCGGGCCATATCGCCTGCGCTAGTTCGACGCGCTCGGAACTGGTCCTGCCGGTGAAGGACGCGGCAGGCGACGTGATTGCTGTCTTTGACATCGACAGCGATCAACCTGATGCCTTCACAACCGAAGACGCGGAACAGCTTGGCGCGATCCTGAGTGCCGTATTTTCAAAATGATGTGTTCGCCGTGAAAAAAATCCTTGCTTTTTCACGTCCGCTGCGGCGTCATGAAAAGAGGCAAGGATTTTTCACGACTCATGTTGCAAACGCACCCCCCCACGGCCTCATCGCTTGGCGCTGACCTGCGCGCCCTGCGCAAATCACGTGGGCTGACATTGCAGGACATGGCGGATGCACTGGGCCGGTCGGTCGGGTGGGTTAGTCAGGTCGAGCGTGACATGTCCGAACCGTCGATCACCGATCTGCGGCACATGGCGGCGACACTGGACATCGCGGTATCAACGCTGTTCCGCAACGGTGTCTCACCGGCCAACGAAGAGGGCTATATCGTGCGCAAGGGCGCGCGCCGTCCGATCGGATCACGTGCCGCGGGCCTTGTCGAAGAACTGCTGTCGCCGGACCTGACCGATGATTTCGAAGTCGTGCATTCGACCTTTGAGCCGCACAGCCGGATCAAGGACCCCGTGACGCGCCCCACGCAAGAGGTGGGATATATCCTGTCCGGGCAATTGGACCTCGAAATCGGCGACACCGTGTTTTCCGTCGGGCCGGGTGACAGTTTTCGCATTCGCGGCGAACCGTTCCGCTGGATGAACCCCTATCCGACGCCTGCCGTCGCGATCTGGGTCATTGCGCCGCCGGTCTATTGATGAGCGCGGAGGGGTGGATCATATTCACGCTCTTCTGGGCCGTGTTTGTCACGACGCCCGGACCGAACGCCGTGAACTGCATCACCAACGGCATGACGCTTGGGTTTCGCCGGTCGGTGCCCGGAATTCTCGCGATCCTGACACAGGCAACCGCGTTCCTGATCCTGTCGGCCTTCGGCATCACGGCGCTGATCGCAGCATCGCCCACAGCGTTTGGCATCGCCAAACTGATGGGCGCCGGGTTCCTGATCTGGATGGGTGTGCGCGTGTGGATGCGCGCCGGGTGCGTCGCGACCCCGCGCGCTCAAACCGGCCGCTCCGTGTATCTTCGCGCCCTCGCCATCGCCACGATCAACCCCAAAAGCGTCGCAGGTTACCTTGCCGCGTTCTCGCAGTTTGTGCAGCCGGACGTGCCCGTCTGGGATCAGATGTGGGTGATCATGCCCACGGCGCTGACCCTGACCGCTTTCAGCTATGCCGGGTTCACGGCCCTTGGTGCCGGGCTGGGACGGGCCGCGTTGGGCGCGGTGTTCAACAAGTGGCTGCAACGCGGGCTTGCGGCCTGTTTCATCCTCTACGGTCTGGCCCTCGGGCTCAGCCATACACCGCAGAGGGCCTGAGATGCTGACCGGATCCTGCAACTGTGGCGCCGTATCCTTTACCGTGGCGCACACCGAACGCTGCTCGGCCTGCCATTGCGGGCAGTGCCGCAAGCAATCGGGGCATCACTGGGCTTCCGGTCTCGCGCGCGACAGCGATGTGGCGATCACCGGCCCCGTGCAGTGGTACGCCAGCAGCGACACCGCCCAACGCGGGTTCTGCGGCACATGCGGCTGCTTTCTGTTCTGGAAAATGGATGGCGAGCCGAAGATCAGCTTTTCACTTGGCACGATAGACGGCCCCACCGGCCTGTCCCTCGATCGCCACATCTTTACCGCCGACAAGGGCGACTACTACGACATCGCGGATAACATTCCGCAAAGGGAGACCTGACATGAGCGATTTTCCAACAACGGCCCGCGTGGTCATCATCGGTGGCGGCGCTGTCGGCACCTCTGCGCTGTACCATCTGGCGAAAGCCGGCTGGAAAGACTGCGTCTTGCTTGAAAAGAACGAATTGACCGCGGGATCCACATGGCACGCGGCGGGCAACTGCCCGAACTTTTCGTCCTCCTGGGCGGTGATGAACATGCAGCGCTACGGGCTGGAGATGTACCGGACCCTCGCCGACGATGTCGATTACCCGATGAACTACCACGTCACCGGTGCCCTGCGTCTGGCGCATTCCAAGGAACGGATGCAGGAGTTCGAACGCGTCGCAGGCATGGGTCGGTATCAGGGCCTCGAGATGCAGATGTGCACGCCCGCCGAGTTGAAAGAGTTCAACCCGTTCATGGAGACCCACGATCTTGCGGGCGGTCTGTGGGATCCGCTGGATGGTGACATCGACCCGGCGCAGCTGACGCAAGCGATGGCCAAGGGCGCGCGTGACGCCGGTGGCCGTATCGAACGGTTCTGCCCTGTGATCGGCATCGACCGCGACGGTGATGAGTGGATCGTGAAGACGGAAAAGGGCGATATCCGGGCGGAATACGTCGCGAACTGCGCGGGCTACTACGCGCAGCGCGTGGGCGAGATGTTCAAGCCGTTCGGCGGGCGCACCGTGCCCATGGTGGTCATGTCCCACCAGTATTTCCTGACCGAAGAAATCCCCGAACTGGCCGCGTGGACCAAGGAAAAGGGCCACAAGATGCCGATGATCCGCGACGTGGACATCAGCTATTACCTGCGTCAGGACAAAAACGGCCTGAACCTTGGCCCGTATGAGCGGAACTGCAAGGCGCACTGGGTCACGCCCGATGATCCGATGCCCGAAGACTTCAGCTTCCAACTATATCCGGACGATTTGGAACGGCTCGAATTCTACATCGAGGACGCGATGGAGCGCGTGCCCGCGCTTGGCACCGCCGGTGTGGGGCGCAACATCAACGGCCCGATTCCATACGCCCCCGACGGGTTGCCGATGATCGGCCCGATGCCCGGCGTCAAGAACGCGTTCGAGGCGCATTCCTTTACCTTCGGCATCGCGCAAGGTGGCGGTGCGGGCAAGGTGCTGTCCGAATGGATCATGCATGGCGAAACCGAGTGGGACATGTGGGCGACCGACCCACGCCGCTATACCGAACATGCCGATCACGACTATTGCCTGAAAAAGGCGCTGGAAACATACGGCCACGAATACGCCATGCACTTCCCGCACCATGAATGGCCCGCTGGTCGCGACAAGAAGCTGTCGCCGGTCAATGACCGCGTGCGTGCCGCAGGTGGCCAGATGGGGGCCTACAATGGCTGGGAGCGGGCCAATTGGTTCGCCAAGGATGGCGACGACACGTCCGAGGAATCGACCCAGACCTGGAACCGCAGCGGCCCGTGGGAGCAGCGGATCAAGGAAGAGGTTGAGGCGGTGCGCGATGGCGTTGGCGTACTGGACCTTCCGGGCTTCTCACGCTTCTCCCTGAGCGGTGAGGGTGCCGCCGAATGGCTGCGCGGCAAGATTGCCGGTGCACTGCCCAAGGCGGGCCGCATGACGCTGGGCTACTTCCCCGACAGCCGGGGCCGGATCCTGACAGAGATGTCGATCATCCGGCACGGCGAAGATGACTTTACCCTGATCACCGCCGCTCTGGCGCAATGGCATGACTTTGACGTGCTGAACAAGGATCTGCCTGCGCACCTGAGCCTGAGCGACCATACGGATGCGTTTTCGACGCTGATCGTCAGCGGTCCAAAATCGCGTGACCTGTTCGAAAGCATCGGGACCGAGGCGGACCTGTCGCTGGGCTGGCTGACCCATCAGGACGCGGTTGTGGCGGGCACCAAGTGCCGGATGCTGCGCGTATCCTTCGCGGGCGAGCTGGGCTGGGAAGTGCACGCACCGCTGGCCGATATCCCGGCACTCTATGATGCGATCATCGGTGCTGGGGCCACGCCGTTTGGCATGTACGCGCTGAACTCGATGCGCATCGAAAAGGGCTACCGCGCGTGGAAGGGCGATCTGTCCACGGATTACTCGCTGTTCGAAGGGGGTCTCGACCGCTTCGTCAAACTGGACAAGCCGCAGGACTTCCCCGGCAAGGCCGCGCTCCAGAACGAAAAGCAGCAAGGCTCGAAAAAGCGGTTTGTCACCATGGTCGTGGACGCAGGCGAGCAGGACGCGCCCTACATGTCCACCGTTTGGAGCGGCGATACGGTTGTGGGTGAGACCACGTCAGGCGCATGGGGCTACCGGATCAACAAATCCGTGGCTTTGGGTGTGGTCCGTACGGATTTGTCCGAACCCGGCACCACGCTCGAGATCGAGATGTACGGCAAACGCTATGCCGCGACCGTGCAACCCGATCAACCGCTGTGGGATCCGGCCAACGAACGGTTGCGTGCGTGAGGATTTTCCAACAGGGGTGCCGGACCGGACATCACGTCGGTGTCCGGCACCCCTGACGGAGACTTAGCAATGGCAGACATCACCCTTCTTGACGGCGGCATGGGGCAGGAACTGGTGCACCGCGCCGGGGACAAACCCACGCCGCTCTGGTCCACGCAGATCATGCTGGATCACCCCGGTCTCGTGACCGAGGTGCACCGCGATTTCTTTGCCGCGGGGGCGACCGTCGCCACCACCAACAGCTATGCCATCCACCACGACCGCCTGATGGACACACCTGTCGAAGGCGCGTTCTCCGCCCTGCATCAAAGCGCGCTCTATGAGGCGCGCACGGCGCGGCGCGAACACGGATCGGGCCGCATTGCGGGGGCCATCGGGCCGCTGCGCGCAAGCTACCGCCCCGATCTGCATCCCGCGCCGGAAGAGGCCGTTCCGCTCTTTGCCGAGGTGGCCGCGCTGCTGGCCCCGGCCTGTGACCTCCTGATCTGCGAAACGGTCGCCTCTGTCGCCCACGCGCGCGACATCCTGGCTGCGAGCGTACCGCACGGCCTGCCCGTCTGGCTTGCGCTCACCGTTGATGATCAGGACGGGACAAAACTGCGCTCGGGTGAGCCTGTATCGGAGGCCGTCCCGGTGGCCGAAGCGGGCGGTGCCAGCGCCATCCTGATCAACTGTTCCACGCCGGAGGCGATTGGCCCGGCTCTTGCCGGGTTGTCCGCAACTACGCTGCCCACCGGGGCCTATGCGAATGGGTTCGAGCGGATCAGCGAAGGGTTCATGGACGACAAGCCCACGGTGGACACGTTGACGCTGCGCCGCGACTTCACCCCCGATCTTTATGCTGACCACGTCATGGCGTGGATCGACGCAGGGGCCACCATCGTCGGCGGCTGCTGCGAAGTCAGCCCCGACCATATCGCCGAAATCGCCCGACGTCTGCGCGACGCGGGCCACACCATCGTCTAAGGAGCCACTCTCATGCCCGACCTGCCCACCTCTGCCCGCGTCGTCATTATCGGCGGCGGCGTCATCGGGTGTTCGGTTGCCTATCACCTGACCAAGCTGGGGTGGAAGGACGTCGTCCTGCTGGAACGCAAGCAGCTGACGTCCGGGACCACGTGGCATGCGGCAGGATTGATCGCGCAGCTGCGGGCAACGGCGAACATGACCAAGCTCGCGAAATACAGCCAGGAGCTTTATGGCGATCTGGAGGCGGAAACCGGTGTGGCCACAGGATTCAAACGGGTGGGGTCGATCACCGCCGCCTTGACGGCAGAACGGCTGGAAGAGCTGCGCAGGCAGGCGGGCATGGCCCGCGCCTTTGGCGTCGAGGTCGAAGAGATTTCCCCGGCGGAGGTCAAGGCACGGTACGAACACCTCAATATCGATGATGTGACGGGTGGCGTGTATCTGCCGCTGGACGGGCAAGGCGATCCTGCGAACATCGCGCTGGCCCTGGCCAAGGGCGCGCGCCAGCGCGGCGCCAAGGTGCAGGAACGCACCGCTGTCACCGGCCTGACCAAGGACGGCCGCCGTATCACCGGCGTCGATTGGCAGGGCGAAGACGGCACCAGCGGGCACATCGCCTGCGACCACGTTGTGAACTGCGCGGGCATGTGGGGCCACGCAGTGGGCAAGATGGCGGGCGTGAACGTCCCGCTTCAGGCCTGCGAACACTTCTACATCGTGACAGAGGCGATCAAGGACCTGCAACAGCTGCCGGTGCTGCGGGTTCCGGACGAATGCGCATATTACAAGGAAGACGCGGGCAAGATCCTGTTGGGGGCGTTCGAACCCAACGCCAAGCCATGGGCCGTCAACGGCATCCCCAAGGACTTTGAATTTGACCAACTGCCCGAGGATTTCGACCATTTTGAGCCGATCCTCGAGGCAGCAGTGAACCGGATGCCAATGCTGGCCGAAGCGGGCATTCACACGTTCTTCAACGGCCCCGAGAGCTTTACCCCAGACGACGCCTACCACCTTGGCCTCGCGCCCGAGATGGACAATGTGTGGGTCGCGTGTGGCTTCAATTCCATCGGTATCCAATCGGCTGGTGGCGCGGGCATGGCGCTGGCGCAGTGGATGGAAGACGGGGCGAAACCGTTTGATCTGGGGGATGTGGACATCTCCCGGATGGAACCGTTCATGGGCAACAAGACCTACCTCGCCGAACGCTCGACCGAGACGCTGGGTCTGCTCTATGCCGACCACTTCCCCTATCGCCAGAAGGCGACCGCACGCGGGGTACGCCGTACGCCGTTCCACCAGCACCTACTGCAACATGGCGCCGTGATGGGTGAGCTGGCGGGTTGGGAGCGGGCCAACTGGTTCGCGCGGCCCGGTCAGAATGCGGAATATGAATATTCTTGGAAACGGCAGGTCTTCTTTGACAACGTCGCCGAAGAGCACAGGGCGATCCGCGAGAATGTCGGGATGTACGACATGTCGTCCTTCGGCAAGATCCGGGTCGAGGGGCCGGATGCGACGGCCTTTATGAACCATGTGGGCGGCGGGCAATATGACGTGCCCGTGGGCAAGATCGTCTATACCCAGTTCCTGAACACCACCGGCGGGATCGAGGCGGACGTGACCGTCACGCGGCTGTCGGAAACCTGCTATCTCGTGGTGACCCCTGCCGCGACGCGTCTTGCGGATCAGACGTGGATGATGCGCCACAAGGGTGATTTCAACGTGGTCATCACGGATGTGACCGCGGGCGAAGGGGTGCTGGCCGTCATGGGCCCCAACGCGCGCAAACTGCTCCAAGCGGTGAGCCCGGCGGACTTCACCAACGACGTGAACCCGTTCGGCACGGCGCAACAGATCGAGATTGGAATGGGCCTCGCCCGCGTGCACCGCGTGACGTATGTGGGCGAGTTGGGTTGGGAGATCTACGTGTCCTCTGACATGGCCGGTCACGTGTTCGAAGTGCTACACGAGGCCGGGCAGGACATGGACCTCAAGCTGTGCGGGATGCACATGATGGACACGTGCCGCACCGAAAAGGGGTTCCGCCACTTTGGTCATGACATCACCTGCGAGGATCACGTGCTGGAGGCCGGGCTTGGCTTTGCGGTCAAGACGGACAAGCCCGACTTCATCGGGCGTGACGCGGTGTTGCGCAAGAAAGAGACGGGCCTTGAGAACCGGTTGGTGCAGTTCAAGCTGACCGATCCCGAGCCCCTGCTCTATCACAACGAGCCGATTGTGCGGGATGGCGAGATCGTCGGCTACCTGTCCTCGGGCAGCTATGGTCACCACGTCGGCGCTGCGGTCGGCATGGGATATGTGCCGTGCAAGGGCGAAGCGGTGGCGGACGTTCTGGCCTCCACCTACGAGATCGACGTGGCGGGCACGCGGGTACGGGCCGAAGCATCGCTCAAGCCGATTTACGATCCGAAATCCGAGCGCGTTAAGGTGTAGCGGCGAACCAGTCGCGCGCCAGCGTGGTCCAACCGCGCGGCATCCCGTGTGCGCCATCATGTTCGCAAAACGTGATGGCGCCCGCATCACAGCTGTCGTCCCATTCCCGGCACCGGAACTGTTCGCCGATGTTGATCCGGTCGGGATGGGTGCGGCACTGGTTGGCGCGTTTGGCGAGGTTGAGACTGTCCCACAGGCTGCCTTGATGCCAGTCGCGGATGGCGCGGCCTTCAAACGGGACCTGATTGTCGGCAAAGCCGTGGATCTGCAGGAACCGCACCGGCGCGCTCGGGCAATCGGTGGTGTCGTTGGGTTCGCGCAGCGCTCCTGCGATGGACACAAAGGCAGCAAAGTCCTGCGCTGCCTTGCACGCCATCAACCACGCCATGGACCCACCAGCCGAGAACCCGGCGACAAAGATGCGGTCGGGATCAATCGACACCTTGGTGCGCGCATCCGCCACCACATCAAGGACAAAGCGGACGTCGTCCCGTTCACCCCCCTCGCGCCCGGCCCAGCGGCGGCTGTCGCGCCCTTCGATGGGCGTGCCGTTGGGGGCAATCACCACGTATCCGGCATCCGCGAACTCGCTCTTGATCCCACCGCGAAAGATCATCTGACCCGTCGCGTTGTGCCCGTGAAAGAACACCAGCGCGGGCGCGCCCTTCTTGCCACCGCCCCCGTCGATCATATGGTAACTGCCCCCGTCGATTTCGCAGGGAGCATCGGGACCGCATTCAGCGGCAGCAAAGGTGGGCAGGGCCAACAGCAGGGCAATCAGATAACGCATACCCCGCAGGTCTGCACATTTCGCGGCCTTGCGAAAGGGATCGTGCGCCTGCGCGCGGGAACGTGATCACCCTTGCGCACAGGCCGCGCATTTGACAGGCGGGAGGCATGAGCAGCGATTACAATCCGCCGCAGGATCCGCTGGTGATCCTGCATGATGATGCCGAGATCCTGGCCGTCGACAAACCCGCGGGCCTTCTGAGCGTGCCGGGCAAGGGTGAACACCTGGCCGATTGCCTGATCGCGCGGGTGCAGGCGGTGTGGCCGCAGGCGCTCCTGGTCCATCGGCTGGACCGTGACACGTCGGGCGTGATCGTCTTTGGCCTGACCCCACATGCGCAACGCTTTCTGTCGAAACAGTTCGAACTGCGTGCAACGCGCAAGAGCTATGTCGCGCGTGTCCACGGGCGGCTGACGCCCAAGACGGGGCGCGTGGACCTGCCTCTGGGCGTCGACTGGCCGAACCGGCCGCGTCAGATGGTGGATCACGAGAACGGCAAACCCGCCATAACCGACTGGCGCGTCCTGCGCGACCATCCGGACGAAACCCGCGTGCGCCTGATGCCGCAGACGGGGCGCAGCCATCAGCTGCGCGTGCACATGCTGGCACTTGGGCATGTCATCCTTGGCGACCCGCTCTATGCTACAGGCGCGGCCTTGGATCACCCGCGCCTGATGCTCCATTCCGAAGAGCTGCGCATCAAACATCCCGACAGTGGCAAGATGATGCGGTTCCGCGCCCCGGCCCCGTTCTGAGCCGGTTTGACAGAAGCGCACCGGCGCACGTACGCTCAAAGACATGACAGACCGAGCCCATGGCGCGCCGGACCTGCGTGCCCCCACAGTCTCCGACATCGCCACAAGCCTGCGCGCAGGTGCGCGGGATTTCATCGCCGCACCGCATATCGGCCTGTTCTTTGCCGGGTTTTACGTCGTCGTGGGCGTCGTCATGACCGCCATTACATTTGTCACCGGTACGACGTTCTGGCTCATCCTTGCTGTGCTGGGCTTTCCGCTGATCGGAGCGTTTGCAGCGCTCGGTCTTTACGAAGTGAGCCGGCGGCGACAGCACGGGGAACACTTGCACTTTTCCGAGATCGTGTCGGTTGTCTGGGCCGAAAAGAACGGGCAGTTGCCGTGGCTGGCCGTGATGGTCGTCGTGCTCTTCCTGTTCTGGTTCTTTCTGGGGCACATGATCTTTGCCCTGTTTCTGGGCCTGTCCCCGATGACGAATGTGTCCACATCGCTCGATGTGTTCTGGACAGCAGACGGGCTGACCATGCTGGCATTCGGCAGTGCCGTGGGCGCGGTGTTCGCCGCGCTAACCTTTGCGATGTGTGTGCTGGGGATGCCGATGTTGCTGGACAGGGACGTGGATTTCGTGACCGCGCTGACCCAATCCATCGCGGCTGTGGCGGCGGCCCCGGTCATCTACCTCGGATGGGGTGCGTTTATTGCGGCCGTTACGCTGGCCGCGATGCTGCCTGCGTTTCTCGGCCTGTTTCTTGTCTTGCCGGTGCTGGGACATGCGACGTGGCACCTGTATCGCGCGGTGGCCGAAGACCGGCAGCCGGTTTGATCGCAGGGTGCATCACACCTGCATGGGTCGGAGCACCTGTCACGTACGATGTTCCACCGACGTCACACCCTGATTGCAGCAATCGGATCATACCCCGCTAAGGCATGACCTTTTGCGTCGGTGATCCACTGATGATCGTGCCGCCATGGGAGGTGGTCGATCCAAGATAGGCAATGGGTTTGCCGTCGGCGGTCGAAATCGATGACCCTTTCACGATGGTGGCGCCGCAGGCGGTTTTGTCCCCCACACGCGCCACGGCGAGGTTGTCGGCGGTGTGGTTCGGGCTCCCCTGCACAATCGGCGTGACCGCCTTGCACAGCGGACAGGCATGTTTGTCGGTGACACGGGCAATCGGCAGCATGCGCTATTCCTTCTGCTTCATGCACTCTTCGACCAGCGGTAGGGCGTCCTTGGCCGCGCCCTGCAGGGTCGGAACTTGCGCGCTGCCCGATCCGCCCATAGACACCATGCCCTTGAGGTTGATCTTGGCCGCCTCAAGCGTGATGCCGGAGCCGTCAATCGTGATCTTGCCGCCCGGTCCCTTGATGGTGAATTTCTCGAACGCCATCAGGGTGTGCTTGCCGGTGTTGTTGGTGATGGACTGCGTCACATCGAGGGTGGATTTGCCCATCACCGTTTCTTCGTGGTTGCGCCCGATCTGAACGAGGTGATCGGCATAGATGTCCTGTTTGTGGATGTTGCCGACATAGTGCACGTGGTCCTTGCCGTACTTCTCTTCCTGATTGCGGCCCACCTCGTATTTGACATCCTGTCCGATCGTTTCGCGCTGATCGCGGCCCACATTCATCGTTTCGTCCTGACCCACGACTTGCGCGCGGTCGCGCCCGATGGTGTTGTTTTCATCCCGGCCAATGGACTTGCTGCGGTCGTTCAGGATTTCGATCTCCTGATCCTTTTGACCGTGCATGTATATCAGTTCCTGATCGCGTTCGTCCTCGAACATCAACTCGTTGAACCCGCCGCCCTGATGGGTGTCGGATTTGAAGGTGCTGCGCGTCTTGTTCGCGGGCAGCGGGTACGGCACGGGATTTGCACCGTTGTAGACACAGCCCGTCACCAGCGGCTTGTCCGGGTCGCCCTCAAGGAACTCGACCACGACCTCCATCCCGATCCGCGGGATCACCATCCCGCCCCAGCCCTTGCCCGCCCAGTTCTGGCTGACCCGGCAGCGCATGGAATAGGCGTTGGCCAGATCCCAGTGGAACCGCACAAGGATGCGCCCGTATTCGTCACAGTCAATCTCACCTTGCCCCACGACGACAGCGGTCTGCGGACCCTGCACAACCGGCACATGTGTGCGGCGTTCGGGGCGCAACGGCTCGGTGTCGGGCATTACGATATAGTCGCCCTCATAGGCTTCTTCGGCGCCTTTGGCGTCGCCCGACCCATAGGCCTGCGCCTTGTAGCTGTGGCGCGCGCGCAGGCACAGCATCCGTTCACCGGTCACCCCCGGGATCGTATCGCCCGCGGGCGTCACCCGCCAGCCCGCGCACAGGCTGGCCACATCGCCCTTGGCGATATAGCGCACCGCCTGCCCCGTCTCTTCCTGAATGCGGCGCGTCACGACGTGACGGCCATAGCCTTCTTCGAGGTAGTCACCGGGCCAGTCAAAGCTTTCGATATCGCCGTGGGCATGGGTGGCATCGCCCGCCTGCCCGACCTCCTGGGTGGCGTGGGGCATCTTGAAATTGTATTCGGTCAGGCGCACGGCACCTGTTGTCACCCGCGACCCGCCGCGCCATTCGTAAAAATGCTCTTCCTTGTGCATGTGGTAGCCTTCGACCCCGTAATAGGGGCGCGATCCGCCGGGCACCTCGGGGTGGAATGCGACTTCGTCCGTCATCAGCAGCGTGTGGTTGCCCATCTCGTGCCGCCAATGCCAGGTGATCCCGAACCGCTCCATCATCCGGCGTGCGAAATCGGCGTCGCTTTCGCGGTACTGCACCGTGTATTCCAGCGTCGGGTAATCGGTCGACAGCTCGTATTCCATGTGCGGGCTGCCAATACTGGCATAGGGCGAAAGCACTTCGGTGAGGATTTCGATCACCGACATATTATGGAAAATCCGCTGGTTCCGCCGCAGCCCCGCAACGTGCAGCCACGGTCGCAGCGTCAGGTCATAGCGGTTGCCATTCTCTTCCATACCGCACCACTGGGCGCTGGTCACGATGCCATCAAAATAGCGCTGCCCGCCGGCAACCTCCATTTCGACGGTCGCATGGGTGCCCAGCAAAGCGTTCAGGTCGATGTCGGAATCCGACGAAAGCGCCTCGACCTGCCAGGTGAAATCCCCCGCCAGTTCCTCGTCGCCGTCCATGCGCAGCAGCGCCAGCGCATTGGGTCCAAGTGCGGTTTGCAGCCGCGCGCGGCGGTTGTCCTGGATAAATGGCGCATTCATGGGCGTCTCCGATTGAACCGTTCATACACGTCACTGCCACACCTAGCAGAGTTGCCGCGCGGTGTCGCGTCGCAGCTTGGCACCGCACAAGCAGCGCGTGCGCCAATACCACTCCCAATAGCACAGGAGTGATGATATCACACTCGGGGAAAGGACCATAAATGGCAAGATACAGCGATCACCCCGGTGCCGATGCGCGACTGCGTGCCGTGCTTGAGGCACAAGGGCCAATGACATTGCCGGTTGTCCCGCCTGCCGACATGATCGCAGGATTTGTGGGCCGTGTGCCCGACATCCTGCTGGATCTGTGGTCCGATACTGGCGTGGGCGATCTGCGTGGCGGGGCCATGCGCCTGTGTCTGCCTTCGGAACTCGCGCCGCAAATGGCGACGCTGTTTCGCGCCGACCCCGACTTTGGCTTTCCCGAAGGCGTCAAGGACCCGCAACCCGCGGCGCGTCTGCGCCACACCGATGTGCACGCCATCGCGCACAGCCCGTTTGGCGACATCATCGCCTGGAGCGAGCGGCACGGCTTTGTTCACATCAACATTGTGCAGGGCCTGGTGGCCGCGCCGTTCCTGTTCAACCCGAAGGGTGCGCCACATCCCGATGATGCCGCGCTGGATTTCATCCTGGGCGCTGACGACGCGGTGTTTGACATGGATGACCGGGACATGCAGCCGATGCTGGCCCCTGCGGTGGACACGTTCGGGCCGTTGAAACGGATGTTCATCTATGCCCCTGGTCCCGCTGCGACCCATGATCCGATCCCGACGCTCGACGTGCTGTTTCCCCACAGCTATCCCGAATGGCTGGACGAACGGATCGCCTCGAAACGCTGGACCCTCGCCGATCTGGCGGGCGGACGCCTGAACGTGCGGCGGATCGGGCCGCAACCCAAGGCGGGCAAGCGATGAAAACGGCCCTGCCCATTGCCGCGGTCCTGATGCTGAGCGCTTGTTTTGACAGCGCGCCGGAACAACTCAGCCTGTCCTATGGCGCGCACGCGCCCAGTCCGGTGATGGTCCTGTCATTCACCGTCAACGCGGCGCCGGAACCTGCGACGCCACTGGTGGTCTTTGGCGCGGCGGACAGCGGCTATCCAAGGACCAGCGGGACGCGTACGGGCGGCAGCTGGCCGGGCGATGGCGGCACCGCCTCCATTAGTGCCACGTGGGTCGAATTGCTGACCGACCGCGCCTATAGCGCAACGCTGGACGTACCCACCGCAGACCTGCCGCGCAGCGCCAGTGACGCAGCACAAGTGGCCGCCATATTTGGTCCGAACGGGCTGTTGGTGCTGGCCGGTGACAGCGTCGAAACCATGCCCGAATACATCAACATCGCGCAGGCCTGTGGCACGCGCGCACCCGCGCAGGATCAGGATTTTGCCGCAGCACCCCTCGCCCATGCGCGCCTGACCGAAGCGTTGGCCGTCGCACATCCGCCCGTGCCCGCAACCACCACATGCCCGGAGCCCGCCCAATGACCACGATCGGAGGACAGGCCGCCGACGCCAATGCCCAGGACGGCACGATGGGAACCGTGGGCGGGGTCGCGGCCAGTTGCCCAAACACCGCGCTGGAGATCGGCGTGTTCTTTGACGGCACCGGCAACAACTCCGCCAACGTGATTGCAGGGCCGTCGTTTATGTCCGGCTCGAGTTATTCCGCGGCACGCACCAACGTCGCCCTGCTCAGCGATCTTTACAAGCAGAAGGTCGATCAGTGGGAGCAGGACGGCACGGGATACTGCCGCAAGTTCGACATGCTTTATGTTCAGGGCATCGGCACCACAGCCGACACCAGCGACTACCGTCCCGACAACCTGACCGGCACGATCAACGGCATGGGACCGACGGGCGTAGAGTCGCGCGTGTTTCAGGCGTGCATCGACCTTGGGCAAAAGATCACCCTTCTGTCGGGCGGCGCAGAGCCCACGGAAATCATCGTGGACGTGTTCGGCTTTAGCCGTGGTGCCGCTGCTGCGCGCTATTTCGTGAACTGCTTTCGGCAGGGCTTTATCCAGTACAACGCCGTGGATTGGAGCATTTTCGAAGGCTCCCATGTCGATGAGCGCCGCGCCTTTGTCCCCGAAGGACGCAATCTGCGGTTCCGTTTCGTCGGGATATTCGACACCGTGGCAGCCATCGGCTGGGCCGATGATGACGACAACGGGCCGGTCAACGTGCATTGCAGCACGGCACAGGCGGACCGGATCTTTCACCTCACCGCGGCCAACGAGTTTCGCAAGAATTTCCGCTTGAACCACAATGTGCCGGGCGGCGGTGATACGCGCGAGATGCCCGGCGCGCATTCGGATGTGGGGGGCGGATACACCAGCGGCCCGGAAAATCACCTGCTCGAAGAAGCCGAGGATCACAGCTTTTACACCCGCGAGGCCGCCGAAGCGGCGCGCGCCGCAGATGTGGCCGCCGCGCAGGCGGCACAGACGGACCTCAACAGCTTTTTCGTCGAAGAGGGCTGGATCGAGCCGGGCAATCCGTCCGGTGCGCTGCAGAATATGCCGACGGAAATCGTGGAACGCCGGCTGCCCGGCATCGCCGGCCTGACGAGCGGTCGCACCTATACCTATACCACGTCCACCCGCATGGTCCGCGATCAGGTCAACGCCGGGCTGTCGCGCATTCCGCTGCGCATCATGTATGATGCGGCCCGTGCAACCGGCGTGCCGTTTGGCGCGTATCCGTCGGGCGACACTCAATACGCGCCGCCGGACGGGCTGCCTGCGGGGGTGGCTGACCGCATGATCGCCGGGGGTGAGCCCAGCGAGGCGGAACGCCGCACCATGTTGCAAGGCTGGGGGCACATCTCGTCCCGGCTCAACAGTGTGCAGGACCGGTTGGGCCACGCGCCGGACGAGGATTTTGAACGGGTGATCTACTACAACAACGCGGGCGCCGCGAAATGATCCCGCTCAAGAACCTCCATCCGTGCGGCGATCAGGGCAAACCGGTCTTCGGCTGATCCGCGTTGGGTCATGGCCGCCTGAACCAATCCTTTCGGGTCCCGTTCCAGCACGTCCGCGCCATAGTGGATGTCCCACGCGCAAAACGTAAACAGCATGTCGCGCCGCCAGAACCCGGCGCCGACCATACGGTCGACCGCATCACTGACACGCACGGCCAGGTCCTTTCCAAGCGCCTCTGCCGCATCGGGAAATGTGGCAAGCAGCCGGTCCACCAGCTGCTGCTTGTCCCGCCGCCATTGCAGCGCGCGAAACGCCTCGATCTCCGGTGGTTCGAGCGAAAACGTGCCCGCAGCCTGCGCCGTGGCATCGCAGTCGGGCCCGGCACGCACCTGCGTCAGACCCACCCCTTCGAGCCAGGTTGGAATGACAAAGGCGTCGATCGGAGCAGCCTCTCGCGGAAACATCCAGCGCTGCACGGTGTCGGCCCGGTCCGCAACCGCGCGGAAGTAGACCGCCGCCGCATCGGGTTCCCAGAATCGGAAGAAATACGGCTGCCCGGTGTCGTCCGTCACCCGCAGAAAGCGGCGCAGATGCGCATGCAGCGTGCGCAAGTCCGCGTCCGTGGACACAAGGATCCCCGCACCCCGGCGCATCAGCCCATGCACCCCCGCACTGTCATCCGGCACATCACACAGCATTTGCCGCAACAAGGGCGTGTCGGGGCGCACCTGTGCCAGCCACGGCGCCGCATCGCCCGCGTCTTCGGCCATGTCGCCCGTAAACAGGCACAATGCCGGCAATTCCTGCTCGGCCAGCCTTTCCGCCAGCCCCGGAACACGTCCACCGTCAAGGATGGCAAACACCGTCTCACGCGCGCCGAAAATGTGGGTGATCACCTCTTGGGGCAGGGTCTTGTCCACACCCGGCCCCGCGCGCATCGGCAGTCCACAGGGGTCGGAAGAAATGTCGAGATACGTCATGTCCGACCGTCTTGCGGGACGGATTCAGACGACGTGTGCGCAACCGGCCCGCGCGCCATGGCCCGCGCGATCAAAAGCCATGTGTTCACCGATCCGCGCGCCGCGAGCATAAGCGCCATGCTCGCAAACCACAGGATCAGCGCCAGCGGACTGTTGGTGCCGAAATCGGTCGCAATCACCACCGGTGTCAGAAACCCGCCAACCACGACGAGGATCAGAACGCCTGCGAATTCAAACACGCTGGCCCACGCGCTGCGCAGGCCGGACAGGGCTGTGGTGGCAATCCCGCCACCGTCAATGGCCGAGGCAGGCAGCAGCACGACCTGCCCATTATCAACCTGCAGCCGTTCGCGGCGCAGCGCATCAATTGTGGTGTCGGGCACCTGTGCATTGACCCGCCGCAGCCCAACGAGGGACCACGCCGACAGCAGCACCGTGCCCACAAGGAAAACCGGCGATCCCAGCGGCACGACGGATATCATCAACGCCGAAACCATCCCGTTGAGGTACATGAAACCCGCGACCAGCAGAAACAGACCCGCCGCCCGCTTGGCGTAGATCAGCAGAACAGGCGCGAGGTTGATCAGGATCAGAATCCCGGTGCCGACCCAGCTGAGCGCCGCAATACCCGCGCCGAATGTGCCGCGAAACGGCGCCAGCGGTTCGGGCAATTGCGTGAGTGCCGCAATATAGAAACACGGCCCGATCAGCACCAGCACCCAGGCATTGCGATAGACCGCCGGTGCCACCTTGTCCGGCGTGTCGCCGAACCGGACGCGCGTGCCAAAAAAACCACCGCGCATCAGAACAATCCGCTCCCGCGGCCAGACATCAGGTTGCGCCGGATCTGGCCCCAACCGGAGTTCCATTCACGCTGCACCTCACGGCCCAATTCCTGATATTGCTCGACCACTTCGCCCAACGTGTCGGCAAAGCGGCCCGTGATCTCGGTCGCGCCTTGTGCAACACTGCTCAGACCACGGCCCACGGCGCTCATCATGCCGTAAAACTTGTTCTCCAGATCGAAATGCCGCGCGATGGCCGTGACGATGGCGCCCGCGACAAGGCCCGCAACGATACCCACACCGGCCACCAACACGGCGGCCCCCACCGTCAGCCCCGCAGCCGTTGCAAGCACGCCAATCGCGACACCGGCGGCGGCGCTGGCCACAGAGGCCGAAATCACCAGCGCGGCACCGTCGACCACCATCATCGCAAAGAGCCGCTGCCAGTCGCCCCGGCTAGACGGGTCCTCGTACCACTGCACAAAGTTGATGGTGCCCACGATGAAAAAGCCCACGACGGGGATCCGGCTGCCTGCGCTGGCCGCGGTCGAGGCCGGAGCCGCAAGTTGTCCGCGCGTTCCGGCCACAACGGCCGCCATGCGCGACCGGGTCAAGGCCGCCGCAACGCCCACGGCCAGCTGACGACCCACGTTGCTGCCCATGCGTGCGACAATCATCAGCGAACCGGTCGCGCTGCGCGCCACGTTCAAAGCGCCCCGCCCGCCATCGAGGATCGCGCGCAGCGCCGCGCGCCCGTTGCGCGATGCAACCGCCGCCACCGCATCCGCCAGCGCAGGCGCGCCATCCGTCCCGGTGGACCGTAAATCCACATAGCCATCCGTTGCGGCAAACAACGCCTGTGCGCCGGTTGCCTCGTCAAAAACTTCCAATGTCGTCAGGATCGAGACCGCAGCCCACATCAACACCTCGTTGGGTGCTGTATCCACGTCAATCTCACCCTCGCCCGGCGCTCCGCTTTGCAGTGCTGCGGGAACTTCGAGGACCAGCATGTCCTGTTCCGTGTTGCCGCCGGTCGTGGGCGCGCCATTGGGCACCTCACTTACCAAAACCCCGACGTCCTGCGGGCGCGATATGTTCATGTCGTTGAGCGAACAGATCTCGTGTGTCGTCCCGCGCAGCTTCACCGCGAGGGTGTTGGCCGTCCCTTCGAGCGTGTTGGGCAGGATCATCCGTTCGCCATGGGGCAAGACGCCGGTGGACTGCCCGTTGACCATCCCTTCGACAGTCATCGATGTATCCTCACCGTTGAACCGGAACAGGTTGCCCTCGGCACAGCGCGCTTCCGGGTCGTCGCAATTGATCGCGTTCATGGGCGCAGTCCTTTATCCAAGGGTTTGGGCCAGCTTCAATATCTGACGCGAGCGGTCAAGTTCATGGCGCGGGCTGGCAATGATCTTTTCAAACCGTGCATCTGTTTCGGGTTGGCCCCCGATCATCAGCGCAGCGTAGACATAGCGTTTGACGGATTTGTCGAGGTGCAGGCCGATGGCCCGCGCCGCATCTGCAAGGGCACGCACCACCGCGCGCCGTTCGTTCCGCTCGACCTCGGCCAGCGGCGGTATGTCCGCCGCAACCTGATCGGCCAGGTCTTCGCAGAAAATCTCGTACCGGATCGGCGCCATATCCGTGCGCAGTGCTGGCCACAGACGCGGCGGCCGTGTCTCAGGCGGGCCCGCCGTTGCAACAACCGCGCGGTCATTGTGGCGATCCACCGCGATCAGCGCCCCCGGCCCAATGAGGGCGGACAGGTTGGCGCGGGCCGCAGGGTCATGGGCCTGCACGTACCGCGCCATCACCCGCGGCTCCCAGAACCGGAAAAAGGCGGGCTTGTCCTCTGCCACACTCCGGACCTGCGTGAACCGACGCAAATGCGCGCGCAGACCCGCAAGCGGCCGCGCACTGCGCAGGAACAGCCCGGTATCCGCGGCCCAAAGGCTGCGCGGTCCGCGACCCACCGTGAACAGGTATCGCGCAAACGGGGCGTCCTGCGTAAGCTCCACAAGCCACGGCGCGGCGGCCCCCAACGTTTCGACATCGTCGAAGAGACAGACATGCGGCAGGTCGGAATTTTCCAACCGCTCCGGCAAATTGTCGATCTTGGCCCCGTCGAGCAGCGCAAACGTCGTCTCCGGGCCGGCAAAGAGCGCGGGTATCAGGGGGTCCGGCACACAAACCGGGTCGGCCACGCCCATCTGGGCGTCCAGCGGCGCAACGGGTGCCAGCGTGCTCACCTCATAGGCAGGCGCTGCGTCCTGCCCCGTCGCGCCCGCATCAGGTGGCGCAGAACCGATGTCCCAAACCGGGTCGTGGTCCTGGGTCATAGCTGCTCCATCACCATGTCAAACAGCCATTCGGCCATCAGCGGGCGGATGTGGCTTTCGCCATAGGCTTCCTGATGTTCAAACCCGCGCCGGGTCGCCACGGACATCGGACCGCTGACGTGAATGCCGGACCCTGCATGCACGGTTGCGTCGCCGGGCGCATCCGCATCCTGAATTTCGTAGCGCGTCGAGGCGACGAATGTCGGGCCGACCGGCATGCCCATGCCTATTCCGATCGGGTGCACCCATTCGCCCCATTCTATCTCGCCATGTCCGGTATTGTTCATGGTCTGGCCCGCCGCCGGGGTATCGTTGCGGCTGGTTTGACGCCATTCCACCTTGTCCCAGCACAGGTGGCCCTGATCATCGGAATAGAACATGCGCGTGTTGGGATGAAATGCGTTGCCCGCGAGCGCCTGATCGAAACTGCGGGCCTTGGCGATCTGTGTCATCGATTGCGCCCGTGCGGCGCGTCCCGTCGGGTCGCCTTGCGGATCAAGGTAGCGTTCGTGGATCAGGCGCCACCACTGGCGCGCCTCCGTATAGATTTCGCGGTACGCATCGCCGCGCGGATAGGATGCGCGCCGATTGCCCGACCGCCCCACCAACCGCAACCAATTGGTGGAGCCATCCACCGATTTGTGCCGGCTGTTTGGCAGCAACTGGAGCGCGCCGGGCATATTCCCGGCCGTCGCGGTGACCTGCCCCTGATTAAAGCCCAGCACGACACTGGCCACCCCTTCGAACCCGCTCAGCATCCGCTTGTAGGTCGCGGGTGAGCCGTCCGTGGGCATGGCCCCGTGGATGACGCCGTGCACGTCGCCCGCACCGCCCCGGATCTGGGTATAGGCGCGCGCCACGAGCCCGCCCATCGAATGGGTGACAAGCACCGGTTTGAGAATGCGCACCTCTGGCATGTGCGCCCATTTCGCTGTGGTGTCGGCCACGGCCTGCGCCACGGTGCGCGCCAGCCCCTGCGCAGACGTGCGGTTGTCGTCCGTCCAGTTGTAGGGATGCGCGAACACCTCATAGCGGACCGCATGGCACCCACGCGGCACCTGACCGGACGCGGGTTGCTGCGCCGTCATGTCCATCCACGTCAGGAACCCGAGATACGAACCCTGGAACACCCCGCCCCAGCCTCGGTCGATCCGCTCCTGCGTCAGGCTGCCACCGACAACACCCCGGTCCACCTGCAGATAGCGCGACGTGTGCGGTTGCCCCGGCGCGCCGACAAGGGCGCGCCGCTTGGCAGAGGCGCCGGACAACGCGTTGGCCGCCAGCGATCCCTGGCTTTCGGCAAAGGGGTTCCAGTCGATGGAATTGTCCGGGTCCCAGACCAAAGGCCCACCCCGGCGCCGCAGGCGCGATCCCATGATACCGGGCACAAAGACAATGGGCAGCGCGCACGGCTCCGGACATTCTGCAACGGCCATCAGCGCGCGCCGTCCGTCGCCCGGAACGTGGTCAGCAGATGGGACCAAAGCGTCTGCACGTAAGCCTCGGTATAGGGTTCGGCCCCCGGTTCCGCGCGCTGATCATAGTACGAAAACTCAACACGCACGGCAGGCTGGTCCGCCCGCGCCTCGCGCGCCAGCACTGCGATGCGCGACGGGCCAAACCGGTCTGGTTCCTGCACCATCCGCCCCTCAAGCCCGGCAAGGCTGAGCGGTTCGGGCGCAGAGCCGCGCGGCATCTCGGGGTCAAGCGGCGGATCCTCCGGACTGCGCGACAGAATGGTGATTTCCAGCCCGACCGGCGCGCCATCCGCATCCCCGGGTGCAAAGGTCATGCCGTGCGCTTCGGTCGTGTGTGGCACCGTCGCCAGCGCATCCGGCAGGCACGCCCCGGCCCGTTTCGGCGCGCCCTTGCGGCTGCGGGGCACGACGTTGCGCGCAAGCTCCAGCAATTGCGCCCGCGGCCCGTCTTCTTCGTCCTCAGACAGCACCTGCGTGACGCGCATCATCATCCGGTCACGCAGCACGTAGGCCTCTTCGCTCCAGGTAAAGGACGTACCGGGGTCCTGACCAAAGTCCAGCTCATGCGCCACAACCTGCACTTCGCTGTCGCGGTAGCGCCCGCGATACGCCATCAGCGCACCGTCGTCTTCCACGCGCCCGGCCTCAAGCGCATCCGCGCGGTCCGTGACCAGCCGGTCGAGCGTCTCCTGATCACCCGCGCCCAACACCTCGATCTGCATCGCGTTCAGGGTGCCGAAATTCTCGAGCACCTCGAAACGGGCGGGCACCTCGACCAGATGGCGCCCGATGCACCACGTCTCATAGCTCAGGTCTTGATCGGCCATTGCGGCTCCATTCACTGTCTGTCCCAACGCGGCGATCAGCGCCAGCGCCTTGATCCATGTCACTCTCATGCAGCCGCCTCAACCGCACGCTGGAGGTGCCACAGCCGGATTTTCGGCCCCTGCGCTTTGGTGTTGAGGATGCGCCACGCCGTGTCTTCGCGGTGTGCAAAGGCAAGGGTCAGGTAACCGCGCACCGCCTCGATCCGCTGCGCGCGTTCGGTAAAGCGCGTTTTGTGCAGGTACTGCCACAGGTCGACCAGCCGCGTATCGGACTGATATTCAGCGCGGACCGCGTCGTTGAGATCGGCCATCGCCTCATGCAGTTCGCCCCGCATCTGCGCATGGGCCGTGCTGTGTTGCAGTGCGGCCAGAGTATCGGGATGCAGCGCGGGGGCCTGCGGCGTGACGCGTTCGGGTGCTGACAGCGTCAGAATATCCGCCGACCGCGTGATCGCATCGCATATCACCCATCGCTGCGGGGCTCCGCCGACCGGCGCCAGCAACGCCTGCATCAACGCCCGGGGCGCATCCGCCTGTGCGGTGGCCAGCCCGAGGGGCACATGCCGTTCCCAGAACCGGAAATAGAACCACGCATCGTCCGCCGTCTGCCGTAGACGCACAAAACGGCGCAGGTGCCGCCACAGCGCATCAAAGCTGCTGGTGCAGCGGATGAACATCCCCAGTTCTCGCGCCCACAAACCCGTCGGCCCGGGACAATCTGTCATCAACCCACGGGTCAGCTTGTCCTGTGGACCAAGGGCAACGAGCCATGGCGCACAGTCGCGATATTGCGCCGCTGCCTCCCCCTGGAACAGACAGGCCGCCGGGCATCCGGCCGCTTCGATCATGTCCGGCAAAAGCGACAGCTTGGCAGCATCCAGGATTGCATAGGTCTGCGGCGTGGTTCCATCCGCATCCGGGCCGAACAGCGGGGGGAACAGCGCGTCTGGCACACAGGATGGGGCATCCACACCCAGTTGCGTGTCCAGCGGAACGATGCCGGTCACATCTGCATGATCGAACAGATCCGCAAAAACGGCTGTGCCCTGCCCGGCTTGGTCTGGCGCTAACGCCATGTACTGCGGCCCTCGTACCCGAATAGATACCCGTATAGCGATGAACCTAGCACCAACCTCAGCAGGAAGGCCAGCACGCTGGCCGCCGTGCGCATCTGTGGGACGTGGGCAACACACAGCTTGGGGCACCGCCGTGTTTCCGCGCGGACCGCATTCCTCAAATAAAAATTAAATGCGCCCAAAATCGGACACAATCCAAAACTAAACGTCTGATTGTTGACGGATACAAACAAGACGAGACCATTGCGATGACGTTCCCGCGCACCCTGATGTTTTGCACTGCGGCACTCCTGACCCTGTCGGCATGTGCGCAGGCTCCCGGTCCATCCGCGGAGACAACCAAGCTCGATCATTCCGCGTTGTTCTTTCATGATGATCCCATCCATGAGGGATCGATCGACGAACAGGTTGCGGCGCTCAATACCTCGGCAGACCGTCTGGTGAAGGCGTCGACACTTCACGGGGCCGCCCTTGGCGCGGCTGTGGGCTGCGGTTTGACCGTGCTGTCCGCGGGCAATGCACGCAATTGCGTGGCGGCGGCTGCGATCGGCGGCGGAACCGGCGCACTGGTCGGAAATGCCGCTGGCAAAAAGGACGTGCAGCGCCGTGTGGCCCTTGTCGACGCGAACGCTGTCGTCCGGTCCCTGCGCGCGGCGAACCGCCAGATGGAAAATGTGCAGGATGACTTGCCAGCCCTGATCGCAGCACAGGAAAAACAGCTCAACAAGCTCACCGTGCGATTTGCAGCCGGTGACATCACGCGCGCCGAACACGACACGGGCGTCGCCGAGATCCGGGCACACCGCGCCGGGCTGGCCGAAGCGCTGAACATGAGCGCGCAGGATGCCAGAACCGCGGCGCGCAATCTCGAACGGGCCGCTGAAAAGGGCCAGACCGGCCTCGACTGGCATATACAGAATGCGAGCGATCTCGCCGAAGAAGCAACGTCGGCCCGCTCGCAATTGTCCCTGCTCTGACCGCGCATCCCGTCGCTGGCGCAAGACATTGGCGGCACGTCCGGTTTGCGGATAAGGTCTTGAGACATCCCGCAACCGGACCATGTGCCGTCTCATGCTGACCCGTGTTCTCGATCGTTTCCGCCGTCCCACCCCGTTTCCAGCGCTCGCGCCGGATCAGGCGTTTGTCGCGTTGGGCGACGTGCACGGGCGCGCTGATCTGCTGAACCGGGCGCTGAACCGGGTTGGATCGGCGCAGGTTGTGTGTGTCGGTGACTACGTTGATCGGGGCGAACAAAGCGCTGAGGTCCTGCGCACGCTCTCTGCGCGGGGCGATATCATCTGCCTATCTGGCAACCACGAATCCATGATGCTGCGGTTCATCGATGATCCCGCGCAGGCCGGGCCGCGCTGGCTTCGGTATGGCGGGCTGCAAACCCTGGCAAGCTTTGGTGTGCGCGGCACGACCCCGCTCAGCGATGGCGCCGCCCTGCGCCGCGCCCGCGATACGTTGGTTGAGGCCATGGGCGGCCCGCTGGTGGCGTGGTTGCGCGATCTGCCGACGCGCTGGCAGTCGGGCAATGTGGCCGTGGTCCATGCCGCCGCCGATCCGCACACCCCTATCGCTGACCAAAGCAGCGCGCACCTGCGATGGGGCCATGCCGCGTTTCACCAAACCCGGCGCAAGGACGGGGTGTGGGTGGTGCATGGCCATACGATCGTGGATGCACCGCGGGCGGATGAGGGTCGAATCAGTATCGACACCGGCGCCTTTGCCACAGGCCGCCTGACCCTCGCGCATATTGACCGTGACGGGGTGCGGTTCGACACGATCCGCTGATTTTTCGCGCCCCAGTTGAACCTCCCCATTTTATGCGAATGAGACCGGTTTTGTTTACCGGCTGTTAATCCTGTCGGTGATTAACAGGGACTTACCGAGACTGCGGGTGGGATCGCATCACGGAGCTGCCAATGGCGCATCTCGACTACCGGTCCAACACGCGGCCCCTGTCCTTGTTCCCGCGGCGCGGCACGGCCTATGCGGCGTTTGGCAAACGTATTGTGGACCTGAGCATTGCGGTCCTGCTGCTGCCGGTTCTCATCCCCCTGATTGCAATTTTGTGCGCGCTGTGCGCCTGTACCGGAACCTTCGGTCTGTTCGCGCATCAGCGCGTGGGCCAGCATGGCGTGCCGTTCACCTGTTGGAAAATCCGGACGATGGTGCCCGATGCGGAACAGCGCCTGCGCGACCACCTTGCCGCGGACCCCGTTGCGGCCGCGGAGTGGGCGCGCACGCAGAAACTGACGCGGGATCCGCGTGTGACTGCTCTGGGTCGCGTGCTGCGCCGGACCAGCCTGGATGAATTGCCCCAGATCTGGAACGTGTTGCGGGGGGATATGAGCCTCGTTGGTCCGCGGCCCATCACTGCGCCCGAGCTGGACCGGTACGGCCCGCACGCGCAGACCTACCTGAGCCTCAAGCCAGGTGTAACGGGCTTGTGGCAAGTCGCCGGGCGAGCCAACGGCTGCTATGATGAACGGCTGCAAATGGACCAGACCTATGCCCAGACGATGGGCCTGTTCGCGGATCTCAGCCTGATTGCGCAAACCGCCGTCGTCGTCATCCGGCCCACGGGACGCTAGGGTCAGAACCCGTTAATCCTGCATCACGCGCTCTCGCGCATCGCGTTGCAATACGCTGCCGCGCAATGGGACGCCGCCCGCGTGACGGATTTGATGGACTTTCAGCCTCGCGGCGACGCAGAGCTTCGAGCCAGAACCACCGCTGACCGGCAGCGTATCGCAAAGCAATGCGCGAGAGGGAATTCCTGTGTCTCTGCTTCTCCCCTCTCATGCTCCCCGAGGCGATGCATGAGAGGGCCAGAGCCGGTCAGAGAATGTGTCAAACCACTGCTACAGGATTAATGCGTCCTGACCCTAGGGCGCTGCCCGATCCGGGTTTATCCGTGTTGTCGTTGGCGGACGGCGATCCGGTATCTGCGCGCTGCACGAGCGGTCAGGCGACGTGCGCCAGCGGTTTGCGCATAAGAATATCGCGCAATACACGCGCACTGTCGGCCCACTGGTACTGCGCCGCAACGGCCCGCCCGATCACGGCCATGCTGCGCCGGTCCCGAGCCGTCAGCCGTGCAAATGCCTGCAACGACACCATGATGTCGCCCACGTCGCGCGGATCGAACCACACCGGCGCCTGCCCGAGCACTTCGGGCATCGCCCCCGCCCGCGCGCACAGGACCGGCACGCCAAGCTGCATCGCCTCCAGCGGCGGAATGCCAAACCCCTCGAACAGCGACGGAAAGACAAAGCCGCGCGCACCTTCGTAGAGCCCGCGCAAGTCTTCATCTGGCACCCGGCCCAACATGTGAACGCGCCCGCCCTGTCCGGCATCGGCCAAAGCAACACCGGGGGCCGCGCCGCCCACGATCGCGAGGGGCGGCGCAGTCTCTCCGGCCAGCGCATGGGCCTGCGTCAACGCCGACAGGTTCTTGTTCGGGCTCTGGTTGCCGACGCTCAGGAGGTAACCATCAGGGTGCAGCCCATAGCGCTCCGGCACGCCGTGGCGGACAGGCCAGCGCAACACATGCGCCGCACTGTTGCGCACGATCTCGAACCGGGATCTGGGCACGCCCAGATGATGCGACAGCCGCCCCGCCGCATGGTGGCTCACGGTCAGCAACGTCTGCGCACGGCGCGCCAGTGCTGGCCGCAGCAGCCGATGCGCGGCCCGGTAGCGGGGCGAAAACGCCTCCGGAATGTCAAAGAGGTTGGCGTCATGCAGGCAGACCACATGAGCGCCATGGGTTAGCGGTCCCGCATTGCCCAGCGACAAAAGCCGCCCGCCCCGCGCGGCATGCGCCAGTGCGCCCTGCTCCCACAGATGTCCGCGCCCACCGCGCACCACCCGGGTGCGCAGGACCTGCCACTCCGGGGTCGCCACATCATAGGGCAGCAGCACTTCGATGTCCGGACCGCCGGATTGCGCCAGGAGGTGGTCCAGCGCCGACAACAGCTCGCGGGCATAGCGTTGGACGCCCGACACCGGCTGCGTCAAAAACCGGCCATTGACGAAAACCGTCATGCCGCCGCCTGCGCACGGTCCAGACCATAAAGCGCCGTGGTCCGCGCACCAAGCGCCTCAAGGCTCCAGTCCGACACATCCGTCGCCTGTGCCCCGCGCCGCATCCGCGCCAGCGACACCGGATCGCTCAGCAGACCCATCATCCGCTGCGCGACCCCGTCCATGTCATGCGCGTCGGCGATCCAGCCATTCTCCCCATGCTGCACCACCTCTTGCAGCCCAGGCAGCGCCTGCACCAGTGCCGGACAGCCCGCCGCCAGCGATTGCACCACGACGCGCGGCAACCCCTCACGCTCGGACGTAAGGACGGACAGGTCGGCAAGCGCGAACAGCGCGTGCGGGTCGGGCCTGTGACCGCAGAACACAACATTCTCTTCCAACCCAAGCGCCGAGACCGTGGCGCGCACCCGCGCCTCTTCCGGACCCCGCCCCGCCAACAGCAGGCGCACATTGCTGTGCGCACCGCCACAGCGCGCCCACGCTTCGAGAAACGGCACATGCCGCTTGCGCGGCTCAAACGCGGCCATCATCAGCGCCACACGCGACCCTGCGGGCCCTTTCAGCGCTGTGGCATCCGGTGGCGGGAACGCAGCCTGAAACCGTGCCAGATCCATGCCCGAGCGCACGCAATGCACCCGCGCCGCGTCAGCAATCCCCGCATCGACATAGGCGCGGCCCACGGCCTCTGACACTCCGATGAACAGGTCCGTTTGTCGCGCCGCGGCCCGTTCAGCCGCGATGTAGAGCGCGCGTTTGCCGGCGCTGACGCCCTCGAACGGGATGATGTGAATGCCGTGGACCACACGGGCGGCGGGCACTGCGCTGGCCGCGAGCCGTCCCAGAATGCCCGCCTTGCTCTGATGCGTGTGAATGACGTCCGGCGCAAGCTGGCGGTAGAGCGCGCGCAGGGCGGCCAACGCCTGTGCGTCCTGCCGTGGGCGCACCGGATGCACCATTTGCGGCACCGCAATCCGGTCGATTCCGGCAGGCAGATGGTCGCGCCAGAACGGATCGACATCCGCCCCATGCACCAACGTCACCCGGTGCCCGGCGGCGACCTGCCACTGACAGGTGGCAATTGTGTTTTCCTCCGACCCTGCGCGCAGCAGCCGGGTCACCAAGTGGACGATATGCATGGCGCGGGCTCCTCGTGACCATCAACGTTAAGTGCCCGTTAACCATCGACTGCCATCCTTACCAAAAGGCTAACGCAACCGAAAAATCCGGCACGAGGTTTCATGCCCCGCATCATTTACATCCATGTGCCCAAATGTGGCGGGTCGAGCTTTGGGGCGGCGCTGCGTTTGCGGTATTTTGCGTCTTGCGGCACGATCACCCTCGATCAGGGGCACGCCGCGCTGCCGCGCCCCTTTCGCATTCTCAACGATTATGCGGCGCGCAGCCGCCAGTTGCGCGCTCATGTGGCGGCGGGCAAGTCGCTGATCACCGGGCATGTGCAATACGATCCGGATCTGCATGCAGGGGCGGCCCGCGGGTATCGCTTTGTCACGATGCTGCGCGACCCGGTGGAGCGGTTCGTGTCCCATTACCACTATCTCCAAAGGGCGCACCCCGACCCGCGCCGCGCCCCGACGCTTGCAGCATTCCTAGAGACGGACGACGCGGCGCGGCTGGCCTCGCAATACCTGTTTTACTTTGCGGGTCACTGGCAGCGACCCGGCGTTGACCTGGCCCAGCTGACGGAGCGCGCGATCTCGAACCTCAGCTGCTTTGATCTGGTGGGCGATCTTGGCGACACGGCCCGCTTTGCCCGCGATCTGCGCCGCCTGACGATGACGCCCATCCCGCGCCTGCGCCGCAACGCGGCCCCCACGGAACAGCCGATCCCCGAGGCCCTGCGCCCGCGGATCGAAGCGCTGTGCGCCGCGGACCTTGCCATCTACCGCAGCCGCTTTCAGACCCGGGCCGCCGCATGACCCCGACCCGCACGCCCGTGCCCGGTCTGTCGCCACTGGTGCTGCTGCTCCTGTGCTGGGGGCTGACGGGGATCGGGGCCGCCCTGACGCTCACCCATCTCGACACGCTCGACCTGGTGCAAACATTCATGCGCCGCGAAGGCATCTCGCCCACTGTGTTCGAGGGCACCGGGCTGACCTGGATCCATTTTGGCATCATCGCATACATCGTGGGTGACGGCGCGGCCCGGTTCAGCCGGACCACCAAACGCACCGCCGCCCACACCCTGAATTTCAACCGCACGGCACAGATGACGTTTGTCGCCAACCTGATCCTGCTGGGGGTAACGGCGCTCTGGATCCTGACCTCGGCGGCCAAGACGGGCGGGCTCAGCGCGCTTGCCTCCGCTGCTTATAATGACAGCCTGACCACCCGTGACTTTCTGCTCAGCAACAAGCTCTTTACCGGTATGCGCCTGTTCTATGCGGCGCTCCCCGCGACGGGCTGTCTGGCCGCAGCGCTTTTGGCCACGGGCCAGCTGCGCAGACGCGCGCGGCGTCTGATGTGGATCACGCTGATCCTGAACACGGCCGCTCTGATTGTTCTGCCGCTGGTGATGAGCCAACGCCTGCTCCTGCTGCAATTGCTGCTGAGCGCATATTTCGCGGCTTGCATCGTGCGGGGGCGGGTGTTCGGGCTGCACTGGATCGCGCTGGCTGCTGTGCTGTTCCTGACGCTCTGGGTCGGACGCGAGGCGATCACGAACCCGATCGTGGACCGGCCCGCCACCGACATCGCGGTGCAAAAGCTGGCCTTTTACCTCGTCAATGACATGTTCAACGCCTTCGCGCCCCTGACCCGCCCGATCTACCACACCAATGGCGGTCTTCTGTTCGAAGGTGTGATGTTCCTCACCTTTACCGAAGGGTATTTTTTGCATGTTTTGGCCCCGCGCCTTGCCGCGCTGGATCCGGTCATCGGGGGGGGCGAATTCCCGTTTTTCACCGCCGCCTATGTCGATTTCGGGATCAAGGGCGGGCTGCCCTTTATCGCACTTTGCGGCTTTGTCCTGCGCCGCATCTTTGTCCGGGCGACGCGGAATTTCGGGTGGGCCGTGGTCTATGCCCAGATCGGCGCCGCGCTCATGTTCTCAAGCCATTCGGTCTACTTCACGCACCAGAACTTCTTCTTTTCCGCAGCGCTGATCATGCTCGTGGTGCATCTGTCGCTGAAACGCCGCCCGGGGCCTGCATGATCCCGGGTCTTCAGGTGTTGCGCGCCGTGGCAGCCGTGATGGTGCTGATCGGGCATGTGCTGGCCGAGGCAGAACATTACTTCGGACTGCCCCTGCCCGGTGATGCAATCCCATGGACACGCGGCGTCGACATCTTTTTTGTCATCTCCGGCTTTGTGATCACCTTGTCCGCGGCGCGGTATCTCGGGCAACCGGGCGCATTTCTGTGGCGGCGTGCCGTGCGTGTCGTGCCGCTTTACTGGCTGTTCACAACGCTGATGGTGGCGGCCTTGATCCTGATCCCCGGCGGGGCCAAGGACACTCAGTTCGACCCGCTGCAAATCCTGAGCTCATACGGGTTTTTCCCCTATGAGCGTGGCGACGGGCGGATTGCGCCAGTGCTGTCGCTTGGCTGGACCCTGAATTACGAGATGTGGTTTTACGCGCTGGCCGCACTGTGCCTTGCCCTGCCGCGTCCCCTGATCAGCCTGAGCGTACTGATGACGAGCCTTGTGGTGGCCGGGTCGCTGATCGGCTGGCAAAGCCCGCAATGGGCGTTCTGGACCAATTCGATCATCCTCGAATTCCTGTTTGGTGTGGGGCTCGCGCGGCTGTGGCAGCGGGGTTGGCACATGCCGCATATGGGGCTGGCGGTGGGCGGCGCGGCGGTGGGCCTTGCGCTGCTGGTCGTGTTGGATCCTTTGCCGCTACCCCGCTTTTTGGCGGCTGGTGTGCCGGCCGCGATCATCGTCGCCAGCGGTACGCTCTTGTGCCCGATGCGAACGTTGCCGGGCATGGTTTGGGGCGATGCCTCCTATGCGCTGTACCTGTCCCACCGGTTTGCCCTACGCGCGGCCACGCTCCTGCTTGTTCCGCTGCTGCCTGCGACAGTGGCAGGGGCGGCGATATACACCGCCGTGGTCTGCGGTCTGGCTCTGGCTGTGGGGCTGTTGACCCATCTGTTGATAGAACGCCCGCTGCTGCGGGCGATGTCGCCCCCGGCAAGGGGTGTTGCGGCATGAGCGTGCGGGGGTGGTCCTTTGTGCTCAGCTGGTCGCGCGTGGGCATCAACGCCGCCCTGTTTCTGGCCGCAACCCGTGTGCTGTCGCTGGGAGAGATCGGGCTGTTCGCCACCGCTTTTGCGCCCATCCGCCTGACGCAAGGGATCCACAAGGCTGGGATTTCGGACGCCGTGACCGTACTGCGGCGGACCCGGCGGATGCATGCGCTCTTTGCGGTGGCGGTGGCGGTCGGGGGGGCGTTGACCGTGCTGCTGGCCGCACTTGGTGCGGTGTTCAGCCCCCTGCTCCTCGCGCTCAGCACGATCCCCCTGATCAACAGTGTGGGCGCGGTATCCGAAGGGCTGTTGCGCCAGCGGTTGCAGTTGCGGGCCCTTGCCCTGCGCACCCTCTGTGCACAAGGCGTTGGTGCTGCCGTCGCGCTCTGGATGCTGATGACGGGATGGGGCGTTTGGGCGCTGGTTGTGTTTGCGCTCCTGAATGCCCTGTTGACCAGCGTGCTGTCCATCGCGCTTGCGCGCTGGTGGCCGGACACCCTGCCACGCTGGCGTGGCGTGTGGTTGATCCTGCGCAAAACCGGTGAGATTTGCGGACGCGTCATGCTCGGCACTGGGCTTGTCCCGCTGGTACAACTGGCCATCGGCCTGATGCTCGGCCCGGTGGCCGCGGGCGCGTTCCAGATTGCCACCCGGATGCTGGAGCTGATCGAAGCGCTCAGCCTGTCGCCCCTCCGCTTCATTGCCTTGCCGCAGTTCAGCCGCACGGTGTCGTTGAGCGCAGATATGCGACAGCATATGCGCCACACTGTCGTGCTGGCGGCGTGGATCTGGGGCGGCACACTGGCCGCCGCCCCGGAGATCCTGACGCTGGCCGTCGGCACCGCGCATGTGACAACCGTGACACCTGTCCTGCGCGCCATTGCCGTATTCGGCTTGCTGAATGCGGTACTGATGCCGTTGACACAGGCGGTGCTGGCGCAGGGCCACACGCGGCTGGTGCTCCAACGTGCGGCGTTCACACTGATGCTGAGCGCGGTGCTGGTGCTGCCCGCACTGGCCGTGTCAGTCACAACCGTTGCGGCAGCCATATCGGGTGCGAGCCTGTGCGTTGCGTTCTGGTTCATCCCGCGCGCGCTCCGAGCACTGCACTTGTCTGCACAGGACCTGTCCCCTGCCCTGCTCCCACTCGGCGCGGGGGCCGTGATGTGCGCCGTCCTGTTGGCCTTGTCGCCCCTGCCACTCATCGCAAGCGTGGCCTTGGGCACGGCGCTCTACCTGCCCTTTCTGGCGCTCAGCCACATGCCCCGACGGCGGATTGCATGAAGCGTCTCGTCTTCATCACCGGCCATTTCCCGCAACAGAAACGGCGCACATCCATGCTTTGGGTGACGGACCATTTGCAGTCCCGCGGGTGGCACGTGACCTATGTCACGGTTGGCTACAGCTGGGTGTCGCGGATCAAGCGGGACAAACGGTTGGCCGCACTCGACCACATCCCCGCGAGCGGCACGACGCGGTACAGTCCGACATTGACCGGCATCTACGGCCTGTCACCGTGGCACCCGTTTCGATGGAAACGCCCGCTCCTGAACCGGATCACCCGGCCTCTGCATCCCCTTTTCACCCGCTACTGGCAGCGCAGACTGCGCGCCCCGCTCAGCACCGCTGACGTCGTGATCTGTGAAAGTGGCGCGCCCGTCCTGCTTGCCCCCATTGTGCAAAGGCATGCACCACAGGCCACGCGCATCTACCGGGTGTCTGATGATATCCGATTGCTCAATGCGCCGGACGATCTTGTGCGGGCCGAGGCGCAGCATCACCACTTTGACCGCATCAGCACCGGCAGCCCCCTGATCGCGGCCCGTTTCACGGGTCATCCGCACGTGACGCTCGATCCGATGGGTGTGCCACTGGATCAGGTCAACGTCACCACAACCGATCCGTATCCGCACAGAGGCAATCGAAAGCGCGCCATTTGCGCGGGCTCTACCCTGATTGATCTGGACGCAATTGAGCGCACTGCCGCCGCCGCGCCGGACTGGGACATACATGTCATCGGGCGGCTCAAGTCACAGCCACCCGCCCTGCCCAACGTCACCTGGCACGGCGAACGGCCCTTTGCCGAAACGCTCGCCTATATCCGCCACGCCGATATCGGGCTTGCGCCGTTTCAGGACAGGCCCGGCGTCGAATATCAGATCACCAACTCGAACCGCATCCTGCTCTACCGGCACATCGGCTTGCCGATCCTTGTGCCGCACCGCCTCTGCACACCAGATATTCCCGGCCTCATAAGCGACAGCGCGCCCGACTGGCGGACGCGCTGTGAAACATATGGGCGGCACCCGGAACACATCCCGGACTGGTCGGCATTGGCCGATGCTTTGGTTCAGAACGGCGTGACCGACCCGCCGGACGAAATCTCAACCGTGCCGGACAGCGCGGTGAACCCACGGGTGAACACCGTGCCCGCGTTTGCCTCCACCGCGTAATCCGCCGCGGATCCCGCCGCATCGGCCACCACATCCTGCAACCAAATGGTCGACGCGTTGGAGCATTTGAATGCCGTCGATCCGCCGTCCACGTCGCGCGCAACCGCTTGTCCACCGGCAATCCACGCCTGAGCGTCTTGGATGATGTGCACTTCGGACCCATTGCGCGACAGTCCATACGACCCGTTCAACGACACCCCATAGACCCGGTCATGCAACGTAAAGCCGTTCACCGAACTGGCCCCGAACGCGCCATTGCGCCAACTGGAACAGTCCTGCAGCAGCACATGCATGCCGAGTGTGCCGTCATCATGGAACGACCAGCCATCCTTGGCCCCGAAACTCGCGTCACAGCCAAAGAACGCCACGAGACCATCGGTCCGCCGCACCCGCACCGCATCCTGCGGCGCCGACGGGTTGGACGGCGCGGAATAGCGGAACGTGCAATCCACACCGACGATGTTGCGTGCCGCACTCTCATCGAAATGCAGCGCACCGGTGATCCCACCTTCGATGTCAAAGCCTTCGATATAGAAATCATCGGCATGGTCCATGAACCGCGCGCCGTGGAACGACCGCATCATTGCGATATCGGTTGCGCCGGGGGCCGCGCCCACATTCACATGCACGGTCGATCCGTCCAGAACCCAGCTGTCGGGCGTGGCGGCGCATGCCGACACATCCGCCACTTGGGTCAGTTCGGAGAAAAGACCCTCGGGCGTCAGGATATCCGTGCGGAACACCCGGCGCACGGAACTCACCGCCGCCGAATACGTCCCGCCTGCATCGGTCCATGTCACGGAAAACGGGCCCGTGCGATACCGCACCCGCCCGCCATGGGCGACAACGGCCACGGGCTGTGTCGGTTCATCATTGCCGTTGCGCGTGAACGCGCTGCCTTCGTAGGTGTCTGCATTCACCACAACCCGGTAAGGCGCACCGGTGGCATTGCCCGCCCGGAACGCACCGTAAATCGTGCGTTTTGCATCCGTGAAGTCACCTTCTGTGGCGGCAAGCCCCGAATTGTAATCGTCCCCTGAAGCGGACACATGAAACGCAGGTCCGGCCCAGATCGCCGGATCAACCAGATCACGCGGGTCAACATCCGCGACATAGCGGCCACCGGTCTCGGATATCTGCAGCCCGAACCGCCCCTGATCCCAGGCAAAACCAGCCGGAAACGGGACCACGCGCCGCGCGCTGTAGGTGGGCTGCATCCCCACTGCGAGCCCCAGCATCAGACCAGCCCTTTGACGCCTGTGGCCGTTGTGCCGGTCGCCCAGACCCGGGCCTCCCGCAGCGGATAAATCACACCCGGCGTCAGACCCGGCAGGGTCAGGGCATCACCGTTCTTGAGCGTGACTGCGACGTCACCGGCCCCCGACACCATCACGGCACGCGTGACCTGCGCAAGGTCCGCGCCATCGGCCGGGGTCACGTCGAACCCACCTTGGACGGGGCTGCTCAGACCGGGTTGATATTGCTGAAACTGATCGGAAATGGGCATCGAACGCCTCCATCTGAAAATGACCGATGGAACATCCCGAATGAGCGTTAACGCGGCGATAACCAACCGTACGCCCCGCCGACGCTGCGCAAAGCGTGGTCATCCGCCAAGCAGTTGTTGAATGCGCACGGCATATGGCATCACCCTGCACCGATCCGCATCTCAATCCGGTTCCCTCAGGGGTGGCCGATCATGCCGCTACGCGCAGCGCCGTTGCGCCATGACCCGGGACGCTGCGCATCGCGCATATGCCGGTGAGCACACCTACCGCAGGTTGGGAAACAGGCGATGGAGTGATTCACAACGACCCCGAAAAGCATCGTCGCACCCGTCAAAACAGTACAATCCAAGGCATTTCGGGTAGGGTATTCCGGCATTTTTGGCCGTTCGAGGGCCATAAGACTTGATTGCGCGGAACCAACGACGAATACTCGTGCCATTGCTGGCGCTGTTGGGCGCGTTTGCATTTTTTCCGCGGGATGTTTCTTTATTTTTTGCCCGCAAGCAGATTTGAAGTGGATTTGGTATGCAACATCCATGCTCGTTTGAGACGGACGTTTCTGATGGGGCCGCGCACACTGGTGGCCTCCTGCTGGTGGCGATTTTGGACCGGGCCGATGATGGCGGTCCTGTTCTGGCCGGATATGGCCCCACAATGGCGCTGGACCCCCTGCCCGCGGGTGATCCCGGTACGTATCTGGCCGTGTGCAAACAGGCGCAGATGGACGGGCGGATGGTGGTTCTGGGCTATGTGCCACTGGCCGATGCGATCCTGGCCGTGGGCAAGGCCCGTCCGGATCAGGACATCACCTTTGGCACGGGCAAGGCCCAGATCCGTCTGACCCGGGACGGGCGCGTGCGGATCAGCGGCGAAGACGTGCGCGTGGGCGCGCGCGGTCGGATGCGGCTCAACGGCGCCACCATTGATCTGAATTGACCGATGTGGACCGTGGACAACACCACCCCGTTTCCCGACGCCAAAACGTTCTTGCGCGACGTTGCGGGCAATTCGTTGTGGGTGATCGGGATCAAAGCGACGTTTGCCTTTCGCGATGGCAAGCCGTGCCTGTTCACCCCCGATCAGATTGAGCCCTGTTACGGCCCGGTTTTTGCGGATGACGATACCCAACGCGATATGCTGAGCGACACCGACATCACCCTGCCCAAAGGTCAGGTGGATGTGATCGTGGACGCCACCGCCTATCCCCCGCGTGAGGCAAAACCGGAACAGCCCTATCTTGTCCAACTGAATATCGGCAACGTGACCAAAACGATCCAGGTTGCGCCGCCTTCGGTTCTGACCCGTTGGCAAGGGGTGACCCCGGTCAAGAACGTGCCCCACGACCCGGTCCCCCTGCACTATACGCAGAGCTTTGGCGGGCCACGCACGGCGGCCAACCCCATTGGTCTTGGCGATGATCCAAAGGCGGATGGTGACACCGCACTGATGCCGCGTCTCAGCCTGCCGGGCAAACCCATGACCCAGCCAAAGTCACCGGTGCCGCCCGCCGCGCTGACCGCGATCCCGCGATCCTGGGCGGTGCGGGATGCCCTCAGCGGTACATATGACGAGGATTGGCAACGGCGACGGTCCCCCCTGATGCCAATGGATCTGCAACCCGAATACTGGCAGGCCGCCCCGCCGGATCAACGCCTCGACCGCGCGGCGGCGCAGGGGGCGTCGGTCACCCTGACCAACATGACATCCAACGACGGCACGTGGGCCGATCCGCCGGTGACGTTTACGTTGCCGCATGTGGGATTTGACATCATGTGCAAATTCCGCGGGCAGTGGGAGACGCTGACGCCAGAGCTGCAAACCATAAACATCGCCGCCGATAAGCAGTTGGTTTCGCTGTTCTACATCGCGATGTTGCCCATCCAGGCAGGCAAGAACGACGTGTTGGTCGAACATACCACAATTGCACTGAACGACAGCAGCGGCTTCCGGGTCCAACCTGAACATGCATCGTTCTTTGTCCGCGATTTTGAGTTGGAGGAGGCCGTCTGATGGCACAAACGGTCAACGCCAACATGCTCACCCTGTCCCACAAGGGGACCATCGGGTTCGAGATCAACACCGTGCCCGACGTGTGCAAAACGCCCTCGCCGGGTGGTCCGATACCCGTTCCATACGTGATCATTTCCAAATCTTCGGACCTTGCCAACGGCACCAAGAAGACCTTTGCCGATGGAGGCAATTCCATCGCCAACCGCCCGTCATATCATTCGCGGTGCACAGGGGACGAACCCGGCACGCTCAAGGGCGTGATTTCGAACACCAATATCGACAAAAGCCATTGGATCACCTTTTCCCCGACCGTCTACGCCGAGGGTAAAAACGTCTGCCGGTTGACGGACAAGATGTTCATGAACAACCGCAACTGCATTTCCGGCACCGGCGGTCATTTCGAAATTCCGCACCCGCCCGGGTCGATCATGTTCCAGTTGTGCCAGATTTTCTGCGAGGCCCGCGAGGAATGGCACAAGTGCAAGGCGTCCGGTAAAGCCAAATGCGAAAAGCCCTCGAAGACCGCCGAGCGGAAGGTGAAAAAGCAACTCAGCAATCCCAAGTCAAAATTGAACGATGCCGTCAAGAAAGGTGGCAAAGGGCGCGTTGGCGGCGCGGAAAAGCAGTTCTTTGTCAGCGACAAGAAGGGAAAGTTCAAAGGCCTGCGCAAGACCTATGATGAAAAGAGCCTCAAACGCGCGCTCAAGCGCCAGCTCAAAAAGGAAGTGCGCCAGGGCCTCACCAAAAAAGGCGCCAAGATGCTGCTGGGCGGTTGGAAAAAGCTGATCCCCGGTCTCAACGTCGCCTCCACCGTGTATGACATCGTGGACACCGGCCTGATGGTGCGTGAAATCTACAAATCCCTGAACGCCGCATCCGTCATGAAGGACGCGATCAAGATCCGCCCCGACTTTTCGATCCAGAACGCCGACGGATCGCTGCACGAGATTTACGATTTCAAATTCGACGATCCCAAGACGGGCTACAAGGATGGCTGGCAATCCAATGGGCAGGAAAAGGCCTACAAGGATGCAACCGGCAAGAAGCCGACGGCCCTCACCAATGATGCCAAGAGCTGCAACTGCGATGGCAAATCCAAACCGCCGACATCGATACCAACAGGATAAATGATGCCCGACTATATCCGCAGCGGTGACGCAGCGCTCGCCCAACCATGCTTTCGCATCCTCGCCTACTTCCCTGACGGGCTGTGGGACCGTGCCGCGAACGCCGGATTGGCCGACATCCTGGATATCTTTGTCGCGCGCTACCGGGGCGACGTTGCGTTCATGGCCATGGCGGACCGAAAGCGGCCTCTCGAAGGCAAGGTCGTTGATGACGAGCTGCTGAAGGAGGCGCGCGATTGGCTGACCGGCGGGGATCACGGCTGGCCCGCGACCTTGCGCGTCTTTGGACCGGTCAGCGACGTCAATCACCAGATCACCGTGCCGTTCTTTCGTGTCGAAGAGCATGCGGATTACGGGCTTTTGGACATTTCGCTGCCCGATGATCCGGAGATCGCCGTGCAGGTTGCCGATCAGGTGACGGCTCTGCTCAAAACCATGCCCACGCTTTATGCGATCATGGGCATGGGGTTCTTTCTGCCGCTGTCGATGGAAGGGTCCGAGACGTTTTTCCCGCGTGGCTTCACCCGCTACAAGACCTGCATCGAATTCATGGGCGAGGGCCCCGAGTGGTGCATCCACAAGGATATCGGTTCGTCCTTCTGGGAGGATTTCCCCGAAGCAACCGACGGTTTTGTCGATATCGGGTGGCGCACCATGCTTGGCAGCTACTACCTGCCGCGCCTTGGCACGGTCGACATTGAGACCGACGGTGTGCAGGTCGAACAGTCGGACGACATGCTGATCGTCACCGCGGGGCCGGCCCCGATCTGGGGCGATGTCAACGCGGACGAGGATATCACGGCCTACCGGGCCGTGTCCGAAGCGCTTGCCCCCGCGCGCGCCAGTCTCCGCCCGATGCTCAACGGACTGTTCGGGGCACAGATTGACGACCCCGAAGGCACCGACCGCGTCGAGGCGTGGTATGAGCGGTTTGAGGAGTGAGCGATGACCCTGCTTGAACAGGTTCTGGGCCGCCTCAACGTTCCTGGCACGTTGCCCGAAGTGGTCACGCGCGTGGCCATCACGGTGCAGTACAGCCCCGCGGCCGCCGCCCGCGATCTGCCCACCGACAGGTTCGAGATCTGGCACGCGATGGCGGACGAAGTGGCCGACGGTCTGAACAAGGGGTTCCTCACCCGCCCCTTTGCCAAGGACGCATCGGCCGCTGGTGTTGTCACGATGGACGGTCCCGACCGCATGGTGATCGAGGTCACGACGCCCGGTGCCCATGTCAATCTCGTGCATGTGATGGTGCGGCTGGTCGTGGCATCGCACCACACCCCGGCGGACGCCTATCCCCGCTTGCTGGATGCGCTCGACGGAGATGAAGAGGCCGCAAACGAAGCGTTCAACGGCATGATCTTTGACCGGGACATTGGCGCACTGACGGTGCAGGTGGCCGGTCCCGAGGGGCTGGAGCCGATGCCCGTCGATATCCGGCAGGCGCTCTGGCACAATGTCCACGTGCCTGCCTCCGGCCCCATTGGCGATGCGCTGTTGGTCGAGGCGGACGAAATCGCCTTTACCAACCTGCAAGCCGACGCGCTGGACGAAGACCTCGAGGACGCATTTCTGAGCCTCGCTGGCATGAATGCCTTCATCCCGATTGGGCACGACGCGGCGCATGAACCGGGCGAGGAAGAGCTGTTTTTCACCGGTCCGGGCACCCTGCTCGCCCATACCGTTTCGATGGAGCAGATATTTCTGTTCGAACTGGTCGCAACCCTCAATGGCGGTGATCTCAGCCGTGCACAGGCGGAGGTCACGCAGGAATGACGCTCTTGCTGGCAGAAATGGGCTTCAGCTCTGCGTTTGGCCCCGGCCTTGGCACTGCGGTTCAGTCCCTGCTGGACGAAGAGCGGTGTCTGATGCGGAACCTCCGCTTTGTGGGTGCCGACTATCAGGAACAGATTTGCGCCTTTCAGGACAATGATGACATCGACATGTTGCAGGACGCGCTGCCCAGGCTGATCAAGCAGGCGTTGG
This sequence comes from Tateyamaria rhodophyticola, assembly GCF_047777875.1. Classification (GTDB taxonomy): domain Bacteria; phylum Pseudomonadota; class Alphaproteobacteria; order Rhodobacterales; family Rhodobacteraceae; genus Tateyamaria. The sequence continues at coordinate 2,173,394 of NZ_CP180519.1, read as the reverse complement.
CGGATCTGCTGGAGCGGCTCGGACCGGATGCGCCCACTCTGCCGGTCGAAGTGGTCCTGTGCCTTGCCGAGCCTGCAGCCGAAGATGGCGTGACCGTGGAACGGCTTCACGGGCTGAGTGAAACCCTGCCCACTTGCGTCTATGACACGCTGGGGGGGACCTGCCTCGAAGTGGCTGGCATGCGGCTCGTCACGGATGCGCAGACCGGCCCGGCGCGCGTGCTGTCCAGCATCTTTCGCAAAGGGGTGGACCGGGCGTTCCTGATGATCTGCGCCGACAGCTTCAGCGACCGGACGCGGATGAACGCCCTCATGGGGCAGGGCCGTCTTTTTGCCGATGAGATCGCGAATTACAGCCTGATCCCCGGAGAGGCCGCCGCCGCATTGTTGCTGCTGCCCGAGGCCATGCGCATCGGAGAGCCGTTGGCCTATCTCCACAGCGCGGCCGCCGCGCTGGAGCCCGTGGGCGAAATGGACGATGCCGATACCCTGTCACAGGCGATGAGCGATTGCGCGCTTCAGGCCCTCGATACGCTGGGTGCCGCGCGCACGCCGGTCGACTGCTTTGTCACCGATTTCAACAACGCCCGGTATCGTGCCGCCGAAGGCGCCTATTGCATGCACCGGCTCGTGAACGGCTACCTTGCCGAAGATCCAGCCCCCGCATACCCCGCGCTCGATTTCGGCGATATGGGTGCGGCTTACTTCGGAGCGGCGCTGGCGCACCTGTGTGCGGAGGCCACCAGCCGCGAACATCCCCTTCATGCGCTTGTTCTTGCCGGGGCGACCCGGTCGAAATACCGCGCAGCCGTATCGCTTCAGACCAATCCCATTCGCCTTTTCGGCCTCTATGCGCCGACCCCCGATGAAGACGAAGAAGAAGATCCCGACACAGACGACCCCGATTTTGACGACGAAGACGAAGACGCACGACAGCTCTCTATTGAAGAGGTTTCCTGAAACGCGCAGCCCTCAGGGATGCTGCGCCTGACATAGATTAGGTTTCGGCCATGACGACATTTTCACAAGACGAACGCCTCGCGGTACTCACCACCGAGCTGGGCAAAGACATCCTCGTGCTCAACCGTTTTGACGGTGAGGATTTCATGAACGGTCTGTTCGAGTACCGCGTGCACGCCTTTGCCCCGGACCCGTCCATTGATTTCGACGCGCTGATGGGCACCCACGCCACCATCGAAATTGACGGCGCCAAGGGCATGCAAGCCTTTGACGGCATCATCACCGAAGCCCGCTGGCGCGGACAGGGGCCCAATGGCTGGGAATACGAACTGGTGCTGCGTCCTTGGCTGTGGCTGCTTGGCAAACGCCGCAATCAACGCATTTTCCACGGCATGACCGCGGTCGCCATCATCGAAGAGGTGCTAGCGGATTACGCGCACCTCGGATCGCCGCATTTTGAAACCGCGCTGTTCAACAACTACGCGGACCTGGAATATACCGTCCAATACCGCGAAAGCGATCTGAGCTTTGTCCGGCGCATCATGGAACGGTTCGGGATGAGCTTTCACTTTTCCCACGAACCCGGCAACCACAAGATGGTCATCACCGACCATGTGAACGGGCATGACAACGTGGTCACCCTGCCGTTCTACCCGATTGTCGAAAACCATCAGACGAACGAAGAACATATCTGGCTTTGGGAACCACAGCGGCGCGTGACCACCGGTGTCATCCGCCTGACCGACTATAATTTCAAATCACCCACCGCGACGATGGAAACCAATTTCGAAGGTGACGCGACTTATGCGAACGGGATGATCGAAAGCTATGACTACCCGGGCGATTACCTCACCCAGGGGCAAGGCAATGCGATGTCGCGCCTGCGGGTCAATCAGGAACGCGGTGGCGACGCGCGGTTCCGGGCCGAGGGCGACTGCGCCATGCTGACCCCGGGCAAGGTGTTCACCTTGCAGGGCGGCGATGACTGCCCCGGGACCGGCGCCGATTATGTGTGCCTGTCTGCGCGGTATTCCTGCATTGGCCAATCCTACGCGACAGGCGGCAAGAGCGCCGACACCAAGGCGTTTCAGGCGCACTACACCCTCAGCCCGGTCACGGCGCCAATGATCCCGCCACGCGCCACACCCCTGCCGATTGTGCAGGGTCCGCAGACCGCTGTCGTTGTCGGCGCAGAGGGAGAGGAGATTGATTGCGACGAATACGGGCGCATCCTCGTGCAGTTCCATTGGGATCTGTACGGCGCATATTCCATGCGCTGCCGGGTCAGCCAGAACTGGGCCGGGAAGGGCTGGGGCGGGATGATCATCCCGCGTTTGGGCATGGAGGTCGTGGTCGAGTTCCTCGAAGGCGACCCGGACAAGCCGCTGGTGACAGGCTGTGTCTATAACGGCAAGAACGACGTGCCCTACCCCCTGCCCGACAACAAGACCCGCTCGACCTTCAAAACCGACAGCCACAAAAGCGATGGCTACAACGAATTCCGGTTCGAGGACGCGACCGGGGCGGAGGAAATCTTTATCCACGCGCAAAAGGACCGCAACGAACGCACCCTGCACAACCACACCGAACGGGTGGACAACAACTGGGTGCAGTCGGTCGGCCACAACAAGTCGCTCGAAATCCAGAACGATCACAAGGAGCAGATCGGCGGCAACATGGACCTGACCATCGGGCCGCAGTCCATGGGTTCCGTGGTCAAGGCCATCAACGATATCCGCGACTACACCTCCCTGCCGTCTCTGGCCGAAGGGCTGGGCAAACTGGGCGGCATCATCCAAGGCGAAGGCAACTATAACCAGACCGTGCAAATGGCCAAGACGGTGATCGTCGGCACCAATGAAAGCGTCACGGTCGGTATCAATGCCAAGCGCGAAGTGGGCATCGAGATCGCCGACAAGGTGGGCGTCAAGCACAGCTTTGACGTGGGCAAGACGTCCGACATCAAAGTGGGCAAGGCGCAGACGATGACGGTGGGCAAGACGATGTCCATCGACGTGGGCGACGAGTTGAATATCAAGGTCGGGAAATCGCAGCTGAACATGAAAAAGGACGGCACGATCACGCTGACCTGCAAGGATCTCAAGGTCAAAGCCTCGTCCAAGATCCAGGGCAAGGCCAGCGGCCCGATTTCGTTCAAAGGCTCGAAAATCGATCTGAACTAGCGTCCGGCTTGGCCATATCACGGACCGGTCGGACACCGTTCCGGCCCTTGCCCTGTCGCGCAGCGATGTGTCAGCGTGCGGACCCGTCGGCACCGCAGCGGATTATCAAATTTCCTCGAAAGGACCTGCTTTGCTGTGCGCTGTGGTCTGTCGCGGGATGCGCGCTCATACTGCGGAACGCACACAGAACTCGGACCTGTCATGCCACCAAAATACTTCGCCCCGCATGGGGGACATCCCGGTCAGGATCAGCTTTTGACCGACCGCGCCGTGTTCACGGACGCCTACGCGGTGATCCCAAAGGGCACGATGCGCGATATCGTGACCAGTTTCCTGCCATTCTGGGATAACACCCGGCTATGGGTTCTGGCGCGTCCGTTGACCGGCTTTGCCGAAACCTTTTCGCATTACATCATGGAAGTGGCACCGGGAGGTGGGTCCGACCGGCCCGAAGTAGACCCTTTGGCCCAAGCGGTGCTGTTTGTGGTTGAGGGTAGCCTTGCGCTCACTCTGGGGGGCAACGTGCATGAGCTGCATCCCGGTGGCTATGCGTATCTTCCCGCGGGCACGGATTGGAGCGTGCGCAACACGGGCGAGGCATCGGTGCGGTTCCACTGGATCCGCAAGATTTATGACGCGGTCGACGGGTTGGATGCGCCCGACGTGATCATCACGAACGAACAGGACGTGGCGCCCACACCAATGCCCGGCACAGACGGGAAATGGGCGACGACCCGCTTTGTCGATCCGTCTGACATGCGGCATGACATGCACGTCACCGTCGTCACCTTCGAACCCGGCGCAGTCATCCCCTTTGCCGAAACGCATGTGATGGAACACGGTCTGTACGTGCTGGAAGGCAAGGCGGTCTACCGCCTGAACCAGGATTGGGTCGAGGTGGAGGCGGGCGATTACATGTGGCTGCGGGCGTTCTGTCCACAGGCCTGCTATGCGGGAGGCCCGGGTCGGTTCCGCTATTTGCTCTATAAGGACGTGAACCGGCACATGGACCTGCGACGCCTCCGCTGATCACAAGGCGGCGGCATCCCCTCCGATGGCTTCGGTCAACGCATGTGCCGCGTCGATCACGGCCCGGCTCAGCCGGTCGATCGCATCGGGTTGCACCCGGCTTGTGGGCCCCGACACGGAAATGCCTGCCACTGGTTCGCGGTTCACATCAAACACCGGCGCAGCAATGCACCGCATGCCGATGTTCTTTTCCTCACCGTCGATGGCAAATCCGCGTGCCCGCACATCGGCCAGTGCCGCCGCCAGCGCGTCGCGCTCCAACAGGGTGTGTTTGGTGAACCGCACCGGCGGGTGATCCTTGTACCATCGGTCAAAGCGGTCGGCATCCATCTGCGCCAGCAGGGCCTTCCCGATGCCAGAGGCATGCATTTGCGACAGCGTGCCGGGTGGAAAGAACGCGCGGATGCTCTCGTGCGTTTCGACCTGGCTCAGGAACAGGACCATACCGCCCTTTTCCACGCCCAGGTTTGCCGTCTCGCCCGTGGCTTCCATCAGCTTGCGCAGGATCGGGCGCGCGCGCTCCACCAGGCTGGTCCGGCGCAGGAATCGCGCACCAATGACAAAAGCTCGTGGGCCCACGTTCCAGACCTGTTCTTCGGCGTCAAACTCCACCAGCCCCCTGCCCTCGAGCGTGACCAGAATCCGATAGACGGTCGCGGGGGACTGCCCCGTTTCGGCTGCGAGCGTGGTGAGCGGCTTGCCCTGCGCTTCGCTCAGATGCTCGAACACCTCCATCGCCCGGTCGAGGGATTTGATCGTGTTCTGTGCCGTTTTGTCATGCCAGTCGCGAGGCCGTCCCCGTGCGCGTCGGCCTGCCGATTCTGTGCTTTTCTGGCCGTCCATGGAGTGTGCCCTGCCAATATTTGAAATCCTATTTCATATTATGAAAAACGTAAGCCGCTGACAATAAGTCATTTTACCAATCCGCCCCAAAATGAAAAACGATTTCAAAAAAGTTTCACTGCGTCCGCGCCTTCGCTAACGTTGCGGCACCCTGACGGAGGAGACGGACATGAGCTTTCAAAACCCAGTATTCATTCCGGGACCGACCAACATTCCCGAAGTGCTGCGCAAAGCCTGCGACATGCCCACGATTGATCACCGCTCACCGCTTTTTGGCAGCATCCTGCACCCGGCGCGGGACGGCGTGCGGCAGGTCCTGAAATCCGCATCAGCCGAAGTGTTCATCTTTCCGGCCACCGGAACGGGTGGCTGGGAAACAGCGCTGACCAACACGCTGAGCGCGGGGGACAAAGTTCTGGCCGCGCGCAACGGCATGTTTTCGCATCGCTGGATCGACATGTGCCAGCGCCACAATCTTGAGGTTGAGGTGGTGGAAACCCACTGGGGCGATGGTCTGCCAGCGGAGCGCTACGCCGAGATCCTGAAGGCGGACAGCAACCACCGGATCAAGGCCGTGCTTGCCACCCATAACGAGACTGCAACCGGCGTAGTGTCAGACATCGGTGCGGTGCGCCGCGCTCTGGACGATGCCGGTCACCCCGCACTTTTGTTCGTGGACGGCGTGTCGTCCATCGGGTCGATGGATTTCCGGTTTGACGACTGGGGCGTGGATGTGGCCGTCACCGGGTCGCAAAAAGGCTTCATGCTGCCTGCGGGGCTGGCCATTGTGGGCTTTAGCGAACGGGCGATGGCCGCGACCAAGACGGCGAGCCTGCCGCGCACGTTCTTTGATGTGCACGACATGGCGCAGGGCTACGCCAACAGCGCCTATCCATACACGCCCTCCGTCGGTCTGCTGAACGGGTTGAACCAGGCCTGCACCATGCTGTTGTCAGAGGGTCTCGACGCCGTGTTCGCGCGTCACACACGGATTGCAAATGGCGTCCGTGCGGCAGTGTCTGCATGGGGGCTGGACCTCTGCGCCACCTCGCCAAACGTCTACTCCAACACGGTCAGTGCGATCTGCACGCCCGAAGGCTTTAACGCCACGGATATCGTGACGCACGCGGCAGAGACCTATGGCGTCGCGTTCGGTGTGGGCCTCGGAGAGGTTGCGGGCAAGGTGTTCCGCATCGGCCACCTGGGCAGTCTCACCGACGTCATGATGCTCAGCGGGATTGCCACGGCAGAGATGTGCATGGCCGATCTCGGGTTCGACATCACGTTGGGATCGGGCGTCGCGGCGGCGCAGGATGTCTATCGCACCGCACCTGCCACCTTGATCAAGGACGCTGCATGATGAAGGATTTCGTCGACACTCTCCCGACCTATGACGACATGCTGGCCGCGCATGAACGGATCAAGCCGCATATCCGGCGCACCCCGGTCCGCACATCGGATTTCCTCAACGAAATGACCGGCGCGCAGTTGTTTTTCAAATGCGAGAACTTTCAGGAACCCGGTGCGTTCAAGGTGCGCGGCGCGACCAATGCCGTGTTCGGTCTGGACGAAAATCAGGCGCGCAAGGGTGTGGCGACGCATTCGTCCGGCAACCATGCGTCCTGCCTGTCCTATGCGGCGATGCGACGCGGCATTCCGTGCAACGTGGTGATGCCCAGGACCGCCCCCCAGGCCAAGAAGGACACCGTGCGCCGGTACGGTGGGGTGATCACGGAGTGCGAGCCCTCCACCACCTCGCGCGAGGAAACATTTGCGCGGGTCGCGGCAGAAACCGGCGGTGACTTTGTCCACCCTTACAACGATCCACGCGTCATTGCGGGCCAAGGCACCTGTTCCAAGGAATTCGTGGAACAGACCGACGGCCTCGACATTTGCATGGCTCCGATCGGGGGCGGCGGCATGGTGTCTGGCACATGCCTGACACTGTCGACCCTCGCACCAGAGACGCAGATCATCGCGGCAGAACCAGCGCAGGCGGACGACGCCATGCGCAGTTTCAAGGCAGGCTACGTCATTGCCGATGACGCACCCAAGACAATCGCCGACGGCCTGCTGGTCCCGCTGAAGGAACGCACATGGCATTTCGTGTCGAACCACGTGACGGATATCCTCACGGCGTCCGAGGACGAAATTATCGCAGCGATGAAGCTGACGTGGAAGCACCTGCGCATCGTGATGGAACCTTCCTCGGCGGTGCCCCTCGCCACCATCCTCAAGAACCCGGAACGCTTCGCGGGCAAACGCGTGGGCGTAATCATCACCGGCGGCAATGTCGATCTCGACACGCTGCCCTGGACACAGAATTGACCTCAGGGAGTCTGGACCATGAAAGACATGAATTACGATCAACTCGATGTGGGTTTTGACGTGCCTGCCGTGCCCGGCATGGACGAAGCGGACATTCAGACGCCTGCGCTGGTGCTCGACCTGGATGCGCTTGAACGCAACATCAAGAAAATGGGCGACTACGCCAAGGCGCACGGCATGCGTCACCGCGTGCACGGCAAGATGCACAAATCCGTGGATGTCGCCAAGCTGCAGGAACGTCTGGGCGGCGCGGTTGGTGTCTGCTGCCAGAAGGTGTCAGAGGCCGAAGTGTTCGCCCGTGGCGGCATCAAGGATGTGCTGGTGTCCAATCAGGTGCGCGACCCGCGCAAGATTGACCGCCTCGCGCAACTGCCCAAACTGGGGGCGCGCACCATCGTCTGTGTCGATGACATCGAAAATGTGCCAGACCTGTCCGAGGCGGCCGTGCGCCACGGCACCACCATCGAATGCTTTATCGAAATGGATGTGGGCGCGGGCCGCTGTGGTGTGATCGGCGCCGAAAACGTCCTGACCATCGCCAAGGCGATTGATGCGGCCCAAGGGCTCAAGTTCACCGGCATTCAGGCCTATCAGGGCGCGATGCAGCACATGGACAGCTATGACGATCGCAAGGCCAAGATCGACGCGGCCGTCGCCATGGTGCAAGAGGCAATCGACCTGCTGGAACCTGCGGGGCTGAAGCCCGAACTGGTGTCTGGCGGTGGCACGGGCAGCTACTACTTCGAGAGCAACTCGGGCGTGTTCAACGAACTGCAATGCGGGTCCTATGCGTTCATGGACGCCGACTATGGCCGTATCCTCGACAAGGACGGGAACCGCATTGATCAGGGCGAATGGGAGAATGCGTTCTTCCTGCTGACCTCGGTGATGAGCCATGCAAAGGCCGACAAGGCGATTGTGGATGCAGGCCTCAAGGCGCAGTCGGTCGACAGCGGCCTGCCGGTGATCTTTGGACGTACGGATGTGGAATACGTCAAATGCTCGGACGAGCATGGCGTGGTGGCGGACCCGGGCGGCGTGCTCAAGGTGAATGACAAGCTGTGGCTGGTCCCCGGTCACTGCGATCCGACCGCGAACGTACATGACTGGTATGTCGGCGTGCGCAACGGCGTTGTCGAAACCGTCTGGCCGGTATCGGCGCGCGGCAAGGCATACTGACCCCCCCCCACTGCACAACGTCCCGGCGTCGCCCTGACGCCGGGAGAAGCCGCCCGGGAGACGGCCTGCCCAACGGGCCGTCACCCGGGCGCATGACTTTTTGACGACTGGAGCCACCCTTATGTTGATCGTACCCGAACGCGAGATTGCCGACCTGATGACCCGCGACGCCGCATTTGACGCGGTGGAAAAGGTATTCGCCGCAATGGCAGCGCAAGACGCGTATAACTTTCCCGTCGTGCGTGAAGCGATTGGCCACGAAGACGCGCTCTATGGGTTCAAGGGCGGGTTCGACCGGGCGGGCCTGACCCTCGGACTGAAGGCAGGCGGATACTGGCCCAACAATCTGGAAAAGCGCGGCGAGATCAATCACCAATCCACCGTGTTCCTCTTTGATCCGGACACCGGCAAGGCCAGGGCGATGGTCGGTGGCAACCTGTTGACCGCGTTGCGGACGGCGGCGGCCTCTGCGGTGTCCATCAAACATCTGGCGCGCAAGGACGCCCGTGTGCTGGGCATGATCGGCGCGGGGCATCAGGCGACGTTCCAACTGCGCGCCGCACTGGAACAACGTGACTTTGAAAAGGTGATCGCGTGGAATTACCACCCGGACATGCTGCCCAATATCGAAAAGGTTGCGACAGAGGCCGGTGTGCCGTTCGAGGCGGTGGATTTGCCGGACATGACGGCGGCGGATGTCATCATCTCGATCACCTCGGCCTTTGCGCCGTCGCTGATGGCGGATCACGTCAGCCCCGGCACACACATCGCCTGTATGGGCACCGACACAAAGGGCAAGCAGGAGGTCGAAGCCGCCCTGCTGGCCCGGGCGACCGTGTTCACCGACGAGGTTGCGCAATCCGTGTCCATCGGCGAGGCGCAGCATGCCGTTGCCGCAGGTTTGATTGCCGAGACGGACGTGCACCAGATCGGCGCCGTCATTAACGGCACACACCCCGGACGCGCCTCGGACGAGGACATCACGCTGTTCGACGGCACGGGCGTCGGGTTGCAGGACCTCGCGGTGGCGGCCCGTGTCGTTGATCTGGCCGTGGCACAGGGAATCGCGATAGAGGTCGATTTCTGAACATCGAACCAAGGCGGCCAAAGCATGAAGATCTTTATCAACGGGTTTGGCCGTATCGGGCGCACGATCCTGCGCCAGGTTTTACAGTCGGGTGACAGCATTGAAATTGTCGGGATCAACGATATCGCGTCGCTGGACAGTTGCGTTTACCTGTTCCGCTACGACAGCGTGTTCGGGCCTTTTGCAGGTGAGGTTGTAGGCACGGATGGCGCGTTGCAGGTCGATGGCACCCGCATCCCGTTCACCAACGCGCCGGATATCTCTGGCCTTGATCTGACGGGTGTTGACCTTGTTCTGGAATGCACCGGAACGGCCAAAACGCGGGAGGTGGCGAAACGTGGACTGACCGCGGGCGCGCGCGCGGTGCTGATCTCCGGCCCGTCGGATGCGGCAGATCGGACCGTCGTGTTGGGCGCGAATGACGCGGCACTGGGCGATGCGCGGATCGTGTCCAATGCCTCCTGCACGACCAACGCCATTGCACCGCTTCTGAGTGTGCTGGACGCACGGCTCGGGATCGAGCGGGGGCACATCACGACCATCCATTGCTATACCGGCAGCCAGCCTACGGTGGACATGCCCGGCCCCAGCTTTGAACGCAGCCGTGCGGCGGCAGTGTCCATGGTTCCAACCAGCACAAGCGCCGCCGGTCAGATCGCCCATATCCTGCCCGACATGCAGGACCGACTGAGCGTGACGGCTGTGCGCGTCCCCTGCATCAGCGTGTCGGCGGTGGATGCGACGTTCCAGTTGCGGAGATTGCCGGACGATCCGATTGATATGTTTCTGCGCGACGCAGTAGAGGCCACCGGCGTGATGCACGCCACGGATGATGCCTGTGTCTCCACCGATATGCGTGCGCGGCCGGAATCGCTGGTGCTGGCGCTGCGGGAAACGCAGGTGATACAACCTGCGCAGCTGCGGGTGTTTGGCTGGTACGACAATGAATGGGGCTTTTCCGCGCGGATGATCGATATGGCGCGGCGCATGGTGGCGCGCCCCTGACCAAGTGAGGCCCCCGCACGTGATATGCGAGGGCCCAGATGTTTCATCGGTCGGCGGTCAGCCCTTGAGCGAACCTTCGCCATGACCGGACAGGCCGCCCGACACTTCTTCGGTCGCCTCATCCGACAGTTCTTCGGGCAGGATCAGGTTCAGCACGATGGCAATCAGCGCCGCTGGCAGCAGGCCGGAGGTCAGCAGGATCTTGAGCGTCCCGTCCAGATACGTGAGCGCGTCGGGTTCCTGTTGCAGGCCAAGACCCACCGACAGCGCAATCGCAAAGATCACCATGTTGCGCCGGTTCCAGTCCACGTCCGACAACATCGAGATACCGGCGGCCACGACCATGCCGAACATGACGATCACACCGCCGCCCAGCACTTCGATCGGGATCGAGGAGACGACCGCGCCCACCTTGGGGATCAGGCCCGCAGCGATCAGGAACAGCGCGCCGATGGTGACCACGTGACGGCTCATGACGCCGGTCATCGCGATCAGTCCGACATTCTGGCTGAAGGATGTGTTGGGCAGCGCGCCAAACAGACCCGACAGGGCGGACCCCACACCATCGGCATAAGTCGCGCCTTCGATCTCCTTGTCGGTCGCCTCGCGGCCCGCACCGCCCTTGGTGATACCCGACACGTCGCCCACGGTCTCAACCGCCGACACGAACGCCATCAGACAGAAACCGATGATCGCCGCCGCCGTGAATTCCACGCCAAAGTGCAACGGGTTCGGCAGGGCGAAGGATGCCGCGCGCCCGACATTGGCAAGGCTGACCTCACCCATTGCGAAAGCCACCGCATACCCTGCGAGCAGGCCGATCAGGACCGCCGACACCGACAGCATCCCACGGGCAAAGAACTTGAGCCCCAGCGTGACCACGATCACGATACCGGCCATGAACCAGTTGATCATCGACCCGTATTCCTCGGCCCCGGACATCTTGGCTGGCACGCCGCCGGCGGCATACTGAATGCCGACCTTGACCAGCGCGAGGCCGATCATCGTCACGACCAGACCCGTTACCAGCGGCGGCAGGGCGAACCGGATCTTGCCGATGAAAAGGCCGAGGATCGCATGGAAGATGCCGCCGACGATGACACCGCCCATCACAACGGCAATCGCATCGACCCCCTTGCCCGCGACAAGCGGGATCATGATCGGGATAAATGCAAAGGATGTGCCCTGCACAATCGGCAACCGTGCGCCAACAGGCCCCAGCGTGATCGTCTGCAACAGCGTCGCAACGCCCGCGAAGAACATCGACATCTGGATCATGTAGATCATCTGCGGGAAATCGGGCGAGTTCGAGCCGAACCCGAATCCCGCCGCGCCGCAAATGATGATCGCGGGCGTTACGTTCGACACGAACATGGCCAGCACGTGCTGAATGCCGAGCGGCACCGCCTTGGCCAGAGGTGGGGTGTAATCCGGATCGCGGAGCTGGTCCGGCGTTCCGAGCGAAATATCAGCCATTGTTATGTCCCTTCATGTTGTCATCCCCGCGCGTTTGGTTCTTTGGCTGGCACGACCGAATACGGGGTGTCGAACCAGTGTTCCTCGAGGTTCGGACCTGTCCCGATCCGGTCCACAACCGCAAACAGCCCCGGCGCGCAAAGCGGGGTGAGAACCCCGTGCCAGGTGCCTTTGTGAAAATTGATCGCCTGTCCCGGCGCCGTGTGAAAGGCGCGCGGCGCACCCGGCTGCCCGCCTGCATCCGGCGCCACGATGACCAGAAAGCCGTCCATGCTCATGGGAATAAACGCCTGTGACCCGTCCGGGTGGCGCTCCATCATGTCGAGGGTCAGCGGCAGGCTGCGCGGCTCCGCCCTAAACAGGCTGAGACCCGCGCGCCCGTCGGAAAACTCCATCTTTGCGCGGTCATGATAGCGCCCGCAGAGCCCCTGATTGATGATCTTGTCCGCGTCCCCCATGGCCTCCATCACATCACCGAAGGGGGCAAATGCATCCCCGTCCATCGGCTCTATGATGATCACACGGCTCATGTGGCGAACATGTCTTCCAGCCGCAGTTCCGCAATCCGCTCCACCTGGCGGCAGGCTTCGGTGAATTCGGTGTCGCGGTCATTGTCGATGCGACGCCGGAACGCGGCGAGGATCGTCGCCTTGGTGTTGTCCTTGACCGCGATGATGAACGGGAACCCGAATTTGGCGGTGTAGGCTTCGTTCAGGGCGGTGAATGTCGCGCGCTCTTCATCCGTGAGCATATCGAGGCCCGCGCCCGCCTGTTCCGCCGTGCTTTCCGCCGTCAGCCGTCCCGCCGCCGCCAGCTTGCCCGCAAGGTCCGGATGCGCGTTCAGCACCGCAAGCCGCCGGTCCGCGTCCGCCGACCGGAACACCCGCGCCAGCGCCGAATGCACACCGGCAGCCGTGTCATGTGTCGGCCCCAGTTCCAGCGCATGCGCACCTTCGGCAATCCAGGGGCTGTGTTCAAAGATGCCGCCAAAGGTCGCCACGAACGCATCGCGGTCCATTTCGGACGGGCGCTCCTGCGTCACCGGCGGATGTGTCTGCGCCCAATGTTCCGCAATTTGCAGACGGGTGGCGAACCACACATCCGCATGGCTCCGGAAATAGTCGATGGCGCGTTGCAGTGCAGCCGCCCGGCTGGGCCGCCCGATCAGGCGACAATGCAGGCCGATGGACATCATCTTGGGCGTACCCGTCTGCCCTTCGGCATACAGAACATCAAATGCGTCCCGTAGCATCTGTTCGAACTGCGCCCCATCGGTGAACCCCGCCTGAATCGCGAACCGCATGTCGTTGCAATCCATGGTGTAGGGCACCACGAGCTGATCCCGGTCGCCGTAGCGCACCCAATAGGGCAGGTCGTCCGCATAACTGTCCGCGACATAGGCAAACTGCCCCGTTTCCGCGATCAGCCGTTCGGTGTTTTCGGAACAGCGCCCGGTGTACCAGCCGCGCGGTGCGTCCCCCATTACCTCGGTGTGCAGGCGGATCGCTTGGGCAATCTGCGCACGCTCGGCGTCCTCGGACATGTCCTTGTGTTCGATCCACTTCAGCCCGTGGCTCGCGATTTCCCAGCCGGACGCTTTCATCGCCTTGACCTGCTCCGGCGCGCGGGCCAGCGCGGTTGCAACGCCGTAGACCGTGACCGGCAGGTCCTCCAGCATGCGGTGCACACGCCAGAACCCGGCGCGTGCGCCATATTCGTAAAGCGATTCCATGTTCCAGTGCCGTTGCCCGGGCCATGGATGCGCGCCAGTGATCTCGGACAGGAACGCTTCGGATGCGGGGTCGCCATGCAGCACACAGTTTTCCCCGCCCTCTTCGTAATTCAGCACGATCTGCACCGCGATCTTGGCCCCGCCCGGCCAATTGGCGGCAGGGGGCGTCTTGCCGTATCCGGTCATGTCGCGCGGGTATCGCTGCACAAGGAGCCTCTTTCCTGAGTTGGCCATGTGTATTCCAGAAAAATGGAACCGTTTATCAAGATATTTTTGAAGGACTGTTTCACCCTTGCAGGTTTGCCCCCACATGCGCGAGGACCGATGATGCAGTCAGCCTAAAAATGCATCGGAGATGAAAATGGCAGGATATTTGACGACCCATGTGCTCGACACGGCACGCGGCGTACCGGCCAAGGGCCTGAAAATCGAACTGTTCCGCATCGACGGCGATGCACGTACCGCTCTGAAAACCCTTGTCACGAATGACGACGGGCGCACCGATGAACAGATCCTGCCCGCCGATCAATTTGCCACCGGCACTTATGAGCTGGTGTTTCACGCCGGGGCCTATCTCGACGCCAGCGGCACGCCGCCCGAAGACCCGCGTTTCCTCGACGTGATCCCGATCCGCTTTGGCATGTCGGAGGCGTCGCATTACCACGTGCCGCTTCTCCTGTCCCCGTTTGGCTATTCGACCTACCGGGGCAGCTGATCCATGGCCCACGGTCTCAGTCACATCACCTTCATCGTGCGCGATCTCGACAGGATGGAGGAGATGCTGACCACTGTGCTGGATGCCCGCAAGGTCTATGACAGCGGCGAAGCGACCTTTTCCCTGTCGCGGGAACGATTCTTTGACATCGGCGGTGTGTGGGTCGCGACGATGGAGGGCGAACCGCTGGCCGAGCGGACCTATAACCACGTCGCCTTTCAAATGGGAGCGGACGAATATGACGACCGGCTGGCGCGTATCCGGGCGCTTGGTCTGGAGGTGCGCGAAGGGCGCGCACGGGTCGAGGGCGAAGGCCATTCGATCTACTTCTATGACCACGACAACCACATGTTTGAACTGCACAGCGGCACGCTCGAAGAACGTCTCGAGCGGTATTCGAGGGGCTAGACGCTATCCCGATACGGCCTGTTCGATCCGTTCGATCATGAACTCCATGAACAGCCGCGTTTTCGGGTCCTGCCCCCGCCGGTGGGTATACAGGCACGCCATCTGGATCGGTTCGGGCGGGGTGTCTTGACCCACCACCACCAAGCGCCCCGCTCCGAGGTGGCCCGCCACCTCGAACATCGGTTTGATCGCGATGCCATGCCCGGCCAATGCCCAATCGGTCAGCACATCCCCATCATCGGATTCGTAGCGGCCCGACACCCGGAATCGCTTGGGACCGTCCGCCGTCACCAGCGGCCACTGGAATTCTGTGGCCCCAGGAAACCGCAGGTTCAGGCATTCGTGCCCCTGCGCCACAATCTCTTCCCCCGACCGCGGCGCACCCCGGACCGCAACATAGGACGGTGCCGCACAGAGCACCCGTTCCACATCCGCAATCTTGCGGATGCGCAAGGTGCTGTCCTCGGGCTGACCCAGAAAGAACGAGAGGTCGAGCCCCTCCGTTGTCAAATCCACCCGCCGGTCCGTCAGGCGCAGGCGCACCGCCACCTCCGGGTATTTCGCGATGAACGCGGGCACATGCGGTGCAATCAGCCGCCGCCCCACTCCAAGCGGGGCCGCCACGAACAGCGACCCCTTGGGATTGTCGGTCAGGTTGGCCACATTGGCCTCGGCATGTTCCACGGCATCCAGCACACTGCACGCGCCACCGTAGAATGCCTTGCCCTGCTCGGTCGGCGTCAGGTTCCGCGTTGTCCGCTGGAACAGACGCACGCTCAGATGATCTTCCAGCTGCGAGATACGCGCCGACGTCACCGCCGGCGATATCCGCAGATCCCGCCCCGCCGCCGACATGCTGCCAAGCTCATAGACACGGACAAACGTGCGGATATTGTCGAGATAGGACATTATTCGGATATTTTTGATGCTGTTTGGCCTTACCGCGCAATACCAGAACAATCACCGCCCGACTAGGGTACCGCCAGACACATCCGCGGAGGCACGACATGTATGATCTTCTGGTCCTGTGGGATTGGGTCGGCTTTGCCGTGCGCTGGCTGCATGTGGTCACGGCCATGGCGTGGATCGGGGCCAGCTTCTACTTCATCGCGCTGGACCTGATGCTGAAACCCGCCGATGACATGCCCGAAGGTGCCTATGGCGAGGAATGGGAGGTGCATGGCGGCGGGTTCTACCACACCACCAAATACCTCGTGGCTCCGGCCAGGCTGCCCGAGCATCTGACGTGGCACAAATGGCAAAGCTACAGCACCTGGCTGTCCGGGGCGGCACTGCTCGCCATCATCTACTGGGTCGGAGGGGAGATTTACCTGCTTGACCCGACCAAGGCCGATCTGGCCCTGTGGCAGGGCATCGTGATCTCGGGCGGGTCGCTCACCATTGGTTGGCTCGCCTATGATGCGATGTGCAAATCACGGCTGAGCGAGACGCCCACGCTTCTGATGCTGATGCTTTTTGCGATCCTCGTGGCGATGTCCTGGGGCTATAACCAGATTTTCACCGGGCGCGCCGCGCTTCTGCACCTGGGCGCGTTCACGGCGACGATCATGACCGCAAACGTGTTCTTCCAGATCATGCCGAACCAGCGGATCGTTGTGGCCGACCTCAAGGCCGGGCGCACGCCCGACGCCAAATATGGGAAAATTGCCAAGGTGCGGTCGACGCACAACAACTACCTCACGCTGCCGGTTGTCTTCCTGATGCTCAGCAATCATTACCCGCTGGCCTTTGCCACCGAATATGCGTGGATCATTGCCAGCCTGATATTTTTGACGGGCGTGACCATCCGGCATTACTTCAACACGATGCACGCGACCGGGAAAGGACCGCACTGGACCTGGGGTGTGACCGCGCTGTTGATGATCCTCATCGCGTGGTTGTCGATTGCGCCCATGCGCGACACTGATGAAGAGGCGCGACCGCTGACCGCCTTTGAACAACGCTTCGCCTCGGCCGAGGGGTTTGAGGCCGCTTACAACACCGTGCTGGGCAATTGTTCGATGTGCCATGCGCGCGAGCCGTCTTTCAGTGACCACATGCTCTGGCCGCCCAAGGGCGTGGTCCTGGAAACCGAAGCAGACGTCGCCCGCCACGCGCAGGCGATTTTCCTGCAGGCCGGGGTCAGCCACGCCATGCCACCGCCCAACGCGGTCGCGACGATGACGGACGAAAACCGCCGCGCCATCGTCGCGTGGTACAGGGACGCAACGCGCGGCACGCCATAGCCGCCAGATTATGCAATCATCTGGTGGTCAAAGCCGTACCATGCCGCCGGATCAAGCACGGCCTCGGGCGTCAGGGCTTGGCCGATCATCGCGTACATCTGACTGTCGATACGGTGCCCCTGCGGTCCCCTGCCCCGACCCGGCACATAGGTGCGCCCGTGGCGTTCCATCCACATTTCCCAAATGCGGTCGACATTGCAGTGGTTGAGGAAAAAGGCGGGGTCATTGGGCGAGGTGCCCGGCCCCATGTCGCCCCCGATCCACGTGTGCACCCGGTTGTGCAGCTGCGGGCCATCCACCCACCCTTCGAGGACATTACGGTGACTGGTGACGTCCATGTTCCACGGGCTGACGTCATAATCCGGTTGCGCCAACGCTGCATCCACCTGTGCCTGCGTCGGCAAGTCCGGCCATCTCGGGTCTGTGCCCGCCTCGCGAAAAATGGGGCGCGGGGTCACGGACACAACCGCGCGCCGCCGGGCATCCGCGACAAGCCGGACCTGCATCTGACCGACGGGACCGCTGCGCACCCGCCCGCGTGCCTCGCCGATATAGGCGGGTGACCAGAGGTCTGTGCGCCACTGGTCCTGCGCGCGGAGCGCGCCGTCCGCGGCCCAGTCCCAATAGGGCAAACCAAAGTCCGGATCGCCCAACACGTCCTGACACGCCTCTTCGAGCCGGATCATGTACATGCGGTGCCACGGCAGGAAGATCGGCCCGCTATGGGCGGCATTCCCGACCGACAGGTTGAGGTTCATCGCCAGCACATGCCAAAAGACAAAGATGTCATATCGCGACAGCTCCTGATCCTGCCCGCGCATCGTCAGCGGCAGGTTGTTGTCCCGCAAATATCGCGCAAGGTCACGCGCCCACACACCCGAATTCGGTGTGTCGAGCATGACCATCGCATTCAGAAATGCGTCACGGACGGCGTGACTGGCCAGGATGTTCTCACGGATACCGGTCATCAGTGATGCCCTCCGTGCGTATCATCTGCGTCAGGATCCGATCCCAGATCGTCATGCGCATACCGGATGAGCCGTTCGGCATCGACGATCGACTTCGCCATCTCCAACGCTGACTTGAACGCGTAGTTGGGCAGCCCGTGACAATGCACCGTCCCGTCATCCATCACCATTGTGTGCACGGTGAGTGGGGTATCATCAATCTCGATCCGGTAGGTGGTGCGCACCTTTATCTTGTGCCCCCGGTGATGGGTCGTGCGGGTTGATGTAAAACTGTGCGGATGGTCATGATGGCCACCGCCCGGTTTGTATCCGCTTGGAGCTTCGAAACTGGCGGGATCAAGGACGGCATCCACCGCCCCGGGAGCTTTGCCTGAATTGGCCATGGGACTCTCCTGCTTATGAATTCTGTGCGCGTCCGCCCCGGCTGGGGAAGGCGCGGCAGAAAATGCGATTGGTTTCAATGCGTCCGAGCCTATCAGAAATTACTGATTCCCGTAATGCGATCCCTCTGATGACCGACAGGGTGGTCAATTCAGGTTGGCCCGCCAGTGGTTGATAGAAAAACTCGGAAATTCCGCGCTGAATCCGAGTATTTTAGTCGGAAAGGGTTGCAATAAATCAGGAATGCTGTAGCTGACAAAAACAGTAAGACAATTTCGGATCGGGAGTTACCGCATGAACACCAAGACATCCATTCTGGCGCTTATGGTCGCCGCAACGGCGACGACAGCAGCCGCCGAGGGTGAGCTGAACCTGTATTCCTCGCGCCACTATGACACGGATGAGCGTCTGTATTCCGACTTCACCGAGGCAACGGGCATCACGATCAACCGCATCGAAGGCAAGGCCGACGAGCTGATCGAGCGGATGAAAGCCGAAGGTGCGAACTCCCCTGCCGACATCCTGCTGACCGTGGACACATCGCGCCTCGAACGCGCCAAGGACGCAGGCGTTCTGCAATCCATCGAAAGCGACGTGCTCGAAGCCCGCGTACCGGCGTATATGCAGGACGAGGACAACCAGTGGTTTGGCTTCAGCCAACGTGCCCGCATCATCTTCTTCGACAAGACGGACGTGACCAACCCGCCGAAGTCCTATGTGGATCTCGCAGATCCGGCTTATGCTGGCAAGGTGTGCCACCGTTCGTCCTCGAACGTGTACTCGCAGACACTTCTGGCTTCGGTGATTGCCAATCACGGCGAAGAAGCCGCCAAGGGCTGGGCCAAAGGCGTCGTGGACAACTTTGCCCGCGACCCTCAGGGCGGCGACACCGATCAGCTGCGCGGCCTTGTGTCCGGTGAGTGCGACATCTCGATCTCGAACACGTACTACTTTGCCCGCGCCATCCGCAAAGACGTGGACGGCCTGCCTGCGGATGCCCGCGCCAATATCGGCTGGGTGTTCCCGGCACAAAACGCCGAAGGCGCGCATATGAACCTGTCCGGTGGCGGCGTGGCTGCAAACGCGCCGAACAAGGACAATGCGATCAAGTTCATGGAGTACCTCGCCAGTGATCAGGCGCAGCAGTATTTCTCCGCGGGCAATGACGAATATCCTGCCGTGCCCGGCGTCGGCATCAGCCCGTCGGTCGCAACGCTCGGCATGTTCAAGCCGGACGACCTGGACGCGACGACAATCGCAAACAACGTTCCCGCGGCACAGAAGATCTTTAACGAGGTCGGCTGGAAGTAAGCGAGAGCAGATTGATGCTCAAAGGCGCGGCACTGCCGCGCCTTTTTCTTTCCTACTATATTTGTCAGGATTGACTTATCCGACAAAAATGATCAAGTTATTTCCAGTGAGTCTCAGCCACCCCGATCCCGGGCAGCCCAGACACCCAGATCCAACTGGAGGTGAGACATGATCAGAAAACCACACGCCGAACGCGCACCGGCCCAAGGCAGCGACCGCGCGCAGCCCCTCGCAGCAGACACGTGTCGCAAGGAATTGTTGATGTCCGTCGCCGACGGGGACTGGGGCGTCTTGCCTTCTCTGGAACGGACCCTTGACCATCTGGACCTGAAATCATGAACGCCATGACACAAGTCCCCGCCCCCACAACTGTACCTGACACACCGCCCATCGACACATATGATGCGCGGGACCTGATCAAGGACGGCACGCAGGCGTCGATCATCCTAGATGGTCAGGTCTATTTCCTGCGCATCACGCGCGCTGGCAAACTGATCCTCACAAAATGACGCCAGATCATCACAAACGCGGCGGAGCAGCCGTGGCCGCTCTGAACCGGTTGGAGGCTTGGGAGGCCGCGCTGGTGCTCAACCTGCGGCTCTGGAGCGAGGGCCCGTCCGGGCAGCGGCACGTGCGTTCGGAATTCGACATCGCGCTTGGTCACGACGAAGCGGACCGCGCCTGGCAGGATTTCGACGGGTTGCTGCGCCGGATCATCGCCACGGCGTCGCGCCCGATGGTGCGCCATGATGTGGGCTGCAACTGCGTCGGCTCGGACGAATGCGTTTTCGCGCATCTGGTCCGGACCGCGTCGGACGGGCACCTGAACGATGCCGCACTGATTGCGACGCTCCTGGTCGGACCGGCCCACGCGGAACATGTGGCGATCCTCGCCGGGCACGTCGGGCAATGCGTCCGGCACATTCACAAGACCCACGGCGCGTTGCCGACCGAAGACACGCGCAAGGTCGTGCGTTTTCACTGACCAAAGGGGGCAGCAGCCCATGAAAACCAAGCCCAGCACAGCGATGTGGTGAGCAGATTGACCGCAATCCCCTTCGCCAAAGCGCTGCGGGCTGCAATGAACGCGCGGCTTGTCGGCAAGCCGAGGGATGCCGTTTCGGCAAGGCCATCGCGGATGATTGGGAAGGTTAGGTGAACGCCGTGTCCCTCGACGAAGGTTTCATCGACCACATCAGCGCATCGGATGGCGGAGCGACGGGCGAAAACGCATGCGCGGTTTTAAATGTCGTGGCCAACGACACCTTTACCCTGCTCGGCGAAACCGTGGACGTACCGGATATCATGCCTGAGCTACGCAAAGGCGCGGAGCATGACGCGGACGGTGACCGCAACGGGCACGATCTGACAGAAGCAACGGAGCTGCCGACAAGGAAGGTCGCCGCGGAATCTGGCTCCACCGCCGACCCGATGCCTGGGCGCGGCGGTGACAAAGGTGAGGCGCTGACCACCGGCGGCGTGAACGCGCCACTGGATCAGATCCATTCCATGGAACGCGCCAGGACCGTTCCGGCGGTGGACAGGATCAAATTTGCAGGCTCCGACATTCCCGGAGATCGTTTAGCCGCGTTTCAAATATCTTTGCCGGGGCGCTTCTTCCGTGTGGTGCCCCAACATATATCATTCTGGCGGGTGATACCTGCGTGCACCTCCACCTCTGGTGTGCGCACTCTGCATTCCTTCCCAGCAAGATGAAAATCAGCGAGGATCCATGGCCAAGACCCCAAGCCCCTGCATCGACGTGTGCAAATTCAAACGCGAAGGCCATTGCATCGGGTGTTCAATGACAAAGGCGCAAAAGTCGTTGTTCAAGGAGCTCAAGAAGGACAAGCACCGAGAGGCGTTTGTCGAGATGTTGGTGGGGCAGCAATCGCGGATGGGCAAATACAGCCACTGGGCCGCGCAGTACATGCGCAAATGCCTCAAGAAAAAGGTCAAGCCCATCGCCGCCGTGCGCGACGTGGCCTGACACCATCCGCGAAGGGGGTGCCCTGCGTACATGTGGCCCCAGGCGCTGCGACCAAGACGGCGTTTGAAACGCCGGATGCACGGTGCACCGGCTTCAACGTAAAAACCAGATGGCCATCGCCCGCGTGCCGTACCGACAATAGGTTCGAGGACGCACCGGTCTGTATGAACCGCATGGACCTACCACGCCTTCCGCAGCGACCTTGTCCTTGATCTGTTCGGAACGAAGATTCTCACGCCAGCCGCCACCGTGAGAGCAGGGTAGCTGGACCAGAATGGGAGGCATGGTCACCGTCCCGGCATGGGCTTCTGCCCAAGACCTGGCTGCCGGAACGGTGGCTGAGACTTCGGGAGGCTTCCAGTTGCGGGCGCGGCTCAGGCCAGATGGGACCGCAGGAACCACGCAAATTTTTCATGGGTCTGACCGCGCGCAATGCACAGATCTTCGGTCAGCGTATCGCCATGCTCTGCCGCCAGGGCACCGCAACCTGCAAGCGTCGCGGCCAGCGTTTCCTGCGCGACCTGCATCGCCTTGATCATTTCCTTGTCCGTGGCGTGGCCGTCATGCTCGTCAACCTTGGACCGCTTGATCATGCCGGCCAATGTGCCTTCGGCATGGGCATCCAGCGCCTTGATCCGTTCGGCCAGATCATCCTGCGCGACAAAGTGGTCTTCGTAGATCTTCTGGAACAGATCGTGCAGCGGGCCAAACGCCATGCCTGTCACGTTCCAGTGGAAATTCTGCGCCATCATCGTCGTGACAGCGGTTTCGGCAACCGATTGGTTCAATGCGTCCGCGATAGCGGTCTGCGCGTCCGTCGACAGCGCTGCAGCTGTTTGGGTCATCTCAAGCTTCCTCATGTTCGTGATCGCTGGCTGGCGCGCGGACGCGGCTGGCTTGCACTGCATAACTTAGGCAGGTCCTGAGGCAGGGCAAGAAGTTTTTAGAATAATTCTAATTCAGAGCAAAACACTCGGCAATTCGCCCCACAAGAAAGCGCACGAGCCGCTGATGTTCCCGGCGCACGCGCCGTTCCAGCAGGAAGGACACGCTGGCCCCATCATCCTGCACCAAGGAGCGGCCCAGTTGCAGCAACCACATCTCGTCAAAGGTCAGCTCGACCGACCCCGGCGCGTGCAACCGCGCAGGCTGTCCCAATGCTTCGGACAGGCACCGCATCAACGCTTCTGCATGTGCCTCGCGCGATGCGTCCCGCGAAACCTGCAACAAGGCGCAGGCCTCAAACAGATTGGCCCGCGGCTTGGTCCGGCAGGACATGGACTGGAACCGCAAATGGTTGAGATAACCTTTATCCGCTGCCGACAGAGACACGGGGCGTTCGGGGCGCATTTCACAGGGGAGTTTAAGTGGCACCATACCTCAGGTTTCTTTCCCTTGATCAGAAGGACTCACCTCGCCCCCTGATATTCCTGAGTATATTTATAAATTATAACTGGAATATCAACAACGGTGCTGACATCCGCCATCACGCTTTTGGCAACGTCGCAAGGTGCGATTGCCGATCTGGCCGATTTGCGTCGACCAGTCGTCGCCAGATCGCAAACGAAGCAGTACGGATCAGCCGCGCCATTGCGCCCACAATGGATGCTCCCAAACCAGCACCGTTCGAGGCCAACTCGGCCTGGGCGGCTTTCTGGTTGGGTCACCCGCGCGAAGGAGCGGACGGCAATCGCGCATACGTGGGGACCCGCATACCCGTCCTAGGCAGCGTCGTGCCCCAAGCGACGGAGGGCATCTGGCCACCCTGCCCGGCCCATGGCGGTCAGATCCAGGGTCTGTCCATCGCGGGCCATCCAGCCGAAGCGCAGTTCGACATGAGCAACACCGAATAAACGCCCACCTGGTCGGGCGGGAAATTGGCATCACAGCGCAAGCCGCTCTGGGCTCTGAACGGTCTTCGCTACGGTCCCGTGCATCCGAACCTGATGATCCGCGCGCGCCTTGCGCTGCAGAGGATTGGCCTCGCCGACGGTCGCCCAAAATTGCAGGCCGACGGAGCGAAATGGCGTAGGCCGCCGCTCTGGGGCATCGGGCTGAGCGAAAGGTCAGCGGGCACGCCCATTTCTTGCGTGACCGATGCGCGCGCAACATGCTGGAGGTGGTGCTGTGACATGGCAAGATCCGCAGCCACCCGTTCAGAGGGCGGGACAAACTGCCGCGCATCTGACGACGGATATGTGCAGCCTAGGCGCGGCGCCAGACGGCGGCGGCTTTGCCACGTACCGGCTGGGCCAAGTGGGCTGGCACACTGTTCGCGCCCTCGTAAATGCGAACACCCGCGCGCTCACATTCGACAACCACCTTGTCTCTCTGGCTCGACCCGCACCATGGCAGACCCATTGTGTTACATCGCGATGAACCACTTCGCCGGGCACGCGGCCGCGTTCGAGACCCTCTGGCTTGGTTGCGACAGCCACCTCAAACCCATGGGCAGCATTGGACGATAGAAGGCGCTATGCCTCGCACATTGACTGGGCATCCGAAGTGGCCTTGCGCGCTTGAACCCTTACCGCAGCGCCCACAGGCACGCTGCCAAACTCTGTCAAGCAACCCGCAACGCGAAAGATTTTCGGTCACTCGGGAAGTCAGCACCGACCGACCCACCAACGCTCAGTTCACGTAGTAGGGCGACCCATAGCCGGCATACGCGCCATAGGCGGACTGTTTCATGCCGCGTTGGCTGATCTGGCTCAGGACGAGGCCGGTCACCCGCTGCCCCGAGGTGCCAAACAGGCGCAGGCTCTCTTCGACCTGGGCCTGTCCTGTCTTGTCCCACTGGACCGTGAACACCACGGCGTCCGCCACCTCCGCGATGATGCGTGCGTCTGGCACGACGAGGATCGGGGGCGTGTCGATGATAATGACGTCATAGGCGTCACGCGCATCGCGGATCAGGGAGGCAAACCGGTCGGATGAGAACACGTCCGCCGCGTTTTTCCCCGTCGCCTCGCCACAGAGCACATCCGCATCGAAACCTGCCGTCCGAAACACGGCCTCTTGCAGCGTCATCGCGCCGTCGAGCACCGAAACGATCCCGTGATGCGGGACATGATCGAAATGGCGGTGCAAGGCCCTGCGCCGGATGTCGCCTTCGATGAACAGAACCCTTTTGCCGAGGCCGAGGTAGTTTTGCGCCAGCGCCAGTGCGTTCGTGGTCTTGCCCTCGCCCGGGACGGACGAGGTCACGGCAATCACCTGCGGTGGCGTATCCACATGCGACAGCATGAGTGACGTGCGCATATTGCGATATGCTTCCGCCGCGGCTGATGTGGGTTTGTCGGCCAGATACCGGAGCGCCCTGCGCCGCGCGCCGCGCGGCAGCACCGGAATTTGGCCCAGAACGGTTTGGCCAGTGGCCTGCTCCAACGCCCGGGCCGTCTGGAACCCGGTCTTGCGCGCCGCGCGCAAGAGCACAAGCGCCACACCGGCCAACAGGCCGATCATCCCCGCCATGCCAAGGATCAGGGACGTCCGCGGCGCGGACGGACGCAAGGGGACCATCGCCTGCGCCAGGATGCGGCTGTCGGCCTGTTGAATGCCCTGCTGCGCCGAGGTCTCCTTGAACCGGGTCAGAAAGTATTCGTACAGGTCCCGCGTGGCCTCCGCTTCGCGCGTCAGTTGCTGCAATGTGATCATGTCCACGCCCTGCTGGTACAGATCGGCGGCCATCTTGACCTCTGTGCTACGCAGCGCGGCAAGCTGCTGTTCTGCCCGGTTGACCAATCCCGCTTGCGGCTGCGCCTGTGCACGGAGCGCATCGCGCGCCTCTTCGGCCACATCGATCCGCGCGCGCAGTTCCTTGATATCGCTTTCGAGCGCCACAACCCCGTCCCGGGACACAAGGTCCGTTGACGCGGAAAACACGGCGACCTTTGCCTCAGCCTCCTGCAAGCTGTCCTGCAATTCGCGCACCCGGCCGGCCAGCCAATCGGTGGCCTGCTCGGTTGCATCGAATTTCACCTCAACCTGATTGCGCACGTACTGTGCCACGATCGCATCCGCGATCCGGGCGGATTTGTAGGCATCCTGCGTCTCTGCCGTGACCTCGAACACCAGGCTGAGCGGCACGTTGCGCACTGTCACCGCGCTCACCAGTTTTGAGGTCACCGCATCCCGCACCCGTTGCGCGGCGACATTTTCCGGCAGGATCACTGGCGTCTCCGTTCTGCCGATCAGGGCAGCGATCTGTGCCTGTATCCGGTCAACTGGTCCGGGCACCCGCAGGGCTGTGTTGAACTCCGGATCATTCACGAGGTTCAGCTGATCCACCACAGCGCCCATCAGGCCACGTGCGCGCAGCACTTCGGCTTCGGAATTGACCTCGGACGTTTCACCGGAGAGCCCGCCGACCACACTTTGCAAATCGACAATCTGTTCCTGATTGGTCTCCAGAATGACCACGGCTGTTGCGCGGTAAGTCGGTGTGACCACCACCTGCGCGTAATATCCACCGGCCGCCACCGCCAGCGCCATCACCAGCGCAATCAGCCATTTGCCCTGCCACACGGTTGCCAGCAGTCGGCCGAAATCAATCACATCCTCTTCGACCGCCTGCCCCAGTGGAGCATCGGCCGGTACAACCTTTGAGGATGATTGCATGTTCAAACCGGCAATCCTGTCGCTGCGAAAAGGTCCATTTTTAGGCGTGCCCGAACCGTGAAATATACACGTATTCCGGGCGGTTATTAACCTTTTACGTGTATATCACACCGATTTACTCAATGCACGGTTTATTCCTGCCCACACTTCGTGTTGTCAAACCGCATGATTCCGCCCGCGGGGATCAAGGCACATCGCACCGACCCGACCCTGTCCGGTCGCACACGGCGTTTGGCCACGTAGGGCCGAAAAAATCCCCATCGTGCGCGCACGATGGGGACATCCAATTCCGTTCCAGTGACCGCGAAGGGACCGGCGGCCCGGTCCTACTCCGCCGCCCAGCCCGACACCGCCTTGACCTCGAGGAAATCCTCGATGCCCCAGACACCGCCTTCGCGACCGTTGCCGGATTGCTTCATCCCGCCAAAGGGTGAGCCCGCGGCACGGGATGTGCCGTTCATCTCCACCATGCCAGAGCGCAGCGCCTGCGCCATCCGGTTGAGCCGCGCGCCGTCCTGCGTCTGGACATAGTTGGTGAGGCCATACACCGTGTCATTGGCAATCGCGATCGCCTCTTCTTCGGTGTCGAAGGGCAGGATGGACAGGACTGGGCCAAAGATTTCCTCGCGCGCGATGGTCATGTCGTTGTTCACATCGGCAAAGACCGTCGGGCGCACGTAATAGCCCTTGTTGAAGCCTTCAGGACGCCCGGTGCCACCGGCCACGAGCCGTGCGCCTTCGTCTATGCCCGTCTGGATCAGGTCCTGGATCTTGGTCCACTGCACCTCGTTCACCACGGGGCCGATATGGCGGCCATCATCGCTCGCGGGACCAACGGACACCTTGGCCGCGACGGCAGCGGCCTCTTCGACGGCGGCGTCATAGCGGCTGCGCTGCACCAGCATGCGGGACGGCGCATTACAGCTTTGGCCGGTGTTGTTCATCATGTGCAGGACACCGCGTTTGACCGCCTTTTCGTCCGCGTCCTCAAAGATCACGTTGGCGCCCTTGCCGCCCAGCTCCAGATGCACGCGTTTCAGCGTATCGGCCGCGTTCTTGGAAATCAGACGCCCCGCACGGGACGACCCGGTAAAGCTGACCATGTCCACATCCGGATGCCCGGACAGCACCGTGCCCACACCGGGCCCATCACCGTTGACGAGGTTGAAGACCCCCGCAGGGAAGCCCGCCTCGTCCATCATTTCGGCAAAGATCATCGCGTTGAGCGGCGATTCCTCCGACGGTTTCAGCACCATGGTGCAGCCCGCAATCGCCGCCGCGCCCACTTTGAGCGTGACCTGGTTCATGGGCCAGTTCCACGGTGTGATCAGCGCGGCAACACCCACCGGTTCGTGGATGATCCGGTCCGACGGAGCGTGATCGCCCAAGGGCCGGATGAAATCGAACGCCTTGGCATCGCGCACAAAATTCTTGAGGTGCCACGTGCCCGCGCCCACCTGTTGGCTGCGGGACATGTCGATGGGGGCGCCCATCTCAGATGACATGGCCTGTGCCATGTCTTCTGCGCGGGTCTCATAGACCTCGATCAGCTTTTCCACCAGCGCGATGCGCTCCGTAGGATCAGTGCTCATCCACGCTGGAAATGCGGCCTTAGCTGCCGCAACCGCAGCCTCCGCATCCGCAGTCCCGCCCAGCGAAATCACCGCGCAGGGATCTTCGGTCGAAGGGTCAAACACGTGATGATCGGTGCCAGCGATCGGATCGACCCACTGGCCATTGATGTAGAATGCGCGTTTCTCAAGCATGGTGGCTCTCCTGACCTGATGCGTTGGCCCGAGACTGGCGGGTGCACAAGAGGGATGCAAGTATGGTCCGCGTCGCTTACATGTAGGGCAGCGACAATATTCCTGACGGAGGACACCATGGGTTTGCGCATCAACGACACTATCCCCGACCTGACGGTCACGACCGATCACGGCACCTTTTCGTTGCATGACTGGATCGGCGACAGCTGGGCCATCCTGTTTTCGCACCCCAAGGATTTCACGCCCGTTTGCACAACGGAATTCGGCGCTGTGGCACAGCTCGCCGATGAATGGGCCGCGCGCGGCACCAAGGTGATCGGCGTGTCGGTGGACGGCGTCGAGGACCACAAGAAGTGGAAAGGCGACATCGAAAAGGTCGCGGGCGCGCCCGCCGGGTTCCCGATCATCGCCGATGACGGGTTGGAGGTCTCCAAAGCCTTCGACATGCTGCCCGCCGAAGCATATTTGCCCGATGGCCGTACGCCTGCGGACAGTGCCACGGTGCGGTCGGTGTTCATCATCGGACCCGACAAGCAGCTGAAACTGTCGATGACCTACCCGATGACGGTGGGCCGCAACTTTGCCGAAGTCGTGCGCGCGCTCGACGGGTTGCAGATGTCGTCCAAGGGCGTCGCCACGCCCGCCAACTGGGTTCCGGGCGAAGACGTGATCATCCCGCCGACCGTATCCAATGAAGACGCCAAGGCGAAATTTGGTGAGTTCGAAACCGTCCTGCCCTATCTGCGCAAGACCAAGGCGCCGACCTAGCCGCGCAGCTTGCGGATGATCTGACGCAAGGAGCGTCCCCCCTTGGCTTCGGGGGGCGCATCCTCGATCATCTCCAGATAGCGGGCCCAGTCATGGCGGCCCGCAATCGCACCCTCTGCCACGGCACAGAACAGATCCACCGTGTTCACGTGCCGCGCCTGATAGAGGTGGAAAAACTCCATATCGCCGTAAAACGTGCCGGTGCCGTACACGCCGCGATCCGCCAGCGCCCAGATCGGGCGCAGCGCAAAGGACGGATAGGTCAGCGCCACCTCGACGCCGCGCGCTTCGGCGATGTCAGTCATGATCTGCGCCACGTCTCCGGTGTCGTAGGGAAAAAGTGACGGCGCGCCAAAGTCGCGCCACACATCGCGGCGAAACGCCATGAACATCGGCGCGGCAAAGATCTTGTCCGGGCTTTTGTCATTGGTGGTCTGGGCCAGACCGGCAATCGCGCCCCGCTCTGCCGCGGCGACCAGTCCGGCATAGGCATCATGCGACAGGGGAAACGCGTCAATGTCCGCGATCACGACAATGTCGTCTAGGCTGTCATCCGCCAACAGCGCGTCGATCCAACCGGCATGCTTGGCCTTGTCATCGCGCCACTGCCTCAGCGGCACGTCGAAATGCGCAAACACACGGCGTTGCGCCTCAAGCATCGCAGGTTCGATGTTGTAGCGGTAGAAGCTATGGACCGTGGGACGGGATGGCACTGGCGGACCCTTCAGGTGTCAGGACGATGGCGTGCCTTGTGCCGCATTGCACGCAGCCTGTCACCCCAGTTCCGCTTCATGCGCCGCCAGCGGTACAGGCGCGACCGACCGTCCGTTCCCCGCGCGCCTTTTGCCGGATCAATCTGGCTGGTGGCACCCGTCGTGAGGAACACAGGCGGCGCCACAGTCAGGCCCATGTCCGTCTGTGTCAGCCAACGGCGCGTGGCGTGATCCCACGGACAGTCGATCCGCTTATGCTGAGCCAGAAACGCCTGCGCCCCGGCGCGCGTCCACAAAAGCGCCGTGGCGAGCATTGGAAAGTAGTGGCCACGCAGGACGTCGATGGTCGTGCTATCCACTTCGAGCGTGACGACATGGGTGGTGATCTTTTGCCGTTTGGCCCCGAGGTTGGCCACGTACCAATCATCGCGGCGCGCCTTTTGCCACTGCACGATCCCGCGCACGACGGCCAACGCGCCCGCGTCCGGGTCCATGTCATCCTCGAGGATCAGGCCATATGCTGCACCGCCTTCCACGAACCTCTTTAACGCCCGCAGATGGCTTTGAAAAGCACCCACTTCGCCGCCGTTCAGGGCACGTCCGAAATAGCGTTGTGCCGCATCAGGGTCATAGTCCGGCACGCTTTCTGGCGGGGTTTGCCGTCCGTCGACACCGGGAATGCGGATGAAATCAGTGCCTTGCGCGGCCATCGCCGTCTGCGCAGCGGCAAGGCGGGCGGGACTGGTATCGAGGTTGATGAGGTAAACGGCGAGTTCGGTCATCACAGCCTCATGGTTTGGTCAGGGCGGCCAATGCCGCCCCGACCCTGTGCACGCCGGGACTTACCCTTCGGCGGCCTCTTCTTTCTTGATCTCTTCGCCGGTTTCCTGATCGACGACTTTCATCGACAGACGCACCTTGCCGCGATCGTCAAAGCCCAAGAGCTTGACTTTGACCTCCTGGCCTTCCTTCAGGACATCCGAAGGATGGTTCAGGCGGCGGTTTTCGATCTGGGACACGTGGACCAGACCGTCGCGCTTGCCAAAGAAGTTCACGAACGCGCCGAAATCCACGATCTTGACCACGGTGCCGGTGTAGATCGCGCCCTCTTCTGGCTCGGCCACGATGGCGTGGATCATCTCGTAGGCTTTCTTGATCGAGTCGCCGTTGGGCGATGCAATCTTGACCACGCCGTCGTCGTTAATGTCGACCTTGGCGCCCGACACTTCGACGATCTCGCGGATGACCTTGCCGCCCGACCCGATCACTTCGCGGATCTTGTCGGTGGGCACGTTCATCGTCTCGATGCGCGGTGCGTGGACCGAGAATTCCTGCGCGCCGGAGATGGATTTCGCCATCTCGCCCAGGATGTGCATCCGGCCGTCTTTCGCCTGTGCGAGGGCTTTTTCCATGATCTCGGGCGTGATGCCTGCGATCTTGATGTCCATCTGGAGCGAGGTGATGCCGTTTTCGGTGCCTGCCACTTTGAAGTCCATGTCGCCCAGGTGGTCTTCATCACCCAGGATGTCGGACAGGATGGCATAGCTGCCGTCTTCTTCGAGGATCAGGCCCATGGCCACACCGGCCACGGCCGATTTCAGCGGCACGCCCGCGTCCATCATCGACAGCGAGCCGCCACAGACCGACGCCATGGAGCTGGAGCCGTTGGATTCGGTGATTTCCGACACAACGCGCACGGTATAGGGGAAATCGGTGGGCGCAGGCAGCACGGCCTGAAGCGCGCGCCATGCCAGTTTGCCGTGACCAATCTCACGCCGTCCGGGAGGGCCCACGCGCCCCGCTTCGCCGACCGAATAGGGCGGGAAGTTGTAGTGCAGCAGGAAGTTGGATTTGAAGTTGCCGTGCAGGGCGTCGATGAACTGTTCGTCGTCGCCGGTGCCCAGCGTGGTCACGACCAGACCCTGCGTTTCACCACGGGTGAACAGCGCCGAACCGTGCGTCCGCGGCAGGAAGCCGTTCTGGCACACGATGTCACGGATTTCATCCGTTTTACGACCGTCGATGCGGGTGCCGGTTTTGACGACGTCACCGCGCAGGATGGACGCCTCAAGCTTCTTCATCGCAGAGCCAAGATTGGCATCTTCGGCCTGCTCTTCGGTCAGCGCCTCGAGGATCGCGGTGCGGGCAGCGGCAACCGCTGCGGTGCGCTCCTGCTTGTCACCGATGGCGAATGCGGCGCGCATCTGCTCTTCACCGGCGGCTTTCACAGCGGCATAAAGGTCAGAGTAATCAGGTGCTTGGTAGTCGAACGGCTCTTTGGCCGCTTCTTCGGCGAGGCTGATGATCAGGTCGATCACCGGCTGGATCTGCTCATGGGCAAAGTTCACCGCACCCAGCATTTCCGCTTCGGTCAGCTCATAGGCTTCCGACTCCACCATCATCACGGCGTCTTTGGTGCCGGCAACAACCAGATCGAGGCGTTGCTCGGGGTTCAGGCGCAGGTCCTGCATGTCGTCGACCGTGGGGTTCAGGATGTATTCGCCATCCTCGAAACCGACGCGCGCACCGGCGATGGGGCCCATGAAAGGCGCGCCCGAAATGGTCAGCGCGGCAGAGGCCGCGATCATCGCGACGATGTCGGGGTCGTTGACCAGATCGTGCGACAAAACCGTACACATAACAAGGACTTCGTTCTTGAAGCCGGGCACGAACAGGGGCCGGATCGGACGGTCGATCAGGCGGGCGGTCAGGGTCTCTTTCTCGGTGGGCCGTGCCTCACGCTTGAAGAAGCCGCCGGGGATCTTGCCCGCGGCGTAGTATTTTTCCTGGTAGTGGACGGTCAGCGGAAAGAAGTCCTGACCGGGTTTCGGCTGTTTTGCGAACGTCACGTTCGCCATGACGCTGGTTTCGCCCAGCGTGGCAATCACGGAGCCGTCAGCCTGACGGGCAACCTTGCCGGTTTCGAGTGTGAGCGTCTCTTCGCCCCACTCCATCGATTTTTTCACTTCGTTGAACATCTAGGTTTCCTAAGTTGGCCGCTTGGCCATTTGCGTAGGGGGCGTATTCCCCCTGACCCCGGTATCTTCTTTTGACACCATCCAATTTCTTTGGCGCTGAGGTCCGGGCGCCTTGCTTCAGATAGCGCGCGCATACAGTGTTTTCGGTGGAATTGAAAGCGTGCTCACTGCCGCGCTAGCGCCATGGTTTACGGGGCGGGCTGGCAAAGGCGATGGGGGCGTCGGGGAACAGGTCATCGGTGGAGGCGCCGGGATCGGCGCTGCCCCATTTTGTCATCCATTTCATCGGCTTGGCCAGCTGTCCGCCCGGCGACCACTCAAAATAGCCAAGCGCACCGGGTGCGGGTATCGGCGCGCATGGCTCTGGCGCGGCGAGGGTCAGGCCCGCCTTACCGCCGAACCACTCGCTGTCGCTTTCGGTGATGATGCCAGTCACCTCGACCGTGCCAATGATCGCGCCGCGCGGCAGATCGGCGGGATGCGGACAGCGCACGCCATGCTTGTCCAGACGCCAGTGGAGATAGCGAAACTCATCCTCCTTCAGACCCGTCGCGGCGTGGATGCAGATCCGTCCCAGCCCCATGCGCCCGGCGCGGATTGATCCCATGGTACGGTTCTCGATGGGCTTGTGCCCCGCGATGATGGCCCATGCCGAGGGCTGGCGGACGGAGAGGGCAAGGCGGGGGAGATCAGGCATGCCCTGACAGATAGAGGCGGCGGCGCGCGGGTCCAACGCACCGTACGCGCAACAGCCGTGAAACGGCGCAAGAGGTGGCGGGTGGGATGGCGCGTTTACCTTTGTGAAACAGGGGTTTGGCCCCTGTCACACCCCGTACACACCCTGTGCACAACCTGTGCACAGCGCGGCATACACATGGCCCCGAAGGTCACCGTTAACGGGGCGTTCGGTCGGAAATGCGAATGAAAGATGAATGCGCGGCGCAGCGCTTAACGCTTCTTCCCGGGTGTCTTGAAGGTGGCGTAGTCCACCACCAGCCCGATTTGGGACAGGCAGAAGATCACGACGATCACCGGCATGGCGATGGTTTCAAAGAGGACCCAGACCCGTTCGGATTGCGTGCGCCAGACCAGCTCATTCGCGGCGGCGGCGAGCAGGCACAGAGCGATCACACGTTTGGTCAGGATCATCCAGCCCTTCGGCTTGAGGGGGATCATATCCTCGAGAATATAGCCGAGCCACGATTGCCCCCGCAAAAGACCCACCCAGAGGATGAGACCGAGGGTGAGATAGATCACGGTCGGCTTCATCTTGAACACCGTGGGATCGTTGAGCCACACGGTCAGCCCCCCGAACACCACAACAAGGATGGCCGTCGCGATCTGAATGCGTGCCACGCGCCCCGTCAGCCACCAGAGCGCGCCCGTGACGATCACAAAAACCGGGGTGAAGATCGCAATCACCGCGACGAGGCCGGAATATTCGGCCCCGCCCATCACAAAAACCCGGTCGCGCAGCAGCAGGTAGGCGACCACAAACCCGATGATCGGGCCGAATTCCAACGCGGCATGGACCCCGGCGGGCAGTGTTCTGTGCGACATGGTGTGCGACCTGATGATCATGAAACGCGGGTGCGTCGGGATATAGCGCCAAGCGCCCGGATTGCCCTAGCGCGATTCCCTTTCAAGACCGTTTCGGGTGGCGGGAAGCGGATGCAAAAAAGGCCGCGCTTGGAAAAGCACGGCCCTGGCTTTTCTGCGGTATGCGCGTGTTAGCGGCGCAGGCCCAGACGTTTGATGAGGTCGGTGTACCGCGCCTCGTCCTTTGCCTTGAGATAGTCGAGCAGCTTGCGGCGCTGTGCGACCATCTTGAGCAAACCACGACGGCCGTGGTTGTCTTTCTTGTGGGTCTTGAAGTGCTCTGTCAGCGTGGCAATGCGCGAGCTGAGAATGGCAACCTGTACTTCGGGCGAACCGGTGTCGCCTTCTTTGGTGCCGTAGTCCTTCATGACTTGTGCTTTGGCTTCAGCAGTGATCGACATCAGGATCTCCTTATCCGTTAGAGTTCAAAGACGCCGCCGGCCGGGATGTCGTCCAGCACGGGGCCATGGGTCCCGACCGGGTCGGGATGCGCGCGTATAGAAGGGAATCGTCAGGAGTGCAAAGGAAAATCCGCGTGCCTTTGGATCAAGCAGCGAGCCCCGTGGACGTGGCCATGCTGAGCGGCATGACGATGATCGCGTCGGGATCGACGGTTGCACCGCCAAGGACGTTTGCGACAGCAACGCCGTTCATCAGAACCTGTGTCGTGCCGGGATTGTCCGGGTCGGTCTGGACGGTGATGTCAGGCGCGTCATCCGCGTCGTCATAGACCAGCAGGATGTTGTCCTGTTCGGCGTCGAAATCCATGATGCTGGCGGCGGAGCCTTCGGTGATCCAGTCGCCCAAGACGATGGTGTCCGCATCGTCGCCCGCCGTCACGATATCGAGGTTGCCTGCGGTGGTGGCGTCATCCTCGACCCCGTTCACGACGTCATTGCCCCAACCGCCAAAGAGGTTGTCGGTGCCCGCGCCACCGTGCAGCGTGTCATCATCGAGCCCGCCCTGCACAACGTCATCCCCGTCATCGCCATCCAGCACATCGTTGCCCGCAGAGCCTTGCAGCGCGTCCTCGCCATCGCCGCCGTTCAGGGTGTCGTCGGAATTGTGACCGAAGAGGGCATCGGTGCCTGCGCCGCCATTGAGCACGTCATCGCCGTCCTCACCGTGCATCGTGTCATCGCCGTCCAGACCAATGAGGACGTCATCTCCGCCGCCGCCAAAGAAGGTCTCGGACGTGCCGCTGCCGATCAGGTTATCGTCGCTGTCGGTGCCGATGAACACGTCCGTCACGGGGGGCAAGTCGGTTTCGTCGCCGATCTCCAGCACGGTGTCGAGGATGCCGGAGAAGGCGCCGAGATCGGTGACGGTGTCTGTCACGGTTTCCACGGTGTCGGTCGCGGTTTCCACCGTATCGGTCACGGTTTCGGATACATCATCGAGGGTATCGGTTACGGTGTCTTCCACCTCTTCACCAAGGGTGTTGGACACCGTGTCGTCCACTTCATCATGGATCGTGTCCGTCACATCCGTGATACCAACGGTGTCTGCAGCGTCCGTGACGACCGTTTCGCCCTCTTCCGTTACGGACCCGAGCAGGTCTGCGACCGCATTTTCCTCTGAGTTGTCAGTGATGTCGCCGCTTTCTTCTGTTGCCGGTTCAGTCTGCGCTGTATCCGCGGGCGCATTGTCAGGCGGGGTGGTATCAGCGGGCGGCTCAAAGTCGGGAATATCGGGGGTCGCGGGATCAACGAGGCCCTGTTCCGACAGCGCGGGCTGGAATGGGCCCGGTGGGATCGTGCCGGATTTCGCGGGTTCCGTTTCCGCCACGGACAATCCTTCGGGATCTGCGGCGCCATCTGACGGTTCATCTTGGCTGCCGTCGTCGGGCGTACTCTGTTCGGATTGGAACAATGAGACCGACAGCGGCGCAGTGGCACCCCCCTCTGCGTCGTCGTTGCCGGTGGGTGCGGTGCCGTCATCGGCGTCCGCGTCATCCTTGGTTGTGCCCATCTCCAGCACGCCAACCGTGCCCGCCGCGAGCAACCCCATCAATCCTGCAAGCCAAAGCATCGTTAACCATTCCCACGTAAAACCAAACCACCACCGCGGAATTTACGGGACAAGCAGGAACAAACGCAAAACAAATCCGCTCAATTGGTTAACACAGGGTCAAATGGTTAACGCGCGGCAAGACTATTCACGCCACGGCTCGGGCTGTTGCGCATAGGCGATATAGAGGGGGTGGCGGGGGTGGCCGTCCTTGCTCAGCCCCAGGTGAAAGAGCGGTTTGCCGCTTTGGCAGAGCAGGTCGTGGACAACCGCGCCGCGCCCGAGATGCGCGCCATGGGTGCCCCAGCCTGCCACGACATCATCCGCCCACCCGGCCCGTTCGACAATCGCCGCGTCATTGCCCGGCCCCACCGGGTCCGCGGCGGCGCGCATTGCCTTGGGGTCGGTGTCGCGCCAGGCAAAGATGTTGGTCACCGCAAAGCTGCCATAGCCCAATGTGCGGGCCCGGCGTTCGCAGCGTTCGACCGTGGGGTCATTCTGGACCTCGGTTGCGGTCGAGGGGTTGAGCATCACGAAATTCACCCGCCGCCCGCTTGGGTCCCACACCCGCGTCAGGCTGTAGCGGTAGCGTTCGCAGGGGGAATAGATGGCGGTGGAGGGCGCGTCGCCCTTGGTGTGGGTGCGGGTAATCATGCCGCTGTCATGCCAGCGGGCACGCGCAACGGCAAGAGCCGCCCCGGGGAGGACGGGACGGCTCTGGGGCAGTGATGGGGGTTACTCGGCCGGGACGGCCACCACGTCACGGCGCAGGGTCAGCACGGCGCCCTTGGCCTCCATGATGCCGGCGGCGATCAGGGCATAGACGATGTGCCCCCACAACGCGACCCATGTGATGCCGGTCCAGCCGAGGAAGGGTTTGTTGCCGGTCACCAGATGCGCCATGACATACAGAGCGAAGACCCACAGGGCGACGCCGTAGGCAATGGCTGTGACCGACCAATGCAGGCGCGGCATGACGGCCTGCTGGATCGGGCGGGCGATGGCAAAGTAACCAACCGCGTAGAACACCAGCCCGGTCAGAGCGTGCAGCAGGTAGGCGGCACCCGACGGGTTCGCGCCAAAGATCGCCTTGATCGAGGCACCGGCGAGGCCCACGGGTGCCAGTTTGGCATAGCCCAGAAGCGGGCTGAGGGCCTGACCGAAGACGTCAAAGGCGATGGTGGCAAAGGCGCCGGCGGTCAATACGATGCCTGCGGTTTGAAGCGGTGTGCGGGTCATGATCTGTCTCTCCGATTGGATGTCTGTTTGTCGTGATGCAACAGATTTGGACCAATCAGTTCCTAATTGATAGCCCGCTCACGCAGCGCTGATCAGAACGGGCGGTTCTGTAACACTTTGACCCTGTGCGGGCGGACAAACATCGCTGCCAGACCCGAAATGTTACAGGTTGAAGACCCGCGCCGGGTGCAGTTCCCCGGCCTTGTAACGGCCAACGGCCACCGGCACCCCGTCGAGCGACGCCCACGCCTCGTCCCCGTATTCCACATCGCTGGCCATCACCATGCCGGGATTGCCGTTGCGCAGGCGCACGGCACCTTCGGGGGTTGCGCGCAGCTCTGGCAGTTCGGCGAGACCTTCGGCAACGGGGCGGATGTGGGCATCAAGGTCGGGCGTCTGGGCCAGCGCCTCGATCTGGTCAAAGCTCAGGCCATCGGACGCCTCGAACGGACCGGACCAGATGCGGCGCAGTCGCAGCACGTGGCCATGACACCCAAGGGCCGCGCCGAGCTCGCGCGCAATGGACCGGACATAGCCGCCCTTGCCGCAGACCATCTCAAGCTCGACATGATCGGCGTCGGGGCGGTCCGTCATGACCAGTTCATCGACCCAGAGGGGACGCGCGGCAATCTCCACATCCTCGCCATCGCGGGCCAGTTTATAGGCACGCTGGCCGTCGATCTTGACGGCGGAAAACTTGGGCGGGACCTGCTGGATGTCGCCGACAAAGCCGCCAAGCGCGTCCTTGATCTCCTGATCCGAGGGGCGCGCGTCCGACTGCGCGATCACCTCGCCCTCGGCATCATCGGTGTTGGTCGCCTGCCCCAGCCGCACGACAAAGCGGTACGCCTTGAGCGCGTCGGTGACGTAAGGCACGGTCTTGGTCGCCTCGCCCAGGGCCACGGCCAGCACTCCGGTCGCCTCTGGATCTAGAGTGCCCGCGTGCCCGGCCTTTTTCGCCTGCAACGCCCAGCGGACCTTGTTCACCACCGCCGTGGAGGTCAGGCCCGCAGGCTTGTCCACCACCAACCAACCGGAGATATCGCGTCCTTTGCGGGAACGGCCCATGCCTTGCCTACCTGTTCTTGCGTGAATGCGCCGCCGGGTATCGCGGGCCGGGCGGCCTTGTCAATCGGCGTCAATCGGCGGGCGTGACCGTGCCGACAATGGGCCCGAGGGAAAAGCCGAAATCGCTGCGGTTCAGGTCCGGCGCATAGAGGCGCGAGATGTTGCCATCCAGAAACAGCGCATTGGGCAGCCCGAGGTGGTCGCGAAAGAGCGTACCGAATTCATGAAAGGTCACAGCGGTGTTGGAGATGGCAAACACGGCGCGCGTGCCATCCGCCGTGGTGCCGACCCCGTTGCGCACAAAGCGCGAGGTGCTGTCGGGCAGAAACCGGGGGTGCAGCGCGCCGTCGATCACCAACATGGGACCGGATTGCGTGGCGTGCGTGCAATCGGGTGCCTCATTCACATAGCGCAGGGTTTCGATCACATCGGCCCTTCCTGCGCGCAGGCACAGGATGCCGTTGGGCAGCAGGCCAAAGTTGCCGGGGCCCGCATTCGGGATCACCCGCATCACCTCCTTGCCCTCCTCGACATAGAGGCCCACGGGCGCACGGTCGTCGTGATACATGCCCGCGTTCATCGCAAAGCCCAGCTGCTTGCCCTCGGCCCTGAGCGCGCGGTCCACGGCGCTGAACTGACCCAGGGGATCGCCCGCGTCGTCATAGAGAAACAGGCGCAACTCTTCGGTGGCAGGCAGGACGGTACAGACGGTATAGCCGTTGCCCGCAAAGCGGACGTTCTCGCAGGTGGCGGAGAGCGCGGGCGCGGCCCACAGCAGGAAAAGCGCGGTGAGCGCGCGCATCAGTCCTGCGTGTCCCGGCGCACCGCATCCTGCGCGAACATGCGGCGGGTGTCGTCCATGCGGTCAAACGTCTCGTCCAGTTGGAACCGCAGGTCTGGCGCGAATTTCAGCGCCAGCTTCTTGGACACGGCCCGGCGCAACTCGCCCTTGTTGCGGGCCAGCAGCTTGAGCACTTCGTCCTGCCCGTCCCCGCCCAAGGGCAGCACATAGGCGGTGGCGATCTTGAGGTCGGGCGAGGTGCGCACTTCGCCCACGGTGATGGACATGCGGTTGAGGTCGGGGTCGTGCACGTCACCGCGCGCCAGCACTTCGGCCAGCGTCCGGCGGATCAATTCGCCAACGCGCAGCTGTCGCTGAGAGGGCCCCGGCCCGTCATGAAACTTGTTCTTTGCCATCGCCCCCATCTAAGCGGTTGCCTGCCCTTTGCCAAGCGGCGCGGCACACGGTAGGACAGCGGAACATTGCCAAGGGGAAGATGGACATGGCGGACGGGATCGGGATCG
This sequence comes from Tateyamaria rhodophyticola, assembly GCF_047777875.1. GTDB lineage: Bacteria > Pseudomonadota > Alphaproteobacteria > Rhodobacterales > Rhodobacteraceae > Tateyamaria. Next base: position 2,133,488 of record NZ_CP180519.1, on the reverse strand, counting down.
TGGTGGCGGGCGCATCGGGCCGCATGGGTCAAATGCTGATCGAAACGATCGCGGCAAGCGATGCGGCGCATCTGGCCGGTGTGCTGGAGCGGCCCGGACATGCGTGGATCGGGCAGGATCTGGGCACGGTGACGGGTGGTCAGCCGACGGGCGTGATGGTCTATGACGATCCGCTGGAGCCGATGGCGAACGCGCAGGCCCTGATTGATTTCACCGCGCCGGAGGCGACCATCGCGCTCAGCCATGTGGCGGCACAGGCGCGTGCGGTGCACGTGATCGGCACAACCGGCATGACGGATGATCAGATCGCCGCACTTGAACCGGCATCCCGGCATTGCGCCATCGTGCGGGCGGGCAACATGAGCCTTGGCGTGAACCTGCTCACCCAGCTGACCCGCCGGGTGGCGGCGGCGCTGGATGAGGATTTCGATATCGAAGTGATCGAGGCGCACCACCATCACAAGGTCGACGCCCCGTCGGGCACCGCCCTCATGCTGGGTGAGGCCGCAGCCCAAGGGCGCGGTGTCGATCTGCGCGATGTGCGGGATTCGGGTCGGGACGGGATCACCGGGGCGCGCAAACGCGGCGACATCGGCTTTACCGCCATTCGCGGGGGCGACATCGTGGGCGAGCATGACGTGCTTTTCGCCGCGCCGGGCGAACGTATCGTGTTGCGGCATATGGCGACGGACCGGGGCATCTTTGCACGCGGCGCGCTGAAGGCCGCGTTGTGGGGTCAGGGCAAGGCGCCTGGCGAATATGACATGGTCGACGTGTTGGGCTTGCGCGATTAACCGCCGATTAACCGGTCATGAAATGTCCACTTTTTCACCCCGGCGGTGAACCAATCGGCGTGTAGGAGCGTATCTGTAATCAGTACCCTGTTGCCATGAGGTTTCTCACATGCGCCTGTTCGTTGCCACTGTTGCCGCCGCTTTTGCCCTGTCCACGCCTGCCCTGGCCGACCTGAAGAAGGTCGAGAGCCAGCAGGAATTCGTGACATTGATCAAGGACAAGACGCTGACACGCCCCCTGATCAAGATCCAGGTGACGCCCGATGGCCGCATCGAAGGCCGTGGCGCACGGTGGGATGTTGAGGGCTCGTGGTCGTGGCAAAACGGCTATTTCTGCCGCGACCTCTTCTGGGGCGGCGACGCGCTTGGCTACAATTGTCAGGAAGTGAAGGCGACGCAGGACGGTCGGATCAAGTTCACATCGGACCGCGGCGCGGGTGATTCCGCGATGTTCCGCCTGCGCTAAGCCACGCCGCGGTCAGAAATCGACCGCGATCCCCTTTTTCTCCCAATCGCCATAGCGCACGGGTTCCGGCCCGTCGCGCCCGCCAAGTTCGGGGGGCAGCTCCAGCGCCTTGGCCGCCTTGCGCCGCTCTTCGGCCTCGGCCAGCGCGCGTTGGGCCGCGGGCGGCAGGTCTTTGGGCAGATCGGGGTTTTCGCGTGTCATACCGCTTGATATACGGCGCGCCTTAGCCTCGGCAAGTGGGGCGTATTCCAACAAAGGCCAGCCATGACAGACCCCAAAGGCAAGCAGGGCATCCCCGCACGGCGCAGCGCGATCTACCTGCTGGATCAGATCATCGGCGAAGGCAAGCTGATGGCGGAGCTGCTGGGGGCGGGCACGCTGGACCGTCTGGACCCTTCCGACCGCGCCCGTGCGCAACGGCTGGCCAATGAAACATTGCGGGGGCTCGAACGGGCGGACCGGCTCTTGCACAAGAACCTGCAGAAGTACCCGGATCTGACCGTGCGCAACGCGTTGCGCATCGGCACGGTCGAGCTGGCGCAGGGGGCGGCCGCGCACGGTGTGGTCAATGACATGGTCAACATCATTGCCGGGCACAAACGCTATGGGCACCTCAAGGGGTTGGTGAATGCGGTGCTGCGGAAAATGGCGCGCACCGCGCCCGAGGACTGGGGCACGCTGCGGGTGCCACGTATGCCCAAATGGCTGCGCGGTCCGCTGGTCGAGGCATGGGGCAGCGCGGGCCTGGCCGCGATGGAGCGCGCCCATTTCGCGGGCGCGCCGCTGGACCTGACCGCCAAGGGGGATGCCGATGCGGTTGCCGCCCAGGTGGGCGGTACGGTCCTGCCCACAGGGTCAATCCGGCTGGCCGATCCGGGGCAGGTGACCACCCTGCCCGGTTTCAACGCGGGCGATTGGTGGGTGCAGGACGCCGCCGCCGCGATGCCTGCGCGCATCCTCGATGCACAACCGGGCGAAGCGGTTCTCGACATGTGCGCGGCACCGGGGGGCAAGACATTGCAGCTGGCCACGACCGGCGCGCAGGTCACGGCGCTCGATATATCGGACGGGCGGATGGAGCGGGTGCGGCAAAACCTGATCCGCACCAAGCTGACGGCCGAGGCTGTCGTGGGCGATGCGCTCACCGCGACGGGCGCGTATGACGCGATCCTGCTGGATGCGCCCTGTTCCGCGACCGGCACGATGCGGCGTCACCCCGACCTGCCCCACGCCAAGGACGGGTCGGATTTCGCAACCCTGATGGGATTGCAGGCCCAGATGATCGACCGGGCGCTGCGCCTGCTGAAACCCGGCGGACGGCTGGTGTTTTGCACCTGTTCGCTGTTGCCCGATGAGGGCGAGGTGCAGGTGGACGAGGCACTGGACCGGCACAAGGGGCTGCGCGTGGACCGCAGCGCGCTGGACCGGCCCGGTATTGATCCGGCATGGATCACCGAAGAAGGCGGGCTGCGCCTGCGGCCAGACCATTGGTCCGATATGGGTGGCATGGACGGGTTTTATATCGCGATGCTGCGCAAGGACGGCTGAGAACGCGTGACTTGATCCGGTCCGCACGGTAGAGTGCCGCCAAAGCGCCAGAAGAGACGCATTGAGGCAATATCGATGTCCACCCGCACCGGGTTCACCGCCCGCAAAGCCAGGTTTCTGAACCGTTGGCACGCCCGTCGCGCGACAAAGGCGCGGGCCGCGACTGCATTCGTGTCCGCGCCAGAGCCGCGCACCATCGGCAGCTTTGCCAAGGGGCGGCAGTTGGTGGCGGGCAATTACCTGTTTGCGGGGTCGTTGATCGAGGCACAGGGCACCATCGTCTGGGATGTGCCCGCCCCCGACAGCGCTTATCAAAACGCGATCCACGGCTTTGCGTGGCTGGATGATCTGGCAGCGGTGGGCGACGTGTCCACGCGGGATCTGGCTCAGGACTGGCTTTGGGGCTGGATCGACCGGTACGGGCGCGGCAGCGGGCCGGGCTGGACACCCGATCTGACCGGGCGGCGCTTGATCCGGTGGATCAACCACGCGCTGTTTGTACTGCGCAGTCAGGAACAGGCACCGTCAGACGCCTTTTTCCTGTCGCTGGCGCAGCAGACGCAGTTCCTGTCGAAACGCTGGCACGCGGCGGCCCCCGGCCTGCCCCGGTTCGAGGCGTTGACCGGGTTGATCTATGCCGGGCTTGCACTGGATGGGTTGCAGGACCTCGCCGCCCCCGCGATCAGCGCGTTGGGTCAGGAATGCGCGCAGCAGATTGACGAACAGGGCGGATTGCCGACCCGCAACCCCGAGGAATTGCTGGACGTCTTTACGCTGCTGACATGGGCCGCCGCAGCACTGGACGAAAGCGGCACACCCGTGCCCGACGCACACCGGGCCGCGGTCGAGCGGATCGCCCCCACCTTGCGCACCTTGCGCCATTCCGACGGCAGCCTTGCGCGGTTTCACGGCGGGGGACGGGGGCAGGAAGGGTGGCTGGACCACGCGCTGGCCGCCTCCGGGATCAAGACCAGCGCGCCTGACGGCCTGTCCATGGGGTTTGCGCGGCTGAGTGCGGGGCGCACGTCGGTGATCGTCGACGCCGCCGCCCCGCCCCGACCGGAGGCAAGCCACAATGCCCACGCCTCGACGCTTGCGTTCGAGCTGACCTCTGGCAGGCGACCGCTGATCGTGAATTGCGGATCGGGGGCGAGTTTCGGCGCCGACTGGCGACGGGCCGGGCGGGCGACGCCGTCGCATTCGACGCTGTGCCTTGACGGCTATTCCAGCGCGCGGTTGGGCGACGCGGAAAAGCGCACCGCGCGCGAGATTCTGATGGATGCGCCGGTCCACGTGCCGATCGAGGTCAGCCATGCGCCCGATGGTTTGCGGTTTCAGGGCGGCCATGACGGATACCTCAGGACCCACGGTCTGACCCACGCGCGCCAGATCGAGATGACCTTTGACGGGCGGGGCCTGGCCGGTGAAGACATGCTGCTCGCAATGGAGGACAGCGAAAAGCGTGTGTTCGACAAGGTAATGGATGCGCGCAAGCTGGCGGGCATCCCCTTTGACATCCGGTTTCACCTGCATCCGGAGGTCGATGCGGAAATCGACCTGGGCGGGGCGGCGGTGTCCATGGCGCTCAAGAGCGGTGAAATCTGGGTGTTCCGGCATGACGGGACGCAATCGCTGGACCTTCAAGCGAGCGTTTTTCTGGAAAGGGGCCGGCTGAAACCGCGCGGGGCGTTGCAGATTGTCCTGTCGGGGCGGGCGCTGAACTATGCCACGCGGGTGCGGTGGTCCTTGTCCAAGGCGCAGGAAACTGCCATTGGCATCCGCGACCTTGCCCGCGAAGAACCGGGCACCATGCCCGAAGACTAGGACAGACTGCCCATGACCGATCTCGCCCCCATGCGCCGCGCGCTGATTTCCGTTTCCGACAAGACCGGATTGGTGGATTTTGCCACAGCGCTTGCACGGCATGGCATAGCGCTTTTGAGCACGGGCGGCACGGCCCGCACCCTGCGCGAGGCGGGGTTGGATGTGCAGGACGTGAGCGACGCCACCGGGTTTCCCGAGATGATGGATGGCCGGGTCAAGACATTGCACCCGGTTGTGCATGGCGGTCTGCTGGCACTGCGCGGCAACGCCGAACATGTCGCCGCGATGGAGACGCATGACATCGCCCCCATCGATCTGGTGGTCGTGAACCTCTATCCGTTCGAGGAAACCGTGGCCAAGGGCGCGGCTTATGACGAAGTCATCGAGAACATCGACATTGGCGGGCCTGCGATGATCCGGTCGGCGGCCAAGAACCACGGGGATGTGACCGTGGTGGTGGATGTCGAAGACTACAGTGTCGTTCTCGAGGCATTGGACACGCACGGGGGTCAGACGCCCTATGCTCTGCGTCAGCGTCTGGCGCAGACGGCCTATGCCCGCACTGCCGCCTATGACACCGCCGTGAGCACATGGATGGCGGCACAGGTGGACGGCACGCCGCGCCGCCGCATCTTTGGCGGGACGCTGGCGCAGGAGCTGCGCTATGGCGAGAACCCGCATCAGGCGGCTGCGTTCTATACCGATGGCAGCGCGCGGCCCGGTGTCGCCACGGCGACGCAGCATCAGGGCAAGGCGCTGAGTTATAACAACATCAACGATACCGATGCGGCGTTCGAGCTGATCAGCGAGTTTGCGGGGCAAGGCCCGGCTTGCGCGATCATCAAGCATGCCAACCCGTGCGGCGTGGCCACGGGTGCGACCTTGCAAGAGGCCTATGGCCGCGCGTTTGACTGTGACCGCACGAGTGCCTTCGGCGGGATCATCGCGCTGAACCAGCCGCTGGACGAAGAGACTGCGCGCGAGATCACCGGCATCTTTACCGAGGTGGTGATCGCTCCGGGGGCGAGCGATGCGGCGATTGAGCTGTTCAAGGCCAAGAAGAACCTGCGCCTGCTGACTACGGGTGGGTTGGCGCAGGCAGATCAGGCCGCGCTTGCCGTCAAGCAGGTGTCGGGCGGATACCTCGTGCAGGACAAGGACGTGGGACGGATCACCCGCGATGATCTGAAGGTCGTGACCAAACGCGCCCCGTCCGAACAGGAACTGTCGGACATGCTCTTTGCCTGGACCGTGGCCAAACACGTCAAATCGAACGCCATCATATACGTCAAGGACGGGGCAACGGTCGGCGTCGGCGCAGGCCAGATGAGCCGCGTGGACAGCACCCGCATCGCCGCCCGCAAGGCGCAGGACATGGCCGAGGCGATCGGCCTGCCCGCGCCGCTGACCCAAGGGTCCGTTGTGGCATCGGACGCATTCTTTCCCTTTGCCGATGGCCTGCTGACCGCGGCAGAGGCCGGGGCGACCGCCCTGATCCAGCCCGGCGGGTCGATGCGGGATGACGAGGTGATCGCGGCAGCGGATGAAGCGGGCCTTGCCATGGTCTTTACCGGCATGCGCCACTTCCGGCATTAAGGACCCCCATGCGACTTTTGTGGATCAGCGCGGTTTTGGCCTTTGGGCTGGATCAGGTATCGAAATACCTGGTGATCCACGTCATGGGCGTGTCCCCGTTCAAATCCATCGACGTCGCCCCACCGTTTCTGCGGTTCATCTATGGCGAAAACCGGGGCATCAATTTCGGCCTCGGCTATGGCATTCCGGTCTGGGGCCTGATCGCGGTTGCGGTGCTGATCTGTGTCGCAGTTCTCTACTGGATGCGGCGTCACCCGCAGCCGCGCCTTGCACAGCTGAGCGCCGGGATGCTGATCGGGGGAGCACTCGCCAATGTGCTCGACCGGCTCGTCTATGGCTATGTTCTGGATTTTCTCAACATGTCGTGCTGCGGCATCGACAATCCGTTTGTGTTCAACGTGGCCGATATATTCATCTTTGCCGGTGCCTTTGGTCTCGTGTTCTTTGCCCAAGAGGGCAAGACGCGGGAAAAGGGTGCGTGACATGGGGTGCCAAGCTGCGATAATGCGGGGCAACGACAAGAGGAATGCACCATGCGGCTGATCGCCTTTGCCCTTGCGGCGGTGACCTTGCTGAGCGCCTGTGGCGAGCCCAACCTGCGCAATCTGCGCAGCCAGGGCGATGGCCCGGACGACTTCACGATTGTGCCTGCCAAGCCGCTGGAAGAACCCACCAGCTATTCCGCGCTGCCAGAGCCAACGCCGGGCGGGAGCAACCGCACGGATCAGCGCCCGCTCGAGGATGTTGTCGCAGCACTTGGCGGTCAGGCCACGTCGCCCACCGCAGCCATCCCGGGACGCGACGCCGCGTTGGTTAACCACACGGGCCGCTTCGGGCGCGAGGCGGGCATTCGCAGCACGCTGGCCACCGCTGACCAGCGGTTCCGCGACCGTCAGCGTCGCCTGACAAATATCCGCATCTTCCGCGAAGACGTGTATGCGCAGATCTACCGCCGCCAGTCGCTTGATCCCGCGCGCACTGCCGAGCAGTTCCGCCGCGCCGGTATCCCCACACCCTCCGCGCCGCCCCCGCGCCGTCGCCGGCGCTGATCCAACGCGGCATCCTCACGAATGTGCCAGCACCGCTTGAACGCGGGGCGGGTCGCCGTATTTGTTAGTGAGCGACACGAAATGTCAGGACTTGCCATGATCCGTTTGCGCGCAACGCTTGGTGCGTTTGCCCTTTCCACATTGTCCCTTGCGCCCGTGCAGGCGCAGGAGGAAGCGGTGTCTTCCTTCACGCTCGACAATGGTCTTGAAATCATCGTGGTTGAGGACAACCGCGCGCCCGTGGTGCAGCACATGCTGTGGTATCGCGCAGGGTCTGCCGATGAACCCGTGGGATCGTCCGGCGTGGCGCATTTCCTCGAACACCTGTTGTTCAAGGCGACCGATACGCTGGAAGACGGTGAGTTTTCCGCGGTGGTTGCCGCCAATGGCGGGCGGGACAACGCGTTCACCAGCTACGACTATACCGCGTATTTCCAGCGCGTTGCATCGGACCGTCTTGGACTGATGATGCAGATGGAAGCGGACCGGATGCGCAACATCAACTTTACCGATGAAAACGTGGCGACAGAACGTGACGTGATCCTCGAGGAACGCAACCAGCGCACCGACAGCAACCCCCGCGCCCTGTTCGGCGAACAGATGAATGCCGCGCAATATCTCAACCATCGCTACGGCGTGCCGATCATCGGCTGGCGCCACGAGATGGAGACGTTGGACAAGGCCGACGCGCTTGGCTTTTACAACACGCACTACTATCCGAATAACGCCATTCTCGTGGTGTCCGGCGATGTGCAGGCCGAAGAGGTGCTGGCGCTGGCCGAAGAGCACTATGGCAAGATCCCCGCGAACCCCGACCTGCCCGAACGCGTGCGCAGCGCGGAGCCACCCCAGACCGCGGAACGTCGCCTGATCTACCGCGATGCGCGCGTGGCGCAGGAATATGTCAGCCGCTCCTACCTCGCGCCTGAGCGTGATCCCGGTGATCAGCGGGCCGCTGCGGCGCTGACCCTGCTGGCCGAGGTGCTGGGCGGGGGGCAGACCAGTTTCATGACCGAAAAGCTGCAATTCGAGACGCAGAAGGCCGTGTTTACCGGCGCGTTCTACCGTGGCGTTTCGCTGGATGACACGACGTTCGACGTGGTGATCCTGCCATCACCAGGCGTGAGCCTGCAAGAGGCCGAAGAGGCGATGGACGCCACGCTGGCACAGTTCCTCGTCGAAGGGTTCGATGTCGAAGAGCTGGACCGGATCAAGTACCAGCTGCGCGCCAGCCAGATCTATGCCCGCGATGATGTGGACCGCATCGCGCGGCGCTACGGGGCGGCGCTGTCCGTTGGCCTCACGGTCGAGGATGTGCAGGCGTGGCCCGACATCCTGCAATCCATCACCCGCGAAGAAATCATGGACGCGGCACGTCAGGTTCTGAACCGCGATGCGTCCGTGACCGGCTGGCTGACCCGCCCTGAAACCAACGAGGTGACCCAATGACCCGTTTTGCGTTTGCGCTGATCCTGTCGTTCCTTGCCAGCCTGCCGGCCCGCGCCGAGGTACAGATCGAAGAAGTGGTCAGCCCCGGTGGCATCACCGCGTGGCTGGTGCAGGAGCCGTCGATCCCCTTCATGGCGCTGGAACTGCGGTTCCGGGGCGGTGCCTCGCTGGACAATCCCGACACGCGCGGGGCGATCAACCTGATGACCGGCCTTCTCGAAGAGGGGGCTGGGGATCTGGATGCGCGTGCCTTTGCCCGCGAACTTGAAGGGCTGGCGGCGTCGGTGGAATATGACATCGGTGTCGATGCCCTGTCCGTATCCGCGCGGTTCCTGACCGAAAACCGGGACGAGGCCGTGGCGCTGGTCCGGTCGTCCCTGATCGAGCCCCGGTTCGATGCAGACGCGATTGACCGGGTGCGGGAACAGGTGCTGACGGGACTGCGGTCCGATGCCAAGGACCCCGGCCGCATTGCACGCAGCGCGTTCAGCGAGATGGCCTATGGCGACCATCCTTATGCCTCCAATTACCGCGGCACGCTGGACAGCGTTGCGGCGCTGACGCGCGATGATCTTGTGGCTGCGCACGCGGCCGTGTTTGCGCGCGACCGTCTGTATGTCGGGGCCGTCGGGGATATCACACCCGAAGAGCTTGGCCCGCTGCTGGACACCCTGTTGGGCGCATTGCCGGAAACAGGCGCGCCACAGCCCGGTCCCGCGCCGGTGAATATCAAAGGTGGCACAACCGTTATCGACTTTGACACGCCCCAGTCGGTCGCCATCTTTGGTCAGCCGGGGATCGAACAGGATGACCCGGATTTCTTTGCGGCGCGGGTGTTGAACCAGATCCTCGGCGCAGGCGGGTTCGAAAGCCGCCTGATGACCGAAGTGCGTGAGAAACGCGGGCTGACCTATGGCGTCTATTCCTTCCTCGTGCCGCGCGATCATGCCGCCACGTTGCAGGGTCAGGTTGCATCGGCCAATGACCGCGTCGCGGACGCTGTGACTGTGATCCGGGACGAATGGGCGCGCGCCGCAAATGACGGGTTCACGCAGGAAGAGGTGGACGCGGCCAAGACCTTTGTGACCGGCTCCTATCCCCTGCAATTTGACGGCAACGGGCCCATTGCGCGGATCATGGTGGGCATGCAGATGCTGGGCCTACCGATTGATTACATCGCCACGCGCAACGACAAGGTGAATGCCGTGACGCTTGACGATGTGAACCGCGTGGCTGCCGAATTGCTGACACCCGACGCGCTGCATTTTGTGATCGTCGGCCAGCCGGACGGGCTGGAGACGACCAACCCCGACGGCTAGGTCCGTTCGATGGCGATGGCGGTGCCTTCGCCGCCACCGATGCAGATGGCCGCGATGCCCCGCTTTAGCCCGCGCCGCTCCAGCGCGTTCAGGAGCGTGACCATGATGCGCGCGCCCGACGCCCCGATCGGGTGACCAAGCGCGCAGGCCCCGCCGTTCACATTGACCACGTCATGATTGAGGCCCATTTCCCGCATGAAGGCCAGCGGGACCACGGCAAAGGCTTCGTTCACCTCCCACAGGTCGACATCGTCCTTGGTCCAGCCGATACGCTCCATCAGCGCGCGGGCGGCGGGCACCGGCGCCGTGGTGAAAAGGCCCGGCGCCTGCGCATGGCTGGCATGGCCAACGATGCGTGCACGGATGTTCATGCCTTGCGCCTCTGCCGCGCGTTCCGACGCCAGAACAAGCGCCGCCGCCCCGTCCGAGATGGATGACGCGTTGGCCGCCGTCACCGTACCGCCGTCGCGGAACGCCGGTTTCAGGTGCGGGATCTTTTCAGGGCGCGCGGTGCCCGGTTGTTCATCTTCGGCCACGACAACATCGCCCTTGCGGGTGCGGATCGTGACCGGGCTGACCTCATCGGCAAAGGCACCGCTGGCAATGGCCTCCTGCGCGCGGGCCAGCGACGCCAGCGCATATTCATCCTGGACATCGCGTGTGAATTGATAGGTTTCGGCGCAGTCTTCGGCAAAGGTGCCCATCAAACGCCCTTTGTCATACGCGTCCTCCAGCCCGTCGAGGAACATGTGATCCACCACCTGCCCATGGCCCAACCGCGCCCCGCCGCGCATTTTGGGCAAAAGATAGGGCGCGTTCGTCATGCTCTCCATCCCGCCGGCAACCATCGTGGTCGCGTGGCCCAGCGCGATCTGATCAAATCCCATCATCGCGGCTTTCATGCCCGACCCGCACATCTTGTTGAGCGTGGTGGCTGGCACCTCTTCGCCAAGCCCCGCGGCAAACCCTGCCTGCCGTGCCGGTGCCTGTCCCTGTCCGGCGGGCAGCACGCAGCCCATCAGCACCTCGTCCACCGTTTGAACCCGCGCATCCGCGAGCGCGGCAGCAATGGACATGCCACCCAGCTGCGCAGCACTCAGGCCGCTCAAGGCCCCCTGAAAGCCACCCATGGGCGTGCGCGACGCCCCTGCAATAACCACGTTTTCCATATCCCGGCCTCCTGCTTTGAGCGCTGCAACAGATTGGTAAGGTTTGCGCTCTAAGCAATGGGTAACGCAGGCAAGCATGAGGCGCAAAGATGGAGTTGAGCAGTCAGACCAACGGTGATCTGCAAATCGTCGCGGTCAACAGCGCGCGGATTGATGCGGCTGTCGCCATTGAGTTCAAGGATTCCATGCGGCAGGCCACCGATACACCCTGTCCGACGGTCATTCTGGACCTGAGCGCGGTGGAATTTATCGATTCGAGCGGTTTGGGCGCAATTGTCGCCTCGATGAAGCATATGGGGCAGGAGCGGCGGCTGGTACTGGCCGGGCTGACCCCTACTGTCGACAAGGTGTTTCGGTTGACGCGCATGGACAGTGTTTTTGGCGTCTTTCCAACCCTTGAAACCGCGTTGGATGCGCATGCTGCATAACGGAACCCTGAACATGCCCGCCCCGCACACCCCGACAGACGTTGAAATCTCGATCACCAGCGGAGAGTTCGCAGTGCGCGAAGCGCTCGCCTCACTGTTGGAGGCGCTCACCCCGCTGGGGCTCGATCTTGAGGAAAAGGGCACGATTGAGCTGGTCTTGGCCGAAGCGATGAACAACATCGTGGAGCACGCCTATCCCCCCGGCGACACGCCCGGGCCGATCAACGTCTGGTGCAGCAAGCACACCGACGGCTTGCGATTCCGGATCAATGATACGGGTCGCCCGATGCCGGACGGTGTGACGCCGATCGGATTGCCGGTTGATCTCGATGTCGACTTTGTGGATTTGCCCGAAGGCGGGTTTGGCTGGTTTCTGATCAAGGATCTTGCGAAGGACGTCACCTATTGCCGCGTCGGCGACGCAAACCAATTGACGTTCCGCCTCGCCCTCGCAGGCTGAACCGTCAGGCGGCTGGTACGCCAGCGGCTATGATAATTGCTGCGCTGCCAAGGACAGCCAATCGGGCTTGGCGCCTACAGACGCTCCTGTGCCAAACGCCAGCGCTTAACTCCCCGGCTTGGCATGTGTGGTACCTGAAACGCCGCGTCTGTTTGTGGCCTGCAAAACAGGCCGGTGACGGACGGTCCAAAAGATCCTGTGATGGCGGCGCTTCAATGGTGAGTTGCGGGACACACCCATCCGTCTTGGGCCATTTGTAGCGCCATTTTGACAAGCGAAAAAACGACGCCGCGGATTGGATTGACCGGCATTTGAGATCTGTTGTGTCGTCTTGACCAATGTAGCAGGTTAGCGCCCCACCGCCCGCAAGCGTCTGCAATGGCGACGCATCCGCGTTTGGTTGCCGCGCGCACACATCCTTGTCCAGCCGCTTGTAAAGCTGCTCTGATAACCGCAAAACCGCCCCCGGATTGGTGCTTGAGATGTTGGAGGTTTGCCTACGGTCGAAACCGCAAAACGGTCGCCGTCTTTTCACATTCCTGCCCAGATCGAACGTCATACCGTTGCCTGTAGCTGCATATGGCTTCCCTCGGTGTCGCGTGAAATTGCCCCCACCCAGTGCGCGGCACCGAGGCCTTACCCCATATGGACAACTGTGCCCCAGCCACTAGGTTACGCGGGAACAGACGAAGGGGTCCCCAGACATGCGCGATTTTCACTTGCCGGGCCGGTCGGCCGTATTGGCCACGTCTGGTATGTGCGCAACATCCCATCCGTTGGCGGCACAAACGGCCATTGAGACGTTGAAAGCTGGCGGTAACGCGATGGACGCCGCGATTGCGGGCGCAGTTCTTCTGGGCATTTGCGAACCACAAATGACGGGCATCGGCGGCGATTGCTTTGTCCTGTGGTCTGACCCGGACGGCACGATGCACGCGCTCAACGGGTCCGGGCGCGCGCCCGCGGCGTTGAGCGCGGACACGCTGCGCGCAAGCGGGCACAGCACCGTCCCCATTCACAGCGCCCACGCCGTCACCGTTCCCGGTGCCATCGACGCCTTTTGCACGTTGTCGGAACGGGTGGGCACGCTGGGTATCGACCGGCTGCTGGCCCCCGCGATCCACTATGCCGAAACGGGCGTGCCCGTGGCGGCGCGCGTGGCGTTCGACTGGGCCAATGACTCTGGCACGCTGCAAGGCAATGCGCGCGACGTCTATGCACAACGCAAAACCGGCGACCTGTTCTCCTGCCCCCCGCAGGCCGAAGCGCTGCGCCGTATCGCGCAACAGGGACGGGATGGGTTCTACGCTGGCGAAGTGGCCGAGGATATGGTGGCCAAACTGCGCGCCATGGGTGGCCTGCACACGATGGACGACTTTGCAGCGACCGCGGCCACGGACACGACCCCGACGCAGAGCGACTACAACGGCGTGACCCTGTTCGAGCATCCCCCAAACGGGCAAGGCGCCACTGCGCAGTTGATGCTGAACATTCTCAAGCATTTCGACATCGCGGGCATGGACGCATGGGGCGCGGACCGCGCACATATCGAGGCCGAAGCAGCAAAACTGGCCTATGACGCACGCAATCGGTTTCTGGCGGACCCCGATCACACCACACATCTCGACCACATGCTGGCGCCGGAAACGGCGGCACAGCTTGCCGCGCTCATTGATCCAAAGCGGGCGATGGACAGTCCCGCACAGCTCAGCGAAGCGGTGCACAAGGATACGATCTATATCACCGTCGTGGACCGCGACCGCATGGCCGTGTCGCTGATCTATTCGATCTATCACGGGTTCGGGTCCGGCATCGCATCGGACAGGTTCGGGATCCTGATGCAGAACCGTGGTGCCGGGTTCACCCTGGAACAGGGTCACGCGAACGAATTGCAGGGCGGCAAGCGCCCCATGCACACGATCATCCCCGGCATGCTGGCCCGGAACGGTAAACCGTACATGCCGTTTGGCGTCATGGGCGGGGCGTACCAGCCCAACGGGCACGCGCGCTTTGTCTCGAACCTCACGGATTTCGATCTGGACCCGCAGGCCGTCATCGATGCCCCCCGCGCGTTTTCGGATGCGGGCGACATGAAGGTCGAGCGAGGGTATTCAGACGCGGTGCGCGCAGAGCTTGCCGACAGGGGGCACAACGTCAGCGTGCCAGACACCGCCATTGGTGGCGCGCAGGCAATCGCGATCCATGACAACGGCACGCTCGAAGGGGCAAGCGATCCGCGCAAGGACGGGTGCGCGTTGGGCTACTGAGGCGTCACAGGCTATCGTTGAAGTACAACGCATCGCCTGCCCCATGAGCGGCGAAGGTCATGAGCGGTTTGACAGTCTCTCGAACCGCTGAGGGGTCAATTCAGCTGGAAGTGCAGCGGGTATGACCCATCCTCGAACGGGCCGAACAGGTCCGGAATGTCCGGGTGGTCGACCGGCTGACCGGAATAGTCCGCCACAAGGTTCTGCTCGGACACATACGCCACATAGTAGCTTTGGTCATTTTCAGCGAGCAGGTGATAGAACGGCTGCGTTTTTTTGGGTCGGCTGTCCTCTGGGATCGCCTCATACCATTCGTCGGTGTTGGAGAATTCGGGGTCCACGTCAAAGACAACACCGCGAAACGGGTGCTTCTTGTGACGGACAACCTGGCCCAAGTGATATTTTGCGCGCGTACTCAGCATAACATTGCGCCCCCTACCGGTCGTGACTACACGGTGCAAGGGACAATTGTCCAACATTTGAGCACGAATTCGCTGGAAACAGTCTGTGAACCTAGCCGTAACAGTATTGGAAATCGTCGCCCCCGTCTTTCTTTTGGCGGCGATCGGGTTTGCATGGGTGAAGGTCGGGTTGGAGTACCGGATCCAGTTCGTCACACAACTTGCCATGACGCTCAGCGTGCCGTGCCTGATCTTTGTCTCGCTGATGCAGACACAGATTGATCCCGCGGCGCTGACGGCCCTGTCGGCGGCGGCGGTGATGGCTTACGGCGCGGTCACGCTCGCCTGTCTGGCGCTGGTGCATGTGCTGGGGTTGGAACGCCGAACCTATGCCGCACCGCTGATTTTTGGCAATACGGGCAACCTCGGCCTGCCGCTGGCGCTCTTTGCCTATGGGGAGGTCGGGTTCAGCTATGCGATCATCGTGTTCGCGATCATGGCGATCTGGTCCTTCACCTACGGCATTTCGCTGGTGGCGGGCAGTGGCGCGCTGACCAAGGTGCTGCGCGAGCCGTTGGTGTGGGCCACGCTGCTGGGTGGGTTGTTCATGGTGCAGGGCTGGGAGACGCCGGTGTTCCTCACCAATACGCTCGAACTGATCGGGCAGATGGCAATTCCGCTGATGCTGATCACGCTGGGGGTTGCGGTGGCGCGCCTGTCGCCCAAGGGGATGATGCGCGCCGCCGTCCTTTCGGCGGTCAAGCTGATCCTGTGCGTCGGTATCGCGTGGGTCGTGGGCCGTTATTTCCAGCTTGAGCCGATAGCCTTTGGCGTGCTGGTTCTGCAGGTTGCGACGCCGGTGGCGGTGACGTCGTATATGTTGGCGGAAAAATACGGCGCTGCGGCACAAGATGTGGCCGGTCTGGTGGTGGCCTCCACCATGATGTCGGTCGCCGCCTTGCCCCTGCTCCTCGCGCTCCTCCTTTAAGAAATCGTGATTTCCAAAGGGCGCATTTTCCGCTAAACTTTCAAAAAAACATAACAAGGCGAGTGAGGCAGATGAGCAAACTCTTTCGCGCTTTGGCACTGGTACTTTTGGCAGCGAGCTGTGGTGGCGGTTCGGGGACATCCCCGCGCAACCTCGACAACGCCTGTTCCATTGTCGGCGAGCGCCCGGAATACCTAAGGGCCTTCAAGGCCACGGAACGCAAATGGGGTGTGCCAGTGCATGTGCAGATGGCCACCATCTACCAGGAATCCAAGTTCAAGTCGGACGCGCGCACGCCGTTCCGCTATGCCGCCGGGGTCATTCCCATCGGGCGGCAGTCCAGTGCATTTGGCTACAGCCAGGCGCTGGACGGCACGTGGGACGAATATGTGCAGCAACAAGGCAAGCGCAGCGCCCGCCGGGACCGCATCCGTGATGCGACGGATTTCATGGGCTGGTACATGGCTGAAACCGAACGCCGCCTTGGAATTTCAAAGACCGACGCGCGCAACCAGTACCTCGCCTATCACGAGGGGCGCTCGGGCTATGCCCGCGGCAGCTACCGTGCGAAATCGTGGTTGGTCCGTGTGGCGGGCGAAGTGGACCAAAGGTCCGTCATGTACGCGCGCCAATTGCGCAGCTGTTAATCAAAAAGGCCGGGCATTGCGCCCGGCCTTTTTTTACTCAGTTCCCGCGGCTTGGCGGCTGAAACAGTCGGTTGGACAGGTTGCCGCCCTTTTCCAGCGCGCCCAGCACGACCGTGGTCGATCCACCGCCGCTGTCATTGACCACCCATTGACGCAGCTCGACCGGGTTGCCCGTAAACTTCATCTGGATGTTGCCATATTCGGGGTGTTCAGGGTCCTGCGCCGTCACAACCGTCGCTGTGCCATCAAAGCTGTGTCCGGTGACCATGTTCGCCTGTGACAGGTTCACATTCCGCGCCAGGATCAGCGACAGGGGCGTCCGGCGCAGGGGATATGTCTCCGGCGGCTGGTTCGACTTGGGATCCACAATATAGACCGCATTCGCGCTCGCCAGGATCAGGGCCGCATTCGGGTCGTCATATTCGAACCGCATCCGCCCGGGCCGCTTCAGCAGCAATTTGCCAGTGTTCACCGATCCATCATCATTGATCTGGGTGATCGTGGCCTGCGCCGTCTTGAGATCGTTGAGGTAGGATGAAATCGCCGACAGAGGCAGCTTTTCCGCCATGGCCGCCGGGGCCATCGACAGCGCCAGCACCGCACCGATCACACGTTTCATGAATACCATACCACTCGCATCCTTTGCATCATTGGTCTTGGCTTAACCATATAGGGCCAAGACCGTTGATATGCGATAACAGCGGGCGCTTTACTGCTCAGGAACGAGGATCTCGCGCTTGCCCACGTGGTTGGCACTGCTGACCACGCCTTCGTCCTCCATCTGCTCAACGAGGCGGGCGGCCTTGTTGTAACCGATGGCCAGCTTGCGCTGAATGTAAGAGGTCGAACATTTGCGATCCTTGATGACGATGGCCACCGCCTGATCATAAAGCGCGTCTTCGCCATCCGTGTTGCCGCCAAGGCCAAGGACAGCGTCGATATTGCTTTCCTTGTCCTCATCCGGCCCGTCCACGACACCCGACACGTAATCCGGCGCGCCAAAGGCCTTGAGGTGGTTCACGATCTCTTCGACTTCTTCATCGCTCACAAACGGGCCGTGGCAGCGCGTAATCTTGGCCCCGCCCGCCATATAAAGCATGTCACCCATGCCCAGCAGCTGTTCGGCGCCCATCTCTCCCAAGATCGTACGGCTGTCGATTTTCGACGTCACCTGGAAGGAAATCCGCGTGGGGAAGTTCGCCTTGATCGTGCCGGTGATCACATCCACGGACGGGCGTTGTGTTGCCATGATCAGGTGGATACCCGATGCCCGCGCCATCTGTGCCAGACGCTGAATGCAGGCCTCGATCTCCTTGCCCGCGACCATCATCAGGTCGGCCATCTCGTCCACGATCACGACGATGTACGGCATCGCCTCGGGCGCGAATTCCTCGGTCTCGAAAATCGGATCCCCGGTTTCATCGTCAAACCCGGTCTGCACCGTGCGGCTAAACATCTCGCCCTTGGCCAGCGCATCCTTCACCCGGCCATTGTAGCCGTCGATGTTGCGCACGCCCATCTTGGACATCTTGCGATAGCGTTCCTCCATCTCGCCCACGACCCATTTCAGGGCCACGACCGCCTTTTTCGGGTCGGTCACAACGGGCGACAGAAGGTGCGGAATGCCGTCATAGACGCTGAGTTCCAGCATCTTGGGGTCGATCATGATCAACCGGCATTCCTCGGGCGTCAACTTGTAGAGGAGCGACAGGATCATGGTGTTGATCGCCACCGACTTACCGGACCCGGTGGTCCCGGCGATCAGAAGGTGAGGCATCTTGGCAAGGTTCGCGACCACAGGATCACCGCCAATGTCCTTGCCCAGGGCAAGCGGCAGCTTCTGATTGCCATCGCCAAAATCACGGCTGGCCAGGATTTCGCGCAGGACAACCTTTTCGCGGTTCTCGTTGGGCAGTTCGATCCCGATCACGGACCGTCCCGGCACGGTCGACACACGGGCCGACAGCGCCGCCATGGACCGTGCGATATCGTCTGCCAGACCGATCACCCGGCTGGCCTTGAGACCCGGTGCAGGCTCCAGCTCGTACATGGTGACCACGGGGCCGGGACGGACCGACACGATCTCGCCCTTCACGCCATAGTCATCAAGCACGGTTTCCAGCATCCGGGCGTTTTCTTCCAGCGCCTCGTCACTCAGGTGGTGCCGCTGGATCGAGGTCGGGCTTTCCAGCAGGTTCAGCGGCGGCAACTCAAACCCGGGATGCGTGTCCTCGAATTTCAGCTTTGGCTGCGCCTCAAGCTGCGCGCGGGTGCTGGGTTGGACCGGCTTGCGCGTGGGTTGCTGCACGACCTTTCGGGGCTCCGGCGTGGGGATGCGCGGGGCCACAGGGGCCGCAACAGGCTCGGGCGTTTCGAAATACGCCATGTCGTCATGATCAATCACGGGCTCTTCTGCGGCCAAGGGCTGTGCCGCGGCCAGAGGCTGTGCCGCAATTGGTGCAGCCGTCAAAGGTGGTTCAGGCGGCAAACCGACCCGCGGACCGGTGTCCGCGATCAGAGGCTCCGGGCCACGGCCGCGGCCACGTGTGAGCGGGGCAACCGCCTCAACCCGCACAGCTGGATTGGCGCGCACGCGTGATTTGATGACGTCCGTAATCTTGGCGCTGATGCGCGCGTCACTTGGCGCTTCGGCCTCGGGCGCGTGCGCGGTTTCGACCCATTCGGGTTCCGGCATCACATCGGGCGGCGTTTCGGCCCGCTTGATCAGCGCGGGCATCCGCGCCAGCAATCCGGGCTTTTCCTCCGGCATGGGTGCATCGTCAAGGAATTCAGGCATCGCGGGCACGCTCTGCGCATAGGCTTCGGCCTCAGCGGCTGCGGCGGCCCGTTCCTCACGGCGCGCCGCCTGACGTTCCTGCATGCCGCGCGCCAACGCGGCCGTCCCGGACGCGCTGCGCCCCAGCAGAGCCATCAGCGCGGCATAGGTCACAACCAGCCCCACCAACAGGAACCGTGCAACACGCACGATCTCAGCGCGGGTAAAGCCCAGCACAAACGCACCAAATACCAACACACCCGCAGCCATCAAAAGCGACATCAGCTTGACCGCAAAGCTCGACCCAAGCGGCAGAACCGCCAGCATCATCGCCAGAACGGTGTCACCACCGCGACCGCCCAAGCCAAACGCATGGGTCGCAACCCATTCCGCACCTGGCTGCAAAGTAGAGGCGTAAACGGCAGCAAACGCCACGAAAATCGGCGCGAAAATCAACCGCTCCAGCGCGCGCTCCTGCCCCCGGTGCAGCGCAAAGCGCGCGCCCCAGACCATCAGCACCAGCGCAAAGGCAAACATGCCCCACCCGCCGATCAGGAACAGAGGTGCGGCAATCGACGCGCCCGGACGCCCCAGCCAATTCTGCACCGGCGCATCCGTCGCCGCGATCCAGCTGGGATCCGCAGGGGTATAGCTGAGCATCAGCGCTGCGGCGAGCAGGCCCACCACAAAAAGGCCAATACCCACCAGCTCACGCCCCCGGCGCTCCAGCGCCATACTGGTGTTTGGATCAAAAAGCGGGTCACGCCGTGTCTGAAATGCCATGCCTCGTCCTCGTCTATTCTGCGGCATAGATCACGTCACGCACGGCCTCGAGCCCGCGTTTGGTGTCTGCCATTGGGGCGACCAGAGCCACCCGGATATATCTGTCACCGGGGTTCAACCCGTCGATTTCCCGCGCGAGATAGGCACCGGGCAGCACCCGAACGCCGGTCTTCTGCCACAGCTCCAGCGCCGCGGCCTCGCCATCCTCGACCGGCAGCCACAGGAAAAACCCGGCCTCCGGTGCGGCATAACCCGGCACGTGCCCAAGGGTTTGATCCGCCAGATCGTATTTCGCGTGATACTGCGCCCGGTTGTCGATCACGTGGTCCTCGTCGGCCCAGACCGCAGCCGCCGCATGTTGCAGCGGTGTGGGCAACGGCGTGCCCGCATAGGTGCGCAATTGCTTGGCCTCGCGAATGGTCGCGGGGCCACCCACAATGAACCCTGACCGCAACCCCGGCAAGTTCGACCGCTTGGACAGCGAATGAAACGCCACGACGCGCTCTGGGTCCGCACCCTCCATGCATTCCAGCACACCGACAGGCGGCACCTCGCGGTAGATCTCGGAATAACATTCGTCGGCAAAGACCTGAAAATCATACCGCTCGGCCAGCGCAATCAGATCACGCCAATAGGCACGATCCGCCACAGCACCCTGCGGGTTCGCAGGCGAACACATGTAACACGCCACCGCCCGGTTCAGCAGCGCCTCATCCACAGAGGCAAAATCCGGCAAATGCCCGGTCTCCGCCGTGGCGGGCACCAGGATCGGCTCCGCCCCCGCCGAAATCGCGGCCAGCATATAGACCTGGTAAAACGGGTTCGGCATCAGAACCACGGGCCGCTGCCCGTTTTTTTCCTCGGGACACAGCGCCATCCCGGCGTTGTAGAGCCCCTCGCGCGTACCGTTGAGCGGCATCACATTGGCATCGGCGTCCATCGACACCCCATACCGCCGCCCCAGCCAGTCGCAAAACGACTGCCGCAGCTCCGGGATACCCTCGTTCGGGGGATAGTTGTTGAACCCGGCCGCATGCTCGGCGATCACATCCGTGACCCACGCCGGAAACGCATGTTTCGGCTCGCCAATGGTCATGTGCACCACATCACCGCCGGGCGCGTGATGATCCAACAAAGCGCGCAGACGCGGAAATGCATAAGCCGGAAGGTTCGAAAACCGCTCGGGAAACTTCATGAAACTGCCTCGGTCTCGGGATCATTATCGCCCCGTTTCCACCAGATTAACCCAAGCAGGACTCCGCCGTCCAGAAAAACAAAAGCAAAACCGGATGCCGTGACAAATCCGCAGCTTCTTCTGGCCAGAAATACCACGGGGGGTTTGGGGGGAGCCCCCCCATTCCAGAAAATAAACCGTGTCGCGCAGCGGCCTTTGGATTACCGCAACACCGCCTCCGCCGCGGCCCCGTGCCGCAAGAGCGCCGCCTCGCCCATCGGTTTTCCCATCAGCATGATACCACAGCTGGGCACGCCTGTGGGCAGCGTCAGCGCGCACAACCCCATCAGGTTCCCCACTCGCGTATTGCGCAGCGCCATCAGGTTCTCGGTCTTGTAATACGCGCTGTCGCTGTTCAGCCGCGCCAGATCGGGGGGCAGGATCGGCGCCGTCGGCGCCAGCACCGCGTCAAACGGGGCCACCGCGGCATCCCACGACGCGCGCGCGGCTTCCAATGTGGACCACGCGGCGTGATACTCCGGCGCACTGACACCGCCGCCCGCCCGGAACCGCTCCAGAATCTCGGCATACATGGCCTCCGGGTTGGCTTCGATCACGTCACGCCACAGCCCATATGCCTCGCCCGTGTAGAGCGGTCCGGACAATGCCATGGCTCCCGACAACGCTGGCACCTCCAACGGTACAATCGTTGCGCCTGCTTCCTGCAACCGCTCCACCACAGCCTGATATGCCGCCAATGGGCCGTCGCGGATGTCATCGAGCACGACGGTCTGCAACGCCGCAAACCGCACGCCCGTCATCGATGCCCCGCGCAAATCCGGCGCGCTGCCACCGGCCATCGCGGCATAGAGCAACGCGGCATCCTCGACCGTCCGGGTCAACGGCCCAACCGTGTCAAACTTGAGGCTCAGCGGCACGCATCCTTCGAGCGACAGCCGCCCCGATGTCGTCTTGAGCCCCACCAGATCGTTCCACGCCGACGGAATGCGGACCGACCCGCCCGTGTCCGATCCAATGGCCGCCGGGGCCAGCCCGAATGCCACCGACGCCGCCGCCCCCGACGACGACCCCCCGGGAACCGCATCCGGATCATTCACACAAGGCGGCGTGGCCGTGGACGGGTTATAGCCCAAACCCGAAAAGGCCAGCTCGCTCATATGCGTCTTGCCCAGACAGATCAGCCCTTGCGCCGCGGCGTTGGCCAACACAACCGCATCGCGGTCCGGCACACGCCCTTTCAACAGCAGCGATCCGGCCTCGGTCCCGTCGCCTGTCGTATCGAACAGGTCCTTCCAGCTGATGGGGACCCCGTCCAGCGGCGACAGCCGCGCGCCCGCCTTTGCCCGGTCCGATGCCGCGCGCGCCTCTGCCAATGCACGGTCGGCCGTCAGGCGTGCATAAATCCGATCGTTGAGGGCGTGCGCCTCGATGCGCTCCAGATACTGTTCCGTCACATCAATCGGGTCGGCCTCACCCGACGCAATGGCGCGGCCGATCCCGGCCGCTGTCATGTCAAAAAGATCCTGCACCGCGCCCTCCAATCCATCGCCCCGAACGGTAGCGACGTCGCAACGCATGGACAATCCCATGACCGCATCCATATTGCCCCGCATGATGCACCGCAGCGATATCCTGATCACCGGTGGCGGCCTCGCAGGCCCCCTCCTTGCCCTTGCTCTGGCCCGGACGGGACAGCGCGTAACGGTGATCGACGCGCTTGGCGAAAAGGTGCGGCGCAATGCCGGTTTCGATGGGCGCAGCTATGCCGTGGCGCTCACGTCCTGCCGATTGCTGCAAGCGCTGGATTTGTGGTCAGGGCTGCAAGAGCACGCGCAGCCGATCCTTGAAATCAAGGTGTCTGACGGGCGCGCCGGGCAAGGGCCGTCGCCCTTCTTTATGCATTTTGACCACGCCGAAATCGAAGAGGGTCCGATGGGTCACATGATCCAGGACCGTCACCTGCGCCGCGTTCTACTGGATGCGATGGCGGACGCCGACGGGATCACCCATATCGCGGGCCGTACAGTGACCGACCATTCGGTCAGCCCCGGCGCGGTGACCGTCACACTCGACAACGGCGATACGCATTGCGCGCCGCTCCTGATCGGTGCCGACGGTCGCAGCAGCGGCACCGCCGCACGGGCCGGGATCAAGCGGACCGGTTGGAGCTATGGGCAAACGGCGCTGGTCTGCGCCATCGCGCACGAGAAACCGCACAACGGCGTCGCACACCAGTTCTTCATGCCCCCCGGCCCGCTTGCCATTCTGCCACTGCCCGGCAATGTCAGCTCCATCGTCTGGAGCGAGACCGCCGAAAACGCCGAAGCCTTTCAAGCGCTCCCCGATGCCGACTATCTGACGATGCTGCGGCCGCGTTTTGGCGATTTCCTGGGAGAGATCAGCCTGACCGGCAAACGGTACACGTATCCGTTGTCCCTGTCGCTGGCCCAGACATTGGTGGCCGACCGCGTGGCCCTGATTGCCGATGCCGCCCACGGCGTGCACCCGATTGCGGGTCAGGGCCTGAATGCCGGTATGCGCGACGTCGCCGCGCTGGCCGAGGTGATCACGGATGCGGTGCGCCGGGGTGAAGACATCGGAAGCCCGCAAGTGCTGTGCCGCTACGAAGAGTGGCGCCGGTTCGACAACACCGCGCTGGCCGTCGCCACGGACAGCTTTAACCGATTGTTCTCAAATGACAGTTCATTGATCCGAACGGTGCGCGATATCGGCATGGGAGTTGTGAACGCCCTGCCCGGCCTGCGCCGCGGGTTCATGCGCGAGGCTGCCGGGCTTACCGGGGATCTGCCGCGCCTGATGAAAGGTCAGGCGCTTTAGCGTCATCATCAAGCGACCGGGCCTCATCCACCAACATGACCGGAATCCCGTTGCGGATCGGATAGGCCTGACCGGCGCCTTCCGACACCAGTTCGTTCCGCTCCGCATCATAGCGGAGCGTGCCGTGCGTTTCGGGGCAAATCAGCGCCTCCAGCATGCGGCGATCCACGACAGTGTCGGTCATTGCATCATCTCGCCTTCGCCGCCGCGCAGATCAAATTCGATCAGCGTGATCAACGTCTCGCGCCGCGTGCTGAGCGACGGCGCTTCGAGCAGCGCCTGTTTGTCCTCGGCATCGAAATCCAACATCATCGACAGCGAATTGATCAGCAATTCGTCATCCGCCTCCTTGAGCGTTTCCCAGTCTGCCGATAGCGACCGCGCGTCAAAATAGCGTCCCAACGTGTCGAGAAACGCGGGCCGGTCGAATGTCGTGTCCTCTTCGGTCCGGCCCCGATCCCGGTCAAATCCGTCCCAATTGACTTCGCACCGGCGGTAAGGTGTGAACCCTTCGACCTCCGCTGTCACCCGGAAGCGCGAAATCCCGGTGAGCGTAATCAAATATCGGTTGTCCTCGGTCTCTGAAAACTGGGTCAGGCGCCCGGCACACCCAATGGTGTGCAACCCGTGCCCGTCGCGCCCCGCAACCTCGTTCGGCTGTACCATTCCGATCAACCGACCCGGCGTTTTCAGCGCGTCGTCCAGCATCTGGAGATAGCGCGGCTCAAAGATGTGCAGCGGAAGGCGCGCGCGCGGCAGCAAAAGCGCACCCGGCAATGGAAACACGGGAATCGTCCCGGGGAGGTCTGCCACTTTTATCATGAAA
The DNA here is from genome assembly GCF_047777875.1 of Tateyamaria rhodophyticola. Lineage (GTDB taxonomy): Bacteria > Pseudomonadota > Alphaproteobacteria > Rhodobacterales > Rhodobacteraceae > Tateyamaria. The sequence continues at coordinate 2,108,665 of NZ_CP180519.1, read as the reverse complement.
TATCAGCTAGCCCGCCGCACGGCTCAGGCAAATATCATCGAACTCAGACGCCGCCGCCCGTTCAGAACAACCGGGTCGTTTGGCTTGAGCGCATCAAAGATGGTGAAAAGCTGCGCCTTGGCAGCACCGTCGTTCCATTCACGGTCGCGCTTGAACATATCGAGAAGCGCATCAACCGCGCCCTCCGCATCGCCGCTGGCGTGCAAGGCCTGTGCAAGGTCAAACCGCGCCTGCATATCGTCCGGATTGGCGTCAACCGCAGCACGCAGTTCGGCCACGGGCCCTGCATCCGCAGCCTGCTTGGCAAGCTGCAGTTGCGCATGTGCCGCTTCCAGCTCCGGGCTGTCCGAAATCTCGGCTGGTGCACCGTTCAGGATCGCCTCGGCCTGCTCCAGATCGTCCATCGCGATGTGCGACCGCACAAGCCCGCCATAGGCACCCGCATGGTTCGGCTCTTCGCCAAGGATCGCGGCAAAGGTTTGCGCTGCATCCACAGCCGCGCCTTCGGCCAACATCTCTTCTGCCGCGGCCACAGCATCGTCCAGCCCTGCCCCCGGCGCTTCACCACCCGCCGTCTCAATCACACGCTCTACGAAGGCAGTGATTTCGGACCCCGGCACCGCGCCCTGAAACCCGTCCACCGGTTGGCCCTGCCAGAACGCATAGACGGTCGGAATGGATTGGATCCGCATCTGCGACGCGATCATCTGCGCTTCGTCCACGTTGATCTTGACCATCTTCACCGCCCCTTTGGCGGCTTTGACAGCGTCTTCGAGAAGCGGACCAAGCGTTTTGCAGGGGCCACACCACGGAGCCCAGAAATCGACGATCACCGGCGTGGTCTGGGACGCCTCGACCACATCCTGCATGAAGGTGGCTTCGGAGCCGTCCTTGATCAAATCGGCCGCGTCAGGGCCTGCAGACAATCCCAAATCCATGATCGTGGTCCTTCTCTCATCGTTTTGGGATATATGGATGGGAATGCAGGGAGTGCCAAGGGGGGGATGTCACCCGCGGGTTCATCGCTGGTTTCCCCTGCATTCGGGACATCGCTCAGAACCCAGGAAGAGGCAGATTGCCAATCAGCTTCCAAAGGGCTTCAAAAACCGGGGTCAGCTTCTGCACCACCCAATAAACGGCCCCTGCGGCCCCACCAGCTGCGGCAGTCGTGCCCAAAGGATGGTCCTTGGCATGCTGCGCCTGAAGTTTGGCCCATTCGCCCGTGGTTTTTAGTCACTCCGTCAAGCGCCCGTTGATCCGCCCGAGAACAGCCGTCGCCTGAACCGACACGCGCTGCAATTCCTTACCCGCGGCCTCTCTGTCTTCATCCGTTGCCGCCGTCAAATACCCACGCCGCGCCCCTTCCTCGCGGCGGATCAGCATTTCGAGCGTATCGCTGACATTCTGAGCAAACACACCCCGCGCATCCTCGGCGGCAAGGATGTCGCGCGCTGCCGCCAGTCGCGGTGGCAGCTCACGGCTCAGCACATCGGGCGGTGTTTCCGTCTCAAACTGCGCACCGCGCATCGCATCGGGATAGTATTCCTGTATCAGCGCATCACTTTCGGACAAAAACCCGGTGATCCGCGACATGTCGAACCCATCGAGCGCTTCGACCTTATACGGATCGCTCAAAACAGCACGCACACCGTTGGCCAGAAACCACAGAATGCGCCCGTTCACAGGTGTTTGCAGCACAAACTGCGCATAATCCTGGAAGTTCTGGCAAATCTCCTTGCCCAAGCGGTTTTCCGTCGTCCCGCTGAGCCGGGTGGAGATGAAATTGAGTGCTTCGACCAGATCTGCATGGCGCTGATCCACCGGTTTGGCCGACGTGTCGGTCAGGGAAGCGGCATAGAATTCATCCGCCGCCCGCTCGATCTCAATGAGACTATCAGACAGAAGCGGACCGGTGAGGAGCAGAGGCGGCGGGGCCCCCGGCGGCGTCCAGTCTTTGAGGTAGTCAAAGAGAGCGCGAGCGCGTTCAGAGTCGTCTTCTATCTCAGAGATTTCTTTGATGCGCGGATCAATTCCCGTGGCCGCGCAATGTAGAAAGGTCAACTCACTACCCTCAGGCGCAGTCAGCAACAACGGCAAATTTCTCGTCGGACGAAGGTCCTGCACATCGGATTCATCCAGCCATAGTGCATCTAAAAGAATGAGGCCGGAAAGCGGTCCTATGTCGGTTACCTTTGTTCCATCAATTGTAAGACCATCAAGGTTTATGAGACCAGCAATGGGCGACACATCCGTCACATCAGTTTCGGCAAGGTTCAGCCATGTCAGAAGGGTTAAGGATGAGAGAGGAAGAAGGTCAATTACTCGCGTTCTTGCAAGGTCCAGCTGGTCAACCCGGATATCGGCGCGAGGTCGACCACAGAAGTGTTTCTGAGCCGCAAACTTGCCAGATGTTCCAAGCGGGACAGATGTTGCAGATCGACGACTTGCGTGCCTCCCAGCTGAAGGACACGCAAACCCCTTAGGCCGGAAATCGGCGTCAGATCGTCGATCTATGTGTCGGCGCAATGCAACTCCTCAAGCATCTCAAGATCTGCGATGCTGTCCGGCAGGCGCTCAAGGGCGCGGGTGCCAGGCTGGGACAGGTCCAAACGGGTCGCGCCACTGGCGGTCGCATCGGCGATCAAGCGCGTCGCCAGATCAAACGCCTTTTCCACTTCGGTCATTGCCTATCCCTCCGCGGATCACTCAAATGCAGCCGCACGCAGCACTCAACCAATAAGCCTGGATGGCAACACCCAAGCATCACACATCAAACGTCGCGAACACCGGCGCATGGTCGCTCGGCTTCTCCCACCCACGTGCATCCCGCAACACACGGCTCCCCGATGCCGCACCCGAAATGTCCGGCGTCGCCCAGATATGATCCAACCGCCGCCCCTTGTCCGCTGCATCCCAGTCCTTCGCCCGGTAACTCCACCAGGAATAAAGCTGCCCCTCCGGAATATCCTGCCGTGTCACATCGACCCACGCGCCCGCTGCCTGCACCTCGGCCAGCGCATCCACCTCCGCCGGCGTATGGCTCACAACCTTCAACAACTGCTTGTGGCTCCAGACGTCATCCTCACGTGGCGCAATGTTCAGATCGCCAACCAGAATGGACTTTTCCGGTTTCGAAGCCGCAAAATGATCCCGCATATCCGCCAGATAATCGAGCTTTTGGCCAAACTTCTCGTTCTTGTCGCGGTCCGGCACGTCCCCACCCGCAGGCACGTAAAAATTGTGCACCGTAACACCGTTTTCCAACCGCCCTGCAATATGGCGCGCATGACCGAGGCCGGCGAAATCAAACGCCCCTGCCTCTTCGATCGGTGTGCGCGACAGAATGGCGACGCCATTATATCCCTTGTCGCCGCGCGCCACCATGTGGGGATAACCAAGTGCCGCAAACCCCTCCCGCGGGATCTTGTCCACCGGGCTCTTGCATTCCTGCAGGCACAGCACATCCGGCCCCTCTTCCTCCAGCAATTTCAGCACGATGGGCTCGCGCAAGCGCACAGAGTTGATGTTCCAGGTGGAAAGAGTGAAGGACATGGACGGCTCCGATAGACTGACACCTCCGACCGTAGCCGCGCGCGCGCGGCTCCACCAGCGCCAATGCAACCCTGTCTCTGTTCAAAAAATCCCGGGGGACGCTCGCAGAGCAGGGGGCAGAGCCCCCTCATAATGTTGTCGCCGCAGGCGTCATCTGGATCACGCAACGCACAAAAAAACCCGGGCACGAAGCCCGGGCAAGTCCAACAGGGAGGTACATAGCTTGGGTCAGAAACCCGCTGGCCATGTGCAGCATCAGGTAAGTCATAGGCGGCGCAGTTCAAGGCCACCTTGACCCAGATCAAGACACCAGACGGTACCCACCGGATTCGGTCACGAGAAGACGGGCATTGGATGGGTCCGGTTCAATTTTCTGGCGCAGACGGTAGATATGTGTCTCGAGCGTGTGCGTCGTCACACCCGCGTTGTATCCCCAAACCTCGTGCAGCAGCACGTCGCGCGCCACAACACCATCGGTCGAGCGATAGAGGAACTTGAGGATGTTCGTCTCTTTCTCGGTCAGGCGGATTTTGCGGTCGTCTTCGGTGACCAGCATCTTGACCGATGGCTTGAACGTGTAGGGCCCAAGCGTGAACACGGCATCCTCTGATTGTTCATGCTGGCGCAGCTGCGCGCGGATGCGGGCCAAAAGAACGGGGAACTTGAAGGGCTTGGTCACATAGTCGTTGGCCCCCGCATCAAGGCCGAGGATCGTGTCGGCATCCGTATCATGACCGGTCAGCATCAGGATGGGCGACTTCACGCCCTGTTTGCGCATGACACGGCACAACTCGCGCCCATCCGTGTCGGGCAGGCCCACGTCGAGGATCACCAGGTCATAGATCGCTTCCTTGGCGCGCACCAACGCATCCTGACCGTTTGCGGCCTCGAACACATCAAAGTCTTCGGTCATGATCAACTGTTCGCTGAGCGCTTCGCGCAGGTCTTCGTCATCATCGACCAGCAGGATTTTTTTCAACTGTGCCATGGGTGCACACCTCCGTGTTTGTTGAGTGATACATGTGTGAAGGCCGCTCATTGGGCAAGTTTTGCCATCCGTCTCTCACGGCCATGTGTCGCGGGGCCGTGAAATGTTTCAATTCCGCTGCGATTTGCTTATGTCAGGCGGGCGGGACGGCCGCCGTTGTAACATGGGATCGCGGAATGCCTCTTGGGCCTGATATCATTGAAACCTTGGCCCGGGCACGTGGTGACCTGCGGATGGGGGTGCCGGTGGTCATTTCCGGTGCCACGCCAGTGATCATAGCCGCCGCGGAAACGCTGTCCTCGGACCGGTTGGCCATGCTGCGCGGCGTGGGCCGCGATCCGGTCCTTGCCGTGACCGCGTGGCGGGCTCAGACCCTCAAGGCGCGGGTCTATGACGGCGATCTGGCGAGGATCGAGGTGCGCGCGGACATGGACCTAGGCATGCTGCAAGCACTGGCCGATCCAAAGGACGATCTGCAAACGCCCATGAAAGGTCCGCTTGCGACGCGACGCGCAGGCGATGCGGCGACGCACCGCGCGGCGATCATGCTGTGCAAGGCGGCCCGGCTGTTGCCAGCGGTGTTCTGCGTCGACATCGACGAGGATGCGCAAAGCACTGTCAGCCGATACGGCCTGACGATGATCGACCTTGACGCAGCCCAACCCCATCTCAGCACCAGCAGCCCGTTGCACCCGGTCGTACACGCACGTCTGCCACTGGCCGTGTCCGAGGCCGGACGGCTGCATGTTTTCCGCCCCGAAGACGGCAGCGAAGAGCATTACGCGGTTGAGATCGGACGCCCCGACCGTGCGCGGCCTGTGCTGGCCCGACTGCACTCGGCCTGTTTCACCGGGGATCTCATGGGGTCACTCAAATGCGATTGCGGACCGCAACTGCGCGGCGCACTGGCGCAGATGGGGGCCGAAGGTGCGGGCGTGTTGCTGTATCTCAACCAGGAAGGGCGCGGCATCGGTCTGGCCAACAAAATGCGCGCCTATGCCTTGCAGGATCAGGGGTTCGATACGGTCGAAGCCAATCACCGGCTCGGGTTCGAGGATGATGAGCGGGACTTTCGACTGGGGTCGGACATCCTGAAGTCACTTGGGTTCAGCGCTGTACGGCTCCTCACCAACAACCCCGCCAAGATCGCGATGATGGAGGCCAGCGGTATCGCAGTGCCCGAGCGCGTGCCGCTCAAGGTCGGTGAGACGCATCACAACCACGGCTACCTCGCGACGAAGGCCGCAAAATCGGGGCACCTGCTGTGACGCCACGGGACATGGTGGTGTGCCCACGCGGTTTGCGTTTCGCCGGACGCGTGTTTCCCTGCACGATCGGGCGCGGGGGACTGTCGGATCGCAAGGCCGAAGGAGACGGCGCGACCCCGCGCGGCGTGCACCGCATTGTTGGCATGCTCTATCGACCGGACCGTATGGCACAGCCTGCAGATTGGGCGGTGCCGATCCGTCCGGGTGATGTGTGGTCCGATGATCCCGGGGACGAAGACTATAATCACATGGTGCGCGCGCCCTACGCGCCCTCGCACGAAGTGCTGCGGCGGGCGGACCCGCTTTATGATCTGGTGATTTTGACCGATTGGAACTGGCCATATGCGGTGCCGGGCCGGGGGTCGGCGATTTTCATTCACCGATGGCGCAGGCCCGGTTATCCGACCGAAGGCTGTATCGGCCTGCGTCCCGGTGATCTGGCGTGGATTGCGCCGCGGATCGGATATGAAACACGGCTGATCGTACCCTGAGGAGCCGGATGGCAACCCGGCCCTTCGGGGAGGATTTTTTCAGAACAGAGACGCGGGATCAGTCCTATTCGGGATACTTGCGGTTCGCCCTGGCGGTCGCGAGCACCTTGCGCCCTGCTTTGGTCCTTGTTTGCCATTGATAGGTGTGGACCTCTCCCGAAGGGCAGGCGCTTTTCCATTTGAAAGCACCAAAGGGGAGCGTTCCATTCTGGATGACCTTCACCTTGCCACCGCCGTGACTGAAGCTTGGCACGTCTAGATCAACGAGTTTGAAATCGATGCGCGTCGTCCCCTCGGACACGAGGGAAAGGTGAAAGGCCGGGATGTCGCCCCAATTGAAAGCAATGTTGAATTCTACGGCAGCCGGGCTGGCGAGACACAAGGCGACGCCAAGGATGGGTAGATGTTTTACAATACAGTTGGTTTGAAAGGACGTTGCACAGCGGGTGCGTAGGGCCGTCCTTTCGTCAGGCTGTTCCCGTGCGCGCACCAAAGATGGCAGAGCCCACGCGCACATGGGTGGCACCGAGGGCAATGGCCGTTTCAAAGTCGGCGCTCATCCCCATGGACAGTTGATCGAGGCCGTTTCGAGCGGCAAGTTTTGCCAGCAAGGCAAAGTGCAAGCTGGGTTCTTCGTCTACAGGCGGGATGCACATGAGGCCCCGCACCGGGAGGTCGAGTTCCCGGCACATAGTCACAAACGCGTCCGTATCGGCGAGCAGCACGCCCGCCTTTTGCGGTTCTTCGCCCGTGTTCACCTGGATGAAGAGATCAGGGCAGTGCCCGGTTTCCTGTGCAAGGCGGGCAAGCGTTGTCGCCAGCTTTGGCCGATCCAGGGTATGGATGGATTGGCATAGCGCGATGGCCTGGCGTGCCTTGTTGGTTTGCAGCGGTCCAATGAGGTGCAGGTCGATATTGTCATATGCGCTGCGAAAGTCAGGCCATTTGCCAGCCGCTTCCTGCACACGGTTTTCACCAAAACAGCGGTGGCCCTGGTCGAGCACCGCAGCCACCCGTTCGTTTGGCTGTACCTTGCTGACCGCGATGAGGTGGACGGACCCAGAGGCGCGGCCCGCTTTTTGCGTAGCGGTCTCGATGCGGGCGGTGATTTCAGCGAGGGACATGGGCGCGGGTCCTGTGGGGGTCTGTGTTGCGCCCTTAAACTATGCTTTGCAGGCAAAAGAAAAGGGGCGCGCCATAGGCACGCCCCAAATCGTCGGATGATTTCAACTATTAGAAGTTGAAGATCACACCCAGGTCAGCAACGGTGTTGCCGGCTGTGTTTTGGCCGATACCGCCGCGCAGCGACACACCGCCGCCCAGACCGTGACGGAAGCCGATTGCGACAACTTCGTCATTGGCGTCAACGCCAGTGTCGGAGAAGGCAAAGCGGATTTCAGTCGCGTCGGAGATGTCGTACTTGACCGAGAAACCGTAGCGTGTGTCGGTACCGGCTGTGTCATCGTCAGCAACCAGGATCGAGAATGCGAACGCACCGATTTCACCGTCGAACGAGATCGCCCAGAAATCGTTGTCAACGCTTGTCGATGTCGTTGCAGTCACAGCAGTTGCTTCTGCGCTACCGATGGCTGCGCCAACCGAGTAGTTGCCGAAGTTGTAGCCAACACCGATCATGTACTCTTCGAATTCAGTCGCTGTTGTCGCTGTCTGAGCCGTTGTGCCGTCGGTAACCGATGCGGACACTGTGAAGTCGCCAGCTGTGTAGCGCAGTTTCACTGTGGGCAGGACTTCTGTGTCGTCGCCGGACACACCGAAGCCGCTCACAACGTTGGCTGTGCCAGGGACGGAACCCAGGTTGTAGCCGGACGACTGTTCGGCGAACGATGTCAGACCAACGCCATAACCGTAGAAGTTGACCACGTCGCCGGAGTCGATCACGTCGGACACGTTACCAACGTCGAGGCGGAAGCCGCCTGTCGACACAGCAAAACCAGCTGCGGAGCGCTGTGCAACGTTGGAGTTGCCGTTTGCTTGGTCGTCTGTCTGCCAACGGATACGGCCTTCGAACTCCAGACCGTTGTCTGCAGTGGCTGTGCCGGTTGCTGTCAGGCGGAAACGCTGTTCGATGCGCGTGTCATCGTTGCCAATCGTTCCGTCATTGCCTTCTTGGTAGAACAGGCCGAAACGGCCAAAGCCACCAAACGTTACTTCCGCAGCTGCCATGCCTGTGGTGGCGATGAGCGCGGTTGTAGCGAAGAGAACTTTTTTCATGAGTTTTCCCTCGGTTTTCTAGTCACACGCCCTAACCGGGGAATCCGGCGAGGGGATGGATGCTGTGTCACTCATTTGGTGGTGCATCTCAAGGAGGGCCTTTTGACCCGCGGCAATTCCGGTAGGGGATGGTGCAGCTTTGCCACAGTCGCCATCCGGACACCGCCACAGCTTATATTGCACCCGCCTTGCGAGGGCGCATCAAGTTGTCTATCACAACGCACAGGCAAGAACGGGTGGGACACCGGATGAGCAAGGATCGCAATGTCGCGCGGCGCGCGGTGCAGATTTTGGGGTTTGCCCTCATATTGGGTTTGGCAGGCTGTGGCCTGCGATTTGGATCCAACAGCGCCGGTCCGCCCGAGCAAGATCCCGATATTGCGCGGGAACAGACGGGTGGCGCAGGTACGACAATCCAGGAAGCGCTGGCCAACCGGCGCAACGAAGAACGGATCGTGCAGGTCAACCGTTATATCTGGACGGCGTCGCTGCAGGTTCTGGATTTCCTGCCGATCCAGGAGGTCGATCCCTATACCGGCGTGATCATCACCGGATTTGGCACACCACCCGGGGGTGGCACCGCATACCGTGCAACCGTCCTTATCCAGGACCCGGCACTCGATGCCCGGTCGCTGAACGTCGCGCTGCAAACGCGGCGTGGTCCGGCGGGTGCATCCACGGTGCGCGCGGTTGAAGACGCGATCCTGACCCGCGCACGGCAACTGCGCATTGCGGATGGTGGACGCTAGCCCCTTTTAGCCCACGGCTTTCCACACTAAGAACAGCGCCGGGCCCCTGCCCGGCGTTTTCGTTTCAACCGCGCAAGAGATTAGTATCATGGCCACCTACACTCCGTCCGAGATCGAAGCCCGCTGGCAAGAGGCCTGGGAAAAGGCCGACGTGTTCAAGGCCAAGCGCAGCGCGGACAAGCCGAAATACTATGTGCTCGAGATGTTCCCCTACCCCTCCGGCCGCATCCACATGGGGCATGTGCGCAACTACACGATGGGCGACGTGATCGCGCGCTACAAGATGTCGACCGGGCACAACGTGCTGCACCCGATGGGATGGGACGCGTTCGGGATGCCTGCCGAAAACGCGGCGATGGCCATCGGCGGCCACCCCAAAACATGGACATACGACAATATCGCGGACATGCGCGGGCAGATGAAACCGCTTGGCCTGTCCATTGACTGGTCGCGCGAATTTGCCACCTGCGATCCGGAATATTACGGCCAGCAGCAAGCGCTGTTCCTCGATATGCTCGAGGCCGGTCTGGTCTATCGCAAGAACGCGCAGGTGAACTGGGACCCGGTCGATATGACCGTGCTCGCCAATGAACAGGTGATTGATGGCAAGGGCTGGCGGTCAGGGGCCGAGGTGGAACGGCGCGAGCTGACGCAGTGGTTCTTCAAGATTTCCGATATGGCGGGCGAGCTGAAATCGGCGCTCGACGGGTTGGAGAACTGGCCCGCCAAGGTGCGCCTGATGCAGGAGAACTGGATCGGCGAATCGCGCGGGATCGAGATCACGTTCCACCGCACCGATGGCAACGGTACGATCCAGTGCTACTCCACCCGTCCCGACACGATGCGCGGCGCGTCGTTCATCGCCATCGCACCGGATCATCCCGTGGCCAAAGCGCTGGAGGCCGACCGGCCCGAGCTTGCGTCGTTCATCGACGAATGCCGCAAGATGGACACGACCGAAGCCGCCATGGAAAAGGCGGAAAAGAAGGGGATCGACACCGGCCTGACTGTCAAACACCCCGTTTATGATGACGTAGAGCTGCCGGTCTGGATCGGGAATTTCGTGCTGATGGACTACGGCACCGGTGCGGTGTTCGGCTGCCCGGCCCATGACCAGCGCGACCTTGATTTTGCGCGCAAATACGACCTGCCGGTGCGCAATGCGTTCTACATGCCCGGCGACACGACCGAAGTCGAAAATGAGGCGCTTGTGCCGGCCAAAACCGAAAAGGTGCAGTTCATCGACCACTTTGCCGGTGTTGCCGAGGTGACGAGCCAAGAGGCGATTGACGCGACCATTGACTGGTTCGAGGCCAAGGGGCTCGGCACGGGCCAGACCCAATACCGCCTCCGCGACTGGGGTCTCAGCCGCCAGCGCTACTGGGGTTGTCCGATCCCGGTGGTGCATTGCGACAGCTGCGGCGTGGTGCCAGAGAAGAAAGAGAACCTGCCCGTGGTGCTGCCCGATGATGTCAGCTTTGACATCCCAGGCAACCCGCTGGACCGGCACCCGACATGGCGCGACGTGCCCTGCCCCGCCTGCGGCAAGCCCGCGAAACGGGAAACCGACACGATGGACACGTTCGTGGATTCGTCGTGGTATTTCGCGCGCTTCACCGCGCCCCGCGCCGATACGCCGACGGATGTTGATGACGCCGCCTACTGGATGAATGTGGATCAGTATATCGGCGGGATTGAACACGCGATCCTGCACCTGCTTTATTCCCGTTTCTTTGCCCGCGCGATGCGAATTACGGGCCATTTGCCGCAAGGGTGCGAAGAGCCGTTTGATGCGCTCTTTACCCAAGGGATGGTGACGCACGAGATTTACCAGACGCGCGACGAGAACGATCGCCCGGTCTATCACCTGCCCGAAGACGTAACGGACGGAAAACTGGCAGACGGCACCGCGGTCGAGGTGATCCCGTCCGCCAAGATGTCCAAGTCCAAGAAGAACGTCGTTGATCCGCTGGGCATCATCGCAAGCTATGGCGCGGACACGGCGCGGTGGTTTGTGCTGAGCGACTCGCCCCCCGAGCGGGACGTGGAATGGACGGCCTCCGGGGCTGAGGCCGCGTACAAGCACCTCGCGCGGGTCTGGAGCCTGTGTGACCGGATCGCTGCAATGGAGTCCGATGCCAAGGGCGAAGGTGACGCTTCCTCTACGCGCAGCTCCGCTGACGACGACCTCTTGCGCGCAATGCATGCCTGCATTCACGACGTCACGCTGGGTGTCGAATCGTTCGGGTTCAATGCCGCCATTGCCAAGCTCTACGGTTTCACCGCGACCCTGTCGAAGTCCAAGGCCAGCCACGCCGCGCAGCGCGAAGCGATCATGACACTGGCGCAACTGATGGCCCCCATGACGCCGCACCTGGCCGAAGATATCTGGGCCCATCAGGGCGGCGAGGGTCTGATCATTCACGCCCACTGGCCGGTTGCAGATGAGGCGATGTTGAAATCCGATACCGTCACGCTGCCCATCCAGATCAACGGCAAACGCCGCGGAGAGCTGACCGTGCCGGCCGACATGGATAAGGCAGAGGTTGAAAAGGCGGCGCTGGCAACCGATGCTGTGACACGGGCGCTCGATGGTGGGACGCCCAAGAAGGTCATCGTGGTTCCGGGTCGCATCGTCAATGTCGTGGTTTAAGCCCCTCTGTCTCATTCTCTGCCTGGCCGTCGCGGCGTGCGGCTTTGCACCCGTCTATGGCCCGAACGGCACAGGTGCGGCATTGCAAAACAATGTGCTGGTCGATCCACCGGTCGACCGTGAAGGGTTCTTCCTTGTTCGCCAGATCGAGGACAGGCTGGGCCGTGCGGGCGATCCGGCCTACCGGCTGGCGGTGGCGCTGACCGTGGATCAGGAAGACCGGGCCATTGACCCCGATGGTGACATCCGCCGCTTTCACCTGATCGGGGTGGCGACATACACCCTGACGGATGCGACCACGGGCGCGGTCATCCGGTCCGATGCGGTTGATGATTTTGTCGGGTATTCCGCCACGGGCACCACAGTCGCAACACTGGCCGCGCGGCGCGATGCGCAGGAACGGCTGATGACCATTCTCGCCGATCAGATTGTCCTGCAATTGGAGGCCACACAGCTGTGAAGCTGAACACGGCACAGGCCAACGCTTATTTCGCCAAGCCCGACGCGGAGGCCACAGGCCTCTTGATTCACGGGACCGACGCGATGCGCGTGGCGCTGAAACGGCAAGAGGTGGTTGCCGCTCTTATTGGGTCGCAGGGTGAAGAGGAAATGCGCCTCACCCGGATCGCTGCGGGGGAGTTGCGCAAGGATCCCGCGCAACTGATGGACGCAATCAAGGCCATCGGGTTCTTTCCCGGTCCACGCGTGGCGCTGGTTGAGGATGCCAACGACACCGTGGGGCCGATCATAACCGATGCGCTCAGCGCGTGGGGCCCCGGTGATGCACAGATCGTGGTGACCGCGGGCAACCTCAAACCAACCTCGAAACTGCGCAAAGCGTTCGAGGCGCATCCCAGGGCTTTGTCTGCTGCGATTTACGACAACCCGCCCACGCGCGATGAAATCGAACGCGACCTGACCGCGGCGGGTATCGTGAACCCGCCGCAAGAGGCGATGCATCAGCTCATGGATCTGGCCCGTGCGCTGGAACCCGGTGACTTTCGCCAGACGCTGGAAAAGATCGGCCTTTACAAGCGTGGCGACGCGACCCCGTTAAGCGGTGCGGATATCGAGGCCTGCGCACCCGCCTCCATCGAGGCGGCCGTGGACGACGTTTTGCTGGTCGTGGCGGATGGCAACGCGGTGGCCATCGGGCCGGTGATGCAGCGCCTGCAAGCGCAGGGCGTGAACGCTGTGACGCTCTGCATTGGGGCCATGCGCCATTTCCGCAGCCTACACCGTGCAGCCACCGACACGTCCGGTCGTCCTCAAATCTGGGGACCCCACCGCGACCGTATGCTTGCACAGGCCCGCAAATGGGGTCCGGCCAAGCTGGAAACCGCTCTGACCGTCTTGACCGATACGGACCTGCAATTGCGCAGCGCTGGCCAGAATGCGCCTGCCCTTGCGCTGGTTGAACGGGCTTTCATCCGTCTCGCGATGCTTGGCGCACGGTAGGCTGCGGCGGGCGGATCGACCCTCCGGGGGGGATTTTTTGGAACAGAGACGGGGCGGCGTGGCGCCCAGTGGATCAAGGTCAGGGGACCTCACCCCCGAACATGGCGACGACCTCTGCTTCGGTCATGACGGTTCGCCCGTCTCCGGCGAAGCTGTATATGTCGGGTTTGCGGTCGATGTAGATTTCGGTCGCAAAGGGAATGCCCGTGACGTCATCCAGCGTGCCCAGCCCGACATGCATTTCGCCCTGCAAAGGCCCGTCCGCGGTGATCCTGTAGAACAGGTTTCCGCCGCAGGTCTTGCAGAAGACACGCTCCGCCCATGGGGATGAACTGTAGATGCCGAGGCTGTCCGATCCGTCGAGAACCATGCCGCCTTCAGGCACGGCGACACTCATGAACACACCGCCTGACCACTTGCGGCACATCCCGCAATGACAGGCCCCCGTCTCCTTGATTGGCGTGGTGATGGTAAAGCGGACGGCGCCGCAGACGCATGAACCGGTGTGAGCCATATGTGATCCTTTCAGTTACTTGTGGGCGCAAGCGGTACCGCGTGACCGTGACAGTTTCCGTCAGCACGTCCAGCGTTGCCTGCGTGCCGCGCGCCTGACATGGTGGCCGGGCACCGCAAACAGGAGTGACCCGATGTACCGTGTAATTGGCACCGCCAAAAGCCGCGCGTTCCGCGTGATGTGGATGCTCGAAGAGCTTGGCCAACCCTATGAGGTTGAGCCCGCGATGCCGCAATCGGAGGACATCCGGCGTTATAACCCGTTGGGCAAGGTGCCCGCATTGGTGGACGGCGATGCGGTGCTCACGGATTCGGTTGCGATCATGACCTATCTTGCCGACAAGCACGGCGGCATGACCGCCCCCGCAGGCACCCCGGCGCGGGCGCGACAGGACGCCGTGACCCTGTGGTTGATCGACGAGATGGATGCGCTTTTGTGGACGGCGGCCAAGCACAGCTTTGTCCTGCCCGAAAAGCTGCGGGTGGCGGAGGTAAAGCCCACGGTGAAGGCGGAGTTCGCCCGCAATGCAGAACGGCTGGTTACGATGTTGCAGGGTGATTTCCTGATGGGCGATGCGCCGACGCTGCCAGACCTGCTGGCTAGCCATTGCCTTGGCTGGTCGATGGTGGCCAAGTTCGATCCGCTGCCGGAGGCGATCAAACCCTATACCAGACGCCTGCGGGACCGCGCGGCCTACAAGGCTGCCGCCGCGAGATAGTCCACCGCCCCCTGACCGGCCCAGCGGCCCGTGGCGAAACATGCGGTCAAAAGATATCCTCCCGTGGGGGCCTCCCAATCGAGCATCTCACCCGCGCAGAACACACCTGGCCGTGCGCGCAGCATGAACTGCGCATTGAGCGCAGAGAAGGGCACACCGCCCGCGGTCGATATCGCCTCGTCCATGGGACGCAGGCCCGCATGATCAACGGTCAGCTTCTTGATCCGCCGGGCCAGCGGTACGCCCATGTCTGGCAAGGGGCGACCCCATTCCTGCAACAGCGCGATCTTGACCGGGTCGAGCCGCAGGGACTTGCGCAGATGGTTGGCAAGGCTTGCCTTGCCGCGCGGTTTCAGAAGGCGCGCCGCGACATCATCCACGCTGAGGTCGGGCAACAGATCGAGCGTGATCCGCGCGCCGTCGCGCACACCGCGCGACACCGTATAGATACCGCCGCCCTCAAGCCCCTTGGCCGACAGGACCGCTTCGCCCCGGGACCGCAACGGGCCCGCGCGCCATGCGACACCTTTGAGGGGCGCGCCGAGGTGACGGACCATGTAATCGGACCAATCCACGGAAAGTGCGGCATTGGCGGGGGCAAAAGCGCACGTTTGCACGCCGATCCAGTCGGCCCATGCGCCGTCAGCGCCAAGCCGCGCCCAACTGGCCCCGCCGCAGGCAAGGACCACGGCGTCCGCAGGCACCGATGATCCGTTGATCACCGGTTGCGCGCCATCCCAGCCGGTCCAGCGGTGGCGGGTATGCAAACGCACGCCCATCGCGTCGAGCCGACCCAACCATGCACGCAGCAACGGCGATGCCTTCATCGCCTTCGGAAACACCCGTCCCGTTGTGCCGGCAAAGGTCTCCTGTCCGAGAGCGTTGGCCCAGCGGGTGATGGCGGCATTGTCAAAGGCGCGCAGGGCCGGTGCGAGGGCGGC
The DNA here is from genome assembly GCF_047777875.1 of Tateyamaria rhodophyticola. Taxonomy (GTDB): domain Bacteria; phylum Pseudomonadota; class Alphaproteobacteria; order Rhodobacterales; family Rhodobacteraceae; genus Tateyamaria. The sequence goes on along the minus strand of NZ_CP180519.1, from coordinate 2,093,101 downwards.
TTCGGCCTCTGCATAGCGCGGCAAAAGCGCCTCCATCGGCTCGGCATGGGTCAGGTTCAGACCCGACTTGCCCGCCATCAGGAATTTGCGGGCGGCACTGGGCTTGGCCTCGTAGACGTCGACCGAATGTCCCGCACCTGCCACGATTTCCGCCGCGGCAAGCCCTGCGGGACCGGCCCCGATCACCGCAACGCGTGTCATTCGGACAGGGGCGGCACTGGGCCTTTGAACTCGATCGTGCGGTGCGGATAAGGGATCGTGATGTCGTTGTCGCGTAGCGCGTTCCAGATCAGGAACAGGACATCCGACGTGTACTTTTTGGACCCGTCATCGATTCCGTTGACCCAGAACTCCACCGCGAAATCGATGCCGCTGTCGCCAAATCCGCGTAATTCGCAATCCGGTGGAAACGGCTGATCCAGCACCTCCGGATGTTTTGCCACGGCGGCTTCGATGATGGCGGGCACCGTGTTGATATCGGTATCATAGCTGACGGAGAACGGCGCCTCGTACCGGTTGGCGGACCCGCTGTCCGAGTAGTTTACGACGCGGGTCGTGATGAAATCTTCGTTCGGGACCACGATCCAGCGGCCATCGAAGGTTTCCAGAATTGCAGCGCGTGCCGTCATCTTGACAATGGTGCCCGCCTCACCTCCGTCGAGTTCCACGTAATCGCCAACCGTTGCCTGCCCTTCGACCAGAAGGATCACACCGGATATGAAGTTCGACGCGATTTTCTGCAGGCCAAAGCCCAGACCGACGCCGATGGCGCCGCCAAGCACCGCAAGCGCCGACAGGTTGATGCCCATGATGTTCATCAGAACAAGGAACGCGACGGCAAAGATCAGGAACTCCACCGCCTTGGCGAGCAGTTGGCGGAGGGAGGGGCGCATTTCATCCTGTTTGCTGATGAATTCGGACGACTGGCTGTTGGACCATTGGCCCAGCCAGAAGATCACGCCAGCCACGACGACAAACTGGATCAGCCACAAAAGGTCAAAGGACAGGTTGCCCAGCGGCACAATCGTCGCCTCGAGCCGCGCCGCCACAGGTCCCAGCAGCCCAAGCGCATAGAGCGCGGCAACCGGTATCAGGACATAGCGTCCCAGCAGCTTCAGGAACGGGTCAGCGATGATGTCGCGTACCAGCGCGCGCACGGCCAGAAACAGGAACACACGTTTGCCGAACGCAATCACCGCACCACTGTCAAAGATGGATCGCACCACGCTTTCGCCGATACCGGTAAAGGCATAGGCCAAAAGGGGCAGGAGCAATGGCAAGAACTGCGCCACGAACCGGCGCGCCTGTGCGATATACGTGTCGGCCTCACCCGGGTCGAGCAGGCGCGCAAGCGCGGGATTGACCCGCCTGTTGACCAGCACCGCCGCGACATAGGCCACGATCAGAAGGCCAAACTGCGACCACGCCGCCGGGCTGAGCAGCCAGCTCATCGCGAGGTCCCAGCCTTGCAGCGCATAGCCTGCGATCGTTTGGACGATCTCCGGCTGGCTTTCCAGGTCAAACTCCATGGCGCACCTCTTGTCCCATGCGTGTCGTGCCACACTTGTCACGGTGAACCATCAAAGTGCAAGACAGCGCCGCCATGTCAGACCCGATCTGCCCGTTATGTGACCGACCGATCCCCGCAGGTGTGCCGCAAAGCGCGCACCACCTGATCCCAAAGCTCAAGGGCGGCAAGGGCGGGCCGACGGTCTTGCTGCATCACATCTGTCACCGGGAAATCCACGCGACTCTGACCGAGGCGGAACTGGCACGCGATTACAACACGACCGAGGCGCTGCGCGCGCATCCCCGGCTGGCAAAGTTCTATGCGTGGGTATCAAAGCGTCCGCCGGACTTTTCATCAAAAGTGCCCGGCGCGCGGCGCAAACGCTAGCGGTGCTTGCGCGGGGGGCGACGGGTCGGTTCGGATGTCTCGTTCAGCCGCGCGGCAAGGTCCCGCAGAACACCCTGCGCCACCAGTTCGATCCGTTGGGCGCGCGTCGGTTCAGGCTGCACCGCACGGGCCAGCCTCTTTGGTCGAACAATGTAGGTATCACGCGCCATAACGAACCGGGTTGAGCGTCTTTGGCCAAGCCTAACACGGTTTCGTGAATTCCCCTAATGAAACGCGCACATCGCCTTGATGGCCCGCACATGATCCGACGTTGCGGCCGCCGCGTCCTCTGCCAAAGCATCGGCACGGGCCAAGACGTCTCCATCCTCGACAATCTCGTCAATCAGACCGAATTGCAGCGCGGCCTCTGCCGGGATCTTTTGCCCCGCCAGCAGGATGAGGCGCGCCCGCGCCGGTCCGACCAATGCGGCAAGACGGGCGGGATCGCTGGGTTGCGGCAAAAAGCCGAGCTTCATGACCGGATAGAAAAACCGGGCCTGCGGCACGGCGATGCGCACATCACACGCCAGAACCATGCCTGTCGCACCGCCCGCGACCGTTCCATTCAGCGCCGCGATACTGAGCCCCGGAAACGCGTCGATTGCCCCGGACAGACGTTCCCAAACCGGTGACGTCGCCAATCCATCCTTTGCCGCATCCAGATCCATGCCGGCACTGAACACCTTGCCCGCACCGGTCAGGATCAGAACATGCGCGTCCCGGGCGGCCTCAACCGCGTCGGCCAGCATGGCCATCATGTCCGCCGTCAACGCGTTTGCCTTGTCGGGACGTTGCAGGGTCAGGCGGGTCACGGTTCCGGACTGCGCGATGTCGATCATGGTGCATTTGCCTTTCTTGCACTCGGGCTTGTGCACGCATAGTTCGTGGTCAGGCCGAGGTCCAGCGATCCGGCTTGACCTGCGTCCGTGCCTGCCGGACGATGGATGTGTTGTTTGACCAAAGGATTCTGCCTTATGCCTTCGCTTTTCCGCCTGTCCGCCTCCACCGCAATGGCGCTGGTTCTGCCTGCCACCGCCGCCTTTGCCGATCTGACCGCAAGCGACGTGTGGGAGGACTGGAAAGGGTACATGGCCAGTGCCGGATATGACGTGACCGCGTCCGAAGCACTTGCCGGAGACACGCTGACGGTGACGGATATCGCCATGACCGTCGATCTGGGGGAAGACGCGGGCGAAGGATCGGTGGCCATCGCCCTGGAAGAGATCGTGTTCGCCGGTCAGGCCGACGGCTCGGTCAGCATCGCGCTGCCCGCTGAGACCGCGTTCGACATGACCTTCGAGGCGGAGCCGGGCGAGATGGTCGACGTGAAAATCGGGTACACACAGACCGATCCCACCATGTCGGCGACCGGCGCGCCGGGTGACATCACCTATGCCTATGCGGCATCGCAGGTGGCCATGGCCCTGGGCGAGATCAAGATGCAGGGCGTGATCCTCACGGACGAGGTTGCGCGACTGAATGTCGTGGCAAATGACGTGACCTATGACACCCGCAACACCGTGGGGGACGTGCGCACGGTCACGCAGGACATGGCGGCCGCGAACCTGTCCTATGATGCACTGTTCGAAGATCCCGCCGGTGAGGGCACGTTCAAGATGACCGGCGAAATGGGCGGGCTGACATTCACGGGCGGCGGCGATCTGCCGCTCGACACCGATACCCAGGATGTGAACGCCATGCTGGAGGACGGGTTCAAATTTGACGGCACGTTCGCGTCGACCAGCGGCGGCTATGACATGACATTCAACGGTCCGGATGGCGGTGGTACGGTCAACAGCGCCTCGGAAGGGGGCTCCATCCGCGTTGCGATGTCACCCGACGGGCTGAATTACGACGTCACGCAGACGGCGGTCGATCTGAACATGCTGCTGACGCAGTTCCCCCTGCCCGTCTCGATCTCTGCCGCGGAAATTGCCACGAATTTCCTGATGCCCGTGCAGAAGTCCGAAGAGCAACAGGATTTCGGTTTCGGCGTGACGTTCAGCGATTTCACCATGTCCGACGCGATCTGGAACATCTTTGACGCCGCAGGCCAGCTGCCGCGTGATCCGGCGACACTTGTGGTGGACCTGTCGGGCAAGGCCAAGGTCCTGTTTGATTTCCTCGACCCTGCTCAGGCGGCCGTTCTGGAACAGGCCGGCGCGGTGCCGGGTGAGTTGAACGCGCTGACACTCAACGCGCTGGAACTGGACGCCCTTGGGGCGAAACTGACCGGTGCCGGGGATTTCACCTTTGACAACTCGGACCTCGTGACCTTTGACGGCATACCGCGCCCGGCGGGTGCGATTGACCTGTCACTGGTCGGCGGCAATGGGCTCTTGGACAAGCTGGTCGGGATGGGTCTTGTGCCCGAGGATCAGGCGATGGGCGCACGTATGATGATGGGCCTGTTTGCCGTGCCGGGCGAAGGTGAGGATTCGCTGACATCGCGGATCGAGGTCAATGACGAAGGCCACGTGCTGGCCAACGGGCAGCGCCTGCGCTGAGGCCACCCCTTGCAAGGCGGCAGACCCGCAGCTAGGTCATGCGCAACCAGAAGGAGCCGCGCATGACCGTCCTTTCCGACCTTACCCAACAGATGCTGCAAGCCGCCCGCCAGGCCGGTGCGGATGCTGCGGACGCAATCGTGGTCGAGGGCATCTCGACCTCGGTTGATGTGCGCGAAGGCCGGTTGGAGCAGGCCGAGCGCGCCGAGGCGATAGACCTTGGCCTGCGGGTGTTTGTCGGCCAGCGGCAGGCGAATGTGTCCACCTCCGATGCCAGCGCCGCCACGGTGGAAGAGATGGCGGCACGCGCCGTTGCGATGGCCCGCGAGGCGCCGGAAGACCCCTATACCGGTCTGGCGGACCCCGATCAGTTGTCCGCGCAACGGGACGCCGCGGGTCTCGACCTGCACGACCCCACACCAGAGCCCACGCCGCAGGAGATGCAGGATGACGCGCAGGCAGCCGAAGCCGCCGCGCGGTCCGTGGACGGCATAACACAGGTGCAGCAGACCAGCGCGGGCTATGGCAGACGCGACATCTGGCTGGCCGCAACCAACGGGTTTTCCGGCGGCTATACCCGCACCGACCGCGGCATCAGTTGCGTGGCCATCGCGGGCACCGGCACGGGCATGGAACGCGATTACAGCGGCGACAGCCGCATTTACCAATCAGACTTGCGCAGCGCGCAAGAGATTGGCGTCGAGGCCGCAGAACGGGCGGTGGCACGGCACGGATCGCGCAAGCCGCCGACCGGTACGTTTCCGGTGCTTTTCGACGAACGGATCGCGGCCAGCCTCATCGGCCATCTTCTGATGGCGGCCAATGGCAGCAGCATCGCACGCGGAGGGTCGTGGCTGCGCGACAGCCTTGGCGCGCAGGTTCTGCCCGACGGGCTGAACCTGATCGAGGACCCGCACCGCGCCCGCGCCACGGGCAGCCGCCCGTTTGATGCCGAAGGCCTGCCGACGCAACGCCGGGCCATCGTGGAGGATGGTCGGCTCACCGGCTGGACACTGGATCTGGCCACGGCGCGCAAGCTGAACATGACGCCCACCGGCAATGCCGCACGTGGAACCGGTGCACCGCCCAGCCCGTCCACATGGAACGTGTCGCTGGATCAGGGCACCGCCAGCCGCGCGGACCTGATCCGCGATATGGGCACCGGGCTTTTGGTGACGTCGATGATCGGTTCCACGATCAATCCCAACACCGGCGATTATTCCCGCGGCGCCGCGGGCCACTGGATCGAAAACGGGGAAATCGCCTATCCGGTGAACGAATGCACCATCGCGGGCAGCTTGCCCGAGATGCTGCGCTCTATCGTGCCCGCCGATGATGCGCGCGCTCATCTGAGCCGGGTTGTCCCCTCTTTGCTGGTTCCGGGCATGACACTTGCCGGCGCGTGACCTGCCCCTTTTGATCCATGCGGCCCGTATCGCCGGACGTGTCGCCACCAGCTTTGCCGGACCAACTGCCGCGCGATGGGACAAGGACGCGGGCGCAGGACCGGTGACCGAGGCGGATCTGGCCGTGGATCACTACCTGCGCACCAGCCTGCTGGCGGCGCGCCCCGGCTATGGCTGGCTGTCGGAGGAAACGGAGGACAGTGCCGCGCGTCTGGATCGGGAAACGGTGTTCATCGTGGACCCGATCGACGGCACGCGCAGCTTTGTCGAGGGTGCGCGCACATGGGCCATTTCCATTGCGGTGGCGCATCAGGGCGCGGTGACAGCGGCCGCCATTTTCCTGCCGCTGCGTGGCTTGCTCTATGCAGCCGGGCGGGACCTCGGGGCGACGTTGAACGGTGCGCCGATATCCGTCGCCGGTCCGCGTGACCCGATGCACGTTCTGGCGGCGCGTCCTGTTGTCGATGCAAAATACTGGCCCGGCGGTGTGCCGGATTTCGAACGCCACTACAGACCATCGCTGGCCTATCGCCTGGCCTTGATCGGGTCGGGCAAGTTTGACGCGATGGTCACGCTGCGCGCCACGTGGGAATGGGACATCGCCGCCGGGGCGTTGATCGTATCCGAGGCGGGCGGGCGCATCACCGACCGCACCGGCGCCGCCTTGCGCTTCAACAATGCCGCCCCGCATCTCGATGGCGTACTGGCCGCTGAACCCACCGCGCACGCCCGATTGCTGCGTGGTTTGACGGACGGCGATTCTTGACCCCGGCGGGCAGATGCGCAAACTGCCCGCACCCCTCCGAACAAAGGACCCATAGCCATGACCCAACGCCTGCACCTCGTCTTTGGCGGAGAGCTTGTCGACCCATCCAAAAATGTCTTCAAGGACGTCAATGACCTGCACGTTGTGGGAATTTTCCCGGACTATGACACCGCGTTCAACGCGTGGAAGGCCGAGGCACAGCGGACCGTCGACAACGCGCATATGCGGTACTACATCGCCCACCTGCACCGCCTGCGCGACGAAGAGAATGCCGCGACGGCGACGGAGGAGTTGGGCTGACAACGTCTACGCGGGGATCATTGGGGCTGGCGGCCTATCGGACGCTGTCGGGGCGCAAGCCAGCCCCCGCCTTTGCCCCTGTTGCACCGCGCCCGGCGGGAGAACTGGTGTGGGTGCATGCAGGCGAGGCGGGCAATGGCCGCGCCGTTGCCGACCTGGCCCAACGCATCGCGACGCAACGCGACGGGTGCACCGTTTTGCTGACCGGTGTGGCACCGGACGATCCTGGCGCAATTCTGGACGGCGTGCTTGTGGATGCAATTGCGGGCGACCACCCGGCGCTTGTGGCACAGTTCGTGACCCATTGGGCGCCGGATATCGTCATCTGGACCTGGGGCGGGTTGATGCCGAATGTCATCTTGGCCGCACAGGCGCATGGGGCGCACCTGATCCTGGTCGATGCCGGGCATGACGGGTTCGACCGGCGGCGCGACCGCTGGTTGCCCGAGGTGCCCCGCCGCCTCTTGGCACAGTTCGACGTCGTTATGGCGCGGTCGCGCGATGCATTTACCCGGCTGGCGCAACTGGGCCGCCCGGTGAGCGAGATCGAACTGGTCAGCCCCCTGCACCCCTTCGGCCATACGCTGCCCGCCAGCGACACGGATGTCTCCGATGTGGGCGAGGCGCTGCACGGTCGGCCGACATGGCTCGCGGCGCATGTGGATATGGGCGAGATACCGATCGTTCTGGCGGCGCACCGTCAGGCGCTGAAGGCGTCGCATCGCCTCCTGCTGATCCTGCTTGTCGCGGATATGGTCAGTGCCAAGGCCGCACGGGACATCGCGACGCAACGCGGTCTGAACGTGGCATGCTGGGCCGACGGTGCCTATCCAGACGATCACACGCAAGTGCTGGTGGCCGATGCGGTGGACGAGTTGGGTCTGTGGCTGCGGGTGGCACCGGTGGCCTTTGTTGGCGGATCGCTGGCCAGCCAGACCGCTGATCATGACCCCTATACATTTGCCGCCCATGGGACGGCGGTGATTTACGGACCCTATGTCCCAACCCATGCGCCGGCCTACAAACGCCTGCTGGATGCCGGAGCCGCACGGATCGTGAACGACGCCAGCAGCCTCGGTCTGGCGGTCACACAGATGATCGCCCCCGACCGCGCCGCACAGATGGCGATGGCCGGGTGGGATGTGTTGACCGAAGGTGCAGACAGCCTCGACCGGATCATTGGCCGGGTGCAAAGCCATCTGGATGCCAGAGCCGGAGTGATGAGCTGATGCGCGCGCCGGAGTTCTGGACCCGCAAGGGTGATGTACGCGGTCTGATGCTGGCCCCGCTGGGCGCGCTCTATGCGCGTGCGACAGCGCGACGGTTGGCGGCGGGTCCGCACGCAACGGTGGGCGTGCCGGTGATATGCGTCGGCAACCTGTCGGCGGGCGGCACCGGCAAGACGCCAACCGTCATCGCGCTGGCCGAACGGTTGCGCGACCGGTTTCACGAACCGCACATCGTCAGTCGCGGGTATGGCGGGTCCGAAGCGGGCCCGGTCGAGGTCGACCCGAGCCGCCATAAGGCGGCACAGGTCGGGGATGAACCGCTGCTCCTGTCGGCCTTTGCCCGAACCTGGGTGGCGCGCGACCGGCTCGCGGGGGCCAAGGCGGCAGCCGACGCAGGTGCGACCGTGATCCTGCTGGATGACGGGTTCCAGAACCCGGCGCTGGCCAAGGATCTGTCCGTGATCGTCGTCGATGCGGAGGTCGGGTTTGGCAACGGTCGGTGCATCCCGGCGGGCCCATTACGCGAACCGGTCAGCGTTGGTCTCAAGCGGGCCGATTTCGTGTTGAGTATCGGGGACGCGGAGGCGCAGGACCGTTTTGACGCTGATCTGCCTGCGGATGCACCGCCGCGCCTGCGCGCCAGCCTCGCGCCGTTGCAGACGGGCATGGATTGGCGGTTGGGGCGCTATCTGGCCTTTGCCGGGATCGGGCGTCCCGAGAAATTCTTTGCCTCACTTCGCGGATTGGGTGCGAACGTCGTCCGGACCGAGGCGCTGGCCGATCATCAACCGTTGTCGCCCGCCCTGCTTGGTCGTCTGGAAAGCGAAGCGCGCGCACTTGGCGCGCAGCTGGTGACAACGGAGAAGGATGCCGCGCGGCTGGCCCCGCGGGACCGGGGCAAGGTGATGACCCTGCCCGTGCGCCTCAGCATCGAAAACCCGGACGCGCTCGACGCGGCCCTGAACGCGCTGCCTGTACCCTGACGCAAAAACGCCCGCGCAGAGGCGGGCGTTTTCAAAACCGTCAGCACAAAGATCAGCTGCCAGCAGCCTCATCAATCAGACGCACCATCTCGGGGTAGGCCATGTTGTTGTACTTGGTGCCGTTGATCATAAAGCTGGGCGTGGAATTGATCCCATCCCGCTCTGCGTTTTCCTGATACCACGCGACCAGGGTCCGCAGGTTGTCACCGTCCTGCAAGCATGCCTCGAGCGTGTCGTTGGGCAGACCGGCCAGACGCCCGATCTTGCGCAACTCCTCCACGATCACCGCAGGATCGCCGCCGCCTGCGCGGCTCCAATCCGCCTGGGTCGCGTACAGCATGTTGGTGATGCCAAAGAAGCTCTCGGGTGTGCCTGCGCACCGCGCGATGGCCGAAGCCCACAGACCAAAGCGGTCAAAATACACCTCGCGGTAGATGAAGTTCACCTTGTCCGTATCGATGTAATCCGCCTTCAGCTGCTTGAACGGCCCTTCGTGAAAACGCGCGCAATGGGGGCAGGTGTAGCTGGCGTATTCGATCACGGTCACGGGCGCATCGGGGTTGCCCATCTGCATTTCGACCACGCCGGAGGTGTCGATGTCGTCCGCGGCGGTCTGTGCATTGGCCGCGCCGAGCAATGCTTCGGCCTGCGCCTGTTGCTGTGGCGAGGGACCGGACCCTGTACTGCTCCACCAGAAATACCCGCCGATGCCGACGGCGATTGCCATGAGAGGCACCAGAAAACGTGTCATGAGCGTTGTCCTTCATGTGATTTGTTCAGAATGTTCGTGCCCAATCGCTCGAGCGCGGCACGCAGGTCGCCGTCTTCAACCGGGGCGGCCAGCGCGGTGGCCTCAGGGGTCGGCGCGGCGGGCGTCTTGGGTGTTTTGGGTTTGGGCCGTTCAAAGGCGACCTGCCCCTCGGAAAAGCCGGTGGCGGCGGTCTGCGTGATGCGAATGCGCGCAATCGCGTTGTAGCCGTAAACGGCATTCACCCGCTCGCGCAGCTGTTCCTTCTGCATCTCCAGCATCGGTGCTTGCGCGCCCGTGGTCAAAAGGGTCAGCGTCGCCCCCATGCCACCGCGGCCATAGCTGACCTCGACCGGGCGCGAGATGGCGGCAATATCGGCACCGGCAACCTCCGCCCATCCGGTGAGCAACCGGCTCTGGGCAAAACCCTTGGCGGCACTGGCCGACCGGATTTGCCCGGTCAGCAGATTTGCTGTCCGTTTGAACCCGAATGTTGTGGCGCGGCGCGTGGCCATGGCTATGTTCCCTTTCACTCAGTTGTGAACATAGCGGATGTGGGGGCATGCACCAGCCATGACGATACAGAGAAACATAACACGTGCGTGACCTGACCGCAGAACTTTTGGACTGGTATGACGTCCATGCGCGGGTGATGCCGTGGCGGGTCAGCCCTGCGGACAAGGCGGCAGGGGTCCGGCCCGATCCCTATGCCGTCTGGATGAGTGAAATCATGCTGCAACAGACCACTGTTGCCGCTGTCACAGCCTATTTCCGCGCCTTTATTGCGCGTTGGCCCACGGTGGCCGATCTGGCCGCTGCCGAGGATGCAGACGTCATGGCCGCGTGGGCGGGCCTTGGATATTACGCACGGGCGCGCAATCTGCTGAAATGTGCGCGGGTCGTGGCGGCGGAGCATGGCGGCCAGTTTCCGGCCGATCACGCCGCATTGCTGAAACTGCCGGGCATTGGTCCCTATACCGCCGGGGCCATCGCGTCGATTGCGTTCGATTTGCCGCATGTGGTGGTGGACGGGAATGTGGAACGGGTCATGGCGCGCCTGCACGATGAACACACACCCCTGCCCGCCGCCAAACCCATCCTGACCGCCCATGCTCAGGCGCTCACTCCGACCACGCGGCCCGGCGACTATGCACAGGCGGTGATGGACCTTGGGGCGACGATCTGCTCCCCGAAATCGCCAGCCTGCGGCATTTGCCCGTGGCGGGATCCATGTGCAGCGCGCGCCGCAGGCACAGCGCCGGAATTGCCGAAAAAGACGCCAAAGCAGGCCAAGCCGGTGCGGCATGGGACGGTGTATTTGGGCCAGCGGGATGATGGCGCGTGGCTGCTGGAGACACGGCCGGAAAAGGGGTTGTTGGGTGGTATGCTCGGGTGGCCGGGATCCGACTGGGTGGCCGCGTCCGAGCAGCGGCCCGTGGCACCACCCGTTGAGGCCCGATGGCAAAAGGCACCGGGCGAGGTGCGCCACACGTTCACCCATTTTCACCTGATGCTCGACGTCATGGTGGCGCGCCTGCCAACGGATGCGGCCCCGTCCACCGGGCATTTTGTGGCCGCAGCCGACTTTCGCCCCTCGGACCTGCCCACAGTGATGCGCAAAGCCTTTGACCTCACCCGGAAATGAGCCTTTGCGCGCAGCGTCACACTTGGCAGGTCCCCCCCTGCCCCGCTAAACCTAAGCCGTGCGCAAAAACCAAAGGACCACAACATGATCCTGCCCCCCCAACAGGTTGCCCGCTTTCAGAGCGCGCTGCCATTCTGGATGTCCCTTCTTCTTCTGCCGCTGGCCTTTGTCAGCGCGATCTACGGCGGCTGGGCCGTGCTGCTGTTGCCGGTGGTGACGTGGTATCTGTTTTCCGCGCTGGACCTAGCCATTGGTCTGAACACGGACAATGCGGATCTGGACACCACGGAAGAGGACATGTTCTGGTACCGCGCCATCACGATGGCATGGGCGCCGCTCCAGTTTCTGACGCTGTTTGCGCTGATCTGGTATGTCGCCCCGGCAGAGCACCTGAACACCTTTGAAAAGATCGCCGTTTTCTTTGGCATGGGTGTGATCTCGGGCACGATCGGCATCAATTACAGCCATGAGCTGATGCACCAGAAGAACGCGCTGGAGCGGTGGATGGCCGATGCGCTTCTGGCGATGGTCCTTTATTCGCATTTCCGGTCCGAGCATCTGCTGGTGCATCACCGCTATGTCGCGACACCGCGCGATCCGGTGACCGCGCGGATGGGCGAAAGCTTTTACCGGTTTTACCCGCGTGTCCTGAAACAGTGTTTCCTGAGCGCGCTTGGCGCGGAAAAGGCCATGCTAGCGCGCAAGAAACTGCCCGCCACGCACAGTTCGAACCCGTTCTGGAAATATCTGTACCTTCAGGGCATCTGCCTGCTTTTGGCCTTTGCGCTTGGGGGTTGGGCCGGGATTGGCCTCTTCCTCATGCAGGCCGGTGTTGCGATCTGGCAGCTGGAGCTGGTCAATTATGTCGAACATTACGGTCTGACGCGCAAACACCTGGGCGAGGGAAAATACGAGCATGTCCAGCCCCGCCATTCCTGGAACGCAGCCCACAAGGCGTCGAACTGGCTGTTGATCAACCTGCAACGGCATTCGGACCACCACTACAAACCCGACCGTCGGTTCCCGGTGCTGCAGACCTATGACGCGGACGAAGCACCGCAGCTGCCCTACGGCTATCCGGTGATGACAATCGCGGCGATGATTCCGCCCGTCTGGCGCAAGGTCATGAACCCACGGGTACAAAAATGGCGTGGAATGTATTATCCCGATATTACCGACTGGTCACTCTACAACAAAGCCGCAAACCCGATGCCCCGGTGATGAACGGGGCACTCAAGGCCGAGCTTGACCGTGCCTTGGAACGCAAAAACCAGATTGCGCTGGTGGTCGAAACCGATCTGGTGACGGATATGCGGCGCCTGCACAGCGGCTTGCGCTATTGCGGGTTCGCCATGGTGTTCGAGACCCCGGACCGTGCCCACATCGAACAGATCATTCACCGACTGAACGCAGGTGGCCTGCTGTGTGATCTGGGCATTGACGATGGGGCGCGACCCTGGGAACGGCGCATCCTCGATGGTCGCGCCTTTGAGGTCCGGGCGGATCTGAGAATATTCTCTGGCTGTCCCCAAGATTATCAATCGGTCGATGGCGACCTCTTTGACCCCGATTGGTTCGGCCACCCCCGTGACAGGCCAGATGACCGGCCCCGCGTGGCACATCAAGGCGCTTCGGGCATGGTCCCAAAAGACCTCGATATAACAAGCGGGCGCACCGTGTTTCGCGAAAAGGTCGACGGCCGCGACTATAGATTCGAGATCAGAGAAGCCGATGGCACCGTGATCAAGACCTTGTCCGGCTCTGAAAACGGGGGCCAGTACATAGAGCCGCACGTTTATTTCGACATATCTTCCGAAGGGCACCGTGTACGTTTTCAGCACCCCGGAGAGGCAGACAAGCTGTTGGATTTGCCGCCGCCCGCATCTGTTGATCCGCTCGATTTTGCGCAATTCGATCTCACGCAAGCGATCATACCCAAGCGGTTTTACGGTGACGCCCCGGCGGCTATTGCCCGCGCCGCTGCCAACGGCACCACATATATCATCGACGAAGGCTGGGCACCGTACCGGGTGGTGCGCGGGGTGAACGGACAGTTGGAGTTGTTGCCGCCCGATGAACAGCACGGGCCCGACCTCGAAGACGGCAGCCTCATGCCCATGTGCCTGCACGCTCTTTTGATCAGCGGCGGCCCCAAAAGCTTTTGCATCAAGGTCGCGAACGGCACACCAAAGCCTGACCATATCGCCCGGTTCGAAGCGTGGATGCACGCTCTGCGCCCCGGTCGCGGCATTCGGGACAGTATGGGCAAGCTGTTCGGCGGCCAACGGTTCGAAGTGCAATCGCTGAAACTGACCCGGCACAATTCATGGCGCAACAAAAGCGTCTTTGACGCCGACCATGACCCGGCAACGCTGACAATCACTTAATCCAACACCCAGATTGGCAGCGGCTGCGCGATCCCGCGCACCTGTTGATCCGCGGTTCGGTGCAAGGCCCCATGTCCACCGGCGGCAATGATGCAGGTGTCGGACACCACGGCCCGCACATTCAGGTCCCGCGTCACCGATTCCAGCCGGCTGGCCACGTTGACCGTGTCGCCCAGCACCGCAAATTCCATCCGGTTCGCGCCAATGTCCCCGAGAACGACCGGTCCGAAATGCAGCCCAAAGCGGGCGTCAATCTCTTCTACGCCCGCGTCGCGCCGATCGGCATTCAGCCGGTTCATGCGCCCGGCCATATCCTCCAGACAGGCCAACGCGCGGGCGGCATCATCATCGGATGGCAAGGGCGTGCCGAATGTCGCCATCAACCCATCGCCCAGATACTTGTCCAACGTCCCGCCATGGGCAAACACCGCACTTTCCATCTGCGCATGAAAGGCGCGCAATGTCTCGATGACCTCTTCGGCGGCGCGCCCGTCCGAATAGGAGGTGAACCCGACAATGTCGACGAACAGAACCGCCGCATCATGGCTGCGGATCTGGCCCAGCGGTTCATCCTTGGTCGACAGCTCTTCGACCATGGACGGCGAGAAATAGCGCGCCAAATTGGTGCGTTCCCGAGCCATTTCAGCGCTGTCCAGCACCAGCAATTGATACCGCCGCACCGCCACGGCAAGGATCGCGGCCACCATGAAAAACACGATGACTTCCTGTATCCGCAGGTCCCAGTTGACCGAATTCGGATCAAAAAGATGCACGAGATCCGGATTGTTCGGAAACACCGCAGCCATCGCATCCCCCAGTTCCGGATAGGTGCGGCCAAACCACCAGACGCACGCCGTCCCGCCCAGCCACAGTACCGCAGTCCAGTTGCCCATCGCGATAATCGTGCGCCAGGAATAGGTCAGCACACCCGCCGCGAGGATAATCATGAAGTACTGAAAAACCTCGAACCGAAAGATCATCGCGGTCGGCAACGGCTCTGACGCAAACGGGTTGGGCAGCAGCAAGGCGACGGTCATCAACAACAGATCCGCAAAGAGCAGGGCAAGCTCTGCGCGCGACTGGCCCACGCGCCCCACCCGCCGCTGCGCCAGGCCGACAAGAACAAGTGCGGCGAGCAGCCCGTGATACCACAGGACCTCAAAGCTGGGATTGAGGTAGACCAGCAAGAGCGCCGTCGCAGCAAGCGCCCCGATCCGCGCCTTTACCGCCAAATCCATACCTTCGCGCTTGTTCCGCTCGAGCGCTTCGCGCGCATAGCGATGTTTGGGCAGCGCGGCCTCTTGCACGGACCGCCGCGTCGGGAGGATTGGATTGCTGATGTCGGCCATGTTCTGCGTCCTCTGCCTCGTCACACCCGCATAATAACGCCAGCATATAAAAAAGCCCCGCCAATTGTGGCGGGGCTTGAGTTGCAGTGCCTTGGGCTATGCCTTGGGTAAGGCCGCAGGCACCTGGCGGTGTCTCGTGAATATCTAGTCGTGCATCTCGGCGCGGACCTGCTGGCGCAGCACGTCAATCGGCACGGTCTTGCCGTCGCGCTTGAAGCACCAGTATGTCCAGCCGTTGCAGCTTGGCGCGTTTTCCAGATGGGCACCGACCTGATGGATCGACCCTTTGATGTCGTCCCCGATCAGCGTGCCATCGGCCCGCACCTTGGCCTTGTGACGCTTGTTCATGGAATACAGCTCTTCGCCCGGACGCAGCATGCCGCGCTCCACCAACTGGCCAAAGGGCACGCGAGGTTCTGCGCGCTTGGACGCCGACACGGTCAGCGCCTCCTTGTCGAACTTGCGGATCTTGGCAAGGCGGGCCTTGGCCACGGCCCGGTAGTCGGCCTCGCGCTCAATCCCGATGAACTCCCGGCCCAGCATCTTGGCCACGGCGCCGGTCGTGCCGGTGCCAAAGAACGGATCCAACACGACGTCGCCCGGATTGGTCGACCCAACCAGCACACGGTGCAGCAGGCTTTCGGGTTTCTGCGTCGGATGCGCCTTGTCGCCGGCGGCATCCTTCAGCCGCTCATGCCCGGTGCAGATCGGCAGCACCCAATCGGACCGCATCTGAATGCCTTCGTTCAGCGCCTTGAGCGCCTCATAGTTGAACGTGTATTTCGACGTCTCGGACTTGCCAGCCCAGATCATCGTCTCGTGCGCATTGGTAAACCGCTTGCCACGGAAATTTGGCATCGGGTTTGACTTGCGCCACACCACGTCGTTGAGGATCCAGAACCCTTCGTTCTGCAAGGCGGACCCCACGCGGAAGATATTGTGATAGCTGCCAATGACCCAGATCGCGCCGTTTGGCTTAAGCAACCGGCGTGCGGCCTTCAGCCATGCGGTGGTGAACTCATCATAGGCCCGGAACGAGTTGAACTGGTCCCAGTGATCATCAACCGCGTCCACCTTGGAATTGTCCGGCCGGTGCAGTTCACCCTTGAGCTGCAGATTGTACGGCGGATCGGCAAAGATCAGGTCGATCGAATTCGCCGGCAGCGACTGCATGATATCAATGCAATCACCCGCAAGTATTTGGTTCAAGGGAAGCGCCTCAGCGCCCTTTACATGTTTCGTCATCGTCTGCCTCTGTCCCCGGTGCTTTTGCACTCGTTGGTTGATCCCAAGATGAGTCACAGGCGATTCGCGGTCAATTTCTTTTTTGAATCAATCGGTTGAGATTTTTCCTTGATACAAGATATTGTGGACCGGCTTGAACGAGACTCTATGCCATGGGGTCACCCCGAGATTTTCCAGCGCCAACCTGTGGCTTTTTGACGGATATCCCATGTTCGTCTCCCAGCCATAGCCGGGATGCTGTTGCGCCAAATCCACCATGATCCGGTCGCGACATATTTTGGCCACAATTGAGGCCGCCGAAATGCTGACGGAACGCGCATCACCGCGCACCACAGGTGTCGCCGGGATCGCCAGACCCCGCGGCACCTGATTGCCATCCACCAAAACGTGATCCGGCGACACGGCCAGCCCGGCCACCGCCCGCTCCATCGCAACATGCGACGCCCGCAGGATGTTGAGCGCATCAATCTCTGCCACCGACGCATGCGCCACGGACACATCCGCATGCTCCAGAATGGCATCCCAAAGCTGCACCCGCCGTTTCCCGCTCAGCGCCTTGGAATCGTTCAGACCCTCCGGCACATGACGCAGATCCAGCACAACCGCCGCCGCCGTCACCGGCCCGGCCAGCGGACCACGACCCACTTCATCGACGCCGGCAACACGCCCCCCGATTTCCAACTCAAACGAAAGGTCCGGCATCGTCTCTGTTCCCAAAAATCCCCGCCGGAGGCAAAAACGCACTTTCCAGAGGAAAGTGCAAACATCACGTGTCGCCGCACGGCGACCCATTCTGACCGACACATGAAAAAAGAGCGGTGCCCGAACACCGCTCTTTCCCAGTTGGGCCTGCTTCCCTTGTTCAGGGTCAGGCCCCTTCGCCCGCTCTTACCGGCGGGCCAACTGATACCCGTGCCGGTCGAGGCAGCGCGCCGCATATCCCTGACGCCAGCCGCGATCCGTATAGAACTCCCGGTGACACTTGCGCGGCAGGCTATGGACGTGGTCGTAGCTGCGGTGCAGGCAGCGCTGCCCAAAGATCTGGCGGTGTCCCCGATCGGTACGGAAACTGCGCAGACAGTGCTGCGGCAACAATTTGCGCCCCACCCGGGGCGGCACCGGCTTGGGCGGGCGCGGATGCACGATCACACTCTCACGATGCTTCTTGTCCTTGCGCTTGTCGGCAATCACCGCGCCTATCACGGCAAGGCCGAGGATCGCGGCAATAGCCGCAGCCGCCTCATCATCCCCTGCACGCGCCGGTGCTGCGGAAAACCCGGTTATGGCAATCGCGGCGGCGGCAATCGCCGCAATGAACTGTTTCTGAATACGCAAGATCATGAGAGAGGTCCTTTCGGTTGCTTGGGCTGCGACAGCATGTGTTCGCTTGTGCCCTCAACCTGGTCCGCCCCGCTTCAGACAGGCAATAACACCCCCCTGTTATCGGATATCACCGTGCGCAAACCCCTATTGTTATTGAATATCCACGCGCCCCGGCGCAGTTTGGTGACATGACACGCTTCCTCCTCTCCCTCATCATAGCGCTGGCCTGTGCCGGCACGGCCAGCGCGCAATGCTACGCCGATTACAAGGCCAAGATGGACGGCCCACTGCGGCTCCATTATGGCGTTGCCCAGATCAACGGCTCCTGCAACGCGGGCTCCGCCCAAAATGAACTCGGGCCCCGGCTTGCCGCCCAAGGCTGGACCCTCCTGCAAGTCCAGTCCGTTTTCGGCCCCGAAGGCCTCGATCAAAGGAAAAACAGTGCCGGACAATATTTCCTCCGCTTCTGACATCCGGCGCACGGGCGGACGACTGGTTGCCATCGGCATCGGCAGTATCCTCGCCCTTCTGATCGCCGCGGCCCTTATCCTCTTTCTGACATTGCCCGACAGCCGCGCCTTCGACGCACGGGTCGAAGCCATGTTCATCGAAAACGCGGATCTGACGGGGCAGGCTGAAATCAAACTGCTGGAAATCCTGGCCCAGTCCGGCACCGCCTTTGCCGACACATTGGCCAGCTACCGCCTCGTGATCTTCGTCCTGCTGGTCTTTGCCACCGGCATGATGATCGCAGCCCTCGTCTTTCTGATCCTGCTCGTCGGCTTCAACCGCCGCATGGCCCAGATCGAACGCGCGGGCATTCAGGTCAACTCGCTCCTGATCAGCCGCGAGGAAAACACCGTCTATCTCAACAACCTCGGCTTCAAGCTGACCGACGCCGCCATGGAAACCATGTCCATCCTGGCCGAGGCCCGCATGGATGACGACGTTCTGTCCGGGTCGGAAATCGAGGGGATGATCTCGGGCCGATCCGCCGCCGATTGCGAAGAAGCCGCGGGCGCCACACGCATCAAACGCCTGCGCGACACCCTGGGCAACCAGATCGTCAGCGAACTTCTGGTCAAGAATATTGCCCGCCGCGGCTACATGCTCGCCGTGGAAAAGGACGTGATCAAAGTCCTCTGACCTTCTTCTGGCGAAAAATACCACCGCCGGAGGCACACCCATCCGGCGGAGCCGGATGTATGAAATCGTGTGGCGCGCATGCGCCTCAATTCAACACTGGCCCCGGGCGCAAAGCGGCGTATGGTGCGCAAAAGTTCAAAGGAGACCGCGCATGCCCGCCCCCACCAATCCGTTCAAAGCTGCCATTACGTCGGGCCGTACTGTCATTGGATGCTGGTTGTCACTCGGTGATCCGCTGGCCACGGAAATCGCAGGCACAGCCGGGTTCGACTGGCTGCTGATCGACGGCGAACACACGCCCTACGACATCTCGCGGATGCGCATGCAGCTGATGGCGCTCGAAGCCTCTGACAGCCACGCTGCCGTGCGCGTACCCGTGGGTGAGACATGGATTATCAAGCAGGTGCTTGATGCGGGCGCGCAAACCGTCCTCGTGCCAATGGTCGAAACCGCGGAACAAGCCCGCCAACTGGTGGATGCCGTTCGCTATCCCCCCACCGGCGCACGCGGCGTCGGCTACTCCGGCGCGCGGTGCAGCCGGTTTGGCGCGATCACCGATTACGGCCCCACCGCCGATGATCAGATCTGCCTGTTGATCCAGGTCGAAAACCGTGCTGGCATCGAAAATCTCGACGCCATTCTCGCGGTGGACGGCATCGACGGGGTGTTCATCGGGCCCGCGGACCTGTCGGCCGACATGGGCCATATGGGCCAACTCACCCATCCCGACGTCCAGGCCACGATCAAGGACGCGTTCAAACGGATCGAAGCCGCAGGCAAGGCGCCCGGCGTTCTCGCGACCACTCCGGAATTCACGCAGGACGTTCTGGATTGGGGCGCGCGGTTTGTCGCCACCGGGCTTGACCTCCTGATCCTCGCGCGCGCGCTCCGCGAATTGTCGGCCAAATGGAAAGACGCCGCCACCTGACCCGGCAAAACCGCGCGCAACACGCAAGGTTTGGGTGAAAAACGACGGAACTGTTGCTATCTTGCGTGCAACGATCAGAGCAGCAAAGGACGACCCACGTGCGCGCCTTCGATCCCCAACTGGCCGAGATCCGCTTTGGCTACGGTCTGTCGCCTGAGGTAACGCCACCAGACAGCGTGGACGCCATGCTGGACGCGTTGCGCACCCCGGATGCAATGGCCGACACGTTCCCGGTCGAACCGTTCGAGACATTTCGCCTGCGCATGATCGAAGTCGCAAAGGCCGCCAAGATCAGGCGCCAGAACCGTGGCACGCCCAAGGCCGAGGCCGCCAAAAAGCAGCGCAACCTGCTCAACGCGGCGGCCCGCAGGGACGGGTTGCGGTGGGCGGGTCATCTCCTGTTGCGCCGCGTCTGGTCGCCGCATGCGTTCCGCGAACGCCTCACCGCGTTCTGGGCCGATCACTTTACCGCCCATGGCAAGGCGGGCGTCATCCGCCGCGCCACATCACCCTATATCGAAGAAGCAATCCGCCCCCACATTGCGGGCCGGTTCGAAGACATGCTCCAGGATGCGGTCACCCACCCGCTCATGCTGCACTACCTTGATCAGGCCCAATCCATGGGCCCCGCCAGCGAACGTGCCAAACGCAAGCGCAAGGGGCTCAACGAAAACCTCGCGCGCGAAGTTCTGGAACTGCACACGCTCGGCGTGAACGGCCCCTATACCCAAACGGACGTGCGCGAACTGGCCGAACTTTTTACCGGCCTGTCCTTTGAACCCTATGATGGCTTTGTGTTCCGCGCCGATTTTGTCGAACCCGGAAGCGAGACGGTGCTGGGCCAGACCTACGCCGATGCCGCGGACATCGCGCCCATCCGTGCCGTTCTGTCCGACCTTGCGAAACATCCCGCGACCGCGGCCCATCTGGCCCGCAAACTGGCCGTGCACTTTGTATCCGACACGCCGGAACCGAGCCTGGTTCAAGCGCTCGAGGCCGCTTACCGCGATACGGATGGCGACCTCATGGCGCTGTACACCGTGTTGCTGGATCATCCATTGGCATGGGCGCCTGAACTGCGCAACATGAAGCCGCCGCAGGATTTCATGTCTTCCAGCCTGCGCAGCCTCGCCGTGCCGGAGCGCCTGCTGATGCGGTTCAACGAACGCAAGATGCGCAACGTCCTCGCCCGCCCGCTGACCGAGATGGGACAACAATGGGAACGGCCCATCGGGCCGGATGGCTGGCCCGAAGAGGATGCGCACTGGATCACACCGCAGGGTCTGGCGGGGCGGGTTGCCTGGGCGATGGATGCGCCCGAATACATCCTGCGCGTCCTGCCGGATCCGCGCAGATTTGTCGAAACGGCGTTGGGCACGCGGGCGGATGAGGCGGTCCGCTTTGCGGCCGCTGCTGCAGAAAGCAGGTCCGAGGCCATTGGCCTGGTCCTGATGTCGCCCGCGTTTCAACGCCGATAGGAGACCGTAGATGACCCATTTGCTCTCGCGCCGCGACTTTCTCCGCCGCACCGGTTTCGTCGGCTGTTCCATTGCGGCCAGCCCCCTGATCACCCCGGTGACCTTTGCCGCGACCCCGTCAGAGGCGCGATTGGTCGTGATCATCCTGCGCGGCGGTATGGACGGGCTCGACGTGGTGCGTCCCTATGGCGATCCTGCGCTGCGCGACCTGCGCCCCGGCTTGGGCGGTGGGCCGGATAACGGCGCGCATGACCTTGACGGGTTTTACGCATTGCACCCCGCACTCGGTGCGCTGATGCCGATGTGGAAAAAGGGCGAGCTGGGATTCGTGCAGGCCGTTTCGACGCCCTACCGCGACAAGCGCAGCCATTTTGACGGACAGGACATGCTGGAGGCGGGCACCGCATCGCTGGCCGGTGTGCGGGACGGGTGGTTGAACCGCATGTTGCAAACGGTGCCCGGTGTCACGGCGCAGACCGCATATGCCATCGGCCGCAGCGACATGCGCCTGTTGCAGGGTCAGGCCCAGGTCGCAAACTGGTCACCCGAGGCAGAGCTGGGCATGAGCCCGCAGGCACAGCAATTGATGGATCTTGTCACGGAAAGCGATCCGGTCCTGCATGCCACGTGGCAGGAGGCGCAGCTGCTTGCCTCGCTTGAAGAGGCCGAGGCCGAGGCAAATGGCAAAAAGCGCAAGGGCGCGCATGTGCGCATCGCCGAGTTCGCCGCCGAACGCCTGCGGGAAGAGGCGCGCATTGCCGCGTTTTCCCTCAACGGCTGGGACACACACAAGCGTCAGGATCGCGCGTTGCCGCGCGCCCTGGATCAGCTGTCAGAGACGTTGATCACGCTGCGCAAGCGTTTGGGTGGGGACACCTGGGGCAAGACGTCCGTCATTGCCATGACCGAATTTGGCCGGACGGCGCGTGAGAATGGCACGCGGGGCACTGATCACGGCACAGGGGGGATGATGATCCTCGCGGGTGGCGCGGTGCAGGGAGGGCGGGTGCATGGCGATTGGCCGGGGCTCGGGTCAGGCGATCTGTACCAGAACCGCGATCTGATGCCGACGCGCGACGTGCGCGCCCATGCGGCCTGGGTCATGCGGGGCATGATGGGCCTTGACCGTGCGCAGCTGGAAAGCGTGGTCTTTCCCGGCCTCGACATGGGTGATGATCCGCAGCTGTTGCGCTAGCACACGGTGCGCGTGTGCCTGCCTGTGCATCGGGCGGGTGCGGGCACAAAAGCCGCTTGGCCTTGGGCGGTTCTCCGCCTAACGTCCTGTCATGACGGCTGTTTACACGCTCAACCATGCGCCCGTGCCTGACTGGACGCCGCCCCCGCGCCCCGATCCGTCGGCGGCATTGGTCGGGCGTTATGTTCGGCTGGAACCACTGGAGGCGCAGAAGCATGCGGCATTACTGTTTCGCGCGTATGTGGGGCACGATGCGGTCTGGGATTACCTGCCTTACGGCCCGTTTTCGTCCGCATCGCAATATCATCGGTGGGTGCGCGAGGCGGAAGGCGATACCGCTTTGCAGTTCTATGCGATCCTGAACGTCGCAAGCGGCGCATATGAAGGTGTCGCAAGCTATCTCCGGATCCAGCCGGAGGCCGGCAGCATCGAGGTGGGGCACATCAATTTCAGTCCAGCGCTACAACGCACGCGTGCGGCCACCGAGGCGATTTACCTCATGATGTCATGGGCGTTTGAGGCCGGATATCGCCGTTTCGAATGGAAATGCGACGCGTTGAACACGGGGTCCCGGCGGGCAGCGCAACGGTTCGGGTTCAGCTTTGAAGGCGTGTTCCGTCAAGCCACTGTGGTCAAGGGGCGCAACCGGGACACGGCGTGGTTTGCGGCGATTGACGCAGAGTGGCCCGCGTTGAAGGAGGCTTTTGGCGCGTGGTTGAGCCCGTCGAACTTCGACGCCAGCGGGCAACAGCATGAACGCCTCGCAGACCTGACCCAGCTGGTCAGAGTATCCAGCGACCCGAGCCTGTCCCGGTAGCCCGCCGCTTTCCCGCGATCCAAATGGGCCGCACGCGACGCGCGCCCTGCGTCAA
This sequence comes from Tateyamaria rhodophyticola, assembly GCF_047777875.1. Classification (GTDB taxonomy): domain Bacteria; phylum Pseudomonadota; class Alphaproteobacteria; order Rhodobacterales; family Rhodobacteraceae; genus Tateyamaria. The sequence goes on along the minus strand of NZ_CP180519.1, from coordinate 2,069,697 downwards.
ATGGCGACCCGTTCCGACAACCGCTCTTGAACCAGCCCGGCAATCCGCGCAATTTCCGACGCCGCCCCATCGCCCCGCGCCCGTTTTGCCGCCAGCGCCTCCGCTGCCATGACAAGGTCGCGGTCTTCGGCGCTGCGTGCCACGCCGGTGACGAACTGCGCCACGTAATCGGCGGTCCGCGCATCAGCCACTTCTTCCAGCATGTCAGCGACGTGGGCCATGTCATCGCGATAGGCGATGGGATCGGGTTGCACATCCTCAACCGGCAGAACCCGCGGCCCTGCCGGGCGCCGGTCCGCGGGGAGATGCGACAGGATCGCCTCCTGGAACACCGCAAGGGACGTCACGGGTTTCGGCAGAAACCCATCCGCCCCGGCACCCAGGGCACGCATTTCCGCGCCCGTGTCCCCGGAACTGCCCAGAACGACATCGGGCCGGTGCTGCCCCTCGACAAGATCCTGGATAAGGTCAGCGCCGTTGCCATCGGGCAGGCCAAGATCAATGATGGCAACGCTGGGGCGGTAGACCTGCAAATGACGGCGTGCGGCACGCATAGTATCGGCGCGACGAATGCGCGCGCCACTGCGCAGACACAAAAGCCGCAGCGCCTCACAGGCATAGCGGCTGTCTTCGATCACAAGGACCGTCAGCCCCAACAGGGGGCGCAGGGCGCTTGGCGCGGGGTAGTTGAGCTTGAACGGGTCGTCGCTGTCCATTTCGTCCTCCATCACGGGTGCGACTCAATCGTTAAGCACACCTGCCTAACAGGCGGTTAACGCCTGCACTTGCAGCCGTCTTGCCCCGTGGCCATAAGGCCCTAACCTTGGATCCAAAGGAGCCTGACCATGATCGGACGTCTGAACCATGTGGCCATCGCCGTGCCCGACCTCGAAGCGGCGGCAGAGCAATATCGCAGCGCGTTGGGCGCCAATGTCGGCGCGCCGCAGGACGAACCGGATCACGGCGTCACGGTCATCTTTATCGAGCTGCCGAACACAAAGATCGAGCTGCTGTACCCCCTGGGTGATAACAGCCCGATCAATGGCTTTCTCGAGAAAAACCCGTCCGGCGGCATCCACCACGTGTGTTACGAAGTGGACGACATCATTGCGGCACGCGACCATCTCAAGGCCAGCGGACTGCGCGTTCTGGGCGATGGTGAGCCAAAGATCGGGGCCCACGGCAAACCGGTTCTGTTCCTGCATCCCAAGGATATGAACGGCACCCTGACCGAGCTTGAGCAAGTCTGATGGGCATCACTTCGGCGCTTGTCTTGTATGCGGTGATCTGGTGGATGTGTTTCCTGATCGCGCTGCCGATCAAGGTCCAGACCCAGGGCGACCTGAATGATATCGTGCCAGGCACCCATGCGGGCGCACCGGAGCATCATCACACCAAGCGCAAGGCGTGGATCGTCACGTGGGTTGCGCTGGTGATCTGGGCGATCACGGCGGGCATCATCCTGTCCGGCTGGATTTCGCTGAGCGACCTCAGCTTTCTCGACCTGACACCGGACGACCCGCAGTAAGCTGATGATAAATATGGGTGAATGTGGCTGCACCCAGGATTGGAATGATCAGGTTTAACAAGGGGATGGTCAGCGGGATCGCCATCAGCGTGCCTGCAATCCAGATGGTCCCGGAATGGGCGCGCCGCAGCACCTTGGCCTCGGCCCGTCCCACCCGACGCATCGCCACAAGCGTGAAATATTCACGGCCCAGCAGGAACCCGTTCACCGCCCAAAAGATGAACACGGCCCCAAAGGGCAGAAAGACATAGAGGATCAGGGCAACGAGGTTTGCCGCGATCAGCACGCCGAGAAAATTCACCGTATCCACGAGGCCATCGCCGAATTTCGTCCCCGGCGCAGGCGGCAGATGGGCATAGTGCCGATCCTCGACCGCGCCGGCCACATCGTCGAGGAACATGGAGGTGATCACGGACGCGACCGGGATCATCAGGAACATCGACAGCACCAGAAACACAAAGAACGACGCCCATGTCAGCACGTCGTCCAGCCATGTGATCGTGCCGATCCAGGGCACATCGACGCTGTCCGCCGCAAGCCATCCCACCAGCCAGACAAAGCCGGATGTCGCCGCAACCAGCAGCGCAATGGTGAGCGCCAGACCGATCAGGACAACCCGGCGAAACCGTGGATCGCCCAGCTGTCCCAGGGCGCTGAAAAAGGCCGTCAGGATCATGCGTCGACCCATATTGTAATGGCACCCAGATCGGGACGGGGACGGTCCGGCGGGGCGCTCGTTTCGGTGGCGATATGGATAAAGCCAGCGACGCGTTCATGCGGCGCAAGGTCCAGCGCCTCTTCGCAAAACGCGCGGTCGTGACTGACCCAACCGCTAAGCCAATTGGCGCCCCACCCTGCCGCAAGCGCTGCATTGAGAAGCGCGAGGCAGACAGCACCCGCGGAGTAAGTCATTTCAATCGCTGGGATTTTTTCGGACGGCTTCTGCACTTCGATCACCGCAACGGCGAGGTGCCCCTGATCAAACTGGGCCCGCGCCTTGGTGATATCCTCGGGCGTTTTGCCCAACACCCGTGCCCGCTTTTCCGCAATTTCCGCAAGGCGCGGCATCGCGCCCGCCTCCAGCACGACAAAACGCCACGGCTCCAGTTTGCCATGATCCGGCGTGCGCGCAGCGGCGGTCAAAAGTGGCTCCAACGCGGCGCGGTTGGGGGCGGGTGCCTGCAATGTCTTGGCCGGGCGGGAGCGACGGCTGAGCAGGAAATCAAGGGTTTCCGGGGACGGGGTGGGCATATGTTACGCCTTTTTACATATCATGCGTCCCATGTCGGTTCATGGGTCGCAAAGATCAAGGGGTTGGCAGGTCAAGAAGACCCGCCATGCGGTCAATCTCACCGATCAGAAACGCATCGAGCCGCGCCCCCGGTTGTCGGGATTGCAGGGCGCGCGCCATCGGGTCGGGGGCGGTGATCTGGCTGCCGGACAGGGCCTCGAGCGTCGCATGACCGCAGAACGGTACATACACCTCGGAATAGCCGCCCTCGTGGCTCAGCACGAGCCTACCATCGCAGATGCGTTCCGCCAAGGCTTTGATCTTCAACGTCATTTCGCGGAACGTCTCGGCTGTGGCGAGCATCCGGGCCAGCGGGTCAATCGCGGCGGCATCAAACCCGCAGGCGACAATGATCAGGTCGGGTTTGAACGCCTCGATGGCCGGGACTGCAACCCGATCGATGGCGTGCAAATAGGCGGTGTGACCGGCCCCCGCGGGGAGCGGCAGGTTGAGGTTCGCCCCCTGCCCCGCGCCGATGCCACGATCCTCTAACCCTCCGGTTTCCAAGGGATAATTCCCCTCCTGATGGAAGGAGAGCGTGAGGACATCCGGGCGGTCGTAAAAGATCGCTTCGGTCCCGTTGCCATGGTGCACATCCCAGTCGAGAACGGCCACCCGCAGGTCGGGACGCGTGGCGCGCGCGGCCTCGATCGCGACAGCGATGTTCGCCATCAGGCAGAACCCCATGGGCGTCGCCGCCTCGCAGTGATGACCGGGCGGGCGGCTGAGGGCATAGGCGTTTTCGTGGGTGCCGGACACCACCGCCTCGACCGCGGCGGTGGTGAGGCCCGCGGACAGGGCGGCAATCTCGTACCCGCCCGTGGCAAAGGGTGCATGATGGCCGATTTCACCACCGCCTTCATCGGACATCGCCTTGAAATTGTTCAGATATTCAACAGGATGCACGCGCAAGAGTTGCTCTTGCGATGCGGGATTGGCAGAGGTGATGGCGAGGTCGCGGGACAGGCCCGTGACATCCATCAGGTTCTTCAACCGCCGCTTTGTCTCGGGGCTTTCGGGCAGGCCACCGGCGGCCAAGGGCTGCACCAGCCCGCCCAGCGGAACGGTGAAGGCATAGTTCCCGCCCGCGTGCCACATGGTCCGTTCATCCCAGAAAAATCCGGTGCTCATCTGCGCCTCCTTCTTTGGGTCGCACGGTGGCGGATTTCGGCGCGGGGCGCAACGCGCGGTGCGGTTTTGCGGACGATCGCGCCAGACCCCGGTTAACGCCATAAAAACATGAGGTCCGGGCGATCACAGGGCGTACACGCCCCGTGCACAGCTCGTGCACAGCCGATGCACCGATGGGCCGGTTAACAGGGCGTACGGGGCCAAATGTTACCAAAGGGTTAGCGTCCCTCGGCCAGCAGCGCCTCGACGTCGAGGGGATCGTTCACCATTGCAAGCGCTCCGCCTCCGTCGCGGGGCCAATCCTTGGGTGCGCGGTCGCGGTACAGTTCGATGCCATTGCCATCGGGATCACGGATATAGACCGCCTCTGACACGCCGTGATCGGCGGCCCCGTCCAGTGGCGTGCCATGGTCCAGCACGCGGCCCAGGGCCGCGCCGAGCGAGGCGCGGTCCGGAAAGAGAAACGCAACGTGGTAGAGGCCCGCCGCCCGCACCGGCGCAGGCCCCGCACCATCCGAGTGCCACGTGTTCAGACCGATATCGTGGTGATAGTCGCCGGCGGACAAAAACGCCGCCTTGTCCCCGTAGCGCTGTGTCAGGGCAAAGCCGAGGACATCGCTGTAGAACCGGATCGACCGTTCGAGATCGGTGACCTTGAGATGGATGTGGCCGACCCGTGTGTCGGCGGGAACGCGTGCAGACATGAGTGTTCTCCTTTGGTCATCAGGTAAGGCCGTGCGCCACGCAGCGTGAAGGGGTGTCCGCGCACAACAACCGTGCGGAGGTGTTGGCGAGGGATGCAGAGGGCTTGATGGATCGGTGGAGATGCCGATAAGTTATCTGAATGCCCATGACCTTTGAACAGCTGCGCACATTTCTCTGGGTTGCCCGGCTGGGCGGGTTCCGCAAGGCGTCCGACCGGCTGCACCTGTCGCAGCCTGCCGTGTCCACGCGGATCGCCAACCTTGAGGAACAGCTGGAGGCGAAGCTGTTTGAGCGGGGGCCGGGGGAATTGGTCCTGACGAAAAAGGGGCAGCAGTTGCTGGGCTATGCCGAACAGATGCTGTTTGTCGAAGAAGAGATCAAGCAGAGGGTCGCGAACCCGGCAGAGACCGAAGGCCTGTTTCGCATCGGTGCGTCGGAGACCATCGCGCAGGCGTGGCTGCCTGCGTTCATTCAGGCGTTCAGTGCGCAGTTTCCGCGGGTGAATGTCGATCTGACGGTGGATATCTCTCTGAACCTGCGCACGTCCATCCTCGAACGGCGGCTGGATCTGGCGTTTCTGATGGGGCCGGTGTCCGAGTATTCGGTCAAGAACGTGCCCCTGCCGCAATTCGATCTGCATTGGTACAAGTCCAGCCAGATGGGCGCGGTTGACCTGTCGGAGGTGCCGGTCATCTCTTACTCCAGCCAGACGCGCCCGTACCGGGAATTGACGTCGGAATTGGCCCAGCGCGTGGGGCCCAAATCGCGGGTGTTTTCGTCGGCGTCCCTGTCGGCGAGCCTGCGGATGATTGCGGCGGGAATCGCCGTTGGGCCGTATCCGCGTGTTCTGGCAACGCCGCATCTGGCGGCGCAGGAGGTCGAGGAGTTTGATCCCGGCTTTGTCCCGCCGCCTTTGCAGTTCACGGCGTCCTACCTGGCAGAACCGCGCAGCTTTCTCGTTGAAAACAGTGCGGAAATTGCGCGGGACGTCGCCACGAAGTGGCATGCGGCACATCCCGGATAGCATTCAAATTTTCTATCACAGCAGATAAAAAATGATAATTTGAGTGAATTTCCGCCCTGTGTGAAGGTTCTCAAGACCGCTTACAGGATGGGGATTTGTCAGTGCATGCAGGACCGGAAACCAACGCGCAGCGTCTGTCCAGCGTGCAGATCAGGCAGCGCATCCGAACGGGCGCACATGACACGCACACCGCCGGTCTGGCGCCCGGCATGCTGCAATGCAACCTCGCGATCCTGCCGGAACAGCATGCGCTGGACTTTCTGCGGTTTTGCCAACGCAATCCCAAACCCTGCCCCGTGGTTGGCGTCAGTGAGACGGGGGATCCGATGCTGCGCACGCTGGGGCGGGACATCGACATCCGCAGCGACGTGCCCCGCTACCGCGTGTTTCGGGACGGCGCATTCAGCGAGGAGCGGACGGATATTGCAGGCCTGTGGGCCGATGATCTGGTGACCGTCGCGCTTGGCTGTTCGTTTACGTTCGAGAACGCGTTGATGCGGGCGGGCATTCCGGTGCGCCATATCGAAATGGGGCGGAATGTGCCGATGTTCCGCACCAGTATCGACCTTGTCCCTGCCGGGCCGTTTGGCGGTCAGATGGTGGTGACGATGCGCCCGCTGCGCGCCGATCAGATCGACGACGCCCGTACCATCAGCGCGCGGTATCCACAGGCCCATGGCGGCCCGATTGCGGTGGGTGATCCGGCGGCCATTGGCATCACGGACCTGAACCGCCCCGATTACGGCGACCCGGTGGAGATCGCCCCGGATGAGGTTCCGGTGTTCTGGGCGTGTGGCGTGACCCCACAAAACGTACTGCGCGCGGCACGGCTGCCTGTGTGCATCACCCATGCGCCAGGACACATGCTGATCACCGATGTCGCCGAAGACGCAGAGACCACGATTTACCAGGAAACGACCCAACAAGGAGTGAACACATGAAACGCATTTTGAGCCTGATGGCCACGACGACGGCGCTGGCCGCGCCCGCGCTGGCCGAAGACCTGTCGGTGGTGGGCAGCTGGTCCAGCCTGCCGCTGCACAAGCAGTACGAGGCGCCGTTCTGGACCGAGACACTGCCCGCGGCAGGGGATTTCAACGTCGAGCTGACAACGCACAACCAGATGGGCCTTGGCCTGTCGGAGATTTATCCGCTGCTGGGTCAGGGCGTGTATGACGTGGCGATGACGGTGGCGGATTATGCCGTGGGTGACGCGCCGGAGCTTGAAGGGCTCGATGTGCCTTTGCTGGCGCTGACGGCGGAGGAGGCGCGCGCGATGGTCGATGCGGCCCGCCCGATGGTGTCCGACATCTACCGCGCGCGGTTCAATGCCGAAGTTCTCGCCATCGCCCCCTATCCGCCGCAGGTCGTGTTCTGCAACGCGGAGATCAACAGCTTTTCTGACCTTGAGGGCCTCAAGATCCGCGCCTCCGGTCGGATGACCGCGCTGTTCCTCGAAGGGCTGGGGGCCGAGGGCGTGAACGTGTCCTTTTCCGAAGTGCCGGGCGCGTTGCAGAACGGTGTGGTCGATTGTGCCGTGACCGGTGCCGGGTCGGGCTATTCCGCGGGCTGGTGGGAGGTGTCCACACACCTGCTGCCCATCCCCTTGGGCGGTTGGGACCACGTTGTTACGGCGATGAACGCGGACAAGTGGGACAGCATGAGTGCGGACGCCCAAGCCCTGCTGCGTGCCGAGATCGCGTCCGGCTTTGAAGAGCCCGCATGGGCCAGCGCGCAGGACGCATTGGTCAATGACATTGCCTGCCTGACCGGCAATGGCGACTGCCCCGCGGGCGAGGCGCGCGACATGACGCTGGTTGCGATTTCGGACGCGGATTTCGAGAGTGCGCGCAGCCTGCTGATCAGCGAAGTGCTGCCCGATTGGGCGGAGCGTGCGGGCGGCGATTGGGCCGCGCGGTGGAACGCGTCCGTGGGGCAGGTTGTCGGTGTAACAATCGAATAAGCGAACGCAGGACCAAAGGGGCAAAGCATGGAACTGAGGGTGATCGATACCCTGCGCAGGCTGAACCGCACGATTGCGATCATCGTGGGGGTGGGTCTTTTGGGGATGGCGGCGTTTGTCGTCGCGGATATCGCCTTGCGTCAGGTCCATGCCTCATTTGGCGGCACCGAAGAGCTGGCGGGCTATGCCATGGCGTTGGTCAGTTCCTGGGGGATGGCCTATGCGCTGCTGGAGCTGGGGCATATCCGCATCGACCTGTTGCGGTCCCGCACCACCGGCACGCTGCGCGCGCTCTTTGACGTGTTTTCCATGGTCGTGATGTCGGGCGTGGTGGTCACCATCGCAATCAAGTGCTGGCCAGTGGTCGAGCGTGCGATCGAAAACGGGAGCCGCGCCAACACACCGCTCGCCACACCGCTGGCGTGGGTGCAGGTGCCGTGGTTTGCCGGGTGGGTGTGGTTCGCGGTGATGTCCTGCCTTGTCACGCTCGCCGCGATCAGCCTGCTGCTACGTGGTCGGACCGCCGAGACCGAAGCCATCATCGGAGCATTTGCAGAACAGGACAGCCTGAAATGATCACCTATGTCTCCGCTGGCCTTCTGGCGCTGCTGGCCCTGTCGATCCCCGTGGGCATCGTGCTGTTCCTGCTGGGGTTCGGGGTGGATCAGTTCTTTTCCAGCTTCCCGCTCAGCCGCGCGCTTGGCAACATGGTGTGGTCGTCGTCAAGCTCGGCCACATTGATCGCGATCCCGTTCTTTGTCCTGCTGGGTGAGGTGCTGGTGCGGTCGGGCGTGGCCACCCGCACATATGCAGCTCTTGACCGCTGGGTCAGCTGGATGCCCGGCGGGCTGGTCCATGCCAACGTGGCAACGGCCACGATGTTTTCGGCCACGTCCGGGTCGTCCGTGGCCACGGCTGCGACGGTCGCCACCGTGGCGATGCCGCAGGCGGAAAAGCTTGGCTATGACCCCAAGCTGTTCTCCGGGGCCATCGCCGCCGGGGGTACGCTGGGCATCATGATCCCGCCGTCGATCAACCTGATTGTCTATGGCTTTCTCACCCAATCCTCGATCCCGCAGCTGTTTCTGGCCGGTCTGGTGCCCGGGCTTGGCCTTGCGCTGGCGTTCATCGCGGTTACGGCCATCATCTGTACGATCCGGCCCGAATTGGGCGGAAACCGCCGGGTGTTTCCGTTCATCCAGATGGCGCGGGCGCTGGTGGACCTTGTGCCCATCCTGATCCTCTTCGCGCTCATTGTCGGCTCCATCTATCGCGGGTGGGCCACCCCGACAGAAGCTGCCGCCGTGGGCGTGGCGGGTGCACTTTTGATCGCGGTTGCCTTTGGCGGGGTGAACTGGACCATGATGCGCGACAGCCTGCTTGGCACGATCAAGGTCACATCCATGATCATGCTGATCATCATCGGCGCATCGTTTTTGAATTTTACCCTGTCTTCCGCCGGGTTGGGCCGCGAATTGACCGCCTTTCTCGAGGGGCTGGGCCTGTCGCCGCTTGGGTTCATCCTTGTCGTGGTCGTGATCTACATCGTGCTCGGCTTTTTCATCGAAACGCTGTCGCTGATGGTGGTGACGATACCGATCATCGTGCCGATGGTGCTGGCGCAGGGCTATGATGTGATCTGGTTCGGCATCCTGATGATTGTGCTGATCGAGATGGCGTTGATCACGCCGCCTGTTGGCCTGAACCTCTATGTCGTGCAGGGGGCGCGCAAATCCGGCAGCCTGAACGAGGTGATGCTGGGCGCGCTGCCCTACTGCCTTGTGATGCTGGCCATGGCCTTTGCGCTGATCGCTGTTCCCGGCATAGCACTCTGGCTGCCCGGCGCACTCGAATAACGCGACTGTTCCCGAATTTGACGATGAAAGACTGCGGCCCCATGGTCCGCAAACAAAGGAGACTTGTGTGATGTGGCAATTCTGGGTGGATCGTGGCGGCACGTTTACCGACATCGTGGCGAAGTCGCCAACGGGCACGCTGAGCACGCACAAGCTGCTGTCGGAGAACCCCGAGATCTACCGCGATGCCGCCGTCCACGGGATCAGGACCGTGCTGGGCCTGGCCGAGGGCGCGCCGGTGCCGGAGGGTCTGATCGACGCGGTCAAGATGGGGACAACCGTGGCCACGAACGCGCTGCTGGAGCGCAAGGGTGAGCGGACGGCGTTGTTCATCACCCAAGGGATGAAGGACCTGTTGCGGATCGGATACCAGAACCGTCCGCGCCTGTTTGATCTGAACATCGCGCTGCCCGAGCTGCTCTATGACGCGGTGTTCGAAGTGGCGGGACGGCTGGATGCGAAAGGTAGGGTTATCGCACCGCTGGACACGGATGCGGCCCATGCCGCGCTCGTGGCGGCCTATGATGCGGGGTTCCGGTCGGTGGCGATCGCTCTCATGCACAGTTTTCGGTTCCCGGAGCATGAACGGCAACTGGGCGCGATGGCACGGGAGATCGGGTTTGATCAGATATCGCTCAGCCACGCGGTTAGCCCGTTGATCAAGCTGGTGGGCCGTGGGGATACGGCGGTGGTGGACGCGTACCTGTCGCCGATCCTGCGCCGTTACGTGGATCAGGTGGCGGGCGCGCTTGGCGCGGGGTCCGGTGGCACGCGGCTGATGTTCATGCAGTCGAATGGCGGGCTGACGGATGCGCAGTTGTTCCACGGGCGGGATGCGATCCTGTCGGGGCCCGCGGGTGGGGTTGTGGGCATGGTGCAATCCGCCGGTGCGCTAGGCTATGACCGGTTGATCGGGTTCGACATGGGCGGGACATCGACAGATGTGTGCCACTATGCCGGGGCGTTCGAGCGATCGTTCGAGACGGAAGTGGCGGGCGTGCGGATGCGCGCGCCGATGATGTCGATCCACACGGTTGCGGCGGGTGGCGGGTCCATCCTGTCCTATCGCGATGGCCGGATGCAGGTTGGTCCCGAAAGCGCGGGCGCGAACCCCGGCCCTGCCGCCTACCGCCGGGGTGGGCCGCTGACGGTGACGGATTGCAACGTCCTTCTGGGCAAGCTGAACCCCGATCACTTTCCCCATGTCTTTGGACCGGGCGGGGATGCCCCGCTGGATAAGGACGCGGTCCGGGCCAAGTTCGAAGCCCTAGCGGCGGAAATCGGGACCGACAAATCACCCGCTGACCTTGCCGAAGGGTTCCTGCGCATTGCGGTGGAGAACATGGCCAATGCGATCAAGAAGATCAGCGTGCAGCGCGGCTATGACGTCACGCAATACACGATGAACTGTTTCGGGGGGGCGGGCGGGCAGCATGCGTGTCTGGTGGCAGATGCCCTCGGGATGGAGCGGATATTCATCCATCCGTTTGCGGGGGTGCTGTCGGCCTTTGGCATGGGGCTGGCCGATGTGCGCGCGATGCGTGAGCAGCAGTTTGAAAGGCCGTTGGGTGATGCGGACGCCACGGCGGCGCTGGACGCGATGGCGCGGGACGCGGCGGATGAGGTGCAGACGCAGGGGATTGATCCGGCCGACATCGCGATCATGCGCCGGGCGCAGATCCGCCCCCGCGACGCACAGCAAAGCCTCGAGGTGCCGTTTGGTACGGCGCAGGACATGCAGGCCGCTTTTGTCGCCGCGCACCGCCAACGCTTTGGCTTTGCGCCGGACACGCGGGATCTGATCATGGATGTGCTGGTGGTGGAGGCGATCGGGCGCACCGGTGAGGATGTGAGCCTTCCGGATCCGCAGGGCGCGCCGGCGACCGGCCTGACCGTGCCGGTCTGTTTCGAAGGCACGTGGCGGGACGTGCCGCTTGTGGACCGCGCGACCCTGGGCGTGGGCCAAGTGCTGGACGGGCCTGCGATCCTGACCGAACCGACGGGAACCAACGTGGTTGAGCCGGGCTGGCGCGCGACCAGTGTCCGTGGCGGGAACCTGATCCTCGAGCGCACCGTACCGCTTGCCCGGTCCGAGGCCATCGGCACCTCTGTCGATCCGGTGATGCTGGAGGTGTTCAACAACCTCTTCATGTCCATCGCCGAACAGATGGGGGCGACGCTGGCCAACACGGCCTATTCTGTGAATATCAAGGAGCGGCTGGATTTCTCCTGCGCGATTTTCGATGCACACGGTGATCTGGTGGCCAATGCGCCACATGTGCCGGTGCATCTGGGGTCGATGTCGGAAAGCGTGCGCACCGTGCTGCGCACCAATGCCGGGCGGATCCGCCCCGGCGACGTGTTCATGATGAACAACCCCTATAACGGCGGCACGCACCTGCCCGATGTGACGGTGATCACACCGGTGTTCGATGCGGACGGGCGCGACATCCTCTATACCGTGGCGTCGCGCGGGCATCATGCGGATATCGGGGGCAAGACGCCCGGATCCGCCCCGCCCGACAGCCGCACCATCGCGGATGAGGGCGTGGTGATCGACAATTTCCTGCTGGTCGCAGAAGGACAGCTGCGCGATGCGGAAACCCGCGCCTTGCTGGCCTCCGGCCCCTACCCCTGCCGCAATGTCGATCAGAACATGGCCGACCTTGCCGCGCAGATTGCCGCCAACGCGACCGGCGTGGCCGAGTTACAAAAGATCACGGCCCAGTTCGGGGTGCCCACGGTCCATGCCTATATGGGGCATGTGCAGGACAACGCCGAGGAAAGCGTGCGCCGGGTTCTCGACGTTCTGAAGGACGGCACCTTCCGCTATGCCATGGATGATGGTGCGCGGATCGACGTGGCGGTCCGGGTGGACAAGGCCGACCGCTCCGCCACCATCGACTTTACCGGCACCTCGCCGCAAAGCCCGCTGAACTACAACGCGCCGCTGGCGATCTGTCGGGCGGTGGTGCTCTATGTGTTCCGCACGCTGGTGGGTCGCGACATCCCGATGAACGAAGGCTGCCTCAAACCGCTCAACCTGATTGTGCCGGAAGGGTCGATGATCAACCCCGTCGCCCCGGCCGCCGTGATCTCTGGCAATACGGAGGTGAGCCAGTCCATTGCCGATGCGCTTTATGGTGCGCTTGGGGTGATCGCAGGCAGTCAGGGGACCATGAACAACTTTGTCTACGGCAACGACGTGCACCAGAATTACGAGACGATTTGCGGTGGCACGGGTGCGGGTGACGGGTTCGATGGGACAAGTGCGGTGCACAGCCACATGACCAACACCCGCATGACCGATCCCGAAGTGCTGGAGACACGGTTTCCGGTGCGCGTGGACACATTCGCCATCCGCGAAGGGTCCGGTGGCGCGGGGCGGTATCAGGGCGGCGATGGCATCCTGCGCCGCCTGACCTTCAACGAGACGATGACCGTCACCACGCTCAGCTCGCACCGGATCGTGCCGCCGCACGGGGCGCAGGGCGGGTCGCCGGGTGCTGTGGGCGAAAACAGTGTCGCGCGTGCGGACGGCACCACCGAACGGCTGGGCGGCAATGATCAGGTCACGCTCAACCCCGGCGATGCGTTTGTGATGAAAACGCCCGGCGGCGGCGGGTACGGGCGGGCGTGATCAGCTGCCCACCATCCCCACAATCTCGTAGGTCTTTTTCAGGATGGGCGCGGTGATCTCCCGCGCCTGTTCCGCGCCATGGGCGAGGATGCGGTCGATCTCGGTCACGTCATCCATCAGCCGCGCCATCTCGCTTGAAATCGGGGCCAGTTTTTCCACCGCCAATTCCGCAAGGGCCGGTTTGAACTGCCCGAACTGCGCGCCGCCATGGTCGGCGAGCACCTGATCCACGCTGATCTCGGCCAGTGCGGCATAGATGTTGACGAGGTTGCGCGCCTCGGGCCGGTCGTCGAGGCCCTTGGCCTCGGACGGGAGGGCGTCGGGATCGGTTTTGGCCTTGCGGATTTTCTTGGCGATGGTGTCGGCGTCGTCGGTCATGTTGATGCGGGAGGCGTCGGAGGGGTCGGATTTCGACATCTTCTTGCCCCCGTCACGCAGGGACATCACACGGGTCGCCGCCCCTTCGATCACCGGTTCGGTGATCGGAAAGAAGTCGACGCCATAGTCGTGGTTGAACTTGGTTGCGATGTCGCGTGTCAGCTCAAGGTGCTGTTTCTGGTCATCGCCCACAGGCACGTGTGTGGCGTGGTAGATCAGGATGTCTGCGGCCATCAGCGCCGGATAGGCGAACAGGCCCAACGATGAGGCTTCGGCGTTTTTGCCCGCCTTGTCCTTGAACTGGGTCATCCGCTGCATCCAGCCCATGCGGGCGACGCAGTTGAAGATCCAGGCCAGTTGCGCGTGTTCGGGCACCTGGGACTGGTTGATCAGGATGGATTTTTCTGGGCTGATGCCCGAGGCGATGAACCCCGCGGCCAGCTCGCGCGTGTTGTGGCGCAGCGTGGCGGGATCCAGGAACTTGGCCGTGATCGCGTGCAGGTCGACCATGCAATAGATCGTCTCGAACGCCTCGTCCTGCATTGACACGAACCGCTTGATCGCGCCGAGGTAGTTGCCCAGCGTCAAACCGCCCGACGGCTGAATGCCCGAGAACACGCGGGGTGTGAATTGGCTGTCTGACATGGGCTTCCCTCTGGCTTGCCTCTGGGCAAATCTGCCCGGGTGCAGTACCCATGCAGGCCGAAACCGTCAAGCAGGCCAGCCTCTCATGAGTGACAACCCCGATCCCAGCCCGTTCAACGCCCTGCCGCCGCAGGTGTGGTTCCTGTTTGCGGCCATCGCGCTGCCGGAGCTGGCGTTTTCGCTGGGCGAGGCGGGGATGGTTGGCGGTCCGCAGGCCATTGGCTGGCGGTTGGAGGCGCTGAACACCTATGCCTTTTCCGGGCAGGCGTTCGATTTCATGGTCCAGAACGGCATCATCCTGTGGGACCATATGCTGCGGTTCGTGACCTATCCGTTTGTGAGCGGGTCGTTCACCTCGACCCTGATCGGCGGCGTGATCGTGCTCGCCATGGGCAAGCTGGTGGGCGAGGCGTTGGGCGGATGGGCCGTCTGGCTGCTGTTTCTGCTGTGCAGCATCATCGGGGCGCTGGTGATGGGTTTGCTCACCTCGCAAAGCTGGCTGGCGGGGCCGTATCCGGGGGGCTACGGCCTGATCGGGGCGTTCACGTTTCTGTACTGGCAAAAGCAGGTGGCGACCGGTGGGCCGCAAACCCAGGCGTTCCTGTTGATCGGTGTGCTGATGGGCTTGCAGCTGGTCTTTGCGGCGCTGTCCGGGCTGGCGGGGCAAACCGCCAGCTATCGCTGGGTGGCGGAGTTGAGCGGTGCGGCGGCGGGGTTCGGCCTTGTGGCGTTCGTGGTGCCGGGGGGCATGGCGCGCCTGCTTGCGGCGCTGCGGCAACGCCGGTGATCAGCGCCGCACGGACCGTTTGAGGTCCGACAGGGGCAACCCGCCAAGAACGTGCGCCGCCCCGAAATAGCTGGCTGCGCCCAACACGATGAGCGCCAGGAGCGCGGCATAGCGGATGTAGTCGGTGCCGAGTGCGGGTTGCAGCGTGACCGACAGCGCCCACAGGACCACGCCCATGATGACCGCAGCCAGCGCAATGCGCGGCAGGCGGCGGCGATACCGCGCATCGACGCGCACCGTATCGCCCATGCCGCGCAGCCCCAGATACAGCAGCCCCAGCATGGCCCATCCGGCAAGCGTCGCGGCGATGGCGGGGGCAATCCAGCCGATGACCGGGGCAAGCCCGATCGCCACGCCAGCATTCACCACCATTGCCACCAGCGCATAGTGGAACGGGCGGCGCGTGTCGCCGCGGGCAAAATACTGCGGCTGCAACACTTTTTGCAGCACAAAGGCGGGCAGGCCGAGGCCATAGATGGACACGGCCACGGCGATGGACGCCGCATCATCGGCCCCCGTCGCGCCCCGTTCAAACAGGACCGACACCAGCGGCAGCGGGATCACCATCAGCGCCACGGCAGCCGGCAATGTAAGCGCCATGGAAAATTCGGATGCGCGGGAATAAGCGCTCTGCGCGCCGTCAGTATCACCGGCGGTCAGACGGCGCGTGAGATCGGGCAGCAGGACGATACCCACGGCAATGCCCACCACCCCCAGCGGCAGTTGATAGAGGCGGTCAGCGGCAAAAAGCCAGCTGACCGCGTTGTCATACTGGCTGGCCACCAACTGGCCCACGACGAGGTTGATCTGCATCACTCCGGTGGCCAGTGCCGCCGGGATTGCGGTGCGCACCAATTGACCCATTTCGGGTGTCCAGCGCGGCAGGCGCGGACGCAGCGCAAATCCTGCCCGTGCCGCAGCCCCCCAGGTGAGCGCCAGTTGCGCGGCCCCGGCCACCGGGATTGTCCACACAAGCCACGTGATGACGGCTCCGCCCGTCGACCACGCGACGGCCATCGCCGTGATGACAAAGACATTGAGCAACACGGGCGCAGCCGCCGCCGCGGCAAAGCGGCCCGTGGCGTTCAGCACACCTGAAAACAGCGCCGACAGGGACATGAAGAAGATATAGGGAAAGACGATGCGCCCAAAGCCCACCGTGAGGTCGAACCGTTCCGCCTCGAACCCGCCGGCGGTGGCCCAGACCAGCGCGGGCATGAACACCATCGCCAGCCCCGTCAGCGCAAGCGTGATCAGCGCCAGCCCGGCCAGCGCATCGCGGCCAAAGGTCGTTGCATCGCCCTCTCCTTCGAGGCGGGCGGAGAACATGGGCACAAAGGCCGCGTTGAACGCCCCTTCGGCAAAGAAGCGGCGGAACATGTTGGGCAGCCGGAAGGCCGCGACAAAGGCGTCCATCAACGGCCCCGGACCGATCAGCGACAGGATCATGATCTCGCGCACAAAGCCGAGCACGCGGCTGGCCAGCGTCCAGAATCCGACGGTCAGAAAGCCAGAAAGAAGGCGGATCGGTCTCATGAAACCGGCGTAGCGGTTGCGGCCCCGGCACGCAACCACACGGACCGGGGCACGCGGACCGGGGATTGCGCCCGACCCTGCGTTTGCCGCATGAAGGCACGAAGCCGCAGCCAAGAGGAGCGCGCGCCGGTCATGACCGACACGACCCACCTGAACGACCACCCGAACTGGA
The DNA here is from genome assembly GCF_047777875.1 of Tateyamaria rhodophyticola. Lineage (GTDB taxonomy): Bacteria > Pseudomonadota > Alphaproteobacteria > Rhodobacterales > Rhodobacteraceae > Tateyamaria. Next base: position 2,053,041 of record NZ_CP180519.1, on the reverse strand, counting down.
TCTATGTCCTGCGGGATGCCTATGACCTCTATCGTCACCTGTCGGCCGGTGGCAGCAAGAAGATCCGCACCCATCAGCGCAGCGTACGCGAGCGCATCAGCCGGGTGCTGCGCGCCAATCCACAGGTGATGGTGGGGTCGGTCGACACCAAACCCGTGACCCGGCACTTGCGCCGCGCGCTGGACAACGGACGGATGGAAAAACACGCGCCGTTCATCCGGTCGCTCGAAGCGATCCAGCCGATGCTGTGCTGGCAATACGGCTATGAAAAGGTGCCACGCGGTCTGGAACGCAAATTCGCCTATTCCGAACTGGTGGGGCCCAGCGGCGTGGTGCGCACGGATGAGGTCATTCTCGGGCTGGTCCTGTTCGCCCCTGCCTGCACCTATCCCGCGCATGCCCATGACGGGATCACCGAAAGCTATCTGTGCCTGTCGGGGGCGGTGTCGGAGAATGATCAGGGCGTCTATGCCCCCGGATCGCTGATCTTTAACCCGCCCCAGCAGGTGCACCGCATCACCGTTGCGGACCACCAGCCCGCCTTGCTGTTCTATGCCTGGGAAGGCACGCACGAGGCCTTGCTGAACCAGAAGATGGTGTTTACCCGCAAGGGCTAGGATCCATCCTGCGCGACGGGCAGGAGATGCGTGCACTGCCCAAAGCGCGTGCCGCAGGTCTCGGGCGGTTCTGTCGGCAGGCGGACCAGTTTGCCGCGATGAGGTTGGGCGTTTTCAATCCTCTCGGGCGGTGCGCCACCCGCTTCACCGGGCCCGTGAAAAGGCAGGCAACGGTGACCCGGCTGGTAACGCACGGACATACCGCCCGCCCATGACGTATGCGCGCCCCTTAGTCTGCGGCGCGTTCCGCCCCTTCGGCGATGGCCGCGCGCAGGCGTTTTTCGAGGCTGCGCTGCTTGCTTTCGGAGTAGTATTTGAGGCCGAACATGTCCTTGACATAGAACGTGTCGACCACCTGTTCGCCATAGGTCGCGATGACGGCGTTGGCGATATACACATTGGCCGCCGCCAGCGTGCGCGTCAGGTCATGCAGCAGTCCTGGGCGGTCGCGGGTGTCGACCTCGATGATGGTGTAGATATCGGAGCCGTCATTGTCGAAGGTGATATGCGTCGGCACCTTGAAGGCTTTTTCGCGTTTCTTGACCTTGTCGCGATCCTTGATCGCCTCGCGCGTGACGACCTCACCCGCGAGTGTGCGTGCGATCATCTTGCGCAGGCGCGGCAGGCGCGACGGGTCATAGGGGTTGCCGTCCGCGTCCTGGATCCAGAACGCATCCGTCACGAACCCGTCCTTGGTCGTGTAGCTGCGCGCATCGACCACGTTGGCCCCCACAAGCGCAAGCGCACCCGTCAGCCGCGCAAAAATGCCCGGATGGTCGGGCATCACGAAACAGGCGCGCGTGGCATCGCGGTCTTCGTCCGGGTGCAGGTCCATGACGATCTCATTCTCGCCGATATCGCGCAGCAGCCGCGCAAAGACCTCGTGTGCGGTGATGTGCAGCCCCTGCCAATAGGGATCGTAGTGGCGGGCAATCTCGGCCTGCACGTCCTTGCGAGGCCAGTCCTCGAGCGCGGCGCGCAAGGCGCGCTTACCTTCTGTGCCGCGGCCTTCGCGGGTGAGCGCCTCCATCCCGTCCTCAAGCGCCCGGCGCGTCTGACGGTAGAGCGCGCGGATCAGCACGGCCTTCCAGTTGTTCCACGTGGTCGGCCCTACCCCGCGGATGTCGCAGACGGTGAGCACGCACAACAGGTCCAGCCGTTTGACTGTCTGCACCGCCTTGGCAAAATCGCGCACGGTGCGCGGGTCGGCAATGTCTCGTTTCTGGGCCATGTCGGACATCAGCAAGTGATAGCGCACGAGCCATTCGACGGTGTCCACCTCGTCCTGCTTCAGACCCAGGCGGGGTGCGATCTTGCGCACCATTTGTGCGCCCAGGATCGAATGATCCTCGGGCCGGCCCTTGCCGATGTCATGCAGCAGCAGCGCGACATAGAGCACCTTGCGATTGACCCCGTCCTTGAGGATCGAAGAGGCGACCGGCAGGTCTTCGACCAGCTCTTCCTTTTCGATCATGGCCAGCTGCGCGATGCATTGGATGATGTGTTCGTCCACCGTGTAGGAGTGGTACATGTTGAACTGCATCATCGCGACGATGTGCTCAAACTCGGGGATGAACGCGGACAGCACCCCCAGTTCGTTCATTCGCCGCAGGGCGCGTTCCGGGTTGCCATGTTTCAGCAGCAGGTCGAGAAAGATCCGCTGCGCCTCGGGCGTGGTGCGCAGGTCATCGTCGATCAGGTCGAGGTTCGATTTGATCAGGCGCATGGCGTCGGGGTGGATCAGCATGCCGGTGCGCAGCGCTTCCTCGAAGATGCGCAACAGGTTCAGCTTGTCCCCCAGGAACGCCGTGTCGTCCGCAATCGCGAGGCGGTTGTGGATCACCTCGTACCCGTCGCGCACCCGTGGCTTGCGTTTGAACAGCCGTTCCAGCAGCGGTTCGGCCTTGAGGTGCACCGCCTCCAGCTTGGTCAAAAAGATGCGGGTCAGGTCGCCCACTTCGGTGGCGTGCAGGAAGTATTCCTGCATGAACCGTTCAACCGCGCGCCGCCCCTGCCCGTCTTCGTATCCCATGGCCTCGGCCACGGCGACCTGCATGTCAAAGGTCAGCTGTTCCGTCGGACGGTTCGACAGAAGGTGCAGGTGGCACCGCGTGGCCCACAGGAAGTCTTCGGCGGCGACAAAGCTGTCGAATTCCTCTTCGGTAAAGAGGCCCAGCGGCACCAGATCGGCGGCGTCCTGAACCTTGTGGATGTATTTGCCAATCCAGAACAGCGATTGCAGGTCGCGCAGGCCCCCTTTGCCTTCCTTGACGTTGGGTTCCACCACATAGCGCTGGCCCTGCTTGACATGGCGCGCATCGCGCTCGGACAGTTTGGCTTCGATGAAATCCCGCTCGGTCCCGCGGAACAGGTCCGCGCGCAGGCGCGTGTCGAGCTCCGCTGCAAGTGCAGCGTCCCCGTGCAGGAACCGGTGTTCGAGCATGGCGGTGCGGATCGTGAAATCCTCTGCCCCGAGGCGCAGGCAGTCGCGGATCGTGCGGCTGGAATGGCCGACCTTCAGCTTGAGATCCCACAGCAGGTACAGCGTCGCCTCGATCACCGTTTCGGCCCATGGCGTGATCTTGTAGGGCGTCAGGAACAGCAGATCGACATCCGAGAACGGCGCCATTTCACCGCGCCCGTACCCGCCCACTGCGATCACGGCCAGCCGTTCGCCTTCGGTGGGGGTGGGGTTGGGGTGCAACACCGTCTGCGCCACGCGCAACGCGCTGCGCACGAGGCAATCGGTCAGGTGGGCGTAGGCATGGGTTGTGGGCCGCGCTTGGAATGGCGCGGCGCGGAATGCGGCTGCGATGGTCTCGCGCCCTGCGGCGCGCGCCGCCTTGAGATGCGCGACCACGGCGCTGCGGACATCGGACGGGGCGTCGCCCGCGTGGGCCTCCAACATCGCGTCGAACGCGGCCTGGTCAAAGATGTCATCGGCCGCACAGATCAACGCTGCCGCAGGGTGCGGCGGCGCTGTCTGGTCTGGCGTTTGAATGGCGTTTGGATCAGAAACCGGCACCACCGAACCCGTTTGGTGCCGGGCTGATCACGACAACCTGGTTGTTCTGAACGGTGGCCACGGCCAATCCGCGTTGGTTGGTCCCATCCGGGCGCAGGCGGAATACGCCATTGGCCCCTTGGAACCCTGCGCTCTGCGTCAACGCAGCGCCGGTCAGGGCATTGGACCGGCCCTGGCTCGCCAAGGCGCCGATCGCTGCGATCCCGTCAAAGGCAAGGCCCGCCAGCGGGTGCGGCGCGCTGCCATAGGCACCTTCGTACTGCCGACGGAAGGCCGCTGAGCGCCCCGGATCGGGCAGCGCGAACCAGCCGCCCTGCACGCCAGGCAGCTCAAGAGTCTGCGGTGGGATGTCCCAACGGGCAAGGCCAATGAACTGCGTATTTGTGGGCGACACGCCGGCCTCTGGCAGCAACTGCGTGATCAGGGGCAGTGCGGACGCACTGGGCGAGGTGAGGAAAACCGAATTGGCGGCCGCGCCGTCGACAGCGGCCTTGATACGCGGAACGGCGTCAACGACGCCTTGCTGCGACAGGGGATAATCCACCGTACCCACCAGTGTGGCACCGCTGCGCGAAATGGCTTGCTGGATGGCGTTGCGGCCCAATTGCCCCGCCACGTCCTGCGCGTGGACAACCACGATACGGTCACGACCCTGGGACGCGGCATAGTTCACGAGGCGCGCCGCGGTGTTGTCAAAGGTGGAGCCCAGGACAAACACGTTGCCACCGGCAATGGTCGTGTTGTTGGAGAAGGCCAGCACATTCACACCAGACGCGGCCGCGGCAACGCCTGCGGCATTTGCGGCTTCGGCATAAAGCGGGCCAAGGATGATTCGCGCCCCGTCATTGACGGCCAGTGCGGCCTGATTGGCGGCTGTTTGCGGATTGCCCGCCGTGCCATAGACCCGCAGGTCAATGGAGACCCCGTTGAGGTCCCGCATCGCCAGACGCGCCGCATTTTCGAGATTGCGGGCCAGCAGATCGTCGCTGGCCTGACCGGAGCCGCGCGGCACCAGCAAAGCCACCGGAATGGGCTGTGACGTGTCGATGCGCGGACCGCCGCCCCCGCCAATGCTGGTCAGTGCGGACGGATCACAGGCCGCAAGCGACAGCGCGGCAAGCGGCATCAGAACCGCACGGCGCGCCGCCTTGCGCAAGGTGTCAAAAAACGCAAACATGATAACTGTCACTCCCGGTGCAAGGGCTCTTTGCCGCGCGGGCGGCCCCGTGTCATTTGTGGCGCGGATAATAGACGTCAAAGAAGGCGGGTCCAGCGTTGAATTACATCAAGAGCGGTCTCAAGCCGGGCCTGTGGTTTGTCGGCGTGCCGATTGGCACGGCGCGCGATATCACGCTCAGGGCGCTGGATGTGCTGGCATCGGCAGAGGTGCTTGCCGCCGAAGACAGCCGAAGCCTGCGCAAATTGATGGACATTCACGGCGTGCCACTGGAGGGACGCCGGATCGAAGTGCTGCACGATCACTCCAAGGCGCAAAGTGTGGCGCGCCTTGTGGACATGGCGCAAACGCGGTCCGTGGCTTATGCATCGGAGGCCGGGATGCCGGGCATCGCCGATCCCGGCTTTGAACTGGCGCGCGCCGCCCGCGAGACGGGCGTCACCGTGACCTGTGCGCCCGGCGCATCCGCGGTTGTCACGGCACTCGCCGTTGCGGGGCTGCCGACGGATGCCTTCCACTTTGCCGGTTTTCTGCCGAATGCGCGACAGGCACGCAAAACGGCGCTCATCGCGCTCAAGGATGTGCCCGCGACGCTGGTTTTTTACGAATCACCCAAGCGGTTGCAGGCCATGCTGGAGGATGCGGCGGAGGTTCTCGGGGGGGATCGTCAGGGCGCGGTGTGTCGCGAATTGACCAAACGGTTCGAAGAAATCCGGACGAACCCGCTGGAAACGCTGGCAAAAGATCTGAAGGTGCAAACCGTTAAGGGCGAAATTGTTGTCCTTATCGCCCGCGGTGAACGCGGACGCGTTAGGGAAATCGACATTGATGAAGCGCTAGTATCGGCGCTGAGGTCGATGTCCACGAAAGATGCTGCAGGCTTTGTGGCGGACAGCCTCGATATACCCCGACGCCGTGTCTATCAACGCGCGTTGGATCTGGCGCGGGACATGCCCGCGGACTGAGGCTGGAGGTTTTGCAATGGCGTTTCACCCACGGGATTTTGCAGATGCCACACGCGTGGCACGCGGACGATGCGCGTATCATGCGGGCCTTTCTGCGGAACAGCAGGTTGCACAACGCTATGTCGCGGCGGGATATGTCGTTCTGGCCGAACGATGGCGCCGGGCTGGTGGCGAGATCGACATTGTGCTCGAGGATGCGGATGGCCTCGTGATCTTTGTCGAGGTCAAAAAGAGCAAGAGCTTTGATCAGGCGTTGTCGCATTTGACCCATGCGCAAGCGCGTCGGTTGTTTGCCACTGCGGAACTCTACCTCGAGATGCTGCCGCAAGGGCCCTTCACGCCCTCACGCGTGGACGTGGCTCTGGTTGATGCCGTTGGACAGGTTCAGATCATGGAGAACTTTTTCGCGGGCGGGCTTTGATCTGCGACCGGCCTCTGCGCCAACGCACACGCCAAATCCATTGCACCTGACGGCCCACTGCGCCATCTAAAGCGCAGTTTGCCGGAGAGTGACCCATGAAAATCGCCTTTCAGATGGACCCGATCACGGGTGTCGATATCAACGCCGACAGCAGTTTCCGGCTCGCGGAGGAAGCGCAGGCACGTGGCCATGACCTGTTCTACTATGCCCCGGACAAGCTCGCCTATGAAGAGGGGCGGATCACCGCGCGCGGACATGACATGACGGTCCAACGGGTCCCCGGCGACCCGGCCATCCTTGGACCGGAGCGCACCGTGGATCTTACCACGTTTGATGTTGTCTGGCTGCGCCAGGACCCGCCGTTCGACATGCATTACATCACGTCCACGCACATTCTGGATCGGCTCAAGGACGACGTTCTGGTCGTCAACGATCCTTTCTGGGTGCGCAATTATCCCGAAAAGCTGCTGGTCCTCGACTTCCCCGACCTCACCCCGCCCACAACGATTGCCCGCGATCTGGACACGATCAAGGCATTCAAGGCGCGCCATGGCGATGTGATCCTGAAGCCGCTTTACGGCAACGGGGGTGCGGGGGTGTTCCGGCTGGATGCCAACGACCGCAACCTCGCGTCGTTGCACGAACTGTTTACCGGATTTTCGCGCGAACCCCTGATCGTGCAGAAGTTTCTGCCGGACGTCTCCAATGGCGACAAGCGTGTGATCCTCGTGGACGGCGCGCCCATTGGCGCCATCAACCGCGTCCCTGCGGCGGGTGAGACGCGGTCCAACATGCATGTGGGCGGGCGCCCGGAAAAGGTCGGATTGACAGACCGCGACCGCGAAATCTGCGACGCAATCGGCCCGCTGTTGCGGGAAAAGGGGCAGGTGTTTGTCGGGATCGACGTGATCGGCGACTACCTGACCGAGATCAACGTGACCTCGCCCACGGGCATTCAGGAACTGGAACGGTTTGACGGGTTGAACGTGGCCGGGGCGATCTGGGACGCCATTGATGCGCGCCTGGCATGAGTTGGCTGGCACCGCTTCTGAACAGGTATCTGCGGCTTACTGAAAAACCGTATATGCGGCGCGTCCGTGATCCGGACGCATTGCGCCGCAGCTTTCGGATCAAGGCGCGGGTGTTCTTTCATCCGCCATGGGGCACGCAACAGGGCGTGCGCACGCTGGGACCGGTCGAGGCGTTGCGCATTTCGCCGCGCCGCAAGACGACGGACGCGGTGCTGCTATACGTTCACGGCGGCGGCTTTGTCTTTGGCGCGCCAGAGACCCACGCCGCGATGGTGGCCAACCTCGCGAACCGCGCAGGGATTGAGGCGATCCTGCCGCGCTATCCGCTTGCGCCCGAACATCCTTACCCCGCTGCACCGGATGCCGTGGAGGCCTGTTACCATGCGCTGCGCGACGAACATCCGGACCGCGCGATCATCATGGGTGGGGACAGTGCCGCCGGCGCGCTGGTTCTGACCGTGCTGGCGCGATTGTTGCAAAAAGGCGCGCCGCTGCCTGCGGGTGTGTTTGCACTCTCGCCGTTGACGGACCTCGGCTATACCGGCGACAGCGTGCGCGACAATGCGGCCGCGGACGTGATCCTGCCTGCCGAGCGCGTGCACGAGACGGCGGAGATGTACCTTGGGACCACCGCACATTCAGAGGTGACGGACCCGGATGTGTCGCCTCTGTTTGCTGATTTCACTGGCGCACCGCCCATTTGGCTGACGGCAAGTGCAACGGAAATCCTGCGGGATGACAGCAGGCGCATGGCAGACAGGCTCAGGGCGCAGGGTGTGCCGGTGACTTATCTCGAAGAGGGCGATTTGCCCCATGTCTGGCCCCTGTTCCACAACATGCTGCCCGAAGCGCGCCGCACGTTGCAGCGGCTCAGCGACTGGATCGGGGATCAGGCCGGTTCCAGCACGCCCACGCGGTAGCTGATCGCCTCGGCAACGTGGGGCCTGCGCACGGTCTCCGATCCATCAAGGTCAGCGATTGTTCGTGCGACCCGCATCACCCGGTGATAACCGCGCGCGGACAGGCCAAACCGGTGCGCCGCCTTGGTCAACAGATCGCGCCCTTCGGCATCGGGTTGGGCAAGCGTATCCAGCGCGGCACCGGCGAGGTCGGCATTGTGCCGCAACCCAGTGTCGACAAAACGGGCCTGCTGCACATTGCGTGCGGCGGCCACGCGGGTCGCCACGGTTTCCGAGGATTCTCCATCTGCAGGCAGATCAAGGTCCGTAAAGGACACCGGCGGGACGTCCACCCGTAGATCGAACCGGTCCATCAACGGGCCCGATATCCGGCCAAGATAGTCGTTCCCGCATCCGGGTGCACGTGCGCAGGCGCGCGCAGCGTCACTGAGATATCCGCATTTACATGGGTTCGCCGCAGCCACGAGCATGAAGCGGCACGGATATTTCACATGGTTGTTGGCGCGCGCCACCATCACCTCGCCGGTCTCAATCGGCTGACGCAGGGTCTCGAGCACGGTGCGCGGAAACTCCGGGAACTCGTCCATGAAAAGCACACCGTTATGGGCCAACGACGCCTCACCCGGTTTTGCGCCGCGCCCGCCGCCGATGATTGCCGCCATTGAGGCCGAATGGTGTGGTTCGCGAAACGGGCGTTCCATCGAAATCCCACCCGCATCCAGCAACCCCGCAAGCGAATGGATCATCGATGTCTCCAACGCCTCCATCGGGGTCAGCGGCGGCAGGATGCCGGGCAAGCGGGCCGCCATCATCGACTTGCCCGATCCGGGCGTGCCGACCATCAGAATGTGGTGCCGTCCGGCTGCGGCGATTTCCAGAGCCCGTTTGGCCCGTTCCTGCCCTTTTACATCGCGCAGGTCGGGCGTGCCGGACGCAGTGGCGATCTGCCCTGCGGTGGCGGGTTCCAGCGGGGCCTGGCCGGTGTAGTGGCGCACCACATCGCCCAGGGTCGCAGCACCGATCACCTGCGCGGCGTCCACCCACGCGGCCTCCGCCCCGGAGCCCGCAGGGCACAGCAGGGTGCGATCCTGTTCCGCCGCAGCCATCGCCGCGGGCAGCGCACCGATCACGGGCACAAGCGTGCCATCCAGCGACAATTCCCCCAGAGCCACAGTCATTTCCACCGCGTCCTTGGGCAGGATGTCCATCGCCGCCAGCAGTGCAAGGGCTATGGGCAGGTCAAAATGCGACCCCTCCTTGGGCAGGTCCGCAGGCGACAGGTTGATCGTGACCTTTTTCGACGGCAGGGCAATCGACAGGGCGCTGAGTGCTGCGCGCACCCGGTCGCGCGCTTCGGACACCGCCTTGTCCGGCAGGCCCACCACGGAGAACCCCGGCATGCCCGGCACCATGGCGCACTGCACCTCGACCTCTCGGGCCTCGACCCCCTGAAACGCCACCGTATACGCCCGCGCCGCCATATGCTCTCCCGTCAACTCGTGGTTAACGGTAGGCACTCCGCGGTTTACGATTGGTTAACGGGCAGGGTCTCAATACGGCCAGGGGCGCGTCTGAAGGCCGAAATCATAGGGGAAGGGATCATATGTGACCTCAAGCCCCTTTGCGCGCCACGCCTGAAACGTCGGGTCGGACAGGGTCGTTTTGCAATACTCAGCGGCCACGTCACTGACTGGTAGATCGTATCCGACGATCCGCGCGCATACCGGCGCATAGAAGGCATCGGCAAGGGAATACGCCCCGAACAGCCATGGGCCATCGGTCGCAAATGTCCGGGCGTGCGCCCACAATGTCTCGATCCGCGCAAGATCCGTGGCAACCGCGTCTGTCACCGCAAACCCTTCGTTCACATGTGCCAATTGCATCGGACACGCCCCACGCAAAGCCATGAACCCCGACGCCATTTCAGCGGCAAGCCAACGCGCCGTGGCACGCGCGCCCGCATCCGTTGGCCACATACCGGCCTCGGGGTGGCGTTCATGCAGGGTTTCGGCCATTGCCATACTCTCGCCGACAACGGTGCCGTCCGGCAGCCGCAACGCCGGCACCAGCCGCGCGGGCGCAAGGTGGGCCATGTCCTCGGCCATGGTCCCGCCATAGAGGCCAATCATATGTGTTTGAAACGGCAGCCCGAATTTCTCGAGCATCAGCCAACCGCGCAAGGACCAGCTCGAAAACGTCCGGTCACCGATAAAGAGATCATAAGTCATGTGCGCCACGCTATGCGCCTGAACCCGCGCGCGCCAAACGCCGTTTTGTGGGAGATATGATCACGGAAGGTGATTGATCCGTTCAACACGGCCCTCTGCCGGGTTCAGGGTCGTCACGCTCAACGGGTCAATCCGGTGCGCCAGCACCTCTTGCGCCGTGACATCCATCACGGCCCGCACCTGCGTCAGGATCACGCCGAAATGCGCGACCGCAATGACATGCGACGGGGCAAACGTCGCTTCGATCCGTGCCACTGCGGTTGCAACCCGGGCCGCCGACATGTCCCAGCTCTCGCCCCCCGGTGGCGCGTGTGCGCCCGGTTCTTCCCAATACCGACGGCTCAGGGCTTCGTCCTGTTTGGAGACAGTGTTGAAGTGCACGCCGTCCCAAGCGCCAAAGTGAAATTCCCGCAGGCCCGGATCATGTGGCAAACGCCGCCGCGCCCCTTGTATTGCATCTGCGGTTGCCACGGACCGCAAAAGGTCGGACGACACCACCAGCGCGTCCGCAGGCAGCAACGCCGCCAAGCGGTCCACGGCGCGCACATCCGACAGGTCTGCGGGCACATTGCGCCACCCGGTGAAACTCTTTTGGTGGGTCGGACCATGCCGGACCCAGTGCCAGACTGTCATGGCATCTCTCCCTTGCGGACATCCACCAGACCGGCAAGCACATGCAGGACGCAATCTGCCTGCGCGGCCAGCGCGATGTTGAGCCGTCCCTGCGCCTCGCGGAAGTGCCGCGCCAATGCGTTTTCGGGCACAATGCCCTGCCCCACTTCGTTCGACACCACGACAACGGGCGCATCGCAGGCCGCAAGCGCAGTCAGCAAAGACGCCTGCGCCGTCTCCAGATCATGGTCGCCCAACATCACATTTGTCAGCCACAGGGTCGCGCAGTCCAGCAGAACCGCTTGTCCATTTGTGCACGGCGCCAAGGCATCCGGAACATCCACGGGAACCTCGATTGTCTGCCATCCCGGCCCGCGCTGCGCGACATGGCGATCAACCCTGAATTGTGTTTCTTCGTCCCAGATTTGCGAAGTCGCAACATAGATTTTGTCCAACCCACTGCGTTCAATGAGTTTTTCCGCCACCCCCGACTTGCCGGAGGAAGCCCCACCTAGAACGAGCGTCAGGGGTGGCAACATTTTTTCATCTTCCAAGTGAACCGAAATGCGTTTCGCTGCGTAGACAAGACGAGTGCGCAAAACAAGACAAACATCCACAGGGGGATGATCGCATGCCGTTAGACAATGCCCGTGACATGTCGCTGTCGCGCACAGCGATGAAGGCCGAGTTGCTCGATGCCGAAACAGAACTGCGTTTGGCCTATGCCTGGCGTGATGAACGTGACGAGGCGGCGCTGCACCGCCTGATTACCGCCTATATGCGCCTCGCCATCTCCATGGCATCGAAATTCAAGCGCTACGGCGCCCCGATGAACGACCTCATCCAGGAAGCCGGGCTGGGCCTGATGAAGGCCGCTGACAAGTTTGACCCGGATCGCGGCGTGCGGTTTTCGACCTACGCCGTGTGGTGGATCAAGGCATCCATTCAGGATTACGTGATGCGCAACTGGTCGATGGTGCGAACCGGCTCCACCTCGTCCCAAAAGTCGCTGTTTTTCAACATGCGCCGGGTGCAGGCCCGGCTGGAGCGGGAAAGCGCCGCCGCGGGTGAGACCCTCGACAAGCACCAGCTGCGCCAGATGATCTCGACCGAAATCGGTGTCCCCCTGCATGACGTCGAAATGATGGAAGGGCGTCTGTCCGGCTCTGACTATTCCCTGAACGCGACACAATCGGTCGATGACGAGGGCCGCGAATGGATTGATGCGCTCGAAGATGATGGCGCACAGGCCGCGGAACTGGTCGAGCATCAGCATGATACGGAGCAGTTGCGCGAATGGTTGTTGACCGCGCTGAACGGTCTGAACGAACGCGAACGGTTCATCGTGCGCGAACGCAAGCTGCGCGACGATCCCCGCACCCTCGAAAGCCTCGGCCAGGAGCTCAGCCTGTCCAAGGAACGTGTCCGACAGCTCGAAGCCGCGGCATTTGGCAAGATGCGCAAAGCGCTCGAGAACCAAAGCCGGGAAGTGCACCACTTCCTCGCATGAGACTGACATATCCCATGGCCGTGGCCAGCACTGTTGCGGTGCTGGCCTTTGGCGTCTCTGCATTCGCATCGATCCTGTGGAATACGGTGGACGCTGATGTCCTGATCATCGGCGAACTGCACGACAACCCCACCCACCATCAGCACCAGGTCGAGGCCATCATCGAAACGCGTCCCAAGGCGGTGGTGTTCGAAATGCTTCTGCCGGATGAAGCGCGTGCGCTTGCAGATGTGGCGCGCGACAGCGCCGTCATGGCCCGCGCGACACAAGGTTTCCACTGGTCCAACATAAAAGACTACGCGGACCTGCTGGCCCAAAGCGACGTGATCATCGGGGCCGCCCTGCCGCGCGCCGACATGCGGGCAGCGTTCACGGACGGTGCTGCGGCGACGTTCGGAGAGGGGGCCGCCGATTTCGGTCTGACCACGGACTTGCCGGCCGCACAGCAAGCGAAACGCGAAGCGCTCCAGTTTGATGCCCATTGCGGCGCCATGCCAGTCGAGATGATGGGCGGCATGGTCGAAGCGCAGCGCCTGCGCGACGCCCATTTTGCACACACCGTCGTGGATGCACTCGACACATTCGGTGCGCCGATCATCCTCATAACCGGTAACGGCCACGCCCGCACCGACTGGGGCGTGCCCGTCTATCTCAATGCGGCAAGACCTGAATTGAGGGTGCAAAGCGTGGGGCAAGGCGAAGCGGGAATACCGCCCGCAGGCACCTTCGACTTCGTTTTAACCGACGCCGACGCTCCAGACCGGGGTGACCCATGCGCCGCGTTCCAATCCGGGAACTGACCCGCCCCGTCTCTGTTCCAAAAAATCCCGGGGGTGAGCGCGCAAGCGCGAGGGGGCTGGCCCCCGCTTCCTCCCTCTGGTCCTCGCGCAACGCCCGTCTTATGGTCGCACGCGAACCAACCGGAGTGCGGCCATGCTGCAGGACAAACGTATCCTCCTGATCCTGACCGGCGGCATTGCCGCCTATAAGGGGCTGGACCTGATCCGCCGCCTGCGCGAACGGGGGGCTGCGGTGACCCCGGTTCTCACCCGCGCCGCGGAACAGTTCATCACCCCGCTGTCCGTGTCGGCACTGGCGGGGGAAAAGGTCTACCGCGAGCTGTTCGACCTCACCGACGAGGCGGAGATGGGTCACATCCAGCTCAGCCGCTCGGCCGATCTGATCGTCGTGGCCCCGGCAACGGCAGATATACTCGCCAAGATGGCGCAGGGCCGTGCCGACGATCTCGCCTCCACCCTGCTTCTTGCCACCGACACCCCGGTCATGGTCGCCCCGGCCATGAACGTGCGGATGTGGACCCATGCCGCGACGAGGCGTAATCGCGATCAATTGATCGCGGACGGGATTACCTTTGTCGGGCCAAATGATGGTGACATGGCCTGCGGCGAATTTGGTCCCGGTCGCATGGCGGAACCGCTGGACATCGTGGCCGCGATCGAGGCGCATTTTGCGCCCGGCCCGCTCACCGGTCGGCATGTGCTCATCACCTCCGGACCGACGCATGAGCCCATTGATCCGGTCCGCTACATCGCAAACCGCTCTTCCGGCGCGCAAGGCACCGCGATCGCCAACGCCCTGCTTCGGCTTGGCGCGCGCGTTACCTTTGTGACCGGCCCTGCTGATATCGCGCCACCGCAAGGTGCGGATGTGATCGCGGTTGAGACCGCGCGCGAGATGCAGGACGCCGTGACACAGGCCCTGCCTGCCGATGCAGCGGTCTTCGCCGCCGCCGTCGCCGATTGGCGCGTCGCCAGTGCGTCCGACAGCAAGCTCAAGAAATCCGCCTATGGTCTGCCCGTGCTCACCTTTGCAGAAAACCCGGATATCCTGGCGCAGGTCGCCCAAATGCAGGACGGAAGGCCGGGTCTTGTCATAGGCTTTGCCGCGGAAACGGATGACGTTATCGCCAATGCCACGGCCAAGCGCGCGCGCAAGGGCTGCGACTGGATCGTGGCCAATGACGTCTCGCCCGCAACCGGAATCATGGGCGGTGCGGAAAACGCCGTGACCCTGATTTCCGCCGATGGCGCGGACCCGTGGCCGCGCATGGCCAAGGATGACGTGGCCACGCGTCTGGCCGGGCGGATCGCGGACGCGCTCAGCTGATGTTCGCGCCCTCTGGCAAAGGTCGGATTTGAGTTTATTTGGCAAGGTGAAGATGCAGAACGTCCCGCTCCCCCTCCTCCGGACAGCGCAGGCTGATCCGGCGATCCCGTTGCCATCCTATGAGACGGCGGGCGCTGCGGGTGCGGATATACGTGCGAATTTCCCGGACGCCGCGGGCGTGGTGGTTGCACCCGGGGCACGGGCCCTGATCCCGACGGGGCTTGCCATGGCCATTCCGCAAGGGTTCGAAGTGCAGGTCCGCCCGCGCTCCGGTCTTGCCCTGAAACACGGGATCGCGTTGGTCAACAGCCCTGGCACAATCGACAGCGACTACCGTGGGGAGGTCGGGATCATCATTCTGAACACCGGGACAGAACCGTTCGAGGTGACCCACGGGATGCGCATTGCGCAACTGGTGCTTGCGCCCGTGGTGCAGGCCGCGTTTGTGGAAACCGACAGTCTCGATGACACCGCCCGCGGCGCAGGCGGTTTTGGCAGCACGGGGCCCGCATGATCCTTGTTTTCGCCATGGCGGCCGCCCTGTGGGGGGTAGGTCACGCAATGGGCACGCCGAAACGGGCGCGTTGGTTGATGATCGGCCTTTTGTATGTGGCGGTTCTCGCCGTGCAGGTGGCCTTGCCCGCTGCGCATCCGCTGCGCCTTGCGACAGGGGAAAGCCCTGCGTTCTGGTTGATCCTTGGTGGCTTTGCCGCACTTGTGTGGCTTTACCGTCAGGCCCTTGGCCGCCTCCGCGCGCGTGTGCAGACCCCTGCCGCACCTGAACAAAAGGCCGGTCCGTTTTCCGATGCAGAGCTCAACCGCTATGCCCGGCACATAGTCCTGCGCGAGGTTGGCGGCACCGGGCAGAAGGCGCTGAAGGATGCGCGTGTGCTGGTGGTGGGTGCGGGCGGTCTGGGCGCGCCGGTGTTGCAATATCTGGCCGCGGCAGGCGTGGGCACAATCGGTGTGATCGATGACGACGTGGTGGAAAATGCCAACCTGCAGCGGCAGGTGATCCACCGCGACGCCGATATCGGCGTCCCGAAAGTGTTCTCGGCGCAAGCCGCGATGGAGGCACAGAACCCCTTTGTCACCGTGCGCCCCTATCACCGCAGGCTCACAGATGAGATCGTGGGCGATCTGATGGCCGAATATGATCTGGTGATCGACGGGACAGACAATTTTGACACCCGGTACCGCGTGAACGCCGCCGCCGTGGCGCAGGGCATCCCGCTGGTGTCCGGGGCGCTGACGCAATGGGAAGGTCAGTTGAGCATCTTTGACCCCCAGAACGGCGCACCGTGCTACCGCTGCGTCTTCCCCGAACCGCCTGCGCCGCATCTTGCGCCGAACTGCGCCGAGGCGGGGGTGATCGGGCCGTTGCCCGGTGTGGTTGGGACCATGATGGCCGTGGAGGCCATCAAGCTGATCACCGGCGCGGGCACATCTCTGCGCGGTGAGATGCTGATTTACGACGCGCTTTATGGTGAGAGCCGCAAGATTGCGATCAAGCGGCGTGATGCCTGTGAAACCTGTGGCCATGTACCGGGCTGAGGCCCGTTGCATGACCGGATCAATGGAGATTGCCTGATGACGAACGTGCTGCTGCAAGACTGGGACACGCCCTTTGGCATTGCGCCGTTTGACCGCATATCGGACGATGACTACGCCCCCGCTTTGGACGAGGCATTGCGCGCACATCGTGCAGAGATCGATACCATTGCCGGGTCCGATGCACCCCCGGATTTTGCCAATACGATCGAAGCGCTCGAGGCCGCAGGTGAGGTGTTGGACAAGGTGCTTGGCCCGTTTTTCAGCGTGGCAGGCGCCGACAGCAATCCGGCGCGCGAAGCGTTGCAGCGGGACTTTTCACCCAAACTCGCGGCGCATTTTGCCGACATCGCGGGCAACAAGGCGCTCTTTGCCCGGATTGCCGCGGTTTGGGAGGCGCGTGACACGCTGGACCTGACGGAAGAACAGGCGCGGGTCCTGATGCTGACCCACCGTGGATATGTGCGTGCGGGTGCTGCGCTGGAGGGCGATGCCGAGGCGCGGATGAAGGCGATCAAGGGGAGGCTTGCGGAACTGGGCACCGCGTTTACGCAGAACCTGCTCGCGGATGAGCGGGATTGGTTCATGCCACTTGCGGAGGCCGATCTGGAGGGCTTGCCCGCCTTTGTCATCGACACGGCGCGGGCTGCGGGCGAAGAGAAAGCGGCGGATGGGCCGGTCGTGACCCTGTCACGCTCGCTGATCACACCGTTTCTGCAATTCTCGCCACGCCGCGATCTGCGAGCAAAGGCCTATCGTGCCTGGGCCGCGCGGGGCGCCAATGGCGGGGCGACGGACAACCGGGCCATTGCCGCGGAAATCCTGAAGCTGCGCGCGGAACGGGCACAGCTCCTCGGCTATGAGACCTTTGCGGATTACAAGCTGGAAACCGAGATGGCCAAGACACCCGCAGCCGTCCGCGACCTGCTGATGTCTGTGTGGGAACCGGCACGGGAACGCGCGCTGTCGGATGGCGCGATCCTCGAACAGATGATGCACGAAGACGGGGTGGACGGCCCGCTGGAGCCCTGGGACTGGCGTTACTACGCGGAAAAACGGCGGCGCGCGCTGCATGACCTCGATGAGGCGGAGGTGAAACCGTATTTTCAACTCGACCGGATGATCGAAGCGTCCTTTGCCTGTGCGACGCGGCTTTTTGGTTTGGCGTTCACGCCGCTGGATGTGCCCCTCTATCACCCCGATTGCCGGGCGTGGGAGGTGACGCGGGATGGCCAGCACGTGGCGGTGTTCATCGGAGACTACTTTGCACGCGGATCGAAACGGTCCGGGGCGTGGTGTTCGGCGATGCGCGCGCAGGCCAAGTTCCCGAAGGTGCAGACCCCGGTGGTGATCAACGTGTGCAACTTTGCCAAGGGCGATCCCGCGCTGTTGTCCTATGACGATGCGCGCACGTTGTTCCACGAGTTTGGCCATGCGCTGCACCAGATGCTGTCCGATGTGACCTATGAGAGCATTTCGGGCACATCCGTGGCGCGGGACTTTGTCGAGTTGCCCAGCCAGCTTTACGAGCACTGGCTGGAGGTGCCGGAGGTGCTGCGCGACTTTGCCACCCATGCGGACACCGGGGCGGCGATGCCGCAGGATTTGCTCGACAAGGTTTTGGCGGCCTCGACCTATGATATGGGGTTCCAGACGGTGGAGTATGTGGCGTCCGCGCTTGTGGATCTGGCGTTTCATGACGGACCGGCGCCGGGCGATCCGATGCAGCGGCAGGCAGAGGTGCTGGAGGCGTTGGGCATGCCACGTGCCATCGGCATGCGCCACGCCACACCCCATTTCGCACATGTCTTTGCGGGGGACGGATATTCGTCCGGCTATTACAGCTATATGTGGTCAGAGGTGATGGATGCGGACGCGTTTGCCGCCTTTGAAGAGGCGGGAGGTCCGTTTGATGCGGACCGCGCGGCAGCCCTTGAAGAACATATCCTGAGCACTGGTGGCAGTGTTGACGCGGCCGAGCTGTATGTGGCGTTTCGCGGACGGCTGCCGGGGGTCGAGGCGCTGCTCCGGGGGCGCGGGTTGGCCGCGTGATCGGATTGCGCGCTGACGCGCACGCGATTTAGGGAATGAGGGGGCTGTCTGCCCCCTCAAACACCCCCGAGGATTTTTTTGAACAGAGACGGTTAGTAACCGGCGGTGCGGTCGACCTGATGCAGGAAGGGTTCGTTTGCCTCACCGCGGCGGATGTTTTCGGCAACGGTCTTGACGGAATAGGCGGCGCGGGTTTCCGAGGCCACATGGG
The DNA here is from genome assembly GCF_047777875.1 of Tateyamaria rhodophyticola. Classification (GTDB taxonomy): domain Bacteria; phylum Pseudomonadota; class Alphaproteobacteria; order Rhodobacterales; family Rhodobacteraceae; genus Tateyamaria. The sequence goes on along the minus strand of NZ_CP180519.1, from coordinate 2,034,594 downwards.
GTGTGACGGTCACGGACGGGTGCCGCCAGAAGGCGTGATCGGCGGGCAGCGGTTCGGTGCGAAACACATCCAGCGTTGCGTGCGCGATGTGGCCGGTTTCAAGCGCGGCGAGCAGGGCTTCGTCATCAATCAGCGGGCCGCGACCGGGGTTCAGGATACGCGCGCCCGCAGGCATGAGGCCAAGGGTCCGGGCGTTGAGCGTGTTTTCCGTGGCGGCGGTCGCAGGCAGAAGCAAGACTGCGAAATCAGCGCGGGCCAGGGCCGTATCGAGGCCGTCCGGACCGTGGTGGCAGGGGATCCCGTCAATGGTCTTTGGCGACCGGCTCCAGCCCGCGACGTCAAACCCGAGGCCTTGGAGCGCCTGTGCGCAGGCGCGGCCCAATTCGCCCAAGCCAAGGATCGTGACCCGCGTGTCAAATGACAGCGGCGGCGCCACCGGGTCCCAGGTGCCCGGCTCTGCGGTGATATGCGCATCCATGCCAAGGTGCAGGCGCAGGATATGCCCCGTCACCCATTCCACCATGCCCTGGGTCAGGGCCGGATCGACCATGCGGCAGAGCGGGATGTTCAGCGTTGGGTTGTCCACCACCGCCTCGACCCCGGCCCAGAGGTTGAGCACCGCCTTGGCGCGCGTGAAGGGGGTGAAATCCTGCACCTCCGAATTCGGGGCATAGACGATATAATCGACCTCTGCCGCCTGCATCGTCGTATCGACGCGGGCATCCACGCCCACCTCGGCGATGGCCGCGCGCAGGACGTCGCGGTATTCAGCCCACCGCATTTCGGTTGCCGCAAAGAGGACGTTGACGGTCACGTGGCAAAGGCCGCGTTAAAATCTGCCATGCCCTTGATCTCGACCGGGTTGCCAGATGGGTCGGTGAAGAACATTGTAGCCTGCTCGCCCGGCTGCCCTTCGAACCGGATTTGCGGCGCGAGGACGAAAGTGGTGCCCGCCGCGGTCAGGCGGTCGGCCAGCGCGCGCCAATCCGCCATCGGCAACACGGCTCCGAAATGGGGCATGGGCACGTCTACGTCCCCAACCTTGCCGGTGGGCTTGCTGTCGAACGGGGTGCCGAGATGGCAGCTGATCTGGTGTCCGAAGAAGTTGAAATCGACCCATGTGTCGGTGCTGCGCCCTTCGGTGCAGCCCAGCAGGCCGCCATAGAAGGCGCGGGTTTCATCAAGGTCGGTCACATTGAAGGCGAGGTGAAAGAGTGTCATGGCACCAACGGTTAGAGCAGTTTGGCCAAACCGGTAAACCCCAAAGCGCATGGTGTGTTCGCGTCTTTTGTGATGGATCCCATCACGGCCCGGGATCAGTCCGCAGCGCTCTTGAGGCCAACCGCCGCTTGGGTATAGCCGCCCGCCGCACCGTCGATGAAGTGGACATGCGTGTCCTCCATGATCGACGGCACGATGCATGTCATCATCGCTTCGTCCTGTTCGTGCAGGCCGAATTGCACGACACCGCGCGCGTTTTCGAGGATCGACCGCAGCCGCGCCACGGTCGCCGCGTCGCAGTCGATGGTCATTTTCAGCCCATCGTCGAATTTGCGAAAATCCGCGTTCAGGCCCACGGCCTTGCGGTAGTGCCCCGGATCGAAACCGCCCAGCTTGAGGTTGGTTTTGAGAAACAGAAACGCCATCATGACCTCAAAGGTGATCTTGCCCTTGCTGGCCTTGGTTCCGTCGGCGCCGGGCACATGCGCCTCAAGCGCGGGGGCGTTCTTGGGCCAAGTCAGGGCGGGCCCTTCGGCGGGGATCGGATGGCCGCCCCGGTCGAGATGGCGCACGACCTCTAGAACCTCTTCGACAACGCGCGCCACGGCGGCGGTGTCGGCGCCCGGTGCGGGCTGGATCAGAACGGACAGGATGGTGCCCTGCCGCGATTTCATATGGCTCCACCGGCAGCTGAGCCCTTCGAGGTTGGGCACAGTACCAGCTGGGGCGGGTGGTACGGTTTCCTGCCCTGCCTTCATCTGCGCTTCGGCCCAGGCGACGCCGCCGCCTGCGAACATGGCGTAATCCACGCCCTCCGTGACCTGATAGCGGGCGACGGCCACGTCCTGTCCTCCGGCGCGGATGTCGGCCACAGGATAAAGCCCGATCCGCAGGCCCATCCCGAACTCCGACTGAGCCCAGACCTGCACCGCGGCAAGCGCATCCGCGGCGGCCTGCCTGTGTTCAGGCGGGTGCGCAAACGCTGCGCCGTCGCCGCCAAAGACATAGGGGAATGCGCGGCCCGCCGCGCCGTTGATCTGGGCCGAGATGACGGCCGCGCCGATCATGTTCACTGTCTTGTACTGACCAGAGGCGATGGCCTTGGTCGACCCGATGATGTCGGACGTGCCCACGACCCAGTCATCCGGCAGCGGCGTGTAGTTGGCCGGATCGGCCAGTGGCGCAAAGGCCCGCTGCCGCGGCACGCTGTCGTAGAACATGACCCCACTCCCCTTGTTGGTCTCGACCCTAGCACGCGGATGCACCTTGCGTCAGCCCGGTGCGCGTGTCACGTGGACCGCAGGGATTGGAGACATCATGAACACCGGGTTGCTGCTGTTGGCTCTGGCCTATGTGCTGAGCCAGTTTTTCCGCGCCTTTCTGGCGGTTTTGACCGCACCGCTGCAGAACACTCTGGGGATTGGACCGGATGTTCTGGCCACCGCGTCGGGCATCTGGTTCCTGGCCTTTGCGGCGATGCAAATCCCTGTGGGCTGGGCACTGGATACGTTGGGGCCACGGCGGACGGCCGGGTGGCTGTTCCTTGTCGGCGGGGGCGGTGGTGCCGCGCTTTTTGCCGTGGCGCAGGCGCCGCTTCACATCCATGCGGCGATGTTTCTGATCGGGGTGGGATGTTCGCCCGTGCTGATGGCCAGCTTTTTCATCTTTGCCCGTGAATTCCCACCCAGGACATTTGCGACGCTGGCCGCGCTGATGATTGGCGTTGGCACTATCGGCAACCTGATCTCGAGCTATCCGATGGCCTATGCGGCGGAAACCATCGGCTGGCGCAGCGCCATGTGGGTGCTGGCGGCGACCAGCGCAGTGATTGCCCTGGGCTGCCTGCTGACCGTGCGTGATCCGGCGGCCAGCGACGAGGCCGGTCAGGGGTCGCTGATGGATCTGTTGCGCATGCCCGTCCTGTGGCTGATCATCCCGCTGATGTTCGTGAACTATGCGCCCGTGGCGGCGGTGCGGGGGCTTTGGATCGGGCCCTATCTCGGGGATGTCTTTGACCTGAACGTATCGCAAATCGGGCTTGCCACGCTGGTGATGAGCCTTGCGATGATCGTGGGCACCATCGCCTATGGCCCGATGGACCGCATCTTTGGCACCCGCAAATGGGTGGTGTTCGGGGGCAACGTGATCACGCTTGGCCTGCTGGTTGCGCTGATCACGTGGATCGGACGCGATCCCGTCCTGTCGATTGCGCTCATGGCGGCGATCGGGTTTTTCGGTGCCACGTTTCCGGTCATCATCGCCCATGCGCGCAGCTTCTTTCCCGCGCACCTCACCGGGCGGGGCGTGACGCTGATGAACCTTTTCGGCATTGGCGGCGTGGGTGTGATGCAGACGCTATCGGGGCGCATCCACACGGCCACCGCGGGCAGCGATCCGACCGCGCCCTATGTCGCGATCCTCGGCTTTTTCGCGGTCTCACTGCTGGTGGGTGTGATGCTCTATGCCCTCACACGGGACGCGCGCGACTGAGGCCCCTTTTCCCCGGCAGCCTTTGGGTATAAGGCGCACCCACCTACCCGAAAAGGAGTAAATCATGGGGTATCGTGTCGTCGTCGCGGGCGCCACCGGCAATGTGGGCCGCGAAATGCTGAACATCCTGGCAGAGCGCCAGTTTCCTGTGGACGAGATTGCCGTGCTGGCAAGCCGCCGTTCGCTGGGAACGGAAGTGACGTTCGGGGACAAGACGCTGACGACGAAGGACCTTGATACGTTTGACTTCACGGGTTGGGACATGGCGCTGTTTGCCATCGGGTCCGACGCGACCAAGAAATACGCGCCAGCCGCGGCCAAGGCGGGGTGCGTGGTCATCGATAACTCATCGCTTTACCGCTATGACCCCGATGTGCCGCTGATCGTGCCCGAGGTGAACGCCGACGCCATCCACGGCTATGCCAAGAAGAACATCATCGCCAACCCCAACTGCTCGACCGCGCAGATGGTTGTGGCGCTCAAGCCCTTGCATGACCGCGCCAAGATCAAGCGCGTCGTGGTCAGCACGTACCAATCCGTGTCCGGCGCCGGGGCTGCGGGCATGGACGAGCTGTGGGACCAGACAAAGGCCGTCTACAACCCGACGACCGAGGTCGAACCGGCCAAGTTCACCAAGCAGATCGCGTTCAACGTGATCCCGCATATCGACGTGTTCATGGACGACGGCTCCACCAAGGAAGAGTGGAAGATGGTCGCTGAGACGAAGAAGATCGTGGATCCCTCGATCAAGGTCACGGCCACATGCGTCCGTGTGCCGGTGTTCGTGGGTCACTCCGAATCGATCAACATCGAGACGGAGGATTTCCTCGACGAGGACGAGGCGCGCGACATCCTGCGTGAGGCGCCCGGCATCATGGTGATCGACAAGCGCGAGGACGGCGGTTACGTCACGCCGATCGAATGCGTCGGCGATTTCGCCACGTTCATCAGCCGCCTGCGGCAGGACAGCACGATCGAAAACGGTCTGAACTTCTGGTGCGTCAGCGACAACCTGCGCAAGGGGGCTGCGCTGAACGCGGTGCAGATTGCCGAACTGCTGGGCAACAAGGTCCTGCAAAAGGGCTGACCTGCATTGATCTCAGGTATGGCGGCGCAACGTCCGCCATACCCCACCTGCACGAGACGTGCACATATTCCCCTTTAGCTCTGCGCATCATACGTGCACCATCGGATCACCGATCATAATCAGGTGACCTTTATGCGCGCATTTGCCCTTTGTCTTACGCTCCTGCCCTTTCCCGCATTGGCGGACACGTTCACGCTGAACGCCCCGCCCACGGCTGTGACCGCCTTTGCCTCCGGCGCGGTGGTCACGCGTGAAGTCAGCATTGATCTGCCGGCGGGCGCGCACAGCCTTGTTGTTGCCGACATGCCCCGGTTCACCGTTCCCGAAGTCATTGATGTCGAGCTGAGCGGGGCGACCGTGCAATCGCGCAGCTGGTCGGCACAGGACAACGCCCCGTACCGCGCCCCGCGCACCCCCGAATGGCAACAGGCCAAGGCAGCGCTTGATGCCGCGACAGAGGCGCTGGCGGCGCGGGACGACGCGATTGCACTGGCCGAGGCGCGCGCGCAAGCCGCACAGGATCAGATCACGTTCCTCAATGGCATCACCTTGCCGGATGAGGCGGCGTTGGACGTGGACGCCCTGCGCGCCATTGGCCAATTGATCGCCTCCGACGGCACGGCGGCACGGGCGGCGATAACGCAAGCCACCGCAGAGGCGCGCAGCCTGCGCGCAGGGCGCGATGATCTCGCCTTTGCCGTGGCCGAAGCGCAGGCCGCCCTCGATGACGCGACATCGCCAAATGCGAACCCTGCCGCCCTGACGTTGAACGTCGTCGCACCGGCGGACACCACGGCCACTGTCACAGTGCGCTACATCGCGCAGGATGTATCCTGGCAACCGGTCTACCGCGCCGCGCTGAACGGTGACGATACGCTGCAAATTGATCGCGGTGCGTCCATCCGCCAGAACAGCGGCGAAAACTGGAGCGATGTTGCGCTGACCCTGTCCACGCTGTCGCCGTTGCAAGGCACCGATCCCGGCACGCTCTGGCCGCTCCTGCGCCGCATCCAGGACCCGAACGAGCTGCGCAAATTGCAGGTGACATCGCGCAGCGCCGGAGCGTCGGCAGATATCGCAATGGAGGCCCCCGTCATCGTCGAAGAGATGGTCGCCACGGCGGATTTCTCTGGCGTCGGTGTCAGCTATGCCCTGCCTGGCACGGTTTCGATCCCCACGCAGCGGGACGCCCTGCAAATCGCGCTGGACACGCTGGAGTTCGACGCGGACCTCAGCGCCCGCGCAGTGCCGCGTCTGGATGAAACCGCCTTTCGGCAGGTCGCCTTTACCAACTCATCGTCCGAAATCCTGTTGCCGGGCCAAGCCACGCTTTACGTCGACGGTCAGCTGGTCGGGATGACCCAGATGGACAGCCTACCGCCCAACGCGGACACCGACATGTTCTTTGGCCCCATCGAGGGGCTGCGCCTGACCCGCACGGTTCTGGACCGCAACGAAGGGGATCGCGGGATCATCTCGCGGTCCAACGAAGAACGGGAGGAGATCCGGCTCGAAGTGGAAAACCTGACCTCGCGCAGCTGGGCCGTCGAACTGCGCGAAAGCGTGCCGTTCTCGGAACAGGAGGATCTGGTCATTGACTGGTCCGCCTCCCCTGCGCCGGATGTGGACGGCGTCGATGATCGGCGCGGTATCCTTGCGTGGGATCTGGAGCTGGCCGCCGGTCAGACACAGCGTGTGTCGCTGGAAACGCGGATCACGTGGCCCGAGGGTCAGACGCTGCGGTAACGCATCACGAAACAACGGCGAAAGGTCGGGCGCGCGCCGCAGCGCCCGACCCCGCAATATGTGTGTTCTGGTCCTTGTCGGGTGCAGGACTGCGACCGCCTGCGGCCACGAACAAAATCGGCACAAGTGGAATGAAATCCGTAAGCGGATGGTAATGCCGAACGGGTATGCCGTGGGCCAATACACAGTGCCGCGGCACACACGCCGCAGAATCGCCCGATCTTGGGGGTTCCGCGCGTGGCCGTGCCACGGGGCTGATCCGCAGGCAGGCACAGCGCAAGAGATATCGGCAGGTTTTGTACGGTAGCGAGTAGTGGAAATGGTACGTAACGAGTGCGGGGCGCGCGGGGTCACACCGGCGCGCCCTTGCACGGCATCAGAACCGTTCGGCCCGCAGCACTTCGCAATCGCTGACCGTCACGACGCCAATGTGACGTTCGACCACCGCAAACGCCGCCTCCAGCATTTCATCCAGCCGCTCGGGCCGGATCACGCACAGGACCTGCACCATGCCGGTGCCCCGGCTGATCTGGCCTTCGCGGCTCCATGCGCCGGACCGGCCCGACCCGCCCAGCACCGGCAGGATGGTCCAACCGGTCACACCGGCCTCTTCCAGTGCATCGGTCAGGCGGGATTGCATGACCTGTTCGATGATGATGGCCACTCGTTTGGCCTGATGGGTTTGCATGGCCTATCCTCCGGTCAGCGCGCTGGCCACGGCCACGTATACGGGCAGGCCAATGGTCAGGTTAAACGGAAACGTCACACCCAGTGACAGCGTCAGGTAAATCGACGGGTTCGCCTCGGGCAGGGCCACGCGCATCGCCGCAGGCACCGCGATATAGCTGGCCGAGGCCGACAGCACCATGAACAGCGCAACGCCCCCCGTGCTCAGTCCCAGCAGCAGCCCTGTGCCAAGGCCAAGCGTGGCGCCAACCAGCGGCATCACCATGCCAAAGGCCAGAACACCGGGCCGCAGCACGCCGGACCCACCGCGCAGGCCGCGCCCCGCCACCAGCCCCATATCCAGCAGGAACAGGCACAGCACGCCCTGGAACGGCGACACGATGAACGCCTCGATCTTGACCAGCCCGTCCACACCCGTGATCCAGCCAATTGCGAAACTGCCGACCAACAGCACGATGGAGCCGTTCAGCATGATCTCGCGCAGCAATTCCGGGTCCATCCGGCGGCTGTCGCCCCCGCGCGACACCAGCCACAAGGCCGACAGGATCGCGGGCGCCTCCATCGCGGCGGCCACCGCAACCATATAGCCTTCGGATGCAATCCCGCTGGCCTCCAGCACCGATGTGCCCGCCACGAATGTCACGATGGAGATCGAGCCGTAATGCGCCGCCACCGCGGCGGCGTCCAGACGGCTGAGATTGCCCAGCACCTGCAACAGCGCAAAGGCGATCAGCGGCAACACGGCGGACAACACGATCCCCGCCAGCAACGACAGCGCCAGCGTGCCGTCGATCCCGTGATCGGCCACGCTCACCCCGCCTTTGAACCCGATCGCAAACAGCAGATAGATCGACATGCCCTTGGCCACCGCTTCGGGAATGTTCAGATCGGACCGCGCCAACGCCGCCGCCACACCCAGCGCAAAACTGAGAATGATCGGCGACAACAGGTTCGCAGCCGCGAGGCTCAGGATATCTTGCATGGGTGTCCTCGTCCTTGGGGGCCACAGTCGATTGGCCCGGATCAATCAGCCCGGGGTCGGTCAGATTTTCACGAAACCCTGCTTCGGCCCCGCAAATTGCGCCAGCGACGCATCGCCAATGTCGGTCCACAGCCCATGCAGGCTGAGCGATCCGCCGTTCACCCGCTCTTCGACAAAGGGAAAGCTCATCAGGTTTTCGAGCGATGTGATTACCGCCTGCTCTTCCATTTCCTTGGCCTGCTGCGCCTCGTCCGTGATCGCCTCCACCACACCGAACTTCGGCCGCAGGATGTCCAGCCACCGGCCCACGAAACTGGTCTTGTCATCCAGTTCCGGCGCGCGGCCCGCACACATGTCGATACAGCCCTTGACCCCACCACATTTGGAATGCCCCAGCACGATAATATGCGCCACTTTCAATACGTTGACCGCATATTCCACCGCTGCCGACGTGCCGTGATGCAGCCCGTCCGGCTCATGTGGGGGCACCAGATTGGCGATGTTGCGGTGGATGAAGTATTCCCCCTGATCCGCCCCGAAGATCGAGGTGACGTTCACCCGGCTGTCACAGCACGCAATGATCATCGCACGCGGGCGTTGCCCCTCTTCGGCGAGGCGCTGATACCAGGCCTGGTTCTGCGCATAGGTGGTGGCCTTCCAACCCTGATAGCGTTGCAGGAAATAATTGGGCAACGGTTTGATGCGGTGCATGGGTTGCGGTCCCCTCTTCGTACTTTGACTGGGGCCATTAAACCGTATTTGCAGCGAATTCGAGTGAAAAGACGCGTCGCTCCTAACGATTTGGGAACCCGTGACCTGCATATCAGAGCCGTGCCGTGGGGGCGCAAAACAGGTGTGAACGAGGTGAACCAGTTGACGACACTTACGCAAATACGTCCCGTTGAGGACGTTCATGTGGATCACGAACGGCTTGGCGCGCTCTATACGGAAATGGGCCACGCGGGCGCAGAGGACGTGGTGTGCCGCGCCATGGAAGAACTCGCGTTGCGCATGTCCCATTGCGATCGGCTGTTCCGGACCGAAAACTACGAGGAGTTGCGGAAATCCAGCCGTTCGCTCATCGCCATCGCGGATCAGATCGGCATGCACCTCGTCACCCGCGTGGCGCAGGATGTGATCAATTGCATCGATGCCGGTGACCGCGTGGCACTTGGCGCGACAATTGCGCGGCTCATGCGGTCTGGCGAAGGATCGCTTGCCGCGATCTGGGACTTGCAGGACCTGACAATCTGACCGCGGCGCCGGACGCCCGCCCCGTGTTGCAGGTCCGGTGCCTTTCGCACTAGGGTCCATCGGGAACGCAACCACGCGGTGCCCCAATGACCCTAACCTTTGCCCCCGACACGCCCGACGCCATTCCCTTGCACCTCGTGTCCGAGGACGCGTGCGCAAGCTGGGCAGAGAAAACCGGCCCGGTGGCGCAAGCCTGGGTGGCGGCCAACGGCTTTACCGGCGCTCTGGGCCAGGCGATTGCAATCCCCGGCCCGGACGGCGCGCTGACTTGCGCGGCCGTCGGCTATGGCACCCCAGACAGCCGCGCGCGCACCCGGTTCCACCTTGCGGCAGGGGCCGCGAAACTGCCCGCAGGCGCTTACGCCTTGGCAACCGTCCCATCGGATGCGGCACTCGACGTCGAAGCGCTCGGCTGGCTGCTGGCCAGCTACCGGTTCGACCGTTACAAGGACCAACGCCCGATGCAGGCGACACTGGTCGCCCCGTCCGGCCTCGACACTGCACGCATCGAGGCACAGGCGCAGGGTGAGGCGCTCACCCGCACCCTGATCAACACCCCCGCCAGCGACATGGGCCCGCCCGACCTCGAAACCGCGGCCCACAACCTCGCCAACAGCTTCGGTGCCACGCTCACCGTTACAACGGGCGAGGATTTGCTCGCAGGCAACTTTCCCCTGATCCACACCGTGGGCCGCGCCGCCGACCGCGCCCCGCGCTTGATCGACATGGCATGGGGCGGCAGCGGCCCGGCCCTGACCCTCGTGGGCAAAGGCGTCTGCTTTGACACCGGCGGGCTCAACCTCAAACCCAGCGGCGCAATGGGCCTGATGAAGAAAGACATGGGCGGGGCCGCCCACGTGCTTGGCCTTGCGCATATGATCATGGCCACGGGCCTGCCCGTCCGCCTGCGTGTCCTTATCCCCGCCGTCGAAAACAGCGTCGCGGGCAACGCCTTCCGCCCGGGCGATATCCTGAACAGTCGCAAGGGCCTCACCGTCGAAATCAACAACACCGATGCCGAAGGCCGCCTCGTTCTTGCCGACGCGCTGGCCCTGGGCGACGAAGACCCGCCCGCGCTCATGATCTCCATGGCGACGCTCACCGGCGCGGCGCGCGTGGCCGTGGGCCCGGACCTCGCTCCCTACTACACCGATGATGCACCCTCCGCCGCCGCGCTCGAACGCGCCGCGGCGTCCCAATCCGACCCGGTTTGGCGCATGCCCTTCCACCCCGGCTACGAGAGCATGATCGAACCCGGCATCGCCGATCTCGACAACGCGCCCAAGGGCGGGTTTGCAGGTTCGATCACCGCCGCCCTGTTCCTGCGCCGCTTTGTCACGCAAACGCCCGCTTACATGCATTTCGATGTCTACGGCTGGCAACCCTCCGACGCACCCGCGCGCGCCAAGGGCGGCGTGGGCCAGGGCACGCGCGCCCTGCTCGCCGCATTGCCGGAGGCCCTGAACCTGTGACCGACCCGCGCGTCACACCCGACCCGCACCTCGTGGACGGGACAACACCGGCGCAAATCACCCGCCCACATGCCGATCTTCTCCGGGCCCCGGACGGCCCCCGCGACCGCCAGCTCCTTCTGGGGGATCCCGTCACGATCCTCGGCAACCGCGCGGACCACAGCTATATACGCTCGGGAAAGGACGGCTATATCGGGTTCGTGGCGCAAACCGATCTCGGTGCGCGGACCCCGGCCACCCATATGCTCACCGCACCCGCCGGTCACGCCTATGCCGAGGCGACGTTCAAATCCCGCGAAACCGCAGCGCTCAGCTTCGGGGCGCATGTCACCGCGCTGTCGGAAACGCCGGACTATATCGAAACCGCGCTTGGCCATATCCCGCGCGCCCAGCTTACCCCCTGCCCCGCGCGCGTGACACCCACGGACGCCGCCCGGAAACTCCTCGGCACACCCTACCTCTGGGGCGGCAACACCCGGGCCGGGATCGACTGCTCCGGCCTGGTTCAAATCGCCCTGCGCGCGGCAGATATCCCCTGCCCGGGCGACAGCGACCTGCAACAGGCTGCGTTCACCCAGATCCCCGAAGACCAGCGCACCACAGGTGACGTGATCTTCTGGAAAGGCCACGTGGCCCTGCTGCTCGACGCGGAAACGATCATTCACGCCAACGCCCACCACATGGCCGTGACGATTGAGCCGCGCAACACCGCAATCGCGCGCATCGCGCAAAAGGAATTCGGCGCCGTCACCGGCTATGCGCGCCCTGCATCTTCTGGCTGAAAATACCATCGGGGAAGTTTGAAGGGGCAGACAGCCCCTTCATCAGAAAAAATGAATCGCGTGCGCGCCAGCGCTCAATTGGATCACTCGACCGCGCGGATCAACTTGCGCTCCAACACCCGCAGCACCGTCTTCAGGTCATGACCGCGCCGCAGGATCTGACCATCCATGCCAATGACCGCATACATGCCCTGCCGGCCACGCAGCTTGGGCCGTTTCTCAATGCGGTAGAGCGGGTTTTCCGCCGTGCGCCGAAACACGGAAAACACCGCCACCTCGCGCAAGGATGAAATGCCGTAATCCCGCCATTCTCCCGCCGCCACCATACGCCCGTACAACGACAGGATCACGGACAACTCGGTGCGATGAAACGCAACCTGCTCTGGCGGCTTTTCACGCAGGTTCGAAGGCGGCGGTGTGTGCAAACTCATCCCCAGACACTTGCGCGCCCCGCGCCCGAATTCAAGAGCGCTGTGCACCGGGCCTTGAATACGTTACAAATTCCGGGCAACCTGCGCATATCTGAAACGCTTTGGGAGGGGCGCAGATGACACCGCAAGCCCGCGCAGAGCAAAGCGCGCAGGCCCTCTGGGCCGGTGACCACGCCACCCAAAGCCTTGGCATGACCCTGCAAGACATCGCACCGGGCCGCGCGGCCCTGACGATGACCGTGCGCGACGACATGCTCAACGGCCACGGGATCTGCCATGGCGGATATATCTTTACCCTCGCCGACAGCGCCTTTGCCTTTGCCTGCAACAGCTACAACCAATGCGCCGTCGCCCAGACGAACCAGATCACGTATGTCACCCCCGCCAGACCGGGCGAGGCCCTGACCGCCACGGCCACCGAGGCCGCGCGCGCAGGACGCTCGGGCACATATGACGTGACCGTCACCGGCGACGACGGCCGCACCGTCGCGCTCTTTCGTGGCCAAAGCCGCACCATCAAGGGTCAGCATTTCGACGAGGACACACAGACATGAAAGACCTCACACCCGATCCCGCCACGCTCGATCCAATTGAGACCGCCAGCCGCGACGAAATCGCCAACCTGCAGCTCTTCCGGCTCAAGAAAACCCTGCGCCACGCCTATGAGAATGTGCCGCATTACAAGGCGGCGTTTGACGCGGCGGGTATCCATCCAGACGATCTCAACGACCTCGGCGATCTGGCAAAGTTCCCGCTCACGACAAAGGCCGATTTGCGCGCAAACTACCCCTTCGGCATGTTTGCCGTGCCCCGCAATCAGGTCGCGCGCATCCATGCGTCCTCCGGCACCACCGGTCAGCCAACCGTCGTGGGCTACACGGCCAACGATCTGGATGTCTGGGGCAGCGTCGTGGCCCGTTCCCTGCGTGCGGCGGGGATGCGCACGGGGGATCTGTTGCACAATGCCTATGGCTACGGCCTGTTCACCGGCGGGCTCGGCATCCACCTCGGGGCCGATGCGCTTGGCCTGACGACCGTGCCGGTATCGGGCGGCATGACCCCGCGACAGGTCCGGCTGATCACCGATTTTGAACCCAAGGGGATCACGGTTACGCCGTCCTACGCGCTCTCCGTGCTCGACGCCTTTGCCGAGGCCGGAATAGACCCGCGCGACAGCAGCCTGGAGGTCGGGATTTTCGGCGCCGAACCGTGGACAAATGCCATGCGCGCCGAAATCGAAGAGGCGTTCGACATGCACGCCGTGGACATCTACGGGCTCAGCGAAATCATGGGGCCCGGCGTGTCCATGGAATGTGTGGAAACCAAGGACGGCCTGCACATCTGGGAGGACCATTTCTTCCCCGAGATCATCGACCCCGAGACCGGCGTGCCGGTGCCCGACGGTGAAATGGGCGAACTGGTGTTCACCTCCCTGACAAAGGAGGCGTTCCCGATCATCCGCTACCGCACCCGCGACCTGACCCGGCTCCTGCCGGGCACTGCCCGGTCGATGCGGCGCATGGAAAAGGTGACCGGCCGCAGCGACGATATGATCATCCTGCGCGGTGTAAACGTGTTCCCCACCCAGATCGAGGAATGCTTGCTGGCCACACCCGGCTTTGCCCCCCATTTCCAGATCGAACTGACCCGGAACGGGCGCATGGACGCGATGTGCATCCACTGCGAGGGTGGCGGTGACGCCAGCGCGCTGTCCGACCGGATCAAACAGACGCTCGGCGTCACGGTCACCGTAACCACCGGTCCGCACGGCAGCGTCGCACGCTCGCAAGGCAAGGCAGTCCGCATCATCGACAACCGATAGGGGACAGCGCGGGGATGCTCGGTTCAAAAGCGCCGGGGACACCCCGCTTACCACCAAATGTCAGTTGACAACGCCGCACCCCGTATTGCTTCATTCGGAATACGGGAATCTTTGTGTGACACTTTCGTATGGCTTGACGGAGGCCGTGCGTGGCATCACACGTGAAGCAGTGGGTGCAGCACATTGGTTGATATCACGGGCGCCGTGCCTGTCATGGGCGTGGTCACAGGCACAAGCCGCGTGCTTGCACAGACAATCAAACTGCTCAAACCCGACCTCGGCGAAACGCTGAAAAACAAAAGCCACCTGAATGGGTACATCCGGTACAGAGTGCCGGAAAACCACCGGGTCACACGGGCATTCCGTTCCGCATGGGCACTGGCGACGGTCAGTGTTCTGAAGATCGCAGAGGACGCCGCCGATGCCGGCGGCATGGCTTCGGCGCAAAAAGAAGAGTTGCGTCGCGTTTGCGCTCTGGCCCGCGAAGCGGCCCAAGCGCTTCCGGTCGATGGCAAACGGAACGAGGCTTTCCCCGAAAGCCCGATTGATGATCATCTGGAGCTGGTCCTGAATATGGTTTCCGACCATATGCTTCGGCAAACCCGCCCGGATGACCGCACGCTTTTGAACTCTGAATTTGTCGCATGGCTGGATGTCAAAACGGGCCAGCATGGCGAACCGATGCCACCGCTTTTGACCAGCGTGATAGAGGGGCAAGAGGGTGTGGACCACGCAGAGGGGCGCAGCTTTGCCTACCTGCTCGTGGACAAGATCGCCCATATCGCACGCAATCCGCAGCAGTATTCCGATGATGCCAATTCCCTGAGCATCGCAATCGAGCGGCTGGAACATCGGACTGTCGAACGATTGCTGAATGAAATCCTGATCGAGTTGCGTAACCCGCAGGATGTAGCAGACCTGCGCGCTGTCCGCGAACAGGTGGCGACGCAGTACGATAGCCTGAGCGGACAACTGCGCGCGGCGGAGGACAAGATTCGCGGCGACGTCAGCGGCGTTCGGGACGACATCAGAGATTTGACCGACGCGCTCGCGCCGAACTTCAACGACGCCCGTCGGTCATTCGGATTTGACGAAGGCAAACCCAACCTCGTGCTCTGCGGCGCGGAAACCGACGCGCCATGGCTGGACAGCTTCGAACAGACCGTCAGCGTCATGATGGGCAAGTTAACCCAAGACTATGATCTCGGAATGCGGCGATGGGACCTGGGCAACCGGTCGCTTGAGGATGCTTTTCAGGCCGGTACCAAGTGGCGGCAAGTGCTCCAGTCGCCCGATGCGCCGCATGGTGGCACGGTTGTTCTGCTGCCCCGCGACATCGGCGACCCGCTCCCCTCGGACACCACGTTCGAGGATTTCCTGTGCGAACATGCCTGTCTTGCGTCACCGGACGCGCCGTCCGGTCTCTACTTTACCGACGCGCATACCGCAGAGGAACGCAGGGCCATGCACAAAAGCGGCGCAGTGCCTGTGACGGTCCTGACCCGCTTGATCATGGAAACGCACCTCGCCGGGCGTCCGCTTCAGGTTTTCGACCAAGTACCACCAGAGGAGCGGTCCGGACGGGAGCAAAACCTGATTGGCTGGCTGGAGCAGATCCGCATTCCCATGATCCGCGATTTCGCGGGCGAAGACGACGCATTCGTCGTTGGGCAACTGCTGAACCGTATCCTCGAAATTCCGGCCGATGTTGTGGTGAACCCGTATCTCCGGCTGGAGCACTTCGTGCCCGCGGATCAGGAAAACTACCATGGGCGCCAAGGGGCACAAGAACAGGTTCGCAGCTTCTTTGACGCGCAGGCAAAGGCAGGAAAATCGCCTGTGCTGCGCGTCGAAGGCCCGAGCGGTGTTGGCAAATCCTCGTTCATGAACGCGCGCGTCGCGCACCTGGCGGAAGAGTTCGGTTTCGACTACGTCACCTTCCGCCCGACCGACATCATGTTCCGCCGCAGCGGCGGCCAACGCCCCCTCGAAGCATTCTGCCAACACCTCGCATCAGAACTGGGCTGGGCCCCACCGGAACAGGACTTTCCGCTGATCTCCTGCCCCGATCTCGACAGCGCCGCAGCGCAAGCCGAAGAGTGGTTCAACAAGGAGCGGACGCGTCACAACCGCAAAGTCCTGATCGCCATCGACCAGTTCGAAGAAATCCTCGACAGCATTGCGAATGATTGGAACGGCGCGGCGTGGAACAAGCTGATCACTATGATCGAGGCACTGATCGGGCCCGAGGTCGCAGTGGTCTTCACGCTGGAAAGCAGCCGCAAGGACCTTTTGGCAACATCCATGTCCGACCGTGTTTACGGCCGCGCAAGCGGGATTGTTCTGGACGATGATCCGGAATTCCTGCGCGCCGTCATCGTGCGCCCGTTCACTGTGGCGGGGTTCAGGCTTCATGAGGATACGGTCGAAACACTGCTGACCGAAGCGCTGAAATACGGCACCAGCGCGGGCGAAACGATCTCTGCGCTGCCGCTGCTGACCCTAAAACTGCATGCGTTGTTTGAGACCGTCGTCGAGCGTATTCCCCGTTCCAACGACAGCCTTATGAGCGATCTCGTGGACGTTCCCCCGAATGACATCCCGATCCAGCTCGACATCGGGTCCGAGATTGACAGTCTTGGCTGGGGGGCCTGGAACAAGGTGTCCGGCACAGAGGCGGATTTCGATGCGTTCATGCGGCCCTTCGTACGGGTGGTCAAATCCGATGGCGATGAAAAGGGCCGGATGGTGTTGGCCACGGTGCCGAACCGGGGTTTTCATGCCGTGCAAGACCGGCAGGCCGCCTTTGAACAGGCCCGTCTGATCGTCCCCGCCCCCGGTGGCAGCCGGCTCGCGCATGAGGCGGTCATTCGCCGCTGGGACAAGGCGCGGGATTGGTTCGAAGGTGTCCGGGACAAGCTGCAGGAGGAAACCGATTTCCTCGAACGTGCGAATGTCTGGGATCGCAAGGGGCGTCTACGGGTTGACACGGCCAGCGCCGAAGACATCGTGATCGCCGCCCGTATCCTCGGCCACCGGACCACCGACTGGGCGGTCATCGACGTGCCCAATCTGAACCCCCGCACCCGGGCAGAGCGCGCCTTCTGCCTCCAGCATCTGGACCTTGCCACGGACCCGCTTCAACCAGTCGAGGCGTCGACATATGGGTCGCTCTTTGTGCACCTCGCGGCGAGCTATGGGCGGGTCGACCTCATGCGCCGCTTTCTGGAGACAGATCGGCACGTGATGGACCTGCCCCGCGCCGATGGCCGAACGCCCCTCATGGCCGCCGCCTTTGTCAGTGACGAGATGGTCGGGTTCCTGCTCGAAGAGGGAGCCAATCCAAACGTTCTGGAAGAGGATGGATGGACCGTCATCGATGGAGCAATCTGGGGCGAGCGCGACGATATTTTTGAACGCCTTTCTCCCATAGTAAAATCTGACAATACCAGTCCCATCGTCAACGATGATGGAAGCACGGACCATCAACCCTGCATCAATGCACTCTACTCCGCTGCAGCGATGGGTCGGCTCGATCTGATGCACGAGTTGGAAGAAAAGGGCTGGAAACATGATCAAGAGACACGCGGAGGCACGACACCAATAATGGGAGCAGTTGCCTCTGGCAGCATCGATGTCCTGAAACACTGTATTATCCGTGGCGCAGTTCCGACCCATCGTCCCGGTGGCGGCAATAATGCTTTCGACAAGGCAGCATCGCTCGGAAAAGTCGACATTCTGCAGGAACTGTTGACCCACCCCAAAGGCAAAGATTGCATAAATGCACAACCGGAAGGCGGGAATACTCCGTTGATGCTTGCCGCATTTGCAAGACATGCTGACGTGATCACGTTCCTCCTGAATGCGAACGCGAAGGTAAATGTCAAAGGTGGCCCAGCCTCCGCTGCCGATGGCGGCAACGCCCTGCACTGCGCGCTGGACTGGCTGGGCCGGTTTGATGGCAAGGCAACGCGGTTCATCGTCGAACCCACCCGCCGCGCGGTCGCGGCGTTGCTGACCAGCGACGCGCTGGACGTCAACCTCGTCGCCGCAGACGGGCGGTCACCCTGGCAATTGGCGCAGCATCACGACAGCATCCGCACCCTGATTGAAAACCACCCGCGCTTTGACGTGGCCAGCTTGCCCGCAAACAGCAAGTCACCGCTGCATATCGCGGTGCAGAACGAAGACCGGGACAAGATTGAAACGCTGCTCGAACAGGCGTCCTTCCGCGCGCTGGTCAACAAGACAGTCGACAGCGTGAACCCCGCCAACGACATGATACGCATGGGGATGGGCCGCCTCGTTGCGGATCTCATTGCCGCGAATGAGCTTGATCCGTGGCCAGCCGACGGCAACTCCCTCTTTGACGAGGCGTGGTTTGCAGGCGACGACGACCTTGTGGCCGCGATACGCGAACGCATGCCCGATACGCTGTCCGCCCCGTCCCTCATTGCCGTTCTCAAAACCGCCGAAACCGGCAATCCAAGCGGCACCACGAAGCCCAGCCGCGTGCCGGACATGGCACTGATTGATGCCTGCATCGCACGCGCCGATGGGCAGGCGACGCTGAATGCAGCGCTGCTTTTCATGGGGCAACGCGGCGCGGTCGCGTTGTTCCGCAAACTCGTCGCTGCGGGCGCTGACCCGGCTGCGACAGATGAATGGGGCCGCACGATCCTCGAGCGGTCCGCAGACGTCGTGATCGTGGCCGAGGGCGGCACCAAGGATGCATGGCCAGTGAAAGACGACGGACCGGTCACATTGCCGTTCATGGACGAAGAACGGGCAACACTGGCCAGAGGCGATCTCGAAGAGATCACCGCTATGATAATCGGATGGGGCGCGGATGCCCGCCGCGACACATGGGGCCGCACGGCGGTCGACCTTGTGCCTGACGCGCTTCAGGCCGAGCTGGCAGAACTGGAAGAGGCGAAATGACCACGCAAGAGACCCTGGACTTTTTTCACCCCGGTCATTCCAAATGGGCCAAGACCGGGACGCGGTGGCACGACACGGTGCGTGAAAAGCTGCCCGAGATCCCCTGGTCCGACAAGACCGAGATCAAGGCGCAGCACCTGTCGTTTTATCCGGATATCACGTTTCTCATGGCCAAGGACCCCGCATGGGAGCCGGGCAACGCCTTTGTCTACATGCTGGAGCATGCAGGCGAGCTGACCCTTCTCAATGGGACATCCCCGCCGATCCATGCGCTTAACGGCGACGGGCTGCTTGATCTGAACCAGGACACGGTGATTGATTACCTGCGCTTTTTCACGTTCTTCGTGCGCGGCGAAGAAGGACCGTTCTATATCGCCACAACCCTGGACGCGCCATATGCGCCGGATGTTCTGCGTGCGGGCGGCCCTGGCGACCATGCGGAAACGCAGGAAATTTTCGCAAACATCCACCAATCCGTCCGGTCGTTCGGGCGTGATCAGGATGGGAACTGGCTGGTGTCGGTGACCGTGGTCTATTCCAATGCCGTCTTCATCAGCGACTTCATCATCCAGCCGACCGGCATGATCGAAATGAAGGACGACACCCCCGTCATGGCCGATCTGCCGTCCAAGATCGACGCGCCACTGCAACCGGACCGCGCCATCGCCGGAACCCTGCACTAGATACGGGCGCCTGCGGTACGGTCTGAGGGGCTTAGCGTCCGTTCACCTTTGATTAAGAAAGTGCGCCGCGCGCCCTGTTTACGTCTGAAAATCGCGGGAATGTATGCCGCGCTGTGCACAGCCTGTGCACACATCGTGCATGGCCTGTGACAGGGCTCAAAGCCCTTGTGCACAGGCGTTAACGCATCCGCCGCACCGCTCGCAGGATGCCGCTCCCCGTGCCGTTGCGCGTACGGTCCACCGTCACGCAAACGACCCCTGGCAAAACCACCCCGGCGACATCGCCCCACCATGCGCATAAAACAGCCACAGGCGCTGACCGTCCTCCGTATCCGTCACCCAGTAATCCCGCGTGCCGCTGCGCCAGTTCGGATCGTCCAGCCACCACTCCGGCGCAATCCGCTCCGGCCCGATCGCCCGCATCCGCCGCAGGTCGCGCCCGCGCCAGCGGAACGTCTCGGGCAGGCGCGGCGTGGCAGGGGCGTGCACCGGCTCGGGATGCCACATCAGCATGGGCCGCGGGTTGGTGGGCGCAGGCCATGGACCGTCATGCGGCGCGGACCACGCAGCAGCCAGCATCTTGTGGGACTTTTCCGGGATATGCGTGTCCGCCGGATGATAGCGCCGGATCGCATCCAGCCCCACACGCGCGCCCAGCCGTCCCATCAGATCATCCAGCGCATTGGCCCCCGCCAGCCGCTTGCGCACCGCCTCGCCCGCCTGCATGTGACCCACGGCCTGCACATCGTGCACCGGCTCTGCCTGTGTGGCCACGATCCGCATCATGTCGATGCCAAAGCCTGCGTCGATCTCCTCGATCTTCATCTCCAGAAGGGGGCGGATGCGGTGCGGATCAAAGCTGGGCCGGGCCAGCCCCACCTCCACCGCTTCGACCTCATGATCACTGCGATACGCCTCAAGCCGCACCCGGCGTGCGCCTTTTCCCTTGTCTTCCAACGCCTTGCACAGGCGCGGCAGGATACGGTCAATCGCTGCCATCACGTCTTCGGCCAACCCAATGGGATCCGGCAGCGTCATGCGCACCGCGAAATGGTCGGGCGGCTTGGCCGGGGATACCGGCTCGGGCGCGCTGCCCATCGCCTGATCCATCCGCATCACCAACCCCCGCCCGAACCGGCGCGCCAGCGACGCCCGCGGCTGGCCTAGCAGGTCGCCAACCCGGCGCAGGCCCAGCCGGCCCAGCTGCGCCGTCATCTCCGGCTCCAACCGCAAGGCCGCAATGGGCAGCGGGCTGAGTGCGCCGTATGTCTGGCCGGGGGGTGCGATGCGCGTGACGTCTCCGGCTTGCGTCTGCACCGCAGGGGCAGCGCCCCCCTTGGTCCAGTGACGGCGCTTGCCCGCCCGCGACCGTGTCGCGCGCGCCTCCTGATCGATGGCGTCGCCGGTGCGGTCCGACGCCGCCGCCCGGCCCGCGAACCGCGCCAATGCCCAGGCCGCCCCCCGCGTGTCCGCAAGTCCCAGCGCCACGCTCAATCCAAGGTCCGTGCAATCGTCCTCTACCACCTGCATCACCTGCGCCTCACCACCGTAAAGATGCGCACAGCCCGTCAGATCCACGACCAGCGCATCCCCCTCCTCCGGGGCAACCCATGGTGAAAACTTGCCCGCCCAGCGCTGGAGCGCCTCCAGAAACCGCTGCTCGGCGGGGGCGGCCTGCGCATATGTCATCAAGCCGGGGCACATCGCATGTGCGTCCCGCGCCGGTTGCCCGACCTGCACCCCCGTCTTTTGCGCAACACCGTTCAGGGATGTGATAACCTGCATGTTCTGCCGCTCACCCACCACGGCAACGGGCTGATCCGCAAGCATCGGCTGCCGCCGGATCAGGCGTTCGGCCCCCAGCCGGGGAAACCAGATGGACAGAATACGACGGTCAGACATAAATGTTCGCTATTTGTTCTGTTCGCGAAATTAGAGCGAGTCGCCGCCCAAGTCGAGTCAGAGCACAGCGAAATCAGGTGCCGTAGCGCGCCATGAACGTCTCGACCGCGCCATCGACCACCCGGTCGATATCCGCCTGCGACACGTCCGTGATCACCCCGAACATCAGGCGCGGCCAGATGTCGGCCTTGCACAGTTCGCCAAACTGATCCGTGGCCAGCGTGATGTCCTCAATGGCCAGTTCACCGCGCGCGATTGCGCCCTCGAAATAGGCCCCCATCTCGGTCCGCATCCGCTGCGGCCCCGATTGGTAGAACGCCCGCCCGATCTCCGGAAACCGGTCCGATTCCGCGACACAGATGCGAAAGATCTGCTGCCCGAATTTCGACGTCAGGAACCGCACGAAATGCCGACCGGCCTGCGCCAGAACCTCGCGCGGCGGACCACACATGTCGATGATGTCCAGCGCCGCCTGGCTTTGCCGGTCGCATTCCTGCGTGGCCACTTCGACGAACAACAACCGCTTGTCCGGGAAATAGCTGTAGAGCGTCGCCTTGCTGACCCCGGCGGCCTTGGCAATGTCGTCCACGCTCGCCCCTTCGAACCCGTCGGCCATGAAAACCGCCCGGGCGCCTTCCAGCACCTGGTCGAATTTGCGGCCCTTGCGGACAATGGGGGTGGCGTCGTTCATGCAGGCTCCCGTCCCTAGACTTGGCAACATAAACCGTTCCGTTCAGTTACAACAGGAAAAACGCCCGCAAAATATGCAGATGGCGCCGCATGGACGCCCCGCAGCAGAAAGGCTAAGTCTGTTTCATGCTGCCGATCCTATTCAAAACCTTGCCCTTTTTCGTACTGATCGGCTTGGGATACGGTGCCGGGCGCACCCGTTTCTTTTCGCAGGACGCGACGGCAGCCCTCACCAAATTCGTATTCTATTTCGCCCTGCCCGCAATGCTGTTCCGCTTTGCCGCGACACTCGATTTCGCACAGATCTGGGACGCGCGGCTTGCTGGCGCGTATCTGACCGGGACGCTCGCGGTCTACCTGCTGGCCACGGCGGTCGGCTGGCTGCGCCGCCTCGACGTGCCCACCAACGCGGTGGAGGCACAGTGTACGGTGATCGGCAATGTGGGCTTTCTGGGCCTGCCCATGCTCGCTGTCCTGCTGGGCGAGGCCGCCGTGGCGCCGATGATCCTGATCCTGTCGATTGACCTGATCGTCTTCTCCAGCCTGATCGTCATCCTCATCACCGGCAGCCGCGATGGCCGCATGTCGCTGGGCATCCTGCGCACCATCGGCACGGGTCTGATCAAGAACCCGATGATTGTCGCCATTTCCAGCGGCCTCATCTGGTCCGCCCTGGGCCTGCCCATCCCCGAACCGGTCAACGATTTCCTGCTGATCCTCGGCGCCGCCGCCACCCCCGGCGCCCTCTTCGCCATCGGCGCCTCCCTCGCCTCCAAAAGCGCGGAACGCATCGAGATCGCAGGCTGGCTCAGCTTTGCCAAACTCATCCTCCACCCCGCCGCTGTCGCCCTCACCGCACTCCTGTTCTTCCCCGTCTCCCCCTTCACCTTCGCGGTCCTCATCGCCTGCGCCGCCATGCCTGTCGCGGGCAATGTCTACATCCTCGCCCAGCACTACGGCGTCGCCCCGCAACGCGTCTCCGCCTCCATCCTGCTCTCCACCATCATCAGCGTGATCACCCTCACCGCGGTCATAGGCTGGGTCAGCCCCTAAGCTTCATCTCGCCAAATAAACTCCCGCCGGAGGCTCCCGCCGCTTGCCCCACGCGCCCGCGCCCGATAGCGAAGAGGCAAACGGAGGAAACCCATGCAAACACAATCCGAAAACGCCTGTTTCGGCGGCACCCAAGGCGTCTACACGCATCCCTCGACATCCTGTGGCTGCGACATGACCTTCGGCCTGTTCCTCCCGCAAGAGGCGCAGGACGGCCCCGTCCCGCTGCTCTGGTATCTCTCGGGCCTGACCTGCACCCATGAAAACGCCATGACCAAGGCGGGCGCGCAGGCCTGGGCCGCCGAACAGGGCATCGCCCTGGTCTTCCCCGACACCTCCCCCCGCGGCGATGACGTGGCGGACGACGATGCCTATGATCTGGGCAAAGGCGCCGGGTTCTATGTCAACGCCACCGAAAAACCCTGGGCGCCACATTACCGCATGTGGGACTACGTGACCGACGAACTGCCCGCCCTTCTGGCAGACGGATTCGCGCTCGACATGGACCGGCAGGGCATCACGGGTCACTCCATGGGCGGGCACGGCGCGCTCACCATCGCGATGGCCCATCCCGACCGGTTCCGCTCCGTGTCGGCCTTCGCGCCTATCGCCAACCCCTCGGCCAGCGACTGGGGCCGCAAACAGCTCACCGCCTATCTCGGCACGAACGAAGACCTGTGGTCCCCGCATGATGCCACCCGCTGCATGCGCGACACGGGGTTCGACGGCCCCATGCTCATCGACACGGGCACACATGACCAGTTCCTTGACCTCCTGAAACCCGAGGCCCTCGCCGAAGCTGCCGCCGCGCGCCGCCAGCAGATGACCTTCCGCATGCAGCCCGGTTACGATCACAGCTACTTCTTCGTGAGCACGTTCATGGAGGATCATGTGAACTTCCACGCCGAGGCGCTTTGGGCGTGACCACGCTCTATATCGACGCGGACGCCTGCCCGGTGAAGGCCGAAGCCGAGCGGGTCGCCACCCGCCACAAGGTCCCTATGAAGGTCGTGTCGAACGGCGGGCTGCGCCCCTCGCAAAACCCGCTGGTCGAAACCGTGATCGTGCCCGAAGGACCAGACATCGCCGACATGTGGATCGCGGACCGCGCGGGTGCAGGCGACGTGGTCGTCACCGGTGACATCCCGCTGGCCGCCAAATGCGTCGAGGCCGGCGCACGCGTGCTCAAACACAATGGCGAAGCGCTCACGCAGGCCAATATCGGCAACGTGCTGGCCACCCGCGACCTGATGAGCGACCTGCGCGCCGCAGACCCGTTTCGTCAGGGCGGCGGCAAAGGGTTTACCAAGGCCGACAGATCGCGTTTTCTGGACGCGCTGGAACGGGAATTGAGGGCAGCCAAACGATGACCATCAAAGCAGTGGTGTTCGACATCGGCAACGTGTTGATCGAATGGCAGCCCGAACGCTTCTATGACAGCGTGATTGGCGAGGAGCGCCGCCGCGCAATGTTCGACGCCGTCGATCTGCACGGGATGAACGAACGTGTGGACCTCGGCCATCCGTTCACCGAAACCATCTATGCCACGGCCGAAAAATACCCCGATTGGCGCGATGAAATCCGCATGTGGCACGACCGCTGGATCGAAATGGCCGCGCCCGTGATCGACCATTCGGTGCGCCTGATGAATGCCCTGCAGGCCAAGGGCATGCCTGTGTTTTCACTGACCAATTTCGGCGTTGGCAGCTATGACTATGCCGCCACGCATTACGACTTTCTGCGCCAGTTCGACCGCGATTTCATCTCCGGCCATATGCAGGTCACCAAGCCAAGCGCCCGCATCTACGAAATGCTCGAAGAGGCCACGGGCCTGAGCGGGGACGCGTTGATCTTTGCCGACGACCGCGCCGACAATATCGCCGCCGCACACGCGCGCGGGTGGCACACGCATCTCTTCGAGGGACCGCAGGGCTGGGCCGACCGCCTTGTGGCCGAAGGGCTGCTCAGCCCCGATGAGGCCGCATGAACGTCCCCGTCATCCCCTTTGCCGAAGGTGAGGCCGTGCTTGACTGGATCGGCCTCACGGACGCGCTGGCTGCCGGGCATGACCTGCCGCGCGCAGAGATTGGCGATACGTTCCTCTACCGTGATCCCGACACGCTGCTGAGCCGCGCGGCATGGATTGACGGGCTGGGCATGGCGGTGAAAACCGCCACCGTCTTTCCGGGCAATCCGGGCGCGGGCAGGCCCATGATCAACGGCGGCGTGAACCTTTATGACGACGCGGACGGCACGCTGGCCGCCATCATCGACTTCCACCTCGTGACCAAATGGAAGACCGCAGGCGACAGCCTGATGGCCGCGCGCCGCCTTGCCCGGCCGGACTGCGAACGCATCCTGATCGTGGGCGCGGGCACCGTGGGGGGCAGCCTGCGTGCCGCCTATGCCGCCGCCTTCCCGCATGCGAAATTCACGGTCTGGAACCGGACGCTGGCCAAGGCCGAGGCCTTTGCCGCCACCCATGACACCGACGTGGCCACCGATCTGGAAACCGCCATCGCTCAGGCGGACATTGTCACCTCCGCCACCATGTCCACCGACCCGCTGATCAAGGGGGCATGGCTGCGCCCCGGTCAGCACGTGGACCTGATCGGCGCATACCGCCCCGACATGCGTGAGGCCGACGATGACGCCCTGCGCCGTGCGCGCATCTTTGTTGACAGTTTCGACACCACTGTGGGCCATATAGGCGAGGTCAAAATTCCGCTGGAGACTGGCGCAATCGCTCGCGAACACCTTATTGCCGACTACTACACCCTCGATGCCTTCACCCGGCAGCCCGAGGATATCACCCTGTTCAAGAACGGGGGCGGCGCGCATCTGGACCTGATGACCTGCCGCTACATCCTGGACCGGTGGCAGGCGCAATGATCTGGATTGTCGTCATCCTGCTCGGGCTGATCGCGGTCCCGCTCACGGTTGAGGCAATGCGCACGCCGATGTCCGAGGACCGCCAGAAGGCGGGACCGGGCAAGCTTGCCCTGCTGTCCCAAGGGACCACGCATTACGAATGGATGGGACCGGAACGCGGACCGGTTGCCGTCTGTGTCCATGGCCTGACCACGCCGTCCTTCGTCTGGCGGGGCATGGCGCGGGGTCTTGCGCTGATGGGGTTTCGGGTTCTGGTCTATGACCTTTACGGGCGCGGGTATTCCGAAACGGTGCTGGGGCGTCAGGACGCGGCGTTCTTTGTCACGCAATACAATGACCTGCTGATGCATGAGAACGTGACTGACCCGGTAACGTTGCTTGGCTATTCCATGGGGGGCGCCATCGCCGCCCACATCGCCGCCAGCCAACCGCAACGGATCAAGCAGCTGGTCCTGCTTGCCCCGGCGGGGATGCAGGAACTGGCAACCGGAAAGCTCAAGGCAACCCGCGATCTGCCCGTGATCGGCGATTGGCTGTTTCTGGCCGTTTACCCGTTCCTGTTGCGCAAGGGGATCAAGGCCGAGGAAAACATGCCCGGTTCTGTCGAGAATATCGCAGACCTGCAACGCGCCGAAACCGACCGGCGCGGGTACTTTCCCGCTGTGTTATCGAGCCTGCGTGGCGTGCTGCGCCACCCGGCCGAGGCCGAACATCGTGCAATCGCTGCGGCGGGTATCCCAACGCTGGCCGTCTGGGGCGCGCAGGACGACGTGATCGCGCTGTCATGCAAGGACGTGCTCGGCCAATGGAACCCGGGCGCCCTGCAATCGGTGATCGACGATGCGGGCCACGGCCTGACCTATACCCATACCGACCAGGTGCTGGAGGCGATCCGCGCCTCCCGTGGTTAGGCCGGGGCCGCCTGACCAAGGGGGCGTTCGCGGATCGGCAGGTGCACCACCGCGCTGAACGCGCCCACGGCAACGCCGATCCACCACACCTGTTCGTACGAGCCATAAAGGTCGTACATCCGCCCGCCCAGCCACACGCCCAGGAACGACCCCAACTGGTGGCTGAAAAACACGATGCCATAGAGCGTGCCCATGTAGCGCAGCCCATAGATATGCGCGACCAACCCGCTGGTCAGCGGCACCGTGGCCAGCCACAGCGACCCCATCGTGATCGAAAAGATGATCACCGTCGCAGGCGTCATGGGAAAGATGATGAACAACCCCGCCACCAGCGTTCGCGCGGTATAGATGCCTGCCAGCAGGTACTTCTTCGAATACCGCTTGCCCGCCCACCCCGCGGCCAGCGTGCCCGCGATATTGGCCAGCCCAATGAGCGATATCGCCCATGCGCCCAAGGCCGAAGTGGTCGTGATCCCGAGGTTGTGCAGCATGCTGCCCGGCACAATCGGCCCACACACTTCGGTCACAAAGGCCGGGAAATGCGCGGTGACAAAGGCCAGTTGATAGCCGCAGGAAAAGAACCCCAGAAAGATCAGCGTATAGGACGGGTCCTTGAACGCCTTCACGAGGATCTGGCCCATGCTCTCCTCCAGTTCTGCCTTGGACGCCATCGCGGGTGCGCGCATCAGGGGCAGCGTGAGGATCAGCGCAAGGATCACAGCGGCAAAAATGATGAACACATTCTGCCAGCTCATCATGGTCAGCATCCATTCCGCCACAGGCGCGCCAAAGACCTGACCGGCAGAGCCCGCCGCCGTCGCAATCGCAAGGCTCATGGAGCGGTTTTCGTCCGAGGACGCGCGCCCGACGACGGCAAGGATCACACCGAACCCCGTGCCCGCCACGCCAAAGCCCACAAGCCAGGCGTACATCTGATGTTCCAGCGGCGTCACCGAATACGCGGACAGCACCATGCCCGCAGAATAGGTTATGGCCCCGATGATGATCGCCTTGCGATCCCCGATTTTCTCCGCAATCGCGCCAAAGATCGGTTGGCCGATGCCCCATGCAAGGTTCTGGATCGCAATGGCCAGCGAAAACTCCGTGCGCAGCCAATCGAACTCTTCCGCGATCGGGATCTGGAACACGCCAAACGACGCGCGCACCGCGAAACTGATCATGATGATGAACGATCCCACGATCAGAACCGGGGTCATGAGCGATGCGCGTGCCTGCATGGGACGTCTCCGTATGAACGCGCCGACATTACGGGCTGCACCGTCCCGGTCAAATCAGCATTTATGCGCGCCACCGCACAATTGTTGATGCGGCTTTGCAAGGGGGCACGGGCGCGGTAGGACTGACGCGCTCATGACTGATTTGATCACCGAATATCAAACGCTTGTCGCCGCAGGCACCTTGCAGGCGGACCCGGCACAGGAAGCCGTCCTGCCGGAGTTCGAACGCATCCGCGCGGCCCTTGCCGAACCGGTGAAACGCGGGTTCTTTCGCAAGGCGCCGGAGCCGCCCATGGGTCTCTACCTTTGGGGCGGGGTTGGGCGCGGGAAATCCATGCTCATGGATTTTTTTGTCTCGCATCTGGAGGTGCCAGCGCGCCGCGTGCACTTTCACGCGTTCATGCAGGAAATCCACGCCGCAATGCATATCGCGCGCCAGACCGGCGTCGACGATGCCATCGCACCGGTCGCCGCCGATGTGGCCGCATCCGTGCGTCTGCTTGCCTTTGACGAAATGCAGATCACCGATATCACGGATGCGATGATCGTGGGCCGTCTGTTTGAGGCGCTCTTTGCCGCCGGGGTGGTCGTGGTGACCACATCGAACCGGGTGCCGGATGATCTCTACAAAGACGGGCTGAACCGCCAGTTGTTTGTGCCGTTCATCGAGCTACTCAAGGAAAAAATGGTTGTGTGGGAGCTTGCCTCGCCCACCGACTATCGTCAGGACCGGCTGGCCGGGTCGCCCACCTTTTTTACGCCTCTGGGTGCCACGGCGCGGCAGCAGATGGACGCCATCTGGTCCGATCTGGCCGGAGGGTCGGATGCACCACTGGATCTGGTGATCAAGGGGCGTACCGTCACCCTGCCGCGGTTCCGCAACGGGGTCGGGCGCGCCAGCTTCTTTGATCTCTGCGCCAAGGCGTTGGGACCCGCCGACTACCTTGCGATTGCGGACACCTGCAAGGTGCTGATGATTGACGACATTCCGTGCCTCAGCCGCAGCAACTTCAACGAGGCAAAGCGGTTCGTCACCCTGATCGACGCACTCTATGAGGCGCAGGTGCGTCTGATTTGCTCCGCTGCGGCATCGCCCGAAATGCTGTATCTCGAGGGCGAAGGGACATTTGAATTCGAACGCACCGCCTCGCGATTGCGCGAAATGCAGAGCGCGGGCTGGGGCGCATAGAGCGAAAGACAAACAGCCGGCAACATCATGTATCCCGTATCCCGTTGGAATCTGTGATTTCAAAGGGTCACGCAATTCAGGTTTTTTGTATTTCTGCCTTAGCCGCGCGCGCCGCGCACCATCGCATCGAGCAGGATGCCCGTATCCATGCGCCCCGTGGGCAGGATCAGGGCAAAGGGCGGCGTGAATTCACCCCGTGCCGCGGCGGTGTTTAGCAACGCGTCGATATACGCGTCGGATTTCTGATTGGACAGCGCACCGACAAGAAGCGCGTGCAGGCGGTCACCCTCCTGCACCGCATATCCAAATCCGCTCAGCACATTGCGGGCCAACCGCGGCAGGTCGCTCGGACCGGACGCGCCTTCGGTCGACAACTGCCGCAGAACGTCACTGGCCTGGGTTGACCGGACCGCCTCGCGCAATTCCAGCAGGGACGCGTCCGCGCGGCTGACCTGTTGCACGACAGGGTCCGGTTGCGGCGGGGCGGGGGTCGGGGCCGGTGCGACAATTGCCGCCACAACCGGCTCGGCGACCACAGGTGCGGGCGCTGCAACTGGCTGGGGCGCGGGTGCAATCTCTGCGGTTATCGTGGGTGCGGGTTGTGGTCTGGGCTGCATCGCGACCAGCACGATGGTCACCATCAGGAACCCCATCACAACCAATAGAACCGTAATCTTCGCCGATGAATTGGCGGCCATCTTGCCGAACCTGCTGGCCGACGATTGCCGCTGTCCCGGCGCATTATCATCGCGCCACACCATACTGCGTCCCCCAAAACCCCGAGCCATTATTGTGACCCATCGGTATAATGACGCTAAATATAGCCCAGACAGGTGCGTTTGGTCAACATAATGTGAGGGATCGGCTTAACTGTGGTCCCGAAGCACACGCCCCGCAAGATACAGCGATCCACAGATCAGGACCCGCGCCTGCGGCGTCTCGGCCAGTATCGCATGCAGCGCGGCGGACACATCCTCGGCCTGAAATGCGATCAACCCGACATCAGACGCCGCCGTTGCGGTGTCCGCAGCGCTCAGGGTATTCGCCTCGCCCGGGATCGGCACGGCATGCAGGGACGTGGCCACATCCGCCAATGGGGCCAGATATCCACGCACATCCTTGGTGTTGAGCATGCCGCAGATCATATGTGTGGGCCGTTCAGGCAACGTGCGCAAAACACTGGCCAAGGCGGCACCGGCCGCCGGGTTGTGCCCGCCATCCAGCCACAATTCCGCCCCCGACGCGGCCGCCATATCGACAAGCGGCCCCTGCTTCAGCCGTTGCATCCGTGCGGGCCAATGCGCCTGGGTGACGGCCGCAAGACACGCCGCTTCGTCACAACCCAGATGCCGCAAGGCCGCGATGGCCGCGCCCGCATTCTGGATCTGGTGATCGCCGGGCAGGCTGGGCCGCGGCAGGTCGAGCAATCCGGTCTCGTCCTGAAACACCATTCCGTCGCGTTCGGGTGCGGCATGCCAATGCTGGCCATAGGCCAACACAGGCGCGCCAAGCGCCGCAGCACGCGCCTCGATCACGTCCAGCCCGGCCTCATCCTGAGGTCCAATGATGCAGGGTACACCGCGTTTGATAATGCCCGCCTTCTCCCCCGCAATCGCGCCCAACGTGTCGCCCAAGAACGCTTCGTGATCCATCGACACCGGTGTGATAATGGTCAGCGCGGGCGCATCAACCACGTTGGTTGCATCCAGCCGCCCCCCCAGCCCCACCTCGAGCAGCGTGTAGTCCGCAGGTGTGCGCGCAAAGGCAAGGATGGCGGCGCAGGTCGTGATCTCGAAATACGTGATGTCGGCATCGCCATTCGCCACATAGCATTCGTCGAGCAACGCGGTCAGCGCGTCCTCGGAAATCAGATCGCCCGCCAGGCGGATCCGTTCGTGAAACCGCGCCAGATGCGGAGAGGTATAGGCGTGCACCCGGTGCCCGGCGGCCTCAAGACCTGCGCGGATCATCGCCTGGGTCGAGCCTTTGCCATTGGTGCCCGCAATGTGGATCACAGGCGGCAGATCGTTCTGCGGATTGCCCAAACGATCCAGCAACCGCCACACACGGTCCAGCGTCAGGTCGATCACCTTTGGGTGCAGCGCCATCATCCGGGCGAGGATGGCGTCCGAACCTGTCCCGCTCATGCGGGGGTGGTGCCTTGATCGTCCGGGGTGTCACCGGGCGCGCCCACCGGATCAGGCGCGGGCAGGTCGCCTTTGACCGCGGGCGGCAGACCAAGAAGCATCCGGGTGATGGTAATCAGCTCGTCGCGCATCTGCGTGCGCGGTGTCACGCGGTCCAGCATCCCGTGATCCAGCAGGTATTCCGCCCGCTGGAACCCTTCGGGCAGCTTTTCGCGGATCGTCTGTTCGATCACGCGCGGCCCGGCAAAACAGATCAGCGCGTTGGGCTCTGCGATATGCACGTCGCCAAGCATCGCGTAACTCGCAGTTACGCCGCCCGTGGTGGGATGCGTCAGAACCACGATGTAAGGCAGACCGGCCTCCTTGAGCATCTGCACCGCAACGGTTGTGCGCGGCATTTGCATCAGGCTCAGGATGCCCTCCTGCATCCGGGCGCCACCGGCGGCGGAAAACAGGATCAGCGGGCGCTTGAGCTTCACCGCTTCTTCGGCGGCGGCGATGATCGCGTTGCCGACATACATGCCCATCGACCCGGCCATAAAGGAAAAATCCTGGCAGGCCGCGACGATGGGGGTGCGGCCCATTTCGCCCTTGGCCACCAACATCGCCTCGTCTTCGCCGGTCGCCTTTTGCGCGGCTTTCATGCGGTCGGGATATTTTTTCTGATCGCGGAATTGCAGCGGATCGGCCAGCGGTGCGGGCACGTCCACCTCGGTGAAAATACCGCCGTCAAACAGGCTCTGGAACCGGTCGCGCGGCGTGATCCCCATGTGATGGCCACAGCTGGTGCAGACGTTCAGATTGTCCGACAGCTCGCGATGGAACAGCATCGTGCCGCATTCATCGCATTTGGTCCACAAATTGTCCGGAGTCTCGCGCCGCGAAAAGATCGAGTTGATCCGGGGCCGGACATAGTTGGTGATCCAGTTCATGTGTTCATCCGCTTATCGTCGCCTCGCCCAGATAATCGGGGCGGCGCACAATTGCAATCAACGGCGAATGGCAAGCCTTGCTGCGAGCCATGCCACCAGCATCCAGCCGAGGTCCACGGGCAACCATTCCGCCAGCGCCGCTTCATCCGCCATGCCAAAGGGCAAAAGGTAAAGCGCAAGGCCCGACATCTCATCCGGCGGACTGGTCAGCAGGATGGCCTGTACGTTGTTGAAAAAATGCACCGCGATGGCCGGGCCAAGCGTCCCTGCCCGCGCCGTCAGATCCGCGGTGACCAGTCCAAAGACACCAGCAAACACCGCGATGGTCATCGCATTTGATCCCGCGCTTTCGGGTACGTAATGCAGCGCGCCAAAGATGGCGGAGGGGATGAACATCCACAGGAACGGCGACGAAAACCGGGCGGCAATCTGCTGCTGAAGATAGCCGCGGAACAGGATTTCTTCACCGCTCACCTGCACCAGAACCGCCACAAGCCCTAGGGGCAACAGCACCAGCCACCGGCCCAGCGACATGTTCCGCTCGAGCGGCGCGCCATAGTCATAGGGCGGCAGGATCCACAGCGCCGCGATGACCACGACCAATACAACGGACACCGCCGTGAATTGGCGCAGGGCAAGACCCGGCGCACCAATCAGCGTCATCGGACCGCGCCCGTGCAGCACCACACAGACCAGACCGGCCGCCACGCCCAGCAATCCCAGCTGCAGCAGGAAGAACACCACCGCCCCGGCTGTGAGACCCAGCGGTCCATCCGATTGAATCTCACTGGCCAGATCGGGGCCGAGCATGTTCAGAATGGTGCCGAACACCATCTGGCTCAACGCGAGAAAGAACGCCGCCGCAAGTACGAGGCCAAACGGAATGCGCCATACCTGCGCTTTGGCGCGGGCGGGCGCGACAAATCGGTCATGCGCCGCATAGTTCAGCCGCCAGACGCTCATTGGTCGATCGGCGCTGGCGTTTCGTCTTGCGCGTCCTGCTCGTCCTGCGGGATTTCGACATTTGCCTGCCGCAGCAGCTCTGCCACGCCGTTGAGATGCCCCGACACGGTCTGCAACATGCTCAGCAGGACACTGGTGTCGTTTTCCAGAACGGATTTGAACTCGCGCGCGCCGATGCGCAGGAACGTCACATCCGTTTCCGCCGTCAGGTGCAGGTTGCGCGGATCATTGAGGATGATCGCAAGATCCCCGATCAGGCGCCCCGGCTCGACAGTCGTCACCACGCGTTCATTGCCGTCAGGCGTGTCAAAGGACAGCTCGGCCGTTCCCGAGACACACAGGTACGCGGCATCGGGTTTGTCCCCCATGGAAAAGACACGCTGACCCGCTTCCGCTGTGTACCACTGCGCCGCAAAGGCCAGCAGCCGTTGGTTGCGCAGGCTCAGGCCGGCAAACAATTCTGTCCGGGACAGCGCCCGGACCTTTCGGTTCAGGTCGTCGGCTTCTTCGTCGTCTTCGTGGATCTGCACCCCGTCGATGCGCCCGTCATCAATCTCGACAAACAGGTCATAGGCGTCCGGATCTTCAAACTGTTCCTCGAGAAAGATCAACGTGCTGTCGGGCAGCAGGTCATGCAGCGCGCTGCGCGTCCGCTCGCGCAGGTCGGACCCGTGGCTTGCCAATGCGCGGTCCAGCACCATGATATCGGGTCGCTTGATGCCCGCACGCGAAAACGCCGCGCGTTCGTGGAAGATCGTCGGCAGGCTCGTGCCGCCAATTCCCGTGGGCAGGTCAAAGATCGTCTCGGCCACGCGACGGCGCAGCCCCTTCTCTTTCATAAGGTCCGCCACGAGGTCCTCGATGACCTCCTGCTTGGCCCCTGCCAGCATCGAAATCCGACCGTAAAGCGCGTTTTCCAGAACGGTCAGCCTCGGCAGGTAATTGTCGGGCGAAATCGGCACAAACATCTCTTCGACCTGCGCGCGCAGGTTTGCGCCGTTCGTCTGGCGGATCTTGACGATCTCGGCCTTGAAGCTGTCGGGAAACGCCGGGCCGATCTGTTCGGCGGTAAAGGCAAAAGGCACCGTCAGCAGCAGTGCGAATTCTTCGTCCGTCAGGGCAATGTCGCCCTTTTCCCGACGCCGTTGCGCGATATCCACCAATTGCTCATAGAGCGCTTCGTCGATGTTGAGCGCGGTAAAAAGCGGGTGGCTCGTGCCGTCACTGCCGAATGTCTGGTGCAGCGTTTCGATCAATGTCTGTGAGATCGCGATGCCCTGTTCGGCAATGCCGTGTTCAAAGAGCAGGGCAAGGAACCCGGCCTGCGTTGCCAACCCCTGCTGGCTGATGTCCATACGCGGCGCGGCAAACAGAAGGTTGCCCCCAAGCGGCACGGCCGGGTTGAATTCGTCCGGGTCGAACCGATGCACGAGGTCATCGAGCTCATTTTCCACCAGCAGCTTTTCCACCTCCGGGCGCAATTCGACAATCGCGGTTGCGAGGCTGGGATACCTTTCGATGTCGATCCGGCTTTCCAGCATCCGGCGGAACATGAATTCGTCGATGCCCATGGCCTGCACCAGTTCGAACCACCACTTGCGCACCTCGTCTTCGGAACCCAGCCCCGCCAGCGCCGGATCGATCCAATCCGCGTCCAGCCGGTCTGCGCTGTTGCCCGAGCGGGCGGCCTCGTTCCCATAGCGGTCGCGCCCGCCCTTGTTCCACGGCACGGACCGCGGGCTTGTCATCAGCGGCATCATCAGGTTGCTGCCCAACGTGCCGTCAAACAGATAGGGCCGCGATTGCGCATAGCCGATGCGCGCGGACACAACCGCCTGATGCAACGTGCTGAGGTCATGGCCCGCCATCGTGATGGACCCGCGCGTCGGCAGCACCTCTCGGGTCAGCAATTCGGCCATCGTGGTGCGCTCTGTCTGGTTCTTGACCTGGATGGCCACGCGCGAACCCGCGGGAATGTTGAGCGATATGCCTTCCAGAACCGGCGTGTTATCCGCGTTTCGCACCGTGACGTTGTCCAGAACGATGTCCCCCAGGAGGTGAGGGATTTCGTCCGGCTGCCCATCAAAAAGCGTCTCATCCAGCATGTCGCGCGGGGCAAAGCGCTCTGTCACGATCTCCCACCGCAGCGCCATGTCCTGCGTCTGGTTGTAGTAGGTCAGCAGCTCTTTCCACGGGCTCGACAGGTCCTTGTAGGCCGCCAGCGCCGCCACCAGAGCCCCCACCGTAATGTCCCCGCGAATGGCGAGGATACCGCCAACGAGATAGAAGAAAAACGGTGTCAGCTGCGTGATGAAGTTGTTGAGGAACTTCATGAAGAACTTCTGCTGATAGATCTTGAACCGCAGC
The DNA here is from genome assembly GCF_047777875.1 of Tateyamaria rhodophyticola. Taxonomy (GTDB): domain Bacteria; phylum Pseudomonadota; class Alphaproteobacteria; order Rhodobacterales; family Rhodobacteraceae; genus Tateyamaria. Next base: position 1,998,712 of record NZ_CP180519.1, on the reverse strand, counting down.
TCAAAGATATTGCTCAGCCGGTCGGTGAATTGCGCCAACCGGTAACGCAGCCCACCATTTGTACGCAGGTCTGAAATCCCCGCCGCACTTTCCCCGATTTCTGACGAGAACGCCCGCACCTGCTTGATCCGGTCCTTGTTCAGCAGGTTGATGCGCCGTTGCAGGATCGGGATGACATATGCCTGCAGCGGGATCAGCGCGATCCCCGCAAGGCCGAACCACACCGATTGCAGGAACAGAAAGATCACGATGATCAGCATCTGGCCCGCCTGAAACACCGGCTGGGCCACCATGTCGCCCATCAGCCCCCCCATGGGTTCCGCCTCGGAGGTCACCATGCTCACCAGCTCGCCCTGGCTGGTCGAGCGGAAGTAGTTGCGCGGGAACCGCAACATGCGGCTGATCAACTGAAAGCGGAACCGACGCAAAAGGCGCTCTGCCGTCACGCCCTTCATGGTGTTCAGCCGCATCTTGAGCAGGCCATGGGCGAGCACGGCCCCAAGATACCCGAAACACAAGGCCATCAGGAACTGGATCTGCGTCAGGTCATAGCCAAAGACGTCAACCGTCGACCCTGATGCGCCAATCGCGTCGTTGATGATGCGTTTGGGCATCTCCAGCGTGGCATAAAGGAAGGGGAACGTGACGATTGTCAGACCAAGCAGCATCAGCTGATCACGTTTGGAGTGCTTCCATATGAAAGCGAACAGGCTGGTGTCCATGGTATGTCCCGCTTGGCGCGGCGTGGAAAATGGACAAGGGCTTAGCCCCGGCGCCACGCCGTTGGAGAAATCTAGGCCTCGGGCGGATGCTTTACAACCGGCAGCGGTGCTTGCAGGGGCCGGGACCAAAAGCTATTGCACTTGGCAACGCGTTTCCAGGGAGAGACCCAGATGCTCAAAGGCAAGTTCGACAAATCCAAGCTGCCCAGCCGTCATGTGACCGAAGGCCCCGAACGGGCGCCGCACCGGTCGTACTACTACGCCATGGGAATGACCGAGGAGGAAATCCACCAGCCCCTGATCGGTGTGGCCACCTGCTGGAACGAAGCGGCCCCCTGCAACATCGCGCTGAACCGTCAGGCACAAGCGGTCAAGATGGGCGTGAAATCTGCCTATGGCACACCGCGTGAATTCACCACGATCACCGTCACGGACGGGATTGCGATGGGGCACGAAGGCATGCGGTCGTCGCTGGCCAGCCGTGAGGCGATTGCCGATACGGTCGAACTGACGATGCGCGGGCACTGCTATGACGCGCTGGTGGGGCTTGCGGGCTGCGACAAATCCCTGCCGGGCATGATGATGGCGATGATCCGGCTGAACGTGCCGTCTGTGTTCCTCTATGGCGGATCGATCCTGCCGGGTCGCGCGCCCACCGGCGCGCAGGTGCCCGAGGCATATGCGGACCGTGACCTGACCGTGCAGGACATGTTCGAGGCCGTGGGTCACCAGCAAAACGGCACCATGACCGAAGCGGAGCTGGACGTGCTGGAACGCGTGGCCTGCCCGTCCGCGGGTGCCTGCGGCGGTCAGTTCACCGCCAACACCATGGCCTGCGTGTCCGAAGCCATCGGCCTTGCGCTGCCCAACTCCTCCGGCGCGCCCGCGCCTTACCAAAGCCGGGACCAGTACGCCGAAGCCTCCGGTGCGGCCGTCATGAACCTGATCGAAAAGAACATCCGCGCCCGCGATGTCTGCACCCGGCAGGCGTTCGAGAACGCGGCACGCGTCGTGGCCTGCACCGGCGGGTCCACCAATGCGGGCCTGCACCTGCCTGCCATGGCGCATGAGGCGGGCATTGATTTCTTCCTCGAAGACGTTTGCGAGATTTTCCGCGACACGCCATACTTCGTGGACCTGAAACCGGGTGGGCAATATGTGGCCAAGGACCTCTATGAGGTGGGCGGCATCTACGTGGTGATGAAGGAACTGCGCAAAGCGGGCCTGATCCACGAGGACTGCCTGACCGCAACCGGCTATTCCATCGGCGAAGAGCTGGACAAGATCGACCTCGAAGCGGACGGCCGCGTGATCTATCCCATCTCCGAACCGCTGACCAAGACGGGCGGCGTTGTCGGCCTCAAGGGCAACCTCGCCCCCGAAGGCGCCATCGTGAAGGTCGCAGGCATGGAGGCGCAGCATCAGCGTTTCGTCGGCCCCGCCCGCGTTTTCGAATGCGAGCAGGATGCGTTCGAGGCGGTTCAGAAACGCGCCTACAAGGAAGGCGAAGTGATCGTCATCCGCAACGAGGGCCCCGCAGGCGGTCCCGGCATGCGCGAGATGCTGGCCACCACGGCGGCGCTTTCGGGTCAGGGCATGGGCAAGAAGGTGGCCTTGATCACCGACGGCCGCTTTTCCGGGGCGACGCGCGGGTTCTGCGTGGGCCACGTGGGCCCCGAAGCCTACAAGGGCGGACCGATTGCCCTGCTGCAAGACGGCGACATCATCACGCTCGATGCAATCAAGGGTGAGTTGAGCGTTGATCTCAGCGATGAAGACCTCGCGGAGCGCAAGGCCGCATGGGCCGGACCGCGCCAGACCATCTACGAAAGCGGTGCGCTTTGGAAATACGCGCAGCTGGTCGGGGACACGTACAAGGGGGCTGTCACGCATCCCGGCGCGCAGGCGGAACGCCATGAGTACATGGACCTCTAGGGTCTGCGCCGCGGCTCTGGGGTGCCTTGTCCTTGCCGGGTGCGAGGACGGGTTCCCCGTGCCCGGAACGCCATCAGACACCCTCACTGCCGAAGCCCTGCAGATCGCCCCGATGAGCCGCGGTGTCGTGACACTTGTCGCGCCACAGGGGTTTTGCATCGACCCAAGCAGCTTGCGCCAACGCTTTGCGCTGATGGCACGGTGCGACACGTTGGGCGCGCGTGTGCCCGAAGACGCGCCGCTGGCGCTGATCACGGTCACCACGGTCATTGGCACACCCGGCGGCACCGTCTCGGCCGATGCGTTGGGTGCGGCGTCTGAAACCGTTCTGGAACGGTCCGACGCCGACGGCGTGACCCTGATCCGGGTACAGGGCACGCCGCCCAGCCCGGATTTGCGCGACACCTACTGGCGCGGTGCCACAAAGATCGGGGGCGAGGTTGTGGGCATGGCGCTTTACGAGGCCCAATCCGGCAACGCCCTTGGCCCGCGCGCGCCGCGGTTGTTGCAACAAACCCTGCAGCGCACACAGGCGCAGTCCGCCGCGCGGGCGGACAATTCTGCAACGCCGCCCGACAATATCCCGCGGCGCGGGATGTTCGCCGGTTTATTTGAGTGAAACCTTTGGCATAGATAAACGCGCCGGACACAACCAAGGGCCGCAAAGAGCACATGGCAGGCAAGAGCATCAGTTTCATCGACAAGGTCGCGCATCGGCGTGCCATGCGCCGTTGGGCGCGCGCGGCGCGCAACGCCAGCGACACGGCCCTGAATGAACTGCGCGGCCACCGCAGTGCCGCCCGCCTACTGCGCACGCATCTCGACCGGTTGATCCACCGCGCGGACGAACGGCTGGCCCTGCCTGCCATCGGCTCCACCAGCTTTCCCAAGCCGCATAATGCCGATTGGTCGTGGCGTCCCGAACTGTGGCGCGGTCCACTGGCGCGGCCCGGCATATCTTCGGTCGAGACAAAATCCATGCTGGGCGACGAGGTCACGCTGTTTCACGACTGCGCCTTTTCGGAACTGACCTTGCGCCAGCTGCGCAATCTGCGCGAGGAAGACCTTGCCCCCTATGGCGTGCGGCTGGATGTTTTCAAATTCGACGGCTCGTTCCTGTCGCTTGTCGTGGACCTGCCCGCCGCTGCGATTGACGGGTTGAAGAAAACACACCTGATCGGCGTGAATGCCATCGTGGAGATGGAAAAGCCGCTGGAAATCTTTGCCCGGCTGAACATCCGACACGGACCCAACACCGAACAGATCGTGCGCGAGCTTCCCCTGAACGAAGAGGACGTGATGGTCGAATTCGACCTTGCCTACTCCAAGCTCAACGAACGCCGGGTTGAGCGGGCGTGGCTGGACCTGATCTTCGAAGGGCCCGAGATGAACCAGGTGACCTTGCGCGATTTGACATTCTCGCGTCGGCCGCGCGCGGCATTGTAACGGAGGCCGGCCCATGAGCACGCTGAAACTGACCCCGACCCGCATGCGTCACGGCATCTGGGAAGGCGCGATAGAACAGACCGGCAGCGGTGTGCCGCAAATCGCCGTGACGCATCTGGGCACCCCCGTGCCGGACGTCAACGTGACGGAACAGGGCGACGGCATGTGGTTGGTCCAGGTGCCGATCCCGGCCGAGGCGATTGCAGACGGGGTGCAGGTGTTTGTTCTGTCCGACACCACGGATGGCGAAAAGCTGGGCCATTTCACGTTGATCGCGGGCGAGGCACTGGGCGACGACATCCGCGTGGAAATGGAGCTGCTGCGCGCCGAGCTGGACATGCTCAAACGCGCGTTCCGCCGACACTGCGTGGAAACCGGCTGAGCCTCAGCCGCCCTTGAACCCGCGCAGCACGGTGCGGGTCGCCGCGACCAGCGGGTCATGCGTGTCCTTCATGATCTGCACCCGGTCAAACCGGTCCGGGTCGCTGTTCACCGCCGCGCGCAACGCATTGCCAAAGGCCATGCGCAATTCGGTGCCAATGTTGAACTTGCACACTTTGGACCCCTGCGACAGCATCTGCCGCTGCGCCAGCGGCACGCCAGACCCACCGTGAATGACAAGCGGTATGTCGGTCACCGCCTCGATCGCGCGAATACGCGCGACATCCAGCCCGTCACCCGCATCCTGTTGCAAATGCACGTTGCCCACGGAAATCGCCATGGCATCCACGCCGGTGTCTCGCGCGAATTGCGCAGCCTCGTCCGGATCGGTGCCGGCCGATTGTTCGCCCCCCGAATACCCGACAAACCCAATCTCACCTTCGCAGGACACGCCCGCCGCGTGGGCCATCTCCGCAATGGCCGCCGTTTCATCGATGTTTTCCGCCAAAGGCTTGCGTGACCCGTCGAACATCACGGAACTGAACCCGCTTTCGACTGCGATACGACACTCTTCCGCGGTGTACCCATGGTCCAGATGGGCCACGACCGGCACCGATGCCGCCTCGGCCAGATGCATGAACATCTTGCCCAGGATCGGGAGCGGCGTGTGCTCGCGGCAGGACGGCCCGGCCTGCAGGATCACCGGCACATCTTCGGCTTCGGCCGCCGCCACATAGGCCCGCATGTCCTCCCAGCCCAGCGTCACCAACCCCGCCACGGCATACCCGTCCCGCAGCGCCGGTTGCAGGGCCTGTTCCAACGTCACGAGGGTCATTTGAACTTGGCCACCATATCCATGATGCCGGGGATGGTGTGCAACTGATCGGCATGGCTCGGCTGGAAATACTGTTTCAGCGACCGCTGCGACAGCCCACCCAGAATGGTAAAGTAATACATCTCGTAGCCTGGCAGCACCGCGCAGGGGTGATAGCCCTTGTCGATCAGCATCGTTGAGCCATCCACGATGTGATAGGCGTCGCCCGCCTTGCCGTCCTCACGCTGGAGCATCTGCAAGCCCGACCCGTGGTTCGGCTTGAACCGGAAATTATACGTCTCGTCGTGGCGCGACTCTTCGGGGAGACGGTCGGTGTCATGCTTGTGGCTCGGAAACCCGGACCACCCGCCCGCACCCACGGTGAACAATTCAGACACCAGAAGGCGACCCACCTTGTCATGCTGGTTCGCACCGAGGATATGTTTGATCTTGCGGTGCGTCTTGGTGTCATCCGACCCGTATTGCACCCGGTCAATCCCGTCCTCGCGCACGTCGAACGGTTCCAGCACCTTGTCGTATTTTGCCCCGGCGATGAACACCTCTGCCGTGCTGGACACGCATGTCATCTGCGTGCGCGCGCCAACCGGCACATAAACACCCTCGGGCTCACCATCCCAGACGTCGACACCGCGATTGCCCAGATTTGCAAACGCCGCCCCGTCAACGTCCACATCCACCATGCCCGTCGCGGGCACGATGCAGGTTTCATACCCCGGCACCGCATAGTCAAAGACCTCACCCACCGTCAGCTTGACGATATTGAAATAGTTCAGCGGCACCAGATCATGGTCCACGTCCACGATCGGTTTATTGCCGTTGTCAAAAGGTGCGATATGCATGTCTCTCTCCTTCAGGTGCCCGTGGGGCCGGGATGATCGGCCAGAAAGGCGTCAAGCTGTGCGGTGTCGGGCATCGCAGGGGCGCAACCGGGCTTGGACACCACGATCGAGGCCGAGGCCGACCCGCGCAGCACCGCGTCGTGCAGTGAATGCCCCGCCGCCACCGACGCCAGCAGGCCGGATATAAAGCTGTCCCCGGCCCCGTTGGGTTTCACCGCCGTCACCGGATAGATGCCGGTGCGGATCTCCTTGCCATCGGCAAAGGTCACCGCGCCCTTTTCACCCATCTTGTAAATCACGATACGGCCCGGGCGTTGCGCAAGCTCGCGTGCCTTGTCGAGACCCTTTTCGATCCCGCCCGCCATGAACCCGAACTCTTCGTCATTGCCGACGATCATGTCGCTCGCCTCGCCCGCGCGCGACAGGACGTCGGCGGCAACCTCTGCTGATGGCCAGGAATAGGGACGGTAATCAATGTCAAAGATGATCGGTAAGCCCGCCGCCTTGGCATTGTCGAACGCGCGAAAGGTCGATCCACGCGACGGCTCGGACGCGAACACCGTGCCCGCCGTGACAAGCGCCGTGAACCGGTCATACGCGACCGTATCCACATCCGCGTCCGTCACCTGAAAATCCGCAGCACCATTGCGATAGATCACGTTCTGAAAATCCTCGATGCAGCTTTCATAGACCGCCAGCGAATTGCGATATTCGCCCCCGACCGACCGGACATAGGTGGTCTCCACCCCGTAATGCTGCAGCTTGTTGATGCAGAACCGACCGACGGCATCGTCCGAGACGGACGTCACCAGCGCCGCCTCCGACCCCAGCTTGACCAGGCCCGCGCACGTGTTTGCCGACGACCCGCCAAGGTCGGCGTGAAACGTATCGGCATGTTCCGATTTCGTGCCCACAGGGGCGGCAAACATATCCATGCCCGCCCGACCGAACACGACGAACCGGTTGCCCCGGATCCCATCCATCAATGCGCTCATGATCGCCTCCCCGCACTTCGCTCTTGCGAGAGGTGTAAACCCGCGCTAGTCATTTTGCAACCGGTTGCAAATCGGCTCTGAGGGAGGATCATACGATGACTGATATCGGTATCGGTATCATCGGCGGCGGCTATATGGGCAAAGCGCATTCCGTGGCCATGGCCGCCGTTGGCGCAGTGTTCAACACGGCGTTGCGCCCCCGGCTCGAGATGATCTGTGCCACGTCGGACGCCAGTGCCGAACGCTACCGCGCGGCCTACGGGTTTGCGCGTGGCACCGGCGATTGGCAGGTGCTTGTGAACGACCCAAGGGTCGAGGCGGTGGTCATCGCCTCTCCGCAGGAAACCCACCGCGCCATTGCCGAAGCGGCCCTTGCCCTGGGCAAGCCGGTCCTGTGCGAAAAACCGCTCGGTGCATCGCTCGCAGACGGCGCGGCCATGGTCGCCGCTGCCGAGGCCGCGGGTGTCACCAACATGATCGGGTTCAACTATATCCGCACCCCGGCCAGCCAATTCGCCAAATCGCTGATCGATGACGGCACGATCGGCGACGTCACGTGGTTCCGGGCGGAACACACCGAAGACTTCCTTGCCGACCCCGACGCCCCCGCCACGTGGCGCACCACAGGCATGGCAAACGGCACGATGGGCGATCTGGCCCCCCACATCGTGAATGCGGCCCTCGCCCTCATGGGTCCCATCGATCGCGTGATGGCCGAGGTGGAAACCGCCCACGCCACACGCCCCGGTGGTACCGTTACCAATGATGACCATGCCCAGATCATGTGCCGTTTCGCCAATGGTGTGATGGGCCACATCTATGCCAGCCGCATCGCGATGGGCCGCAAGATGGGATATGCCTACGAAATCGCGGGCACCAAGGGCGCGATCCGGTTTGACCAGGAGGACCAGAACGCCCTCTGGCTCTACCGCAACGAAGGGCCGGAGGCCACGCGCGGCTTCACCAAGATCCTGACTGGACCCGCGCACCCGAATTATGAACCCTTCTGTCAGGGGCCGGGTCACGGCACCGGGTATCAGGATCAGATCATCATCGAGGCGCGCGATTTTCTGCAAGCGATCCACACTGGCACGCCCATCTGGCCCACCTTCGCAGACGGGCTCGAGGTCAACCGCGTGATCGCCGCGGCACTGGCCGCATCGGACAGCAAGACCTGGCAATCCGTCAGCGATTTCTAAGAGGAACTCAGCATGCAAAAGCTCAAATGGGGCATGATCGGCGGCGGTGAGGGGAGCCAGATCGGCCCGGCCCACCGCCTTGGCGCATTGGCAGACGGTCACTTTGCGCTGACCGCAGGGGCGTTGGACGTCGATGCGGACAAGGGCCGCGCCTATGGCCAATCGCTGGGCATGGCACCCGACCGCGCCTATGGCAATTGGCAGGAGATGCTCGAAGGGGAACGCGGGCGCGACGACCGCATCGACCTCGTAACCGTCGCCACCCCCAACAGCACCCATTTCGAGATCACACGCGCCTTCCTCGAGGCCGGCTTTCACGTGCTCTGCGAAAAGCCGATGACCATGACCGTGGAAGAAGGCGAAGAAATCGTGCGAGTAGCCGAAGCCGCCGGTAAGATATGCGCCGTCAACTACTGCTATTCCGCGTATCCGATGGTGCGCGAGATGCGGCACATGGTGGCCAGCGGAGACATCGGCAAGGTCCGCCTCGTCGTCGCCAACTTCAGCCACGGCCACCACGGCGATGCCACCGACGCCGACAACCCCCGCGTCCGCTGGCGCTATGACCCCGCGATGGCAGGCGTGTCCGGCCAGTTCGCGGATTGCGGTATCCACGCCATGCACATGGCCAGCTTCATTGCGGGTGACGAGGTCGAAACCCTGTCCGCAGACTTTGCCTCTACCATACCGTCCCGCACGCTCGAAGACGACGCCATGGTGAATTTCCGGATGTCAGGCGGAACTGTCGGGCGGCTCTGGACATCCTCGGTCGCCATCGGGCGGCAACACGGGTTCGACATTCAGGTCTTTGGCGAAACCGGCGGCCTCCGCTGGGCCTCTGAACAACCGAACCAGGTGCTTTACACGCCCGTCGGCGGACGCAGCCAGATCATGGAAAAGGGCGAAGCAGGCCTATCGGACGCAGCCAGCAGCCTGAGCCGGGTGGCCATCGCCCACCCGGAAGGCTTCCCGCTGGCTGTCGCCAACATCTATGTGGATCTTGCTGCCGCCATCCGGGGCACGGCACGTGACGCCTTGCCCACCGCACCGGACGGCCTGCGCTCCATCGCGGCCATCTATGCCGCCGTCGCCTCTGCCAGGGACAATGGCGCCTGGACCGATGCACGTCCGCCGATGTATCGCAGGTGATGGCTTCTTCTGGCCCAAAATACCACGGGGTCTGGGGCAGCGCCCCAGTCTACCTCATGGAACTGGGCGCAACGTCCCGCGTTCCACCAACTCACAGCTGAACACGCGCATGTCCGGCACCTCGCCTTCGCCGGACAACATCGCCTCCATCACGCCAACGGAGGCTGTCACGATCTCCTTGATCGGCTGTCGGATCGTGGTCAGGCCAATGTTTTCCCACCCCGCCATCTCCATGTCATTGAGCCCGATGATACCGATATCACCCGGCACGGACAGCGCGCGGTCCCGTATGGCCGACAGCGCACCGATGGACAGCACATCGTCACCGCAAAAATACACCTCCGCCGGGCCCCGATCCAACAAGCGCAGCATCTCTGCCCGGCCCGCGTCAAAGGAATAGGCGGATGCGTAACTGTGGGTGAACGTCACGCCGCGCCGTTCCAGCACCGACCGAAACCCGGCCAGACGATCCTGCGTAGACGTGGCCGTTTCCGGCCCGCCCAGAAATCCAATCCGGGTATAACCGCGCGCCAGCAGCGCCTGCGCTGCCATCCGGCCGCAGGCAACATTGTCGATGCCCACCACATGCACCCGCGGCGCGCCGGACAACCGGCCAAAGGCGTGCACCACCGGAACCCCGCTGTCCTGAAACGCCTGTGCAAAACTCACCGGCAGGGTCGAGGAGGCGACCACGACACCATCCACCGAATATTGCTGCAGCATCCGCACGGAGTGCTCCGGGTCCGTTTCTTTCGACAGGTTCACCAGGAGCGGGCGCAAGCCGCTGTCCTGTAATGCACGGGTAAACAGGTCAAAAACCTCGAGGAAAATCGGGTTGCGAAAATTATCGGAGACGAGCCCGATCAGCTTGGTGCGCCCCGTAGTCAGGGATGAGGCAAGCGCATTGGGCCGGTAGCCCAACGCCTGCGCTGCCTCTTCCACCTTGCGGCGCATCTTGTCCGACACGGACGCGCCATCCGTAAATGTTCGCGACACCGCAGACCGCGATACGCCCGCGCGGGCGGCGACGTCTTTCAATGTGGCGGCCATGCAATCCCTTTGGAACAGTTCACGGCACCAGACTGCCCGAGCGCCTTCGGACCTGCAACCGGTTGCAAACCGGCGCCTATCCGATGAGCAACTCTTCCAGCCGTCGTGCTGCCTCGCGCAGCTTGGGCAGACCGGCCGCAAGGCTGTCGATATCGTGCCGCTGCTTGGGCGCGTGCACGGACAGGGTTGTCAGCAATCGGCCCTGATCATCACAAATGGGAATGGCAATCGCGGCCATGCCTTCCATGAATTCCTCATCATCCGCGGCATAGCCACGATCCGCCGTGTCCCGCAGCATATGTTTGAGCCGCACAGGATCGGTTTCGGAATTGGCCGTGCGCTGTTCCAGCGGAACGGAGGCCAGCAAACGGTCCTGCGTTTTCGCGGGCAGTGCGCTGAGATACATCTTGCCGCTGGCGGTACAGTGGAACGGGACCTGCGACCCGATGGGCAGCTGGATCCGCAACGGCCAATGTGTTTCCACGCGGTCAAGATAGACCATCCCGTCACGTCCGGGTGCTGCCAGGTTACAGGTCTCGCCCAAGTCTTCGGCCAGATCACGCATGACCCGCAACCGTTCGGTGCGCACCCGTTGCGAGGACAGGGTATTGGTTGCCAGTTTGCGCATGCGCCAGCCGGGACCATAGGACCGGCCATCGAGGCTGCGTTGCAAATACCCTTCGGTTTCGGCGGTTTGCAGCAGACGGTGAACGGTCGGCTTGGGCAAGCCCAGAAGCTTGCCCAGTTCGCTCGGCAGCACGGGCACCCCTGCCCGCGCTACCTCTTCCATGAGGACGAGCAAGCGCAGGTTCGTGGGGATTTTCTCCGCCGCGTCTGGCTTGAGGTCGTCAGGCATGGTGTCAGCTTACCTTTCCGGCAACAGGAACAACGCCAGATCAGGGGTCAGCGAAACGATGATCCAAACTGACAGCAGCGCGAACAGATATGGCACGGTATAGCGCAACAGCCGGAAGTAAGGAACGCCCGTCACACCCGACGCCACGTAGAGGTTCAGACCATAGGGCGGCGTCACAAAGCCGATGGATGCCCCCACAAGGAAGATCACCGCAAAGTGGATCGGATCGACACCCACGCTGGCCGCAATCGGCGCGAGGATGGGCGCAAGGATGATCGTCACGGGCAGTGATTCCAGAACCATGCCGCAGATGAAGACAATGGCCATGGCCGTGAACAGCACGGGGTAATAGCCACCCATCGACGTCACAAAGTCACCGATCACCTGCTGCGCTCCCAGAAGCGACAGGATCTGCTGCATCACCACAGAGATCGCGATCAGCGGTGCAAGGATGCCCGTGATCTGCGCCGACCGCATGACGATGCCGGGGATTTGCGGGATGGTGAACCCTTCGACCACCAGCATCGAGGCCGCCGATCGTTCGGTCCATTCCTTGGTCTGGTCCATCTTGAAGAGCGAGCTGACAACCCAGCTGAGCACACCAACGATGATGCCAAAGCCCACGGTCACGCCCGCCGCCTCTGTGGGCGAGAACTTACCGGTGTAGATGCCCCAGAGCACAAGCCCGATCGCAAAAAACCCGAGCCAGGCGCCGAGCGCCGTCTTGAACACGCGGAACGGGTTCAGCGCGATCAGGTAGCCCCAGCCATTGCGCCAGCAGATGATGAAACAGGCCAGCATCATGCCCAGAACCATGAGCGAGCCGGGGATGATCCCCGCCACGAACAGATCCGAGATCGGAAGGTTCATCAAAAAGCCATAGACGATAAAGATGATCGACGGTGGGATAATGATCCCAACCGTACCGCCCGCCGCCGCGGTGGCCGCGGAAAAGCGTTCGTCATATCCACCCTTGACCATTTCCGGGTGCAGCATCGACCCGATGGTCGCGGTTGTGGCCGAGTTCGACCCCGAGATCGCCGCAAAAAGCCCGCAGGCTGCAAGCGACGCCATGGCAAGACCGCCACGGATCCAGCCAAGGCAGGCATAGGCAAAGTCACTGAGACGTCGGGCAATGCCGGACCGGTTGATCAGGTCGCCGGTCAGGATAAAGAGCGGCATCGCCAGAAGTGCAAAGCCGTCGGTGAACACGTCCTGCAACGCAGCACCCATGTTCAGGAGCTGAAGCTCAAGCACAAAGGACATCCCGATCACCCAGTAGGCGATGACCAGAAACACCGGGACGCCCATCATGAACAGGATCGTCACGGCAACAGAGATCAGCGTGATAATGGTTGGATCGCTCATGCGTCACCTCCGATCACGGCGGCTTCGATCATCTCGTCACCGTTGCGGAATTTCTTGATGTCCGCCGACAGGTTTTCGAAAACGCGGGCGGTCAGAAGGATGAATGCGATGGGCACGGTGCCGAGGAACCACCACTGCATCACGTTGTCGGTGCCCAGCATGATGGCAAAGTTCGCCGCTGCCCGGACGGTTTCCTGCGCCGTCGTGACGATCACGATCCACGCGAACCCGAACCACAGGACCGCATCAAGGATCAGCAGGCCAAGCTGCACGCCACGCGGCGCGACCTTGCGGAATTCGGCAAAGGCGAGGTGCGTGCGCAGCTTGACGTTATAGCTGCACCCGACCCACGTCATGATGAGGAACAGGAACGGCGGCAGGGTGGTCGACCATGCCGGTTGTCCGCTGAGGTAGAACCGCTGGATGACGCCGGCAAAGATGATGTAGCCGATGGCGAGATAGGCCACGACCATCACCGCCGGTTCAAGGTTGCGTTCGATGAACGGAACCGCGCGGTAGATCGCGGCCACGACGAGGCCGCCAACAAGTGTCGCGATGAACCCAAGGGGCCACATGCCTGAATTGCCGCGCAAGGCGCTCTGCAACTCGAACGAGTCGCCTGTCATCAGGGCGGCGATGATCTCGCCCATACCCGTGATCATTTCCATGCTGCACCCTCCCTCGTGCGTGCTGTTTCCGATCCGGCGTTATTTTCTGTCCGGGATGCGGAAATCCATGCCGCGGTTACGCGGCATGGATCTTGATCCCCGGCGGCATGCGCCGGGGCCTCTTTTTGTAAGATATCCGCTTGCTGTGCGGATCAGCCTTTCCACCAGCGGCGGGGTTCGACGTTTTCGGCCAGGGTGATGTCGTGCTCGCGCACGGTGTTGTAGATTTCCTGGTACGTGTCGATGCCACCGGCCCAGCCGTTGATCCGCTCGCGCCACTGCTCCCACAGCTGCGGTTGGAACTCGGGCGAACACTGCTCTTCGGCCTTCTTGATTTCGGCGTCGGAGAGTGCGGCCACGCGCACGTTGTTCTGGGCAAAGATGGTGTCCGGACCCTGATGCGGGTGCGAGAAACCAACAGTGTTGACCAGAGCAGCCTCGTTTGCGGCCTGCACGTGCACCTGTGTCAGGTACGATGCTTCCATCACGGCATCCTGCAACTCACCGCCCAGCTTGTCGAAGCTCGCGGCGTTCATTGCGGTATGCTCTGTGCCGCAGAAGAAGCGCAGGTCCACACACTGGCTGACCACGGGCGACATGTTGGCGTATGCCACGGCCGAAGCCCATGTTTCCGCACCGTCGATCAGGCCCTGCTTCAGACCGTCGAGCGTTTCTTCCCATGCGACGGGCACAGGGTTCAGACCCAGGGCGTTCATCGCAATCCGGCCCAGCTGTGTACCGGTCACGCGGTTCTTGGTGCCGCGCAGCTGGTCGATGCTGGTGACGGTATCCTTGTCCTGCCAGGACAGACCCAGCTGGATGCCGCGCAGTTCTGCGTGGGTGAACAGGAACTTCAGACCGTGACGCTTTTCGAAGGGGTCACGGAGGACTTCCTGCGATTTGGGGTGGTACATGAAGTAGTACTGATCGGCACGGCTGCGGAACATGTACGCATAGTCGAGCACGTTCAGATAAGGCGCACCACCGGCAGAGTTCTGTGTGGACGCCGCATAGATGTCGACGATGCCTTGCTGCGCTTTCTCAACGCAGGACAGCTGGCCACAGATTTGGTTGTTGCCGATGAATTCGACCCGGATCTCACCGTCTGTCCGCTCTTCGAGATCGCGGGCAAATTCGAGACAACCGGCACGTTCAATCAGCAGGTTTTGCTGGTTAAAGCCCGCAGCGCCGAACTTCAGCACGTGCTTGGCTTCTTTTTTGAAGCGCTTGTTGTAGGTCGATTCCGCAGCAGAGGCGAGATTCGCGAGGCTCATCGCCCCACCGAACGAACCCGCCGCCAAAAGCGTCGAGCTCAACCCGTAAGTTCCTGCTACGCGGAACAAATCCCGCCGGGAAATCCCGCTCAGGTTTTTCGTCAGCTTCATTGCATTCCTCCCTGTTTGCAATTATTGAGACGTTTTGTTTCAAAAAACGCTAGAGTATTTTATTCAATCTGCATAGGCTTTTTTCACAGCATACACGCGGGAGGGTGAAATGGAGGCAGATTTTATCGTGATCGGCGCGGGCTCGGCGGGCTGCGTGATCGCAAACCGCCTCAGCGCCGACCCGAAGAACAAAGTCGTACTGCTCGAAGCGGGGGGGCGCGACCTCAACCCGTGGATCCACATCCCGGTTGGATACTTCAAGACGATCCATAACCCGAGCGTGGACTGGTGTTATAAAACGGAGCCTGACCCGGGACTGAATGGGCGTTCCATCGAGTGGCCGCGCGGCAAGGTGCTGGGCGGCTCATCATCGCTGAACGGCCTGCTCTATGTACGGGGACAGCCGCAGGACTACGACCGGTGGGCGCAGATGGGCAATCGCGGCTGGGGCTGGGACGATGTTCTGCCGCTCTTCAAACGGTCCGAGAAAAACGAACGTGGCGCGGATGAATTCCACGGGGATCAAGGCAACCTGTCGGTGTCCAACATGCGTATCCAGCGGCCCATCACCGATGCCTGGGTCGCCGCGGCGCAGGCCGCCGGGTACAAATTCAACCCCGACTACAACGGTGCAGAACAGGAAGGCGTGGGCTTTTTCCAGCTGACGGCACGCAATGGGCGCCGGTGTTCGTCTGCCGTGGCGTTCCTCAACCCGGTCAAAAGCCGCGATAACCTGACCATCGTCACCCATGCGCAGGTCGAAAAGCTGGAAATGGACGGGCGCAAGGTCACTGGTGTGTCGTATCGCGACCGGGCGGGCACGTGGCACACGGTCAACGCCAGCAGGGAGGTCATCCTGTCCGGCGGCGCGATCAATTCGCCGCAGCTTCTGATGTTGTCGGGCATCGGAGAAGCCGCACAGTTGCAGGAACATGGCATCGAGGTGGTGCAAGACCTGTCCGGTGTGGGCAAGAACATGCAAGACCACCTGCAAGCGCGGCTGGTTTACAAATGCAACGAACCCACTCTGAACGACGAAGTGTCGAGCCTGTTTGGTCAGGCCAGGATCGGGCTGAAGTACCTGATGTTCCGCGCAGGTCCCATGACCATGGCGGCGAGCCTTGCCACCGGGTTCATGAAAACCCGTGATGACCTTGAGACACCGGACATTCAGTTCCACGTGCAGCCGCTGTCGGCGGAGAACCCCGGCAAGGGCGCGGACCCGTTTTCCGCCTTTACCATGTCGGTCTGCCAGCTGCGCCCCGAATCAAAGGGGGAGATTCGCCTGCAGAGCAAGGATGGTAGAACCTATCCCAAGATCATCCCGAACTACCTGAGCACCGAAACGGACTGCCGCACCATTGTCGAAGGCGTGAATATCGCGCGGCGCATTGCACGGCACGCACCGCTCACGTCCAAGATTTCCGAGGAATACCGGCCGCACGCGGATCTGCCGATGGATGATTATGACGCCACGCTCGACTGGGCGCGGAACAATACGGCGTCGATCTACCATCCCACCGGCACCTGCAAGATGGGCAGTGACAAAACGGCGGTGGTCGATGATCGGCTGCGGGTGCACGGCATCACCGGGCTGCGCGTTGCCGATTGTTCGATCATGCCGGAAATCGTGTCGGGCAACACCAACGCACCGGCCATCATGATCGGCGAAAAAGCCTCTGAACTGATCCTCGAAGATGCGGCCAGCGGCTGAGAGAAGGCCAGATAAGTGTTGCAACCCGTCCCAACCGGCACCCTGACGACATAAAATTTCGTCTAAACGGGGCTTTGGCGGTCTTTGGTGAGTTGACGCACGCCCTTGGCTTGCGCACAGTTGCGGGGCATTTGAGGAAGGCTGTTATGACTGTCACCAGCGACGATACGGAACAGGATCGTACGATACCGCCGCTGCGCGCCCTGCGATTTGACCGACCCGCAGATTTGTATCACGAGATTCCAGAAGTAGGCGGGTTCACCAAACACCGCCCGAACGAAGACGAAGACGCGCTCAGTTTCTTTGAACGACTGCGCGCCTCGACCACCCCCGAAGACGCGATCACCTATACCGCGTTTGCGACCGAACCACAGATGTCGATCGGCTGGGGTGTGGAGGCGATCCGGGTGTCACTGCCGGATCTGCCCCCCGATGAATTGCAGCTGATGAGCTGGATCAGCCAATGGCTGGACCATCCCAGTTCAGAAAACCGCTGGCGGACGATGCAGGTCGCGCTTTTTGCGCCGCGCCGGTCGGCGACGGTCTACCTGGGCCTGGCTGTGGGATGGTCGGGCGGCGCGCTTGCCCCCAACGATCCCGTGTCCGTCCCGGAATGGCGGTCACCCAAGGCGGTCAATGCCGCGATTTTACGCGCTTTGGGTCAGGTTGGCCTCGAACAGCGGTCAGTTTGTCTTGCACGGGTGCTGGACCTCGCCGCCGGGTTGTTTAGGGTGTATTGAGCCCAAAACCTTGCACCACACGGGATTCTTGTAAGCGATGACCACGCTGACGTTGCGCATCGAAAATCATGCGACGCTGGATAACGGCGGCCCTGTGTCTTTGACCCTTGATGGTAAAGGCGCGCAGATCGGCCGCAAGGCGGGCAATGATTGGGTCCTGCCCGATCCGTCGCGCCATATCTCCGGGCACCACTTCGACATCAATTTCGAGGGCGGGCAGTACATGCTGACCGACGTGTCGAGCAATGGCACGTTCCTGCATGGTGAACGGTATCGCATTGATGGAACGCATCAGATCGCAGATGGCGACCGGTTCACCGTCGGGCACTATATCATATGCGCACAGATCTCCGCCGAGGCCCCGGTTGCGGTTACGGACCCGCCGGCGCCGGCCATGCCGGAGCCTGCACCGGTGCCCCCCGCCTTTGCCCAGACGCCAGAGCCCGCGCCTGCGGCACCCGAACCTGCGCCCACCCCGGCTCCGATGGATGAATTCGACGATGTCTGGGGCGACATTGGCGGCGGCGACAGCGGGGGCGGTGGTTTGCAGGCCCCGCCCGGTGCGCAGGCGCTGACACCGGACCCTTCGGCAGGTGTGCAGGCACCGACACCCTACAGTCCCGACGCACAGGGCGCGGGCGGCGCAGCGGCGCAACAGCCTGATTTCAGCCGCGTCACAGCGGCACCGGGCGTGGCCCCCACAACGCCGCCGCAATTTGCAATTCCCGGTTCCGGCTCGATTTCGCAACCACCTGCATTTGGAAACGCTGCGCCAGAGCCACAGCCCGTGCCCGAACCGATCCCGGCACCGCCACCCCCCATGCCCGCAGCACCCGTTGCCCCGGCTCCGGTCCCGGCCGAACCCATTGGCTCGGAAGGGTTTGGCATTGGCCAACCTGCGGCACCTGTTCCCGCCTATCCCCCCGCAGCAGGGGCCGCGCCCCAGGGGGCCGCGAGCGGCGGTGCGGATGCGTTCCTGCGCGCCTTCATGGAAGGCGCCGGGATCACCGACACCGCGCAGTTGCAGATGCCGCCCGAACAGCTGGGCCGCATTCTGGGACAGGTCGCACGGGTCGGCACCAATGAATTGATGCGCATGTTGCAGGACCGCGCTGCCGTCAAACTCTTTGTCAGCAACGAAGACCGGACGATGCGCGTGGCCACGGGCAACAACCCGATGAAGTTCATGATCGACAGCGATCAGGCGTTTGAGGCGCTGTTCCTGAAACCGCGCGACGGGTATCTGACCGGCGCGGACGGCTTTGAAAATGCGCTGAGCGATATTCGCCGTCACCAGGCAGCCGTCATTGCCGCGCTGCAACCGGCGCTGGCCGAGATGCTGGGTGGCCTGTCACCCGACGACATCGAAAAGGACACCGGCGGCGGCATCATGGGCGGTGGCGCACGCAAGGCGTGGGACGAATTCACCAAACGGTGGGAAGCGCGGGCAGCCCAAGGGGAAAACGGGATGCTCGACGCATTTATCAAGGCGTTTTCGCGCCATTACGCGGATGCGCTGCGCAAGATGTAAGGTGCTGACGGGGGGAGTTGGGACATGAGTTTGGACTGGATCAAGACACCGGTCACGCAGGACGAGCCAAGTGGGCCGGACCTGTGGATGGACGACGACCCGGAATTCTCTGAATACTACTTTGATGCGCAGGGACGTCTGCCCGAGGCGGATGATTACGTCAAACTCGGGCTCGAGATGGGCAGCGGTGGCAAGGCCGAGGACCAGATCTTTGACCCGAAATCCGTCAACCTGACCGCAGAACTGACCCAGATTGACGCGCTTTTGAAGCGCACCCGCGATGCGCGTCTTTTGACATTGCGGGCGCAGTGGTCTGCGCTGGCCGGAAACACGGAGGTGCTGGCGGAAAGCGTGATCGCCATGGCCGACCTGCTCGAAGAGATGCCGGAACACGCGCATCCCGGTCTCGAAGATGGGCCCGCCGACCGGCTTGAGGCGATCAACGACCTGACGCAGGTCGGCGCGATGATCCTGCCGCTGCGCTATCTCGACATTGCCAATTCGGGCGCTTCGCGTCGGCGCATGATGGTGGTGCATGGCGAGGTCACGCCGCATGACGGCGAAGATGATCTGACCGTGGACGACATGGTCGCCAACCTGATTGACCGAGGCGAGGAAACCGAGATTGTCCACGGGCACCTCACCACCGTGCTCGAAGCGATCAAACGCATTCAGACCGCATGTCTGACGGCAAGCAAACCCCATACGCCGCAACTGCAGAACCTTGTGACCGAAGTCGAAGCCGTTCTGGCGGTGATTGCGTCGGCAAACCCCGAGCTTGCCTCTGACGATGGGGACGAGGACGAAGATACCGGCGGCCCCGTCGCAAGCGGTGGCGCGGCCAGTGGTCCGGCGCCGGTCGCCACGGACGTCAAAGACCATGATGAGGCGCGCAAACGCCTTGTCGCGGTCGAGACCTATTTCGGCCTCAAGGAACCCTCCTCTGCTTGCGTCCTGCTGGTGACACAGGCGCGGTTGCTGATCGGGAAATCCCTGATTGATGCGTTCGATATCCTCGCGCCGAATTCGGCAGACCGGGCCAAGGTGGATTTCATCTCGGACAATGGCTTTGCCCTTGCGCACCACCAGTTGCGCAACCTCGCGGATGAGGTGCTGATCGAAGAGGTGGAGGAGCCGGAGCCCGAGCCGGTTTGGGAACCTGAACCGGAGCCAGAGCCGGAACCCGAGCCAGAGCCGGAACCCGAGCCAGAGCCGGAACCGGAGCCCGAAGTTGAGCCAGAGGGCGAGGAGGGTGCGGAAGCGGATGCAGATGCAGATGCAGACGAGGTTCAGGATGCAGAAAGTCCCGTCGAGGAAGAAGAGCCGGAACCAGAACCCGAGCCTGAACCCGAGCCGGAGCCAGAGCCCGTTCCGCAACCTGCACCAGCGTCCCCGCCGGAACCCGAGGTCTTTATCGTGCGCGACGCCGCCGAGGCCGGCGCTCAGATCAAAGCGGTCGAAACATATTTCAGAACGGTCGAGAAATCGTCACCGATCCCCATGTTGCTCACCCGCGCCCGCAGTTACATCGG
The DNA here is from genome assembly GCF_047777875.1 of Tateyamaria rhodophyticola. Taxonomy (GTDB): domain Bacteria; phylum Pseudomonadota; class Alphaproteobacteria; order Rhodobacterales; family Rhodobacteraceae; genus Tateyamaria. The sequence goes on along the minus strand of NZ_CP180519.1, from coordinate 1,978,367 downwards.
CAAGGATTTCGAAGCGCTGCTGCGCGAATTTGTCCCCAAGTCAGACTATTGAACCTTTCGGCGCGCGTGAGACATCGATTCACCGCGCCATACATTTTTTTTCGCGGAATCCGCAAATTCTCTTTGGAAACAGACGAATAATCCGGCACCATCCGTGTTGTTCAGGGTAAGACCTGACAATACCGGGGTGAACGAGAATGAAAATTGCTAAACAACTGATTCGCAAAATGTCAATGGCGCGATTCAACCATTGAATGATCGTGAGCACCACTGCACCTTAACATCAAGTTTTTTCGGGAGTTTCCAACATGGCATCTGATACCGGCACGGGCCACATTCGCCGCAATCGCCCGCCGCGCGTTCACATTGCTTATACCGACCCCATCGACTCGGAAAAGAACGTCGAACTGCCCTTCGTGATGGGCATCATGAGTGATCTGTCGGGTAACAACCCCGGCAAGGAAAAAGCGCCGGTTGAACAGCGCGAGTTCGAAAAGGTCACAATGCACACACTCGACAGCTATATGTCGCAAAAGATCCAACCCGGTGTGTCCATGATGGTGGACAACAAGTTGAAGGACGGCGACGGCCAGAAAATGGGCGTGAACCTGCGCTTCAACTCGATGGACGATTTTGAGCCAGCCAACATCGCACGCCAGGTGCCTGCGTTGAATGAATTGCTCACCGCCCGCCAACAGCTTGCTGACCTGCTGTTGTACATGACGTCGAAACCGAAAGCTCAGGAGCAGATCAAGGAGCTGCTGAACGATCCGGAGAAGCTGAAGGTCCTGGCCGAACAAGCCAAGGCAGAAGCCGACGCCAAGAAAGCCGCAGAAGAAGCGGGTCAACCAACAGACGGCGACGCGTAAGCGTTCCGGGTTCACTTATTGGGGAGTGAAATAATGGCTGAAGAAGCACAGGTCCAAAGTGGAGAGCAGGGCGCGCTGAGCGAACTGGATGATTTCTCCGCAATCCTGAAACAGACGATCAATCCGACGACAGAAAACGCCGAGCGTGCCATTGATAACGCGCTGAGCACTGTGGTCACCACCGCGATGGCCGACCAGAGCCTGATCGACGAGGACGTGATCGACACGATCAACGCGATGATCGCCGGGCTCGACCAAGAGCTGAGCGCGCAGATCAACGAGATTTTGCACAACGAAGAGTTCCAGACGGTCGAATCGTCCTGGCGTGGTCTGGCGTATACGCTGAACAACTCCGAAACCGGCGCATCCCTTCAGTGCGAGGTGCTCAACACCTCCAAGAAGGAACTGGCCGGGATGATGAAGCGCTATCCCGGTGCAAAATGGGACCGCTCGCCGCTCTATCGTCAGATTTACGAGCGCAAGATCGGAACATTGGGCGGTGACCCGATGGGTGCGGTCATGGGTGACTTCTACTTTGACCATTCGCCTGCGGATGTTGCACTGCTGACGTCCATGTCGAAAATCGCCGAAGCGTCGCTGGCTCCGTTCCTGTCGTCCGCCGCCCCGCGTCTGCTGGGTCTGGACAGCTGGAACGAACTGTCGAACCCGCCGGACGTAGAAGAACTGTTCACCGCGTCGGACTATGCCGGTTGGAACAGCCTGCGTGAAAGCGAAAACGCCCGCTTCCTCGGCCTGACGCTGCCACGTGTCCTGGCCCGCGAACCCTACGGTCCCGAAAGCACGATGACCGTGGACGAATTCAACTTCACCGAAGAGACCGATGGTCACAAGGGCGAGAAGTATTCGTGGATGAACGCGGCACACGCAATGGCCGTGAACATCAACCGCGCGTTCAAGGAACACGGCTGGACCGTGCGTATCCGCGGCGTGCAGTCGGGTGGTGAAGTGGCACAGCTGCCGACACACCACTTTGACACCGGTTCGGGCGAAAAAGACCTCAAATGCCCCACAGAAGTCAGCATTGATGACCGCCGCGAAGGCGAGCTCAGCAAGGTGGGTCTGTTGGGTCTGGTGCACCGCCAGAACACGGACAAGGCCGTGTTCCTGGGTGGTCAGTCGCTCTACAAGCCGAAAAGTTACGTCGATCCAGAGGCAACAGCGTCCGACAACATGTCGTCGCGCCTGCCCTACATGTTCGCCGTGTCCCGGTTCAGCCACTATCTGAAAGCGATGATCCGCGATCAGATCGGTTCGAGCAAGGACAAGGACCAGATCCGTCAGGACCTGCAAACGTGGATCGACCAGTATGTCACTCTCAACCCGCAAAACGCATCGGAAAAGGAAAAGGCCGAAAAGCCCCTTGCCGATGCCAAGGTTGAGGTTGTCGAGGATGAACTGAACCCCGGTTACTATATGGGCAAGTTCTTCCTCAAACCGCACTTCCAAATGGAAGGCATGGATATCGGGATGAGCCTGGTGTCCAAAATACCCCCGCCCAAATAATGGGTAACCCTTCTCTTCACCACACCGTTTGATCAAGGAGATAGATCATGGCAGTCGATATTTTCCTCCACCTGGACAAAATCAAAGGCGAGTCGGTTGACGACAAATACGCCGGTGAAATTGACGTCCTTCAGTGGTCCTGGGGCATGTCCCAGTCCGGTACAACGCACCTCGGGCCAGGCGGCGGCGCCGGCAAGGTCAACGTGCGTGACCTGACAATGACCAAGTATGTGGACATGGCCACACACGAGCTGCTCAAAGCTTGTGCCAAAGGCACCCACATCGCAGACGGTTTCCTCGTCGTGCGCAAAGCGGGCAACGTGCCGCTGGATTACTTCCGCGTCGACATGACCGACATCATGATCTCGTCCTACGAGACAGGTGGTTCGGGTGACGGCATGGACCGCATCATGGAAACCGTGACACTGAACTTTGCCAAGTACAACGTGACATACGCGTCGCAAAAAGCGGACGGCTCGAAAGGCCCCGAAGGCAAAGCTGGCTTCGATATCGCCAAGAACAAAGAAGCTTAATCCAAGCTTCGACCCATGCGGTCCGGGATTTCCCGGGCCGCATTTTTGCATTTTACCAAGGCCTTGATACGCTCACATGGCGTCCCGTTCATCTACCTCCAATGCGTCGCGACAACGCGCCAACCGCAAGGTGCATGAACGCTCGCGTATCTCTTTGCTGGACGTCTTTCGCCAGTCTTTTCGCGAACATGATTCCGGTGCCACCAGCACCTCCGAGGTTGAGGCCGGTGGCCTGAACACCGTCAACAACGTCTCCGGCCGGTCCAATGCACGTCGCCTTGGCGTGGATGAGGACACCCTGCGCGACCATGTGCGCGAACATCTGGCCACGCTGATGAATACCATTCGTCTCGATGCGTCCATTGACCTCGACGACGTGCCCAATGTGGCCCAATCCGTGGTGAATTACGGGTTTCAGGACCTCAGCAACCTGACCCGCACCGAACTCACCGGGCATTCCATCGCCAAGTCGATCAAGCAATCGCTGAGCGATCATGAGCCGCGTCTGGTGAAAAACAGCATCGACGTCAAAGTGCAGGTGATGGAAGGCGATGATTACCAACGGGTCGCCGTGCACGTGTCTGCCGATCTGATCGCCGATCCCGCTGACATTCCTGTCGAATTCAGTGCTGACGTGGACACAGGAGCGGGTAAAGTCGTCCTGAACGCAGGACGAATCTGACTCCATGAAACAGGCCTTCAAAGACTCCTATGAACGCGAGCTTTTGCTGCTCAAGGAGCGTGCAGCACTGTTTGCCAAGGATTATCCGGGATTGGCCGACCGTCTTGGTGGCCTGCTGGAGGAAAACCTCGATCCGTCGATTGCGGGTCTGCTCGAAGGGTCCGCCTTTCTGGCGGCGCGGGTGCAGCTGAACATTGATCAGCAGTTCCGCACCTTCTCAACAGAGCTTCTGGAGCAGGTGTGCCCCGAGATGTCCGCGCCCATTCCGGCCGCGATGCTGGTGCAGGGACACACGCCGGAAAAGCCTGCCGAAATTGCCAATGGCCGTACGATCCCGTCCGGCTCCTATATCGAGGCAACCTTTACCGAAGCGACACGCCGCATCGCCTGTCGCTTCCGGCTGGCCGAACCGATGACGTTCTGGCCGATCAAGATTGCCGGCGCGGACTATCACGGAACCGCCACGCCGATGAACGCGCTTGGCTGCGACGGGCCGGGGTTGGAAAGCGCGGGCGCGCGGACCGCTGCGGGGTTGGTCGTGACGCTCGAACGCACCGATGGCCAACCGCTCGACGGGTTCAAGGCGGACGTGTTGCCGATCCATTTCACCGGACCGCAGCAAGAGGCGATGTCGCTTTATGCCCAGGTCTTTGGCCGCCTGACCCGCGCGTCCCTGCGGTGGGAGGACAAGGGCGGCACACCGATCTTTCACAACATCCCGCTGGATGAAATCGAACAGATCGGGTTTGACGGTGACCACCCGCTTTATGGCCGTGATGAACGGCTTTTCCCGGGCATCAGCACGTTGCTGGAATACTTCTCTTTTCCGCGCAAGTTCATGGGTTTCCGCATCCGGAACCTCCAGCATCACACGAAGCGGATCGAAACCACGTCGGCGCAGCTGGTGCTGGAATTCGACGCGCCCGACAAACATCTGACGACGCATTTCGCATCCGAGAACCTCGCGCTGTTCTGCGCACCTGCCGTGAACCTGTTCGAGGACGACGCCAAGCCGATCACGCTCGACAATCGCGCGCATCAGATGCCGGTGTCTCCGAACCGCACGCCAGGCACCCATTTCGAGGTGCAGCGCATCCTGAACGTACGCGCGCAATATGACGCCGCCCGGGACAAGGTGGATGTGCAGCCGCTCTACGGCATTCCGCCGGTGGGCAGTGCCCCCCGTGAGACACTGTATTACACCTACAACCGCCAGCGCCGCGGGCTCAGCCAGTCCGAACGCCGCGTGGGTGGCACGCGGTTCCGCTATGAGGGGACCGAAACGTGGATCACCTTCTATGAGCCGCCAGAGGCGGAGCAGGCCAATCTGCTTTTCGTGAAGACCTTGTGTTCCAACCGGCACCTGCCCGAAGTGCTCCCGATGAGCGAGGCGACCTTTCACCTGCTGGATGACCGTATCATCACGCTCAAGCCGCAGGTCGGGCCAACCAATCCGCGAGAGGCCGTGGCGGAACTGGAGGCAGAAGGGCCGCACAGGATGTCCTCCGGGGACAATTACTGGCGGCTGATCTCGCTCATCTCGCTCAGCTATCGTGGGTTTATCGGTGCAGATGGCACCGGCAATGTCGAAGCGCTGCGTGAAGTGATGCGGCTGTTTTCCGACGTGTCGGACCAGCTGACAGAGGCGCAGATCGGCGCGCTCAGCGAGGTCAGCGCCCGCCCCCGCACCCGGACGATCCAGCGCCCCGACGGCTTCCACCCCGCACGCGGTATGGAGATCACGCTGAAATTTGACGAGGACCTCATGGACACGTCCATGATCCTCACCCTCAGCGCAGCGCTCGACCGGTTCCTGGCCGATTACGCCGCGGTGAACACGTTCACGCAATGTGTCGTCACGAATTCCAAGAACAACGTGCTCAAGGTCTGGCCACCGCGCGGCGGTTCAGGACCGCTTCTGTGAACGCCAAGACCGAAGAGGAGCGCAAGGCGCGCCGCGAGACCTGGGGATTTCTTCAGGCGATGCGATACCTTGAACGGCGCGCGGGCAAGAAACCCCGCATCGGTCAAAGCCGCCGGTTGTCTCAGGACATCGTTGATATGGGGCAGGACCCCTATACCGGATTCGCCTATGACGAACTGAGCGAGATTGACGTCGATGCAAAGAAACCGCGGGTCAGGCCCCGCTTTCTTGGCTTTTTCGGCCCGTTCGGCCCCCTGCCCCATTCCATCACCCGCGAGGTGGACCGTTGGGTGCGCAATGGCGACAATGCCTTTGTCCGCTTTGCCGACATCTTTGTGGTGCGATTCCAGCAGCTGTTTTACCGCGCCTGGTCCGATGCACGGCCCATCACGCAATATGATCACCCTTCGGGCGGGGAATTCCCGCGGTTGCTGCGCGCCCTGACTGGGGATGCGCATGCATCGTTCGATGGCATTGCACCGGTCAATGATGTTGTGCGCCTGCGCTATACCTCGCTGGGCATGGACCGGGTGCGCAGCCCTGTGCGCCTGCGCCAGATGCTGCGGGCACATTTCGGTGTGGCGGTGCGGCTCGAAGAGTTTGTGACCGGCTGGCTGGAATTTGCGCCAGAAGACCGGTCAATGATGGGCCTGCAGGGCATGAGGCTTGGGCAGGACCTGCGCATTGGTCAACGTGCGCCCTCCATCAGTGAAAAAATCGTGCTGCACGTCGAATGCGACACGATTGATCAATATCGCAGTTTTCTGCCCGGCCGCGATCGCCAGGCGGAACTCAAGGATCTCGTTCTGGGCTATCTGGGGGCCTTTTTCGAGATAGACGTGGCGCTTTGGCTGCCGCGGTCCGAAATTGCGCCTGCGCGATTGGGGACAACCACAGAGTTGGGCTGGACCAGTGCCATGCCCTTGAGCCAAGGTGGCGACGTACAAAACGCGCTCGTCCGGGCGACACAATATAAAATTTCGATGGAAATTTCTTAAACGGGGGATTTGGGAATGGTTGCTGAAATTCAGGTTGAAAAATATGCGGGCAAGTTGAACCGCACAGGGTACGACGCCTTCATTCAGGCGATGAGCCTGTCACGCGGTGAAGGGCATCGGCATGTGGATGTGCTGCATTGGCTCTATCACATCGTGTCGAACAAACAGTCCGACATCTCGGTGATGCTGAGCGCGCTGAACCTCGACCGTGCCAATGTGCTGCGCGATCTGACGGACCAGCTGGGCAAGCTCGACAAGAACGTCACCGAAATCCCCGCGATTTCGGACAGCATGGCGCAGATGCTGAAAAACGGCTGGGTCTATGCCACGCTGCTCTTTGGTGAGGTGCAGGTGCGGTCGGGTCATGCGCTTGTGGCGCTCTTGTCCTCGACCGAGCAAAAGCGCGTGCTGGAACGCCTGTCGCCCACATTGGGCAACCTGTCCGCCGATCAGCTGGCCAAGGAGGCGCGCAGCCTGTTTGCCGACAGTGAAGAGGAAGACATGCGGCCCATGGACGGCTCCGGCCTGTCTGCGGGCCCGTCGGGCGATGGCGAAGAAGGCCCAAGCGCCTCCACCGCCCTTGGCCGGTTCGCCAAGGATATGACCGCCGCCGCCGCAACGATGGACCCGATTGTGGGTCGCGATGATGAAATCCGGCAGATCGTGGATGTCCTGCTGCGCCGTCGCCAGAACAACCCGATCCTGACCGGTGAGGCGGGCGTGGGCAAAACGGCCGTGGTCGAAGGGTTTGCGCAGCGGCTGGCTGCCGACGATGTGCCGCCGCTCTTGCAGGGCACCAAGCTCTATGAGCTGGACATCCAGTCGATGCAGGCCGGTGCCTCCATGAAGGGTGAGTTTGAACAACGCCTGAAATCCGTCATTGACGAGGTGCAGGCGTCACCCACCCCCATCATCCTGTTCATCGATGAGGCGCACACGCTGATCGGTGCGGGTGGTGCGGCGGGCACCGGCGACGCGGCCAACCTGCTGAAACCGGCGCTGGCGCGGGGCACGCTGCGCACCATCGCCGCCACAACGTTCTCGGAATACCGCAACTACTTTGAGAAAGACCCGGCGCTTACCCGCAGGTTCCAGCCAGTGGACGTGGCGGAGCCTGACATCGAACGCTGCTGCTTCATGCTGCGCGGTATCCTTGATCCGATGGAGGCGCATCACGGCGTCCGCATTTCGGACGAGGCGATTGTGGCCGCGGTGTCCCTGTCGGCCCGCTACATCCCGGCGCGGCAGTTGCCGGACAAGGCGGTGTCGCTGCTGGATACCGCGTGCGCCCGCGTCGCCGTATCCCAGGCTTCGACGCCTGCACGTATTGGCGATCTGCGTCAGGCGATCCGCGCTCTGGAAACAGAAATCGCATCGAAAGAGTCAGAGCGCGAGTTGGGGTCCACCAACGAAGAACGCCTGTCCGAGGCAGGCGAGGAAAAGGTGAAGCTGGAAGCAGAACTTGCCGAATACGAAGGCAAGTATGAGGCGGAAAAAGCGCTGGTCGACAGCATCCTGACCCTGCGCAAATCCATCGCCGAAGCCAAGGGCGAGGATGCGAGCGAGGTCATGGACGCCCGCCCCGAAGAGGAAGCGGATGCCGAGGTGGCACCCGCCGCCGATGCCGACGCGGCCCACGCAGAAATGGCGGCCAAGATGGCCGAGCTGGAAGGTGGCAACCCGGACGACCGCATGGTCTATGCCCATGTGGACGCGCAATCCGTGGCCACCGTGATCTCCGACTGGACCGGTATTCCGGCAGGGCGGATGGTGCAGGACGAACTGGCCGCCGTGCTGACCCTTGCCGACCGTTTGCAGGAACGGGTGATCGGACAGGATCATGGCCTGAAAACCATCGCAAAACGGATCGAGACGTCGCGCGCGGGCCTTGCCAACCCCGAAAAGCCAATCGGTGTCTTCATGCTCTGCGGCCCGTCCGGCGTGGGTAAGACCGAAACCGCGCTGGCGCTGGCCGAGACGCTTTATGGTGGTGAACAGAACATCATCACCATCAACATGTCCGAGTTCCAGGAGGCGCATTCCGTCTCACTGCTCAAGGGCGCACCTCCCGGCTATGTCGGCTATGGCGAAGGTGGGCGTTTGACAGAGGCCGTGCGGCGCAAGCCATACTCGGTCGTGTTGCTTGATGAGATCGAGAAGGCGCATTCCGACATTCACGAGCTGTTCTTTCAGGTGTTCGACAAGGGCATCATGGAGGATGGCAACGGCCGCCCGATCAACTTCAAGAATTGCCTCATCCTGCTGACCTCCAATGTCGGCACGGAAGTCATCATGGAGATGGCCGAAGGCGGCGAGACGGAGCCGGATGTCGAAGAGCTTGCCGCCGCGCTGAAACCGTTCCAGCTGGACGTGTTCCCGCCCGCCCTTCTGGGTCGGATCGTGTCGATCCCGTATTTCCCTCTGGGCAAGGCGGCACTGGCGGACATCACCAAGCTGAAACTGCGCTCTGTCGCCAAGCGCCTCAAGGCGTCGCACAATGCAGAGATGGTTTACGGCGACGACGTGCTCGACCACATCACCGAGCAGTGCAAAGACCCCGACAGCGGTGGCCGGATGATCGACAACATCATCACCAACTCCATCCTGCCGGAAATGTCGCGCGAAGTGCTCAACCGCATGGTCGCGGGCGACGAGTTCTCGAAGGTTGTCGTGACCTTTGCCGATGGCAACTTTGGCTACGCGTTCGAGTAAACGCGCATGCCGGTCCGGAGCCTATTTGGCTCCGGGCCACGCATATGTTGCAAAGGCGGGGGTGGAGTTCGCGCTTGTCGACGGCGTGAACTCAAAAGTCGGCGTTTCACCTGCGGCCTGTTGCGCATCATTCACACAGGACTGCAACGACGCTTTCAGCTTGGCAAACTCGGCTCTCATCTCGCGAATTTGTGGCCGGAATTCCTGTTCCGCGTCGCGGATCATCTGATCGATGCGCTGCTTTTCATCCAGATAGGTGTCAAAGCTCTTTTCGAGGCTTTTGCCATATTTGTCCCGCGCCGCCATCAGCTTTACGCCGGACATGATCCCCGACAGCTTTGACCCCCAAGGCTGCTTGGCGTCTGTCGCGGCCTTGGCGATGAGGTCGGCAGTGTTCTTGATCTGGTCAACCGCATAGGACTTGCCTGCCTCCTGTCCTTGCGACTTGGGCTGACCAATGGAATCCGCCATGACTTTGGCCGCACCGGTATGCGTCTGGGCCACATGTTTGAACCCGGCCTGTGTCATGCTTTTATCGCCCATCTGACCTGCCGCAATATGGGAATAGTTTGCCATAGCTTGGCCGGTGTTGATCTGTCCCGCGGCGTACTGGCTGGTGGTTTCGGCCACGTCGATGGCCGCCACGCCTTTTTCGGCAACTTCGGCGGCCTTGGTCATGCCCGCCATTTTCAGGATGTTTGCCCCCACATCCAGAAAACCCACGCAGGTATCCTTGATCAGGCTCGCGGTCAGCAGCCCCTTGTTCAGCCGCCCGACATAACGCGCGTGGTCCAGCGCCGCATTGAACTTGTCTTCGATGCTGGCGATGGTCCGTTCAAGATTGGCCATCTTGTCGCTATAGCCCACGCAACTTTGCGGCATGTAGATTTGCTTGGCGTGGTTCTGGGCGCTGACACCCGGCCAGGCACCGGGCTTCGTTACGTAGGGCATTGCGGATCCTCGACTGTACTTTCCCGTACAGTAAGCAATTGGGCGCGGTGCCGAAAGTGCCTAAAGCGTCTCCAACAGCTTGCCGATGCCGTCCTTGTAGCGTTTGACCTCCGCCGGGGTGACGGCGGGCGCGGCTGGGGCATTGGTCACAGCGATGGCTGTGTTGCCGCGGCCCACACGGCTCATCTTGCGGTCGGACCAGTCGGTCATCCACTTGATGTTCTTGCCCTTGAGGAACGGGTTGGCGTTCACGACGCCTGCGCCCATGACCTCAAGCACCGTTGCACTCGGGTTCGCCTTGAGCGCCACATTGGCCCCCGATGGCCCGAGGAAGTGCGCCAGGTACAACCGGCCCGGCGTGATCGCGTGACCGCGCGAGCGCAAGAACGCCTCGTTCTCGCGCGCAAGGTTCGTCACCATCGCCCGGCTCAGCGCCGGATCAAACCGCAGCTCCAGCAGTTCTGCCCGGTTGAGAGATGCCACAAGATCGGGGCGATAGGTGCGCATCATCCGCAACCACGTGCTTTCGATAAACTGGCCCAGGCCGGTTGCGGTCGACCGGCTGTTCTTGGCCCGCGCATTCCCCGCGCTTTCCACCCGGATGATCTGGTTCACCAATGCTTCGACAGCACCCGAGGCCCCGCCAGACGGGGCCGCGCTGCGCAGGGCCAACGGATCAACAGGGCGTCCGTTCAGGTGGAGTTCAAAGTGGAGGTGTGGGCCGGTCGACCGGCCCGTTGTCCCGACATAGCCGATGATTTGTCCCGCCTGGACCGTGCTGCCGAGGCTGATGCCTTCGGCAAAGGCATTGAGGTGGGCATACCGGCTGTGCGCGCCTGCGGGGTGATCAATGTAGACGATGTTGCCATAGCTGGACGAAAAGTTGGCCCGGCTGATCTTGCCGCTGGCAACAGCTTTGACAGGTGTGCCAGTGGGCGCCGCCCAATCGACACCGTTGTGGTTCACCGTCTTGTTCAGGATCGGGTGATGGCGCGGTCCAAAGCTGGACGTTTTGGTGCCCGCCACGGGGATCAGGAAATTGCTGCCACCCAGCCCGCCGCCGACACCGCCACCGCTGCCACCGACCTTGGGATCATAGCAGCCAAAGGGGGCATCGCGCTGGTTCGGGCGTACCACGTAGCATTCAAAATTGGCTGATGGACCTTCGAGCGCAACATAGAGAATCTGGCCCGCAGGCGCGACGCCCGCGCTTTCGTCGCGCATGATCAACCGCATCCGGTCCCCTTCGGTGGCAATCCGGTCAAGATCCTGCACCCGGCTCAGCATCACCATCAGTTCGCCCACAAGCTCGGATGAAACCCCGTTGCGCAGCGCGGTGGAATACACTGCGTCCTTCAGCTTCACCTCGCCCTGATTGCCACGGTTGCGCACCGCGATATCTGCGCGGCGCAGGAGGTTGCGGGTGAACCACGGATCGGCGCTTGTCTCGAACCGTCCCGGGCCCGGTTGCGCGAGGCTGGCAAGGTAGCGGTCGGGTGCGTAGATCGACATTTGCAGCAATTGCGCACCGGTGCGCCCCAGCTCCATCCGCAAGGCCACCAACCCGCCGACCTTGAGTTTGGTCAGCGTTTCGGTCGGCACACTCAGATCTTCGGCCATGCGCGCGACATAGTTCAGCGTGCGCGCGATCTCGTCCTCGCTCAGGCCCTGATCCGTCAGCACCTGCTTGAGGTCTTTTTCCGTTTCCAGCCGCACCACTTCGTCCCGAAAGAGTGTCGTGCGTTCCGAGGCAGACAGGCTAAGCACGTCGGTTGTCGTGTTTTCGATCACCGTTTCGACGTAACTGACCTGCGTTGCGCCGCCGTCGCCGCCGACCACCTCGCCCCAGCTGCCTTCGTCATCGTCAAACACCACCTCTGCGCCGGCCTCGACCACCTCATCCGTCGCGGCGGGTGTCGTGTCGACAATGGCCGTCTCGCGCCGGGCCTGAAATGCGGCGAGGTCCGCAGACGAGGACGGCAGGGTCAGTTGTACCCGCTGCGTCGCATCAAAAAGCGCGTCTTCGATGACGTTCAACTGATCACCGATCCGGGCGCGTTGCGGGTGGATCTGATGTTCGAGCGACACCCGACGCGCACCCAATGCGGGACCGTCGGGCAAGGTGATGATCATCGGAGCGCCGCGGATGTCCAGAAACGCCTCTGCCGCGGCGGCGGCCAGAACGATGCCCCCTTCCGCCGCATCCTCGGACTGGACCAGCGTCAGCTCATCCCCTTCACCACCGCTTTCGACATAATCGTCGTCCCCGCCGGAAAACAGCGACATGCCAAGAAGGCCCAGACCGGCAACCACCCCAACCGCCGCGACGCCAATCCCGATGCGCCGCGCCATACGCAAGCGCCGGCGCCGTTTCCACGCGCGCCCCGATCCGGCAAAGTTGGGATCTATTTCGATTTGAGACATGTGCGAAGCGGATCGCGCGCCGGGTCAGCGGAACACGCCGATCCCGCCGCCTGTGCTGATCTTGGGCTTGTTGGCGGGGGCCGCGGGTTTCGGTGCTGGCGCAGGTGCCGGAGCGCGGCGCGTGGTGGTTGTCCGCGTCGTTGTCGCCCGGTTTGTCGTGCTCCGCGTGCTGGTCGCTCGGGGTGCGGGGGCCGCCGCAACAGGTGTCTCGCACGCGACGTCAGGATACATGATGATCGTGCGGAACAGCTCCATCGTCGGATCCTGATCCGGCCATTCCTTGCCATCCTCACGCTCGCCGAAATACTCGCCAACCGAACGTGCCGACCCACGGCCCCAAAGGCCATCAATGCTCGACCGGTAACAGTTCATGCGCTTGAGTTCAGTCTGCAAGGCGACGTTCAACTGGTTTGCCGGAGGGTCGATATGCCCCTGTTCCACCAGCATGCGGAACATATCCGGATCATCACTGCGCATCGCGACGCGGGTCTCTACATCGTCAAAGCCAAATGCCATCTGTGCCACAGTCTCGGGCAGCAGCGACGTGATCCCGAAGTCAGCCTCACGCCCCGGTTCGATCCGGCCCAACACGATGGATGGCGTTGGCAACCCGGCTTGCACGGCTTCTGCGGCCTGGCCACTGTTTGCCCCTGCAAAGCGGGGTGCGGTATTGGCGGGTGGCTGATAGGCGGCAATCAAAAACGGGCTGTCCGCCGACCCGGCGGTATCACCGACGTCAAACGCAATAGGTTCTGCTGCATAGGATTGCGCAAATGCGGCCGACGCAAACGCGCCCATGCCCACAAACCCCAAAGTCATATGCCGAAGAAAACCACCCATGGCCCGCAATATCACCGTTGTCGTCACTGGAAACTTCGTCGGGATAATAAGGCGCACGCCCCGGTTGACGCAAGTTATTCCGCGCCTGCCCGCAGAAAGAACGTCCAGCGTTCAGAGCGACGCGTATCAACCTCATGAAACCGGGCAGAGATATGGCCGCGAATCAAACAGTCTTCGCGGCCCCGAATGCGAAACTCATCCGGATCGACACAGAGCGTTGTTGTTCCCGGCAACATGGATGCATTGAAGACGTCGCGTGCGTAAACGTACACATATCTGGAGGTCAGCGTATCCTCGATGACATTGGCGCACTGGTTCGGGCCCACGGTCCACCAACCCGCCGTTTCCCACGCATCTGCGTCGTATGCGCCGATGGCAACGTTCACAACGTCAAGTGTTTGGTTACAAAACTGAAAATTTGCCTTCACTGTCGACGGAATGGCGACTGCAAACAGACAAAAAACCGCTCGGGCGAAAAATTGCCGATGACCAGATCCACAAAGCCTAGACGCAATATCCTGTAAAACCACAATATTTACCTCCTACCCACGCAGAGCGTTGCACTTTCGGTACGTTTACCCGATTTTATTTCGCACGGCCCGATGTAATTGGCCATGTCCTATGCTATATCCTCACCACAATGATACGTTCGCTTTTCATCTGTTCGGCCCTCGTGGCCTCGTCCGCTGCAGGCGCTGTTGCGCTTTCTGCACTGCACGATGCCACCGGTGACCGTCACGTTCGCACACTTGCGCCTGCGCCAGTTGCGTCCGTTGAGCCGCGTTTTGTGATCCCGGCATTTGTTCCGGCACAGCAAAACACGCCCGCAGTGATTGAAGTCGCGTTGCGCGATGCTCCGGTTCTGCCGGACGCAGTGGCGACCGACGCTTTGCCGGCTCCGGTAGCGGAACCAGTTGTTGCCGCGCCGGCAACACCGCAGGTGAAGCAAGCGATCGCACCTCGGACGGCAACGCCGACGGTAAAACCCAAGCAGCGCGTACAGGTTGCCAAACCAGCGTCCCGCGCAAAAGCACGCGCTCCGCGCCACGCGCAGCCTGTGATCGTGGCACAAGCGCCCGCATTTACAGCACCGCAGCCTTCGAGCCTGCAACCTGACTGGGTGATCGGCGTATACCGCTGACAAAGTTGAAAATCTCCGATTGACTTAACCCGGCCCTTTGCCGCTAATTAAGGCGTTGATTTAGGGCTTGGCGTTCGGAGATTGAAATGTCGCGCAAGAGTTTTGCCGCAGCACTGACTGCGTTTGTATTGTGTGCTTCGCATGTGTCCGCACAGGACGCTTCTGGTAAAATTTCCCTCGAACTGAACCGCGCGACAGCGTCGTCGGACGGTGTGTGTCAGGTTGTTTTCTTTGCTCAGAACGGTCTGGACAAAGCGCTGAGCAGCGTGACGTGGCGGCTGGCCGTGTTTGATGCATCCGGCGTGTTCAGCAACCTGCTCGCCCTGCCCCTGGGCAGCCTGCCAGCGGGCAAACGGCGTGTGGTGCAGTACAATCTGCCTGCGGCCTGTACCGACCTTTCGGAAATCATCGTAAACGATCTGGCCGAATGCGAAATCGAAGGCACCTCGGAAGAGGATGCCAGCCAACAGTGCCTGTCTGACCTTGTTGTCACGTCGCGCACTGACATTGCCTTTGGCCTTTAAGGCGGAACGCCGTACTTCGGTCGCCACAACAGTTTGAACGGACGAAACCTTGACGATTTTTCAGATTGCCGCGTTTGCCATTTACGGGATGTTGGGCGTCCTGTCGCTCTTTGCGCTGAGCATTGGGCTTTTCAAGCTGGGCCAGTTTGCCAAATTGGGCGTGGGCCGCAGGAAGGAAGCGGAAACGATCCTTGATGATTGGCTGAATGGCCGGGTCGAAGAGGCCATTCGCACCGCCGGGCGCCGCAAATCCGTGCTCAGCCGCGTGTTGCAGGCTGTGTTCTCCGGTATTCAGGCGCGCCCCGGCGACACAGGCTATGCCGAGGAGCTGAGCCGTCAGACCGCAATTGTGGAACTGGCGACACTCAGCGAACGGATGCGATCACTGGACATGGTTGTGCAGGCCGCGCCGATGCTGGGCCTTTTGGGCACGGTGATTGGTATGATCGACGCGTTCTCCGTCCTCGCTGTGACCGACGGCGCGGTCGACCCGACTGCGCTGGCTTCCGGTATCTACGTCGCCCTGATCACCACGGCGGCGGGTCTTGCCATCGCGCTGGTGGCCTTCTTCATTGCCACATGGCTCGAAGGGCGCATCGACCGCGAACGGAATATGATGGAGGCGGTGATGTCTGCCGCCATACACGGTCGGGTCGATCCCAATTCCGGCGCCAGCTAAGGGGCTGGTGGGCAGATGGGTGCCAGAACCGAACCGCTGCCAGAACGGCCCCGGCGCTATCGCTTTGCGCTGACGCCGCTCGCGGACGCCATGTTCCAGCTGTTGATCTTCTTCATGCTGTCCACCAGCCTGACGCCCTATTCGCTTGTCACGCTCAGCACGACGGCGGACGAGGCCGAGGAAACCGAGGCCGAAGCAGAACCGGCCGGTCCCGAGGACGAGAATGCGGAACGCGAGGCACCCGAAGCGGTGTCAGACAGCGGCGTGACCATCTGGAACATCGGGAATGGCACCGTGGCGTCCAATGGGCAGGTTTTCGACATCGAACAGCTGCCCTCGCTCGCCGAAGCCATCGGCAGCCAGGATGATCCGGGCGAAGTCGTTCTGGTCGTGGGTGAGGAGGCGCGGGTTCAGGACGTCGCATCCGCGCTCGAAGCGCTGGACAGCGCAGAAGTGGAAGCGGTGCAGATTGCCCGCACGCGCGGCCAATGATCCGTCGCGGTCGCCTTGCCCTGCCGCGCGAACGGCACAAGATCGACAGCGGGCTGGCGATTGTGAACATCGTGCTCCTGTTGATCTTCTTCTTTCTCACCACCGGGTCGTTGTCGAATTCGACCACGGTCGAGGTGAGCTTGCCGGAAACGACCGAGCTGCCTCTGGATCTGTTGCCCAAACCATTGCTCACCGTTTCGGTTGACGGCGATCTGACGCTCGACGGTGTACCGATTGAACGTGGCACATTGGCCGAAGCGCTGGTGGACTATCCGCTTTTGCATGTTCTGGCCGACCGGGAGGCGAATGCTGGCGCGTTGTTTGACCTCATCGCCGAGGAAAAACTCATCGCTGTGCAGGTCCGTCTGGTGACCGTTCACCGCAAGGATGCGGAGGATGCCGAATGAGCTTTCTCCCCTATGGACCGCAACGCTCCTCAACATGGCTGGCGTCGGTTGGTGGATCAACGGCGATCCATGGCGCGCTTGTGTTCGGAATGCTCACGTCATCCGTTGCCCTGTTGCCGGAACCAAGCACGCCCGCGGTGCGCGAACCGGAATACGAGATCACGCTCGAAATCATCGACGCGGACATCATCGATCTTGAGGACGTGGACGACATACGCGAGATCCCGGAGGATGCGGTCGCTCTCGAGCCCGAGGATGCAGGCGCGGATCTCCTGGAAGAGACCGAAGACACATTGGCACCGGAGGACAACGCTGACCTACTGACGCCGGAAGAAGAGGTGCTGCAACCGCAAGAGGATTTGCTTGAACCCGAAGACGAGGCGCTCGCACCGGATGAGGGTGCGCTGGAACCCGTCGAAGAAGCGATCGCCCCCGAGCCTGAGGCCCTGGAGGAAGAGGACCTCGCGCTCCTGACCCCGGAGCCAGAGGTGATCGCGCCAGAGCCAGAAGTTATTGAAGAGCCGGAGATCGTGGCGGAACCGGAGGTCATCGAAGAACCCATCGCACCCGTCGTCACGCCCGACCCGGACGAGCTGTCGATTGATGACCTGAGCCTTGTGGACGACGAAGACGTGTTTTCGCCATTGGCAGAGGCGGTTGCACCGTCAACGGAGACTGCGCTGGCACCCGATGTTGTCGTGCCCAACGTGGTCGAGCCGCAGGCCGTAATTGTCGAAGAGGACATCGCAGCCGTTGTCCTGCCCGAGCCGGAGGTTATTGCGCCGGAGCCTGAAGTCATCGCGCCCGAACCGGAGGTGGAACCGGAAACGCCCGTCGCATTGCCGGAGGAAACCACCGAAGACCCGATCCCGGAAGCACCGGTGGACGCAGGCCCGGCGGACGACACCGCCGCCCCATCGGGCGCGACAGAGCAAGCCGCCCTGCCCAACCCGTCTCCTGCCGCGCTTCAGATCGGGACGCTGTTGCAGCGGATCCGCAATACACCGTCGCCGCAATGTACGCTCGTCCTGCCGCGCCGTGCGGGGGATACCGGCGTTGGCCTGTCGGTGATCGGTGCCGACCCGGAAGTGTTGGACACATTGGCTGCGCGGATCGTCGACGGTCTGCCGGAAGTATCTGCGCAGACACGCGAAATCCTGGACGCGCGGCAATGCGCGGCACTGGACGCGATCAAGCAAAGCGCAACATATCCTGCCAGCCGCATTGGCTTGTCCCTGGACGACACCACGCTGGAAAGCGGTGAAAGCCTGCGCGCGCGTGTTCTGGGGGCTGGCGGTCTGTTCCTGACCCTGATCCTTGTGGACGACAATGGCGTGATCCAGGATCTGGCGCGCTTTACCACGCTGGATGGGAATGATCCGGTGATCGACGCGCCGGTGGCACGCTCCGGTCCAGCGCGCGACACCCGTCAGGTTCTGATTGTTCTGGGCTCTCCGGACGAACCGATTGATCTGTCGGCGGGCATCGGGCAGCTGGCACAGGATGCCTTTGCCGCGCTGCCCGGCGATGTGCTGGAAAACGCGCTCTTTGGTGTTGCGACCTTTGACGTTAGGTAGCGCGGCGTCTTACCGCGAAATATCGACCACACCGATATCCACCGCGCCAAGACCGTCATCCGCCAGCTCTCGTGTCATCAGAGGCAGAATATCGGTGGCCGCCGTGCCGTCTTGCATGGCTGCGGCACGCACCAATGCGTCCTCTGACGCGGTTGCGATCAACAGGTACTTTCCGGGCTGCGCCGAGGGCAGGCGGAAAGAGAACTGCCGCTGGTCTCCGATCGGGTCCTCAAGCTGGCTCATGAGCGAGAACACCCGCCCGTTTGGAGCCACCAGCGCCAACCAGTTTTCACGCCCTGCGCTGCCATGGATGGTGCCAACGACACCTTCGGCGCGGGTCACGCTGTTCTGGTCAAGTGCCATTTCAATCGCGTCACCGCGCGTTCCCTGAAAGGTGCGCGCAAATTCGAGGGCCGCGCATTGTTCGGCGGCGACGGCACGTTCCAGCACTTCGGGCCGTGTGCCAAATTGCTCTGCCCAGCCTGCGGCGATGTTCTGCAATGTAGAAGCGTCCTGCGCGAACCCTTCGATCAGACCGGTGTTCGGACCCTGCCCACGTCTCGCAGCATATGTGCACCCCTCGGGCACCGCCTCGGCGAGGTATGTCTCGCGGCTGCCCGGCACGCGGGACAACCCTTCGGCCACTTCATTCGACAGTCCCGCATCATCGTCGGACAGACCGTTAAAATAATACCATGCGCCCCCACCGGCGAGGCCCGCAACCACCACCAGCGCCGCGACAAGGCCAAAGCCACCACCGCTTTTCTCGACCACTGGCTCGGCGGCGGTACTGCCGTCGCTGCCTGCGGCGGGCACCGTGGTTACGAACGTCTCGGTCCGGCCACTGGGGGCCGCCTGCAATCCGGGAACCGTGCGGTTCGTCGCCCCCATGGTCAGTTGATACAGCCCATCGGTGTTTTGGGTCGGTTCATCACCGCTGATCGCCTTGAGGCCGTCAATCACCTGACCCATCGTCGCCAGACGCTGTGTCGGGTCAGGCTGCAACATGTTGTAAAGCAGCGCCTGAAACGCGACCGGCAAGCCATTGAGATCCGGCACGCCCTGACGTTTCTGCACCGCTTCGACGATGCTGTCGCCCATGGGCACGGCCTTGCCCGTCAGACAGGCGATCATCAAAAGCCCGAGCGAATAGATATCCGACGGCCCCTCGGCCTCACCGCCATAGGCGCCAAGCTGTTCGGGCGACACGTATTTCAGCTTGCCGGCGAATTCGTTGCCGATGGTCACGTCCTTGACCTTGGACGAACGTGAGATGCCAAAGTCGATGATCACCGCCTTGTGGATGTCATCATCGGCCAGCATCACGTTGTCGGGTGACAGATCCCGGTGCACAACGCCGATCTTGTGCGCCCGCTCAAGACCGTCAGCCAGCCGGATGAACAAGGCGCAGATGTCTTCCTCGCTCAGCGGGCCATCATACTTGAGCTTGTCGCTCAACTTGCTGCCCTGGATGAACCCCATCACCAGAACGTGCAGGTTCATGTTCGCATCCGGCGGAACATAGGCAAAGTAGCGCACGATCGCATCGTGGTGCAGTTGGCGCAGCGTGCGTGCCTCGCGGCGGAACATCTGGGCAACGCGGATGTCCTCGGCCATTTCGGGCAGGATCACCTTGATCGCAACACTTTCGCCCGTGCCGATTTCAACACCGCGGAACACGCGGCCCATGCCGCCCTGATCGAGCCGCTCTTCAACCCGGTACATGTTGTTGATGACCGTGCCCGGCTCAAGGTTCCGCAGGGGTTCTGTGCCCGTGGCCGTGGTGGAGCCGCCAACGGTCAATTGCGTCGGCGCAAGGTCCTCGTCATCCAGATCGGGTGGCGGCGCCTGTGGTGTCGCGGCAGCCGCCGCAGCGGCAGCGGCCGCAGTCGCCGCGGCGGGGTCAACGCCGGTGATGGGCGCGTCGGAAAACGGTCGGTAGGTCGATCCGCCTTCTTCGCCTGCTGGCGGCGTGGCGTCCGGTGTTTCGGACCCCGGCATCATGCCGATGATGGTCCTGTCGGCGTCCTCTTCATCGGCAGGGGCCGCAGGGGCGTCTTCGGACGTGCTTTGCATCGGGGCGATGATGGTCCGGTCCGCTTCCTCTTCGGCGGGTGGTTCCGGCGGCGGCGTCGATTGCGGCAACGGCGCGATCAACGTCCGGTCGTCGTCCTCGTCCGATGCCTCGGGCCGCTTGGGCGGCTGTGTGTTGTCTGTGCTGCTCACAAGTAGCCCCCGAATTCCGGGTACACGCCAGAGACTTCCATCTCGGGCAATGGCACCTGATGACAGCGTACCACAACCACGGTCACATTGTCCTTGCCGCCGCGTTCATTCGCGGTTGTCACCAGCTTTTCGCACAAACCTTCAAGGTCGCCTTCAAACTGGCGCATCACGCGCTCAAGCTCATCATCGTGGTAATATTCGGTCAGCCCGTCGGAGCAGAGCAGGAACGTGTCCTTGTCCGCCAGCACGCCCTCAATCATCTCGCATTCCGGCGTCTGCGTGACGCCGATGGCGCGAGTGATGACGTTCTTGCGCGGCCACGCCTCGGCCTCTGCCGGGGTAATGGACCCGGCATCCAAAAGCGCCTGCACCTCTGTGTGATCCCGTGTCACCTGGCTCAGAACACCGCCGCGCAGGCGGTACACGCGGCTGTCGCCGGACCAGATGCTGGCGTAATGCCCCTGCTGCACGAGAAGCGCCGCAACAGTGGACCCGATGGTTCCATTCCCAAGCTCGGCCGCATGTTGAAGGATCCGGGTGTTGGCGCGCGTCAGCCGTTCCATGAACCGCGCGCGCAAATCCACCGCCCCGCCGGGCACACCCACTGTCTCCATCTCGCCCACGATGGACTGGCTGGCAAAATCACCGGCGGCGTGACCGCCCATGCCGTCCGCGACCAGCCAAAGGCCACTGTCGGGCAGGGACAACATGCTGTCTTCGTTGACCTTGCGCACGCAGCCCACATCACTGAGGGTTGCCGTCTCAAATACGAAGCTGGGTTCGTTTGTTTCACTCATTGACGGGTTCTCTCGCCTCACGGGTACGTTCTGTCAACAGCCATTGCATTGCCGTCAGATCGGGCAATCCATTGCACCCCAACCATCCCGCAGCGCGGTTTGGCAGGCCCGCATGCCACCAGTGGCTGCGCGCAAGCTGTGCTTTCTGGGCATCGGCGGTATTGGCATCGGCAAAAAGCCGGGCAATGTCGCCATCATCGCGGTGGCCCCACAGGGTGCCGTCCTGACCGGATTCGAATACGACGCCTTGCACGGGCGGCACCTCGAACCCGTCAAGCAATGTGGTCACCCCGCGCGTGCCCTCCTTGGGCACTTCGAACCCGGCAATATGGCCCGCAAGGGCGCGGTACGGACCCTCGTCATGGGCGGGGTGAATTGGGGGCGGAGACACGATGCCGGTCACCGCGAACATCAACGGGAACCTGCGGCCAACCTTGTCCTGACTGGGCAGGAAAATCCCCATGAGCGGAACACCGATCACGTCCGGTCCCAGCCAGAAATTCAGCGGCGGCGCAGAAGCCCATGCCGCTTCCCAGTCATCGCCCAGGCTTTCCTTGAGCGCGGGCAGTATCCCTTCGAGCCAGTTGTCGAACCAGCTCAGCAACTCATGTTCCAACCCATGGGCGAGGAAATCGCCATATGCGGGATGTTTGCCGTAGACGACCAGTGTTGCGTCTTCGCTCATCACGTCTACTCAATCGTCGTGGGGCAGGAGAAATCGGACAGTTCCCGCATCAGGAACGGGATCGCGATGCTGTCGAACTCAAGCCGCAAGGTGACGGAGCGACCACCCACCTGATAGGTCACATCCGTACGGGTGCCCGATGTCTTGTTCCGGCCACGCGAGATGAACTCCGACAGGGCCCAGCGTCCGCCACCAAAGCGCAGCGCATTGTCCGTCGTTTCCGACCGGGGCAAAAGCGTCACGGTGATGTCCGCAGTGTCATCGGGCCAGGTAAAGCTGGCACCGCTCGAGTTGAGGAACAGCTGCACCTCACGCCCGCTCATATTGATCGACGTGCTTTCGACGGTGGGCGACGATGCGACCTGCGACACCGCAAAGGACACCGACGGTGCCGCACTGTCGGGTGCAAAAAACGCCTGACGGATACGCTCGGCGCGGGCAAACTGGCTGAGCGTGGCGCTGCTCAGCCGCGCGCCCAGCGGGCTGCCTTCGCGCGCAACGATCCGGCCATCGGACTCCCGCTGTGTGTGTTCGCGCAGATAGGTTTCATAGAACGTCTGCATCCGGCCACCGTAGCCAAAGAATTCGCCAAACACCGATGTCGAGATGTGCCGCGCCCCGCGCCCCGCAAACGGGAAGGCGGACGAGACGTTTTGCGTGCAATAGGCGGCAACCTCTTCGGCCAGTGCCCGTTGCAACTCGCCCATGGAGGCATTGGCGGACACGGTGAGGAACTCCGATTCGATGGAGTTCACAAAGCCCACCACTGTCTCCGGGTAGAACGGCACACCCTGGCTCAGCGTGTTGAGCGCGTCCTGCATCCCGCGCTGATCCAGCAGCGTGTTGCCACCGCGCCCGGCCAATTGCCGGTTGGTCAGCAGTTCCTGCATCCCGGCCAGCAGCACGTCGACGGGTCGGGCATTATCGGCACCGCGCACAAAGGCGTGCCATTTCTCGAACCGCTGTTCGATGGTTTCCAGCGTGCGACGTTGCGATGGGGCCGAAGCATTCGTCACGGCGCGTTCTTGGAACTTCGCCTTGTCACGCAGCAGGTTGAGGAAGATGCGCTGGATCGCGCCGGACCGGCGCTGCACCTCGGTGAAGCCGACATCGGCCATTTGCGACCCGACATCGCCCCCGCTTGCAATGATGGCCGCCGGGTTGTCGATCCCTTCGACCGCATCGAGGAAGCGGGTCAGCCGCGTTTCCTTGTCCACCGCCTCGGCGAGCTTCAGGATGGGCGAGGCAAACGGTGCGGACGCCACGGCAAGGCCGGGATATTGCGGCGCGCCTGCGGACATGGGCACCAGTTCGATCCGGCCCAGCATCTCGTTCCATTTTTCCGCAAAATCCGAGCGGTAGAAGGCATGCAGATCGCGGTTCAGACCCAGAAGCTGGCCTTGATAATCCACGCCCTCGCCCGGCGCGCCCAGGACCCAGCGTTCCTCTTCCAGACGCTCGGCGGCATTGGCCACCGCATCCTGGAAGAACGACCAGTAGCCGGTAAAGGTGAACAGCCCCGGCACCTGCAAACTGTCGAGCGGCTTGCCGTCCGTGGTGCGGAACACCACGTCCGCCTGCACATCCGCCAGTTCATCGGTCAGCAGGAACGGCTGAAGCGTCGCGGCCTGGCTCAGGATCGAGCTATAGGCCTGTTGCGCGAGGCTGAGGGTCGCGATTTCCTTTTGCGTCCGCTCCACCAGATCCTTGTCCGGCTTCAGCGTCGGCTCGATCCGGTCGTCCAGTTCGAGCATAGCAGCAAGGTGTTCGTTGATCTCACGGTATTCGCCATCAAGACCCGGCTCTGAATATTCCGGCCCCCAGGCTTCGGCGAAATAGGCCTGGATCGCGACGTCATCCGATTTGCCGTCCTGTTCCTTGGCCAGCAGGATGTAGACCTTGAGCGCGCGGTAGGCTTCTTCGGTGTTGTTCTCGGCCAGAAGGCGCGGCAGGCGGTTTTCGAGATACAGCATCATGCGCGGACGCAGGAGCCGTTCGAGCGAGTCCGAGTAGGATTGCAGTGCCGCCGACCGGATTGAGGCGCGGCGCGACAGGCCGACCTTTTCCACAAACCGCTGTTCGCGCGGATCGGCATAGCCTGCGGGGATGTCGCGTGCCAGCGCGAGCGCCTGCAAGATGGGGCGTGTGCTGGGATCGTCGATGATGTTCTGGGTCAGAAGGCCCTGCGCCTCGACCTGATAATCATCCGTGGCCGCAGCCGCCTGCCGGATCAGCGACGCGTTCTGCCAGAAGCTGTAGCCAAACAGACCAAAGGCCCCGATGACCGTGGCCGCAATCAGACCCGTAACAGCGGTGCGGAAGATCGCCTTGCGCCGCATCGCCTTGAAATCGTACCCGACCCAGTCCCGCTCTTCAAAAATGACCTGTTTCAGCAAATCATGCAGGAAATAGCTGCGGCCCTTGCCGGACATGAAGCTGGGGGTAAAGCCGCCTTCGCTGCCAGACATCGCGCCCAGCACCTGGTCAATCGGCGTGCCTTCCTGCGTGCCGGAGGTAAAGTAGAACCCCCGCAGGATCGCGTGCAGATCGTTGGATTTCTGGAACACCCGGCGCAGGAAATCGGACACGTTGCGCTGGAGCAGGACCAACTGCCCCGGAAAGCCGAACATGGCGATGCGCGCCACAGTGTCGGGTTCCTCGTTCATGCGGTCGGTGACTTCGTCGCTGAGACGGCTGATCAGCTGATCAAACTCGGACGCCACATGGCGGTAGGTTTCTTCCTTGCGGTCCTTGGTCTGGAAGGTGATGCCCCAGACGGACCGGCGGCGGTCCTCTCCAAAATGGCCAAAGAACTCGCGGAAACCCGAAATCAGGTCCGCTTTGGTAAAGAGGACATAGACCGGCACGTCGATGCGCAGCGTTTCATGCAGCTCTTCGAGCCGTTTGCGCACGGCCAGCGCATGGGTGTCGAGCGTATCGTCGGTTGCGGTCATCATGTCTTCGCAGGAGAATGCGAGGATCACGCCGTTGATCGGCTGGTTCGGACGTGCCTTTTTCAGCTGGTCGAGGAAGGCCTGCCAGCTCATCTTGTCGGCGCGCGCGTCGCTGTCTTGCGTGGTGTAGCGCCCGGCGGTGTCGATCATCACCGCCTCTTCGGAAAACCAGAAATCGCAATTCTTGGTGCCGCCGAAGCCGGCAACCGCGCTGGCATCCGTGCCCGGAAATTCGAGGCCGGAATGGACCAGCGCCGTGGTCTTGCCCGCGCCGGGCGGGCCGATGATCACGTACCACGGCATGTCGTAGAGGTACGTGGACTTGCCACCCTTGCGCAGCTTGCCAAGCGCCTCTTGCATGCGGTCGTGCAGGATCGCCCCATCGCCGACGGGCTGCTCCATCAGGCTTTCTTCAAGCTCTTGGGCGGCCTTGCGGCGTTTGCGGTAACGCAGGCCGCTGACGATCGCGATAGGCGCGAGGATCAGCGTTATGATCAGCACGCGGAACCAGACCGATGCCAGCCATTCGATGCCAAAGATCGGCAGACCGAACCAGACGGCGGCACAGATACACAAAATGGCCAGACCCATGAAGATCCAGCGGAACCACTTGTAACCCCACCAAGTCATTGGGTTCAGCCAGCGCAGCACTACCCTCACAGCCGCTGCTCCTTCTGCAACAGGATTTCAACGCGCCGGTTCTTGGCCCGCGCTTCTCTGGTGTTGGCCGTGTCCAGCGGTTTCGCCGGTCCCACGCCTTCGACGCTCATGCGGTCGGGGTTCGACAAATGCGGCACCAGCAGGGAGCGCACGGTTTCCGCACGCGCTTCTGACAGGGCCTCGTTTGTCTTGTACCGCCCGCGCCCACTGAGCGGGATGTTGTCGGAATGACCTTCGATGATGATGTCGCCCGGCTCACCTTCGAGTACATCAGCAATCCGTTTACCGAGGCCCGACACGTCGGTCGTCAGATCCGACGATCCAGATCCGAACCGCAGCGCATCGCGCAGCCGGATCGAGATATAGTCACCCGCTTCTTCAACCTCGACATCGCCTGCCTCGATCTCGGCGGCAAGCCGTCCCTGAATGCGTTCCAACTGGCCTGTCGGTGGCGCCTCGTAGGCGATTACGTTCTCGCTGCGTTCGATCACGACCTCGCCCAGATTGGCGTGCAGGTCGATAATGTCATCCTGCGCCGCTTGCGCATCGCCGGACAGAAGCCACGACAAGGTGGCGAACAACGCCACAACCATGGCCGACGCCACGCCGCCCACGACCCAGAGCGGCATGCCCCCTGACTGGCGGCGCCCCCCGAGCAGGACGGGCACCCATTTGTGGCTCAGTTCTTCGGGCGGGCGTGCATTGGCAGAGCGGAACCGCTGATACACTTCCATCCGCAGTCGGCTCAGCATCACCTGACCGTTGGGTTCGGTGCGGTACTTGCCCTCGAACCCGAGCGCCAGACAGGTCAGCATCAGCTCCAGGACGTTGGCACGTTGCCCCGGCAAAGCGATCACCTGCTCCAACCGGGCAAAGAAACCGATCCCCGCGGACCGGTCGGCCAGCAATTCGGCCGCCATCGAGAACTGCTGCCAATATTGCGGATCGTTGCCCGGGATCGTCTGCACGATATCATCCGACGTCGCCGCAAGCGCATAGCGGGCCACGTCGATATCCTCGGCCGGCACGCCCGCCTCCTGACATTTCTGCACAAAGGTCGCGATTTCACGCATCACGTGGTCGCGCAGCGGAATGGCCTGCATTTCCACCATGCCCGTGCGCAGGCGTCCCAGCAGGACCAACAGGTCAGAGGCCGCTGCGATAATCGGGTTGGTGGACGAGCCCACATCAAGACCGGAGCCGCGCAAGGCGTCCGTGAATGCAATCTTGGGTGTGTTACGCGCCGGTTGCTGGGGCTGCGCGGCGGCGGCCGCTGCGGGGAACTGCCCGTCGGGAGGCGGTGCTGCCGGTGTCCAGCCCGGCTGCTGACCCGCATAGGGATCAGGATAGTGCGGTTGCTGATATCCGCCCGCGGGTGGTTGCTGCGGCGGGTAGGCCGGTTGGGCGGGTGGATAATGCGGTTGCGGCGCGGCGGGTGGCGCGGGCGGATAATAGGGCTGTTGCGGCGGCGCGGCTGTGGGGGGTGGCAATGGCGCACCCGCCGACGGCGTCAACCGACCGCCAAGCCACGTATCCTCACCACCGCCCGGCGGCGGTGCGGCGGGTGGTTGTGCCGGGGGCTGCGCATACTGTTGTGGCGGCGCGGCCGGGGGCTGCTGTGGTGGATAGGGTGCTGCGGGTTGCTGCGGCGGAAGCCGCTGACCAAAAACCGTGTTCTCCCCTTGGGCGGGGGGCGGCGGCGCCTGTGGCTGCGGCGGGGGTGGTTGTTGTCCCTGAACGGGCGGCGGGGGCGCCGCGGGTTGCGGCGCCGGCTTGGCCGGTTGCGGCGGCAGTTTCTGCCCAAAGACTGTACGTTCCTCGTCGTCCGACGCCATCTCGCTTAACGCTCCTCCGGAATGGCCCACAGCTCCAGCTCAAGCCCGGGCCAGGCTCCAGCAAAGTGCATCCCCATTGCGGGCGCAACGGAAAAGTCCCGCCAAAGCGGGCTTTGCTTGTCGACAATAAAATAAACATGGTTTGCCACAACGCGAATTTGCGGGGGCGGATTGGGCACATGCACAAGCTGGATGCCGGGCATGTTGTTCACGATAATCTCTTTCATGCGGGTCGACGGACCCACCTTGCAGAGTTGCGGGAATTGCTGCTGGATCTGGGTCAACGGCAGAGCCGCAGCGACCTCGATAATGAATGTCGCCTGCGCAAAGAGGTTGGGATCGTCCACAATCGCGGCAAAGCTGTTCTCGCGGCGTTGCTCCAGCGTGAGGCGCAGCGCGCGACCCACATCGCGGCTCAGCAATCGGCGAATGTCATCCACGAGTGGCTTGAACGTCTCCTTGGGCTGGTCATGGCGATACCGGCCATAGTCCCGCACCCGGCGGTCCCGCTCTTCAAATGTGGTCAACTCACCAGCCAACGACACCAACGTCTCATACAGCCGTTCGGGATGCACGGACGGCAACCGGCGAAGATGGCGCAGAATGGGCAGAACCCGGTTCAGCACCATGAGCATCAGGTAATCCTTGTCCTGCATGCCGCCGCCCGATGTCGGATCCGCCGCATAACGTTCCAGCACTTCCAGCCGCGCCTCAACCGATCCGGTCACGGCCTTCAGGTATCCTTCGTAAGCGCGATGCGCCGTGAGGATCAGCCCCGTGGGCGGCACCGATTGGTCCAGTGTCACAACCGTGCCGTCGCTGACATCCGCGATCCGCCCGAGGCAAATACACTGATACCCTTCACGCGGTCGGTCGCGCAGCGTCAGTTCAAGCCGCGGCACCGCAATCTCCACCGACTCTTCGATCCGCGAGGCCGCGGTCGTGTCCGCCACACCACGTTCTTCGGACAGGACAAAGCGCATGCTGGCATCATCGCCCACGCCCACATCACGGTCATTCTGCGCCTGATTGGGCAATGTCAGCCAGATCATCTTGCCGACGGCATCCTCGGGCACGTCAATCTCGCGCGGCAGGGGGCTGGTGTGCGGCGCATCGAACGGCGTGCCGTCCGGCATGATGCCCGCAACCTGCTCCAACTCGAGACGACCCTGACGCAACTGCCCCTGGTCGAATGACAATTCGGAGATTCCCCAGGGAAAGGGCGTCAGATGCGCCGTGCGCGCGACAACCGTGCGCTCCATGTAACGGTCTGCCTGTTGCAGATGCTGGGGCTTGATAAACAGCCCTTCTTTCCAGGCGACCTTGCTGAAACGCGACATAACTCAAATGGCTCCAATATTCCGTGCCAGGGCCGCGTCCGACCCCAACGGCACGACTTTGCGATTATGTTTAACAAGGGTCAAGCGATACGCGCCTTTCCAATGGTTTATCGTTGCCGCTGAAAAACAAACACGCCACACCGCACCCCTATGCATTTGCCTGCCAAGGTCACTTTGGACGCGCGCCCGATGGGTGGCATGTGTTTCTGCCACAGTTGGTAAACTAATGCGTGCGCACGCATCACGCGCATTTGAACCTTGATGAAAAAAATGCTCATGTTTCGGCAACGGGATTCTAATTTTGGGTATTGTAATGACACGTCAGTGCACCGGGGACACTCATTTCACTTCTAACGCGGCCGGGAACGGCTGGAAAAACAAGATGGTGGATGTGCAGCAAACGATCCGCCACGTTGGTATCCGCCAGCGCTCCCTGCGCAAGCATTGCCGGTTGGGCCGGGCGACGGAACTGGTGTTTGTTCTGGCCACCGGGGCGGTTCTGACAATCGCAAGCCCGGTTGAAGCGCAGCAAACATTTGACGGTGCGACCAACAACAACTGGAACACCGTGGACGACAACTGGGACCCGGGCACTGGATTTGTCAGTGGTGGCGACGCAATCCTGAGTGACACGGACGGTTTCGTCACGATTGATGAGGCCGGCGGGATCGCTGCCAACGACGTCACCGTTCAGGATGGCGGCGCAGGTATTCTCGTTATCCAAGGCAACGATCTGACGGTGAATGGCAATATCGACGTGCAAACCGATGCTGCGGCCCAGATCAATGCGAGCGTGACCGGCGACACAAATGCAACAGGTTCAGGCGCGTTGACACTGAGCGGCGGCGTTGGCGGCAGCGTCAGCAACTCCGGAGCCAACAGTAACGTCACCATCAACAGCGCGGTCGCCGGAAGCCTCAGCGTAAGCGACGGTTCTACATCGATTATCAATGGCGGCACCATCGGCACCACCGTCGCCGTTTCCGGCGGCAGCCTCACGATCAACGCTGACAATGATGCAACCGCCGAAGTCACCGGGACCACCACACTTACGGATGGGGTCCTGGCGCTGACAAACGGCAACATCGGCGCTTTGGTCGTTAATGACGGCAACAGCGGCAATGACACGATGGGCGTGGCAGACGTCACCATCACGGACGGGACAGTTGCCAGCCTTGAAAACACTGCAGGTGAAACGGCGATCAATGGCGGTGTAATCACCGGGACATCCTCTGTAACCGGCGGAACGGTTACGCAAAACGGCGGCACCCTGCAGGGCAGCGTCACCGTCGCGGGCGGCACGCTCAACGTGGACAACGCCGCGGCCACCGTCACAGGCGACACCAACGTCACCTCCGGCACGCTCGACGTGGACGCAGGCACCGTCGGCAATGTCGACAACAATGGCGGCTCCGTCGATATCTCCGGCGGCACCGTCGCCAGCCTCGACAACATCACCGGCAACTCCACCGTCTCCGGCGGCGCGATCTCCGGCACCACAACCGTCCAGGGCGGCACCGTCCAGACCTCCGGCACAGCCACGCTGACCGGTGACACCACCGTGTCGGGCACCGGCACGCTCGACGTCGATGGCGGCACCATCGGCAACGTGGAGAACACCGGCGGCACCGTCGACATCTCCGCAGGCACCGTGGCCAGCCTCGACAACACCTCCGGCAACTCCACCGTGTCCGGCGGCACCATCTCCGGCATCACCAATGTGGACGCGGGCACCATCACCCAGACCGGCGGCACCCTGCAGGGCAGCGTCACCGTCGCGGGCGGCACGCTCAACGTGGACAACGCCGCGGCCACCGTCACAGGCGACACCAATGTCACCTCCGGCACGCTCGACGTGGACGCAGGCACCGTCGGCAATGTCGACAACAATGGCGGCTCCGTCGATATCTCCGGCGGCACCGTCGCCAGCCTCGACAACATCACCGGCAACTCCACCGTCTCCGGCGGCGCGATCTCCGGCACCACAACCGTCCAGGGCGGCACCGTCCAGACCTCCGGCACAGCCACGCTGACCGGTGACACCACCGTGTCGGGCACCGGCACGCTCGACGTCGATGGCGGCACCATCGGCAACGTGGAGAACACCGGCGGCACCGTCGACATCTCCGCAGGCACCGTGGCCAGCCTCGACAACACCTCCGGCAACTCCACCGTGTCCGGCGGCACCATCTCCGGCATCACCAATGTGGACGCGGGCACCATCACCCAGACCGGCGGCACCCTGCAGGGCAGCGTCACCGTCGCGGGCGGCACGCTCAACGTGGACAACGCCGCGGCCACCGTCACAGGCGACACCAATGTCACCTCCGGCACGCTCGACGTGGACGCAGGCACCGTCGGCAATGTCGACAACAATGGCGGCTCCGTCGATATCTCCGGCGGCACCGTCGCCAGCCTCGACAACATCACCGGCAATTCCACCGTCTCCGGCGGCGCGATCTCCGGCACCACAACCGTCCAGGGCGGCACCGTCCAGACCTCTGGCACAGCCACGCTGACCGGCGACACCACCGTGTCGGGCACCGGTACGCTGGACGTGGACGGCGGCACCATCGGCAACGTGGAGAACACCGGCGGCACCGTCGACATCTCCGCAGGCACCGTGGCCAGCCTCGACAACACCTCCGGCAACTCCACCGTGTCCGGCGGCACCATCTCCGGCATCACCAATGTGGACGCGGGCACCATCACCCAGACCGGCGGCAACCTGCAGGGCAGCGTCACCGTCGCGGGTGGCACGCTCAACGTGGACAACGCCGCGGCCACCGTCACAGGCGACACCAATGTCACCTCCGGCACGCTCGACGTGGACGCAGGCACCGTCGGCAATGTCGACAACAATGGCGGCTCCGTCGATATCTCCGGCGGCACCGTCGCCAGCCTCGACAACACCTCCGGCAACTCCACCGTGTCCGGCGGCACCATCTCCGGCATCACCAATGTGGACGCGGGCACCATCACCCAGACCGGCGGCACCCTGCAGGGCAGCGTCACCGTCGCGGGCGGCACGCTCAACGTGGACAACGCCGCGGCCACCGTCACAGGCGACACCAATGTCACCTCCGGCACGCTCGACGTGGACGCAGGCACCGTCGGCAATGTCGACAACAATGGCGGCTCCGTCGATATCTCCGGCGGCACCGTCGCCAGCCTCGACAACATCACCGGCAACTCCACCGTCTCCGGCGGCGCGATCTCCGGCACCACAACCGTCCAGGGCGGCACCGTCCAGACCTCCGGCACAGCCACGCTGACCGGTGACACCACCGTGTCGGGCACCGGCACGCTCGACGTCGATGGCGGCACCATCGGCAACGTGGAGAACACCGGCGGCACCGTCGACATCTCCGCAGGCACCGTGGCCAGCCTCGACAACACCTCCGGCAACTCCACCGTGTCCGGCGGCACCATCTCCGGCATCACCAATGTGGACGCGGGCACCATCACCCAGACCGGCGGCACCCTGCAGGGCAGCGTCACCGTCGCGGGCGGCACGCTCAACGTGGACAACGCCGCGGCCACCGTCACAGGCGACACCAATGTCACCTCCGGCACGCTCGACGTGGACGCAGGCACCGTCGGCAATGTCGACAACAATGGCGGCTCCGTCGATATCTCCGGCGGCACCGTCGCCAGCCTCGACAACATCACCGGCAACTCCACCGTCTCCGGCGGCGCGATCTCCGGCACCACAACCGTCCAGGGCGGCACCGTCCAGACCTCCGGCACAGCCACGCTGACCGGCGACACCACCGTGTCGGGCACCGGTACGCTCGACGTCGACGGCGGCACCATCGGCAACGTGGAGAACACCGGCGGCACCGTCGACATCTCCGCAGGCACCGTGGCCAGCCTCGACAACACCTCCGGCAACTCCACCGTGTCCGGCGGCACCATCTCCGGCATCACCAATGTGGACGCGGGCACCATCACCCAGACCGGCGGCACCCTGCAGGGCAGCGTCACCGTCGCGGGCGGCACGCTCAACGTGGACAACGCCGCGGCCACCGTCACAGGCGACACCAATGTCACCTCCGGCACGCTCGACGTGGACGCAGGCACCGTCGGCAATGTCGACAACAATGGCGGCTCCGTCGATATCTCCGGCGGCACCGTCGCCAGCCTCGACAACATCACCGGCAATTCCACCGTCTCCGGCGGCACCATCTCCGGCATCACCAATGTGGACGCGGGCACCATCACCCAGACCGGCGGCACCCTGCAGGGCAGCGTCACCGTCGCGGGCGGCACGCTCAACGTGGACAACGCCGCGGCCACCGTCACAGGCGACACCAATGTCACCTCCGGCACGCTCGACGTGGACGCAGGCACCGTCGGCAATGTCGACAACAATGGCGGCTCCGTCGATATCTCCGGCGGCACCGTCGCCAGCCTCGACAACATCACCGGCAACTCCACCGTCTCCGGCGGCGCGATCTCCGGCACCACAACCGTCCAGGGCGGCACCGTCCAGACCTCCGGCACAGCCACGCTGACCGGTGACACCACCGTGTCGGGCACCGGCACGCTCGACGTCGATGGCGGCACCATCGGCAACGTGGAGAACACCGGCGGCACCGTCGACATCTCCGCAGGCACCGTGGCCAGCCTCGACAACACCTCCGGCAACTCCACCGTGTCCGGCGGCACCATCTCCGGCATCACCAATGTGGACGCGGGCACCATCACCCAGACCGGCGGCAACCTGCAGGGCAGCGTCACCGTCGCGGGTGGCACGCTCAATGTCGACAACGCCGCGGCCACCGTCACAGGCGACACCAACGTCACCTCCGGCACGCTCGACGTGGACGCAGGCACCGTCGGCAATGTCGACAACAATGGCGGCTCCGTCGATATCTCCGGCGGCACCGTCGCCAGCCTCGACAACATCACCGGCAACTCCACCGTCTCCGGCGGCGCGATCTCCGGCACCACAACCGTCCAGGGCGGCACCGTCCAGACCTCCGGCACAGCCACGCTGACCGGCGACACCACCGTGTCGGGCACCGGTACGCTCGACGTCGACGGCGGCACCATCGGCAACGTGGAGAACACCGGCGGCACCGTCGACATCTCTGCAGGCACCGTCGCCAGCCTCGACAACACCTCCGGCAACTCCACCGTGTCCGGCGGCACCATCTCCGGCATCACCAACGTGGACGCGGGCACCATCACCCAGACCGGCGGCAACCTGCAGGGCAGCGTCACCGTCGCGGGCGGCACGCTCAATGTCGACAACGCCGCAGCCACCGTCACAGGCGACACCAACGTCACCTCCGGCACGCTCGACGTGGACGCAGGCACCGTTGGCAATGTCGACAACAATGGCGGCTCCGTCGATATCTCCGGCGGCACCGTCGCCAGCCTCGACAACATCACCGGCAACTCCACCGTCTCCGGCGGCGCGATCTCCGGCACCACAACCGTCCAGGGCGGCACCGTCCAGACCTCCGGCACAGCCACGCTGACCGGTGACACCACAGTGTCGGGCACCGGTACGCTCGACGTCGACGGCGGCACCATCGGCAACGTGGAGAACACCGGCGGCACCGTCGATATCTCTGCAGGCACCGTGGCCAGCCTCGACAACACCTCCGGCAACTCCACCGTCTCCGGCGGCACCATCTCCGGTGATGTCACCGTAGATACCGGATCGTTGACCACCACCGGCGGCACAATTCAGGGATCACTGACCCATAACAACGGGACCACCAACCTTGGCAGTGTTGTGCAAACGGATGTCACCAACAATGGTGGGACGTTTAACCTGAACGCCGGCGGCAACATTCAGGGCACGTTGAACAACAACAACACGTTCACGTTCTCTGCCGGGACCATCAACAACGTCAACAACACCTCGACCTTTACGAATACCGGATCGCAAACCGTCGGCGGCACATTTGTGAACAACGGCGGTTCACTTGATGTGGGCGCCGGGTCGACGCTCACCACTGGCGCGCTGACCAACTCCAACAACGGGACGGTTTCCGTCGCCTCTGGCGAAACACTCACAACCACGTCGTTCAACAACCTGTCCGGTTCGACCCTGGATCTGACGGGCGGGACGGTGAACGGGCTTGTCACGAACGAGGCCACGATCAATGTCAGCGGCACATCCGCTCTTGGTGGTGGGTTGAACAACACGTCCGGAACGCTCGTTTTGAACGACACGTCGACACTGACAGTGGGTGGAGCGGGGCTCAACGTGAGCGGCGGCACCCTCTCGGTTGGCTCAACCTCAACCATTGACGGGAACGCAACCTTCAGCGGCGGTACAATTGCGCTGGATGTTGACCTGAATGGTGGGGCCACCGCCACAGGCGACACGCTGACCATCAACGGCACCGCCACTGGTAACGTGACGCTGGCCTTTACGAATACGAGCACGACGTCGGACGAAATTTCGCCCATCGATGTGATTACGTATCAGGGGGACAATACGCTGAGCTTTGACGGCGTAAGCGGTCTACCGGAATTCGGGACATTCGAATACTTCGTCGAAACCGAATTCAGTGCGGGCACCGGGATCAGTACGGTCAGCCTGCAAAGCCGGATCAACGACGGTGTCGGGGACCTCGCGGCGGGTATCGGCCTGACGCAGGCTGTGGTCGGGTCCATCATCAACCGCCCGACAAGCCCCTATGTCACGGACTATGTCGGCTATACCGGCGACAGCCGGTCCCGGCGTCTGAAGAAGCAGGCGGCGTCTGATCGCCCCTGTGGTCCCGGCGCGTGGGCGCGGGTTTCGGCGGGTAACGCGGATGTCGAAGGGTCGTTCAGCACACCCGGTGTGGCGGCCACTGCGTCGAGCCAGAGCCTGAACTACTACGGTATTCAGGCGGGTGGCGACATCGCCTGCTTTGACGACCGGTTCAACGGGTTCGACATGGCATTCGGCATCATCGCCGGGTACAACACCGGCGACACGTCGAGCAGTTCGTCCGAGGCGAATATCAACACGGACTTTGACCAGGGATATGGTGGTGTGTACGCCACGGCATCGCGCGGGTCGTTCTTTGCGGATCTTCAGCTGCGGTTCGAGAACATCGACTATGATGCGACGATTACCGACACGAACCTGCTCAACGGTAACATCACCGGCAACAGCGAATTCTCGAGCACGGGCACCACGGTGTCTGGCGCAATCGGGTACTCGTGGCAGATCCCGTCGGTCGAAGGCCTGAACTTTGTCGGTACGGCAGGGTTCTCATATTCGGACTTTGAAACAGACCCTGTCAACATCACCGGGACCACCGCATCCTCGGGCGCGATCAACAGTACGCTGCAGCTGCAGGACTCGTCGATCGAGCTTGGGTTTGTTTCCGGCACCCTGTCGCGGTCGCGGATCCTGCCGGATGAAATCAGCGCGATAAACTACTTCGGCACGTTGACCTACTACAACGACTTTGCCGAGAACCCGATCGCGACCCTGACAGAAGTCTCCGGCGGGACGACAAACGTCACGGATATCGAACTGTCCAACCTTGGGTCCTACGGCGAAATCAGCCTTGGCGTGAACTATATCCGCCTGCTGAACCCCGGCAGCGATGGCAAAGCGCGGCAGATGTCCGCTGCGGCGCGGATCGACTACCGGTCGGGCAGCAATGTGGACAGCTACGGCATCACCGGTCAGATCCGCTTCCAGTTCTGATTGGAAGGCAAAAACAAAAAAGGGCCTCGCGAAAGCGGGGCCCTTTTCCTTTGAACAGAGGTGGTTGGTTCAGACCAGCATCTTGGGGGATCCGGTGACGATTGTCCCGCCATGTGAGGTGGGGGACCCGATATGTGCCACCGGTTTGTTGTCGACGATGGCAACAGGGCTTCCCACGAGGATGGTGGCGCCGCATGCGGTCATGTCCCCGACCCGAGCGACAGGCAGACCGTCACAGGTCGACGCCGTCGAGACGCTCACAATCGCATTGGGGCCGTGAATGGGGCACACATGTTTGTCAGTCAGTCGCGCGGCGGGCTTCATAATGGTCTCCTGTCGAACTCTAGTGGATGATCTGCCAGTGACCGTTCAGGTCCTGCCAGTAGTAAAATTGCAATGTCAGCATGCCGCCATCCGTCCCTTCGAACCGATGCGGCATGGGCAGGAAAGTGGCCAGGCGGCCCGCACCGAATGTCGCGAATTCAGCGCCGTCGATGTCAAAGGGCACAAGGGTCAGATCGGGATCGTCCAGATCGCCCGCAAGGAAAAGGGGATACCATTCCTCGGGTGTGGCGCCGACCGCAGCCGCCTGCCGTGTCACGTAGGGTTTCAGCACTTCGAGCGCCGCATCCGCGCCCTGCCCCAACGCGGCGTGGACCTCACGCATCTCTGCGGCGAGTTCTGCGCGTGTCTTGCGGGTGTCGTCGATGACTTCACCGCTCATCCAGGCAAGCGGCGGCAAATCGACATCCACGTTGATCTGAAAACTGTAGGTGGCCCAACTGTCGCCAATCCCCGTGCCATCGCTGCGCGTGGGTTCGTTCGCGTTGACCAGCGGTTGCCCCTCAACCACAGGCGTCAGTCGCTGAACGGCTGGCGCATCTGCATCCGGCGTCGCCAGATCCACTTGCATCCGCAAGGCCATGGGCCGTCCGTCAAAGGACGAGTGTCCCCCCATGTTGTCCCAATGGCCCACATCGATACGGAAAAACGGTGTCATCCCCGTGGACGCCCCCGGCAACATGCGCACGTCGATCTGCACCGTATTCCGGCCCTTGCGCAGAACCGGGTTCAAGGGGAAGGACGTGTCAATCTCGGCCTCGCCACCGATCACGGTGCCGGGACGGAACACCGGCACATCGTTCACCCGCATCCGCATTTCCGCGGCAATGATATTGAGGTCAAAGCCGACCGTCACAAAGCGGGGATTTCGTTCGTCTGCCATCGCAAAACCTCCGGCCCACAGCAGGGCCCAAACGTAGAAAACAGTTCTAAAGCACGTTCTTGTAAAGCTCGACGGGCGGGAACACTTCGATCTTGGTCTGCGACGACGCGCCGGCGGTGTAATCGCTGACCCCGATGGACGCAGACGCACCCAGATCGACAGAAACGCCGCTCCATTCGATGAGAACATTCAACTTCGCTCCCTTGTTTGCCTGCTTTTGCGCATTCGTGAGCGTGCTCAGCGTCGCTTCGATTTCGGACCCAGTCTCACCCTTGGCCGACAACGTCCCCTTGACCACCCACACCTTACCATCAACTTTGATATCCACGACCATCTTGACGTAGACCTTGCCCTTGACCGCAGCGGTCACGTCCCAGCCATCATCCGTCAGGCCATGTTTCAGCGTCACGTTGCCGTCACTGGGTGCTGGCGCGGCGGGTGTGTTCGTCGCTGCGGCAGCGGCGTCGACGGCAAGCGACAGGTTGCGCGTCGCCGACTGTCCAATCGATGCCTCGGTGCCAAAGATCAGATCCACGGTCGCATTGCCCTGCAAATAGGCAAAGGAGGTCGGGTCCGGTTCCCGCGCCATCCAGTCGCGCGCCGCCTTCAGCGCATCGATCACACGTTTGGGCACGCGCGGATCGGCCTGCGCGATAGTCAGCAGGATGTCGATAACCTCGAACTTGGCCTCGATCCCGATCAGCGGGGCAAAGCCCATGCCAATATCCGCTTCGATCCCGACCCGGCTGTGGTCATCGGGGCGTTCCTTGACAGTGAATTTGGCGCTGGCCATCTTCATCTTGTGCTTGGCCGTGATCGACGACCGGATCGAACGCGACTGTGTCGCTGCCCCGTTCCCGGCCTTGGACTTCAGCCGCTGCACCACGCGGTCGAGGAAGGGTACCGCGGATTTCGTTTCCTGCGTCGGTCCGGACTGATAGCCCGCAGACAGCGAAAAGGTCGAATCCATGTAGGTGCCTTCGAGAGCGCCCTCGATCTTGACCTTGGATTCATATTTGAAGCTGCTGTCATATGTGCCTTCGAGTTCAAAAGCGAAATCCTTTGCTTCCCAGCTGAGCTTGGGGAAGGTCCGCACCTTGGCCGCCCACGCAGCACAGCCACCGCAGGCGTCAATCTCGAAATTCGAATCCCGGCCCAGATCGTTGACGTCGGCCCAGATCGTGGTGCCGGTCGCCTTGAGGAACAGTTCCAGGTCCGTGCCGCTCCAGCTTTCGACCTCGCCGTGCTGGATTTCGGTTTCCAGCTTGTAGCCCACCGCGCTTTCCTCCGGAGTGCTCTTGAGGATCAGGTTCGGCTTTTTCTGCGGCATGCAGCAGGTGTCATTGGGCGTGTGGGCCACTTCGATCTTGACCTGATCAATGGGCGGGTTGGCCCCGTCGTCGCACACGACGACCAGAACCGGATCCTTGGTCGTATCCTCAAGCGGGAGCTTCATCCTCTCATTGCCATGTTTGCACGAGAAGGTGACACCATCGATACAGCAGCCGCCGATGGCCTGACACACGGCACAGGGGGCTGCATATTCCTGATCACTGGCCGGGGTCAGAGGGCCGGGCAAGGCGCCACCCGGACCGATCGGTTCACCGCCGTTGCTGATGTAGTCGCCGTATTGCGCCTGCGCCGTGATGTCTTCGACCATCACGCCCTGCCCGCGCGCGTTGGCAATGGACCGGCGCGTCATCAATGGGCTGGTGAACTTGTCCGGGTGGTTCGTCACCAGGGTTTCAATATCGTTCAGGGTCGGGCGATAGTCGTTCATGCGCGCACTCCGGCAGGCGGTGCCAGTCCGCCAGCGCGTTTGGCGGCCCGCGCGGTCTCAAACCATTCGCGCAGGGCCTTGGCCTTGGTCAGCCCGACAGGATCAGGCCGGTTCAGAATGTCAGCAGCATCGGGATGTTGCGTGTCGAATTCGGGACCGAAAATCATCATCGCATCGGCAAAGGTTCCGATCTGCTTGAGCGACTTCAGCCCGTATGTCGGTGCCTTGTCCGGCGCGAGCTGGGCCGAGATCATGACCGCCTGTTCGGGTGCGTTCGGGAACCGTTCACGCAGATCCCGCGCCAGCTTGCGACGGCTGCGCACACCGTGCAGGCGCGTCATCTCGCCATACGCGCCGCTGAGGATGCGAAACGCCTTGGGATGCACCGGTGCTGCCCCCTCCGGCAGGGCCAATTCCAGGAAATCGCCGCGAAACACGTCCGCCTCGGCCAGCGGCGACAACCCGGTGAACCCGCCCAGCAAGGGCGATACCGGCAGCCACATGCGCAGCACGGGGGCCAGAAGATGCGACAGTTGATCCTGTGACAGCGCCTGAACGGCGTCCCCCATCACGCGGGGATCATAGAAGCGAAAGTATACCGGCGCTTGCGTATCGGCAGGGGTCCAGAGCATCGTGAATTTGCGAAAGTGATTGCGCAGGTCCCGCTCTGATGCTTCGGAGGCAAAGACAATGCCCCAGTGTTCGATGTTGCCCAAGACGCCCAGATCGGTGGCGATGGGCGTGTCCGGCAGCACGGGGATCAGCCACGGCGCATGCGGCGCGTCGGCCGGTGTTTCCGCCCGGTAAAGGCACACGCCGCCATTGTCCTGCACCAACTGCGGCATCTCCGGACAGGAGGCACCGTCGATGATCGCCCATAGCGGCGCGCCTGCGTCGCTCAGAATGTCGGAGATGGCAACCGGACCAGCCCCTGCGGCCAGCACCATCAGCTGCCTCCGTCTGACATCGGACAGTGGGATACAAACGGGGCCCCCTCACCAGCAGCGGCCTGCAACACTGCCGGGACAGCAGGGATCGCCGCGGCACCGGGCGACGCGCTGCCAACGCGCAGCATCGGTGCGATGTCCACCTTGCCACCCTGCACGACAACAGCAGCCGCGCCCGACACAAGCGTGACCTTGCTGGCGTCCAGAACGATGTTCGCCGCTTTGATCGTCAGATCGCCACCGGCCTTGATCTTGTAATCCCCTGCGACGTCCGTGTTCCAATCCTCGTCCGTCTGCTCCATCACCTTGCCGGTGACCTTGGTTTCGCGCGTGCCTTCGATGGTCTCCATCCGGTTGGCGGCCACATCCAGGTTCGAGTTGTTGCCGACTGACACGTTGTCGTCGAACTCCACCCGACGCTTGGACGAATTTTTGACATGCATATCCAGGTTCTTCTGGGCATGCATATAGATGAACTCCTCGCCCGCCTGATCTTCGAATGTCAGCTCGTTGAACCCTTCGCCTTCATGGCTCTTGGTCTTGAACACCGACCGGCTCTTGTTGTCGGGCAGGGCATGCGGCGGCATGTTCACGGCGTTGTAGACACAGCCGGTCACGATGGGTTTGTCCGGGTCACCTTCGAGGTGTTCGACAATCACCTCCATCCCGATGCGCGGCACGACCATCCCGCCCCAGCCACGGGCAGCCCAGTTCTGGCTGACCCGGCAGCGCATGGAAAACGCCATCTCAAGATCCCAGTGGTAGCACACGAGGATGCGCCCGAATTCGTCGCAATCAATCTCTCCATCGCCCACGACAAACGCCGTTTGCGGGCCTTGGATGCGTGGAATGCGCGTTCGGCGTTCGGGGCGCAGCGGCGTATCATCGGGCATCAACTTGTAGTCTGCCTGAAACGGCATCTCGTCGCCGCCCGTGTCGCCGGACCGATAGGCCTGCGCCCGGAACCTGTGCCGCGTCTCGATGCAGATGTACCGCTTGCCCGTGGCACCCGCTACATCGTCGCCTTCCAGCGTGACACACCACCCCGCACCAAGCACCGGAATGTCCCCCGTTGCGCGATGCCGCGCGCCCTGCCCGGCTTCCAGTTCCTGACGACGTTTGACCA
Organism: Tateyamaria rhodophyticola; assembly: GCF_047777875.1. Lineage (GTDB taxonomy): Bacteria > Pseudomonadota > Alphaproteobacteria > Rhodobacterales > Rhodobacteraceae > Tateyamaria. The sequence continues at coordinate 1,936,843 of NZ_CP180519.1, read as the reverse complement.
TTGTCTGACCCTCGCCCGTGTCGAGGTAGTCGCCGGGATAGTCATAGCTTTCGATGTCGCCCTGCGCATAGCGGTGGTCGCCGGACTGATCGACTTCCTGCGTGGCGTTTGGCGTTTTGAAATTGAATTCATTCAGACGCACCGACCCGGTCGTGACACGGTTGCCGCCTTCCCAATGCCAAAAATGCTCGCTGTCGTGCATATTGTGGCCCTGCACACCCCAGAACGGGCGCGATCCGCCGGGCACTTCGGGCAGCGAGTCTGCAAAGTCGACAAGCACCAATGTGTGATTGCCATCGGTATGCTCATAGCACCATGTGATCCCGAACCGCTCCATCAGGCGCGTGACAAAATCCGCATCGCTCTCGCCGTATTGCACGGTGTATTCCAGCTCGGGATAGCTGTCAGACAGGTTCAGGCGGTAATGCGGGCTGCCAAGATCGGCATAGGCGCCCAACACCTCGGAAATGATGTCCACCACTGTCTTGCGGTGAAAGATCCGGTGGTTCCGTCGCAGGCCCGCGATGTGCATCCACGGGCGCAACACCAGGTGATACTGCGCCCCGCCATCCGCGATCCCGCCATTTGTCGCCTCACACACGATGCCGTCATAGTGGCGTTTGCCGTCCGACATCTCCAGTTCGACCGTCGCATGGGTGCCAAGCAGCGCATTCAGATCAATGTCTGCTTCGTCAGCCAAGGCCTCCACGCGCCACTCGAACGGGCTGGACAGCGTTTCGACCCCGTCCATACGCAACATGACAAGTGCGTCACGTCCGAGCGCCGTGTTCAGCGTGGCACGACGCGCGCTCTGTTGAAAAGAAGATGAAGCATTCATCTAGCGTGTTCTCCGCATGTCGGTGGGCATCGCTCGAAGTGTCAGGGTCGCATGAGGACCGCGAACTGAAAAGGCTGGAATTCCATACATTTGGCCTCTCCTCATACGGGAATTTGTGTTGCTCACGGTGGCTTTCGTCGGGTTTAGGCGTGGTCCGGCAGGTGATTGACAAGGAACCGCACGGGCGAGGGATGGTCGCACCCGGTTTTTGAAACCCCATGGGTCCCGGATGCAACGAGGAAACGCTGATGCGAAATCTGCATCCTCGACCTACTTCTGATGGCACACGAACAATGTCCCATCCGCGCCCTGGCAGAACATCACTTCGACCAGCCGGACCTTCTGCCCGTCTGCTCCGAGATAGGCGATTGGCGCATCCGCCAGACCCACCATGCGGTTTTCCGCACCCCATGTCAGCTTGCCGGTCTCGAATGCAAGGCGCGGTGGCAACGGGGCCAGACGCTCTTCGTCGGTCCCGGCGAGCGGATTGTTTTGCACCTGATAGGCCAAAAGCTCGTCCTCGCGCCCCTTGGCGCCACGCACATAGGCAAAGCGGGACAACACCGCCTGCATCTGCTGGCCGTAGGCCTCCGTATCGCTATTGGCAAAGCTCTGGTGCAGCGTGCTGTAGGCCTCAAACAGCGCCATCCGCAGTTCGGGCGTGTCGGACAGTTCTGGCGCGCCATCCTGCGGCAGCGTGCCCAACGTGTCGTCGGCAATCGTGAATTCAAAGGCGACGCGCTGCGCATGTTCCCCGCTGTCCCGATCGGGGTAATTCATGTCGACCGACGTCACGGCGTACCGTTCGGGACCTGCCATGGTACCCGCCTGCGGCACAAGCGGCGCGCCCGTCAGAATATGAGTGTCGCTCGCGACAAGGGTTTGCGCCGTTTCATCAAAGCGGCCGTGAAACAGATCGACCCGCGCCTGCGTGCTGGATTGTTCCGACTGGTCCAACTCGGCGTACATCATCACCCCGCCGTGGGGCGTGTAGCTGCGCGTATCGACGTTGATCGGTTCGTAATCCACGGTAATGCTGTTGGTGCCACTGCGCAGATACCGCGTGACGCCGCGATACCAGCTCATCGGGCGCAGATCCGCGTGAAAGGCCACCGGTGCGCCATTGATGTACAACCGGGCCACGATATTCTCGGCCCGCAGGCTCAATCCGTAGTCATATTTGGGTTCGTCGGCCATTGTCGGCTCCTCGGCAGCACTGGAAATCGGGGAGAGATTGAACAGCGCCACAAGCGCCAATGTGTTGAAAAGATTTAGACTTCGTACCAATTGTCTTCCCCTCCACTGGGTTCCAGGATGACAGCCCGAAAGGTGCCGCGCGCAAGGCTGGAGCGTGCAGAAAACACATCCGTCGTCCGGTTTACAACTTCGCGGTCGTCCGTGGACAGGCCCGCAAGCGGGTCTGACGTGACCACGTCACGGGTCCCGCCACCCAGACCCGCCTCGGCATGGCCCGACAGGATCAGCCCCTGAAAATGGTGCATGCGCTCGAATTTGCGCCCGGCTTCGGAATTCGTCACACGCGCGCCGAATTGCCAGCCGGTGTCCGCACGCGCCCCGGCAGAGGCATAGGCGTCGATGATCCAGGTGTCGAAATCAATCTCTGCGAGGGCCAGCACGTTTGCAGTCAACTGGCATGATCCGGTCAACGTGACACTGGCCTCGCTCAGGTCAGCCTCGAGCGTATCGATATCGCCCACTTCGACCTGCAGGTTGTTCGTCAACGCGAGGCTCCCCGTGCCGCTGCCGCCCACGGTGATCTCAAGCTTGGCATTGACCCGCATCGCATTGCCGCGCCCGGCCAGCGCGTCGCGGATCGCGTTGCCGTTGGGTATGTGGGTCAGCAAAATCCCCAGCAGGTCCAGGGTGCCGCTGACGGCCGGGTTCAGCGAAATGGAAAACGCGTCAACGGCCAGTTGCAGGTTCGGACTGGAGGGTATGGCCTCCAGCGTCAGGGACGGCAGCGCGACGGTGCAGCCGATCGACAGGTTGAGCGTGAACGCCGCACTGGGCGACGGAACTCGGCGTTCGACGGGCTGCCGGTTGCCCTCGTCTGCAAGGCCCGTCATCGCATTCTGAATACTGTCCAGATAGTCGAAAAGCGGGTGATTTATGGGGCCTTGTTGCTGCGGAACGACGGGACGCGAAATCTGCTGTGCCCCGGCCGAGTATTGCAATGTCTGGTTCCCAACCTCGCCGTTGACCTGACAGGACACGCCAATGGTGCAGGTCGGCCGCCGCCCAATGGGAATGCTGATCGCCAGCGACCCGGATGCCTCTGCGGACAGCTTGCAATGCGGCAGCGGGAACACCTCCAATCCGGTGGCCCGCGGCACCATGCATTGATACGGGTTCGCAGTTGCGCCGTCGTGCTCGGTGTAGGCCTTGACCTGAAGAAACAACCCGACGAGATAGATCGCCGTCATCAGTTCAGGCGGCAGCATCGTCGATTGAAACGCGGGCATCTGGAACGGGGTCGTGACCGTGATTTCGTCCGTATCACGGATGGACTGCGGCCCGTCTGCGTGTCCGCGCGGATTGACGGAGGGGCGCGCAAAGTTCAACTTGCACGTCTCCTTGTCGGTCAGCGTGACCTTGGCCTTGGCCGATGGCCGTCCGCCCACGGGATCCTTGGCAATGACATACAGCCGGCCCGGCCCGTCCTGCGGTATGGGCCAAGCAACCTTGCGCGACCCGTCCGACGCATCCTCGACCTCGAACGCGCGCAGGCAACATGGCTCGCCCGGCGCACAGTCACACGCGGCGGCGGCAAATTCCGGATCGCTCGATACACGTTGGTCGAAGGCCTGCTGGTTGGCCTCCTCGACCTGCGCCATCTGGGCGCGGGCCACGGCCTCCTGACTTTGGTAGCGGGGCGAGCCCACAGGCTCGCTCAGCAGACCGGAGCGGGCCTGGGCAAGCTGGCCGTATTGCGGCATGCCGGTTTGACCTGCGTCGATCATTCCGGCCAGTGTCCGGTTCACATCCTGCATCAAGGTGGTGTGTGGGTCAGCAGTCATGGGGTCCCCTCTGAAACCGGCATACTCGACACCAGCCAATCAATCAGCGCGTTCTTCTTTTGCCACGGTTCAATCCCGTCCTGCTTCAGGATTGCGGCGGCCTCGGGATGTTGCTCCCAAAAGGTAGGGCCCCGCATCATCATGGCACGCGCCATGACGGAAACCTGTTTGACGGATGTCAGCCCGAACTGGCGGGCCGCCCCCGGTGCCCTTTGTGCCGCCTTGCGATAGGTGGCCCAATCCTGATCCGGAAACTCGGTGCTCAGTTTGCGGGCGAGGCTGCGCTCGGCCTTTTTGCGCTGCAGCCTCTGGAACCGTTCGTATTCTACATCATCAATCCGAAATGCGCCGCTGCCGCCAGCCATTGCACCCTTGGGCAAGGTAATCCGGGCCAGCCTGCCAGCGCAATTGTCAGCTGTATCAAACGGTGTGACGGGCAAGGCCATGACGCCGTGGTCTGGCACCACAGTACGGGGGCTGAGCGGGGCATAGACCGTGTCCAGAGGTGCCATGAAACGCGCCAGCGTCGGACCTGACAACGCGCTTGCCATATCCAGCATGACGCGGGGATCGTAGAACCGGAAATACACCGGCGCCTCACCCTCTCCGGGGATGTAGGCCATTGTGAACCGGCGCAAGTGCCGCTTGAGGTCAGCCATGTTCAGCGCGCTGCGCAGAAAGATCCCGACGTGGTTTTCGGGATCCTGCTGCAGAATGACGTCCAGCATGGTGGACCCCGGGCGCAGATGCACCAGCCAGGGACCGGAGGCCAGCGTGCCCGCGTCCGTCGACGCGTAGAGACAGCAGTGCGTGTCGCCGGAAGTGGCGAGCAGCTGTGGCAAACCCGGCCACGCAACGCCGTCCAGCAGCGCCCAAAGCGACGGATCGGGGATCAGGTCACTGACGCCAGCCTCATCGATGCAAGACGGGTATTCCAAAGCGGCATCGCACAATCGGCCAAAGAGCAGTGGTGTTTCTGTGTCGGCACTCTCAGCGGTGCTGATCAGTTCCGGACTGCACATGTCGGTAACCGCCGCGATGGCCTCTACGCGGTCAAGGGCAAGGCCCCGTGGGTCAAGCGCTGTGGCAAGGGATGTGCGAAACGCCGCCGCGTCGTCGGCCAACATCACGACACGGCCCATCATCGTGTCCGTGTCCACACTCCAGAACCGCGCTGCGGGCGTTGCTGCGCGCAGGCGGACATATCCAATCCACGGGATCATGCAGGCAAAGCGCCTGACCGGAAAGAGGGTGTCGCGCGGGCTGGGACCACAAACACGCTTCCATCAATTTCTGAACTCTATGGCCGGACCGTAGCGATGCGCGCGCCGAAGGCAATGGCTCCGGCGCACGCCTCAACCCTGCGTAGTGGCCTGTTTGCAACTGCGACATGCGCGATGCCCACTCAGCGCGTTTGCACATTGCTGTCAGCGATCGGCTTGAACCAGGCTCTACGCCTCCCAACTGGACAATACGTTTGCCATAGCCTCGCGCGGGATCGGCTTGGAGAACAGATACCCCTGACCATAGGCCACGTTCAGCTTGGACATCAGATCAGCCTGCGCCTGATTTTCGATGCCTTCGACACAAATCTCCGCATCCAGCGTTTCCGCCAAAACGCAAATCATCTTGATCATGGAGTGCTTGCGCGGGTCCGTTTCGACGTCGTCCACGAACGCCTTGTCGATCTTGATGAGGTCAAAAGACAGCTGATTGAGATACTCCAGGGATGAATAGCCGGTGCCGAAATCATCAAGCGCAATTTTCACCCCGACATCTCTGATTTCGGCGATTTTCTGGGCGGCCGCACTGAAATTGCCAACCATGGAGCTTTCGACAATCTCGATCTTGAGGTTCTGCGGCGGGATGTTGTCGCGTTCAAGCCGCGATACCAACGTCTCGATAAAGTCGGGCTGCATGATCTGATGCGCCTCAAGGTTCACAGTCAAAAACAGATCACGATGCGCGGGCGAGTGTGCGGCCCAGTCCGCCAGCTGCACCAACGCCCGGTCCAACATCCGCAGGCTGATGTCGTCCATGACCCCAAGGTCTTCGGCAACCGGGATGAACCGGCCCGGAGAAATCACGCCAAGTTCAGGATGGGCCATACGGCAGAGCGTTTCGAACCCCAGCAACCGTTGGGTCCGGATATCTACAATCGGCTGGAAATACGGCACGAACCAATCGCGCTGCAATCCGCGACGCACCTCTTGCTGGATGTTCATCCGGTCGCGCGCATCCTCAAGCTGTTGTTCGCTCAGGATGTTGCACCGCGCGCCTGCGCTGCGCGCACACCGATAGGACGTCCAGGCATCACGCATGATGTCAGATGCCGTCTGGCTCGACGTCTTGATCGGCATGGTCACGCCCACGGCCACGTCCAGTTCAACAGTGCGCCGCCCGACACGGAAGGGCCGATCAAAAGCATCCAGCAACGGATCCAGCAGATCCGCCTGAATGGCGGTGTCGCTGCAATTCACGGGCAGGACAACCGCATAGAAATCACCGGACAGATGCGCCAATACCGCGGAGAAAGGCAAACTGGCCGACAGGCGACGTGCAATGCTGCCGCGCAACATCGACAGATCATCCGACGCCATATCCTCTTTCATCGAAACCACGCGCGGCACGCCAATCACCATCGCCCGGAATTCGATCCCTCGTGACGTCAGATCTTCGAGACTGGCCATCAGGCTCTGTTCATTTGGCAGGCCCGTCGATACATCCAGCGACCGCAACTGGTGCACATCTGTTTGCGTGCCTGCCATCATAACCGGGCGCCCGGATTCGTCCCGATGGCACCGCCCACGGCACCAAACCCACCTGTATGTCCCATCCGAATGCTGAATGCGGTAGTCTTCGCGCAGATACAGGTTCGACCCCTGCAAATGCGCCCGAATGGCGGACCGCAGCCGTTCCTGATCATCCGGATGCACGCGGCCAAGCCAGTCTTCGATGCGCGACAGCGCTTCATTGTCGAGGCCAAGCAACTGGCGCCACCGGGACGAATATTCCACATCGCCGGTTTGCAGGTTCCACAGCCACACCCCGTCATTCGAGCTCTGCACAATCAGGTCGAGCTTTTGCGTGCGCTCCTTGACTTTGGATTCGAGTTCCTCAGCCAGTTCGGAAAGATTGCCAATGCTGCGCCGCACGTTCTCAAGCAGGGAATTGATCAGCACGGTCAGCTTTTGAACCTGGAGGGTTTCGCCACCGTCCGGCGCGTCCACCTTGACTCGAAAATCGTAGTTGTCGTCGACAATGGCACAGAGTTGATCCGCGATGGACGCGACCATCGCGTCTGTCGCACTTTGCGGTTGTGCCAGATCCCGGATGCGTGCGCCCGGTGCCGCCCGCCGCGCTTTGCGCCGCGCTTTTCGAGTGGCCCGCTTGTCCTGTGCCGAAGGTTCCAAGGGCACGTCATCGCCCTCGGGCTTTGCCGCTTTTTGAGGCTTAGCCATTGGCCACCCCCCGGTCCGACGCCCGATCCAACCCCGGCGCGGTAACCGTGTTCAGATGCGTTGGCGTGCCCGCAATTGCCGTCCACTTGACCGCGATGGTGCACGCTTCGGCACCGTCATGTGCACATTCATGGGCCGCAATCTCAACGGTGTCGCCATATCGTTCCGCCGCGTGGCGCACGAGCGTTTCGTAAAGACCGCACAGTTGCAGGTCGGATTTGTAGCGCACAACGATGTCGTGTGGCCCGCGGTCTTCCAGCTCAAACTTGTCGGTCGACTTTTGGCTCTCTCCCGGTTTGCGACTGCCTGCCGCGATGAGCGCGTGAATCTTGGCCTGCTTGCGCACCAGGTCTTCGGATGAGGCTGACATACGCAGAAATTCGGGGAACACATCCTGCACCACGTTGAAAAAGATGTATGAAAACAGGTCAAAGAACTGCTGCGGTTCAAGCTTGGTCACCGAAAGTGCCGACGAAATCAGTTTGGAGGTCTCGCTGTCGGGATAGTGCTCGTCCATGCGATACACCCGGTCGGGTGGAATCCCTGCGTCAAAGAACACATCCTGGCGCAATTCGTCGTCGCCAACTTCCAAAAGACAGTCAACGATGACCTTCTCGATAATACCAATCAAAACAACACTCCTGCGATCACGCCCCACACAGGCAATAGCGGGGAAGTGTTAAGGACTGCTTGTCTGGCGAGAGGCGCAGTTTTTTAGCTGCAACTCGCTGGGTGCATCTTGTTTGTATTTGCGTTTTGCACCCCAAAGGCAGCAGGCTTCTGTTGGCTCATGCAAGAGTGGCAGTTGGGTCTTTATGTTGAGTGCTGGGTTCGGTTTGCCCCATCTCCATCCTGGCTCCCGTTTCGATCCGACGCTCAAGGTCAGTACGGGCGCAGGGAAAGCGTTAAAAACGCAAGAAAATTTGCGAATGCGGTGCGGTTTCGTGCTCAATTTCGGTCGGTTTCCGCGATTTCAACGGCCACCGAAGCGGGAATTTTTGCCTGATAGTTCCCAAAGCCTTGGCGAACATTCCATGACTTTTATGCAGTTTTGGCGACCCCGGCAGGATTCGAACCTGCAACCTGCCCCTTAGGAGGGGGCTGCTCTATCCAGTTGAGCCACGGGGCCGCGCCCTCCTGATTTACGGGCGCATCCCATGAATGTCACGACTTAAGCCGCGGCTGCGACGGCGCGTGCGCTTGATGTTGTGGGCATTTTGGCGGTAACTCGGGCAAACGATCCCAAGGAACGCACGTGACCGAACGTCCTCACCGCCCGCTTACCCTTCGCGATGTCTCCGCAGCTTCCGGTGTTTCGGAAATGACCGTCAGTCGCGTGCTGCGCAACCGCGGCGACGTTTCCGAAGCCACACGGCAAAAGGTGCTCGAAGCGGCCAAAACGCTTGGCTATGTGCCGAACCAGATCGCGGGGTCCCTGGCGTCGCAGCATGTGAACCTGGTGGCCGTCATCGTGCCATCCCTGTCGAACATGGTGTTCCCCGAAGTGCTGACCGGCATCAATCAGGTGCTTGAGGATACCCCCTTGCAACCGGTGTTCGGGGTCACGGATTACATGCGCGACAAGGAAGAACGCGTCCTCTACGAGATGCTGTCGTGGCGGCCGTCAGGTGTGATCATCGCGGGGCTTGAGCATTCGGATGCGGCTAACGCAATGCTGCGCAATGCCGGCATTCCCGTGGTCGAGATCATGGATACGGACGGCAACCCGGTCGACAGCATGGTCGGCATTTCGCACCGGCAGGCAGGATTGGACATGGCCCGTGCGATCCTCAAACAGGGCTACAGCCGGATCGGGTTCATGGGCACGTCGATGCCGCGGGATCATCGTGCGCGCAAACGGTTCGAAGGGTTGACCGAAGGGCTCGCCAAGGCCGGGATTGAAATCGAAGCGCGGGATTTCTACGAGGGCGGCTCTGCGTTGGCCAAGGGTCGTGAGATGACGGCGGCGATGCTCGATGAGCACCCTGAACTGGATTTTCTGTATTACTCCAATGACATGATCGGTGCGGGCGGCCTGCTGTACCTGCTGGAGCAGGGGGTGGACGTGCCGGGACAGATTGGTCTGGCGGGGTTCAACGGGGTTGAGTTGCTGCAGGGTCTGCCGCGCCAGCTGGCCACGACGGATGCCTGCCGGCTTGAGATCGGGCGTGCTGCGGCTGAAATCATCCGCGACCGCATGGCGCAAGACGGTGACGCGGAGCCCCGGCAAATCACCCTGACCCCCAAGATTTCCTATGGCGATACGCTGCGCCGCACGTTGGGGGCGTGAGCGTACCGACGCTCAACAATGCGCAAGCGCGGCGCCTGTTTCTGGATCGCCATGCGCTGTGTGAGACGCCGCAGGGGGCAGCCAATGGGACCGAACTGCTGACACTGATCGAACGGCTCGGTTTCGTGCAGCTGGACAGCATCAACACCGTCGCCCGGGCCCATGACCTGATCCTGTTTTCGCGCAGGCCACGGTATCGGCCGAAATCCCTAAAACTTCTTTACGAACGCGACCGCGCGCTGTTTGAACACTGGACCCACGACGCAGCCGTCGTGCCCATGCGATTTTACCCCTACTGGCATTTGCGCCGCGAACGGGATGCGGCGCTGCTGCGCAAACGCTGGGGTGAGGCGCGGCGTGCCGGGTTTGAGGCCAAGTTTCCCGAAGTGCTGGATATGATCCGTGCGCGCGGTCCGGTGTGTTCCGCAGATGTGGGCGAAGGAGAGACGCGCGGGTCTGGCGGCTGGTGGGACTGGCATCCGTCCAAGACGGCGCTGGAATACCTGTGGCGCAGCGGGGCGCTGGCCGTGGTTGGTCGCGAGGGGTTTCGCAAATACTACGACCTGACGGAACGGGTGCTGGACCGCGCACAGATCGGCAACGCCCCGGATGCGGTTGAGACGATTGATTGGTGCTGCCGTGAGGCGCTGGCCCGGTTGGGGTTTGCCACGGCGGGCGAGCTGGCCCGGTTTTGGGACCACATATCGCCGGCGGAAGCCAAGGCGTGGTGTGCCGAGGCGCTGAGCGCAGGGCGGATCATCGAGATCAACGTGACGTCCCATGATGGGTCGACACGCGCCGCCTTTGCCTTTCCGGACGTGATGGACGACCCCGCGTTGGAGCAGCCCCCCTGCCCCCGCCTGCGGGTGCTCAGCCCCTTTGATCCTGCACTCCGCGACAGGGCGCGGGCCGAACGGCTTTTCGGGTTTGAATACCGGATCGAAGTGTTCGTGCCCGAAGCCAAGCGGACGTATGGATACTATGTCTTTCCGCTTCTGGAACGGGATCGGCTGGCGGGGCGCATCGACATGAAGGCCTTTCGCGACACCGATACGTTGCGGGTGCGGGCCGTGTGGCCGGAACGCAAAACGCGGTGGGGCAAGGGGCGTATCCGTGCCCTCGAAGGAGAACTGGAGCGTGTGAAGCGGCTGGCCGGTGTATCGACGGTCCTGTTCGAGGACGGCTGGCTGCGCGATCCGGTCTAAGCGATTGCGCCGCGCGGCGATGTGGCTAGTTTGGCGCATATGACCGGTTTTCCAAAAATACAGTCTGTGGGTCTGGGCGGTGTGCTTGTCACCTTTGGCGACAAGGCAACGGACGCGGCCAACCGTGCCGCGATCGCGTTTCGGGGCGCGGTGGATGCGCTGGCCTTGCCACAGGTCGAGGAAAGCAGCAGCACGCTCGTTTCCGCGTTCTTTCGGGTGGACCTGGCGACGCACGGATTTGACGGATTGCGGGATGTGTTGGCCGGGGTGCTGGCAGAGCGGGACTGGCTCGCGGCACCTTTGCCCGCAGGGCGGACATTGTGGACCATTCCGGCGGTGTTCGGCGGTGCCCGTGCGCCCCAGTTTGATGAAGCAGCCGAGGCGGCGGGGCTGACTGCGGCGAACGCGTTGCACGAGCTGACGCAGACGCGGCTGCGGGTGCTGACCATCGGATTTGCACCGGGTCAGCCATATCTGGGCACGCTGGCGCCCCATTGGGACATCCCCCGGCAGGTCGGATTGACCCCGAACGTGCCGCAAGGGGCGCTGGTCGCGGCCGTCCGGCAGATCTGCCTTTTTGCCAAGGACACGCCCACCGGCTGGCGCCATGTCGGTCAATCGGCGTTCCGCTGTTTCAGGCCTGCGGCGGAGGACCCGTTCCCCCTGAGCCCCGGCGACGAAATACGCTTTGCCGAGATCACGGCGGACGAACTGGCGCGCCTTGAGGCGCATGGAATTGACGGCGCGGAACGGGTGGTTCTCGAATGACGGGCTTGCAGGTGCATCAGGTCGGTCCCGGCGTCGCCGTACAGGATTTCGGACGCCCCGGGTTCCTGGCCAAGGGGCTGACCCGTGGCGGTGCTGCGGACCTTTTGGCGGTGCACGAGGGGGCGGCGCTGCTGCGCCAGTCGCCGGAGTGCGCGGTGCTCGAGATGGTGGGCACGGGTGGTACGTTCGAGGCGACACAGGACATGCGCGTGGCCTTCACCGGCGCCGCGATGACCGTCAGTATCGATGGCGACGCCGTAGCGTGGAACGCAAGCCACGTGTTGCCAGCGGGTGCGCAACTGGTGATTGGTCCGACGCGGGACGGCACCTATGGGTATCTGCATGTGGGCGGTGGGTTTGCTACGGATCTGGTGCTGGGTGCGCGCGCGACGCATCAATCAACGGGCCTCGGCGCGTTGATCGCGGCGGGGGATTTTCTGCCCGTGGGCGGTGGCGACGGCGCGGTTGGTTTGACCCTGCCGCGCGATCCTCGTTTTGCGGGTGGTCAGGTCCGGATCGTGCCCAGCATGCAGACGCTCGATTTTGACATCGACACCCGCCAGCGCTTTGAAAAGACGGTGTTCAAACGGGATCCGCGCGCCAACCGGCAAGGCGTCCGGATGGACAGCGATCAGGGGTTTTCCAACCCCGATCAGCTGAGCGTGGTGAGCGAGGTGATCGTGCCCGGCGACATCCAGATTGCCGGTGACGGCGCGCCATTTGTCCTGCTCGCCGAAAGCCAGACGACGGGCGGGTACCCCCGCATCGGCACGGTGCTGCCCTGCGATCTGCCGCGCGTGGTGCAGGCCCCGGCGGGGGCAGAGCTGCGGTTCAGCTTTGTCACGCTGGAGGAAGGGATCGCGATACAGGCGCGGGCGGATACGACATGGGGCGCGTTGCGCAAAGCCGTGACGCCTCTGGTGCGCGATCCAGCGACGATGCAGGATCTGCTGAGCTATCAACTGGTGGACGGTGTGGTGTCTGCCCTCGACGAAGGATGAACAAATGCAAGTCGACCTGAACGCCGATATGGGCGAGAGCTTTGGCCCCTGGAAGATGGGGGACGATGCCGCGCTTTTGCATACCGTGACCTCCGCCAATATCGCATGCGGCGCCCATGCCGGTGACCCGGATGTGATGGCGACGACCATGGGGATCGCGTTGAAGCGTGGCGTGGGCATCGGGTCGCATCCCGGCCTGCCGGACATTCAGGGGTTTGGGCGGCGGCGCATTCAGATGCCATTGGAATCATTACAGAACTCCATCCGCTGTCAGGTGGGCGCGTCCCTCGGCATGGCCGCCGCCCTGGGGGCAAAGGTGCGTCACATCAAGCTGCACGGCGCGCTCGGCAACATGACGTCCGAGGACGAGGAGATGGCGCGCGCCTGTTATGAGGCGGCGCTATCAGCCCATCCGGACGCAATCATCATGGTGCTGGCAGCCACGGCGCAGGAGCGTGCGGCACGGTCGATTGGTGCCACCTTTGCCTGCGAGATCTTTGCCGACCGCGCCTATAATGACGACGCGACGTTGGTGGATCGGCGTCAGCCCGGTGCGGTCATCCATGATGCTGATCTTGCAGGGAAAAGGATGGTCGAGATGGTCAAGGCGCAGGCCATCATCACCGACAGCGGCAAGCGGATCGAGACGCCGATCGACACGATCTGCTGTCACGGGGACACGCCCGAAGCGGTGGAGATTGCCGCCTCTGTCCGTCGCACGCTGGAGGCGGAAGGGATCACCGTCAAGACGTTTGACGGGCGCACGGGGTAGCGCACGCGCAACGGGTAGCGCCGGTTTGTGATGCCCGGCGGCAATAGGCGGGTTAACGCCATAAAAACAATGCGCATCCGCGATGCACAAGGCGTACACGCCCTGTGCACAGGGTGTGCACCGGTGGTGCACAGCAGCCCGGGTTAAGACACCGCGCGATGCTAATTGTGAACGACACGTTAAGACGCACGGCGGGTGGTGGGCAGATTGCCCACCCTACACCAGTTCTGCGTCTGTCATGATCTCGACCAGTGCCGGGCCGTCGACATCCAGCGCCTTTTGCAGCGCAGCCTCGATGGCGTCGGAGGACACGACCTTTTCCCCGTGCGCGCCGCAGATCTTGGCGAATGCGGCAAAGGACGGATTGTGCAGGGAGGTTTCCCACACCGGCCATTCGCCGGATTTCTGTTCCTTGGTGATCTTGCCCAGCTCGCCGTTGTGGAGCAGCACGTGGGTGATATCCATGCCGTATTTCACAGCTGTCGTCAGCTCCATCGGGTATTGGCCAAACCCGCCATCGCCGGAGATGGAGATGACCTTGCGGCCCTTGAGCCAGTCGAAATCCTGCGTCGCGGCCCATGCGCCCATGGCCGCCGGGAAGCCGAACCCGATGGAGCCGAGGTAACCCGACATCAGCACGCGCTGGCCCTTCGTTTCGAAATAGCGCCCGAAGCTGTAGGTGTTGTTGCCCACATCCACAGCGATGATCGCATCCGCCGGGGCGACACGGGATAGCGCGTCGAAGATGGCAAAGGCGTGGATGCCCTTGGCCGTTTCCTCCTCCATACGGGAGCGTTTTTCGCGCCGCCAGATGTCCCAGCGGTCGGCTAGTTCGGTGATCTGGTCGGGGGCGTCGGCGGGGCGTTGGATTGCGGGGCCGATGGCGTCGCAGAACGCGCCGATCTCGGACCAGATGGGCAGGTCGACGGGGTGGAATTTGCCCAGTTGCATCCGTTCGAAGTCGACCTGGATGATGGGTTTGGACGGCTCGATCCCGGTGTGGTTCGAAAAGGATGTGCCAAGGGTCAGGATCAGGTCGGCCTCGTTCATGAACCACGACGCGATGGGCGTGCCGGAGCGGCCCAGCACGCCTGCGGCGTTGGGGTGGCTGTCTGGCAAGAGGCCCTTGCCCTTGAACGTGGTCAGGACCGGCGCGCCGAGGTCGGTAGCCAGCCGTTCGATGGCGTCCATGTGGTCCCACGCGCCGTGGCCGATTACGAGGATCGGACGTTTGGCCCCGTTCAACAACTTGAGCGCGTCGGCCACATCATCATCGGACGGTTTGACCACGGCGCGGCCCATGCGCCCGTCGGGCGTGGAGGCGGGAGCGTCCGAGGGGTTCGTCTGCATATCGTCGGGGAAGATCAGGTGCGCGACGTCCCGTTCCACCAGCGCGTTCTTCATCGCGAGCGACACGAGTTCGGAGTGTTTGGAGGTGCTGAGCACCGTCTGGCTGAACTGCGTCACCGCGTCGAAGGCAGAGGCAAGGTCGATGTCCTGAAACGCGCCGGGGCCAAAGACCTGTGTCTGGACCTGACCGGTGAGGGCGAGGACCGGCGCACGGTCAACCTTGGCATCCCAGAGCCCGGTCAGCAGGTTTGTCGCCCCCGGTCCCGCGATGGTCAGGCAGGCGGCGGGGTGTCCCGTCAGTTTGCCATAGGCGGAGGCGGCAAAGGCGGCGGCCCCTTCGTGCCGGATGCCGACATATTTCAGCTCTCCCGCTTCAACACGCATCCGTATGGCGTCCGCCAGCCCGAGGTTTGAGTGCCCGACCATTCCGAACACATGGTGCAGGCCCCAGTTCACCATGCTTTCGGCCATCTGGTCGGACACGGTGCGGGTGTGCGGCGGCTCGGGCTCCAGCCCGACAAAGATCTCGTCCCCTTCGATCTTCACCGGATAGATGTCCTGCCCGCTGTCCTCGTGCCCGCCGGGCGGTTTGCCCGTCAGCGGGTCGAAATCCCAGCCGTGCCAGGGGCAGCGGATCCAGCATTTGCCGCCCTCGCCACGTTCAATGGAGCCTTCGCCCAAAGGGCCGCGTTGGTGCGGGCAATGGTTGTTCATCGCGGCCCACTGGCCGTCGAAATGCGACAGGCAGATGGAGGTTGTGCGCGCGGTGACGGTCTTGACCCGCCCTTCGGGCAGGTCGCCGGTGTGGCCTACGGAAATCCAGTCGAGTTGATCGGTCATGCGACACCTCCAAATGAAATACCAGCGATCTCGGACATGTCTTTTTTCCATGTCGTGAGGTCATTTGCGTTGAATTTGGACAGGTGGTCATGGCCGCAGGCGCGGGCCATGACCTGCATCAATTCGGTGCTGGCGTCGAAGAAATTGGCCAGCTGGCGGGCGGATTTTTCAACGACAAGGCGGCTGACCAGATGCGGTTTTTGGCTTGCGATGCCCACGGGGCAGTTGTTGGTGTGGCACGCCCGCATGGCGATGCAGCCGATGGCCTGCATTGCGGAGTTGGACAGCGCAATCGCGTCCGCGCCCAAGGCCAGCGCCTTGAGAAAATCCGCCGGTTTCCGCAGACCGCCGGTGATGACGAGGCTCACGTCAGAGCGTTCCAACCGGTCCAGATGCGCACGCGCACGCGCCAGCGCGGGGATTGTCGGCACGGAGATGTTGTCGCGGAAGATGATCGGGGCGGCCCCGGTGCCCCCGCCGCGCCCGTCGAGGATGATATAGTCCACGCCGACGGAGAGCGCGGCGTCGATGTCCTTTTCAATATGCTGGGCCGACAGCTTGTACCCGATGGGAATGCCACCGGTACGGTCGCGTACTTCGTCCGCGAAGTCTTTGATCTGCGCGGGGTCGGTCCAATCGGGGAAGCGGGCGGGGGAAATCGCATCCTGCCCTTCGTCGAGGCCGCGGACCTCGGCGATCTTGCCGTGGACCTTGTTGCCGGGCAGGTGCCCGCCGGTGCCGGTCTTGGCCCCTTGCCCGCCCTTGAAGTGGAAGGCCTGACATTTCTGCACCTTGTCCCAGCTGAAGCCGAACCGGGCGGAAGCGAGTTCGTAGAAGTACTTCGAGTTGGCTTCCTGCTCCTCCGGCAACATGCCGCCTTCGCCCGAACAGATGCCAGTGCCTGCGATCTCTGCACCGCGGGCAAGGGCCAGTTTGGCCGGTTCGGACAGCGCGCCATAGGACATGTCGGAGACAAAAAGCGGGATGTCGAGGCGCAGCGGTTTCTGCGCGTTGGGACCGATCACCACGTCCGTGCCCACGGGATCATCGTCCAGCAAAGGCGCCTTGTGCAGCTGGGCGGTCAACAGCTGGATATCGTCCCAGTCGGGCAGCTGGTCGCGCGGCACGCCCATCGCATCGACGACGCCGTGATGGCCCGTCTTGGTCAGACCGTCGCGGGCATATTGCTGGATCAGCCCGTTATAGGGCTCTTCGGCGGTGCCGTGCGACGTGTCGGCATAAAGGCCAAGATAGGCATCGCGATTGAAGGGCTGCGGGTTGGCGTGCGCCCAGGCGTTGATTTCATCCGCATCGACACAGATGTCGTCGCCCTCGAGCCAGCTTGTGAACTTTGGCAGCGCCTCGTCATTGGCGTATTCGCTGACCCCGCTGTCGAGGCGGTAATCCCAGTCATGCACACCGCAGATCAGGTTGTCACCGCGCACGAACCCGTCCGACATGAGCGCGCCGCGGTGCAGGCACCGGCCATAGAATACCGATATGTTGTCATCGAAGCGCACAACCACGAGGTCGACTTCGCCAACCAGTGCGTACACGGGGCTACGGTCCGGGAGGACCGACCGCTGCGCGACCACTTCTCTTTGCATGTATCTGTCCCGAATTCAGTCCTTTGAACAGAGACTTGCACAGGCCGCGATGCAAAGCACATCACAATTTTCGGGACAATGCCCTGTCAGAGACGCAGGTCACTTTCGTCTTCGGGGAAAACCGCCTTCATATCGAACAGAACGCCGTTGGGCGCGAGCCGCTTGCGCAGGGCACCCGAGCCGATGGAAACGAGATCATCATGGGACACTGCGAGGATCACGGCGTCATATGCGCCGTCTTCGCCCGGCAGATCGGGCAGCATGTCCACGCCATAGGTCGCCCCAACCTCTGCCCCATCGGCCCATGGGTCGTGCAGATCCACATTCAGCCCATAGCTGGACAATTCGGTCATCATGTCCACGACCTTGGTATTGCGGATATCGGCGCAGTTTTCCTTGAACGTCACGCCAAGCACCAGGGCGCGTCCGCCGTGCACGCGGGCCTCGCGCTGGATCATCTTTTTGATCAGGAGCGCGGCGGCGTGGCGGGCCATGCCATCGTTGATCTCGCGCGCCATGCGGATGATGTCGGGGATGTGGCCCGCAGTGATCGACTTGTCGATCAGGTAATACGGGTCCACGCCGATACAGTGCCCCCCAACGAGACCCGGCGACAGGCGGTTGAAATTCCACTTGGTCGCGGCGGCATCCAGAACGGCGTTTGTGTCGATGTCGAGATGGGAAAAGATGATCGACAGCTCGTTGATGAGCGCGATGGAGACGTCACGCTGCGTGTTTTCGATGACCTTTGCGGCTTCGGCGACGCGGATGGTGGGCGCCTTATGCGTACCGGCGGTGATGATCGTGCCATAGAGCGCGTCGATCAGGTCGGCGGCCTCGGGTGTGGAGCCGGAGGTGACCTTGACGATCTTGGGCAGGGGGCGCGTCTTGTCACCGGGGTTGATGCGTTCGGGGCTGTAGCCGGCATAGAAATCCACGTTGCGGGTCAGGCCGGAGGCGGCCTCGACCTCGGGCAGGCAGTCCTCTTCGGTGGCACCGGGATAGACCGTGCTTTCGAAGATGACGATGTCCCCGCGTTTGATCACGCTGCCGATGTCGCGGCTGGCGGCGAGCAGTGGGGCAAGGTTGGGTTGGCGGTGATTGTCGATCGGGGTCGGCACGGCGACGATGTAGACGTTGCAATCGGCAATGTCGGTGAGCGCATCGGTGTAGGTCAGGTGCGGGGCAACGCTAAGGTCGTCAACCTCGCCCGTGCTGTCAGTGCCCGCGCGCAGAGACGCCACGCGGGCCGCGGACAGGTCAAAGCCGACGGTGGGGCGCACTTTGCCAAACTCGACCGCGAGCGGCAGGCCGACATAGCCCAGACCGATCACGGCCACTTTGATCTCATCCAGTTGCGGCAAAGGGGCGGGGGTGGTCATGTCTGGGCTCTCGCGCGGTTCCTGTGCGGGGACATATGTGCATGCCCCCGCCTTCTTTGCAGGGCTGCACACGAAAATGCGAGGGCAATCAAGGGCCAAAGACCTCTTTGAACAGGTTGATGGAGGCGCGAAACCCCTCTTCGAAATCGCCATTGCCAGGGTGGTACACGCTTTCAAAGCTGATCACGCCGTCATATGCGTCGGCGCGCAGGGCGTCCGCCATCGGGTGGAACAGGGGGCCAAGCTGCCCCTTGCCCATCTCGCGCACTTCCAGCGTGGCGCGGGGCGTATCCACCAACACGTCCTTGATATGGATATGCCCGAGATAGCCGTCCTGCACTTCGGCGTAGCCGTCCGGATAGGCCAGTTCGTGGCACCAGCAATTGTTGGCCGGATCCCAGAGCACCTTGAGCGCATCCTTGGCCTTCAGCTCGTCGATGAGTTTGCGGGCGGTGTAGTTGGAGTTGACCATGGTGCCATTGCCGGTCTCGACCACGAGGGTGATGCCCGCATCCCGCGCCACCTCCACTGCCGGGGCGATCAGCGGTGCGACGGTGTCCCACGCGCCTTGCGCCACGTTCCAGCGTTCCGCGCCATGGCTGCCCCAGAGGATCTGTTCTTTCTTCGGGGTCATGATGCGGACCAGCGGGCTGCCCACGATGTGGGCCATATCGATGACGCGTTTGAGCGCATCCATGTGGCTGCTGTGCAGGGGATCACCGGGCCGGTTGTCCTTCGTCATGCCCGCAAAAATATGGCGCGACAGGCACGAGACCGGTTTGCCCCGGTGCCGCAGGCGCTTGTTGATACTGTTGATTTCGTCGCGGCTGTGATCGCCCACCTCGGTGTCGCCGACAAATTGCAGCTCCGCATAGGTGAGTTCGAATTCATCCATCACGTCGAGCGCATGGTTTAGGTCGCGGCTGATCCCGTCGCAGATCACGCCGAGTTTCATCGCGTCACCTTGGCCGCGTTGCGGTGGAGTTCGGCGCCCACGATCTCTTCGATCACTCGCGTGCAGGTCCAGTTGTCGCCATTTGGATAGCGCGTGCGTCCGGCGTGGAAGATCTGCATTGCCGACGCCGCCGTGTGGAGGGGCACGCCAAGCTCTTCGCCCAAGGCCATGGAAATGGTCAGATCCTTGTGCATCGTGTTGATATGGCTGCCGGTGCCTTCGAACTGGCGGTCGATGATCTTTTCCAGCGCGTTGTTGACCACTCCGCACCCTGCGGACGACGTGGAAAACACGTCGAGGATCACCTGCCCCGGCACGCCCGCCTTGGCGGCCAATGCGGCGGCCTCGAACGTGGCGGAGAATTGCGCGCCGATCAGCGATTGCAGACATGCCTTGACCGTTTGCCCGTCGCCGGGTGCGGTGCCGACCCTGTGGATGTTGGTCGACACAGCCTCCATGACCGGGCGGGCCTTGGTCAGCGCTGCGTCGCTGCCTGCGGCCATCATGGTGAGCGTGCCGCTTTGCGCACCGGGGTAGCCGCCAGAAACCGGGCTGTCGATCAGGTGCAGGCCCGTGCCGTTGAGCCCCTCGCCAATCGCGCGCGCCTCTGCCGGTTTGACCGTCGCGGTGAGCAGGATGACACCGCCCGGTGCCATGGTCTCGGCCAGCCCTTGCGGGCCGAGGATCACCTCATGCGCCTCGGCCCCTTTCATCACCATCACGAACACGGCTTCGGCGTTGCGCCCGACCTCCGCCGTGGAGGCCGCGGCCCGTCCACCCATATCGACAAACGCCTGTTGCCGGTGGTCCAACAGGTCCCTGCCCCATGTTTCAAATCCGTTGGCGATCAGGTTCTTGGCCAGTCCGCTGCCCATATCCCCGATGCCGATCACGCCGACCTGTGTCATGCGCGCCTCCCTTGGCTGTCATTTTAGGATGGGGTTTCACGCCATACGCTGGCGCCGGGCAGGTCCAGAAGACACCCCCTGCCCTATGGCGATGGGGTAAAGTTATCACGGGTTGCGCGGGACGCGAGGGATTTATGCGAGCGTCACGGTCTGACCGGTTTGTGCCGCCTGCTTGATTGCTTCGATCACCTGCACGGCGCGCAGACCGTCCGTGGCGCTGACCTTCGGCGGTGCGCCCGCGATGACGTCGCCAAAGTGGATCAGCTGCGCAACGAGCGTGTCGATGCTGTCCACCGGGTGGCGCGTTTTGGTGATGGGCGCCCACCAGTCGGGGCCATTTACCTGTGACCATACGGCAAGGTTTGGAAGCGCGAGGGACCCGTGCGTGCCGCCGATGAGATAACTGCTTTGGTCCGTTTTGGGATAGGCCGCATTTTCCCCCGCGGTCAGCTCCCAGCTCCAGGGGCCGAGCGCCGTATCGCTGAGGTTCAGCGTGCCAAGCGCGCCACTGGCAAAGCGGACGGTGGCGGCGACGACCTCTTCGGCCTCTGCCGCGCGGGTGGTGTTGGCCTCGAACGCCTGCACCGCCACGATCGGCCCACAGAGATACATGAGCAGGTCCACATCGTGGATCAGGTTGATGAACAGCGGCCCGGCCCCCGCCCCCTGCCGCCAGCTCTGGGCAAAATAGCTGTCGGGTTTGGGCAGCCAGCAATTGCCGTGCACGGTGGTGATTGCGCCAAGGTCCCTGCTGTCCACGATCTCCTTGGCCTTGGCGATGATCGGGTTGTGGCGGCGGTGGTGCCCGACCAGGACCGGGGTGCCCGTGGCCTCTGACGTCGCCGCGATCTGGCGGGCATTGTCGGCCGTATCGGCCAACGGTTTTTCAACGAGAACCGGCACGCCTGCGCACAATGCAGCCTCGGCCATGGGCCGGTGCGTGCGGTTGGGCGTGGCGAGGATGATGCCATCGCTTTGCGTCAGCAGCGCCTCGAGCGTGTCGACACGGGGCAACGGATCATCGGACGCGAGTACGGGGTCGAGCACGGCGGAGAGGGTCAGACCCGGCGTCCGCTCAAGCGCGTCAAGGTGACGGCGGCCGACAAGCCCCGCACCGGCCAATCCGATCCGCGTCATGGTGCGGACCCCACAGCGGCCATGATCCCGCGCAGTTCGGCCAGCCCGCGCATCCGCCCGATCAGCGGATAGCCCGGCAGGCTGTCCCGCGTCCGGTCAAAGAGCAGCTCTTGCCCATGGTCCGGGCGCATCGGGATGGCGTGATCGCTGCGCCCCTCAGCACGGCGGCGGCTTTCTTCGGCCATAAGGACGCGTATGGTTGCGACCATGTCGGTGTCTCCCTCGAGATGCGGCGCTTCGAAAAAGCCGGGCCGTTGCGGGTCCGGGGACGGCAGGCGTTTGGTGTTGCGCAGATGCGCGAAATGGATGCGCGGCCCGAGACGCGCCACAAACTCCACCGGATCGAACCCGGCGGCAACGCCCAGCGACCCGGTGCACAACGTGGCCCCGTTTGCCGTCGAGGGGACGGCATCCAGTGCGGTGGCATAATCGTCGGTCGACGACATCACGCGCGGCAGACCCAACAGGGAAAACGGCGGGTCGTCCGGGTGACAGCAGAGACGCAGGCCAAGCCGCTCCGCCTCGGGCGCCACTTCGGACAGAAAGTCGATCAGGTGCTGCCGCAACTGCGCTGGCGTGATGCCGTCATAGGTCGACAGGCGCGCCCGCACGTCCTCAAGACGCCAGCCGTCATTGGCCCCCGGCAGACCGGCAATCACGGTCCGGGTCAGACGCGCCTTTTCCGTGTCATCCATCCGGGCAAAGGCGGCGTGTGCGGCGGCAATCGTGTCTGGGCCATAGTCCTCCGGCGCATCGGCGCGGTTCAGGATAAAAAGGTCAAATGCAGCAAACTGCGCGAGGTCAAACAGCATCGCAGTGCCGCCATGCGGCTGCCGCGCGTGGGTTTGCGTGCGCGTCCAATCGAGGATCGGCATGAAGTTATAGCAGACCGTCGTGATCCCTTCCCGCGCGAGAGCGGCGAGCGATTGTTTGTAGGCTGCGATATGGGCGGCGCAGTCGGTCGATTGTGTCTTGATCGCCTCGGAGACGGGCACGCTTTCAACCACCTCCCACCGCAGGTCCGCGGCCTCGATCATCTCGCGACGGGTGCGCACGGCGTCCTGTGGCCATGCAGCGCCCGGTGGAATGTAATGCAGGGCGGTCACGACCCCGGTGGCCCCGACCTGTGGCAGGTCGGCGAGGGTGGTCGGGTCGTCCGGTCCGAACCAGCGCCAGCATTCGATCATGGTCTCCATCCTTCGTGCATTGGATGATCGGCAGACAGGGGCAGGTCCACCGGCTGGCCCGAACGCGCCGATGCATAGATCGCCGTGACAAGAGCGATGGATGCCGCGCCATCCGCCAGCGTCACGGCCCGGTTCGGTGCCCCGGCCAGCGCGCTTGCGACCTCCGTCAGGAAGCCGGCAAAACCGCCGGGGCCCGTCGGCACGGCCCGCACGATGGCGTCCACTTGCGCCTGCTGCGCCGGGTCGCGGGCGCCAAATTGCCAGACCCCATCGCCCGGCGCATACGGGTTCGTCTGTGACGTGGCCGTCAGGTGTTCAAACACGAACCGCAGGCGCGACGTATCCGTCGCAGCCCCCAGCGTGACCGAGCTGGTGGCGAGTGCGCCGCCCGCGAGCGCAAAGGTCAGCGCCGCCGTATCGTCGGTTTCAATCGGGTTCACGGAGGTGCGCAAGGTGGCGGACACCCGCTCGACCTGCCCCATCCAGTGGCACATCAGGTCATGCGCGTGGATCGCGTGGCCCAGAACCGCGCCGCCCTGTTCCCCGGCCCACGTGCCGCGCCACGGCACAGCATAATATTCCGCGTCCCGGTTCCAGTGCGTTTCCAGTGCGGCGGCGATGGGCCGTCCAGTCAGGCCCGCCGCGCGGAGCGCATGCAGGTGATCAAAGGCGGGGCCAAAGCGGTACTGAAACACCGGGAACACCTGTCGGCCCGCGTGCTCCGCCGCATCTGCGATCCGGGCCACGTCCCGCATTGAGGTGGCGAGCGGCTTTTCACAGATGACGTGTTTGCCAGCCCCAAGGGCCTGAATGGCCACCGGAGCATGAAGATGCGGCGGCAGGCAGATGTCCACCAGATCAATCCCGTCACCCATGGCCGCGTCGATCGTGTCGGCGGTTGCGATGCCCATCGCCTCGACCGCGGCGCGGCGGTCGGCATCCTGATCCACCATCAGCACGACTTCAAACCCGCTGATCTGGCGATAGGCCGCCAGATGCTGCGCTCCGATCCCGCCCCCAAGGATCGCCACACGGGTCATTGGGACGCCTCCGCCATGGCCTGCGCCTGCAGGGCCAGCTCCATCACCGCAAAGCAATGCGACTGGGTCATCGCCGTTTCGGTTCGGTGCGCGATGTCATGCGCCAGCCGCGCGAAATAGGGCAGACCCGCCCCCCGCGCATCGATGTTTTCACAGCGCGTGCCATTGACCAGGACAAGGTGATCCGCACCCGCGCGGCCCCCGACATCCACGTATTTGCGCAGCTCGATATACCCGTCCGTGCCCAGAAGGGTCAGCCGCCCGTCTCCCCAATTGGGCAGTGCGTCCGGCGTGTACCAGTCCACGCGGATATAGCCCGACGCGTGATCCGACCGCAGCGACAGCTCTCCGAAATCCTGCAATCCGGGATCGTCGCGATTTGTGTGGTTGGCCACGTGGGCCATCGTCACCTCTGCCATATCAGAGCCTGTGAAATGCAGGAACTGGTCAATCTGGTGCGATGCGATGTCCGTCAGAACCCCGCCGTAACGCGTCCGGTCAAAGAACCAGTCGGGCCGGGTTGCGCGGTTCAACCGGTGCGGGCCGAGGCCCGTGGTGTGCACCACCCGGCCAATCGCACCCTCCTGCACCAGTTGATCAGCCATCGTGACGGCGGGCACCTCGAACCGTTCGGAAAAGTTGATGGACCAGATGCGCCCGGTTTCCGCCACGGCCGCCTTGATCACGGCGAGCTGGTCAGTGTCGGTGCAGCCGGGTTTGTCGGTCATCACGTCATGACCGCTGTGCATAGCGCGGATGGCCAGGGCCGCGCGGTCCGCCGGGATCGCTGAGACCAGGGCCAGATCCGCACCTGCCGCAAGGGCGGCGTCGAGCGTGTCAAACCGGTGCAGGTCCGGGAACCGCTTGCGATAGCCGTCAAGCGGCTGCGGCGTGCCGTCGGTCCAGAAGCCGAGGCAGCGCGCGCCGACCGCCTGCATGTTTTCGGTCATGCTATAGATGTGGCGGTGATCCAGCCCGAGGGCGACAAAGGCAAGGGTCATGTGGCGACCTCCGTGATCTGGCCACTGCGGGCGGCACGTTCCATCGCGTCGATGACGGCGTGGACATGCAATGCTTCGTCCGGTGGGGCGAGCGGGGCGCGGTCGTTGGCGAGCGCGTCCACGAAATCCTCAAGCACGGCCTGATGCCACGCATGGGTAAAGGCCATCGGGTCCGCACCGCCCCCCGTGCCGCCGCCCGTGTCCGGTGCGATGGTCTCGGACGCGCCCGAGATCAGGTCGATCCGCAGATGGTCCCCTTGCAGATGTGCGTGCCCCTTGGTGGTGGTGATCGCGATGCTTTCGGCGGAGCCGGGATAGGCGGCAGTGGTCGCCGTCAGCACACCGCTGGCGCCAGAGCGCAGGTGCAGAAGGGCCGCCGCAATATCCTCGGCCTCCATATCGTGGAGCGGGCTGGTGCGCATGAGCGCCTGCACGCGGCGGACCGGCCCGACCAGCCACAGCGCCAGATCCAGCGTGTGGATCGCCTGATTGATCATGACGCCGCCCCCGTCGCGGGCATAGGTGCCGCGCCCCGGCGCGTCGTAATACGCCTGATCGCGCCACCACGGCACGCGCGCCTCCAGGTGAACGATGTCGCCCAGGTCACCGCTCCGGAGCCGGTCGCGCAACGTGCGCGCGGCGGCGCGGGTGCGGTGCTGAAAACACAAGCCAAGCGGTACACCGGCCTGCGCATAGATGTCCGTGACCGCCCGCGCTCCGGCAAGGCTGCGTTCGACAGGTTTTTCCATGAGGGTCGGGATGCCCGCCCCGGCCAGTGCACGGCTGATGTCGGCCCGCGCATCGGGTGGCGTGATCACGACCGCCATGTCCGGCATGCGCGCCAATGCGGTGGCCATGTCGGTGAAAGGCTCCGGCGCATAGCCGAGCGTCCGGGATGCTGCGTCGCAAAACGCGCGTGTCCGCGCCGGATCGCGGCCCAGAACGGCATCCAGCCGCACGCCAGCACCGGCGTCGTGCAGGGCGAGGATATGGGCCTGTGCGACCATGCCGGTTCCGATCAGCAATACGTTCATTGGCGTTCTCCCGCGCCCCAGAGTGGCGGCTTTTCCACAGTGCGCCAAGGCGCATTTGTGTTAGGGTCGGGCCGACCCGCTGCGCCGCACCGAAGGAGACCATGTTGAGCCATATTCTGCACCTTGGGGTCGGCAATTTCTTTCGCGCGCACCAGGCACATTACACCCACAACGCCGCAGGCTGGGACATCACCGGCGTCAGCTTTCGCAGCGCGACCGTGCGCGATGGGCTGGCGGCGCAAGGCTACCGCTATGCGCTGGTGATCAAGGACGCTGCGGGGACTGAGATCACGCCCATCACCTGCCTGCGCGATATCCTCGTGGCACCCGAAGATCCCGAGCCCGTGCTGGCCCGCATCGCTGACCCCGCGACGCAGGTGATCACGCTGACCGTGACGGAAAAAGCCTATTGCCTTGGGCCGGACGGACGGCTCGACCTGAGCGATGCCGCAGTTCACGCCGACCTGATCGGGGGTGCCATGACGGTTGTGGGCGCATTGGCGCGCGGGCTGGCCCGGCGGACTGCGCCGGTCACGGTGCTGAGCTGTGACAACCTGCCCGGCAATGGCGCGAAGTTGGGCGCGGCGGTGGCGCGGTTTGCCGAAGCGGCAGAGCTGCACCTGACTGCGCGGGTCACGTTCCCCTCCTGTATGGTGGACCGCATCACCCCGGCCACAACCGACGCGATCCGCGCCGAAGCGGACGATCCCATGGCCGTGCCCACAGAGGCGTTCACCGAATGGGTTGTCGAGGATGACTTTGCCGCGGCGCGCCCCGACTGGCCGGGCGTGCAATGGGTCACCGACGTGGCACCGCACGAGATGCGCAAGCTGCGGATGTTGAACGGAGCGCATTCCTATCTCGCCTATGCCGGGACGCTGGCGGGCCACGTCTTTGTGCATGAGGCCGTGGCGGACCCGGTGCTGCGACACGGCGCAGCGGCGCTGATGGCCGAGGCCGCAGAGACGTTGCCCGACGCGGTGCGCGGTCAGGCGGCGGACTATGCGCGGGCGCTCTTGCGCCGGTTCGACAATCCGAACCTGCATCACCGGCTGCGCCAGATCGCGATGGACGGGTCGCAGAAAATGCCGATCCGGATTGCGCAGACGATCGTCGCACGGCACGGGCCAAGCCCCGCGTTGCAGGCCGCTGTGACGGCGTGGATCGACTTTGTCCGGGCCGAGGTCGCAGCGGGCCGACCGCTCGACGATCCGCAGGCCGCGGCATTGGTCAACGCCTGCGCCGCCGAAGCGCCGGATGCCGCGTTGCGCGCGATGATCATGCCGGAATGATCGCGCCGCGATGCGCCACGACCCGCGCGGCCAGATCATGACCCGCCTGCAAGGCCTCCGCCTGTGACGCGCCTGTCAGGCGCGCGCCGAGATAGCCGCCATTGAAGCTGTCCCCGGCGGCGGTGGTGTCGATCACCTGCGCCGCAGGCGCATAGTCGCCGGATGCCCCGGTTTCGAGGCAGAGCGGCCCTTCGGGCCCGCGCTTCAGTGCACCGGATTTGCCCAGAGCGGTAAAGCGCTCCGCCACGGCCTCCAATGTTTCGTCAAAGATCGCGGCCTCGTCATCCTGGCTGGGCAAGGCGATATCGCACATGTGCCACATCTGCCGCGTGATGGC
Organism: Tateyamaria rhodophyticola; assembly: GCF_047777875.1. Classification (GTDB taxonomy): domain Bacteria; phylum Pseudomonadota; class Alphaproteobacteria; order Rhodobacterales; family Rhodobacteraceae; genus Tateyamaria. The sequence continues at coordinate 1,909,400 of NZ_CP180519.1, read as the reverse complement.
CTGCGCCGTGGCCTGATCCGGCCAAAGTGCCGGGCGGTAATTGCTGTCATAGACCACCTTGCCCCCACCAGCACGGTAGCCCGCCAGCCAGCGCAGCAGCCCGTCGCGGGTATCGGCGGGCAGGATGGCGAGGCTGATGCCCGACAGGTAAATCACGTCATACCCTTTGAGCACGTCAAAGCTGGGACCAGCTGGCCAGCTGAAGACGGCGCGTGCGGCAGACTGGTTGCGCCAGTAGGTAAACGTGCGCTCGCCATCCGCGTCCGTCGTGATGCCGTAAAGACCACAGGTCTTGTCCGCGTCCCGTTCGATTGCATCCGTCCCGATACCTTGCGCGGCGATGAACGCTGCAATCTGGCCCGAAAAGGCATCTCCGCCCAGCCGTGTCACGTAATCGACCCGCAGGTCCGGTGCCGTCCGCTTGAGGTAGATCGCGGTGTTCAGCGTATCACCCGCGACGCCGATCTGCGGCGTGTCACCGACCATCGACAGCTCGATCATCGCCTCTCCGATTGCTGCGATTTTCATGGGGTTTCCTTCCGCATGGCCCGCCACCAGATCACCAGACCGGACAGCACAATGATGGACGCCCCCGTCAGGGTGTAGGCGTCCGGAATGTCGTTGAACACGATGTAACTTGCCACCGCGAGATACAGCAGAAAGCTGTAGGTATAGGGCATGAGCGTGTTGGCGGGCGCATAGCTGTGGGCGCGCGAGAAGATCTCGTGCCCGGCCCAGCCCCAAACGCCAAGCGCCACCATCAGCACCCAATCCAGTGTGGTCGCGGGTTCCGTCCACGACCAGAGCGCCAGCGGGAACAGCATGATGGCCCCGAACGCACCCATGTAGAATTGCATCGTTTCGGGGGCCACGACGCCGGAAATCTTGCGCGTGATGATGGAATAGAGCGCGAGCGAGATGGCGTTGTAGACGTTTAGGAGCGCGATCCAGTGGAAGTCCGCATCGAACGGGCGGATCACGATCAGCACACCGATAAAGCCGATCATGATCGCCGCCCACCGCCATGGCCCGACGCGTTCCCCCAACAAAGGCCAGCTGAGCGCGCAGACGATGATGGGTGCCGAAAACATGATCGATCCGGTGACCGTCAGGGGCAGGTAGATCAGCGTGATGAAATTGAAAAGCGTGGCAGAGGCCAGCAGGAACCCCCGCAGCAGCACCAGCCCCATATGCGCCGATTGGAACGACGACCACGACATGCCCTGCCGCAGCAGCAGGACGGTCGAGATGATGAAATGCGGCAGATACCGCATGAACGCCAGCTGGAACGCGGGCAGGCCCGCCAGCACCAGCCATTTGACCGACGTGTCGATCAGCATGAAAAAGAAATAGGCCCCCAGCGTCATCATGATGCCGAGGGCCGCGCGGTCCTGATTTGCCTGGGCCGCGATGGCCATGGATCAGCCTTTGAACCGGTCGGCGAAAAAGTCGACCTGATGCGGGACGAAGTCTTCGCCGCGTCCTGCATCGATGGACGCCTTGAGGCTGTCCAGCGTGCTGCCGGACATCATCGAGGACACGCCCGCATCGGCGCACATCTGGGCATAGTACCCGACATCCTTGGCCGCGTTCTTGATCGAAAAGGCAAGGTTGGCGTCATTGCCTTCGAGCGCGTAGGCGGTGATGAAGTCCATCATGCCGGATTTCAGCGGCCCAGCGGACATCACGTCATAGACCGCTTGACGGTCCACTTCCATGACGTCGGCAATCGCGAAACTTTCGGCCATCGCGTTGGCGCAGGCCTGCGCATAGAAGTTGTTGATCAGCTTGATCGTATGACCGGTGCCCAACGCACCGAGGTGGAATACGTTTTCGCCAAGGTCGTCGAGCACGGGTTTGACCTGATCAAACGCCGCCTTGTCGCCCGACCCCATGAGGTTCAAAAGACCGTCCTTGGCATGCATCGGCGTGCGCCCGATGGGACAGTCAAGCAGCGTGCCACCGGCGGCGGCGACTTCCGCGCCAAGCGTCTTGGTCGATCCAGGCAGGGATGTGCCGAAATCGATCACCACCGCGCCGGGTTTCAACCCCGCGATCACACCATCATCGCCGCGCATCCGCGCCTCCACATTGGCGGAGGTGTCCATGCAGAGCATGACGATGTCGGACGCCTCTGCCACGGCTTTGGCGGTTGTGACCTCCGCCGCACCCCGCGCCATGGCGGCGTCCACATAAGTGCGGGTCCGGTTGGCGATGACGGTCAGCGCATAACCCTTGTCCTGCAACCGTCCAACCATGGCGCCGCCCATGAGACCGAGGCCGATAAATCCGATGGTGGGTGTGCTCATTGTGATGTCTCCTTGGCGGGAATGGTGTCGAAGGCCCGTGTTTTCAGGCCCTTCTGAATTTCATAGATGGAAATTGCGACGTTGGGTTGTGGCTGTGGAATGCGGATCGGGATATCCTTGAGCCGCGGTTGCAGCGTGGGTTCCCCGCAGAGCATCCGGGTGTCGTATTCCTCGATCCCGATCCAGCGGGTCATGCTGCCCATGATCGGAAAGGCATCCGCCGCCATCATCTCGAAGAACAGGATGCGCCGGGGCCGATCCGACCGGTTGAGCGCCGATCCGTGCACAATGCGCCCGTGGTGGATGCTGATGGATCCTGCCGGTCCCATCAGCGGTACGGCGTCGGCCATATCCAGCCCATTCGCGACGGGCAGCATGGCCCCGGCAAACACGCCGTCCACGTGGTGATCGAACACCGGCCCCGTGTGCGATCCCGGGAACACCATGAGCGGGCCGTTTTCCTCTTCCATGTCGTCAATGCAGATCCCGATGGCGAGGATATCGTCATTGGTGTGCGGATAGAATGCATAGTCCTGATGCCATTCCACCGCCGCCCCATAGCCTGCGGATTTCATGTTCAGTTTGGATGTGTGCAGGCGCAGGTTCGGGCCAATCAGGTCGCGGGCAGGCGCCAGCACGTGATCGGAATACATCAGCTCGCGGAACACGTCCGAGATGGTGTGGGGCAGCTTGATCCGGCGCAGGCGGGGGTCCGCGGCCGTGTGGCTGTCCTCAAGATCGAGGCGGTCATTGCTGGCCGTCATTGTGGCGGCTTCGGCCTCAAACCGCGCAATCTCATCCCGGATGCGGGTCAGCCAGTCGTCCGGGATACGCCGTTCCATCAGGAGGTAGCCATTGGCGTCGTAGGACGCTTTTTGCGCGGGCGTCAGGCATTCCATCACATGGTCGCTCCGATTTGCCAGGGCACGAATTCGTAATCCCCAAGGCCCTGAGCTTCGGATTTCGACATCTCACCGGAGGCCACGCGCAAGAACATGTTATAGATTTCCTGCCCCTTGTCTTCGAGGCTCACGCCGTCCGTGAGCATGTCACCGGCATTGATGTCCATGTCCTCGATCATGCGACCATACATTTCCGTATTGGTGGCCAGTTTGATCGTGGGGGCGGGCTTGGAGCCAAAGGCAGAGCCGCGCCCGGTGGTAAAGCACACCAGAGTGCAGCCGCCCGCGATCTGGCCCGTGACCGATGCCGGATCGTATCCGGGGCTGTCCATGAACGTGAAGCCCGCCGCCCGCACCGGTTCAGCGTATTTGTAAACCCCGGTCAGGGGCGTCGTGCCGCCCTTGGCGGCCGCGCCCAACGATTTTTCCAAAATCGTTGTCAGCCCGCCGGCCTTGTTGCCGGGGCTGGGGTTGTTGTCCATCGACCCCTTGTTGCGGGCGGTGTAGTCCTCCCACCAGCGGATCAGGCCCACCAACCGCTCACCCGTCGCCCGGTCCACCGCGCGCGCCGTCAACAGATGTTCGGCACCGTAAATCTCGGGCGTTTCGGCCAACACACCAGTCCCGCCCTGTGCCACCAGCAAATCGGTGGCATAGCCCAAGGCCGGGTTCGCCGTGATGCCCGACCACGCGTCCGATCCACCGCATTGCAACGCGACCTTGAGCGCGGACGCGGGACAAGGCGTACGCGTCTGGGCATTGGCGATGGACAGCATCGCCGTCACCTTCTCGATCCCGATTTCAACCGTACGGCGCAACCCGGCAACGGACTGGATATTCATCGTCTGAAACATTGGCCCCTGCTTGAGCCCATAGGCCTCGAGCAACCAGTCGATCTGGTTCATCTCACATCCCAGACCAACCATCAGCACGCCCGCATGGTTGGGATGTTTGGCATAGCCCCACATGACCCGCTGCAACGCTTCGAACCCCTCGCCATCCCCGCCCATGCCACAGCCGGTGCCATGCACAAACGCAACGACGCCATCGACATTGGGATAATCTGCCAGCCTCTCGGGCGTGAAATGCGCCGCAATCATGCGCGCGGCGGTGGCAGAGCAATTTACGGACGTGACGATGGCGATATAGTTCCGTGTGCCCACGTCGCCGTTTTCACGCTGGAATCCCATGAACGTGTCGCCAAGGCCCGGCTCCACCGTGCGCAGGTTCGTGCCAAACTCATAGGCCGTGTCCGTGTTGCGGAATTCGACGTTGTGGGTGTGGACGTGGTCCCCCGCAGCAATGTCCTGCGCCGCGTATCCGATGACTTGCGCATATTTGCGCACGACATCGCCGCACGCCATCGACTGTGTGGCGATCTTGTGCCCGGACGGGATCAGCGCGCGGGTGCGCGCGCCCTCCACGGGCACCCCCACTTCGAGCGCCTGAGTGGCCGTTACAACGGTGTCGGATGGATCGAGGCGGATAAAGCTCATGCGCAATACGGCGCGGTGCCGTCCCATCTGTGAATTGGAATATGCGGTGTGATGGCCAGCCGGTCGCGCGCGTCGAACCACATCTGCCGCCATGCGCGCCAGTCGCGCAGCACGGTGTCGGGTGCCCGCGCGCTGCGCGCGACAAATTCGGGGAAATGGGTACGCCCGGTATGCTGTCCCGTCACGTTGTAGCGCAGGTCGAACGACCACCGGAACCCGTCCGACATGTTGGGCAGCGACGCATGCGGCACCAGCGGATGAAAGAGCACCACGCCCCCCGACCGAACCGGCAACGGCACCGCGCGACCGGTCTTCAGATGTCTGGGCGCGATGGCCGTCTGCACCTGCGGGCAATGGGGCAACAGGCCCTGGTCAATCCCCGGCACGACCTGAAGGCAGCCGTTTTGCTCGGTCGCATCGGTGATGGCCACCCAGGCAGTCACCATGTCGGTTTTGTCCGCCTCCGCGTGACCCACGCCGCGATCCTGATGCCAGTCCGTCGCCGTGATATGGGCCCGGACCTCATCCGCGGCGAGGTCCGGGCTGGGCGGTTTGATCCGCACGTGCTGGATCGGGTTCGACGTGATCTCGGGGCCCAGCAGAGACTGCACGATATCCAGCAGGCGGTCATGCACCACCAGATCAAAGATCGCAGGCCCAAAATGCATCGGACAATCGGGCGTGATCTCTCCGCCGGGCAGGCTGATGTCCATCGGCTGGAACCAGTCACATCCCGCGGCATAGGACAGGCTGAGTTGATCCCAAAAATCGGGCACCCCACCGGGCACCCGACCCTGTGCAACCCATTCGGCATAGAGGTCGCCCATCAGATCCGCATATTCCACCCGCACCGCGTCGATGCACGACACAGGCAGCACATCCTCGATGACCAGATAGCCATCGGTGTGAAATTGCGAAATCTGGGCTGCGGACAGCATGGCGCGCCCTCTAGAGCAGGATCGAGATGATTGGTGGCCAGACCAGCAGGACCGACAACGCAATCAGCTGGATACCGATAAAGGGCAGGAACCCCTTGAAGATATCGGTCAGCGAGATGTGCGGCGGCGCCACGGATTTCAGGTAGAACGCCGCAGGACCAAAGGGCGGCGACAGGAACGACACCTGCATGTTCATACAGAACACCACCCCGAACCAGATCGCCACATGGCGCGGGTTCAGCTCACCGAACAGGCCGATCTCGTCGATGGGCAGTTTCAGCACGATGGGCAGGAACACCGGGATGATCAGCAGCACAATTCCAACCCAGTCCATGAACGCGCCCATGAACAGCAGGATCAGCATCATGAACAGGATCACCGCCATGGTGGGCAGTTCGGAGCCAACGATGAAATCCGCCACATAGGTGGGACCGCCCGCGATGGTGTAAGCCCCGGCAAGTGCTGTGGCCCCGATGGTCACCCACACGATCGTGCCCGTGGATTTGAGCGTACGCATGAGGCTGTCCCAGACCAGATCAAACGACGCCTCGCCGCGCAACAGGGCGATGACGAACACGGCCAGCGCCCCCATGGCGGCGGCTTCGGTGATGCCGGTGATACCGCCATAGATCGACCCCATCACGACGCCAATCACGACGATGGGCGGGACAAGTCCCTTACCCATGTCCCAACCCGTGGCCGCGCGTGCGCGGCCAAAGACGCCAAAGATCAGGCCAAGGCAAATGGCGAGCGTCACACCGAAATACGTGATGAACGGTGCCGTGCCGAACCGCGCCTGTTCCCCCGTGGCGGCGGCGTTGGAGCCGGAGAATTCAAAGAACATCGCCCGGCCCATCAACACCGCGGCAAAACCCGCGACAACCACCGTGAGAAACGCAAAGAACAAGAGCGTCTTTTCCCGGCCCTGCGGCTCACCCTCGACCACATCGGGAAGCGGCGCATCCTCGGGGCGCAACTGCGTGCGAATGATGATGTAGATGATGATGAACGACGCCAGCATGAAACCGGGGATGAAGGACGCGGTGAACAGCGCCTTGATCGAGGTTTCGGTGATCAGGCCGTAAATGATCAGAACGATGGAAGGAGGGATCATCGTACCCAGCGAACCGCTGGCACAGATCACACCGATGGCGAGGTTCTGATTGTATCCCAACCGCAGCATCTGCGGCAGGGCGATCAGGCCGAGCAGGACCACTTCGCCCCCGATAATGCCGGACATCGCCGCCATGATCACCGCCATGATCGACGTCACGATGGCGATGCCTCCGCGCGTCCGGTTCAGCCACACGTTGAGCGATGAATACATGTCCTTGGCGATGCCGGACCGCTCCAGCAGGGCGGCCATGAAGATAAACAGCGGGATGGAGATCAGCACGTAACTGGTCATCACGTCGCCGTATATTCGTTGCGGCAGGATATTGAGCGGGCCGGACCCCGGTCGCCCGGTCAGGAACCCTTCGCCCCACATGGTGATGTCCATCAGCACCGCAGGTTCGAACTTCATGAACAGGACCACGACGGCCATGAACGCGGACGCAAAGCCAAGCGGCATGCCGATGGCCAGAAGCAGGATAAGGCCCAGCATCAGGACCAGTGATATTGTTCCGACGTCCATGGGCCTAATCCTTCGTGGTCACGTGTTGACCGGTCACGTCGATGTCGCTGACGCCGTCGGTGCCGACCTGCGCCTTGATGCGCTCGATCTCTTCTTCATCTAGGTCTTCTCCGCCATAGTGGACCTCTTCCTTGTTCCAGTCGGAAATCAGGTTCACTACCGCTTGCAGCGCGACAAGACTGACGACGAAAAGGACCATGGGCTTGATCGTGGCGGGGATGGGCGGGTCAAAGGCTGTGCCGAATGTTTCCCAGCGATAGAATTTGTCAAACGCCTCGCCGTAGCCGCCAAAGACGAGGAAGAAGGCAAAGATCACGATGCACAGTGTCGAGATGCAGTCAAAAACGCGCTGCAACCAGCGCGGCACGGCATCATAAAGCAGGACAATGCGGATATGGCTGCGCTGCTGCATGGCGTAGAGACCGGCACAGAGAAACACCATCCCTGCCAGCCACAGGCTGAGTTCGTTGGCCCAGAGCGTGGGGGCCTCGAACACATAACGCACGATCACCTCATAGAGCATCACGGAGGTGAGCAGCAGGATGAGCATCATCGTGACGCGGCCGATGAACACGGCCAGCCGGTCCACGGCGCGCCAGCTTTCGAACTCCATCCCAGCGCGGCGCACGGTCCGCACACCGACATAGGCCAGCGCAGGGATGCCGACCAGGGTGGCCCAGTCCACGATGTCGGCAAAGCCACCGAACAGACCGCCCATTCCGGGCGTGACGTCATTGCGTTTGAACAGGGCCGACAGCTTGTCGAATTGGGATTCGTCCGTGGGGGGATAGAAGTCGAGCGTGAAGGCAGGCATGTGCCAAATCACCCAACCCGCGCAAAAGATAAAGGCCAACGGCACAAGCCATTCGACCGGAGTGCCCGAACGCACCTGCATCGCAACGTCCCCCTGCGGTTGTCTGAAAAAGGCGCGCAGCTGATGCGTTTGGATCAGCCGCGTGCCGTGCCAGAGCCCCGCGCGCTGCGGGGCTCCGGTCCGTTTGGCTTATTGGGACACGAGGCCCAGCTGCTTGAGGTAGCTCAGGTGTGCATCCACCAGCGCTTTGGCCTCAGGCGTGTCGGCAAACTCGGGCCATGTGGCCTGTGCCGCATCGCGGAACTTCTGCAGCTCTTCAGGTGCCCACTGCGACAGGGTCACGCCATCGGCGCGCAGCTGTGCGGCCGCCTCGGCGTTCTTCTTCTCGAACGTCAGAGCGGTGCGGAGCGCCAGCGCTTCCATGGCCACTTTCATGATGCGCTGATGCGATTCAGGCATCGCGTCGAACACGGCCTTGTTGCATGCCAGGTGGTCCGACGGCATCGAGTGGAAGCCAGGGAAGTTGGCGTACTTCACGATGTCATAGAGACCCAGGCCCACGTTGTTGGCGAGACCGGAGGCGTCCGCCCCGTCAATGATGCCGGTTTCCAGCGCGGTGAAGATCTCGGTGAAGTCCATCACGATGGGCGAGGCGCCCAGCTTTTCAAAGATCTTGGTTTCCATGCCGGGGGGCGAGCGGAATTTCCAGTCCTTGAAGTCGGCAACTTTCTCGATCGGCTTGGACGACGCGAACGACTCCTGGCCGTAGACCCACCAGCCGATCAGCTCCATGCCGTATTTGTTGTAAAGCGGTGCCGCGGCTTCCTTGCCACCACCGAAATACAGCCAGCTCAGCTGCTGATAGGGCGTCTCGTATCCGCCCATGATGTCGCCCACGAACTGGAAAGCCGAGTTTTTGCCGGTCTGGTAGCCACCGCCGGTCATGTCACAGTCGAGGATGCCGGTTGCAGCAGCATCAAATGTCTCAACAGACTTCACGACCGAAGAGCTGTAGAACATTTCGACTTCGATTTCGCCGCCCGACATCATTTGGATGTCTTCGATGTACTGCGCCGCCAGCTGACCCGAGACGGTCTCGGGGGCATAGTGCGTCTGAATGCGAAGTTTCGTGGTCTCCGCCGAAGCGGTCATCGCGGTTGTGGCGGCAAGCGCCGCGGCCGCAGCCACTTTGAACATGGTTTTCATCAGGTCCTCCCTAGGATGTTAGCACCGTGGGCCTCGTGGTGTGCCCTTCTTAAGATCGGTGCAAAAACCGTAGGCGCAAAGGAAACGATAGCGCAAGAATAATTTTGGATTTCTCGCATTCTCAAGAATTTCTTGAAATCTCGAAATTTCTGATGCAGCGTTCGAGAACACCCGGCTTCAGTCAGGCCCGCATATGGACGTATTCGAAGACATCAGAACCCGCGCGATTTCCGGCGCCTTTGCCCCCGGCGAAAAGCTGCGGGCCGAAGTTCTGCGCAACGATTACGGCTGTTCGGCCAGCACTGTGCGTGAGGCGTTGTTGCGGCTGGCGTCGCTGGGGCTCGTCGAATTTCAGGAGCAACGCGGGTTTCGGATGCCGGAGTATTCCGCGGACAGACAACATGACATCACACAGATGCGAATCATGCTGGAATGCGAGGGCGCGTGCCGGTCGATGCGCCATGGCGGCGTGGCGTGGGAATCGCGCCTGAACGCCGCGCATCACAAGCTCAGCCATATCGAAAGCCGGATCGCCGCGATGGGGGCGACGGACGAATTGGCCAAGCTGTGGATGGAGGCGGAGCTGGAATTTCACCAAACGCTGCTGTCCGCCTGCGGTTCGGACATGCTGATTGAACTGCACCTGCAAGTCTATAACCGGTATCGCCAGATCAAGGCCGAATACGACCGCACATTCCAGCACGTCGCCCAGAACATCGTCGAGCATCAGGCCATCGTGGACGCTGCCCTCAGCGGCAGCGAGGACACCATGCGGCAGCGTATCTTCGAGCACTTTGAACGGCATCTGATCGCGGGACGGCCCGCGACATTGCCACGGGCCGCATTGGTCTGACGCTCAGGCGGCAGGCAGGTCGTCGGTCATGTAAATCGACACAATCTCGTCAAAGCTGTCTTCGGCCACAAAGCCAAGCGCCTTGGCCCGGTCAGGCGCGAAATTGCGCGGCCAGCCGGCAACGATGCGGGCGATGTCCGGGTCCGGTTTGGGATCAATCAGCGCCACCGCATCATTGCCCGCCGCCGCCCGCAGCGCTTCGATCTGTTCTGCAACGGTGCAGCTGAGACCCGGCAGGTTCAGCGCGCGACGCCCCTCAAGTCGCGCGGTGTCCAGCGTTGCCGCATGCACAAGGAAACCGGCCGCCGCACGCGGTGACGCGTGCCAGTGGCGGACCGTATCGGCCACCGGCAGCACAGCGCGCTGACCATTGAGTGGCTCGCGGATGATGCCCGAGAAAAAGCTCGACGCGGCAAGGTTCGGTTTGCCCGGTCGCACGCAGATCGTGGGCAGGCGCAGGGACAGGCCGTCAATGAACCCCTTGCGCGAGAAATCCTGCACCAAAAGCTCACACGCGGCCTTTTGCGCGCCATAGCTGGTTTGCGGCGATTGCAGGAAATCATCGTCGATCTTGTCAGGATACGGCCCGCCAAACACAGCAATCGAAGACGTAAAGACCACGCGCGGCACATAGGAACCGCCGGTCGCACGATGCTGCGCCCGCAACGCTTCGAGGAAATTCCACATGGGCCAGAGGTTCGTTTGCCAGCCCTTGTCGAAAACCTGTTCCGCCTCGCCCGACACGATGGAGGCGAGGAAGTAGATGGTGTCAAAGCGCTCTGCCGCCAGTGCTGCACCCTCTGCCGGATTGGCAAGGTTTCCGATCCGTCGGTCCGCACCGGCCCCGCCGGGTGGAAACGCAATGTCATGCAGGGTCAGGTGCAGATCATCCGCGCCTGTCGCTTCCAGTCGTGCGGCGAGCTTCTGGCCGATCATGCCGCCACCGCCGAGGATGAGAACGCGGGTCACGACGTCGTCTCATTGCGCTGGCAGAGTTCCAGATAGAGGCCCGAATGATCCTTGTCCGCGCCGTCCATGTTGTCCACGAAATGCGCGAACCGGTCTCGCACGTCTTCGACCATCGGCAGGGTCAGACCCGCGGCGCGCGCCTCGACCAGCACATTGTCGAGGTCCTTGAGCTGGAATTTGGAAAGACCGCCGGGTTCGAAATTGCCGGTGGTCATGCGCTCGCCATGTTGTTGCAGGATCGTGCTGTCGGCAAAGCCGCCCTTGAGCGCGGCCCGCAGCGCGGCGGGGTCAGCGCCGCCCCGCTCGGCCAGCAACATCGCTTCGGCCACAGCGCCGATGGTGACCGCGACAATCGCCTGATTGCACAGCTTGGACAGCTGACCCGACCCGCTTGGTCCCACATGCACGGGCCGCCCCATTGCCTCAAACACCGGTTGCGCCCGTGCCAGATCGGTCATGGATCCGCCCACCATGATGGCAAGGCTTGCCGCCTCTGCCCCCTTGGTGCCGCCGGACACCGGCGCATCCAGATGCGCCACGCCAACATCCGCCAGCGCCGCGGCCTGCGCGCGCGCCTCCTCGGGCTTGGTCGAGGACATGTCGATCCAAAGCGCGCCATCCGTCAGCGCGCCCTCGACCTCATCCACCACCGCCAGAACTGTTGGCCCATCGCTGAGCATCGAAATCACAATATCGGCCCCGCGCACCGCATCCGCCAACGTCTCGGCGACCTGCACACCGTGCGCCTCAAGCGGTCGCGCCTTGTCCGCCGTCCGGTTCCAGACCGTCAGCGGCACGCCTGCCGCCGCCAGATTGCGCGCCATGGGCAGACCCATCAGCCCGGTCCCGAGTAGCGTCACCTGTTCAAATGCCATGCGTGATCCTCCCCTAGGGTCAGGACCACTCTGGTCATCACCCATCGCTTGTCATACGCTAACAGCAAACCGCAGCCTGTCGGTCTGCGCAACACCATATCGCATGGGAGGAAGTCATGGGCCGTCTGGACGGAAAGCGCGCGCTTGTCACAGCAGCGGGACAGGGGATTGGCCGGGCATCGGCCCTCGCCATGGCCGCCGAAGGGGCACAGGTTTTTGCCACGGACGTGAACGAGGCGGCGCTCGAAGAGCTGACAGAGGCCGGGATCGAGACCTATGTGCTGGATGCGCTGGACCCAGTCAGCATCCGCAAAGGCGTCTGGCACGCGCAGCCCGACGTGCTGTTCAACTGCGCGGGTTTTGTCCATCACGGCACCATCATGGATGCGGATGAGGACGAATGGGACTTCGCATTTGACCTCAACGTGCGGTCGATGTTCCGGTCGGTGCAGGCGGTGCTGCCGGGCATGCTGGAGCGCGGGTCCGGGTCGATCATCAACATGTCGTCGGCCTTGGGCTCCATCATCGGCGCGCCGAACCGTTTCATCTATGGCACGACGAAGGCCGCCGTGGTCGGCCTCACAAAATCCGTGGCCACGGACTACATCAAACAGGGCATCCGCTGTAACTGCATCTGCCCCGGCACGGTCGAAAGCCCAAGCTGGCACGACCGCGTCAAGGCGCTTGGCGAAGAGTTGGGCAGCTATGACGCCGCGATGAAGCAATTCGTCGCCCGCCAGCCCATGGGCCGCGTTGCCAAGGCCGAAGAAATCGCATCGCTTGTCGTTTATCTCGCCAGTGACGAAAGCGCGTTCACCACAGGACACACACATATCATCGACGGAGGCTGGTCAGGCCAATGAGCACCAAGAAAATCGGTATCGAGGATCTGCGATCCCGCAAATGGTTCATGAACCCGGACAACCCGGAAATGACCGCGCTTTATCTTGAGCGCTACCTGAACTACGGCCTGACCCGCGAAGAGCTGCAATCCGGCAAGCCGATCATCGGGATTGCCCAGACCGGCAGCGATCTGTCGCCCTGCAACCGCCACCATATCGAGTTGTCGAAACGCGTCCGCGACGGGATTATCGCAGCCGGTGGCACATGTATCGAAGTGCCCGTGCACCCCATTCAGGAAACCGGCAAGCGGCCCACTGCGATGCTGGACCGCAACCTGGCTTACCTCAGCCTTGTGGAAACGCTGTTCGGCTATCCGCTGGACGGTGTTGTGCTGAACATCGGCTGTGACAAGACCACGCCCGCGTTGCTGATGGCCGCCGCCACAGTGAACATTCCCGCCGTGGCCCTGTCGGTTGGCCCCATGCTCAACGGCTGGTTCCGGGGACAGCGTACCGGTTCCGGCTCCATCGTCTGGCAAGCGCGCGAGATGATGGCGCGCGGTGAGATTGACGGCGAAGGGTTCATGGAACTCGTCGCCTCATCTGCGCCTTCCGTCGGCTACTGCAACACCATGGGCACGGCCACCACGATGAATTCGCTCGCCGAAGCGCTTGGCATGCAGCTGCCGGGATCGGCAGCGATCCCCGCGCCCTACCGCGAGCGCAGCCAGATCAGCTATGAGACCGGGCGGCGGATCGTGGACATGGTGTGGGAGGACCTGCGCCCGTCCGACATCATGACGCGCGAGGCGTTTGAAAACACGATTGTCATCAACTCCGCCATCGGCGGGTCGACCAACGCGCCAATCCACCTCAACGGGATCGCGCGCCACCTTGGCGTGCCGCTGGACAATGACGACTGGCAGAACGTCGGCCACGACGTACCGCTGCTGGTGAACTTGCAGCCCGCGGGCGAATACCTGGGCGAAGATTACCAGCACGCGGGCGGTGTCCCTGCCGTGATCGGTGAGCTGATTGCCGCAGACCTACTGCCCCACCCCGACGCCATCACGGCCAATGGGAAAACCATGCGTGAAAACTGCGGCGGCGTGCGCAGCGAAAACACCGAAGTGATCAAGCCCGTCTCTGCACCATTGAAAGAGCGCGCGGGGTTCATCAACCTCAAGGGCAACCTCTTTGACAGCGCGATAATGAAAACCTCCGTGATCTCCGAAGAGTTCCGCGACCGCTACCTGTCGAACCCGGACGATCCCGAGGCGTTCGAAGGCCGCGCCGTGGTGTTTGACGGGCCCGAGGATTTCCACCACCGCATTGACGACGAGGCCGAAGGGATCGACGAACACTGCATCCTGTTCATGCGCGGCGCAGGCCCCAAAGGATACCCCGGTGGGGCCGAGGTCGTGAACATGCGCGCGCCGTCCTACCTGCTTAAAAAGGGCATCAAGGCACTGCCGTGCGTGGGCGACGGGCGGCAATCCGGTACGTCCGGATCGCCTTCGATCCTGAACGCATCGCCCGAGGCCGCGGATGGCGGCGGTCTGGCCCTGCTTCAGACGGGCGATCGGGTCCGCATTGATCTGGCCAATTGTACGGCGGACATGTTGGTGGACGACGCCGTGCTCAAGGCGCGGGCCGAGGCCATCATGGCGGCGGGCGGCTTCCCCGTGCCGGAAAGCCAAAGCCCGTGGCAGGAAATCTTCCGCGCCTATGTCGGCCGCTTTGACGAAGGCATGACCCTGCGCGGATCGACCGATTACAAAGACATCTCGCGCACGCATATGCCGCGTGACAACCACTAGAGGAGAACGATGAAACTCGTACGTTACGGAGCGCCGGGCGCTGAAAAACCGGGAATGATGGATGGCGATACGCTGCGCGACCTGAGCGGTCACGCGGACGACATCACGGGCGCGGTTCTGGACGATGCGAGCATCGCGCGGCTGCGTGCGATTGACCCGGCAAGCCTGCCTGCTGTGGATGGCAACCCACGGATCGGACCATGCGTCGGCAACATCGGCAAGTTCCTGTGCATCGGCCTCAACTATTCCGATCACGCCGCCGAACAGGGTCTGCCGATCCCGGCGCACCCGATACTGTTCTTCAAAGCGAACTCGGCCATTGTCGGGCCCAATGATGATGTGGTGATGCCACGCGGGTCCAAACGTTCCGACTGGGAGGTCGAACTGGGCGTCGTGATCGGAAAGGAAACGAAATACGTCTCCGAAGCGGACGCGCTGGACAGTGTGGCGGGCTATTGCATCGTCAATGATGTGTCAGAGCGCGAGTTTCAGCAGAACCTGACCGGCCAGTGGACCAAAGGCAAATCCTGCGACACATTTGGACCTACGGGCCCGTACCTTGTCACGCGGGACGAGGTGCCGGATCCACAAGCGCTCGATATGTCGCTGAGCGTGAATGGCGACCGGATGCAGACCGGCAACACGTCGACCATGATCTTTTCAGTGGCGCAGATCATCTCGCACCTGAGCCAGCTGTTCACGCTGCACCCCGGTGACGTGATTTCGACCGGCACGCCCCCCGGCGTGGGCGACGGCATGAAGCCGCAGCGCTATCTGGCTGTGGGTGATGTGATGGAATTGTCCATCGACGGTCTCGGAACCCAGCGCCAGGAGGTGAAGCAGGATGCCTGATCTGTTGCAAATCGGTGGGATCACCGATGACATGCGGACCCGTCTGGAAGAACGGTTTACGATCCACAAGGTGGGCGATGATTACCCGGCGGACGCGATCACCCATATCGTGACCAACGGCCATGACGGCGTGCCCGGCCCCGTGCTCGAGGCGTGTAAGAATGCAAAGGTCGCGGCAAGCTATGGCGTCGGCTATGACGCGATTGACACCGACGCCTGCGTGGCGCGTGGCGTGCTTGTCACGCACACACCCGATGTGCTGAACGAAGAAGTCGCAACCACCGCGATCATGCTCATGCTCACCAGCTACCGCAATTTCCTCAGCGATGAGGCACACGCGCGGTCAGGGGCCTGGGAACGGGACGGCAATGCGCCGCTGTCGCGCTCTGCCGATGGACGGCGCGTGGGGATCCTCGGGCTTGGCCGGATCGGGTTGGCCATTGCCGACAAGTTGAAAGCGTTTGGCACAGACATCCACTATCACACCCGCAGCGCCAAGGACGTGCCTTACACATACCACGCCAACCTTGTGGATATGGCTGCGGCGGTGGATGTGATCATCTGCATCACGCCGGGCGGTCCAGCCACGCATCACCTTGTGAACGCCGATGTGCTCAATGCGCTTGGCGCGGAGGGCACTTTGATCAACGTGTCCCGCGGGTCGGTTGTGGACGAGGCGGCGCTGGTCTCCGCGTTGCAGGACGGGCGACTGGGATACGCGGCCCTCGATGTCTTCGAGGAAGAGCCGAAGATCCCCGACGCGCTCAAATCCATGTCCAACGTCGTGTTGTTGCCCCATGTGGGCAGCGCCACACATGAGACACGCGCCGCGATGGGTAACCTTGTCGTCGACAACCTGCTCAGCCACCTCGACACGGGCCGCGTTGTCACACCGGTACCGGAATGTGCGCATCTCAACCCGGCGTGAGCCCACAATCGGCTCAGGTTTCGCACGCACCGCACGCTTGATGCGCCGGTGCGTGCAGTGCCGCAGGACCCCGCGCCTTGTCATGGCCCACTTGCCTCAAACCGGGCGGGCTGGCACTCTGACGGCAAGACCCCGACCACGCGGAGGCCCGTCATGACACCTGATCTGTCACAAACACCGCTCGTCACACCTTTCTTTGACGACCGGTCAAACACGATTTCCTACATCGTGCAGGAGCCAAACGGACCAGCCTGCGCCGTGATCGACGCCGTTATGGACATCGACTACGCCGCGGGAGCGCTGAACTTCGACGGTGCGGATGCGATGATCGCGCACATCCGCAAACACAACCTGTGCCTCGAATGGATCATCGAAACCCACGTGCACGCCGACCACCTGAGCGGCGCGCCCTACGTTCAGCAGGCCCTGGGCGGCAAAATCGGCATTGGCGCGAAGATCACCGAGGTGCAGGACACGTTCGGAAAAGTCTTCAACGAAGGCACAGAATTCCAGCGCGACGGCAGCCAGTTTGACGCGCTGTTTCAGGACAATGACACCTATTCTGTCGGGGGCATGACCTGCTTTGCCATGCACACACCGGGCCACACGCCCGCCTGCATGGTGCACGTGATGGGCGATGCGGCCTTTGTCGGCGACACGCTCTTCATGCCGGATGGCGGCTCTGCGCGCTGTGATTTCCCTGGCGGTGACGCGGGCGAACTCTACGACAGCATCCAGCTAGTGTTGGCCCTGCCCGACACAACGCGCCTGTTCATCTGCCACGACTACGGGCCCGGCGGGCGCGCCATCGCATGGGAAACCACCGTCGCGGAACAGCGCGCAGAAAACATCCACGTGGGCGCAGGCAAGACGCGCGACGACTTCATCAAATTCCGCACCACCCGCGATGCGGAACTGGCGATGCCGAAACTGATCATCCCCGCCCTGCAGGTGAACATGCGCGCCGGCGAAGTGCCCCGCGACGACCAAGGCGACATGGCGCTCAAGGTCCCGCTGGGCAAACTCTGAAAACCACGCCTGCACCCCGTCTCTGTTCCAAAAAATCCTCCCCGAAGGGCCGTGTTCCACCTGCCCATCCCTTGCCAATCGAAGCGCACCGGCCAAAACTGGCGCCATGACCCTGAACACCCGCATCGATGGCCAGCGCGATGACCTCATCGCCCTGACGCAAAGCCTCATCCGCATCCCGACGCTGAACCCGCCGGGGGCGCATTATCGCGACATCTGCGACCTGATCGCCGAGCGCCTGCGCAAGGCACGGTTTGACGTGCAACTGATCCGCGCCACCGGCACGCCGGGAGACAGCGACACCTACCCCCGCTGGAACGTTGTTGCCCGGTTCGAAGGGTCGCAACCCGGCGACTGCGTTCACTTCAACGGGCACCATGATGTGGTCGAGGTTGGTCAGGGCTGGACCCGCGATCCGTTTGGCGCGGACATGGATGGCGACCGCATCTATGGGCGTGGTGCCTGTGATATGAAGGGTGGGCTTGCCTCGGCCATCATCGCAGCAGAAGCCTTCGTTGCAGAACACCCCCGGTTCACCGGTGCGATAGAGATCAGCGCCACGGCGGACGAGGAATCGGGCGGCTATGGCGGTGTCGCCTATCTTGCCGAACAGGGATTTTTCGACCCCGCCCGCGTTCAGCACGTGATCATCCCCGAACCGCTCAACAAGGATCGGATCTGCCTCGGGCATCGCGGGGGCTGGTGGGCGGAAATTGAGACGAAGGGCGAGATTGCCCACGGTTCCATGCCCTTTCTCGGCGATTGCGCCGTGCGCCATATGGGGGCCGTTCTCGACAGGTTCGAAACCGACCTCTACCCGGCCATGGCACGCCGCCACACGGACATGCCCGTGGTACCTGACGGGGCGCGACAGTCGACGATGAACATCAACTCCATCCACGGCGGCCAGCCGGAACAGGTCGACGACTATGACGGGTTGCCCGCCCACTGTGTCCCGGACAGTTGCCGCATCGTGATTGATCGGCGGTTCCTCGTGGAGGAAAACCTCGAACAGGTGCGGGCCGAAGTGGTGGACCTGCTCGACGGGCTCAAGGAATCGCGGGACCGGTTCGAGTATGATTTGCGAGACTTGAACGTGGTGCTGCCCTCAATGACCGACAAATCCGCGCCCGTCGTGGAAACGGTCCATGCGGCCATCGAAAGCGTCCTGGGGGTGGAGCCGACCTATGTCGCCTCCCCCGGCTCCTATGATCAAAAGCATATCGACCGCATCGGCAAGCTGCGCAACTGCATTGCCTATGGGCCGGGTGAGCTGGAACTGGCACATAAACCCGACGAATGGGTCGGCATCACCGATATGCTCGACAGCGCCAAGGTGATGGGTGCCGCGCTCGAAACCCTGTTGTTGCCGCGCTGATCTGCGCCAGACCGTCGCGAAGATCTCCTCCGCGGCCTCTCGGTTAGCCAATCAGCAACCGGACCAGCCAAACAAAGGTGAGAACGACAGCCGCAATAAGCCCCAAAAACAGGCCGATCGACCGCATTGGTTTGGTCTTGATTGGAAGAACAAACAACAAGGGATGGTGAACGTTCATTCGCCCCAAAAGCTGTTGCCCCAGCGCGAGCAGCCAGATCCAGAGCGATGTCACGAAAGTCGAATAAAATAGCGGCATCAATTCGGGCATTGCGCCCAGTGGTGCGTCGCCGCCAGAACTGAAAAAAAGGAATGGTAACATAAATGCGACGATCATTTCCTCTATTCCGCCGGCAGTCGGAAGGAAGGCAAGAACCATGACCAGACCGGACACAAAGAAGAATATGAAGGCAGTGCATATCAAATCGGCAATCAACCAGAGAAACTGGACCAATGTCGAATTCACGCCCGTCAGCCGGTTGAGCACCCATCGCGTTTGCCAGAGCGAAACGTAGTCCGGCAATACGTTGAAAAAGAGCGCTGCAAAGAGAAGTCCAATAATAACGCTGCTCACGCTCTCGCGGTCCGGCGCGAAAGAGGCCCAGAGTCCGTACAAGACCGTGACGGACACAAACGATACCAACATGCAGTGCAAAAAAGAGCGTACGCTGAGGTGGTTTTCCCCAAAAACCTGATTAAACGCGCCGATGTACTGTTCACCGAACGATTGCGGTGTCAGTCGAACTTCCAATCTCTGTAACGCCTTTGACAGGGCTTCCCGCGCTTCGTCTGAAATCGCGTCATCACCTTTCCAGAACATCGCGACAATCGATCCGATCACGGCAACGCTGCTGGCGGATGCGCCCAAAAGCCGAAGAACCTCAAAGTCCAAATCTGTGCTCGTCTTTCTAAAAACAGATCTTACTCTATGGTCAGATGATATACGACAGGCAAAGGAACAAACCCACCCTTTCGTCGCATACCTTTAACATCGATCGCGCTGTGGCCTTTGGCTGCGCTTGGTACACGTTATTTATCTTTGCCACATTCATGGCGGGTCAGGCCCCAAACGCATTGGTTCAGGTCGTCACAGGCACATCAATATTGTCGATCAACCGCACGCCTGCCATATACGCCGCGGCAAACAGCCTTGCGGGTTCGGTCGCCCGGTCGATGAGGGTCAGCGTTTCATTCGTGCGCATCTCGAGATAGTCGATATCGCCAAAACCCGCCGCCGCCAGCCGCGCCTTGGCTTCCGGTAACAGGTCGTCAATTGCGGCGCCCTTGGTCAAAGCCTCCGCCATGTCTTCCATCACTGCGTTCAGGGCCGACGCCCGGCTGCGCGCCTGATCCGACAACAGCAGATTGCGCGATGACATGGCCAGCCCGTCCATCTCCCGGATCGTCGGGCAGCCCACAACCTCGACCCCAAGGTCGAGATCCCGCGCCATGCGCCGAACCACCTGCAACTGCTGAAAATCCTTCTCGCCAAAAAACGCCAGATCCGCTGACGTCTGGGTAAAGAGCTTGGTCACAACGGTGGCCACACCGTCGAAATGCCCGGCCCGATGCGCGCCGCACAGCACATTGGTCAGCCCGTCGACACTGACCGTCGTTGCAAACCCATCCGGGTACATTTGCGCCCCGTCGGGAACATAGATTGCATCCACCACAAACCGTTCCAGCTTGCGCGCGTCCTCATGTTCGGTGCGCGGATAGTTTTCGAGGTCCTCGGGATTGTTGAACTGCTTGGGGTTCACAAAGATCGTCACGATCACGCGGTCCGACATGTCCTTGGCCCGCGCCACGAGGCTCAGGTGGCCGTCATGCAGCGCGCCCATGGTCGGCACCACGCCGATGGTCTCGCCCGCACGGGTCCAGCCGCGCGTCATCTCGCGCAGGTCGGCGCGGGTGCGAATGATCGGCGCTGTCATGGTTTGCTCTTGGGGGCCGTATCGCCGAACATGTGTTCCGCCGCCGGAAAGCTGCGGGCGCGGACCTCTTCTGCGTAGGCGGCAATGGCGGCTTCGCCATCCGTGCCCAGGGACGCGTATCGTTTGACGAACTTGGGCTTGAACGCCGTGAACAGGCCCAGCATGTCGTCCACCACGAGGATTTGCCCGTCACATCCCGCCGATGCACCGATGCCGATGGTCGGGATCGGAATCCCTGCCGTGATCTCATCCGCGAGGGTCGCGGGCACCTTTTCCAGAACGACCGAGAATGCGCCCGCCTCCGCCATGGCCTGCGCATCCGCCATCAGCGCCGCCGCCGCGTTGCCGCGGCCCTGCACCTTGTAACCGCCGAGCGTGTTGATCGATTGCGGCGTCAGCCCGATATGCGCCATCACCGGAACACCACGCGCAACCAGGAACGCGATAGTGTCGGCCATGTGCTGTCCACCTTCGAGCTTGACGGCAGCCGCGCCCGTTTCGGCCATGATCCGGGCCGCGTTACGGAACGCCTGTTCGGGGCCTTCTTCGTAGCTGCCAAATGGCATGTCCACGACCATCATCGCCGATGTGAGCCCGCGCGCCACGGCCCGCCCATGCATCACCATCATATCCATCGTGACGCCCAGCGTGGACGGCAATCCGTGCAGCACCATGCCGACACTGTCCCCCACAAGGACAAAGTCGCAATGCGCGTCCATCATCTGTGCCATCGGAGTGGTGTATGCGGTGAGGCTGACGATCGGCGCGCCACCCTTCATGTCCCGGATGTCGTCGGGCAGGGGCGCGGATTTGCGGGCGGTGGCGCTCATGGGCCTGACCTTTCGCTGGCTGAATTCTGCGCAGGCGTTTAGCAGGCGCGGGCGTCATGCGCCACCGGTGCGTGCGTAACGTGCCGTCAGACGCCCAGTTGCGAGAGCCGCACGCGAATGTCGTCCCGGATCGGGCCGTTGCGTGGCGCGTCGGCCAGTGTCGTGAACCAGTGTTCAGGCGGGTTGCGCCCGCGCCGGTTCCCGTCAAAGCGCAACGCGCGCAGAACCGCCTCCGCTGCGGCGTCGAGCCTGTCGGGCACCTCAAACCCGTTGAGCGCCCCCCACACCCCGGTCCAGAGCCGCCCGACAGACCATGGATTGTACCCGCCGCCACCGAGAACAAGCGTGCGCGGCGCACGCCCCATCAGGCCCCTCACGATATGCACATGCGCCTGATTGGACAGGGACAGATGCGCCTGCGGGTCCTCTTCGACGCCATCCGCGCCGCATTGCAGGACCAGCGCATCGGGGGCAAAGCGCTGGACCTGTGGCAGGATCAGCGCTTCGGCAATCAGCGCCATTTCATCGTCATTCAGCCCGCGGGGCACAGGCAGGTTCAGGGTCGAGCCGTCGCCGCTCACACCAAGTGCACCGGTGCGCGGCCATATCCCCTCTTCGTGCACCGAGATCATCAGGACGTCCGGGTCATCGCCAAAGGCATGTTCGACGCCATCCGGGTGATGCGCATCAATGTCCACATAGGCCACCCGTCGGGCTCCGTTGCGCTGCAACGACAGGATCGCAAGTACCGGGTCATTGAGGTAGCAAAACCCGCCCGCCCGGTCCGGCATCCCGTGATGCGTCCCGCCTGCGGGGTGATAGACAATACCGCCTTGCGCCAACAGTTCACCCGCCAGCAGCGACCCACCGGCCGCCGTGGCCGGGCGCCGGTACATTTCGGGGAATACCGGATTGGACGGCGTGCCGATGGCATGTCGGGCGCGGACCTCATCGGACACCGCTTGCGCGGCCTCAGCTGCATGAAGCGCATGCACATACTCCGCCGTGTGCCAGATCGTCAGCGTGTCGGGCTTGACCCGCGGACTGGGGACATAGACCTGCGGTGGCAACCATCCCATGGCGCGTGACAGGTCAATCACCGTCGACACGCGCGGCACACGCAGCGGATGCCACGCCCCATAGGACGAGCCGCGGTATATGTCCGATCCGATGAAAAGCGGGCGTTGCATGAGCGCCAACATAGGCGAACCCGCGCCCGGTACGAGGGCCGACACGGTCGCAGAACGGAAAACCGTTGCGACCCGCCGCAGGCCAGCGCAGATTGATGCAGCACATCGCGGGGGGACACATGTTTGAAAATCGGTTCAAGGGACGGCACTGCGTCGTCACGGGCGGCGCATCTGGCCTTGGCGAAGGCATCGCCACCCGCCTCGCCGCCGAAGGGGCCACGGTCGAAGTCTGGGACATCAACGGCGAAGCCCTGGCCCATGTGCAACAGGACCGCATCACCACCCGCCAGATCGACGTGACCGACCCCGACGCCGTGTCCTGGGCCATGACAGAAACGCAGCCCGATGTGCTGGTCTGTTCCGCCGGGATCACCGGGCCAAATGCGACCACATGGGAGTATAGCGTCGAGGACTGGCTGTCGGTGCATATGCTGAACCTGCACGCCGTGTTCTACTGCTGCCGTGCTGCCGCGCCGATCATGACGGACAAGGGCTGGGGCCGGATCGTCACCATCGCCTCCATCGCAGGCAAGGACGGCAATCCGAACGCTCCCGCTTATTCCGCGTCCAAGGCGGGCGTGATCGGGCTGATCAAATCCCTGGGCAAGGAGCTGGCGACCTCGGGTGTGACCGCCAACGCGATTGCACCCGCAGCCGTGCGCACTGCGATTTTCGACCAGATGACGCAGGAGCATATCGACTTCATGCAGTCAAAGATCCCCATGGGCCGCTTTGGTACGGTCGAAGAGATCACCGCAATGGCCTGCTGGCTGGCCTCGGACGAGGCGAGTTTCACCACCGGGTTCTGCTTTGACCAATCGGGCGGGCGGGCCACCTACTGATGCGGATCGAGGTGAACGGGGTCCGGCTGTTTGTCGATGTGGAGGGCCCCACGCTGGTGCCCGACGGCCCGTTCATGCGCCAGCGCCACACGGTGGTTGCCCTGCATGGCGGACCCGGTGCGGATCATTCGATCCTGCGGCCGCTGATGGCGCAGATCAGCGACCTGGCTCAGGTGATCTATGTGGATCACCGCGGCAATGGGCGGTCCGATGACGGCGATCCTGCCGACTGGACGCTGGCGCAATGGGGCGATGACGTGCGTACGCTCTGCGACATCCTCGGAGTGCAACACCCCATCGTCTTTGGCGCGTCCTTTGGCGGCGTGGTGGCCCAAGCCTATGCCACGCAGCATCCGGACCATGTGGGCGGCCTCATCCTGCTGGCCACGACAGCGCGCACGGATTTCGACACGATCTACGCTGCGTTTGAGCGCGTCGGCGGAGAGGTGGCCGGGCGCATCGCGCGCACCTACTGGTCGGATCCAACGCCAGAACGGCGGCAGGACTATTTCGATGTCTGCCTGCCGCTCTACTCACGCACCGTACCCGATCCGCACGTCATGCAACGCATGATCCTCAAGAACCCGGTCGCCATGCACTACAACGGGCCAGCCAACGAACAGGGGCGGTTCGATTTCCACGACGCGCTGGCACAGGTCCGGTGCCCGGCCCTCGTGCTGTCGGGTGACAAGGACCCGATCATGCCGCCCCCCTTTGGCGAACGCCTCGCCGACGCGCTGCCCCACGCGGACTACCACCTGATCGACGGGGCGGCCCATCTGCTCGACACCGATAAACCCGCGACGGTCACACACCTGATCCGCGAATTCATCAAGGAGGTGCCCTATGCAACTTGACGGCAAAACCGCCATCGTCACCGGGGCCGCGTCCGGCTTTGGCGCAGGGATCGCCCGCGCCTTCGCCGCCCAAGGCGCGCGGGTGCTGGTCGCAGACCTCAACGCCGACGGCGCGCAACAGGTCGCACAAGACATCGGCGGCACCGCGTGCATCGTCGACGTGGCAGACGGGCCTTCGGTTCAAGCGATGGTCGATACCGCCATGACCGCCTTCGGCCACCTCGACATCCTCGTCAACAACGCGGGCATCACGCATATGCCGCAAGCCCTGGAATACGTGAGCGAGGATGACTTTGACCGCGTGCTCGCCGTCAACGCCAAGTCCGTCTACCTCACCGCGCGCAGCCTCGTGCCGCATTTCAAGGCACGCAAGGCGGGCGCGATCCTCAACATCGCCTCGACCGCCGGCGTGTCGCCCCGGCCACAGCTCAACTGGTACAACGCGTCCAAGGGCTGGATGATCACCGCGACAAAGGCAATGGCCGTCGAACTCGCGCCCCACGGTATCCGCGTGAACGCGCTGAACCCGGTCGCGGGTGAGACGCCCCTGCTCAAGAGCTTCATGGGCGAAGACAGCCCCGAAATGCGCGAAAAATTCCTCGCCACGATCCCATTGGGTCGCTTTTCGACACCCCAGGACATGGGCGCCGCCGCCACATTCCTGTGCTCGGATGCGGCCTCGATGATCACGGGCGTTGCACTCGAAATCGACGGAGGACGCTGCATATGAAACCGGTCAACCTTGCCGACAAACTGGGCCAGTTCAGCTCACATTGGGACCCACATGTGATTGCCGACTACAACGGCAACGACGTCATGGTGGTCAAGTTCCAGGGGGAGTTCCCATTTCATCTGCACGAGGACACGGACGATTTCTTTCTCGTGCTCGAAGGCGAAATGGTCATGGACCTTGAGGATCAGAGCCACCCGGTCGGAACGGGTGAATTGTTCATCGTGCCCAAAGGGGTCACGCACCGTCCCCGCGCCGCACAGGAATGCAAGGTGCTGCTCATTGAACCCAAGGGCGTGCCCAACACCGGCGATCCTGAAACCGCAGCGCCGAAACCGCGTATCTGATCCCCTTCATCTCGCAAGATAAACTCCCGCCGGAGGCATAGAATCTCATGACCCCAGGCCCGCAAAACGCAATCACGGACATCACGGGGATCAAGGTCGGCCACGCACAGGACGCCACACTGAAATCCGGCGTGACTGTCATGACGGCGGATGCGCCCTTTACCGCGTCTGTTCACGTGATGGGCGGCGCGCCGGGGACGCGGGAAACCGATCTGCTGGCCCCGGACAAATCCGTGGCTCAGGTGGATGCCCTCGTGCTGTCGGGCGGGTCTGCCTATGGGCTGGACGCCTGCAGCGGCGCCGTGGCCGGGTTGCGCGCCGTGGGGCGCGGATACAAGGTCGGGCCAGCCATCGTGCCGATTGTGCCCGGTGCCATCCTGTTCGACCTGCTTGCGGGCGGCCATCACGACTGGACCACGAACCCCTATCCGGCCCTGGGCCGTGCGGCATTTGACGCGGCAACAAACCACACGGATATCGGTTCCGTCGGCGCAGGCACCGGTGCGACAACCGCCGCGATGAAGGGCGGTCTTGGCACCGCCTCCCTGATCCTCGACAGCGGGATTTCCGTTGCGGCGTTGGTCGCGGCCAATCCGATGGGCAGCGTGACAACGCCAGGCGACCGGCACTTCTGGGCCGCGCCGTTCGAAATCGACGGCGAATTCGGTGGCGTCGGTCCCGATCCCGCCACCGGCCTGGGGCGCAGCCCGGACCGGCGCAAGGTCACCGCGATGATGGAACACGCCAATACCACGATCGCCATCGTGGCCACCGACGCCACCCTCGACAAGGCGGAGTGCCAGCGGATGGCCATCGCGGCCCATGACGGGATCGCGCGCGCCTGCGTACCCGCACACAGCCCCAGTGACGGCGATCTTGTCTTTGGCGCAGCCACGGGCGCCGTATCTTTGCCTGATCCATCAGACCTGGGCGTCATCGGCCATGCCGCCGCGCTCTGCCTGGCGCGCGCAATTGCACGCGGGGTTCATGCGGCGACCCCGGCCCCGAACGATATCCTGCCCACCTGGAGCCAGCTGAATGCCGACGCTTGAGCGTGACGACGTCACTTTGCACTTCACTGTGGAGGGGAGCGGTCCGCCGCTCCTGATGCTGGCCGGGTTCATGTCGGATCACAGCAGTTGGGACCCGCTGGTGGCTCGGTTGGCGCCGCATTTCACGTGCATCCGGCCCGACAATCGGGCCACCGGGCGCACGGCGCCATGGGATGCGCCGGTTTCCATAGATCTGATGTGCAAGGACGCGCTGGCGCTGATGGATCATTTGGGCCACGAACTCTATCACGTGATCGGCCATTCGATGGGCGGCATCATTGCCTTGCACATGGCGCAGATGGTGCCGATGCGCATGGCCTCTACCCATATCGCCGCATCCGCCCCTGTGCGGCTGGCCCGCAACACCGCGCTCTTTGCCAATCTCATTTCGATCCGGCGCAGTGCCGCACCGCCTGATACGTGGCTGCGCGCGCTCTTTCCGTGGCTCTTCAACCCGAGCGTCTATGATGATCCGGCCGCCGTCGATCAGGCCATTGCCGACAGCCTCGCCTACCCACATGCGCAGACCGCGGACGCGATGGCGCATCAGTTGACGGCCTTGCGCGGGTTTGATGGTGCGGCACTGGCCCGGCCCAAATGTCCCACCCAGGTTCTGATCGGGGCGCTGGACCTGATCGTGCCGCCGGATCACATCCTGGCTGTCCTGAACCACCTGCCGCACCACATTGTCGAAGGGGCGGGACATTCGATCCACTGGGACGCGCCGGATGTCGTGGCGGAACTGACCCTGCAATTCGCGCAACAAAATCCGATCCGCGGCGTCCTGAGCAGCTAGGCGCTATTCCCCGGCGATGAGGTCAACGACGTTCGTCTTGTCGCCAGCCGAGCCCATCGCGTGGCGCACTGTCGACACGATCCCATCGGCATCAAGCCCGGCAGAGGCATACATGTCCTCCGGTCCCGCCTGATCGATGAACCGATCCGGCAGGCACAAGGTCCGCACCTTCAGGCCCTGATCCAGCATCCCTTCTGCGGCCATGGCCTGCAGCACCATCGCACCAAAGCCCCCCATGGCACCCTGCTCAACGGTCACCAGCACCGTATGGCGTGATGCCAGGTCGCGGATCATGTCCATGTCCAGCGGCTTGGCAAAGCGGGCATCGGCGATGGTCACGGACAGACCTTCGGCCTCCAGGGTGGCAGCGGCGCGTTCGCAATCATCCAGCATCGTGCCAAGGGACAAGAGCGCAACGTCGTGGCCCTCTTGCACAATGCGCCCCTTGCCGATCTCAAGCACTTCTCCGCGCTCTGGCATCTCGACCCCGCGCCCATTGCCCCGCGGATAGCGGAAGGCGATGGGGCCGCTGTCATGCGCGGCGGCGGTCGTCGTCATGTGCACCAATTCGGCCTCATCGGAGGCCGCCATCACGACCATGTTCGGCAGAGCCGCAAGGTATCCGATGTCAAAGGCCCCCGCATGGGTCGCGCCATCCGCGCCCACAAGACCGGCCCGATCCAGCGCAAAGCGCACCGGCAGGTTCTGCAGCGCCACATCATGCACCACCTGATCGTACCCGCGTTGCAGGAACGTCGAATAGATGGCGCAAAACGGCTTGAGACCGCTCGCCGCCATGCCAGCGGCAAAGGTCACCGCATGTTGTTCGGCAATGCCGACGTCGAAAACGCGGGACGGGAACCGGTCCTGCATCTTGTTGACACCCGTACCGGACGGCATCGCCGCCGTGATTGCGACCAATGCAGGGTCTTCGGCAGCGAGGTCCGTCAGGGTCGCCCCGAACACCGACGTGTAGGAGGGCGCGTTGCTCTTGCCCTTGGACTGCTCGCCCGTCTCCACGTCGAACTTGGACACCCCGTGATACTTGTCGGCGGACCCTTCAGCGGGGGCGTATCCCTTGCCCTTTACCGTGCAGGCGTGGATCAGGACCGGGCCATCGGCGCGGGTGCGCGCGGCGCGCAGAACGTTCAGCACCTCGGCCATGTCATGGCCGTCGATGGGACCGATATAGTCGAACCCCAGTTCTTCAAAGAACGTGCCTTTGCTGGCGACCCCGGTCACCATCTCGCGCGCACGGCGGGCACCGTCACGCATCGGCTTGGGCAGCGCCTGTTCCATCCCTTCGGCAATCGCGTGCAGCGGGGCGAGCGGAGAATTGCGGCTGAGGTTCGACAGATAGGTGCTCATGGCGCCGGTGGGCGGCGCGATGCTCATCTCGTTGTCGTTGAGGATCACGAACAGGCGGCGGCCTTCGTGACCGGCGTTGTTCAGTGCCTCATATGCCATGCCGGCGCTGATCGACCCATCGCCGATCACCGCAACCGCGTCGCCCGTGGGCATCCCCATGTCACGGCCCACCGTGAACCCAAGTGCGGCAGAGATCGACGTGGAGGAGTGCGCCGCACCAAAGGGATCATATTCGCTCTCGCTGCGCTTGGTGAAGCCGCTCAGCCCGTCCTTCTGGCGCAACGTGCCCATGCGGCTGCGCCGCCCGGTCAGGATCTTGTGCGGATAGCATTGGTGCCCCACGTCCCAGATAACCTTGTCTCGCGGCGTGTCGAACACCGCGTGGATGCCGACGGTCAATTCCACCACACCCAATGACGACCCAAGGTGCCCGCCCGTCTTTGACACGGCGGAAATCACATCCTGGCGCAATTCGTCGGCCAGAGTGGTCAGTTCTGCATCGCTGAGCGTCTTGAGGTCTTGCGGGCCCGCGACACGGTCCAGTGTTGGGGTATTTGTCATCTGCGCACGTCCTTTCATCTCACCGCCCTGCCGCCTTGCCCGCGACATGTGTTGGGCGAAAAAGGCGCCGTGCCTGCTCTGGGCAAACACGACGCCAGGTTCCTGTAGCCAACAGGAAGGGAACCGGGGTCAGAGGACCCCGCGCCCGGACCAAGGAAGCCGATGGCCCGTGCCTGGCGCCCCGCGGCAGCAACAGGGTGCAGCCGCGGAACATGTCGTGGGGTCAAGGACCCTATTCGTAAACGGGGGCCTCGGTCGTGACCAATTCCGGCCAGTCATCCGTGACGTTCATGCCTTGCAGCGGACGCTGGTAGCCTTTGTGGCAGGTCCGGCAGGCGGCCTTGGGCGCATCCGCATAGATCGGGCCCAACCGTTCGGCCGGATAGGTGTCCTTGAGCGGGATCAGGTATTCCTGGTTCAGCTCGATCACCATCTGACGGCCCAGCTGCGCGATACCCCATTGCGGCGTATATTGCGCGGGATCGTAGAACGCCCGGCTGTTGTGACAGAACACGCAGTTCACGCCCAAAGAGTTCGAGAAGTAATTCATCAGCGAATACGTCATCTCGGTCTTCTGGATCGTGGCCACGTCCTCGGTCAGACCCGGCACACCGGCAACGCGGCTTTCCAGATCATGGACGTTCACCAGGCTGTCGTAATCGGTCAGGTACACCTCGAGCGCGTTCGACGGCAGCGATGTTGACTGGCTCATCGAGGTGGCGCGATTCTGCACCGCAGCCCACCCAGCGACCCGCTCGTTCACGGGCGTGACGTTGAACCAGATGTCGCTTGGCACGTTCTCGCCACGGTGGCAGGTATAGCAATTGACCCCCACCTCGGCGACGGCATTGACGTGCGCGTCCCACTCTTCGTTGATGTGCTGCGTCATCTGGATCATGCGGCGGCTGACGACCTTGGTATAGAGGTCATCATTGCCGTATTCTTCCAGATCAACCTCGCCATGGCAGTAGGCACAACCCTGTTCCGGCGACACCCATTGCGTCATGGCGAGCATCACGCGGTTGAAGTTGTCTTCGGTCAGATCGCCCAGCACCTGAACATTCTCATAGATGTCCTTGGCCAGCGGCTCTCCGCCTTCGGGCACATATGGCGGCTCGGTATAGTAGGCGTCGATATCCGGATCGGGCGCAAGACGCGCCACGTTGTATTCCGGCACCGACATGCCCGTACCCGCCGGACCCGTCTGCATGCTGGAGGTCTGCGCCGGGTTGCCCCACGTGACCAGCAGTGCCGCCACGAAAAGCGCCCCACCGACCGCGCCCACCAGAATGGCCGGGCCAAAGATGTTCGTCGGGTTGGCCTTGTTCCATGAGTCAAACCACTTGGGTAGCATGATCAGTTCTCCTTCCCGATGAAGGCTTCGTATGAGCCGTAATCTTCGTAGCCATAGGCTCCGTCATAGGCCGGTGCAAAATTGTGCTCCTGCGCCCAGATGAACCAGTTGTCGACAACTGTCCCGGTGAGCAGGATGCCGATCCCGCCCGTGATCGGGGTCAGCACCGCAAACCACCACGCCCACCGGTGGATGCCCTCCATCGTGGCGTTGAACCCCATGGTCCAGCGCCAGAACAGGGCCGCGCGTTCGGTGGCCGTGCCGCGGTCATAGATCTGCTCCAGCTCGCGGTCGCCGCCATAGCGGGTGACCGCCAGAATGGTCGCGCCGTGCATACAGAACAGCAGGACAGAGCCATAAAGGAACACGATCGAAAGACAGTGGAACGGGTTGTAGTAGAGGTTGCCGTAGCGGATCGAGAACGCCGTGGTCCAGTCAAGGTGCGGGAAAATGCCATAAGGCACAGCCTCCGACCACGATCCCATCAGGATCGGACGGAAGAGACCGAGCACCAGGAACAACCACACGGCGGATGCGAACGCCCAGAACACGTGTTTGCCCATCTTGTGCTGCTGCGCCAGCAGGTAGCTCCGCAAGAGCCATGTCATGACCGACACCAGCAGGAAGAACGAGGCGATGATATACCACCCGCCCTCATTCAGCGGCGGAATGCGCAGGCCATATTCCGGCGATGGCGGCTCAAGCGCCAGCCAGAACAGTTGCCGCAGCAATTCGGGAAAGCTGTAGCCGACCTGCGCCAGCATGTTCAGCCCGACCATCACGAACCAGATCAGGCCCGTGGCCAGCGACACCATGCCGGTCCAGCCAAGGTAGATCGGCCCGATTTGCGCGTTGCCAAAGAGGCCGGCCAACTTGGAGAACCACGGCGTGCCGACGCGCTCTTCGAGCATCGTGCCATTGTCGTCCATGCCCCATTCGGGCGTGCCCTGAACCTGAACCTGGGTGAAGATGTTTTGATATTCGGCTTTGATACCCATGACCTTACCCCCCAAATCCGGATTGATAGACAGGCAGCGGATCGGCACCCCAGATCGGCATGTTCAGCCACCAGTTCCACCACTCGGGCCAACCGGAGGTCCAGACGGGACCGGAGATGATGATGCACACCGCGCTCCAGAACCCGGCATTGATCGCCAGCAGGAAGCCCAGACGGTGAATGCCCAGCGTGCCGATCGAATAGCCGATGAAGTCGCGAAAGAACGTGTCTTCGTGATCCGGTGTCAGCGCCTCCGACCCTTTTTCAGGGTTCGCCGCCGACAGGATCAGCGCCCCGTGCAGCGCCAGCGCCAGTGTCGTCGTGAAGAACAACGTGACGGCCAGCATGTGCGCCGGGTTGTAGTGGAAGTGCAGATAGGCGTAGCCCGTGTTGCTCACCCAATCGAGGTGGCTGAAGATCCCATACGGGAACCCGTGCCCCCACGCGCCCATCAAAAGCGGGCGGAAGATGACGAGCGTCACATAGGCAAAGATCGCAAAACTAAAACCGATGGGCACGTGATAGCCCATGCCCAGCTTGCGGCAGATTTCCACCTCGCGCAGCGCCCAACTGACGAATGCGCCGGTCGCACAGATCGTGATGACCTGCCACAGCCCGCCTTCGAGCAGCGGTGCGAGGCCCAGACCATAGCTCAGGTCAGGCGGCGCGATATTGATCAGCCACGGGTTAAACGTGCCCTGTTGGGATGCGCCCCAAAAGATGAGCACGGTGCCCAGCAGGGCGAAAAAGGCGGTCGTGACCCCGAAAAAGCCCACGTAAAAGGGGCCTACCCAAAAGTCGAACAGATCGCCGCCGATCAGCGTCCCTCCGCGGACGCGATACTTACGTTCGAAGGATAGCAAAGCCATCGTTCTATTCTCCGCAATTGGCGGCGCGTGCCCCGGCGGGGTCGTCAGCCGTCTTGGATTACCTGGATTGCCGCGGGCAGGCGGGGCGCACTGTTACCCCGCCCGCGGCGTTGTCTTGGTGACCGGAATTACTCCGCGCGCTCTGCAGCGGCGATTTCAAACCAGTTGAAGCCTTCGGCACCAGTGCTCAGCAGGACGAGGTGAATCATCGCCGCAAGCAGGAACAGAAAGACGCCTTGTGCAACAAACACACGGCGGGGATCGAAGATGAGCCAGATCTTGTAGAACTTTGCCATTTGCTAATCCCTCCTCAGAACCACGGACGCCAGATGAACACTGCCAAGTGAGCGACAACGGCAACGGCTGTGAAAAGCCAGAGCCCGCTCATATAGACAGCGTGCAGCTCTTGCGCCTGCTCGTCTGTGAGACCTGTGAAAGACAGGTGATTATCAGCCATAAGAATTCCTCCGGAATATTATGCTGACGCCGCGCACCCCGCGGCCGGGTCCTTTGGGGTCACCCCCTCCGGGCTCTGTCCACCTGTTGCCAGGCGTCCAGTTCGATGTCTCAGCAGGCGCACATTCGCTGAGAAATTCGGTATGTGTCGGTCGGGTCGTCACGCGTTGAAGATCATCGGCGTGATGATCCGCGCTTGGGTCCAGGCCCGGGCCATTGGGCCCTTGTCGGTGAACGAACGCGATTTGATCGCGGCCAGCGCCCAGGTCAGGCAGGCCAGCGGCAGCGTCGCCACAAAGATGATCGCGAAATAGACCATGAATTCGGTCTTCAGCCCCGCGCGCTTTTTCGGCGCTTCGGTGGTCAGATTGGACGTCATGTCAGTCATGGTGTTCCTCCCTCGGAAACTTGGTCTGACGACCCGGCCAAAGCCGGATCCTTGTCTTCTGACGATCCCGCCAGGGCAGGATCGAGTGCGCGCACGGTTTCAATCACGACCCGGTCGGCCCCTGCGTCGAGCGCTGCTTGCTCAGCGGCATCGCGCAGTGTTTTTGCGGCGGAAATCCGGGTCAGGATGGGATGTTGCTCGACAATCCGGTCGAGCATGGCCTGCGCATCGGCATCCCAGGGGAAGTCACGGCGCAGGGTTGTTGGTGTGGCTTCGGCGGCATCCATGTCGGTGGCCAGTGGCAGGATATGGAACAGCGCATCAAAGAGGCCATTGCAGACCTCTTGGATCAGGTACGTCGCCCCGGCATAACCCATCATGGGCGTGCCCGTGGCCCGCCGGATCGCGGCACCGGGGAACGAGGCCGGGATGAAGGCAGGGCTCGGTCCATGCCCGCCTTTCAACTCCGCCAGATACATCTTTTCGTTGATCGACCCAAAGACCACCAAGGGGCGCTTTTGCGCCATCCAGGCGCGAACCTCCTCGTTGTTGGTCTTCTTCCCTGCCACACGTGCGACCGCAAAGGCACAGGGCAGGCCCATGTCCTCTTCGAGGAACAGGCGAATGCCACGGGCATAGGTCTCGTTTGCCACAACCGCAAAGCTGGCGGTGGCAAAGAAATCCTGCGTCACGGACCGCCACAGGTCCCACACAGGCTTCAGCGTCGAATGCTTTTCGCGCTGGATAAAAGGTTCGGGGTCGAGGCCCACCAAGGTCCCCAGTGCGCGCAGGAACTTGGTGGTACTCTCGACCCCTATCGGGGCTTGTAGATACGGCTTGGCAAGAAGCTCGCACAACCCGCGCCCGAACTCGCGGTACATGCAGATGTTCACATCCGCATTTACCAGATCTCTCATTTCGGCCACATGCGCACCCAAGGGCATCACCATGTTGACCTCGCAGCCGATCCCTTCGACCAGCCTGCGGATCTCGGCCAGATCGGATGGCATGTTGAACGTGCCATACATCGGACCAAGGATATTCACGCGAGGACGCGCACCTTCCTCGCGTTTCTTCTCGGGCGGCATCCGACCCTTGGTCATACCGAATTCGGTAAAGATCCAGGTCATCGCCCGATCCGCCGCTTCCCACTGATCTTCATCAATGGTGCGCGGCAGGAATCGCTGAATATTCGTGCCTTGGGGCGTCACACCCCCGCCGATCATCTCGGCAATTGAACCCGTCACCACAACGGCTGGCAGCGCCGGGTCGAGCGTGCCCCAAGCCCGCTTCATCGCGCCCTCGGTGCCGTCGCGGCCCAACTCTTCCTCGCCAAGACCGGTGGTCACGATGGGCAACTCATGCGGCGGCAAAGCGTCGGTGTAATGCAGGACGGAGGTCACCGGCAGGTTCTCGCAGCCCACGGGTCCGTCGATCACACATTGCAGGCCTTTCACGGCGCAGAACGCGTAAACAGCACCCCAGTATCCGCCCGCGCGGTCATGATCCATGATCAGCATGCGGCACCACCAGTGGTGGGCAAAACTGCCCACCCTACGTAGGGTGGGCAGTTCCTGCCCACCGTCGGCGCGTATGTCACCCGCGCCAACATCAAATCATCTCCGCGGCCTTCGCCGCCTTGGCTTGACGCTCAAGCTTCTTCGCATTCTGCGCCCGGAAATCCGGCCGAACATTCGGCGCACCTTCCCAGACCCCAGCGGTGTCACCTTCGCCCACGCCTTCAAAGAACTCACGCATGTGATCCATGCGCCCCTTGTTGGCGATGGCGGCGTTGATCACCTCGGCCAGCGATCCGGCCCCGGCCACACCCATCAGGGGCCGCGCCGAAATCAAGTTGGTGAAATACAGACCGGGAACACCCAACTCCTTGGCCTTCTGCACCACGGGGGTCGTCCCAATAGCGAGGTCAGGCTTCACCGCCTCCATCGCCGCACAATCATCTTCCAGCGACGCGCGGAATTTCACCTTCACGCCCTTGGCTTCAAGCCACGCCTGATCATCGGCGTTCCAAGGCGTCCGCGGACAGGCTGTGCCCACATAAGGCACCTCCGCCCCGCTCTCGATCAGCAGACGCGCGACCAGCAATTCTGACCCTTCATAGCCCGACAACGTTATCCGACCCTTGATCGGTGTCGCAGCCAAGGCAGCAGAAATCGCAGGGAGGACAGCGTTCTGCGCCTCGGCCACTTGCTCGGCACTGCAACCATAGGCCGCGCCGATATTCGCCAACCACGCCGCCGTGCCGTCCCGGCCCACAGGCGCAGACCCGACAACGGGACGACCTGCGGCCTCAAACTCGCGCACAGCGGATGTGTAGAACGGATGCACCGCCGCCACGACGGCACTGTCCAAAGCGGCATAGAGCTCACGCCATTCGCGGCACGGCACCACAGGCCCCGCTGCCAGACCCAAAGGCGCCAGCATCTGCCCGATCATCATGGGGTCCGCCGGGAACATCTCTCCCAGCAGCGCCACAGTCGGGCGGTCAGACTTCCCACCCACGGGAGCGGCCACCGGCCCCGCCTCTACCTCGGCGCGGGCATAGTTCAGCATTGCTCCAGCCAGAACATCCTTGGCTTCAGCATGAGTGGGAATACCAAATCCGGGCACGTCGATCCCGACGATCCGGACACCATTGATCTCATCCGGCAACAGCCGAAGAGGCACGCCAGAGGCCGTCGGAACACAGAGGTTCGTCACGACAATGGCATCGTATTTCTCGGGATCGGCCAGATCGTGGACAGATTCGCGAATGTCCTCGAACAGCTTGCCGGTCACCAGCGTCTCGGAATTGAACGGCACATAACCGACCGACCGCCGCGCTCCATAGAAATGGGACACGAACGTCAGACCGTAAACACAGCAAGCCGACCCGCTCAGCACAGTTGCCACCCGGCGCATCCGCAGCCCAACGCGCAGCGACCCAAAGGCGGGACACATCGATTGCGGTTTGTCATGCGGCCCTTGCGGATAGTCAGCGGCAAACTTGTCCAGCATCTCGGAGTTGCCGGCCATGCGGGCGGCCTTCTCCATCTCGGACCCGGAATGACATCCAAGGCCGTCCACAGGCGCCTCCACTGCGGGCATCTCAGCCTCGCGCGGGTGCCCCTTTGTCACCTCCACCGCATCGGCGGCGTCATATGTGACTTTGGTGCTCACTGGTTGGACCCATTGCCGGGGTCCGGCAGCGACCGGCGCGCGTGTGCACACCGGATACCGGCTACTTCTGCACGCCGCTTCGATTTCGAGACCGTAGTACGGCTTACGGCAACCATTTTCCGGCTGTCATCCACCATGTCGAGCGCCTTGCTCAGCGTGGTCAGGTGGCCGCTGGCGTCATGCATCGTCATAGATGACCTCCAGCGATTCCTTCGGTGCTGCGTTTTTGCCGCGCATGTCCATGTCCGTGGCCGGTTGCAGTTCGATACCGGCACCGGTTTCGGACCCGTCGAACAGTTCCAGCAAGCCATCCTGGCTGAGCGGTGCGGGACGCACGGGCGGGGCAGCGGCGACATTCATGCCCAGTTCGGCAAACAGCGCGCCCCACTGGCTCTCCGCGGTGCCCACGATCTGATAATTGGCCGACTTCTTGCGCAGGTCATCGTCCTGCGGGATCGAGGCCAGGACCGGAATATCCACCGCCTTGGCAAAGGCCTGCGCCTCACCCGATCCGTCATCCTTGTTGATCACGAGACCGGCGACACCCACATTGCCGCCCAACTTGCGGAAGTATTCAACCGCGGAACACACGTTGTTGGCCACGTACAGCGACTGCAAATCGTTCGAACCAACGAGGATCACCTTTTGCGCCATGTCCCGCGCGATGGGCAGGCCAAAGCCGCCACAAACGACGTCACCCAGGAAATCCAGCAGGACATAGTCAAAGTCCCAATCGTGAAAGCCCAGCTTTTCCAGAAGTTCAAAGCCGTGGATGATCCCGCGTCCGCCACAGCCACGGCCGACCTCCGGTCCGCCCAGTTCCATCGCGAACACGCCGCCACGCTTGAAACAGACATCACCGATCTGCACCTCTTCACCCGCTAGCTTCTTGCGGGTGGAGGTTTCGATGATCGTCGGGCACGCCTTGCCGCCAAACAGCAGGCTCGTCGTGTCCGATTTCGGATCGCAGCCAATCAGCAGCACACGCTTGCCCTGTTCGGCCATCATGTGGCTCAGGTTCGCGAGGGTGAAGGATTTGCCAATCCCGCCCTTGCCATAGATCGCGATGATCTGGGTGTCCTTTGTCGCCTCCTGCGGGATGATGTCTGCCAGGTCTTCGTTGGCTTCATCCTTCAGGCGTTGATCGAAATCCTTGAGATTAGGAACTTCGTCTTTCATGGCTCAGTGCTCCCAATCCAAAATCATTTTCAGGCAGGCGCCATCGGTGAACGCCTGTTCGTAAGCCGCCCGCGCATCCTGCGCAGACCGCTTGTGTGTGATCAGTCCATCGAGCCGCAGCGCGCCGCACTCAACAAGCGCGCGGGTCGCGGCGAGGTCGTCACGCGTCCACTCCGCAGCCACGCGGAACCGCGCCTCTTTCATGAAGGCCGGCGGAAAGGCAAAGCTGAGCGGCGCGGTATAGAACCCGGCCAGAACCACTTCGCCACCCTTTGCAATCCGCCCCACGAGATCGTTCAAAAGCGATCCCTGGCCGGACGCGTCATAGATTGAGTTGTAATCGCGGCGCGGATCCTCTTCGGGGTCGATCACCTCGTACCCGGTTGCGCCCTGGCGACGGTCGGCATCGATTTCCCACACCGTTGGCGCAGGCGCACCCGATGCAATCGTCAGCCGCGCCAGCAAGCGGCCCAGCACGCCGTGACCCACGATCAGGTCTGGCACGGCCTTGTTCATTCCGGCCATCGCGTGCCGCGCCGTTGCCGCAAGCGCAAGCAATGCGCCCTCGGCACCGAAGCCCGCGTCGATGCGAGTTACGCGCTCACTGTCGGTCACCACACGGCGCGCCGCACCACCAAAAAGACCAAAAGCCCCTTCGTAGCAATTGGCACCCGGCACAAATACATGATCCCCCGGCTTGAAACCGGTCAGGTTGCCCGCCTCGACCACTTCGCCCGCCGCCTCGTAGCCGGGGACAAGCGGGTATCCCATGCCGGGAAAGGGCGGCATCTCACCAGACCAGAACAGCTTTTCCGTTCCGGTGGAAATTCCTGAATGCTTGATGTCGACGACCAAATCCGCAGGGCCCGGCGCCGAAAGGGCCAGGGTGTCCAGATCAAGGTCTTTGGGACCTTTCAGCAGAACGGCAGCGGTTTCCAAGTCAGTCTCCATGTTGTGCGCCGTCCGCTTTGCCCTGTCGAAAGAGACTCACGGCGGCGTCATGTCTTAGTGTCATTCTAATTGGACAATCTGTAGTGTCAATTATATTAGACACTTTCGTGGTTTAAGCCTGTCACTCAGGCTGGACGCACCGCAGTGACCACGCCGGTGACGTAGTCACGCGCAGGCTTCGGGCACTTGATCTGCGCGAATCCCGCCTGTTCCAAAAGCGCGCGGATATCCGCAGCGGATCGGGCGCGACCGGTCTGCATCGCCATGGTGTAAAACGCGAAATACACGTCCCCTGCGCGTGCAGGCCGTGCCCCACCCCCCATCGGTTCAGAGACGATCAGGCGGCCACCGGGCGGCAGCGCATCGAACACTTTGGCCAAAAGGTCACGAACCGTGTCATCCGCATGGTCATACAGCACCCGTACCAGCGATATCGCGTCAGCACCGTCCGGCAGCGCGTCATCCCGGAACGACCCCGGCGCGATGCGGACACGATCGGCCATGCCGGCAGCATCAAAGCGCGCCTGGGCCTCCGGCACCACCTGCGGCAGATCGAACAAGGTCATGTGCATGTCCCTGGCCATATGGCCCGCAGCCTCCAGAAACGCCCCTGTGCCGCCCCCGATGTCCATCAGGTGCTGCACGCCCTTCAGCGAAACGGCGCGTAGCGTGTCTTCGGCCACAAGGCGCTGTGACTGCGCCATCAGATCGGAATATGTCGCCGCCTCGCCGGGATCGATGTCCTTGCCAAACACGTATGGCCAGAAGCGTGACAACTGCGTGTCTTCCGGCCCGCGCAGCAATGCAACGGGATCTCTCAGATCGTCATAGAATGCCTTGTGGTGGCGAATCATCGCCTCCAACCCCGGCACGCCCATCAACGCAGCACCCTGCCGCGCGAGCGCGAACCCGCGCCGTTTCCGCTTGAGCAATCCTTGCGCGGCGCCAGCCTGCAACAGGATCTGCATGCGGTCCGCAGGCACGGCACAGGCCTGACCCAGCGTCTCGGCCGTTTGCGGACCTGCCCGCAGGCGGCGGAAGATATCGAGTTCCACAAGCGCCATCAGCACCTGGCTGTGCACAAACCCCTGCACGATCTCAAACAGAGCCGCGCCATCGGCCCGGGCCCGGCCACGGGTCAGAGGGAAGCGGGCCGCCCAGCTTTGGAACCCCGGACGCGCCACGAGGCGGTTGAGCCAACCACCGCGCCACTGCGGCAGATCATGCGCCTGCGCCGTCATTCGCCGGGCACGCGGGTCGGGCTGATCACGGGGGTCAGGCGTTCGGCATACATGCGCACCATCTCGGCAAGCTGCGCCTCACCGGGGCAGGACGGGATCGAGGAGATCGCACCGCCCAGAATATCCTTGAGTCGCTGTATGGCGCCTTGCACGCCAAATTCAGTGACCGCGTTGGGGCGCCCGTGCAGGTCGTCCTGACCCGCAGGTTTGCCCAATGTGTCCGCATCATAAAGCGCGTCGCGCAAGTCGTCCGCCACTTGAAACGCCTCGCCAATGCGGTCGCCCAGCTCGAACCACGGCTCCGCCTCCTGCCCGGCTGCAATCGCGCCCATCTGCGTGGCGGCGATGAACAGCGCGCCGGTTTTGGCCTGATGGTAGGCACTCAGGTCTACGTCCGCCTCACTCTCCCAGCCTTGCCCGGCGCAGATCCCACCCGGCATACCGGTGCGGCGCGCGAGCGTCAGGATCAGCTGCGTCACCCGCTCGGGGGCCAGGTGCGATTGCCGCGCAAGAATCTCAAAGGCCATGACAATCAGGCTGTCCCCGGCCAGCACGGCCAGCGGTTCCGAGAATGCACGGTGCACACTGGGCTTGCCGCGCCGCACGTCAGCATCATCAAAACAGGGCAGGTCATCGTGGACCAGCGACGCGCAGTGAATGATTTCAAGCGCCGCAGCCGCTGCATCCGTCAGGCCCGGCCGGTCATCGCCACAGGCCATCGCGACGGACATGCAAATCGTTGGACGGATCCGGGCGCCGCCCGGCGCTGTCGCATAATGCAAGGCTTCCGCCAGCTTCGGTGGCGTCGCGAGACGGCCATCAACGCCACGTCCCTGCCCAAGCGCAATTGCGCTTGCAATCGACGCTTCAATCCGAGTGCTCAATCCCATGGCGCGGGCCTCCGAGGCTGCAATATGTCACATAGTAATGACACGTAAGTGTAAATCATACTGGACACATTGCCCTGTCGAGTCAACAATCGCACCCATGCAAGTCACACCGACACCTCAGGCGCCGCGCGCGTTGATCATCGGCGCGGGAATCGCGGGCCTTGCCTGCGCGATGCGCCTGCGCGTGGCGGGGTATCAGGTGAGTGTTCTGGAGCGGCACGGCACGCCTGGCGGCAAGATACGCACCGTTCCTTCGGTTGCGGGGCCGATTGATGCGGGGCCGACCGTTCTGACGATGCGGCACGTCTTTGACGACCTCTTCGCGCTTTTTGGCGAACGTCTGGAAGATCACGTCCGCCTGATCAAACAGGATGTGCTTGCGCGCCATTTCTGGCCTGATGGCAATACGCTGGACCTTTGCCATGATGAAGAGCGCAATATGGGCGCGGTCCGGGCCTTTGCCGGGGATCACAGCGCGGCCCAGTTCCTGAAATTTTCCCGCCGGGCGCGGCGGCTCTTCGCCGCCTTTGACCAACCAATGATGCAGGCCGCCGACCCGCAGCTGGCCACGCTGACAAGCACCGTGCTGAAACAACCCGGCCTTATCCCGGCCATGGCCCCGCTTTCGACGCTGCGTGGCCTTTTGCGGTCGGCGTTTGACGACCCGCGCCTGCGTCAGCTCTTTGGCCGCTATGCCACATATGTCGGCGGCAGTCCCAGCCATGCGCCGGGTCTGCTCGCCCTGATCTGGCAGGCCGAGGCCGCCGGTGTCTGGGTGGTTGAGGGCGGCATGCACAAGCTGGTCGAGGCGATTGCAGCGCTCCTGCGGGCCCATGACGTCACATTGCGCACGGACGCGGATGTGGCGCGGATCGAATTGCAGGGCGACCGCGTGGCGGCTGTATGTTTGGGGGATGGAACGCGTCTGCCTTGTGACGTTCTGGTGCATGCAGGCGACCCACGGGCGCTGGCGACCGGGGCGCTTGGCCCCGGCGTGTCACATGTGGCCCGGGTCACGACACGAGCGCCACGGAGTTTTTCCGCCCGCGTGCTCAGCTTTGCCGCGACGCCGTCGCGGGATGATCTGGTGCATCACAACGTGTTCTTTCAATCTGACCCGGACGCAGAGTTTCGTGATGTGATGGCCGGACGGGTGCCCGCGCAGCCGTCCTGCTACATCTGCGCATTGGACCGGGGGCAAGGCCGCGCGCCGCCGCCCGTGGAACGGTTCGAGATCATCACCAACGCCCCCGCCACCGACGACACAACCGACCCCGAGGACCTGACCCCATGGCTTCATCAGATCACGCAGCAGATGGCGCAGTTCGGGATGACCTTCAGCCCGAAACCGACAGCGCAAACAGTGACAACGCCCCAAGCTTTCGCGCGGATGTTTCCCGGCAGCCTGGGCGCGCTTTACGGCCAGAGCCCGCATGGGATGACCGCAGCGCTGAAGCGCCCGCGCGCCCGGACGCAGATCCCGAATCTGTACCTGGCGGGGGGCGGGACGCACCCGGGGGCGGGCGTGCCGATGGCGACCCTCTCCGCGCGGCACGCGGTCGAGGCGATCTTGAGCGACCAAACTTCAATGTCAGTGTCGGCCCCAACGGCTATGCGTGGTGGTATGTCGACGGGCTGAGCGACTGCGGCACCCGCGCGGTGTCGGTGATCGGGTTCATCGGATCGGTATTTTCGCCCTGGTATCGCTGGTCGGGCCGCAAGAACCCACAGAACCACGTCTGTATCAACGTCGCGACCTATGGGCCGGGCGGGCGGTTTACCATGACCGACCGCGGGCAAAGCGCGCTGCGCCAGACGGCCTCACGGCTCGAGGTCGGTCCGTCAAAGATGTGCTGGCAGGGTGACCATCTGTGCATTGATATCGACGAGGTGTCCTCACCCCCTTTGATATCGCGGGTGCGCGGACAAATCCGGGTCATCCCGTCGGCAGTGACCGGCGTCGAATTGGCGCTAACCCCGGATGACAGCCATGTCTGGCGTCCCTTTGCGCCCAAGGCCCGCATCGAGGTCGAGATTGACCGTCCCGGCTGGCAGTGGACCGGAGAGGGGTATTTCGATGCCAATTTCGGGACCCGCGCGCTGGAAGAGGATTTCTCCTACTGGACATGGGGCCGGTTTCCGACCGGTGACGGGGCCACGTGTTTTTACGACGCAACCCGCCTCGATGGGTCCGAATTGGCAGCTGGATTCCGGTTCGGCGCGGACGGGTCGGCGCACAGCGTTCCGATACCGCCCAAGGCAAAATTGCCCCGGTCGCTCTGGGCCGTGAAGCGGGAAACGCGGGGGGACCAAGGTGCCAAGGCGCGCCAGCGTCTCGCGATGCTTGATGCACCGTTCTACAACCGGAGTGCGGTTGAGACGGTGATTGACGGCGAGCGCACAACCGGTGTGCATGAAGCGCTGGATCTGGTGCGGTTCCGGTCACCCTTGTTGAAGCCGATGCTTGCCGTGCGTGTGCCGCGGCGTCCGCGATGGCGTTTTGACTAGACGTCGGCATGGGTCCCAACCCGGCCCTCCGGGGGGAGTTTTCCTGGCGAGATGAAGCAGGATCAGCCGTGCATTGCCGGTGGATTGCGTGCTTCTTCGGGGTTGAGTTGCCAGACTTTCAAATTGAGTGCGGCGGCGATGGTGACCCAAAGCAGGTAAGGCGCGAACAGCCAGCCCGCGACCGTATCGACCGCGCCGAGGGCCAGCATGGTGCACAGGACCACCAGCCACAGGACGATGATGATACCCATGCCCATGCGGATGTTGCGCAGCCCGAAGAACACGGGCGTCCAGAGGCCGTTGAACGCAATCTGAACAGACCAGAGTGCCATGGCCACGCTGTTGTCCGGTGCAACCGCCGCACGGGCCCCGGCGACGGACATGCAGACATAGAGTGTCGTCCAGGTGACGGGAAACACCCAGTCCGGCGGAGTCCAGCTCGGTTTTTTCAACGCGCGATACCACGGCCCGGGAGGGAACAGACCGCCGGTAAAACCCGCACCTGCACACGCAGCAAAGAAGAGACCAAGCAAGAGCCAGAACATGCGCCTACCCCGTCCTTGTGTTCAGCAAGGCGGCCCGATCAGCCTGCCGTTTGTTTTCCAGCGCGGCGAGGGCATCGAACAGACTGTCGCTGCGGCTGACACGGGTGCCCTTGGCAGCGGCATCA
Source organism: Tateyamaria rhodophyticola (assembly GCF_047777875.1). GTDB lineage: Bacteria > Pseudomonadota > Alphaproteobacteria > Rhodobacterales > Rhodobacteraceae > Tateyamaria. Next base: position 1,865,366 of record NZ_CP180519.1, on the reverse strand, counting down.
ACGAGGAACTGCACCTCCGGCAGCGGTTTGGCGTAGAGTACGGCGGATTGAGGCATGACGACGCTGGTTGCGCTCAGCGCAAGGGATTGGGACAGCCAGCCGAGCTTTTGCGCTTTGGTCGTGCGGGCGCGTGACGAGATGCTGTCATAATCCATGCCGGTCAGACGTCCGGCGATCCCGGCATAGATGAACCGCGCGGCATAGATGCCCGGTCGGCAGGACAGGGGCAACGCGGCAATCCCGGCCTCGGACCGATAGTAGTGGCGTCTTGCCTCCATCACGAGGCGGCGCACCATACCGCGCACGGCCTTGGACGGGCGTGGATCGGCATAGAACGCCTCTACGGAAATGCCTGCCTCTGCCAGCCAATCCGTCGGGAGGTACAGGCGGCGTTCCAGCGCGTCCTCACCCACGTCACGGGCGATATTGGTCAGCTGCATCGCCACACCCAGATCGCAGGCACGCGCGAGGGCGTCGGCGTCACGCACGCCCATCAGCACACACATCATCGCACCCACCGCGGAGGCCACGCGGGCGGAATAGTCGCGCACGTCGCTCATGGTGGCATAGGTGCGCCCTTCGGCATCCCATGCCAGCCCTTCGAGCAGAGCGTCCGGCAAGGCACGCGGCATGTCGAACTGCGCCACCACAGCGGCAAAGGCGCGATCGGGTGCGGCGTTCAGTGGCGTGCCGGCATAGACGAGGTCGAGCCGGTCGCGCAGGCGCAGGACGGCATCCACCTTTTCCGCCTTCAGGTCCACTTCGTCATCGGCGAGACGGCAAAACGCATAGAGTGCGAGCGCAGGATCACGCACGTGTTTCGGCAAGAGCTTTGACGCGGCATGAAACGACAGAGAGCCGTGGCGGATTGCCTCTGTGCAGGCCTCCAGATCGCGCGGGTCCATCATTTGACCGCCTCCGGCACCAGCGTGCCCAGCACCTCGGCCGTCGAAATCACGCCCGGGACACCTGCGCCCGGATGCGTGCCTGCACCAACCAGATAGAGGCCCTTGGCCTCTTCGGAGATGTTGTGTGGACGGAACCATGCCGATTGCAGGATGCGGGGCTCTATCGAGAAACCGGCGCCGTGCGGGCTGAGATAGCGGTCGCGGAATGTCTCTGGGGTGAACACCTGTTCGGTACTGATCTTCGACCCTAAACCAGACAAAAGCTGCGCCTCGAGGACCTTGAGCATCTTGGCCTTGTAGGCCTCCGCCTCGATCTGCCAGTCGACGCCGCCATGGCCCAGATGCGGCACGGGGCTGAGGACGTAAAACGTGTCATCGCCCTCCGGGGCGACACTTGGGTCCGTCGCGGAGGGGCGATGCACATAAAGGCTCATGTCGTCGGACAGGCGCCCGCGGATAAAGATGTCTTTGAGCAAACCCTTGTAACGGGGTCCGTTCAGGATCGTGTGGTGACCGACATCCGACCAGGAACCCGCCGTGCCCCTCGTACCGAAATACCAGACAAACAGGCTCATGGAATAGCGCGTGCGCTTGAGCCGTCCCGGCGTCCATCGCCGCTTGGGTGCATGACGCATCAGACGGTTGTATGTGTGGCCCGCATCCGCGTTCGACACCACGACATCCGCGCCAAGCTCCAGCCCTGACTGCAAGCGCACACCCTGTGCCCGGCCATTGCGCACAACGATTTCATCGACCTCGGTGTCCATCAGGAGCGTGCCGCCCTGTGCCTCAATGACCTCGCCCATCTTGCGCGCCATATGGGCCAGTCCGCCCATCGCATAATGTACGCCAAATTCCTTTTCGAGAAAGCTGACCAGGATATACATCGACGTCACGTGGCAGGGATCACCGCCGATAAAGAGCGGGTGGAAGGAAAACGCCATCCGCAGCTTTTCATTGCGAAACCGCCGCGCGGCATGGGCATAGACCGACCGGTCCGCGCGCAGCATGCCAAAGATGTGCAGAACCTTGGCGAGGTCCATGAACTTGTGCATCGACCGACGGCCGAGGTCTTCGAAACCGAACCAGTAGCGTTTGGCACTGTCTTCGAGGAACCGGTCAAACCCGTCCACATCCCCCGGCTCGATCTTGGCCACTTCGGCGCGCATCGCATCGGTGTCATGCTGCGCGGTGAACTTTGTCCCGTCCGGCCAGCGGATTTCGTAAAACGGGTCGAGGGATTTGAGCGTCACGTCCGCGTCGAAATCACGCCCGCACGCGGCCCACAGATCGCGGTAGAGCTGCGGCACCGTCACGATGGTCGGCCCGAGGTCGAACCGGTGGCCATCCTGCCAGATCGCAGAGCCGCGCCCACCGGGCACGTCCAGTTTGTCGATCACGGTGACCTTGTACCCCTTGGCCCCCAGCCGCATGGCCGCAGCCAGTCCGCCAAGACCTGCACCAATCACAATCGCCCGGTTGCCCGCGCGTGTGTCCGAATCTATGGGATCAAGCTTTGTCATTTGATGACTACAGTACGAGTGTCTAGTTTAGTTGACAATTTCTTTTCTCACGGTAACCTGATCCCGGTGCCTTTTCCGGCATTCTGCCAGTGCGAACAGATGAGCCAGACAACCACGATCACCTTTTACCGCTTTGGGCGGCTGCGCGACCGGGCGTGGGCTTTTGCCATGATGGGCGCGGCTCGCATGGCGATGGCGCGTGTGCCCGATCTCGGGTTCTGGAAACTCTGCGGATCCGGAACCGGCGAAGGGTTCACACCTGTGCCGAATACGGGCGTTTACGCGATTCTGTGCACATGGCCGGACGCGGACACCGCGCGGACCCGACTGCGTGATACGCGCATATTTGAGCGGTATCGCGCACGTGCCATGGAACACTGGACCCTGTTTCTGTCCCCGGCATCCGCACGCGGTGCATGGAGCGGTCAGCAACCTTTTTTGCCTGTGTCAGAGCCTGTTTCCGGCCCGATCGCCGCCCTGACGCGCGCCACGATCAAACCGCGCATCCTCACCCGATTCTGGGGCCGTGTGCCTGACATCTCGCGCATGATCGGGTCAGATCCGAATGTCATGTTCAAAATCGGCATCGGCGAAGTGCCGATGCTGCATCAGGTCACATTCTCAATTTGGCCGGGTGCACAGGAAATGGCCGCCTTTGCGCGCAAGGGCGGTCCCCATGCCGAAGCGATCAAGGCCGTGCGCGACGGCGCATGGTTTCGCGAAGAACTTTATGCCCGCTTCTCCATTCTGGACGACAGCGGCACCTGGGGCGGTGTGCGTCCCCTGAACCGGCTGGAGCCAGCACCATGAAGCAGCCTTTTCCATTTTCCGCCATCGTCGGTCAGGACGACATGAAAACCGCCATGATCCTGACCGCCGTCGATCCGGGCATCGGCGGGGTTTTGGTCTTTGGCGACAGAGGCACAGGAAAGTCGACCGCCGTTCGCGCACTGGCCGCTCTGTTGCCGCCCATCGACGTGGTCAAAGGGTGCCCGATCAATGCGGCCCAACCTGAGGATTGCCCGGATTGGTCACAGTTACAGACGTTTTCCATGGAGGAACGTCCGACACCGGTCATTGATCTGCCCTTGGGTGTTACCGAGGACCGCGTGGTTGGCGCGCTTGATATTGAACGGGCCCTGACCCGCGGGGAAAAGGCGTTTGAACCGGGTTTGCTGGCACGGGCCAACCGCGGGTATCTCTATATTGATGAGGTCAATCTGCTGGAGGATCACATTGTCGATCTGTTGCTGGATGTGGCGCAGTCGGGTGAAAACGTGGTCGAGCGGGAGGGTCTCAGCATCCGCCACGCGGCACGGTTCGTTCTGGTCGGCTCCGGCAATCCCGAAGAGGGCGAATTGCGGCCTCAACTTCTGGACCGGTTCGGCCTGTCGGTCGAGGTCCGGTCGCCACAAGATGTGGCGGAACGGATCGAAGTGATCCGTCGCCGCGATGCTTATGAGCGCAAGCCCGACACCTTTGTAAAGCGTTATGCCAAGGATGACGCTGCCATTCGGTCCGCCATTCTGGCGGCGCGGAGCCGGTTGGATTCGGTGATGGCGGGCAATGCGATCCTTGGCGATTGCGCGGAACTGTGTCTGGCCCTCGGATCGGACGGTTTGCGGGGTGAGCTGACGCTGCTGCGCGCGGCACGTGCGCTGGCTGCCTATGACGGTGCCAAATCGGTGACCCGCAAACATCTGCGCCGTATCGCGCCGCTGGCGCTCAGCCACCGTTTGCGCCGCGATCCGCTCGATGAGGCAGGCAGTGGCACACGGGTGACCCGCACGGTCGAAACCGTGCTGGCCTGAGCCGCGATGTCCGACGCCTCCTGGCACCTTGCCGCTGCGGCCCTGCGTATCCTCGCCGAGGACCCGCAGGGATTGGGCGGCGCCGTGGTGCGCATGCGCGCGGGGCCTGACCGGGACCGGGTCATTGCAGCGTTCAAGCCCGCACTGCCCCTGCGCAAGCTGCCGATTTCCATTTCCGACGAACAGTTGATGGGCGGTGTGGACCTTGCCGCCACCTTATCAGCCGGCACGGTGGTACGCAGTTCGGGGTTCTTTGCTCATCCTTCTGTCGCGCTGATCCCCATGGCCGAACGCTGCACCCCGTCTTTGGCGGCAAAGCTGTGTCAGTTGTCAGATCAGGGTCTAACACAGGGCATCTTGGCTCTGGATGAAGGGATCGAGGCGGATGAGACCACACCGAACAGTCTGTCGGACCGGCTGGCGTTCCACATCGCGCCCGAGGGCCGTATGCCGGGTGACTGGCCTGCATTGCCTCCGGTAGAGACGGGCGCGCCTGTTGCGGCAGAAGACGGCATAGCGCAGCTGACACTGCTGTCCGCCCGCTTTGGCATCGCATCCCTGCGCGCGCCGCTGCTGGCGTGGACGGCGGCTCAGACACATGCGCGTATCGAAGGCCGCGCTGGCGTATGCACCCGCGATCTCGAACTGGCGGCGGCATTGGTGTTCCCTCACCGTGCCACACAACTCCCCGAAGCAGACGCACCGCCGGAGCAGACGGAGCCGGAGCAGGAACAACACGCGGATCAGGACGAAGGCACATCGCAGGACCCTGGCCCCGTGCTCGACAGCGACATGCTCATCGAAGCGGTCGCGGCCCTGCTGCCGCCGGGCATGCTGGAGACGCTTGGCCAGAACCGGAAAACGACCACGGCCAAGGGCGCCGGCGCGGGCAAGCTGCGCAAGTCCAACCGGCGCGGGCGCCCCCTGCCCTCCCGCCCCGGACAGCTGGGGGGAGATGCGCGCATCGACCTCATCGCAACCCTGCGGGCCGCAGCCCCCTGGCAACCGATGCGCCGGGCACAGCAGCCGGATCGTGCGGGCCTGCTCATCCGGTCGTCGGACATCCGGACCAAACGCTATGCCCAGCATTCCGACCGCCTCCTGATCTTTTCCGTGGATGCCTCTGGATCCGCGGCGATGGCACGGTTGGGCGAGGCAAAGGGGGCCATCGAACTGCTCCTTGCCGAGGCCTATGCCAGCCGCGACCACGTGGCGCTGATCTCTTTCCGCGGGACGCAGGCGGAAACGCTGCTGCCTCCGACGCGATCATTGGTCCAGACCAAACGCCGCCTGTCGGCGTTGCCGGGTGGCGGCGGTACACCGCTGGCCGCCGGTTTGCAGACGGCCATGACACTGGCCGCGCAGTCCGCAGGTCAGGGCATGACACCCACCATCATCGTGCTGACGGATGGCCGCGCGAACATCGCGCTTGATGGCACCGCCCACCGTGCCACCGCCGCCGAGGATGCGCAGACCGTGGCGCGCGCCATCCGTGCCCAGGGCACGGAATCGCTGGTCATCGACATGTCAAACCGTCCGCAGCCTGCGTTGCAGGATCTAGGCCGTACGCTTGACGGAGGATACATCGCGCTGCCGCGCGCGGACGCGCACCGGATGACCGACGCTGTCAACGCCGCTCTGGCGGGCTGAGCCCATGGACTGGGCGCGTATCGACGGCTGGCCCCTGCGTGCCGCGTCACGACAGATCAACGGGCCTGTACATCGTTGGCATGCGCAGGTTACGGGCAATGGCCCCCTGCTCCTGCTGCTGCATGGTGCGGGCGGTTCCACACACAGCTACCGCGATGTCATCCCATTGCTGAGCGACACTTACACCGTGGTCGCACTTGACCTGCCAGGGCACGGGTTTACCCAACTGGGTGGTCGGGCGCGAAGCGGGCTTGATCCCATGGCCGAAGACGTGACGCGCCTGTGCGCGCAGGAAGGCTGGCAGCCGGAGGTGATCATCGGCCATTCTGCGGGCGCGGCTGTGGCCTTGCGGATGGCCCTGACGGCCCACCAGCCGCCCCATGTGATCGGTCTCAATGCCGCATTGGGAGAGTTTCCGGGCCTGGCCGGGCTTGTCTTTCCGCTGATGGCAAAGGCGTTGGCAGCGATGCCATTCGCCACGACACTTTTTTCGACAACCTCCGCCAATCCGAGCCGGATCAGAGCGCTCATCGCGTCAACCGGGTCGGAATTGAACGCCGAAGGGTATGACCTCTATCGTCAGCTGGTTGCGGACAAGGCGCATGTCGACGGTACATTGCGGATGATGGCGCAGTGGGACTTGCGGCCGCTGCTGCGCGCCCTGCCTGACTTTGACGGTCCCGTTGACCTGATCGCGGGGTCGAAGGACGCAACCGTCCCGCCCAGTGTGTCTGAAAAGATGGCAAACCGGATGCCCCATGCCACCTTTCATCCCGTCGAAGGCCTGGGACATCTGATGCACGAAGAGGCGCCGGAACAGCTAGCCCGGATGATCAAGGCCATCCTGCACCGCTAGCACAAAAAAACGCCGCCTCGGATGCGAGACGGCGTTTCAGAAACGTCAAACGCGGCAGGTTCAGCCGTCGGTGCCCTCTGCGGCTGGCTCCGGCAGGGGTGCCAGAGATGCGAGATAGGCATAGAGGTTCACGGCGTCCTCTTCCTTGCGGACCTTGTAGGTCATCTTGCCACGACCATCGTCGCCGGTCACTTCGCGCAGCCAACCGGTGGGATCCTGCACATAAGCGACAAAGCTCGCCTCGTCATAGATCACGCCCTGTTCACCGGCGAGCACGATGATGTCGGAATAGCGGAAGTCTTCGACCGTGCCAGCCGTCCGGCCAGCGACCGCGTACAGGTTTGGACCCGTCTTGGATTTGCGACCGGCGAGCGTCTCGCCTTCGTCATTGACGACAACGTGGCAGGACACGCATTGGCGGAATGCCTTTTCACCGGCTTCGACATCGCCAGTGGCGGTCAGATCAACGGCGTGGCCGTCGGCGAATGCGGGGGCTGCCAGAGCGGTGGCGGCCACAATCGCGAGGGATCGGAACATGGGTTTCTCCTTCCAAGTGTTCTTCGCAACAAAACGTAGCGAGTTCACGATCAAGTCAACAGTAACTTTGGCTTGATCTCAGGCAACGGCGTGCGCGATGGCACATTGCTTCCACAAATCCTTCAACGCCAGCACGAGATGTTCGATATCCTCGACACTGTGCAGCGGCGACGGGGTAAAGCGCAAACGCTCCGTTCCCTTGGGCACGGTGGGATAGTTGATGGGCTGCACATAGATGCCATAGCGCTGCATCAGATAGTCACTGAGCATACGGCATTTGACCGGGTCCTTAATCATCACGGGGATGATGTGGCTGGGGTTTTCCATGTGCGGAATGCCCTCCTGATCCAGCCGTTTGCGCAGGTACGCGACACGTTCGCGTTGCAGGAGGCGTTCCTGATCCGACTGTTTGAGGTGGCGGATGGATGTGCGGGCGGCTGCGGCCACGGCGGGCGGCAAGGCGGTGGTAAAGATGAACCCGCTGGCAAAGCTGCGGATGAAATCGCACAGCGCCTCGGACCCGGTCACATAGCCGCCGACAACGCCATAGGCCTTGCCCAGCGTGCCCTCGATCAGCGTGATGCGTTCGGCCAGCCCTTCCTGTTCCGAAATACCCCCGCCGCGTGGGCCATAGAGGCCAACGGCGTGCACCTCATCAAGATACGTCATCGCGCCGTGCTTTTCGGCCACTTCGACGATTTCCTGCATCGGACAGATGTCGCCGTCCATGGAATAGACCGACTCAAAGGCGACGATCTTGGGCGCGTTCGCAGGCAGCGCTGCCAGTTTGCGATCGAGATCTTCGGGATCGTTGTGTTTCCAGATGACCTTGTTGCAGCGCGCATGGCGGATGCCTTCGATCATGGAGGCGTGGTTCAGCTCATCGCTAAGGATCACCGCATCCGGCAAACGGCTGCCCAATGTGCTCAGAGCGGCCCAGTTAGAGACATATCCGGAGGTAAAGAGCAGCGCGCTTTCCTTCGAATGCAGGTCGGCCAGCTCCTTTTCGAGCAGCTTGTGCGCATGGTTCGTGCCCGAGATGTTGCGCGTCCCGCCCGCACCTGCGCCACAAGCATCGATCGTGTCCTTCATGGATTTGACGACCGACGGGTGCTGACCCATCCCGAGATAGTCGTTGGAGCACCACACCGTCACTTCATCCGGGGCATCGTCATCATGGCAGATCGCGCGCGGAAACGCGCCATACTGGCGCTCCAGTTCCGCAAAGATGCGGTAATTGCCTTCGTCTTTCAGCGCGTCCAGCTGCGTTTGGAACAGTGCATCAAAGTCCATGATGTCCCCCTTGGGTCTTTTGGTGTTTGTGTTGTTTGGGCGCAGGCAGCATCCACCGCCAAAGCCGTTCGTCAGGGATCGGCAAAACCATCACCCAGTGTTCAAGTGTCGCGAGCGCGGTGAGCGCCGTGAGCAGCGCAAAGCCGGTCACATCGCCCATCGTTTCGGCGGCATAGAGCCGTTCGAGCCAGCATGCGGCGGCAAAGGTCAGCGCAGTAATGGACACCGGGAAGAGCCAGTTCATCCCGCGAATGCGGAAATGGCTCGACAGGTGCGACAGCGCCTCGGGCAGGAATTCCACATGCGTCCGCGGCACCCCGAAAAAGAGGTTCAGCTTGGCCGAAACACGGGCAAAGAACAGCACCGCAAAGGTCCAGAAGCCGAACGCATTGGGCGCGTCCCACAGGCCCAGACCAAGGACGATCAGGGCCGCAATCAGCAGCATCTCGTGATAGGCCAGCGTGCCCCACGCGCGGATGAACCGTTCCCATTCGGGGGTGTGGGGCGGCAACACGCGCGTGTTGGGCCCGGTGATGATACCGGTGAGAAAGGCCAGTTCGATCCAGCCCCAGATCGCCAGCGCCGACAAAAAGGCGACATAGACACCCATGACGTCCGTCTGTGACGCCGACCAATAGGCGCCATAGCCACCCAACAGGATCAGCGGCACGCCAGCCAAGGTGGCGCGCAACCGGGCTGTGGGCCCCTCGCGATCCGCATATTTCACAGCCATCAGGATCGTGCCGGTGGAAAACCACCAGATGAAAAGCGCGATCATGGCTGCGACCCAGGGTGTCATGCAGACCCCCTGGACCAATGCTTATGCGAGGTGCTGAGGCTCAATAGGCTGGCTCCATACGGGTGGAAGCCGGGACCTGATGCCGTTTGGCGGGGATCGTCAGCAGCGAGATGAACGCCAGACCGCAGCGCACCTGCGCCCCGATCTTGGCCAGCCCGCTGGCGTTGGCCAGATCGACATTCGCCTTTTGCAGCCGCTCCAGACCGGATTGCCAGCGCGGATGCTCGATATCCAGCGTGATCGGGAAAATCTGCTCACTGAGCTTGGAGGTCTTGGTGAAAACCTCGTGGGCGTACCAGTCGGGATCAACGCCAAGGGCCTTGTGAAAGGCCGGGCGCTGGTGATCACGGACATACATCGTGGCATAGACCGCCGTCAGGAAGAACTTGATCCAGTAGACATTGATGCCGCTGGTCAGCTTGGGGTCCGTCTTCATCAGCAGGGCAAAGGCCTCGCCGTGCGAAAACTCGTCATTGCACCACTCCTCGAACCATTTGAAGATCGGGTGGAACCGGTGTTCCGGGTTCGCCTGCAGGTGCCGGAAGATCGTGATGTAGCGGGCGTAGCCAATCTTTTCCGACAGATACGTGGCGTAGTAGATGAACTTGGGCCGGAAGTAGGTGTATTTCTTCTTCTGCGTCAGGAACCCGAGGTTCACACGCAGCCCGGCCTCACGCAGGGCATCGTTGATAAAGCCCGCGTGCCGCGCCTCGTCCCGCGCCATCAGCTGGAACAGCTGCGTGATGTCCTTGTTGTTGCCGCGGCGCTTCATCTCCTTGTAAAGCACGCAGCCCGAGAACTCGGCGGTGCAGGAGGAGATCAGGAAATCGATGAATTCCTTCTTCAGCTGCGGCTCCATCCCGTCCCAATCGACGGTGTCCCAGTCTTCGTTTTTCTTGAAATGCCCTTTGTTCGGGTCGCTTTCCATCTGGTCGATGAGCATGTCCCACTCGTCCCGCACACCCGACACGTCAATGGCGTCCAGTTCGTCGAAATCGGTGGTGTAGAACCGCGGGGTCAGCAGCGTGTTCTGCATCGCCGTCTCGGTCGCCATCTCGGATGTGAATTCCGCGTCCTGCGCTTGCGCAATGGCGAGACCCTCTTCGACGGATGTGGCGTCGGCGGTGTGTTTCAGTGGAGCATTCATAGCGTCACCTCCTCGGAGAACGAGAATTCGCAAAGTTCCATAACCTCGAAGTCACCCGTCAGGCGGGTCCAGAGACGTTCCAGCGCAGAGGCGCGTACGATCACCGCCTCACGGTCTTCGGTGACGATCTCTCCGAACGGGGCCATGATTTCCGGCCCCTGCACCTGCACTTCGTCACCGGGATAGATGACGGCGCCGTTGTTGAACCGCACGTGGGCATGCAGGCTTTCGAACTTGTGGCTGATTTCGACCGTGCAGGGCGCACGTTCGACGTCCTTAGTCAGTAGTCCCATTGGTGGCCTCCTTTGGGGTGGGTGGCTCCAGCAACCTGGCGAAGGTGCGGAGATTGTCGGCGCCGAACCCCATGAGTTCGGCTGACCAGTCGGTGGTTGGGTCGTAAAGCGACAGGCGATTGCCTTCGCGCAGGCGCAGCAGCACCGGGGCAGAGAGGTCCGCGCCGATCTTTGTCCGCTCGCGTTGCAACACGCGGTCGATGCCGGCAACGAACCCGCCCTTGTCGGGGGCAAAGCTGGCGATGACGGTGCCGGTGTCGTCCAGCACGCGGGCCGCTCCGGAGGCGTCACCCGACAGGTGGATCACCCGTTCGGCCAGGATCGCGGTGTCAGGCGGCGTGCTTTCCAGCGGGCGATCCGTCAGGCGCGCAACGGTGACCAGCGACAGGATCACGAGGACCAGCGCCACCATGGCGCGGACCAGAACGCGGGGGACCAGCTCGTTCTCGCTGGCGTGGATGCGGGCTTGGGTCTGTGTGTCCGACATCGCTCTCACTCCGCCGCCACGGCATCCGGTGATGCCATCCGCACAACCTTGGGCGTGCTCACCCGCGCCTCGGCCGCGTCTGCGAGGATACCGGCCACGCGTTCCGCATCCGGAATGCAGCGCAGCGCGGGCTGCGTCTTGCCAAATCGCCAGGGCCGCGCGTGCGGCCAGATCACGAGGTAGCTGAGCTTGGTCGCACCCAGCGTGTCAAAGGCGATAGTACCGGTGCCGGACCTGCGCAGATCAAGGGCCGCATTGCCCAATTCGCGATAAGGCAGGTTCAGCGTCAGGGTAAGCGCTGCACCGATCCGCATCACCACACGGGCCGACGTGATCGTATACATCGTGCACCGCGCCTGCACATAGGCAATGGCCCAGAGCAGGCCATAGACGATCACCCCCAGCACCACGAAGGGCACCGCCGCACCGATGGCTTGCCCCATCGGCATCAGGTCCACGACGGACACAAACCGCCACGCCGCAAGGATCGCAAAATACCCCGCGACCCAGTTGATGTTCAGCGACTCGCGGGCCAGCGCCCACGCGTCAGGGCGGCCCTGCCAAAGGATTTCCTCGCCCTCGGGAGGAGCCTCCGGCAAACCCGCAATGGGTTCGATCTCGAAATCATCATGAGGCATTGCGCACGTCCTTTCCGATGAGGTTGCAACAAGGGACAAAGCAGCGCCCCGGTGAAGGTGTAGGGTGGGCAATCCTGCCCACCCCCGTGATCAGATCAAAGCTGCGGGTCCTGACGGGCCGCATCGGCATAAAGAAGCCCGCCCCCGTAGTAGCCACAGATCTTGTCTTCCTCGAGCAGGGTCACCTGCGTCGCACTTGCGATGGTCGGCACGGTGGCAAAGTGCTTGCCATAGATCGACTGCACCACGACCCGGTCCGATTTGATCCGCGCCAGCGTCAGTGGCACCAGGCGGTTGCCCGTGCCCCATTTGGGATCCAGCGTGTATTCGAGATACCGGACAAGCTGTTCCGGCTCATCGACCCACATGTCCACGACGCGGCCCACGATCTCATCATCGCCCGACATCACGGGCAGACCGCGCGGGTCACGCCCGGCGGCGTGGACAAAGGATTCGTTGGCCGCCATTGGAACGATCTTGGGATGGCCGTGCCCGTCCAGCTCGGGTGCGTCACGACGCGGTGCCCAGGACGCAGGCCCGACACCGTCGATCATCGGATCACCGGTTGGCTCAAACGGATAGCCGTTGGCCTTGGCCGTCTGTTCCATCGGAATGTCTGCACGTTCGGGCGTCTGTCCCGACGGCACGGTCACACTGCCCCGCCCGTGGGGCAGGTCGAACGTCTTGTCCGACGGCACCGGGAACGGCCCCTGGTTCGCGGCTTCGGTCCCGTCGTCATTCTCGAGGGGGTAGCCTTCGCGCATGTTCTCACGCTGGATGTAGAAGATCAGCAGCGCGAAAAAGCCCCAGAAGAGCCAGATCGACAAAGAGGCGAGGTCGAATTCGCCAAAGAATGTCCCAGTCATTGTGTTGTTCCTTTCCTGGACATGATCATGTGGGGAAATCCGCGAGGCCAAGTGGCTGCGGTTCCTCCGTCTCGGTGAGGGGACCCGAATGGCGCACGAGCGGTCCCAGGATGATGAGAGTGACAAAAAGCAGGCCAATCTCGGCGTGATAGACAAAGGCGTATCCGGCGGCGGGCGTCACAAGACCCTCGCCCCAGGCGCCCGACATTGCGATGGCTCCGATCCAGTCGCGCAACGTTCCGCCCAAGGCAATTGCGACACCGGCGGCCGTTGCCTGCGCAGCACCCCAGGCGCCAAGGGCGAGGCCGCGTCCCGCAGCTCCCTTGGCGGGCATGGTCATCGCAGCGGTCAGGGTGGACACGGCAAAGAGGCCCCCGCCAAACCCGATCAGCGCAGCACCGGCGTAAAAAAGCACGTTGGCCTGCATCGGTGCGGCAAAAATCACCAGCGTGAATGCCCAGACCCCCGCCAGAATACCGCCACCGGCCAGACGGTAGGAATTCGATCCCTTGGCCAGACGCCGTCCAGCCCAGGCAAAGCCCAGAAGCGCCCCCGCCGCCCAGAGCGCCGTCAGCAGCGTCGTCGCGGACACCGACAGCCCGAGGATCTCACCGCCATAAGGCTCCAGCAGCACGTCCTGCATATTGAACGCCATCGTGCCGACAAACACGCAAGCCAGCAGACGCCCCGCCTGCCCCCCTGCGGCATAATCGTTCCATGCCTCCCGAAACATCGGACGCGGCGCGGCACGCTCCGTCTTGGTCATGGGACGCACCGCTTCCTGTTTCCACAGCGCGATGAGGTTCAGGATCACACCTGCCACCGCCGCGCCCTGCACCACGCGGATCAGCCGCAGGTCACTGTAATTGCTGAGCAGCCCGCCGATGATCAGCGCCGATACACCCATCCCCACAAGGAACATCACATAGAGCAGGGCGACGACCCTCGGCCGCGTCTCGTCACTCGCCCGGTCCGACGCCAGCGCAAGCCCTGCCGTCTGCGTCATGTGCAGACCGAGGCCAGTCATAAGGAACGCAAGTGCTGCCAGCACCTCACCGGCAAAGGGGATCTCGTGATACACGTCCCCGCCCAGCACCAGCAGGGCAAAGGGCATGACCGCCAGCCCGCCGAACTGCCACAGGGACCCGAACCAGATATAAGGCACCCGCTTCCAGCCAATGGCTGACCGGTAGTTGTCCGACTTGAAGCCCAACAGCGCCCGGAACGGCGCGATCAGAACCGGCAACGCGATCATGATCGCCACGATCATCGCCGGCACGCTCAGCTCGACAATCATCACCCTGTTCAACGTGCCCAGCAGCATGACCGACGCCATGCCCACCGACACCTGAAACAGCGACAGGCGCAAAAGTTGGCCCATCGGCAACCCTTCGGAGGCCGCATCCGCAAACGGCAGCGCCTGCAGGCTGAGGGATTTGAGCCCACTCATGGCCGCAGCTCCATCGCTTCGGAAATATAGAAACCTGACGACACCCGCTCCACCGGGCGCAGCATGCGACGGACGCCGGCGGCCTTGGCCGCGCGCGCCAGCTTGGGGTGCGCATGGGGAATCATCACCGGCGACCGGTCCGACCGGGGAAACGCCTTGCCCGCGTACCACATCACCATCAGCGCAGGCGTGCGCGGCGCCACGGTAAACACGATGGGGCCGGACACGCGCGGTTCCAGCTTGGTCAAAGCATCGCCAATATCCTCGGCGGTGTAATAAATCAGGCTGTCCATCGCGATGACCGCATCGAACTGGCCCAGCGTCGGGTCCAGCATGTCGCCCGCGTGAAACGTCACCTGACCCTGCAATTCATGCGGCAGGCGCAGTTGCGCAATGTCGATCAGTTGTGGCGAAATGTCGGCGGCCACCACCGTGGCCCCCCGCCGCGCCAACTCAATCGTCGCCATGCCAGGACCACAGCCCGCATCCAGCACCCGGCAGCCCCGCAGGTCATCAGGCAACCGGCTCAGCATCAGCGACCGCATCCGGTCCCGCCCCGCCCGCACCGTTTCGCGCACGCGCGACACCGGCGCGTCCGACGTCAGACGCTCCCATGTCTTGGTGGCCGTCTGGTCGAAATAGGTTTCGACCCGGGCGCGGGTTGAGCCGTAGTCCATGCGCTTAATCGAACCCCAGCAATTCAAAGATATCGCGGTCTTCCATCGGCGCGGGCGCCAGCCCTTCGGTCCCGTCCCATAAGGTCTGGGCCAGACGGATATACTCCGCACGGCACCGCACGATGTCCTCCTCGTCATCCATCTCGAACAGGGTCTTTTTCTTGAGCCGCGACCGGCGGATCGCATCCACGTCGGGCATATGCGCGATGCGGTTGAACCCGACCGTGTCGCAATACCGATCCACCTCGTTGGTCTCGCGGCTGCGGTTCGCCACACAGCCCGCAAGGCGCACTTTGTAATTCGCCGATTTGGCCTGCACCGCCGCAATAATCCGGTTCATCGCATAGATGCTGTCGAAATCATTGGCCGTCACGATCAACGCCCGATCCGCATGTTGCAACGGGGCTGCAAAACCGCCGCACACCACGTCGCCAAGCACGTCAAAGATCACGACGTCGGTCTCTTCGAGCAAATGGTGCTGCTTGAGCAGCTTCACCGTCTGCCCCACGACATAGCCGCCACAGCCAGTGCCCGCGGGCGGCCCACCGGCCTCCACGCATTTCACGCCATTGTACCCTTCGGTCACGAAATCCTCCGGCCGCAGCTCTTCGGGGTGGAAATCCACCTCCTTGAGGATGTCGATCACCGTTGGCTGCAAATGCCCGGTCAGCGTGAACGTGCTGTCATGCTTGGGATCACAGCCGATCTGCAACACCCGCTTGCCCAGGTTCGAAAACGCAGCCGACAGGTTCGACGACGTGGTCGATTTCCCGATCCCGCCCTTGCCATAGACCGAAAACACCTTCGCCCCTTCGATCCGGGCCTCGGCATCCTGATGCACCTGCACCGATCCTTCACCGTCCTGACCACGCAGAACCGGTGGATTTCTATCGAGTGGGCTCATACGAGCCTCCTTTCCATCAGAGCGGAGCGCGTGCCCGTCTCTGTTCCAAAAAAATCCTCCCCGAAGGGTCGGGTGACCTTTGCGCTCAAACGGATCATTCGGCTGCGATCCCTTCGAGCTTGTCTTCCAGCGCATCCGCCGCATCCTGCAGCGCGGCCAGTGTCTCCGCGTCCGGCTGCCAGTAATTCCGGTCCGACGCCTCCAGCAGCCGGTTTGCCATCCGGCTCGACGCCGTTGGGTTCAGATCGGCAATGCGCTGCCGCATCTCTTCATCCAGCACGAAGGTCTCCGAAATGCGCTGGTACACCCATTCATCCACCTGACCGGTCGTGGCCGACCAGCCCAGCGTGTTGGTCACCGTCGCCTCGATCTGGCGCACGCCCTCAGCACCGTGCTTGAGCAGGCCTTCAAAGAATTTCGGGTTCAGCGCCCGGCTGCGCGTCTCCAGCGCCACCTGATCCTTCAGCGTGCGCACCTTGGCCGTGCCGCGCGTCTGGTCGCCGATATACACGGCCGCTTCTTCACCCCGCGCCCGCTTTACCGCGCGCGCAATACCACCCAGCGTGTCGAAGTAATGATCCACCGTGGTGACACCCAATTCGACCGACTCAAGGTTCTGGTATGCGATCTCCACATCCGCCAGCGCCCGCTGCAACAGCGCCGGGTTCGCCGCCGATTTGCCATCCACACCATAGGCAAAACTCTTGCGCCCCTCATAGGCGTCCGCCAACTCGTCCTCATCGCCAAAGGCCGAACTGTCCACCAGCTGGTTTACGTTGGACCCATAGGCCCCTTCGGCATTGGAAAACACGCGCAAGCTGGCTGTGGCCAGATCACACCCCTGCGCTTCTGCATAGGCCAGCGCATGCGCTCGGATGAAGTTCTGCTCCAGTGGCTCATCGGCTTCGGCGCATTTCAACGCGGCCTCGGCCAGCATCCGTGTCTGCAACGGCAGCAGGTCGCGGAAAATCCCCGACAGCGTCATGATCACGTCGATACGCGGACGTCCCAACTCTTCCAGCGGAACCAAATCCGCCCCCGCCAACCGGCCAAAGCTGTCGAACCGCGGCGCACATCCCATCAGGGCCATCGCCTGCGCAATCGGCACCCCGTCCGACTTGATATTGTCCGACCCCCAAAGCACCAGCGCCACCGAACGCGGCAGACTGTCATGGGTCCGAAGCAGCAATTCCGCCTGCGCCGCCCCGTCCCGGCAGGCAAAGGCCGTGGGCATCCGGAACGGATCAAACGCATGGATATTCCGCCCGGTTGGCAGGATATCGGGCGAGCGCAGAAGATCACCGCCGTGCACCGGCGGGATATAGCGCGCATCAAGCGCCGCCATCAGCGACGACAACTCCGTCTCCTGGCACAACAACGCATCGATCCGCGCGCGCGCGTCGTCATCCGCATGCGTCATCAGATCAAGGTATTCGCCCCGCGCCGCATCGCTCAGCGGTGTTCCCACGATATGCAGGCCTTCGGGGATCAGCGCATCTTCGGTCTCCAGCAGTTTCAGCCACAGGTCTGCAGCCGCCACACCGCCCATATCGACCGCTTCGGCCTGCTCCGCAATCAGCGTCTCAAGATCGGCGCGCGCCGGATCATCACCCGCCATCTCGCGCCAGCGGCAAAGCGAATCCTTCAGCTCCGACAGCCCCTTGTAGAGCCCTGATTGCGCCAACGGCGGCGTCAGATGGGTGATCGTCACCGCCCCCGACCGCCGCTTGGCCAGCGACGCCTCGGACGGGTTATTCGCCGCGTAAAGATAGATGTTGGGCATCTCGCCAATCAGCCGGTCCGGCCAATCCTGCGCACCCAATCCCGCCTGCTTGCCCGGCATGAATTCAAGCGCGCCATGCATGCCGAAATGCACCACTGCATCCGCACCGAACGTGTTCCGCAGCCACATGTAGAATGTGACAAATGCATGGGTCGGCGCAAAACCCTTCTCGAACAGCAACCGCATCGGGTCGCCCTCGTAACCGAATGCCGGTTGGACCCCGACAAACACATTGCCCAGCTCGGCCCCAAGGACAAACACGCCACGCCCGTCGGACTGAATGCGCCCGGGTGCCGGACCCCATACCGCCTCAATCGCGTGCAGGGGTGGCGTTGTGCGCACGATGGTGTCGGCATCCACATGGGCCGCGACGTTGGCCTCTTGGCCGTATTGCCGCGCGTTTCCTTCCAGCACCCGCGAACGCAGCGCATCGACACTCTCTGGCACATCCACATCATATCCACGTGCGCGCATCGTGTTCAGCGTGTTCATCAGGCTCTCAAAGACGCTCAGATAGGCGGCAGTGCCGACCGCACCGGCATTCGGCGGAAAGCCGAACAGAACAATCGCCACCTTTTTGTCCGCGTTCGCCTTGCGGCGCAGGCGCATCTGGCGCGTGGCCTTCTCTACGAGGCTGTCGATCCGCTCATGACAGGGCACCATCGCCTTCGGCTCGCCCGCCTTACAGGCATGCGCACATCCCGCGCACCCTTCCGGTCCCAGCCGCCCGCCAAACACCGTGGGACAGGTCGCCCCATCCAGCTCCGGCAACGCCACAAGCATCGTCGTTTCAATTGGCCCAAGGCCGCCTGCGCTCTGCGCCCATTGTCCCAGCGTCTGAAACTCGAGCGCGTGCGCCGCAAGATAGGGCACATCAAGATCCGAAAGAATGTCAATCGCGGCTGCATTGTCGTTGTAAGCAGGCCCCCCAACCAGGCTGAACCCGGTCAGCGACACCATCGCGTCGATCTGGTCCTTGAAATAGGTTTCAATGGCCGGGCGCGCATCAAGCCCGCCTGCAAAGGCCGGCAAGACCCGAATGCCTTGCGCCTCGAACCGGCGAATAACGGCGTCATAATGCGCCGTGTCGCCCGCCAGCACGTAAGACCGCAGCATCACGATGCCGACCGTCATCTCTGCACCCGCAGGCCCGGCAATATCTGCTGCGTCCGTGGTGATCCGACCGGGCAGATCGGGATGATAGAGACCCGTGTCCGGGTAATCGATCGGCAACGCCGCCTCGGGCCTTTCGGCCCAATCAGCACTGTCGGCATAGCGGCCCAGCAGGAACTGCACCATGGCGCGCACATTGTCCTCGGACCCACCAAGCCAGTATTGCATGACCATGAACCACGCGCGCAGGTCCTGCGCCTTGCCCGGAATGAACTTCAGGATCTTGGGCAAACGGCGCAACATCGCCATCTTCTTCGCACCGCTTTCGGTGGACGGCTTCGACGATCCGCGCAGGCGTTTCATCAACTTGCCCATGGCCGACGGCGGTGCCGTCATGTCAAGACTGCCCATCCGGGTCAGCCGCACAACCTCGGCATCTGCCACGATGCCGACCATCGCGTCACACTGATCCCGCCGCGCCTGCAACGCAGGCAGAATGCGCGCCACGTGCTCCTCGAGGAACAGAAGGTTCGCGATGATGATATCACCCTGCGCAACCGCGGCTTCCGCGGCCTCAAACGCACCCGGGGTTTCACCCCATTCCGCTGCAGCAAATATCTGGATATCCAGACCGGGATAGCCGCCCGCAAGCGCCTCCTGCGCCTTGCGCGCGGGGCCAGCCGCATGGCTGTCCAGCGTGATGATCACCACGCGGTAACCGGGGCGGCGCCCCTCTATGCCCGTCTCATCGCGCATAATGGGCCTTCGCCTCGTAAAGCGTGTCGACAGAAATCTCGGCCACACCCCGTTCCGTCGCAAAGGTCTCCGTGTTCCGCCGCGCTTTGCCACGCACAAAGAATGGTATTTTCTTCAGCTCCTTTTCAGCATCTGCCAACCAGATCACTGATCCTTCATTCATCTCGCCGGATAAACTCCGGGGGGAAGCCGAAGGCTGGGGGGCTGGCCCCCCTTCAACGCTCGCCGCAGGCGCATGGCCGCCATGGTGCGATGGACCCGCAGCATCATGGAATTCGAAATCTTCGCGGAACATGTGCAAAAGGTGCTCTTCAAGCCCCATCACCAGCGGATGCACCCAGGTGTCAAAAAGAACGTTCGCCCCCTCGATCCCCATCTGGGGCGAATAGCGGGCCGGGAAATCCTGTACGTGGACAGGCGAAGAAATCACGGCGCAGGGAATGCCAAGCCGCTTGCCGATGTGCCGCTCCATCTGCGTGCCAAGGATCATCTCGGGCTGCAACGCCTCGATCACCCGCTCCACTTCGAGGTAATCATCCGTGATCGTCGCTTCGAGGCCCATTTCGCGGGCCTTGGCGCGCACCGGCCGCGCCATTTCACGGTTGTAGCACCCAAGGCCCACGACCTCGAAGCCCATCTCTTCGGACGCAACGCGGGCTGCGGCCAGAACATGCGTGCCGTCCCCGAACAGGAACACGCGTTTGCCGGTCAGATATGTGCTGTCGACAGACTTCGAATACCAGGGAAGGCGCAGCCGCGCGGTGTCGAGATAAGGCTCCTTGCCGGTGATCTCGGCAATTTCTGCCACGAAATCCCGTGTTGCGCCCACGCCGATCGGAACAACCTTTGTATAGGGTTGATCCAGTTCCCGCTCCATCCAGCGGGCGGCGCTTTCCGCCGTCTCGGGGTACATCAGAACGTTGAAATGGGCGGCCCCCATACGGGCAATATCCTCGGGTGACGACGTCATGGGGGCCACCACATTGACGCTGATGCCCATGTCGGACAGGAGCGCTGTCACCTCCTGAATATCGTCGCGGTGACGAAAGCCCAACGCGGTGGGACCGATCAGGTTGGCTGTGATCTGTTTGGTGCGCGCCATTGGACTGGCCAGCGTTTTGACGATCTGAAAGAACGTCTCATCCGCGCCAAAATTCTCCTTGCGCTGATAGCTCGGCAGTTCCAGCGGGATCGTGGGCACGGGCAGGCCCATGGTTTCGGCCATGCCGCCGGGGTCGTCCTGGATCAGTTCGGCCGTACAGGAGGCGCCGACAATGATGGCCTGCGGCTTGAACCGGTCATAGGCGTCTTGCGCCGCCGTCTTGAACAGATTGGCGGTATCGGCACCAAGGTCGCGGGCCTGAAAGGTTGTGTATGTCACGGGGGGACGGTGGTCGCGCCGTTCGATCATCGTGAACAGCAGGTCGGCATAAGTATCGCCCTGCGGCGCATGCAGCACGTAGTGCATCCCGGTCATCCCGGTGGCCACACGCATCGCGCCAACATGGGGCGGGCCTTCATATGTCCAGACGGTGAGCTTCATTGCTGTTCGCTGGGGCTCTGCCGCCGTCCATTGGGCTCGGACCAATGGCGCCCACAGGACGGCCCCCGGAGTTTATCTGGCGAGATGAACGGGATCATTGTGTTGCCTCCAGCTTGAGGAGGTCGGCGCGGCGAATGGGACGCGAAAAGAGGCCTGCAAGGTCGCCTGCCTGTTCGTAGAAATGGACAGGGGTGAAGACGAGCTCGATGGCCCATTTG
This sequence comes from Tateyamaria rhodophyticola, assembly GCF_047777875.1. Classification (GTDB taxonomy): domain Bacteria; phylum Pseudomonadota; class Alphaproteobacteria; order Rhodobacterales; family Rhodobacteraceae; genus Tateyamaria. Next base: position 1,844,114 of record NZ_CP180519.1, on the reverse strand, counting down.
GTGGCAAGCCCTTCCGCTTCCAGCGGGTTGGCGAGGCCAAGACCGCAGACCGTGAGGTCCGGGCGCGCGGCACGGGCGCGGTCCAGCTGGATGTCGACGTCCTGCCCTTCGGAGAGCGTTGGACCGGCGGCCAGCAGATCAAGGTCCGGGCCAACAATGCCCTTGTGAATGAAAGGCGCACCAACCTCGATCGCGTCCATCCCGCATTCGCGAGTGAGAAATCGGGCAAGCGGAATTTCCAGCTGGCTGTCCGGAAAGAAGAAAATGCTTTTGCCGTTCAGCGTCTCTGCCGCTTGCGCAATGGCCTTGCGGGCGCGGGCGCGGGGAGCTTCGGTGACTTTCTCGAAAAGCGCGGGTGCGACGTTGAATTCGGTTGCAATGGCCGCAAGCCATTGGGTTGTCCCCTCTTCACCAAAGGGGAACGGTGCGGGGAGGTGGCGCGCACCGCGGCGCGTCAGCGCGTCATGCGTGTCGCCCAGGAACGGCTGGGTCAGCGCATAGACCGTGCCGGGTCCAACACCGAGATCATGGCCGGCCCGCGGCGCGGGCAGCACCTTGATCGGGCCGATACCCATCGCCTCGAGCAGACCGATGGCCTGTTCCTCGACCACGTCCGGCAAGGCGCCAACGAGCAGCAATTGACGCGTTTCCGTTTTGGGCAGAACCGGCACCATCGAGGCGAGACAGGCATCTTCGCCCTGGGTAAAGGTCGTTTCGATTCCGGAGCCGGAAAAGTTCAACACACGCACGGACGGTGCATGGCGTTGGGTCATACGCTCGGCAGCCTTGGCAAGATCCAGCTTGATCACTTCTGACGGGCAGGATCCGACGAGGAACAACTGCTTGATATCCGGTCTGCGGGCCAGCAGTTCGTCCACCACCTTGTCCAGTTCCGCCTGCGCATCGGCCAGACCTGCGAGGTCGGTTTCCTCGAGGATTGCGGTGCCAAAGCGGGGTTCGGCAAAGATCATCACCCCGGCGGCGGATTGCAGCAGATGGGCACATGTCCGCGACCCGATCACGAGGAAAAAGGCATCCTGCATCTTGCGGTGCAACCAGATGATACCGGTCAGACCACAGAACACTTCGCGTTGTCCGCGCTGTTTGAGAATCGGTGTATCGCGGCAACCGCCACGCGTGGGCAGACGTGGAAGCTCGGTCATGCGGTCACCTCTGGCATGGCGGCAGCCTGCAATCGGGCCGCCCTGAGTTTGAGCACAAATTGCGCCGCATTGACGACGTACGCCGCATAGGCGGCAAGCGCGAGCCACATCAGTGCAACCGGTCCGAGCGCCGCGGAAAACAGCGCCCAGAGATACGCGGTGTGCAACCCGATCACGCCAAAGGAAAACACGTCCTCCCAGAAGAAGGCGGGTGCCAGAAGATATTGACCAAAAACGACTTTTTCCCAAATCGCCCCGGTGATCATGATCACGTAAAGAACCGCTGTCTTGGCGACGATCGACCATGTTGCGAGTGCATATCCTTCGCCCGTCATGAGGTAGCGAACGACCAGTGCGAGAGAGACCAGAAAGACGAGGAATTGCACAGGCGCAAGAACACCCTGAATGGGCGTCCAGATGGTCGCATCGCGCCGCGCGCGCTCCTCTGTGGTGTAGAGGCCATGCGGCACGCCGCCGGGCTTTCCCGTGTGGGACATCAGTTGCGCCTTTCCGTGGCTAGCTGTGTTGAAAATACGGGTGGATACGGAAAAGTGTCAATTATAAGTTACAGTTTTTCCGAAAGCGATGTGTCGCGCCATCATGCTGCTTGTCTGAGCATGTGATCATTTTTTCCATGTATTGCTGGCGATATCGATCAAATGTCGCCGTGAATACCGCTTTGGAGAGGTATTATTGTCAATCTTCATTGACATACCGGAGTGCCTTGCACAGACTTACAGCATAGCCACGACTCTGATGCGCCAGAGTCGTCTGTTGTGTGTCTACCGTTTGAGGTGAGCCATGGCACAAGACGACCCTTTTGGCACGACCCGCGCCCTGACAGGCCGGAATACCCATCTCGAGCCTCTGGCCTCCGAGGTGATTTCGGTGCTGTGTGAACGCCAAACCACTGCGCCATCGGGCGCACGTCAGGTGGTCGTGGACTATCTCCTGCGCGCTGTGGCAACACGGTCCAGCTTTGATCCGACCTTGGTGATGGAAGAGCTGCGCGGCTACCGGTTGACCATTGATGCGATCATCGATCTCTATATCCCCGAGGTTGCGACGCGTATGGGCGAGATGTGGAAAACCTCCGACATGGACTTTGCGTCCGTCACGGTGGGGGCTCTGCGACTGCAATCGTTGCTCAGCGAGGCGTCTTCGAACCTCGCGCGTGTGAACCTCAGCGGCGTGAATGCCCCCTTTGCCCTCGTGGTCGTCGCAGAAGGCGAACAGCATTTCCTGGGGGCGTCAGTGGTGGCGGCACAGCTGCGGCGTTTGGGATGCGATGTGAGCCTGTCGATTGCCGAAGCGCCCAAGCAGATTACAAATCGCGTTCTCTACGACCAGCCTGACATGATATTGATGTCATGCGCGCAGGTGTCTGGCCTTGAAACAGTTGTCCGAAACGTTAAAAAGATACGCAGCGTCGTTGATCCGTCCCCGGTTATTGCCCTCGGAGGTGCTATGCGGGGCGACCTTGACGGCATTCGAAAGAAGACAGGCGTAGATCTGGTGACTAAATCGGCGAAGGACGTGGTGGGCTTCTACATGAAGCGGCACAAGGCGCTGAGCCGAGGATGACAACAGGCGGCGGCTCATTCTGGACCAGCGGCGCTGTCCCTTTGATCGAGCCTGAATTCCTCAGCAGCATTATCGGTGCGGCGTCCGACATCGCCCTTGTTGTGTCCGCCGAAGGCACCATTCTGTCGGTTGTGATCAATTCGCACGATGACAGCTTTGGCAATCTTGCCCACTGGGAAGGGCGTCCGGTTGTTGATTTCCTGACGGACGACAGCATCGACAAGTTTCAAAATGCACATAACGCCTATCTCGGTGGCGGGATGCCGCGGAAGTCGATCGAGCTGAACCATTCCGACAATGCCGTTTGGCAGTATCCCGTCCGCTACACCTTTCACCGGTTCGGACAGGACGATGCCGTTTTGTTGCTGGGCCGCGACCTTCGGCCCATCGCCGAGACGCAGCAACAGCTGGTGCAAGCGCAGATTGCGCTGGAGCAGGGCCACGAGGCCAAGCGGGAATTTGATGCCCGATACCGTGTGGTCATGGGCAGCATCGAGGACGCAGTTGTATTCGTGTCCGTTCAAACGGGCCGCGTCGAAGATGCCAATCCAAAGGCCGCAAGCCTGCTGGGCCTCAAACCCGAAGCCCTTTCCGGCGCGACGTTTGCAACGCTTTTTTCGGACCGCTCGGGCAGCGAGCTGACGGAAAGCCTGATGAATTCCACGCTGTCGGATGATGCGTCCCCGGTGACCGTCCGGGCCACACGGACGCGTCAACGGTTGCAAATCCATCCGGTTGTATTCCGCGCCGCAGGCCAACGGGTTCTGATGTGCCGCCTGACCGGTGACGCGGACCCCGCACCATCGCCGGACACCGCGGCAAGCCATGCCGCAGCGCTTTTCCGCCAGACGCCAGACGCCGTTGTGTTCGCAGACACACGCGGCACCGTTCTGTCCGTCAACGAGGCGTTCCAGGATCTGGTCGGTGCGGCCCATCTGAGCGACGTCGTCGGTGCATCGCTTGCAGATTTTCTGACCCGTGGGCAGGTCGATCTTGGCGTGCTGCTGGAAAACGTGACCCGCTCGGGGCAGGTACGTCTTTATGCAACCCGCGTGGTCAATGATCTGGGCGCGCGTGTCCCGGTCGAAGTGTCGGCGACGCGGCTCGCTGCGGGTGAGGCCTCTGCCATTGGTTTGGTACTCCGTGACGTGAGCCGTCTCGAAGGGGTGCGCAAACCCGAAGGGGGCAACACCTTGCCGGATCCTGGGCGGAACGTCATGGACCTGGTTGGCTCCACCTCGCTCAAGGATATTGTCGCCGAAACCACCGATGTGGTGGAAAAGATGTGCATTGAAACGGCCGTGAACCTGACGCGGAACAATCGCGTTGCCGCAGCCGAGATGTTGGGGCTGTCGCGTCAGTCGCTCTATGTCAAACTGCGCAAATACGGGCTGCTGTCCAAAGACGGCTGACAGTTCCGCTAGACACTTGCGCCGACTCAAGTTGTCAACCATAGTTGACACATGGATGTCAGCTCTCCCCTGACCACGCGCCGTTTTCCCGAACCGGCTGCTGCCCTGCGTTTGATCAAACCGATCACGTGGTTCCCACCGATGTGGGCCTATGTCTGTGGTGTCATTTCGTCAGGTGTCGCACCTGCGGGCCAATGGTGGCTGGTCCTGCTGGGGGTGCTTTTGGCCGGGCCCATCGTTTGTGGCATGAGCCAGGCGGCAAATGACTGGTGCGACCGGCATGTCGACGCCATCAACGAACCCGACCGTCCCATTCCGTCGGGTCGTATACCGGGTCGCTGGGGCCTGTGGATTGCGCTGGCCATGTCTGTCCTGTCCCTCTTTGTCGGCTGGCAACTGGGACCCTGGGGCTTTGCCGCCACGGTTGTCGGCGTGCTCGCCGCATGGGCCTATTCTGCCGAACCGGTGCGATTAAAGCGCTCCGGCTGGTGGGGTCCGGGCCTTGTCGGGCTGAGCTATGAGACGCTGCCCTGGGTCACCGGTGCGGCCGTTCTGTCCGCCGGTGCCCCGCGCGGTGAGATCCTGATTGCCGCACTCCTGTACGGGCTGGGCGCACATGGGATCATGACGCTGAACGATTTCAAGGCGCTGGAAGGCGACCGGCAGATGGGCGTGAATTCCCTGCCCGTCACGCTCGGTCCACGCAAGGCGGCGCAGGTGGCGTGCGCGGTCATGGCGGTGCCACAGGTGATCATCATCGCGCTGCTGGCGCTGTGGGACCGCCCGCAACACGCGGCGGGTGTGGCGCTGGTCCTGATCCTGCAATTCCTTGCGATGCGCATCATGTTCCGTGATCCCAAGGCAAAGGCGCCATGGTACAATGGCACAGGGGTGCTGCTGTATGTCTCCGGCATGATGATCACGGCCTTTGCGTTGCGGGGGCTGGGCTGATGGCGGGTTGGGGGCTGTTGATCAGGCTATGTCTCGTGAACGCCGCAATCGGCGGGCTGGCCGCCTTGCCTGTGAACCTGTTCAACCGGCTGATGACCGTGGAACTGGCCCTGCCCGCGCTGCTGCCCGGACTGCTGGTGGCACTGCATTACGGCGTGCAACTGACGCGCCCGGTCTGGGGCCATCGGTCTGACACACGGGGCGGACGCACGCCGTTTATACTTGGCGGAATGGCTCTGGTGGGTCTTGGCGTTCTTGGCGCTGCGTGGGGCATTCAGGTGGCCGCGGCCTCTGTGCCATGGGCGCTGACGATCTGGATCGCGGCCTATGTCGCCATTGGCCTCGGGATCGGGGCGGCGGGCACATCATTCCTTGCGCTTCTGGCGTCCGTGACCGGCCCCCGGAAAGGGGCCGCCGCCACGCTCGCATGGCTCATGTTGATAGCGGGCGCGATCTTCGCCTCGGTCGGGACAGGGATCGCACTTGAACCCTACAGCGCCGCGCGCCTTGTCACGGTTGTGGCCGCTGTCGTTGCGATCGCTTTGGCACTGTGCGTTTTGGCAACCTGGGGCGTCGAAGGCAGCGACGCGGTCACACCGCCGACACAGAACGCGCCATTGATGCAGGCATTGCGCAGCACATGGGCCGACCCGGTTGCGCGCCGCTTTACCGGGTTTGTCTTCCTTTCAATCCTTGCCTTCTACCTGTCCGAACTGATCTTTGAGCCCTTTGCCGGCCATATCCACGGCCTCAGCCCGGAAGACAGCACCAAGCTGTCCGGGGGCAAGGATGGTGCCGCGCTGATGGGTATGATCGGCGCAGGGCTGTTGTCACACCTGCGGCTCGGGTCGTTGCGGTTCTGGGCCGTTGCGGGCTGTCTCTTGTCGGCGCTTGGCCTGTTGGGCCTCGGTCTGCAGATGCCGCTGGTGCCGTCCACAATTGTCCTTGGCCTTGGCAACGGCCTCTTTGTGGTGGGCGCGGTCGGGTCGATGATGCAGCTGGCTGCGGCGCATGCACAGGCAACGGGCACCCGCATGGGCGTGTTTGGTGCCGCACAGGCCATTGCGGCCGGGCTCGCGGGGCTGATCGCGACGGGAACGCTGGATCTGGCGCGTCTTGTCCTGGCGGATGCCACTGCCTACGCCACCGTATTCACATTGGAGGCCGCGCTGTTTCTCGCGGCTGCCCTTGTCGCCGCCCGCGTGATGCAGGGCGAAGACTATTCAGACGCAACCTTGGTTCCGGGGGAGTAAGCACATGTATGATGTTGTTGTTGTCGGAGGCGGCCCAAGCGGCGCCACAGCCGCCGAAGATCTGGTTCGGTCCGGGCACAAGGTTGCCCTTCTGGACCGCGAAGGGCGGATCAAACCCTGTGGCGGTGCCATCCCGCCCCGCCTGATGCAGGATTTTCATATCGGCGAAGAACAGCTGCTGACCAAGGTCACGACGGCCCGGATGATCTCGCCCACCGGGCGGATGGTCGATATCCCCATCGAAAACGGTTATGTCGGAATGGTGGATCGCAAGGATTTTGATCCGTTCCTGCGCGCGCGGGCGACAGAAGCCGGAGCGGCGTATTTCACCGGCACGTTTGTGCGCATCGACCGGCCCGAAGGCACGCCGGTTGTCGTCTATCGTGACAAAGCCACGCAACAAGAGATGGAACTGCCCTGCAAGCTGGTGATCGGTGCAGACGGCGCAAAATCCCGCGTTGGTCAGGCCGAGGTAAAGGACGCCGACAAGGTGCCGCTTGTCTTTGCCTATCACGAGATCATCAAAGCGCCCGCCGCGACGGACACATATGATCCGATGCGCTGCGACGTGATCTATGACGGGGCGATTTCGCCAGATTTCTATGGCTGGGTGTTCCCACATGGCGGCACGACCAGCGTTGGCATGGGCTCCGAACAGTCGTCGGTAAACCTCAAGGAAGCGACGGCGGCACTGCGCGTCGCTTCCGGGCTGGATCAATGCGAGACGCTGCGCAAGGAAGGCGCGCCCATTCCGTTGAAGCCAATGGATTGCTGGGACAATGGCAAGGACGTGGTGCTGGCCGGCGATGCGGCGGGCGTGGTGGCGCCATCCTCGGGCGAAGGCATCTACTATGCCATGGTCGGCGGACGCGTGGCAGCAACGGCGTGCGCCGCAACACTGGCATCGGGTCGGGCCAAGGACCTGAAACTGGCCCGCAAGCTGTTCATGCGCGAGCACAAGACCGTGTTCCGGGTGCTGGCGTCCATGCAGAATGCGTATTACCGCAGCGACGACCGGCGTGAGCGGTTTGTGTCACTTTGTCACGACATTGATGTGCAGCGCCTGACGTTCGAGGCGTATATGAACAAGAAGCTGGTCAAGGCGCGGCCCATGGCGCACGTCAAGATCGGCATCAAAAACCTTGCCCACCTCACCGGTCTCGTAAAGGCGAACCACGTATGACGATCATGATCCCCGCCTGGGTCGACGGCACGCTGACCCCGGTTGAAAAACTCGAAGCGCATCAGCGCGGGCTCAAGCACAAGGCGGTGTCCGTGTTCGTCATTCGCGGCACCGAAGTGCTGCTGCAGCAGCGCGCGATGGGCAAATACCATACGCCGGGTCTTTGGGCGAACACGTGCTGCACGCATCCCGACTGGGACGAAACGCCATCGGTCTGTGCCGTGCGTCGCCTGAACGAAGAACTTGGGATCACGGGCCTCGCGCTCGAACACCGGCATCACCTCGAATATCGCGCGGACGTGGGGGACGGGTTGATTGAACACGAAGTGGTCGATGTGTACCTGGGCCACGTGCGTGGCGACCTGAGCGTGACGCCGAACCCGGACGAGGTCATGGCCTATGAATGGGTCGACTACCATGACCTCATGGCGATGGTCGCGCGCAAGCCCGAACGGTTCACGCCGTGGCTGCGCATCTATCTGTCGGACCATGCGGACGTGATCTTTGGTGCGGACCTCGCTGTGGCGGCCCGCGCATAGGGACGGGATCGCATAAATCGAGATGCGTGTCCCCGTGACGCGGCGCAGAATTGCAAAGCACGATGCTGGCACTGTGCCTGATCCCAAGGACATGTCGCCGCAGCGTTAACGCTAACTTGAAGCACTGGTTGGTTCGGCATACACCGTCTTGCGTATCCCAGCGGAGGGCGCGCACGTGTCGGACGACCAAGTATTTGACCTGTTCATCATCGGTGGTGGCATCAACGGCACGGGCATTGCGCGTGATGCTGCAGGGCGCGGCCTCAAGGTCGGGCTGGCCGAGGCAGGTGATCTGGGCGGTGCGACGTCTTCGGCGTCGACCAAGCTGTTTCACGGTGGGCTGCGTTATCTGGAATTCTTTGAATTCGGGCTTGTGAAATCGGCTCTGAAAGAGCGCGAAGTCCTGCTCAAGGCGATGCCGCATATCAGCTGGCCGATGCGCTTTGTTCTGCCTTACGCGCCAGACATGCGGTTCGACAGTGACACGCCCACGTCGCGCCTTTTGCGTTGGACCATGCCGTGGATTGAAAAAGGGCGGCGGCCCGCTTGGCTCGTTCGGCTGGGTCTGTTTCTCTATGACAACCTTGGTGGGCGCGAGATCCTGCCGGGAACAAAGACACTCGACCTGACGACCGCACCGGAAGGCAAAAGCCTCAAGGACCGGTTCAAGATGGCCTATGAATACAGCGATGCGTGGGTCGAGGATTCGCGTCTGGTCATGCTGAACGCCCGCGACGCGGAACTGCGCGGTGCAAGGATCCTGACCCGGTGCCGGGTGTCGGAAGCCGCGCGCGATGGCGACACGTGGCGTATCGAAACGGAACACGGCACATTTCGCGCCAAGGCGCTGGTGAATGCAGGCGGGCCGTGGGTCGCGGATATCCTGACGGGCGTGATGCGGCAAAATTCGCAACATGCAATCCGGCTGGTGCGTGGCTCGCATATCGTGACCAAGCGGCTTTATGATCACGACAAGTGCTACTTTTTCCAAGGTACGGATGGCCGCATCATCTTTGCCATCCCGTACGAGCGTGATTTCACCCTGATCGGGACAACGGACGCGGAACACAGCGCGCCGGATGTGAAACCCGCCATTTCGGAACAAGAGCGCGACTATCTCTGCGCCTTTGCATCCGAGTATTTCGAAAAACCGGTCACGCCCGAGGATGTGGTGTGGACCTATTCCGGGGTGCGGCCGCTTTACGATGACGGGGCGTCGTCGGCCACGGCCGCCACGCGCGACTACGTTCTGGCACTGGATGAGAACGGCCCGCCGGTGCTGAGCGTGTTCGGCGGCAAGATCACGACCTACCGCAAGCTGGCGGAACAGGCGCTGGCCAAGATGGGCCTGGGTGAACCATGGACCGCCGGTGTGCCCCTGCCCGGCGGTGATTTTGCGGTGGCCGATGTTGACACGCTGACCCGGAAAATGGGCACGGATTACCCCTTCCTCACAGACGCATGGGCCGGTCGTCTCATCCGTGCCTATGGCACCGAAGCGTGGGATGTGCTGGGCGCGGCCAAGACCGCAGAAGACCTTGGCCCTGACTTTGGCGCGACGTTGACGGCGGCGGAACTGCGCTGGATGATGACCCGCGAATACGCCGTCACCGGCGCCGACGCACTCTGGCGACGGACCAAGTTGGGGCTGCGCCTGACCGAAGACGAACGCGCAGCCGTCGACACATGGATGAAGGAACAGTCCGCATGACCCACATTCTGGCCATTGATCAGGGCACCACGTCCTCCCGCGCCATCATCTTTGATGCAGCGATGAAACCCATCGCCTCGGCACAGGAAGAGTTCACCCAGCATTTCCCAAACAGCGGCTGGGTCGAACATGAGGTCGAGGACCTTTGGACAACCGTTGTATCCACGGTCAAGGCGGCATTGGACAAGGCCGGGCTGGGCGCGTCTGACATCGCCGCCATCGGCATCACCAACCAACGCGAGACGACCGTGGTGTGGGATGCTGAAACCGGCGCACCGTTGCACCGCGCCATCGTCTGGCAGGATCGGCGCACGGCACAGATGTGCGAAGGCCTGCGCACCGAAGGGCATGGGGATCAGGTGACGGACATCACCGGCCTGCTGCTCGACCCGTATTTCTCTGCGACCAAGGTCAAATGGATCCTGGATGAATACGAAGGGTCGCGCGACGCCGCACGCGCCGGCAAGCTGTTGTTCGGAACGGTCGACAGCTATCTGATCTGGCGCATGACCGGCGGCACATCACACGTGACCGATGCCACCAATGCGGCGCGCACGATGCTCTATGACATTCATCAGGGGCAATGGAGCCCGGAGATGTGCGGGATGCTCGACATTCCGATGGAGATGCTGCCGGAAGTGCGCGACTGCGCCGCCGACTTTGGGGTCACGGATCTGCTGGGGGGTGAGACGCCGATTTACGGGGTTGCTGGCGACCAGCAGGCCGCGACCATCGGACAGGCCTGTTTCGAAGCAGGCATGCTGAAATCCACCTATGGCACCGGATGCTTTGCGCTGCTGAACACGGGCGATGCGCCGGTGCGGTCGCAGAACCGCTTGCTGACCACCATCGCCTATCAGCTGGATGGCAAGCCGACCTATGCGCTCGAAGGGTCAATCTTTATCGCGGGCGCGGTGGTCCAGTGGCTGCGCGACGGGCTGGGCATCATAGGCTCTGCATCCGAGACAGAGGCGCTGGCGCCCACCGGCAAGGGCGGCGTGACGCTTGTGCCCGCGTTCACTGGCCTAGGGGCGCCTTACTGGAACCCGGATTGCCGGGGAGCCGTCTATGGCCTGACCCGTGACACGGGACCTGCGGACATGGCCCGTGCGGCGCTGGAAAGCATCGGGTTCCAAACGCGCGACCTGTGGGAAGCGATGCGCGCCGATTGGCCGGATGGCGGCGATGCGGTGCTGCGCGTCGATGGTGGCCTGAGCGCGAATGACTGGGCGATGCAGTTCCTGTCGGACATGTTGGGCGCACCGGTGGACCGACCTGCGGGGGTCGAGACGACGGCACTCGGTGCGGCATGGCTGGCCGGGATGCGCGCCGGGGTCTATCCGGATGTGCGGGGATTTGCCGACACATGGGCGCGCGATGTGCAGTTCACGCCGAACATGTCCGACGCCGACCGCGCCGACGGGTATGCACGCTGGCAAAGGGCCGTGGCTGCAACTCAGGCTGTGTGAGCGCGCGGACCAATCGTCACTTCGATCGTGCCGATGCCGTCGACACCCCCTGTGATCACATCACCGGGCACCACGGCTCCCACGCCCGCAGGCGTTCCGGTCATCACCAGATCACCGGGCGCAAGCCGCATCGCGCGAGACAATTCCGCGATGTGGTCCGCAACGGACCAGATCATATCGCCAATATCCGCGTCCTGCTTCACGTCGCCATTCACGGCGAGCCAGATGCGCCCGGATGTCAGGCTCACACTCTGTGACAAGGGAACAATCGGTCCCATCGGCGCAGAATGGTCAAACGCCTTGCCCCAGTCCCATGGGCGGCCCATCTTTTTCGCCTCGCCCTGAAGGTCACGGCGCGTCAGGTCGATGCCGACACCGGCGCCCCAGATATGATGCATGACGTGATCAGCCGGTATGTCCGCACCGCCCTTGGCAATCGCCACGACCAATTCGATCTCGTAATGCAGGTCATCCGTCAGAGGCGGATAGGGCACCACACACGGCGCATCGACGACCGCATCCGCAGGCTTGGTAAAAAAGAAGGGCGGTTCGCGGTCCGGGTCCTTGCCCATTTCGCGGGCATGAGCGGCATAGTTGCGGCCCACGCAAAATATCCGGCGGATCGGAAAGCGATCCTCTGATCCGGCCACCGCCACAGAGGCCTGCGGCGGCGGTGCAATCACATAATCCAACGGTTTACTCGACGGGGCCGAGGGCGTTCAGGCCCTTGAGAATGTCGATGGCGTAGGCCAGCTGATAGTCTTCCTCGCGCAGCGCGGCGGCCTCTTCGGCCTTGGCCCGGTCTGCTTCGATCTGACGGATCTGGTCCTCGCTGAGCGAGTCGTTGTCGAGGCTGCCACGCAGGTCCGATTCGGACCGCTGGCCCACGGCGCTGCGCGGTTCATCCTCTTCCTCGGAGGCCGGGGCACGGCGGGGTTGTTCCACCACGATGTCCGGGCTGACGCCAAGCGCCTGAATGGATCGACCCGACGGCGTGTAATAACGCGCCGTCGTCAGGCGCATGGCGGACGCGCCGCGCAGCGGCATGACCGTCTGCACCGACCCTTTGCCAAAGCTCTTTGTGCCGACAACGATTGCGCGACGGTGATCCTGCAACGCGCCCGCGACGATTTCCGATGCAGAGGCGGAGCCGCCGTTGATCAGCACCACGATGGGCTTGCCTTGCGCCAAATCGCCCGGTGTCGCGTTGAAACGGTCCCCATCGGCTGGGTCACGGCCGCGGGTCGACACGATCTCGCCCTCTTCGAGAAACGCGTCCGACACCCGGATCGCCTGCGTCAGCAGGCCGCCGGGATTGTTGCGCAGATCGAGGACAAAGCCGTCGACATTTTCCATGCCGCCCAGCGCCTCAACCTCTTCCTCGAGCTTGGAAACGAGGTTTGGTGTTGTCTTGTCGTTAAAGGTCGTGACCCGCAGCACAACGGTCTCGCCCTGGGTGCGGGTGCGCACCGCCTGCAATTCGATGGTGTCCCGTACGATGGACACGTCGAACGGCTCTGTCTCACCCTCGCGCACAACGGTGATGACGATTTCAGAACCAACAGGACCGCGCATCCGGTCCACAGCCTCATCCAGGGTCAGGCCCAACACGCTGTCGCCGTCCACGTGGGTGACGAAATCGCCGGCCTCGATGCCCGCCTCGGCGGCGGGTGTGCCGTCGATGGGCGACACGACCTTGATGAAGCCTTCTTCCTGCGTCACCTCAATGCCGAGACCGCCGAACTCACCGCGCGTCTGCACTTGCATCTGGGCCGCATCATCAGGCGAGAGATAGCTGGAATGCGGGTCGAGCGATGTCAGCATGCCGTCAATCGCTGCTTCGATCAGCTCGCCTGCCTCGACCTCTTCGACATATTGATTGCGAATCCGCTCAAAGATGTCCCCGAACAGGTCGAGCTGTTCATAGACACTGGCGCTGGAGTTCGCCTCTTGCGCCAGCAAAGGGCCCGCGATCTGTGTGGTAGCGATTGCGCCCGCAACCGTGCCGCCCAACGCGGCCATGACAAAACGTTTCATTCTTGCCTATCCATCCTTGTCGATGCTGAACCACCCTTCCGGGTCCTCAGTCGTGTTATCTTGTCTTACCTCTATATAGAGCGTTTCCGAACGGGTTGCGCCAGCCCCTTCACCATCTGTTGTAGAGCTGGCACCCGTCTGATCCCCCGGCAGTCCCCCCATCAGGCCCAAGGGCGCGCCTTCGGCAATGATATCCCCGGCCTGTCCATACGTGACGCCAAGCCCGGCAAGGACAAATAGCGTTCCGGGGCGCGGCTCCAACATCACAACAGTCCCGAAATCGAGAAGTGGCCCGACATAGCGCAGCGTGGCTTCGGTCGGCGATGTCACAAGGGCACCGGGTCGCGTGGCGAGCAGCAGGCCGGGGCGTGCGATCCCTGCGGCATCGGCTTCGCCCGAGGCGCGCAGCAAAACGCCGCGCACCGGCAGCGGCAGAGCGCCGATGCGATCCTCAAGCTGTGGTGGGGTCCAAGCGGCCTCATCCACCACGATGTCGGCGAGCCCGCTGGAAAACGCGTCCAGCGTTTCCGCAGACGCAAGCAATAGCGCGGTCCGGATGGGATCCGCGGTAAACCGTGTGGGCAGATCCGTGCGCTCTGCCATGGCCTGGTTCAGCGCGGTGCGCGCGCTTTGCACCTCGGTCAGACCAGTGCGCAGGCGCGCGGCGGCATCTTCTTGCAGCAATCGCAGCGTTTCAACGTCCTCAAGGTCACGGCGCAAGGTTGCGGCCCGCTGGTTCAAGGCGGGGGTCAGTTCAGCGAGCAGCATACCCGCCCGTGCCGTCCCTTCGGGCCCGTCGGGGTGCAGGAAGGCAACCGGCGCATCGTCCGGGGACATGGTTTGCAGCACGGCGAGCAGGCGCGCGATTTCCGCATCCCGTGCACGCAGTTGGCGGCGCAGCTGATCTTCCCGGATTGCGGCCTGTCGCAGGCCGCCCCGCATCGCGGCCAACCCGTCTTCATACGCCTGAATGGTTTGTGTGAGGGCCCGAACCCGGTCCCGCGCCCCCTCGGCTGCCTCCAACTGTTCCGATGCAAGTGACAGCGCCTGGCCCGCCGCCTCGGCCAACGCGCCCGGCCCGTCCTGAGCCGTTCCGACCGACGCCCATGTCATGAACGCCAAGGCAAGCCACATGCGCCTCATGAGATCAGGCTGGTCCCTGTCATTTCAGCAGGTTGGTCCAGCCCCATCAGTTGCAAAAGCGTGGGTGCCAGATCGGCCAGCCGACCGTCCCGCAGCGCGCCAGACCCGCCGATCATCGCCACGGGCACAAGGTTCGTTGTGTGCGCCGTGTGCGGATTGCCCGTATCGGGATCAATCATCGTTTCGCAATTGCCGTGATCCGCCGTCAGGATCATCGCACCGCCTGCCGCCTCCAGCGCGGGCAAGACGCGCGCCAACCCCTGATCCACAGCCTCACAGGCGGCAATCGCCGCTTGCAGATCGCCGGTGTGTCCAACCATGTCCGGGTTCGCGTAATTGACGACGATCAGGTCATACCCCGCCTCAATCGCGGCGACAAAGCGGTCCGTGACTTCGCCCGAAGACATCTCCGGTTGCAGGTCATAGGTGGCAACATCGGGAGATTTCGGCATCGCACGGTCCTCGCCACTTGCGGGCGACTCCTCTCCCCCGTTCAAAAAGAACGTCACGTGCGGGTATTTTTCGGTCTCGGCCAGCCGGAACTGTCGCAGCCCCTTGGCAGCCACCCACGCGCCCAGCGTGTTCACGATCTCGGCCTTGGGATAGGCGGTGGTCATGTATGCCTTGTGATCCTCGGAATAGTCGGCCATGCCCATCAGCCCCGACCACGCAGGCCGTCCAGCCACATCAAACGCATCAAAGTCGGGCGCACCGAAGGCTGCCATGATCTCACGCGCGCGGTCGGCGCGGAAGTTCAGGCAAAACAGGCCATCACCGTCCCTGGCCCCCTTGTATCCATCAATCACCGTGGCCGGGATGAATTCGTCCGTCTGGTCATTGGCATAGGCCCGCGCAATCGCGGCGGCGGGATCGTTCGCGACCGGCGCATCGGCGCGTACGATCGCACCAAAGGCGGTCTGAACCCGGTCCCAGCGATTGTCCCGATCCATCGCAAAATAGCGCCCGGTGACGGTGACGATCCGCGCCCCTTGCGGCAGCGCATCCTGCACGTCTTGCAGATATCCTTCGGCGGATTTCGGCGCGACATCACGCCCATCGGTGATGGCATGGATCAACACGTCCACACCGGCATCCGCACATGCCTTGGCCGCCGCTATCAGGTGGTTGATATGTCCATGCACACCACCGTCCGACAACACCCCCATCAGGTGTGCCCGCCCGCCTGCATCCTTGATCCCCGAAATCCAATCCTGAAGGGCGGCGTTGTGGAAAAAGCTGCCGTCCTCAATGGCCAGATCAATCTGACCCAGGTCCATCGCAACCACCCGACCCGCACCGATATTGGTGTGCCCGACCTCGGAATTGCCCATCTGACCCGAAGGCAGGCCCACATCCGGTCCATGGGTGATGAGCGTCGCATTGGGACAGGTGTCCATGATCCGGTCAAAAGTCGGCGTATTGGCCAGCCTGGGCGCGTTGCCGTGATCATCATCGCGCAGCCCCCAGCCATCAAGGATACACAGAACAACGGGTTTTGGGTTGGACATACGGATTTTTCCCCTCGGTGGGCATTACAGGGTGTCTAACGTCCAGCGACAGAGTTGGGAAGAACGCGTGAGACCGGCGGGCGTGTCATTGTGAACAGTAGAACACAAAAAACGACATCCTGAGGTCTCACGCACGAATACAAGACAACGATCAAGACGATACACGTTAATCTAGGGTCAGACGAACGGTGGGGACTCGTCTTCGTCGTCTTCATCTTTTGGCGGCCAGATCGTTTCAACAATGACGCTTACAGCCAGCGCACCAAGGATAATGGCCGCAGACTGCACAAAGGAGTTTTCGTTCACCGGCACGTGCCGAGCGAGTGCGGGAAACAAATTTTGGAACGCTTGCAGCAACAATGCGGCAGCGCCACCCAGGGCAAGGGCGCTAAGAGAGCGGTTTCGTTTCATGGTCAAACCCCTTTCGCGGGTTTGCGCCGATGCACGTGTCAATTGCTTCGCAACGTGATACTGTAAAGGCGCTTGATTTCAGTCAGGCGGCCCGGTTTGAAAGTTTGCCGCTCGATCTCCGGGCCCTCCAACACTATCAAAAACTGTCAAATAATGGTAGTATTTATTATTTTTAGCACTTTTTCATGTTGTTGATGTGAACTTTAACCCATCATTAGTTGCTATTTTGATGCACATAACATCATATTGATATTTTTTAACTGGCACCACTTGAGAGGCTCGGCTATATTCAGACCAACAAGCGCAACAAAACGCGCAATTCGAGGCAAGAGACAGAGGTGATTCGATGTCTGCGGACGAGAAGGCGGGCGAGGCCCGTTTTGAGGTTTTTGCGCGGCGCAAAGCTGAAGCGATGCTAAGTAACGCTGAACTTTGTCGCAGGACTGGCTTGACCGTTAACACGGTAAAAAACTACCTGGCGGGAAAGTCTGTTCGAGAGACAACGGTGCAGCACTTGCATGAGGCTTTGGAGGCGTATGTCTCTGAGCAGAATGCAATCAAGGTCGAGCCAGATGAAACATCGACTATTCCAAGGGTCGGGGAAAGTGTGGACGACCCTGTATGGTTTGAAACGCAAGCACTACAGGCATTGACGCGTGCGGTTGAACAGCTCGATAAAGCGGCGAAATTGCGCATCGATCAAAGTATGAGCTCGGATAGAACGTTTCTTAAGCACCTTTCATTGAAGCTTCGATCTTTGAACGCCTTCTTGGACCCTGTCTGACAGGGTCAATCCGGATTACCGCGGGTAAAGCTGATCCGGGACAGGTCCGGCGCCTTGCCTGTCACCGGCTCCAGCGGAGCGCCGGGTGTCAGCACATGCCTGAGCAATGCCACCGGGTGCGCCTTGAGCGTAAGGCGGGTGGAAACGTAATCCTCGACCACCTCTTCGCCGAGGCTCATCCGGGGCAGCAGGGCCGCGGGTTCGTCCACCACCTCGCCGTCGATATCCGTGGCAAAGAGAGGCAGGACAGGACCCGGCGCAATTGCCTTGGCCTCCCACAGCGCGTCGCGCCGCCCCAGGCCAAGCCCCGCGAACACATCCGCCTCGGCCAGCCGCACGATCACCTGATGACCAAGACCCGCCCGCCGCCAGACGTCGCGCACCGATTGATACCCGTTGCCGCGTGCGGCGGTCACCCACGTGGCGTCCTCCTCGCTCAGCCCCTTGATCTGGCGGAACCCGAGCCGCAGGGCCAGCCCGCCCTTGCCATCGGGTTCCATGACGTTGTCCCAGAAGCTCGCATTGACGCAGATCGGGCGCACCGTGACCCCATGTTCGCGCGCATCCCGCACGATTTGCGCAGGCGCATAGAACCCCATCGGTTGGGAGTTGAGCAACGCACAGGCAAAAATGCCCGGATGGTGACACTTGAGCCAGCTTGAGGCGTAGACCAGCAGTGCAAAGCTCGCCGCGTGGCTTTCGGGGAAACCATAGCTGCCGAAGCCCTCGATCTGGCTGAAACACCGTTCGGCAAAGTCGCTGTCATAGCCGTTCTTGCGCATGCCGTGCAGGAACAGGGCGCGGAATTCGCTGACGCTGCCGTGCTTCTTGAACGTGGCAAGTGACCGGCGCAGGCGGTCCGCCTGATCCGGGGTGAAGCCGGCGCCGACGATGGCGATCTGCATCGCCTGTTCCTGAAACAGCGGCACACCCAACGTCTTGCCCAGGACCTGACCCAGCTCGTCCGAGGGAAAGCTGACCTCTTCTTCGCCGTTGCGACGGCGGATGTAAGGATGGACCATGTCGCCCTGAATGGGACCCGGCCGGATGATCGCGACCTCGATCACGAGGTCGTAGAAATTGCGGGGCCGCATCCGGGGGAGGAAGTTCATCTGTGCCCGGCTTTCCACCTGAAACACACCAATGCTGTCGGCCTCGCAGAGCATGTCATACACGCGCGGGTCCTCGGGGGGCAGGGTGGCCAACGTATAGTCGCGCTGGTGGTGCATGCGCAGCAGATCGAACGCCTTGCGGATACAGGTCAGCATCCCGAGGCTGAGCACATCGACCTTGAGGATACCCAGCGTTTCGATGTCGTCCTTGTCCCAGCAGATGACCGTGCGGTCCTCCATCGTGGCATTCTCGATCGGGACCAGTTCATCCAGCCGCCCTTCGGTCACGATGAAGCCGCCCACATGCTGGCTGAGGTGCCGGGGAAAACCGTTGATCTCGTAGACCAGCTGGATCGTCTGAGCGAGACGGCGGTCGCGGTGGTCGAGGCCGATTTCGGCCATGCGCTCGGCTTCGATCCCCTTGGTCGAGAAAAAGCCCCAAAGCTGCGAACTGAGCGCGCTGATCGTATCCTCGCTGAGGCCCATGGCACGGCCCACCTCGCGGATGGCACGTTTGCCGCGGTAGTGGACCACCGTGGCGCAGAGGCCCGCACGGTGGCGGCCATAGCGTTCATAGATGTGCTGGATCACCTCTTCGCGGCGTTCATGTTCGAAATCGACATCGATATCAGGCGGCTCGTCCCGCGCCTCGGAGACGAACCGTTCGAAGACCATCGTGCCCATTTCCGGAGAAACGGAGGTGATGCCGAGGCAGTAGCACACCACGGAATTGGCGGCGGATCCCCGCCCCTGACACAGGATATTGCGCGACCGTGCAAAGGCGACGATGTCGCGCACGGTGAGGAAATAGGGTTCATAGTTGAGCTTGGCGATCAGCTGGAGTTCGTGGCGCAGCAGGCGTTGCGCCTTTTCGGGTGCTCCTGCGGGATAGCGCCACTTCATCCCCTCGTAGGCCAGCCGTTCAAGCCGCTGGCCGGGGGTTTCATTCTCGGTGATCTCGGAGGGGTATTCATAGCGCAGCTCGTCCAGCGAGAAGGTCAGCGTTTCGGCCAGCGCGCCGGTGCGGTGCACCGCGTCCTCGTGCCCTTCGAAGATGCGCAACATGTCCGTCTCACCGCGCAGGCGGCCTTCGCCATTGGCAAGGGCTGCGCGGCCCAGATCATCGACCCGGCACTTGAGGCGCACCGCAGTGACCACATCCGCCAGCTTGCGACGGGCGCCGTGATGCATGCGCGGGGCCGCGGAGGCGAGCGTTTGCAGACCCAGCTGCTGCGCCTGTTCGGTGAGGTCGTCGAAATAGGCCGTGTCCCGCCCGTCATAGCGCGGCACCATCAACACATGCATGTTTCCGGCAAAGCGGCGCGACAACCGTTCCGCCTGTGTCACCCAATCAACCGCGCCGCCCGTCACCGAATGCGCCTGTGGCCACAGGAGCAGGTGAAGCCCGTCCGGGAAGTCTTCGAGATCACGCAAGGTCAGATCGCATTGCCCTTTGTCTGCAATCAGACGTCCGCGCGAGATGATGCGGCACAGGCTGCGCCACCCTGCGCGGTTCTTCGGGATTGCCGTGACAGGAGCCGCATCGTGGAAAAGCAAGCGGGCGGCGGGGATGAGCCGCGGGAGGATATCAACCGGTGCGCGGGGCGGGATGGGAACGTGCGGTGGTGCAGGTGGGCCGATGAGCCCGTGGATCGTGTCAAACTCCCGCCGCTCCCTTACATTACGCGCGATCTCGCGCGCCGCGGTGTGCGCCCGCACGATCCCTGCAACCGAGTTGTCATCCGCGATGGCCAGCGTCTGCATGCCCACGAGGGTGGCACGATCCACGTATTCTTCCGGGTGAGAAGCCCCGGTGAGAAACGTGAAATTCGATGTGATCGACAGTTCGGCAAACATGGAAGACAGATTCGCAGCGGCAGAGGCGTGCATTATGTTCTATTTTTGTTCTCATTTGAAGTGTTGAGGGGCTCTGCCCCGCCCGTACCGGGCCCCCGGGATTTTTTGGAACAGAGACAGGTATTGTTGCGCATCATTCGGATCGCTCGTCGGTACGGTGCGCGGCTAGTCTTGGGTCAAAGGAGATTTTTCATGTATCGCTATCACGCTCTGTCCAGCACTCTCGTTGACGCCTATCGCAATGGGGCACCCGACGCCCACGGCAACCCACCTGAACGCGCGATTTCAAACGGATCAGGCAATCCATGCAGGCATTGTCTGTGCGACATCCCCGAAAGTGCGGCGATGCTGATCCTTGCCCACAAACCTTTTGATGGGGCGCATCCATATGCGGAAGTCGGGCCGATCTTCCTGTGCGCGGACCGATGCAACCAAGGTGGCGGGACAGATGAGCCGGAGATACTCACGACATCGCCTGACTATTTGCTGAAAGGCTACAGCACGGATGATCGCATCGTTTACGGCACAGGCGCGGTGGTGCCGACTGACAAGATACGCGCCCGGATCAAGGACATCTTTGCCGATCCTGGCGTCGCATATATTCACATTCGGTCGTCCCGCAACAACTGTTATCAGGCGCGCGTGGAGCGCAGTGACTAGGCTCTTGTTTGCATGCGGGGCTTGTCGCATAACGGCGGCGCACGCTCCCAGAGGATTGCCAGCCCATGACCATTGATGCGCCCGAAACCAAGATCGTCGACAGCCACCGCGTGGCCTGTGATGGAGGCGAGGGCGCGCTTGGACATCCAAGAGTGTGGTTGCAGATCCCGGAGGACACCGGATGGGTCGAATGCCCATATTGCGATTGCAAATACGTGCACAGCGATCATGCAAGTGTTGTCTGACAGGATGGCCGTGGGCGCGCCTCGTGCTCTGATCATCTATGAGGTGTGTTGGCTGAGCAGGGCTTCGGTCGCGGTAACGTGGCGCCGCACATGATGTGGCTTGGTCATCCACGCCGGGTGCTCAAGTGAACGGACCAATCCTCTGCGATTGTGCGCTGCCTACGCACAGCGTTGCGCACGACGGGCCTCGGCGCCAGGTATCAAGCGTTTCTCTTGGTCGTCAGGATTTTCGTAAATCTACCGGTGCCTGCGCGAATATATAAACCATCGAGACATCGAGCGATAAGAGACGATGACGCAGTCACGCACCACTCCGTGCCGACCGGTGCGACCTGAACTCGGCTCTTGCTGACAACGGGGCGCTGTTTATTGCCAGGCACCTGCTCCGCCCGGTGCGGCGACATTTTGCGAACGAACTGCGCGCCGCAAATATCGAACCTGACGATGTGCCAACCCACGCAACGCAAGAACATGAGCGCCAAATAAAGAATGTAGTGCGCCGCAAGGCGCTCCGTTGGATCACGTCTGGCCCCGCAGGCCATGGCATGGCATGTAGGCCCGGTGAGCGACAAGGGAGCATGCAATGGCACTTCAGTTCGGCAAAGGTTGCCACCTGCATCTGATCGATGGATCGGCATTCATCTTTCGCGCCTATCATGCCTTGCCACCGCTCACACGGAAATCGGACGGCCTGCCGATCGGCGCGGTCAGCGGGTTTTGCAACATGCTCCAGCGCTATGTCGAGGGGAACCATGGGCCGGATGCGCCGACCCATGTCGCCGTCATCTTTGACAAGGGCAGCCACACCTTCCGCAACGACCTTTATGACCAGTACAAGGCCAACCGCGACGCCATGCCAGAGGATCTGCGCCCGCAGATCCCCCTGACCCGACAGGCCACGGAGGCGTTCAATATCGCCTGCAAGGAAGTCGAAGGCTTTGAAGCCGACGACATCATTGCAACCCTGTCGGTTCAGGCCCGTGCCGCTGGTGGGCGCGTCACCATCATCAGTTCCGACAAGGATCTGATGCAATTGGTCGGCGATGGGGTCGAGATGCTCGACGCGATGAAGAACAACCGCATCGACCGCGATGGCGTCCACGCAAAGTTCGGCGTGTATCCCGAGCGCGTCGTCGATGTTCAGGCCCTCGCAGGCGACAGCGTGGACAATGTCCCCGGCGCGCCCGGTATCGGCGTGAAAACCGCCGCCCTCCTGATCAACGAATTCGGCGACCTTGATGCGCTTCTGGAACGGGCCGAAGAGATCAAGCAGCCCAAACGGCGCCAGACCCTGATCGACCACGCCGACCAGATCCGGCTCAGCCGTGACCTTGTTCGGCTTGATGACAACATGGACCTGTCCTTCACGCTGGATGATCTCGAAGTCCGCGACGCCGATCCGGACACGCTCATGTCATTTTTGGCAGAGATGGAATTCCGCACACTGACCAAGCGCATAGCCGATAAGATCGGCGTTGAGGCGCCCGAGATCAAAGAGGCAGCACCGGCACCGGCCGATGCACCCGAAGCACCCACATTCGAGACGTCCACATACGAACAGGTTCAGACCGCGGACCAGCTGCAAACATGGATCAACCTGATCTATGAACGCGGATACGTCGCCGTCGACACCGAAACGACGGGCCTGAATGAGATGACGGCGGATCTGGTCGGTATCTCGCTTGCGGTGAATGCGGGTCATGCCTGTTACATCCCGCTGACGCACCGGCAGGGCGGCGATGATCTCTTTGGCTCCGACGCGCTGGCCGAAGGGCAAATGCCCCTCGAAGACGCGTTGGCGATGTTGAAACCGGTGCTTGAGGATACCAGCGTCATCAAGATCGGGCAGAACATGAAATACGACGCCAAGATTTTTGCGCGTCTGAACATCCATGTCGCGCCGATTGATGACACGATGCTGATGTCCTATGCGATGCATGGCGGGCTGCACGGGCACGGTATGGATACGCTCAGCGAACGCTATCTGGGCCACACACCGATC
This sequence comes from Tateyamaria rhodophyticola, assembly GCF_047777875.1. Lineage (GTDB taxonomy): Bacteria > Pseudomonadota > Alphaproteobacteria > Rhodobacterales > Rhodobacteraceae > Tateyamaria. Next base: position 1,821,090 of record NZ_CP180519.1, on the reverse strand, counting down.
CCGATTAAACCCCTGTTGGGAACGGGCAAATCAGCCAAGACCTTTGACATGGTGCCTATCGACGATGCCGTGAAATACGCCGCCGAAGATGCCGACATTACCCTGCGCCTCTGGCAATTGTTCAAACCGCAATTGCATGTGGCCAAGACGACGCGCGTTTATGAGACACTGGAACGCCCCATGGTGCACACGCTGGCGGCCATGGAACGGTCCGGTATCAAGGTCGACCGTGACACGCTTTCACGCATGTCCAACGCCTTTGCCCAGAAGATGGCCGGGCTCGAAGATGAAATTCACAAGCTTGCAGGGCGCAGTTTCAACGTGGGCTCACCCAAGCAGCTGGGCGAAATCCTGTTTGACGAGATGGGGATCGAAGGCGGCAAGAAGGGCAAGACTGGCGCCTATGCCACGGGTGCGGATGTTCTCGAAGACCTTGCGACAGAGCACGAATTGCCTGCCCGCGTGCTCGACTGGCGGCAACTGAGCAAACTCAAATCCACCTATACCGACGCGTTGCAGGATCACATCAACAACGACACGGGCCGGGTGCACACGTCCTATTCCATCGCAGGCGCATCCACGGGGCGGCTCGCCTCCACCGATCCGAACCTGCAGAACATCCCGATCCGCACCGAAGAAGGCCGCCGCATCCGCGAGGCGTTTGTCTCGGAACCGGGCAAAACCCTGGTGGCCCTCGACTACAGCCAGATCGAACTGCGCATCCTCGCCCATATCGCCGACATTCCAGAGCTGAAACAGGCGTTCAAAGAGGGCATCGACATCCACGCGCTCACCGCGTCCGAGATGTTCGACGTCCCCTTGGATGAGATGACACCGGACATCCGGCGGCAGGCCAAGGCGATCAACTTCGGCGTCATCTACGGCATTTCCGGCTTTGGCCTTGCGCGCAACCTGCGCATCCCGCGCGCCGAAGCCCAAGGGTTCATCGACCGCTATTTCGAACGCTTTCCCGGCATCCGCACATACATGGACGACACCAAGGCCTTCGCCAAGGAACACGGATACGTGCAGACCCTGTTCGGGCGCAAGATCCACACGCCCGAAATTGCGTCCAAAGGCCCCCGCGCCGGTTTTGCGGCCCGCGCCGCGATCAACGCGCCCATTCAGGGCACCGCGGCGGACGTCATCCGCCGCGCTATGATCCGGATGCCCGATGCAATCAGGGATTTGCCTGCCGCGATGCTGCTTCAGGTGCACGACGAACTGCTGTTCGAAGTCGATGATGCGGCTGTGGATGACCTGATCGGCGTCGCCAGGGACGTTATGGAAAACGCCAATGATCCGGTCGTGCACCTCGATGTGAAACTCGAAGTGGATGCCGGCCAGGGCCAGAATTGGGCCGAGGCGCACTAAGCTGCGATGGGTCTCAGTCTGGGCGGGTGATCGCCGCCACCAGACGGCGCGTGATTGGCGCGACCACCAGCACGATGGGAAACGCGACGGCCCAGCTTGGCAACCACGCGCCCACCCATTGGCCCGCAAACCCCGGCACCATGCCCACCGCCAGAAAGGTGGATACTCCGGACACTAGAAAAGACATCAACCCGCTGAGTATGAAGCCAAAGGCGAAATGGGCGTAGCGGGCGGGGATCATCGGTCCGTCTTTCTCGTGTTGCTGGCTGCACGGTAGTGGTCTGCCGTCGCGGACGAAAGTGCGTCTGCGCACACGGTCACTGCATCCAGTCGAGGTCCGCTTCGGTCCGCCCTGTCGGCGTGTATTCCGCGCTCACCCAACCGCCATAGCCGCTGCGATCAATCGCTGCGAAAAGTGCTGCAAAATCGATGTTTCCGCGCCCCGGCGTTGTACGATCCGGGGCGTCACCAAGCTGGATATGCCGGATGAGCGGGGCGTATGCGTCAAAGCACGCCACCGCGTCGCCCGTGATCACCTGTGCATGATAGCTGTCATATTGCAGCCCGATATTGGGTGCATCCACCGTCTCCAATATCTCGGCAGCCAGGTCATAGTCGCTCAGGTAGTAGCCCGGGTTCACCTCGGTGTTCAGCGGCTCCAGCGTCACTGTCAAATCGTCCGGCAGGCCGTCACACGCCCGTTTGAGATTATCCACGAGACACTGCCGCGCCTCTGGCCCCTCCGCCACACCGCTCAGCACATGGATCATCGACGCGCCAAAGGCCTGCGCGTAGCGGACCGCACGCCGCATGTCATAGTCAAACCGTTTTTCCGCCCCCGGAACGGCCGCAAATCCACGTGGGCCACCGGTGTAATTCGGACCCGGCGCATTCAGCAGCAAAAAGCGCAGGCCGTTGCGGCGCAGTGCAGCCTGCGTTTCCGGTGCAGGCACGTCATAGGGTTGCAGCACCTCGACCGCCTCGAACCCGGCCTCCGCGGCTGCGTCGAAACGGTCAAGATATGGCAGTTCGGCCCAAAGATGACTGAGGTTGGCGGCGAAACGTGGCATGGCAACACCCCTACCGGGAACTGGCAGCGCGTGCCAGCATTCAGAAGCGTTCAACCCATGGACGCAGCGCGATTTCGTTGGACCATGCAGACCGGTGCTGATCCATCAGGGACAGGTAGGTGTCAGCGATGGCATCAGGGTCCAACATCTTGTCCGTGCCATCGTCCGTACGCTCGGCGCGGGCGGCGTTTGCGATGCCCCCGTCGATGTTGACCCATGCGACATGGACGCCCTGCGGATGCAGCTCGCGCGCCATGGACTCGGACAGACCGCGCTGTGCGAACTTGCCCATCGCAAACGGGGCCGACATCGGAAACCCTTTGACGCCGGCGGACGCGCCTGTGAACAGGATTGTGCCGCGCGCCCCGTCAATGGCGTCCTGCGCCAGCATCCGTCCCGCCGCCGCACGACCCAGCAGAAACGACCCGAATGCCGTGACCTCCATCGCGCGCCGCACCTCTTCGGGGTCCAACTCTGCCACCGGGCCGCGCGACCGGGCGGATGGGTTGTAAATCGCGACGTCAATACGGCCTGCCACATCGGCAAACAGCGCGTCAACGGACGCCGGATCACTGCCATCGACCGCGACCGCGATAGCACCGGTTTCCGCGACCAGCGCATCCAGTTTCGCGGTGTCCCGCGCACCAAGGACGACCCTGTGCCCCCGCGCCGCCAGTTTGCGTGCAAGCGATGCGGACAGCCCGCTGCCTGCACCGATGATGATTGCCGTTCCAAGTGCCATGGGATGTCCTCATCTGCTGTGTACACGCGCAGCGTGGACGAGCCCCGAACACAAACCAAGCGTCCGGAACGCACAGGCGATGTGCGTCAGCTTGGCAATTCATCCGACGGGATGATCCCGAAAAACTGCCCGCCCGACCAAACACCAAACCAGCCATCGTGGTGCGTCCCGAGATCCACCAACCGGTAAAAGCTCTTGCGATCAATCAACGCCTCCAGATCGGCGCGGATCAGGATGTAGGGTGATGGCTCGCCGGTTTCGGGGTCGCGTTCGACGCGGATCGGATGATCCGCCCCGGCTTTGGCCATGTCATCCACATGGGTGACAAAGGTCAGAATCTGATCCTTGTCTGTGCCCTGGGCCTCAAAGTCTATGGCGACAAAGGGCGCGTCATCGACCGTGATCCCGACCTTTTCCACGGGCGTCACGAGGAAATATTTGCCGTTCTCCCGCTTGAGAATCGAAGAGAACAGTTTGACCAGACCGGGCCGCCCGATCGGCGTGCCCTGGTAGAACCACGTCCCATCCCGCGCGATCCGCATGTCGAGATCACCGCAAAACGGCGGGTTCCACAGGTGCACGGGCGGCAATCCGCGTGTTTTTGCGGCGGTGATCGACGCCACAAGGCCTTCTGCGTCGGGTGTCACGGTTTTTTGTGCACTCATATCTTTTGCCATTCCCTGCATTGGCCATAGGTTGGTACTTGCAAGCATATACCCCGGAAGAAAGAGAAGTCATGGCTGACGCAGAGGATCTTGTCGCGGATATCGAAGCACTGGGGGCCAAACTGGCCGACGCCAGGGCATCGATCACAAACCGGTTCATCGGGCAGGAACGCGTGGTGGAACTGACGTTGACGGCGCTCTTGTGCGGTGGTCACGGTCTGCTGATCGGTCTGCCGGGTCTGGGCAAGACGCGGCTGGTGGAAACACTCTCCACGGTCATGGGCCTGGATGGCAGCCGTATTCAGTTCACGCCGGACCTGATGCCTGCGGATATTCTGGGATCCGAAGTTCTGGATACGGCCGAAGACGGCACGCGCGCGTTCCGTTTCGTGCCCGGTCCCGTGTTTTGCCAGCTCTTGATGGCGGATGAGATCAACCGGGCCTCACCCCGGACGCAATCGGCACTGTTGCAGGCGATGCAGGAAAAGACGGTGACCGTTGCCGGGCAGGATCGTCCGCTGGGTGTGCCGTTCCACGTGCTGGCCACGCAAAACCCGATTGAGCAAGAGGGCACCTATCCCCTGCCCGAGGCGCAGTTGGACCGGTTCCTCGTGCAGATTGACGTGCTTTATCCCGACCGCGCGACGGAACGGGACATCCTGCTGGCGACCACCGGCACCGAGGACGCGCAATCTACTCAGGTGTTCGACACCGAAGCATTGCTGGCCGCGCAAACGCTGCTGCGCCGGATGCCGGTGGGCGAAAGCGTGGTTGAGATGATCCTTGACCTGGTGCGCGCCTTCCGCCCCGGCGAGGCGGATGCGTCCGATAAGGTCCGCGAAACGGTGGCTTGGGGTCCGGGCCCGCGAGCGGCGCAGGCGCTGATGCTGGCCGTGCGGGCGCGGGCATTGTTGCAGGGCCGGCTGGCCCCATCGGCAGAGGACGTGATCGACATGGCCCGTCCGGTGCTGAGCCACCGGATGGCGCTGAACTTTGCCGCGCGGGCACGCGGCGACAGCCTCGCCGATCTGATCGATGAAACCGCCGCCGCTCTGAGCCGCAAGGCTGCTGCCGCGTGATCACGCCCGTCACCCTCCGTGCGCAGGCCGAAACCGAGGCCGCACGCCTGCCTCCGCTTCTTGCGCGGGCAGAGCATTTGGCCGGGGCCGTCCTGTTGGGCGATCACGGGCGCAGACGCGCGGGCATGGGTGACGATTTCTGGCAATACCGCCCTGCACAGGTGGGCGACAGCCGCCGCATGATTGACCACCGACGCTCTGCCATGGGCGACATCCAGTTCGTCCGCGAGCGGGAGTGGCAGATTGCGCAATCTGTCATGCTGTGGGTGGATCAGGGCGCCGCGATGCGCTTTGCCTCGGCTCCCGACCTGCCGACAAAAGCGGACCGCGCGCGGGTGCTCGGCCTGGCGCTGGCCATTCTGCTTATTCGGGGGGGCGAGCGCGTCGGGCTGACCGGCACCGCGCTGCCGCCCCGGCGTGGCAACGCGCAAGTCTTGCGGTTGGCCGAGATGTTTTCAGAAGATGCCCAGGACGATTATGCCCCGCCGGAACATCGCGCGATGATCCCGCATGCTCGGGCCGCATTCGTCTCTGATTTCATGGGCGATATCGAGCCTGTCAAACTGGCGCTGACCAAGGCCGCGGACCGCGGCGTGCGCGGCGTGCTCTACCATGTGTTGGACCCCGCCGAAGAGGCGTTCCCCTTCCGCGGGCGCACCATCTTTGAAAGCGTGGGCGGAACGCTGGAACATGAAACCCTGAAAGCGTCCGAGTTGAAGGACCGCTATCTGTCGCGCCTCGCCGCGCGCAAGGATGAGCTGCAACAGCTGTGCAGCGTGGCGGGGTGGCAATACGGCATTCACCACACCGGATCATCGGCGCAATCGGGCCTTTTGTGGCTGTGGCGGGCGCTGGATGGCGGGATGGGCCGGACATGATGATGCTGGGCCCCATCGGTTTCGCCGCACCGTGGCTGTTGCTGGCGCTTTTGGTGCTGCCGATCCTGTGGCTGATCCTGCGTGCGATCCCACCTGCGCCCCTGCGCCAGCGGTTCCCCGGCGTGGCCCTGCTGCTGGGGCTCAAGGATGATGAGGCCGTATCGGATCGCACCCCATGGTGGCTCTTGCTGCTGCGGATGCTGGCCGTGGCGGCCATGATCATCGGCCTGGCCGGGCCGATCCTGAACCCTGACGACAACGCCGAGGGCGGTGATGGCCCGCTCCTTGTGGTGCTGGACGGCAGCTGGGCGGGCGCCACGCGTTGGGCGCAGTCGATGGAAGCGGTCGAGGCGGAATTGCGCCGGGCCGGGGCCGCCGGACGCGAGGTCGCGGTGCTGCATCTCTCTGCGCCCGACGCCGCCCCGTTTCAGGCCGCGAATGCCGGTGTCACGCGGTTAGCCGGGCTGACCCCACAGCCCTGGCAACCCGTATCTGCCGAAGCCGTGGCCGAAGCCCTGCCGGAGGGCGCGTTTGAGACTGTCTGGTTCAGTGATGGCATCGAATACGCGGCGCGGCCCGACATTCTGGATCTGTTGCAGGGCCGCGGTCCGGTGCGCGTGACCCAAACCGGCGCGAGTGTGGTGGCCCTTGCGCCCGCGACCTATGAGGACGGGACTGTTCAGCTGACGGTGCGACGGTCCGTACCGGGACCAGAGCGTGGCGTATCGGTCCTGGCGCAAGGACGTGATCCGGCAGGCAATGCCGCCATTCTCGCATCCGCAAACGCCGTGTTCGAAGATGGCGCGACCGAGGCGCAAACGGCGCTCGCCCTGCCTGCGGAATTGCGCGCCCGCATCACTCGGTTCGAAGTTGCAGCCACCCGGTCCGCCGGGGCCGTGACGCTGGTTGATGACAGCCTGCGCCGTCGTGAAATTGCACTGCTCGCCGGGCGTGAGGGGCGTGAGGGGCTCGAACTGCTGTCACCCCTGCACTACCTCCAGCGCGCGCTCGCGCCGAACGCGGACCTGCTGGACGGTGCGCTGAGCGATGTGTTGCCTGCAAATCCCGATGTGATCGTTCTGGCCGATGTGGCGACCCTGTCGGCGGGCGAAGCGGATGACCTCTCCGCATGGATTGATGAGGGTGGTATGCTGGTCCGCTTTGCCGGGCCGCGTATCGCGGCAAGTGACGTGAGCCGCGCCGAAGAGGATCCGTTGATGCCGGTCCGTCTGCGATCAGGCGGACGCAGTGTCGGTGGCGCCATGAGCTGGGGATCGCCCAAGACCCTTGCGCCATTCCGCGAAAATTCACCGTTCTTTGGATTGGCCCTGCGGGACGACGTTGTGATCACTGCGCAAGTCATGGCACAGCCGGACCCCACACTGGCGGAACGTGTGATCGCAGAGTTGAGCGACGGCACACCGCTCGTGACCCGCAAGCGCATGGGTCAGGGTCAGATTGTCCTGTTCCACGTGACGGCCAATGCAGAGTGGTCAACTTTGCCCCTGTCCGGACTGTTTGTTGAAATGCTGGAACGGTTGGCCATATCCTCGACGTCATCGCAGCCCGCCCCGGAAGACCTGGAAGGGACCGTGTGGACACCGCAGGTGGTTATGGATGGCTTCGGCACGCTACGCGATGCAGGCGCAATGCCCGGCGTGCCGGGACCGGAGTTGATCACCGACGCCGCGGGACCCGATCTTTTGCCCGGCGTCTACACATCCGCCGACCGCAGTCTGGCGCGCAACGTGCTGACCGCCGATGCGGTCCTGACCCCGGCGACGTGGCCCGCTGACGTGCCCGTATCGGGCCTCACCAACAGCGCGCCGCAACCTTTGGGCGGTGCACTGCTCGCCGCGGCGATTGGATTGCTGCTGTTGGATGTCATTGCGTCGCTTGCGCTGTCGGGACGGTTGACCGGCGGGCTACGCGCCAGCCGCGTGGCGTCTGTGGCACTTGCCGCGGCCCTGTTGGCGCCTGCAACCGATCTGCGCGCCCAGACGGCAGAGGACGGGCCGCTGAGCGCTGCGGCGGAGGTGGTGCTTGCGCACGTGATCACCGGCAACCGTCAGCTTGATGAAATCGCCGAAGCCGGTTTGCGGGGCCTGTCGGACACGCTGTTTTTCCGGACGTCCGTTGAACCGGCCAACCCTGTGGGCGTTGATCTGGAAACGGATGAGCTGGCATTCTTCCCGATGCTCTACTGGCCCATCACCCCAGACCAACCACGCCCCTCGCAAGAAGCCTATGCCAAACTTAACGCATATCTGCGGTCGGGCGGTCTCATCCTCTTTGACACGCGGGACGGTGACATTGCGGGCTTTGGCGCGGCCAGCCCGAATGGGCGCAAGTTGCAGGACCTCGCTGCGCCGCTGGACATTCCCGCGCTTGAACCTGTGCCACGGGATCACGTGCTGACCCGCACCTTTTACCTGTTGCAGGATTTCCCGGGTCGCCACATGGGAAGTGACATCTGGGTCGAGGCCGCGCCACCGGGTGCCGAACAGGTCGAAGGCATGCCCTTCCGCAATCTGAATGACGGTGTGACGCCGGTGGTGATCGGCGGCAATGACTGGGCCGCAGCCTGGGCCGTGACCTCAACCGGTCAGGCGATGCTGCCCGTGGGGCGCGGCTTTGGCGGCGAACGCCAGCGCGAGCTGGCCTACCGCTTTGGCGTGAACCTCGTGATGCATGTGCTGACCGGCAACTACAAAAGCGATCAGGTGCACGTGCCTGCCTTGCTGGATCGGTTGGGACAATGACGGGAACGGTTCTTTTTGATCCACTGGTGCCTTGGCCGATCCTTGCCGTTCTGGCGGTGCTGGTCGTGGGCGGCGTCGGCCTTGCCCTGATGCGCGGCCTGAGTGGTTGGGCGCTCCGCGGCCTTGCGGGTCTGGTCGTGCTTGCCGCCCTCAGCGGACCTGCCTTCCAGCAGGAAGACCGCGCACCGCTCACTGACATCGTGATCATTGCCGAAGACCAGAGCGCCAGCCAGCAACTCACCGACCGGCCCGCCCAAACCGCTAGCGCAGCGGATACGCTTGAGGCGGCCCTGCTGGCACGCGAGGGTGCCGAAGTGCGCCGGATCACTGTGCCCGATGGCGAAGAGGACGCAGGCACGCGCCTGATGACCGCGCTGTCCGACGCGCTTGCCGAAGAGCCGCGTGCCCGTGTCGCGGGCCTGATCGCGATCAGCGACGGGCAAGTACACGATGCCGACCTGCCACTTGACCTGCCTGCGCCTCTGCACCTGCTGCTGACCGGGCGCGAAACCGACTGGGACCGCCGTCTGATCGTCAAGAATGCGCCCGCATTCGCCATCATCGGCGAGGCGGTGACCCTGACGTTGCGGATCGAAGACAGCGGCGCGGCCCCTACTGATACCGGCTTGGCGCCACTGGATATCTCCGTCGACGGCGCGGAACCCCAACGGTTCAACGTACGCATCGGCGAGGATGTTGAACTGCCCGTCACCCTGCCGCATGGCGGGCTGAATGTGATCCAGTTCACCGTGCCCACGGCAGACGGCGAGCTGACCGATCGCAACAACACCGCGCTGATCCAGATGAACGGCATCCGCGACCGGCTGCGCGTGCTGCTGGTGTCCGGGGAACCCCATGCGGGCGGGCGCACATGGCGCAACCTGCTGAAATCCGACAGCTCGGTCGATCTGGTGCATTTCACCATTCTCCGCCCCCCTGAAAAGCAGGACGGCGTGCCGGTGGGCGAACTGTCCCTGATCGCATTTCCGACGCGCGAGCTGTTTCTGGAAAAGATCGACGATTTCGACCTGATCATCTTTGATCGCTACAAGCGGCGGGGCATTCTGCCCGCGCTCTACCTTGAGAACGTGGCGCGCTATGTGCGGGATGGCGGGGCCGTTCTGGTCGCGGCGGGTCCAGATTTTGCGAGCGCCGACAGCCTGTACCGTTCCCCGCTGGGCGATGTCATTCCGGCAGAGCCATCGGCCCGCGTGCTCGAAGAGGCATACCGCCCCGAAGTGTCCGACATCGGCGACCGCCACCCGGTGACAACCGGCCTGCCCAGCAGCGGCGACTGGGGCCGTTGGCTGCGCCAGATTGATGTTGAACCGCGGTCCGGAACAACGGTGATGGAGGGTATCGACGAACGCCCCCTCCTGATCCTCGACCGGGTGGACGAAGGGCGTGTGGCACTGCTGGCATCGGACCATGCGTGGCTGTGGAACCGTGGTTATGAGGGCGGTGGCCCACAGCTTGAGTTGCTGCGCAGGCTGGCGCATTGGATGATGCGCGAACCTGAGCTTGAGGAAGAGGCGTTGACCGCCACCGCCACGGGTCAGGACATGCGCATTTCCCGCCGAACGCTGGAAGAAACCGTACCGCCCGTGACCGTCACGGACCCAAGCGGCAACACTACCGTGCTCGAGATGATTGAACGTGCCCCGGGTCAATTCGAGGCGGATTTCGAAGGGCCGGAGATTGGGCTCTACCGACTGGAGAATGGCGATCAGCAGGCCGTGATCGGTCTGGGCCCTGCCGCACCCAAGGAGTTTGAGGCGACCATCGCAACCGGTGATATTCTGGCCGAACGGGTTGCTGGCACGCGCGGCGGGGTGATCCGGATTGAGGACGGCGTGCCACGTCTGCGCAATGTGCGCGAGGGACGACCGGCGGCGGGACGCGGATGGATCGGTCTGACCCCACGCGGCGCATATGAAACCGTGGACGTACGCCAATCTGCGCTGTTGCCGCCGTGGCTGGTGTTGCTTCTGGCCGCCGGGTTCATCACAGCCGCATGGCTGCGCGAGGGACGCCGCTAGGGACGCGCTTCAACCGTGACGCGGGCGGAGTGTCCGCGCGCATCAACCACCGATATGCGCGAAAAGCCCACATCCAGTTGTCCAAGGTCAATTTGCCGATCACGCCGCGCAATGTGGACCGGCATCCCGTTCAGCATCACGGTCAGGGGCAGCGTGCCACCGCGCACCTTCAACGTGGTCGCCGGTGAGGCGAGGATGGCACCATCCGGAGGAAACAGAACTTCGGGGCCGGACTCGCGAGATGCCGCAGACCCAAAGCGGCGCAACCGCATGGGCAGCTCGGCTTGGGTCAGGATCAGCGTATCCGCAGGCGGAGGCGGCAAGGGCACGTAGGTGGCCTTGAGCCGGCCGAACATCTCAAACAGGAGCGGTGCGGCGTGATCGCCGCCAAATGCACCGGGCACGGGTGTGCCGTCCGGTCGTCCGATCCAAACACCGACGACATGCTGCCCGTCATATCCGATGGCCCAGGCATCCCGGTGCCCATACGATGTCCCCGTCTTGTACGCCAAACCGCCGCGCGCACCCGGCGGCGGCGGGATACCCGCGAGGATATCACCCACCTGCCAAGCGGCCCTTGCCGCAATGACCTGCGCGTCTTTTCTGCGCGGCATCTGCGAAACATGAAGCGGTGTCGCGGTGCCCATCCGGGCGAGGCCCGCATAGATTTGCACCAGATCATCGAGGCTCACCCCGACCCCACCAAGCGCCACGGCGAGACCCGGTGGCGCGTCACCCGGCAAGACAGGATCGGCGCCAAGCCCGCGCAGCGCCGCCATCAGGCGATCCGGTCCGAGCGCATCCGTCAGCGCAACAACCGGCACATTCAGGGACTGTGCCAACGCATCGCGCACGGCAATGTCGCCGCGAAATGCGCCATCAAAATTCTGTGGCGCGTAGCGTCCGAACCGGGTTGGTCGGTCCGCGATGAGGGTCGCGGGATGCGCCAACCCCCGGTCAAATGCCAGCGCATAGATCACCGGTTTCAGCGTTGATCCCGGCGACCGCGATGCACGCGCCATATCGACAAACCCAAGCGCACCGGACGCGTCCGAATAATCCGGTGCACCCACCCGCGCCACGATCTCTCCTGTCTGGTGATCGGCTACCACAATGGCCGCAGATACACCCGCGGGCATACCCGTCAGATGCGCCCGCGCGAGCGATGTGGCCTGCGCCTGCAGATCCGCATCGAGGGTGGTGTTGATCACGGTGGCTTCGGGGTGCGTAGACCGGAGCATGTCGGCCAGATGGGGGGCTTGCATCGGCAATGGGCGCATCCGCTCTGGCACAGCCGCCGCGACGGACGTGTGACCCAGCCGCGACAACACCCTGTCCCGTGCGGCGTGTGCGCGACGTGGAAACCGGTCCGGGCGACGTGCCTCGGGCGCTTGGGGCAGTGCGACGAGCAATGCGGCCTCTGACGTTGACAACCGGCGCGGTTCCTTGCCGAACCAAACCAGGCTCGCGCTGCGCACCCCTTCGATCCGCCCGCCATATGGCGCATGTTGCAGATAGAGTTGCAGAATGGCCGACTTGCTCAGCCGCTGTTCCAACGCCCAGGCCACGCGCATCTGACGCAGCTTGCCCTGAAACGATCCCGTCGGCCCGTTTTCAAGCAAACGCGCCACCTGCATGGTCAGGGTCGAGCCCCCCGAGACCACGCGCCCGTTCCACGCCGCCTGCAGTGTGGCGCGTGCCATGGCACGCAGATCCACACCGCCATGGCGCCAGAACCGTTTGTCCTCATAGGCCACGAGCATATCGATAAAGTCCGGGTCGACATCGCCCGTCCGCACAGCCAGTCGCACTCGCCCGTTTTCAACATCAAAGGCGCGCAGGATTTGTCCGTCCCTGTCCCGCATCTCCACCGAGGTTTCCGCCAGAACCGGCGGCAGGTGCGTGTCTTCGACCCAATCGAACCACAGCGCCTGCGCGCCCCATGCGACGGCACCAAGGGCAGCCGCAATCAAGGCAAAGCGCCGTCTCACTCGGCAATCCGCAGGCGAGACGTTGCGGTGATTGCGCGGTATTCCGGGCGGTACATGTCTTCGACCAGCGCCGCGGGATGATGGAAGTCACCCGGGCTGACGGCCCGCGCGATATACGCAAGCTGAAACGGTGCACTGCCCCGGTGATCAACCGCAGCAAGGAAACGATCGGTTCGGAATTCGGCATGTTCGGCTGTGGCCGGTTTCAGCCAATCCAAGGCGCGTATGTCCCCGGCACGCAGCAGGTTGGGATTGTCGATCTCAAGCCCCGCCGGCAGCGGATCATCCACCATCAGACGCGCGCCCACCTCTTCGAACGGCTGAATGTCGAGCACGATCACCCGGCGCTCACCCACCTGCCACGCACCGTCAACCGGCGCGCCATCAAGGGCGTAGCTCCGCCGTGTGATCGCGTAGCCATATCCGCCCGCTGGTGGTGCGACACGCGGCACGCCATAGGTGGTCAGCGTGACCTCCTGCGCCGTGCCAGAGATATTCTCCAGCACCGACGCCGCGCTGCCCGCATCATGCGACTGCACCACGGGCCCGGACACCAGCGCACCGTCCACTGCAAAGGACGCCGGGCCACCCGGGCTTTGCAGGGCATTGGCGGCCATGACGATCTGTGCCGCCTCCTGGGTGGACAACCGATCCGAGCGTGCGGTGATGACATTGGACAGGCGCGCCTGATCAACACGTGTGCTACCCGCGTCAACGGCAAGGTGCAACACACCCGCCACGTCGCGCAGCGACGTCCCGAAATCAGCACGCCACCGTGGTCCGTCCTGATCCGCGCCAAGCGCCAGATCCTGCGCCAGCCCAAACATCCTGTCCGCGCGCGTCTGTTCCCCGTATTGGGCCAGTGCAGCACCCAGTTGCGCGCGCGCCATGGGCGTCGAAAAGGCCGTGGCCTTTGCATCGGCATAGTACCGCAAATCCCCGATACTGGCCGCACCCGCGCGGGCAAGGACCAGAAGCGCATAGGCGAGGTCTTCGCCGCCTGCATCGAATTCCGGTGCGTAGTTCACCCGGTTGCGCAGATTGTCGAGCGCGAGTGTCAGCGCGCGGTCGGGCACCGTGTATCCGGCGGTCTGCGCCTGCACGAGGAAATCGGTGACATAGGCATCGAGCCAGAATTCACCGGATTGCGCGCGCCAGAGACCAAAGGCGCCGTTGGACGCCTGCCGCGTGAGCACCCGGTCAATAGCATCATTGATCCGCGTGTCGATATCGGACAAGCCCGCTGCATTGGCCAATCCCGCCACATGCAGAAGCGGCAAGGCCGCAGATGTGACCTGTTCCGTGCAGCCATAGGGATAGCGGTCGAGCTGGCGCAGCAGTCCCGGCATGTCAAACCGTGACAGCGGACCTGCGGATACCGTGGCCGTCGCTCCGACCGGTTTCAGATCGGCAAAGACGTTGTCGTCCAGCGTCAGTGCCGCCCCCGTATCCAGTGACAACCGGCGCGTCACAGCGATGGTTGGATCATTCGACCGCACACCCAGGGCCAGTGTCTTTCGCAGAACCGCCCCATCGGGCGTGGTCAGTTGGATGGAGATGTCATAATCGCCCGCATCTTGCGCCCGAAGGGGCAGCGCGACGCGCACCGTACCTTTGTCGGCAAGTGCAACGGTCTCTGGCGCTGCCCCGAGGTCCAGACCCGGCGCAGAAATGCGCAGCGGCATGACACCAGACGCGCCGGAGGCATGCACAAACTCCAACTGCACGCGGCTTTGATCACCCGGCGCCATAAAGCGCGGCATGGCGGCGGCGATCACAACCGGATCGCGCGCCAGCATGTCCCGCTCCGCCTGTCCGACCCCGTCTGCGCTCCATGCAACCGCCATCAGGCGGATGGTCCCGTTGAAATCCGGGCGCGGCACCTGGATCACGGCTGTGCCATCCGGCCCAACGGGCACCGGACCGGAGAAGGCGGCCATGACGGCTTCGGTCGGCGGTGGACCTTGCCGTTGCATCTGTGCCGCCGCATCACCGCCCGACCGCACCGTGCCCATCGCGCCGCTTTGCGTGTCGATCAGCCGTCCATAAAGATCGCGCAACCCAACGCCGAGGCGGCGTTGGCCAAAGTAGTGCTCTTGCGGATCGGGTGTTTCGAAACCTGTGAGGTTCAGAACCCCCACATCCACCGCTGCCAGCGTGACAAAGCCCGGCGCATCGCCGAGGCCATCCACCGCGACGGTCACCTCTGTAACCCCGGCCTGACCTGAAACGGCGTCTGGCGCATCGACAGCCACCTGTAACGCGCGATCACCGGGATCAATCGTGGCATGTGCAATGCCCAGCGCGCGGGACGGACCAAAGCCATCCGTGGCCTGACCGCGCAACACGGACACCGCCACATAGGCACCGGTGCCCCAATCCTGCGACACATCAAGCGCGACCGCGTTTGCGCCTGCGGTCACGGGCACGGCGCGCCGTTCAATCACGTCCGAGGCCAACACCGACACAAGCGCCGTTCCATCAAATGGCGCATCCAGGCGCAGCGTCGCCACATCACCGGGCGCATAGGCCGGAGCATCCAGGGCCACCGGCAAACGATCCGGTGTGTCGCTGCTGTCACCGGCACCGTACCAGCCGGATGCAAAGCCGACAGAGCTTGCGGTGTACGCGGTGCCGGTCTGCTCCACCACAATCTCGTAGCTGCCCCAGTCGGTCGGTACGGCGACAGGCGTCGGCGTTTCGCCCAACATCACGTCCCCTTGCGCCACCCGCGTCCGCGTCGTGACCGGTTCCCAGTTCCAATTGCCGTAGAGCTGATACCACTGATACCGCGTCTCCACGCGGTTGACGGTCCATGTCGCGGACAGGGGTTGCCCCGCGCCGACTGCCACAAGGTCAAACCCTGCTTCGGCGCCTTCGGGCAGCACGTCGTCAAAGGCGGGGCGAATACCGATGACCGCGCCCTCTGGCGCGACGGGCCGTGTCACGCTGCGCTCAACCGGGCGACCGGCACCATCCGACACCCGCACGGTTGCCGTCGCTTGCAACAGGACACCTTCGGCCTCGACATCCGGCAAGACCATCGGGATCGCCACGTCCCCAACCGCGTTTGTCTTGGCCGCGGGCAGTGCGGATTGGCGCGGCGCGAATGGCGTATCGTGACGGCCAAAGCGGTATCCGGGCCAGTCCGCCAGACTGTCTCGGCGGCTCAGTCGCACCTCCCCTTCGACAGCGAGATCGGCGCCGGGCGCTCCAAAGAGGTACTGTGCGTTCGCCGCGATTTGCGGTGGTGCATTCCGGCGCACGGGCCCGTCGGGCAGTGTCAGGGTTACATCAATCCGCTCGGGCACGAAGTCCTCAACCAGCACGGTGGTTCGGGCCAATGCGGGTGCTTCAAGGTCGCTCTTGATTTCAATGCGCCACGTGCCGCGTGCAACGCCCTGTGCCAACGGCATCGCAAACACGTGCCCACCCGCCCGTCCGTCCGCGCTCAGATGTCGGCTGTGTTCCACGCCATCGGGTCGATACAGGATCGCGGTGACCGGCAAGCCCGGCACCGCATCCGTCTTGGCATCACGCGCCAGTGCGGTTGCATACACGGTTGCGCCCGGCCGGTAGGCACCCCGGTCTGTGGTCAGGAACACGTCGATAGGCGGCGCGGGTGGGCGTCCCTCAACCCCGCGGTCCGACAGATCAAAGGCCGGGTCTGTCAGCGGGAGAAAGACAAAGTCATCTCCGCGGCTGACCTGAAGCATGGCGGCCGTCGCCGCCCCCCTGCCCCGCGTTACACCCGCCGGAAAGGTCACGAAACCTTCTGCATCGCTCTGTGCTTGCGCCAGAACAGCATTGGCGCGCGAAATCAGGGTGACATCGGCTGCCGCAACGGCCTGCGCATCCGACAGGGACCGTATCGCCGCCGTCATGCCGTCATTGCCCTGCCATGTGGTGACGCCAAGGTCCGACAGCACAAACCATTGCGTTGCAGACGCCGTGTCGTAGGGATCAGAACCCGGCACGCGGGCCGACAATACGTAAATGCCCGCCGGTTGCCCCTCAAGCGCCTCTTCCATCGGCAGACGTGTGCGCGTCTCAACATTCAGCGTGCCGGAAACGGAGCCGGTGCCACGCCAGATTTCCTCTGCCATCGTGTCATTGAACGTGCGTTCCTGCCATTGGGACAAGGGACGGCCAAACACATCCTCGCGCAGGGCACGCACAAGGTTGCGATCACTGACACGCGACAGGATCAGGTCAACATCGTCGGTGTTCACACTGTCGATCGGCAGGGCAACATCCCCGCCGCGCGCCAGCACATAGGCCCGACCCGGAAACCGAACAAATGGCGTGCGATCGCGGACATAGATGGCAAGTTCGACATCACGGGCAAGCGTCTCGCCACTTTGGGCAGGCAGACCGGCGCGCAAAGTGATCTGATATCGCGCGCCGTGGCTGACACCGTCGAGGCACAGCTGGGACCCGTTTGCTTCGGGCACCAGATCGACATCCGGGGCGGTGACATAAGGGTCATAGTCAAAGCCAGCCTGAACCAGCGGTTCGGAGAATGTGGCACACACGCGCGGGACAGCCGCATCATTGTCCACACGGTGATCCGTTACGCGGAACCCGTGTTTGCCAATCGCCCTGTCCAAGAGGTCCCCCGTCGTCTCCCGCGGTTGCAGTGACTGGACAAGACGCAAGGGCGCGATCATGTCGCGCCCGCGCCCATTGGCCTCAAAGGCAAGCGCCAGTTCCACCAGCGCAGTGACCTGCGCTCCGACAACCTGTGCCCGGAGATAGCCGTTCAAAGCCGCGGGAATAGCATCATTGCGCGCCCGTCTCCGGTCAGAGGACGACACCGTGTCCCCCAAACGCCGCGCGTAGCTGGCATAGCGCACCCAGATGTCAGGGGCATCGGTCAACGCGACCGCCATGCCTGTCCACCGTAACGCGCCTGCGCGATCCCCCCGCGACCATGCCGCGTCCGCTGCGGTGATCAGGTCAACCGCCTGCGCTGCATCCACAGGGTAACGCGCGCCCATTTCGGTCACCAGACGGAGCGCTGCATTGGTATCTGCCTCTCCCACGCCCAAGGCCGCCGCACGCCGCACCGCACCCTGCCGCACAAGCGCCGGTGTTTGAACGCGCGTGGCAGACATGGCCCCGACATAGGGTTGCCGATCATTCACCGCAGACTTTGGAAAACAGGCCCGCGACCGTGTGTTGTAGGTGAATGCAACGCATTGATCATCCGCACTGCACGCACGCGCGCACGCGTCCTGCGTCGTGTCGAACAGATTGGCCCGGTCCGCGCCAAAGAAGTCCACATCGCGCGAGAAGACATAGCGCTCAGCCGGAACAAGATCTTGCGCCACCGCGCTGGTGACCATGGCAAGAAACAGGGCAATACATACCGACAGGCGCATGGCGCATCTCCAAAATGAATTTTGTGCTTTGCCCAAACCTGACACGGTGTCCCGCATCCATGCAACGGGTTTGGCTGTCAGTCATTAAGTCGATCTTCACCAGCACTGTGAAATATCTGCCCCAGGACCGAAGAGGCGGAGCGGCTCATGAGCCTTGCAAACAAGCTTGCAGAGGAACGGCGCGGGCGGCTCGCGGCGGAACGACTGCTTGAGCTGAAACAGGCCGAATTGTCTGCGGCCAACCGCAAGCTTGGCCGCCATGCCGCCGCATTGCAGGGTGAAATCGTCGAAACCCGTGCCGAAGTGGCCAATGTCCGCACTGAAAATGAACGCGTCAGGACCGCGCTCGGGCAAGCCAATCAAAAGGTCGAGGTCGCCGAACGGCGATTGTGGCACTCGGTTCAGACGATCACCGACGGCTTTGCAATCTTTGATTCCGACAACCGGATGGTGGCCGCAAACGCAAGTTATCTCGCGATCTTCGACAAGGTAGCAGAGATCAAACCCGGCGTGAGCTATATCACCATCCTGCAAATTCTCACCGACGAAGGGATCGTGAATACCGGCAACCTTGCTGCTGACGACTGGCGGCGCATGATGGCGGAACGGTGGCTAAAGGCGGAACCGGAGCCCATCACGATCCGGCTGTGGAATGATCAATATGTCCGCCTGGTCGACCGGCGCGGGCAAGCGGGCGATATGGTGTCCCTGGGTCTGAACATCACCGAATCTGTGGAATATGAAAAACAGCTGAAAGCCGCGCGTGCCGAGGCCGAGGCGGCCAGCCGTGCCAAATCCGCCTTCCTTGCGAACATGAGCCATGAAATCCGCACGCCCATGAACGGCGTTGTTGGCATGGCGGAACTTTTGGCCGACACCGGGCTCAGCGAAGAACAACAGCTCTATGTCGATACGATCAAAAACTCGGGCGAGGCGCTGCTGGTCATCATCAATGACGTGCTCGACTACTCCAAGATCGAAGCGCAAAAGCTGCAGCTGCACCCCGAACCGTTTGATCTTGAGCGCAGCATTCACGAGGTGATCATGCTGTTGCAGACGTCCGCGCGCGACAAGGGGCTGACGCTGCTGCTGGATTATGACCTGTTCCTGCCAACGACATATATCGGGGATCCCGGAAGGATCCGGCAGGTTCTCACCAATCTGATGGGCAACGCGGTCAAGTTCACGCAGGAGGGCCACGTGTTGGTCCGCGTTCTCGGTGTCCCGAACCCCGAAACGGGCCAGGCCGAGGTGACGATCATCATCGAAGACACCGGCATCGGGATACCAGAAGATAAAATCGACCACATCTTTGGCGAATTCAACCAGGTCGAAAATGATCGGAACCGGCAATTCGACGGCACCGGTCTTGGCCTTGCGATCTCGCAGCGCCTGGTTGATCTGATGGAAGGCGAAGTGTGGGTGACGAGCGAGGAAGGCACCGGTTCCTGTTTCGGCTTCCGCATTCCGCTCAAGCTCAGCGACGAAGCCTTGCCAGAACACCCCCCCGTCCCCGAAGGCTTGCGGCGGGTTCTGGTGGTGGATGATCTGGCCGCCAACCGGTTGATCCTCCAACGTCAGTTGGAACAACTGGGACTAGGCGTGATCTGCTGCGCAAGTGGTCAGGACGCGTTACAGCATCTTGATGAGGTCGACCTGGTCCTGACGGATCACAACATGCCGGAGATGGACGGGCTTGAGTTGGCCGAGGCGATCCATGCAACCGGCAGCACCGTTCCGATCCTCCTTTTGACATCGAATCCCGGGTTCGCCGCAAATGACCCCGGAGCGCAGCGCCTGTTCGGCATCGCCCAGAAACCGGTGACGCGCGCAGAACTGTTTTCCCGCCTTCAGAGTGTCGGGCCCATCGCCGCCAGCGCACCAGAGGTCGCGGCCACGGACGCGGCGCCACCGCTCATGCGTGTGCTCGCCGCCGAAGACAACAAAACCAATCAGCTCGTGTTCACCAAGATGGTGAAAGACGCAGCCATCGACCTGAAATTTGCCTCGAACGGTCTCGAAGCGGTTGACCTGTTCCAGAGTTTTGCGCCGGATATCATCTTCATGGACATTTCGATGCCCAAGATGGACGGCAAACAGGCGGCGGCAGAGATCAGGTCACTGGAGGCAGAGCATGGGGGTCACGTGCCAATCGTGGCGATGACCGCACACGCCATGGATGGGGACGATCAGGGGATCCTCGCCGCAGGTATCGATCATTACCTGACAAAACCGCTGCGCAAGGCTGCGATCCACGAACATCTTGTCGCGGAATGCCCGCCATCGGCGCAGCCACCTTTTGAAGATGCCGAAACCCCTGGTCAGGACGTGGGGTAGGGCCGGACAAACACCAGCCGGTCGTCGTCGGACATCTCGGGTTGGTACACATACCCATCGGCTGCAAAACCGCGCAGCCCGTCCATATCCGCCACCCGGTTTTCGACGATATGGCGCGCCATCGCGCCACGTGCCCGTTTCGCAAAGAAGCTGACGATCTTGGGGCCCTGCCCCTTGTCTTCCATGAACACGGGCGTGATCACGCGGGGGCGCAAGGATTTCAGCGGTACTGCGCCAAAATACTCCTGACTGGCGCAGTTCACCAGAATGTCTGCACCGGCCTCCTCCGCCTGTGCATTCAACGCTTTTGCAATATCCGCGCGCCAGTAGTCATAGAGGGACTGACCCCGGCGTGTCTTGAGACGGCTGCCCATTTCAAGACGGTAGGGCTGAATCGCATCGAGCGGACGCAGAAGGCCATAGAGCCCCGACAAGATCCGCAGATGCGCCTGCGCATAGTCAACCGTCGCCTGATCCATCGAAGCGGCATCAAGACCCTGGTACGTATCGCCTGCAAAAGCATAGAGCGCGGGCCGCGTCACCTGTGCATCCGGCGCATCGACAAAGGCCTGAAACCGGTCCCGGTTCAATCGCGCGAGATCGTCGCTGAGGTCCATCAACGCCTTCAGTTTGCCCAGCGTCAGGTTCCGCGCCGTTTTCGCCAAGCGGATCGCATCATCCTGCATCGCGGGCGCTGTCATTTCGACGTCCCGCTCGCTCCAGTCCAGCCGCTTGGCCGGTGAAATCACCACCAACATGTTCCGCCCCTTAGGTCCAACTTGACGCGTGACTTAGCCCGCCGCCCGCAACACGTCCAGAAACGCATCGCCAAAGCGTTCGGACTTGCGATCGCCCAGCAAACGTTCAATCGCCGCTTCATCCGGCTGATGCAGTTGCGCAACCTTTGCAAGCTGCGACGCCGAACAGCTGAGCGGTTTGTCAGTCCCGTCCGGCCCGCGCGCAAGATCCGCCTGTACCGCCAGCAACTGATCATAAATCGTGCCCGCACTGCGCCCTGCGAGCTTTGCCCGGCTGGGGTGCATTTCTTCGACTGCGCCGGTGATCACTTCGAGGAATGTTGCGCCGAAATTCTGCAGTTTCTTGGCCCCAATGCCACTGATCCCTGCCATCTGGTCCAGCGTCATGGGCCGCTTTTCCGCCATTTCAATCAACGTCCGGTCCGGGAAAATGACGTAGGCCGGCACGCGCGCCGCCTCTGCCAATGCGCGCCGCTTCGCTTTGAGTGCTGACAAAAGCGGGGCGTCCTCCTCGGACACAAGCGATTTCACCGCAGGACGCCGCGCAGATTTGATCGTGTCGCGGCGCAGGGTGATCTCTGCCTCGCCCCGCAGGATCGGCAAGGCGGCATCCGTCATCCGCAGCGCGCCATGACGTTCCGGATCCGGACGCATTAGGTCATGGCCCATGATCTGCCGAAAAATCCCCTGCCATTCCGGTTTCGAAAAATCCTTGCCCACGCCAAAGGTCGGCAAGTCATTGTGGCCCCGCTGGCGCACCTTGTCGGTTTCATTGCCGAGAAGGATGTCGATCAGATGTCCGGACCCGAACCATTCCGCCGTCCGCAGCGCCGCCGACAGCGCCTTGCGCACCGCGGTGGTGCCGTTGAACAAGGCGGGCGGGGTGTCACACAAATCGCATTTGCCACACGTCACCTCGGCCTCTCCGAAATAACCAAGCAGCGTCTTGCGCCGACATTCCAGCGCTTCGGCCAGTCCAAGGAGCGCGTTGAGCCGCGCGTGGTCGGCCATGCGGCGTTCGGGCGGCGCGAGGCCTTCGTCAATCTGTGACCGGCGCAGCTTGATGTCTTCGGGACCGTAAAGCGTCAGCGTTTCCGCAGGCGCACCGTCCCGACCGGCGCGCCCGATCTCCTGATAATAAGCCTCGATGGACTTGGGCAAATCGGCATGCGCAACCCAGCGAATGTCCGGTTTATCGACGCCCATGCCAAAGGCGACCGTGGCCGCCACGATCAGCCCGTCCTGCTGCTGGAACTGCCGTTCGGCGATGCGCCGGTCTTCGGGGTCCATGCCGCCGTGATAATGGATGGCCGCATGCCCTGCCGCGCGCAGCGCCTGCGCCAGTGTTTCGGTTTTGGCCCGCGTGCCGCAATAGACGATACCGGATTGCCCTTTGCGCGCCGCTGCAAAATTGAGGATCTGCGCGCGCGGGCCATTTTTGGCCGCAAAAGTCAGGTGGATATTGGGCCGGTCGAAACCGCGCAGGAACGTGCGCGGCATTTGACCGTCAAAGAGTTTTTCGATGATTTCCGCCTGGGTTTCGGCATCTGCCGTGGCCGTAAAGGCCGCCAGCGGCACATCCAAAGCCGCACGCAGCGCACCGATACGCAGGTAATCCGGGCGAAAGTCATGACCCCATTGGCTGACGCAATGCGCCTCGTCCACAGCGATCAGACTGACACCGATGCGGCGCAGCATCCCTATGGCGGACCCCGACCCCAAACGCTCCGGCGCGATATAGAGCAGCTTGAGCCGCCGCGCCTCCAGCGCCTCCCACACCGCATCGGTTTCCTCGGGCGTATTGCCGGAGGTCAAGGCACCGGCGGCCACACCCGCCGCCTGCAACGCGCGCACTTGGTCACGCATCAGGGCAATCAGCGGGGAAATGACGACGGTCACCCCGTCGCGCATGAGCGCAGGTAACTGAAAGCACAGGGATTTTCCGCCACCCGTCGGCATGATGGCCAAGGCGTTTTCGCCACCCGCCACGGCATCCACGATCTCTTCCTGACCGGGGCGGAAGCTGTCGAATCCAAAAACGTCGTGCAGCAGCGTGGCAGCGCCGGCCATATCGTGAACCCTGTAAAATTTTATGTGTCTGCTCGTTGAGATACAGACTCACATTTTAAGAGTTCGTGAACAACCCTTTTCAGCGCAGCCCAAAGACGGCCGGAAGGATGATTGACCGCAACGCAATCAGGATCACAAAGGCCACCAGCGGCGCCAGATCCAGCGGGTGCGTGTCCGGCATATACCTGCGAATTGGGCGGTAAATCGGTTCCAGCAGCTTGTTCAGACCCGTCCACAGCTGTGCGACCAGCGGTTGTTGGTTGTTGAGGACCTGAAAACTGATCAGCCAGCTCATGATGATGTGGATGATCATGATCCAGTAGACCACGCCCAGCACCAGTTGAAGCAGTTGATAAATGACCATTGCCTGTTCCTTTACCGTGTTTCGTCAGTGGTAGGCCGCACCGCGATGTGGCGCAAGGTCACATCGGTCCGGGCCTTGATGTCGCGCTGCACTGCCGCATTTTAGGGACAAAGGAGTTAAGCCCATGTTCCCGTTTGTCCGCCTGATCAAGGAAATGCTGAACGCCCGCCGTCAGGCGCCGATCGGATTGACGGATATGCATGTGACACAGCACATGGTGTGGCCGTGGGATCTTGATGGGTTTCTCGAACTGAACAATGGCCGCGCGCTGACCCTGTATGATCTCGGGCGGTTGGGCATGGGCGCGCGTGTGGGCCTGATCGAAGTGCTGAAACGCGAAAAGTGGGGGCTGACCATGGCGGGGTCATCCGTACGCTATCGCCGCCGCCTGCATGCGTTTGAACGGTTCGAAATGCGCAGCCGTGCCGTGTGCTGGGACGACAAGTTCACCTATATCGAACAGTCGATGTGGAAAGCGAATGGCGAGTGTGCGAGCCACGTTCTGTACCGCTCTGCGGTGACGGACAAGAACGGGATCGTCACGCCCGACCGCGTTCTGGCAGCGTTGGGTGAGGACGTGACCTCGCCCCCTGCACCTGACTGGATCGCCGCCTGGATCAAGGCAGAGGCACAGCGGCCATGGCCGCCGATGCAGGACAAACCCGTGCGCCCGGTGGCGGACGCCGCCTAAACGCAACGCTTGCCATGCGGGCTGTCGCCTGCTTTGCTCTGCCCAACGATAAAGGGTGGGGCACAGTGGCAGATGTTTCCTTGAAAAAGCGCATTTGGGGCTGGATGGCCTTCGATTGGGCGACACAACCGTTTTACACGCTTGGCCTGACTTTTGTATTCGGCCCGTATTTCGCCGCCGTCTCTTTGACTTATTACGAGGCCCAGATTGCAGACCCGGATGCCGCGCGCGCGGCCAGTCAGGCGTTATGGTTCTGGGCCAACACCGCGGCGGGCATGCTGATTGCATTCACCGCCCCGCTTGTGGGTGCGTATGCGGACAGCACGGGGCGACGGATGCCATGGATCTGGGGGTTTTCGCTGCTCTATTTCGCGATGACCGGCGCACTTTGGTTTCTGTACCCGGACGCGTCGACCCTGTTCATGGTCCTGATCGCCTTTAACGTGGCGCTCATCGGGGCCGAATTCCTGCTGATCTTTGTGAACGCGATCCTGCCGTCGCTGGGCGACAAGGAAGAGGTTGGCAAAATCTCCGGCAACGGTGCGGCCCTGGGGTATTGGGGCGGGGTCCTGTCCCTGTTCATCATGCTTTTGCTTCTGGCGGAGAACGAAAGTGGCAAAACACTGGCCGGGCTGGATCCGTTGTTCGGGTTGAACGCTGAAACGCGCGAAGGCACGCGGTCAGTGGGTCCGTTCATCGCATTGTGGTTTGCGCTTTTTATGGTGCCGTTCTTCCTGTGGGTCCGCGAGCCCAAACAGGTGAACCGCACCGGCGGGATTAGCGAGGCCATGTCCGACCTCAAACAATCGCTCAAGGGCGCGGTCAAACGGCGGTCCCTGCTGAATTTCCTCGTCTCCTCGATGTTCTATCGCGACGCGCTCAACGCACTTTATTCTGCGGGTGGGGTATATGCGACGCTTGTCCTGGGCTGGTCGATCATCCAGATCGGTGTTTTCGGCATCGTGGGGGCCATCACCGCCGCAGTCGCCACGCAAATCGGTGGCATATTCGACAGCCGCGTGGGCCCGAAACCCGTCATCAAAGTGTGCTGCTATATCCTGATCGCCGTGTGCATCGTGATCGTCGGCATGTCGCGTGACAGCATCTTTGGCATTGTGGCCCTGCCCGAAGGATCCTCCCTGCCCGACATCGTGTTTTATGTCTGCGGCGCTGCAATCGGTGGGGCCGGTGGTGCCATTTATGCGGCGTCGCGCTCCATGATGGTGCGTCACACCCATCCGGAACGACCGACCGAAGCCTTTGGCCTGTTTGCATTGTCCGGCAAAGCGACGGCATTTTTGGCACCCGCTCTGATTGCCCTTGTGTCGACGCTGACAGGCAATGCACAATTCGGATACATTCCGGTCATTCTCTTGTTTGTCCTCGGACTATTCCTGTTGCGTTACGTGAACCCCGAAGGAGATCACGCCAAATGGTCAAAATCCGACGTGCCTTTACCCTGATTTCCACGCTTTTGCTGTGTGCCTGTGCCGGTGGCGCGGACACGGACATCAGCGGCGCGCCGCTGCCGGATGTTGATCCGGCCACGCTGCAAGCCTTTGCCAAGGGACAGTTCGGTGGCAAACGTGTCGCCTCGCGCCAGACGCCCAGTGCCTTGGGCAGCTATGCCCGTGGTTGCGTGGCGGGCGCGGAGCAGTTGGCAGAAACCGGACCAACATGGCAGGCGATGCGTCTCAGCCGGAACCGGAATTGGGGGCATCCCGAACTGGTCGATTTCGTGCAAACCCTCAGCCGCAAGGCAGCGGCACAGCCGGGATGGAACGGGCTTTACGTGGGCGACATGAGCCAGCCGCGCGGTGGTCCCATGCTGACCGGGCACCGCAGCCATCAGATCGGGTTGGATGTCGATGTCTGGATGCTGCCCGCGCGCAACCTGACCCTGAGCGCTGCAGAGCGCGAAAACATCAGCTCGATCTCGACACGCCGGTCCAGCGGGGCCTATGTCAATTCCAACTGGACACGGCAGCATCATGAAATCATCAAGGCCGCCGCCCAGGACAAGCGCACAGCCCGCATCTTTGTCTTTCCGGGGGCCAAGGTGCAGATGTGCAAGGACGAAAAAGGGGATCGGGCATGGTTGCGCAAGGTGCGCCCGTGGTGGGGTCATCACTACCACTTTCACGTCCGGCTCAGCTGCCCGCCCGGCACGCGCGGATGTGTCAATCAGGACGCACCACCCGCGGGCGATGGCTGCGCGGATGCACAGCAATGGGTGAACAACATCCTGAACCCGCCGCCCCCGGACCCGAACGCACCAAAGCCCAAACCGCGCCGCGAACTGCGGGTCGCAGATTTGCCGCAGCAATGTGCGGGTGTCTTGGCCTCGCAATAGCGTTTGGAACGACCGCTGCCGCTGACCCGGTTCTGCGGCACGTGCGGTCGGTGACACTGACCTCGGATGATCCCGCGTTTGGCGGTCTGTCTGCGATCGAAACGCGGGACGGATCGACTTTTGTTGTCCTGTCAGATCGCGGGCAGGCCTATGAGATAGCCATAGACCGTACCACATCGAAACCCCGCATCACGCCGCGCACGCAACCCGCGCCGCAGCGTGACAGTGAGGGCCTGGCCTATGCCGGTTCCAATCTGTTTTTCAGCTACGAAGGACCGGCCGAGATACGGACAGAAACCGGTGAACGTCTGCCGACTTATCCGGCCTTTCGGCAGTTGCAGTCCAACGGATCGTTCGAGGCATTGGCCGCGGCGCCGGACGGAACCGTGTATGTCATCCCCGAACGATTTGGAGAGCGCGCGCCAGCGTTCCCGGTGTATCGCTACCGGGATGGCGCATGGTCAATTGCACGGGGTCTGCCGAAAGACGGCAGCTTTCTCCCTGCGGGCGCGGATATCGGACCGGACGGGCTGCTCTATGTGCTGGAACGCACGTTGACGCCGCTTGGCTTTCGCAGCCGTGTGCGCCGGTTTGCGCCTGACACTGACGGTACGGTTGAAACGCTGCTCACCACACCGCCCGGTCGGCACGACAACCTCGAAGGGTTGGCGATCTGGCAATCAGCAACCGGACAAACTTGCCTGACGATGGTGTCCGACAACAATTTTCTGCGCGTCCAGCGTACCGAGATCGTTGAATATTCCCTGATTGACCCTCTTGCGGCGCAGGGCACTTGCGACTAGGGACTGCGCGTCGGTCTGTCGCAGGGTCGGCCAAGTCCCCGCAACCTTGTCAAAAACGGGTCACATTATGACACGCGCACATCTTCCCGGCATCATCGCCATGGCCCTCATCGTGGTGGCCTCAAACGTCCTCGTCCAATTCCTGTTTGGCAATTGGCTGACCTGGGGGGCGTTTACGTATCCCCTCGCCTTCCTCGTCACCGACATCATGAACCGCGTCTATGGCGCGGGTCCCGCGCGGACGGTGGTGTTTGTCGGCTTTATCGTCGGCGTGTTCTGCTCGCTTGTTGGCACACAGATCATGCTGCAGGGGGACGGGTTCACCTATCCCGCCGTCACCTTCCGCATCGCCATCGGCTCTGGTCTGGCATTCCTGACGGCGCAGTTGCTGGACGTCGGGATCTTTTCGGCGTTGCGTTCCGGTGCGTGGTGGAAGGCGCCGCTGGTCTCCACCATCATCGGCAGTTCCGTGGACACCGCACTGTTCTTTACCATCGCGTTCTCGAACGCGCTCAGCTTTCTGGAACCCTCGAACGACGTGAGCTGGGCCAATGAGGCATTGCCGCTCTTGGGCGTTGGTCCTGTCGTGCCGCTCTGGGTCTCGCTTGGCGTGGCCGATTGGGGTGTGAAACTATCGCTGGCGCTCATTGCTTTGGCACCTTTCCGGCTGCTGACCGGGAACGTGCGCGAGGCCACTTAAAAGCGTTGACTTTTGGCGTGGCTGTGCGACGCTGAGGGTGAGTTCAACAAAGCGGAAGGAGGTGATCCAGTGTCGAGAAAGGTATTGGAGAGAGGTGTCGGAACAACGCGGGCGGCGGCCTGCTAGGGCAGCCCCTGGTGGTTCAGTTCGTCTGACGCTGATCGGTTGATCTAACCGACGCCACCTCCGAATGACTTTCGAAAGGGCCACTGGCAACGGTGGCCCTTTTTCGTTGGCCTCACCCCGCGTATATCGGGCGCATGTTGCATATCACCGACGATATCATCCTGCAGGACTGGGAACTAAGCGAAAGCTTTGTGCGCGCGTCGGGACCGGGCGGGCAGAATGTGAACAAAGTGGCCACGGCCGTCGAACTGAGGTTCGAGGCGGCGCGTTCACCGGCTCTTGCACCCGCAGTCAAGACGCGCCTGAAACGTCTGGCCGGGCGCAAGTGGACCACTGAGGGCGCGTTGGTGATCCAATGCGACGAAACCCGCAGTCAGGCCCGCAACCGCGATATCGCGCGACAACGGCTGGTGGACTTGATCCGCAAGGCGCTGGTCGCACCCAAACGGCGCGTGGCCACACGGCCCACCCTGGGGTCGAAAAAGAGACGACTGAAGGCCAAGAAGGAACGCGGCGCGGTCAAGGCGCTGCGCGGCCGGGTCCAGTCGGACGATTAAAAGGACAGCAAATCCACGGAGGACCGGGAAGAGAAGTAGGTTGGCTCCACCTGCTCTGACAGGATGATCCCGAGGGGATCGGATTGGCTTTTGCTGACAATCTGATCGGCGCCACCGCAGGCTGAGAGTGCCGCGGCGGAGGCGAGGAGGGTGATCAAAATCATGCGTTTCATTGGTCTGCTCGGTTCAATTTTTTGGTTTCGATAGGATCAATATCGTGAACAAACATGGCCTGAACGGGGCGATTGTTTGCCGTTTTGAGATTATTTTGCGGACCGTCAGATGCGTGGCAGAAGCCTTTTTGCGCAGCACAAACGATATTTTTATATTAGAAATCTTATGGTTAAATCCGCCCTTGCCTCAGCTGGCATACTTTTGGCGTGGCCACGATTGTTCCGCGCATTGAAACAGTAAGCGCACAAGCATCGCGGCAATTTCGATGTCCGCAAAGCCCCCGCGTTGCAATGGACCGGCACAACACCCAATGTCGGGCATGAGCAAAACTGGAATTCAGGGAGTTCTGCCCGTGACGCACGCGCTTGCCAACGAACTTGAAAACAAAGGCAGGGTTTGGGTCAGGAACGCGATGTCAGAAGAAGATCTGTCGCTTTTTGAACACGCGGTCACAACGTCGGCAAGGCCGGGTCAAAGGCTCGAGATGTCGGACGGTTTGATGACCGCCCTGTCACCGGAAAGTGCATTGCTGCGTGCCGTCAGGCGCGGCTTACCCGGTGCTGCCCCCGTGCGAATTGTTGCGTTCAACAAATCGGAAACCGCGAATTGGGGCGTTCCATGGCATCAGGACAGGATCATTGCCGTTGCCGAAAAAGCCGATCTTGCCGGGTACAGGAACTGGACCTGCAAGTCGGGGACTTGGCATTGCGAACCGCCGAAACCGGTCTTGGACGAGATGGTTTTTGTGCGCATTCACCTGGACGACAACGACCGGTCAAACGGCGCAATGGAGATTGCCGTTGGAAGCCACAAAAGTGGTTTTGTTCCCTCCGCCCAAGCAGAGGAAGTGGCCAACACGTTTCCCATTGAGACATGCACCGCGAAACGTGGGGACGTTTTGATCCTGAAGATGCTGACGCTGCACGCGTCGAAGCCCGCGCAAGTAAACGCGGGACGGAGAGTGTTTCGCATCGATTTTTCTCCGTCTCAATTGCCGCCACCGTTGTCGTGGGCCGGCAAGTTCGCTGACACCTGACAATCGCTGGAAGAGATGGCTGGCCGTCCGCCAAATCACGATGCCGCGTTTACACCACGACCTCGCTGCGCACCTGTTCGCCTACCCCAAACACCCGCTTGTAGCGTTCGATCTCTGCATCCGGTCCCATCGCCTTGTTGGGATTGTCAGAGAGTTTTACCGTCGGCTGCCCATTTGCCGACACCGCTTTGCACACCAGCGAGAACGGGGCGAGGCGATCGCCTTGGGTCAGGCCCTTGAAGTCGTTGGTGAGCATCGTGCCCCAGCCAAATGACACGCGAACGCGGCCCTGGAACTGTGCGTGCAATTCCGCGATTTTTTCCACGTCGAGACCATCGGAGAAGATGATCAGCTTGTCCTTTGGGTCTTCACCCCGGGACTTCCACCAGTTGATCGCCGTTTCTGCACCGGTTGCGGGGTCGCCGCTGTCGATGCGGATACCCGTCCATCCGGCCAGCCAATCGGGCGCGTTTTTCAAGAAGCCTTCGGTGCCATAGGTGTCCGGCAGGATGATGCGCAGGTTGCCGTCATGCTCTTCGTGCCAGTCGCTGAGGACATCGTAAGGCGCCTGCGCCAACGCGCCGTCCGTCTCTGCGAGCGCCGAATATACCATGGG
The DNA here is from genome assembly GCF_047777875.1 of Tateyamaria rhodophyticola. Lineage (GTDB taxonomy): Bacteria > Pseudomonadota > Alphaproteobacteria > Rhodobacterales > Rhodobacteraceae > Tateyamaria. Next base: position 1,790,521 of record NZ_CP180519.1, on the reverse strand, counting down.
CAGTTCATGCGCGTTGGTGCCGATCGCCTCGACATCGCGGTTCTTGGCAATCAGGCAATTGGACGTGCCGACAAAGCTGTTGCCCAGCCCTTCGCCCATCGCCTGAACACACCAATCCTGCCAAAGGAAAGAGTGCCGCCGCCGTGTTCCGAAATCCGCGACGCGCAAGCCATCAAGCGGCCGGAGGTGTTCGATTTTCTCCCAAAGCTTGGTCATGGCCCGGGCATAGAGCACTTGCAGTTCGAACTTGCCCATCGTGCCCAATACGGCGCGCGACCGAAGCTCCATCAGCACCGACAACGCCGGAATTTCCCAAAGCATGACCTCGGGCCATGACCCTTCGAAGGTCAGTTCGTATTGATCGCCCACGCGCTCCAGGTGATAGGGCGGCAGGCGCAGGTTTTCGAACCAGTCCATAAAGGCGGGCGTGAACATCTGACGCTTGCCATAAAACGTGTTGCCGCGCATCCACGTGCTCTCCCCACGGCGCAGCGACAGGGAGCGGATATGGTCGAGTTGCTCGCGCAGCTCTCCTTCGTCCACCAGCTTGGCCAGCGGGACGTGGGTGGAGCGGTTGATCAGCGAAAACGTGACCCGCGTCTCGGGACGATTGCGAAACACCGACTGGCACATGAGCAGTTTGTAGAAATCCGTGTCGATCAGGGACCGGACGATCGGGTCGATCTTCCATTTGTGGTTCCAGACGCGGGTGGCGATGTCGACCATGATACTGGGCCTTCAGATAAGGGTGACGCCCGCGGCCTGCATCGCGGTGCGGGCAGCGGCAAGTGAGCCGTCAAGGTCGATGGCGCGGCAGAGGGACGTGTGGACCGTCGTGGCATAGCCAAGTTTGGCGGCATCCAAGGCCGAATAATTCACGCAGAAATCAGTGGCCAGGCCAACAAGCGTGATCGTGTCGACCCCGCGCGTGCGCAAGTAGCCATCAAGGCCCGTGGGCGTGGACCGGTCATTTTCAAAAAAAGCCGAATAGCTGTCGATATGCGGCCGGTATCCCTTGCGCACGATCATGTCCGCGCGGTCCGTATCAAGGCCCGCATGAAAGGCCGCACCTTTCGTGCCCTGGACACAGTGGTCGGGCCAGAGGACCTGTGGGCCGTACGGCATGTCCGTCATGTCATAGGGGTTTGCACCCGCATGCGAGCTGGCGAATGACGCGTGGCCCGCCGGGTGCCAGTCCTGTGTCAGGACGACAGCGGTCGCATCCGACATCAGCGCGTTGATCCCCGGTACGATGGCATCGCCATCCGGCACGGCCAACGCGCCGCCCGGGCAGAAGTCGTTTTGCACGTCAATGACGATGAGGGCTTGGGACATGTGTGGCCTCCTTGCCGCTTTGTAGCTTGGGCAGCGCGCGGGGTGAACCCCGGCGTGATGCTTGAACGTGCGCGCGCGCGGGCGTATCTGGCGGCTTATGTACACAATCGCCGCTCTTTATCACTTTACCCGCTTTGCCGATCCGCAAGCACTGAAGGGGCCGTTGGCCTCGGTATGCTGCGGGAACGGGGTCACCGGGACACTGTTGCTGGCACCCGAGGGGATCAACGGCACGATTGCGGGGTCGCGTGCGGGCATTGACGCGGTGCTGGCGCATATCCGGGCCTTGCCGGGCTGTGCCGATCTGGAGTGGAAGGAAAGCGCAAGCGACACAGCCCCCTTTGGCAAGATGAAGGTGCGGATCAAGCGCGAGATTGTGACCATGGGCCAACCGGACGTCGATCCCGCCGCCCGTACCGGTCACTATGTGGCGCCACAGGATTGGAACGCGCTGATTGGACGTGACGATGTGGCCGTGATCGACACGCGCAACGATTACGAAGTGGCCATCGGCACATTTGACGGCGCGGTCGACCCGCAGACCCGCAGCTTTGGTGAATTTCCTGCCTGGTGGGAGGCGAACCGCGAAAAGTTTGCAGGCAAGAAGATTGCCATGTTCTGCACCGGCGGGATCCGGTGTGAGAAATCCACGAATTACCTTCTGGGGCAAGGCGTCGAGGATGTATTCCATCTCAAGGGCGGCATCCTGAAATACCTCGAAGAGGTGCCCGCAGAGCGCAGCACATGGCAAGGCGACTGCTTTGTATTTGATGGGCGGGTGAGTGTCGGGCACGGTCTTGCCGTTGGGCCGCACCAACTGTGCCACGCCTGCCGTCGCCCCATCCTGCCAGAGGATCAGATGCACCCGGCGTTCGAAGCTGGCGTCAGTTGCCACCATTGCGTGGACGAGACAAGCGCCGAGGACAAGGCGCGGTTCCGCGAACGCCAAAAGCAAATCGAACTGGCCCGCGCACGGGGCGAAGACCATCTGTCCGGGCCGATGGTGCCGGACAAAGGGTGATCCTGTACACGTGTTCTTTCGGACCCGAGGGTTGAGGTACGACGAGCCCTACGGGCAAGACCTTGGCGCGGCACCAAACCGGGGTGACCCCATGCTGTCACTTGGCCAATGTTTCCAACAGCATCGTGCGCGTGTAAGCGACACGCGGGCTGCGCAGGGCGGACTTCGCCCAGACCAGGTAAAACGTATTCTTTGGCGGTTCTTTCGCGCCTTTGAGTCTGACGATGGACCCGCGTTCGATCCCGCTTTGGCACAGGTAGTCCGGGATGACGGACCAACCGACATTTGTCTCAACGAGGGTCCGCAACAACCGGATGTCCGACGCTGTGACGCTGGGTTGCTGTGCCTTGAGGTCAACGCCGTTCCAGTCGCACCATTCCCGCAACAGCGGTCGGTCCACGTCATACGCAACGTGCGGCACCGACTGCAAAGCTGCTTTCAAATCCCTCCAGCTTTCGATCTGCGCCGCAGTGGTCGGCGAGGCCACCGCAAACAGACGTTCTGATCCAATGGCCTGCGACGCCAGTCGGACGTCATCCGGTTGCGAAGCAGTAAAGGCAAGGTCAACATCCCCATTCAGGAGCGCATCATAGATTGACGCCCTGCCGCCCAGAAGCAAGCGCACCTGCAACCCGGCTTCGGTCAGACGGCCCAGAACCGGGGCGACTTTCTCTGACATCAACTCCGCAGGGCCTGCGATCTGGATACCGCCCGACAATTCCGCAGACCGCGCCCGCATCGTGGCAAGCGCAAGCTCGGCACGGTCCAACCCGTCGCCTATTTGCGCGGCGAGGTCTTGCGCAAGGACGGTCGGCAAGACACCGCGTGCCTGTCGCACGAAAAGCGTCTTGCCAAGCTGCGCCTCAAGCGACGCAATATGTTGCGACACCGCAGGTTGCGTGATCCCGAGGTTTTCCGCCGCTTCACTCAATGAATGGCAACGGAAAGCTTCGATGAAAGTGCGTAAATGATTGAGCGACATACAAGTTCCATAAGAATATTTATGCTTATGGTCAAAAACTCTTTGGTTTTCTGATGGGTGAGAGTGGCTATCTCAGCGTTAGTCAAAAAGGAGCCAATCATGACACAGTCCAAAATTCTCATCGTGGCGACATCTGCCGCTGAAATGACAAACGGGGAGCCAACTGGCGTGTGGCTGGAAGAACTTACAACACCCTATTACGCGTTTCGCGATGGCGGCGCTGATGTGACGGTTGCATCAATTGCCGGTGGTCGCATTCCCGTCGATGCGCGGAGCATCTCAAAGCCAGGTGACAACGACGCGTCGGTCGAACGCTATCTCGAGGATGCCGAGGCGCAGCAGACGTTCAACAACACGGTGGCCTTCACGGAGTTGGACACAGATGGGTTTGATGCCGTGTTTCTGCCCGGTGGTCACGGGACCATGTTCGACTACCCCGACAGTGAAGCGTTGGCTGCATTGATCGAGACGTTCGACCGCGCCGAGAAAATTGTATCTGCCGTATGTCACGGTCCCGCAGCACTCGTGTCTGCGAAGGCATCGGATGGAGCGCCATTTGTCAAAGGTCGCAAGGTCGCCGCCTTTACCGACAGTGAGGAGGTCGCAGTCGGACTGGATGACGCAGTCCCCTTCCTGCTGGAAACCCGCCTGCGCGAGTTGGGTGCGTTGCACGAGGCGGCACCTGATTTCGAACCGTTCGCACTACAGGATGGCAACCTGATCACCGGGCAAAACCCGGCATCGGCCACCAAGACCGCCACCCTCGTGCTCGACGCACTCGCCTAACCAGAAGGGAGACGACACATGTCAAAGGTCATTTTCATCACCGGCGCGTCGTCCGGCATCGGCGAAATCTGCGCCCGCCATGCGGTACAGGCCGGCCACCGGGTCGCGCTGGCGGCGCGCTCCAAGGACAAACTTGACGCCTTGGTGGACGAATTCGGCGCGGACAACGCCATTGCGCTGGAATGTGATGTCACCAGCGCCGCGCAACAAGAGGCGGCGATTGCCGCCACGGTCGATCATTTCGGCAAGATCGATGTCGTGTTTGCCAATGCGGGTATCGGCGCCTCAGCGCGGGGGACCGAGGCCGGTGATCCGGAAAGTTTCCGCCAGATGATCGACATCAACTGTCTCGGCGTGACGTATACGGCGAAATATGCGCTGCCGCATTTGAAAGCGTCGCAGGGGCATCTGGTGCTGGTTGGATCATTGGCGGCGCAAGGCACGGTTTGGGGGTCGGTCTATTCCGCCACAAAATGGTTTATCCGCGGGTACGCAGATAATCTCGGGGCCGAACTGGGTGATGCGGGTGGCCGGGTCACATGTTTGCATCCGGGCATGACGGACACACCATTTTTCGACAGCGAGAAACCGGACGCCTTGCGACCGGAGGATATCGCCAAAGCCTTCATGTATGTTGTTGAGCAGCCGGACTATGTGTTGATCCCGCATCTTCCGATCTATCCGCGTCCGAAGAAGCCATTTGCGGATCAGCACCACTAGGCGCTCAATCGGCCAAGCAAAGTTGATGTACCAGCGACATGTGCCGCTGGTACATCCGCAATTCACGACGTCGCGCTTGTTTCGCCATCCTGCGCGGCGTCTTCTTCGGCTTCAACCACTTCGGCGTCTGGCACATCCTCGTGCGATGCCTTTGTGACGTCCAAGGCACCGTTCGCGACACCGGACAGCCCATTTTCCAAGCTGATCCCCAGCTCTTTGCCCAGCGCCTGCATGGCCGGCATCTGAAGCGCCATGCCCAGCACGGAATCGAGCGCCTGATTGACCGGGGTGCCACCGTTTGACTGCACATCGCCCGTCGCACCACCACCGATGCCGCTGACCTGATGGATCTTGATGGAATCGATCTTTTCGGCCGGTTTTACCATCTCCGCGATGATGGCAGGCATCGCCTCCAGTTGCGCCAAACGGACCTTCATCGCGACAATTTCGGCGCTCAGTTCGTTTTCGGAATTTGCAATCGCGGTCTGACCTTCGGCAGTGGCCAGCAAATCCGTTTTCTTGGCTTCAGCCCGTACCGTAATTGCGTTGGCGTCAGCCTGCGCTTCTTCCAACCGCGCCGCGGCGCGGTCGCTGGCGGCGTCCTTTTCGGCTTGGGCCGCGAGACGTATGGCGGTGGCCTGGCGCTCCGCTTCCTTTTCCGCCTCGATCAGCGCGATCCGTTTCACACGCTCGGCCTCGGCCACAGCGCGCGCGGTCTCGATCGCCTCAGACGCTTTCTTGGCTTCGGCCCGGGCGTTGTCGGCAGATGCGCGCGCCTGGCTCTCTTCTTCTGATTTGCGCGCCACGATGATCTGACGCTCCTGATCGGCAACCTCCAGTTCACGCTCCTTGGCGATCTCGGCCTCGCGGATGGTGCGTTCCCGTTCAATTTCCGCGGCGCGCACGGCCTTTTCGCGTTCGATCCGTGCTTCGTTCTTGGCCCGGTCCGAGGATTCCTGATTGCGTGCGATCTGCGCCTCTTGCTCTGCCTGCAGGGTCTGGATTTCCTCGATCTGCTTGATCTCTGCCTGCTTCTGCTCGCGCTCAATCTGATACTTGCGCTTTTCGGCTTCCATCTCGGACTGCGCGACGGACACGTCCGCCTCTGCTGTGATTTCGGCCCGCTGTTTGCGCGAGGTGGCAATGACGGCCGCCAGCTTTTGCATACCCACCGCGTTGAACGCGTTGTTTTCATCCAGCGACTCGAACGGCGTTTGGTCCAACGCCGTCAGCGATACGGCCTCCAATTCGAGACCGTTCTTGAGCAGGTCCTCAGAGATTGCGTTCTGCACCTCCTGAACAAAGCTGGCCCGGTTCTCGTGCAACTCATCCATGGACATCTGGGCCGCAACAGCACGCAGACCATCAACCAGCTTGCCTTCGATCATCTCGCGCAGCTGATCGACATGAAACGTCCGATCACCCAATGTCTGTGCAGCGCGCGAAATGCCGTCTTCGGTCGCATTCACAGAAACATAGAATTCCACCCCGACATCGACGCGCATCCGGTCCTTGGTAATCAGCGACTGTTCGTTCACCCGCGCCACCTCAAGCCGCAGCGTCTTCATGTTGACCTTGGAAATTTCGTGCAGGAACGGAACCACGATGGTGCCGCCGTCCATGATCACCTTGCGCCCGCCGGATCCGGTTTTGACCAACGACGTTTCGCGCGTGGCGCGTTTGTACAGGCGGGCCATGATCAGACCGATAAAGACCAGAAGGCCAACGATAATCGCGGCAATAGTGAGGATGGGGGCGATTTGCATGTAGTGCTCCATTTCGGTTTCAGGTTCGGTGGACAGGGCCGATCAAATTACAAAGAACTTGTCGCCCCGTTTGCGGATCAATGTCACGTCGCTGCCCTGGACGAAAACTGCGTCGTCATGCAGCGGTTCAACCCGCATGTAGTGGATGTTGCCATGGCGGTCCTTGAGCTTCACCTCGGCCGGTTTGCCACGCGATGCTGTACCTTGTGTGACGGTCCCGCGACATCCGCCCAGATAGCGGGCGCGTATCGCCGTTGTTTCCGTTTTCGGCATGATCAATGCGACCCAGTTTGCGATGATCCGCGTCACGCCGAGTGCCGGGACAAACGCAATGATGCTGGCAATCCACATCGGCAACGCCGTCCCAAGGAGAGAGACACAGATTGACTGCAGGATCAGGCCAAACAGCCCGAACATCGTCAGAAAAGAGACCAGCCAAATCAGAAACGGCACATCGCGCGCGCCAATCCACGTGAAGATCCCGGATGATCCCGTATCGCCGATGTCGAGATCGGGCACCGCGTCGTCCAGGCCGTCGATGCCTTCGACGGAAAAGTCAAAATCGGCATCCAGATCAATATCAAGGTCCGGCGCATCACTCCCAACGCCGAGGATCGTCCCGCCCAGAAGAGCGGTCAGGATTTCAAGTGCGAACAGACCCGCCACAACCGCAAGGCAGACGGCAAAGATAATCGCATCGGGCATCAGTAGAGTTGTAAGCATTGGTGTCCCTTCAACCTATACATAGTACATTATCCCACAAATGTTAGATATATATATGCAAATTATTTGATTTTCTCAAAAATACATACATATTGTTGTCAGAATGCACCTGTTCTGATCTCCACTGTGAGGGGTGAGATGCCTGATTTCATAAAGCGACGCCGCCTTGCCCGGTTGATCGATGCATCTGCCAAGCAGATTGGCGATGTCGAACGTCCCGAGCGTGGTTGGATTGCCTCCGTCCGATATGCTTTGGGGATGTCCGCCGAACAGGTGGCAAAGCGAAAAGGCGTCAGCCGCAACGCCGTCTATCAGGCAGAGCGGAGCGAGTTGGACGGTGGCGTTTCAATCAAGCAGATGCAAAATCTCGCCACGGCCATGGGGGGGCGGTTTGTCTATGCAATCGTGCCAGACGCCCGCATCGAAGACATGCTGTACCGGCAGGCACTCAAGAAAGCGAAACGCCTCATCCACGACGACCCGGACAGCGCCTCATGGCCCGACCATGAACGGCAGGACTGGATTGAAGATAAGGCCGCAGAACTCCTGCACGACTTCCCCGCCGACTTTTGGGAAGATGATTGAGGCTTTGCTCAATCGGACGCCACTGTGGCTATGACTTTTGAAAAAATGTGTGCCGTGTCTGACCATCGGGGCAATGCCGCAGCGCGACGTGTGGATCGTTCGGCAAGATCCTCGGCGTACCCACCGTCTTGCAGGACCGACCGCAGCGCCTGAGCCAGTGCACCCGGATCATCCGGCGGCACAAGAACGCCCGCGTCGCCCACCGTGTCGGGCACCGCGCCAACGCGGCAGGACACCACAGGCAGGCCAAACTGCATCGCCTCGCTCAGCACCATGCCGTATCCTTCGTAGCGGGTCGCCAGCACAAATACCGCCGCTGCGTTGAACAGTGTTGCCAGCGCATCGCCATCCACCTCGCCTGCGAAATCCACGCGGTCGCCCAATCCAAGATCGCTGCGCAGTGTCAAAACGCGTTCGGCATACGCGGCGTCGTGGCTCTTGCCGACGATGCTGGCCTGCCAGGGGATTTCGTTTATCTGACCAAGTGCGGTCAGCAAGATGTCATGCCCCTTGCGGGGTGCAAGCAGGCCAACCGACAGGATCAGCGGAGGATCAAGCGTCCGGCGGTCCAGAACCGGTCGGTCAAAACCCGGTGGTGCGACGGTGATCCTATCCGCATCCGCGCCAAGGTCGCGACACAGGATACGCGCTGTTTCATCGCTGGGCACGATCACATGATCGACGTGACGCAGCGCCGACGCCTCGTTTTGCAGAAGATAGGCGGCCCGGTCACGCGGCAGGCCGGTTTCAAGCCCAAGCGGGTGGTGAACCATCGCAATAACCGGCGCAGAAACCTGCGCCAGACGGTCCACATCAATGGCACCGAAAACCAGACCATCGAGGATGATGGGGAGGTGATCCGGAACCGCGTTCAACGCATCAAACGTCGCAGCCATGTCCGCATCGTTTGCGTCCGGAAAGCTGTCGGGCAATTGCAGGTGCTGCGTGGCGCATCCGATGTCATTCAATTCCCGCAGCACGCGCGCCTCATAAATGAAACCGCCTGTCCGGCGATCCTTGTCGCCCGGGATCGCAAAAACGGCCCGCGTCATGCCACCTGTTCGCTTGCATAAACACGCAGGACTGCGCGTTCCAGAACCGCAACCATCGCATAAAAGCCGACGGCAACGATCGCCAGCACGGCGACGCAAGACCACAGCATGCTATAGTTTGACGTACTCGCGGTCATCGCCATCAAAACGCCGATCCCCTTGCCTGTCGCCAACCATTCCACCGTCGTGACGGCCAATAGCGCGGCAGGCACCGCCATGCGCGCGGATGCAAAGAACGCGGGCAACATCGCGGGGATCTGCGCCGCGCGCAGCAGGTGCCACCGCCCCGCGCCATAGCTCCGAAACAGCTCAACCGTCTGACCGGGCGTCTGGCGCAAGCCCTGATGACAGGCGACAAATGTCGGGAAAAAGATCATGACCGCGACGACAACCATTGTCCCGACAAGACCGCGGCCAAAGGCCAGAACCAGAAGCGGGGCGGTGGTGATAATCGGAACGGCGCGCAAGGCGACCGCAACCGGCAGGGTTGCGCGCGACAATGGCGGCCAAAGCACCAGCACCGCAGCCATCCCCGCCCCCAAGGCCAGACCGGCGAGATAACCGGGCAGCGCAAAGGACAGCGTTTCCGCCAGCGCAGCCAGCAGGACATCCCGGTTTGCACCATCCGTCAGAAAGGTCCACACATCCGCTGGTCGCTTTGCAAAAAAGCGGTTCAGGCCGAATGCGTCCATGGAAACCTGCCACAGGAACAGGACCAAGACCGCGATAAACGCTGCCTCGGCCAGCCGTACCCATGCCGGACCTGTACCGGTCGTGGCGGGTGCGGACAGAAGGAGAACCGGCTTGTAGCCGACCAGACGCTCCCCCAACTTGCCAATTGCCACATAGGCGGCGAGAGCGACCGCCGCTGACACCAGTGCAAGCGCCCATGTCGCATCCGTATCCAATCCACGCATCGCGCGCAGCGTCAGCACGCCGAGGCCACGTTCCGCCCCCGTAAACTCCCCGATCATCGCACCAAGGAACGCAGCCGGGGCGCTGATCTGCAAACCGACAAACAGATAGGGCAGGCTGGCTCGGGCACGCACCCGTAGCAAGGTCGCCAGAGCGCCCCGACCGTAAACCCGCATAAGGTCGGTCCAGTTTTGGGACACCGCCCGCAGTCCGACCAGCAAGGCGAGGAATGTCGTATAGTAGACTGCAAGGGCGGCCAGTGTGATCTGTGGTCCTTGTCCCGGTCCGAAGAGAACGCGCAGGATCGGACCGCTGGCAATCAACGGAATGCAAAACACCAAAAGTGCCAATGCCGATACCGTCCGCTCGCTGCGCGGAACAACCAGTGCCAGAGCGGCGAGAAGCACTGCTGCAAGATTGCCCCAGGCAAATCCCCACACCGCATTGGCCGAGGTTTCGGCCACAGCGCGGAAAAGCAAGCCCGCGTTACCGCCGACATAGGTCGCAATTGCGACCGGACCGCTGACGAGAACGCCGTCCGACACCAGACGCGCCACCGCCTCCCACATCGACAAGACAAGAACGGCCACTACGGCACGGCGGGCCGCCGCGCTCATCCCTCTTGCTCCAGCGCCGAGAACACTGCGCGCGTTGATGCAAGAAATTCAGGCGTGTCGAGCAGAGCGCTGTCTCGTGCACCGGGGATGTTGATGGGTATGTCCGCCACGACGCGCGCAGGCCGCGGCGACAGGACAAGCACGCGATCCGACAGCAGAACAGCCTCCTGAACCGAGTGCGTGACCAGAACCACCGTTGCACCGCGTGTCCGCCACAGCGGCGGCAGGTCCGCGTTCAGACGCCTGCGTGTCATTGCGTCCACCGCGCCAAACGGTTCATCCAGCAGCAGGACATCGGGCGATGAAATAAGACTGCGGGCAATCGCGGCCCGTTGGCGCATGCCGCCCGACAGTTCCGCCGGTCTGTGATCCGCAAATCCGCTCAGCCCGACGAGGTCGATCAACGCATCCACGTCTCCCGGCGGCTTGCGCGCCAATTCAGCGCCCAATGCGATATTTGCCCGCACCGTTCGCCATGGCAAAAGCGATGGATCCTGAAAGGCCATAGCCAATCCGCCGCGCCGTGCCACTGCCCGCGGAGCGTCTGCGCCCAACAGGATCTGACCGGAATCCGGTGCCTCAAGCCCGGCAATCATGCGCAACAGGGTCGACTTGCCACAGCCCGACGGACCGACAAGCGCCGTTGTCGCCCCGGCAGCAAGCGTCAGCGAAAGCGGCGCGACCGCAGCGGTCGCGCCGAAACTCTTGCTCACCTCACGGCAATGGATGTCGATGCTGGCCATGAGCGGTCAGGTAACAAACCGTGGTCAGCCGTGCACCTCTTCGAGCAATGACCGGTCCCACAAGTCAGCGGACACCGTTTGACCCAGCAGGGCCAGCGTTTCGATGTTGGATGCCACCGTTTCGTCTGTGAACCACCCAAACCCGTTTTCCGCGGTCAGGTCGCTGAACATCAAGGGCACTTGCCGCGCGGCCTGCAGCTTTTGCGCCTCGAGGTCGAGACCCGCATCGGGGAACATCTCAACCGCGAGTGCGGCCGCCGCATCCGTGTCGGCAAAATAGTCGTTCCAGCCCATAACCTCTCCTTTCAGCAGGGCCACGAGGTCGGCACGACGATTGGCCAGTGCGTCTTCGGTGGCGATGTAGGTCTGCGAGTGCAGGGCATACCCGTGATCGGCCATCAGCATTGTGGTGTTGTCCACGCCCTGCACCGTCATGGCCACCGGCAGGTCGGTTTCCCAGCACAGCAGGCAGTCGACCTGGCCACTGACCAGAGGGGCCGGATCGTACTGGGTCGGCACGATTTCGATGTCGTTGATATCGACGTTGTTCAGCGTGCACAGTGCTTGCAAGACCGGCGTGTTGGCCACGGCCATGCCAATACGCTTGCCAACCAGATCGGCGGGGGTGTTGACGGGGTTGCCTGCCAAAGACGCGATGGCAAACGGGTTTTTCTGCATCGCGACCGCAATGATCTTGAACGGCGCGCCCTGCGCCACGGCCGCCGCCGTGTAGTCCGCAGCTGATATGCCGACCAGGGCAGCGCCCGACACCACGGGCGGTTCAACGGGTGCGTTGGGGCCACCCTGGCTCAGGGACACGTCAAGGCCGAGGTCGGACCAGTATCCTTTGTTTGCGGCAATGTAGCTGCCACCAAACTGAACAGAGTGCAGCCAGGACAATTGAAAATTGACGGTGCTGGCTGCGAATGCGGGGACGCCGGCCGCAGCAGCGGCGGCACCGGCCGCACTGGTTTGCAGGAAAAAGCGGCGCGTGAGGTGAGCAGGTCGTGTCATGGTAGGTCTGGTTTCCCTTTGGATGAGACAGTTTCGAATATGGGTGAAGCGACAAGTATGAATGCAGCGGGCAAGGCCGCGAGAAGAACGACAAGGCCGTAGGTTATGCCGACGGCGACCCCGGCGCTTGCTGGTGCGCCAATGATCGGAAACAGGGCCGCGGCGGCCCCTTCGCGCCACCCCCACCCGCCAATCGACAATGGGACAAGCATGGCGCACAGGATCAGCGGGATCAGGGTGAACCATCCCGCCGTTGGAATTGTGACATCGAGCGCGCGTGCGCAGCAATAAAACGCAATGACGAGGCTTATGGTCGTGAGCGTCCCGTGCAGTGCAATGACAGGCTGGCGCATGGTGCGCAGGGTCACAGTCAGGAACCGGCCTGTTGCGGTGTCTGTTTGCGAGATTGCAGCAGCGACGGCGACGCAGCCCACGACAACCGCCAGAACCAGCCACGCCACCAGACCCCAATCCGGCCCACCCGGACGCAGCAGAGCCAAGGCAAAACCAACGGACATAAAACCGACCATCGCAATCTGACCAAGCAAGCGCTCCGCCATCACCGATTGTGCGGCGCGGGTCAGGTCCGCTTGGTGCCGGGTGCGCACGGCACGGGTCACATCGCCCGCGACACCGCCCGGCAGCGCCATGTTGACCAGCTGCGCCAAGTAGTATTCGCGCAACGCTACGCGGTACGTGATTTGCACGTCAAAAGCGGACGCGACGACTTGCCAACGGTGCGCCATGGCAACAGTCGAAATGGTGATCGCCAGCAGGCCCATTGCGATCCACGCCACGTCCACGCCCTGCAGCATTGCAAAAACCGAAGACGCGTCCACCCACCACAGCAGCGCCGCAAGGCACAGTACCGACACCGCAAATTTGATCCACTGCCCCGTCATCGGACCACCACATCTTCGACGCGGTTGCTGGAGAACGCATCGAGAAAGCTGTTGCGGAATGTGTCCATCCGCTGCACGGGCCCGTCCCGTGCGGGGATCAATCCATCGGCCCAGTTCCAATCGGCAATATGTTCCAGCACTTCGGCTGGTCCAATCATGTGCACCGCCACATCCATGTTGTCGCTGCCTGCGACAAACCCTGCGGCCTGATGATCGCCCGCAACGATCACAAGCGGGGCCGCGTCGCCCAATCGGGCCACATGCGCAAATGTCGCCTGCAACGCATAATCCACCGAACGGCGATAGGCGTCGCGCACGGCGTCGCGGTCCCGCCAAAGGTCCTTGGGTGCAGGCCCGCGTGCCGCCATCTCATTGAATATCGTACCATCGCCAACAGCGTCCCAAGGCACCATGTCCGGGATCGGCGTCCATGGCGCATGCGATGAGATCAATGCGACCTGAATGAAATCCGGGCGCGGGTCCGGCGGTAAAAGCCCCCGATACGCCGACAATGTGAACTGATCGGGCATCGTGACCCACCGAAACCTGTCGCCGGCATAGGGTATGTCCGCAGCCGGAAACACCTGATCAAAGCCCATGACCAGACTTTCCGGCCACCCCACCGTAATCGCTGGCATGATCGCAGACGTGCGGTAACCGGCGTCCTGTGCAAAGTGAAACAGCCATTTGTGCCCACTGGCCAACATGGCGTTGTAGCGTCCGTTGTCAGACGTCCAAAGCCCGCTTGCGAACGCGCCGTGTGCCAACCAGCTTTGCCCGCCCGATGTCGGCGACGTCAGCCAGCCGCTTTGCATCGCCATCCCGGTCTTTGCAATCTCGGCTTCGGCGCGGCGCAGCGTTGCAAGATGCGTGGCAGAATAGAGCGGGTTGTCGAAACTGGCCCGCCCATAGCTTTCGACCCAGATCAGAATGACGTCGCGACCGTCAAGCTGGTCCAGTAGGCCGGTCGCGTCAGCATACACATCCCGCTCCGCATCTTGCGCAAATCGGACGAGTTCGCCGGCCGTTTGCTGTACTTCCATCGCGCGTTTGACGGTCAACCGTGATGTCCAGGCCGTGCCAGGCGGGCTTTTGTCGAACCGCCAGAATTCCAGGTGATGCCCCGCATCTGCCGTCGCCCACCCCGCACCGACAAAGGCCAAAATCGCTGCCCCAAGCCGAACGGGCAGCGCTGGCTGCACATTGGCCCATGCACGCAGGCTGCGTTCCAGAATGACGAACAAAAGACCCAGCAACAGGGCAATTCCGACAACAGCCAGCACCGTCAGGACGCCGCCGATACTGTCGCGGAGCAGCGACAGACCCGCCTCGATCAAGAACGTATCAAGCACCGGATTGAACGTCCGGTTGAAGGCACTGAACATGCCATAATCGGCAACCTTGATCACAACCGTCAGCAAAAGCACAAGCGCCAGCGCATAGGTCAGGCCAAAACGCCTGCCAAATGCAATGGCCGCGAACAGTAGGACCGGCAATTCCAGCGGCCAGCGATTGAGGGCGCTCCATTTCATCGTGCCGGGATGGTTGGGCAGCACCAGAACGGCAAAGATCACCGCCGCCGCGAGCGCAAGACCGACCACCCGCTTCATCCGGCGCGTCTCATCAACCAGAGGATGTCGATCAAAAACGACCATCCCAGCAAAAGCGCTGCACCGATAACCGTCGGCATGACGACCACATCCGGCGTCAGCGGAAATACGAGGATGATCAGGGCCGCGATTTGCACCACGCAGATCGCCTTGCGCCGGAACGCCTCCGGCAGGGGCGCCTGCAATGCGGGCCAGACAAAGCTGGCCGCGAAAAACGCATAGCGCATAAAGCCGATGGCGAGGACTTCGGGACCCGTGACGCCGCTGTTGAAGAGCCACAGGGAAATGACCGCGCCCAGTGCGGCGTCCGTTTCCATGTCAAACCGTGCGCCAAAATCCGACACGCGCCCAGTGCGCCGCGCAAACCATCCGTCAACACCATCCAGCGCAAAGGCAACGATAGCCACGGCGCATACCACCCATGCGGATGTCATCGGGAAAAATACCGCGCCAAGCAGAAACGCGACCATCGCGGCGCGGGACAATGTGACCACGTTGCACAGGCCAAGCTCCGGGTGCGGATATCCCTGGACCAAGCCATACGTCGCGATCACGACAACCGTCACAAAGAATACGATTGGTATCGCGGGCGATCCAAACGCAAGAAGTGACGCCACCACCAAAGCAGCACACAAGACGGCGGACACCGCCAGAAACACACTCACGGGTGCCCAGCCTTCCATCCTGTGCGCAGCAATGTGCGGGGTGCTTCGAAACATTTGAACCGTCTACCTTTCCCTGACGAAACCTAGGTCTTTGGATGTCGCCTGACAGTTTGCATAACACCGCAGCGCGCGAATTATTCGCCGCGATCACGGAACTGTGACAATCGCCTCAAGAGGAAGGTGATCCGATGCGTTTGCCAGTTCGGCGGTCGCAATGGCCGCGACCTCCTGAACGTCGCCGTCTGCATCCGTCAAAATGCGATCAAGCGGCAGGATGGGATACGTACCGGGGAAGGTACGGCGGGCGGCGCCTCGAAACACCGTGCCGACAAGACGGCGATTGAACATCGCACTGCCCCATGGGCGCCATTCGTTCAGGTCACCCAGCAAAACCGTCTGCATCTGAGGCCGCCGCCGCAGGTATTGCCCAATAATGCGCATCTGCACGATGCGCAGCGGTTGAAACAGGGACAGGTGCATGCTCATGATCCGGACGGCGCGATCCTCGAACGTCGTTTCCACGCTGACTGCGCCACGGTGGCAGTGCCCCGGCAAATCAATGACATCCGCATGCGTGCGGATGAGGGTCGGCGAAAGAAATAGAATGGTGCCCAGGAACCCGTCGCTTTCCGGCCCCCACCGCAAGGCCGCATCGTGGACATAGTCCAACCCGGTGACATGCGCGATGCGATCGACGTCCAGGATGCGTGCATGTGGGCGGCATTCTCCGTCCGCTTCCTGAAGCGCCAGCACGTGCAATCCCCGTGGCGCAAGGTCTTTGCCAATTGCATCTACGACGCGCGCTGGATCGACCTTGCCGTCGCGACCTTTGCCACGATGCACATTCCATGTTGCGCATCGAAGATGTCGTCCTCGCATTTCATTTACCTGCCTTGCTGCGCAGACGCGCTATACTTTGCCTATCACAGTTAGATCGCGCACCGCGCCCGGCGACCTCATCGCCGTGACCTGCCCGGACGCGCTTCAAAAAGGACAAGATACGATGCGTCTACCGCTTATCGCCGCGACCTTGACGGCAGCCCTTTCAAATACAGCATTCGCAGACATGGCCCGGTATGAGCTCGATACCGAACACACCAATGTCTACTTCAAGGTCGAGCATATCGGCTTTGCCCGGACGTTGGGTATTTTCACCGAACTCGACGGCGCATTTGATTATAACGTGGATACGCAGGAATTGGGGGATGTGTCGGTGACCATTGATGCAGCCTCCGTGAACACGTTCAACGACGCCCGGGACGGCCATGTGCGCAACAAGGATTTCCTGCACGTCTCGGAACACCCCGAAATCAGCTTTGTCGCCAGCGGCGGCACGCCCGCCAGCGATGCAAGCGGCAGCGTTACAGGCGATCTGACGATACTCGGCGTGACACGGCCCGTCACATTGGATGTGACCCTGAACAAGGTCGCGGAGTATCCGTTTGGTCACAAACGCGAGGTGTTGGGTCTGTCCATGAGCACCACAATCAAGCGGAGCGATTTCGGCATGACCTATGCCGTGGACAACGGCCTTGTCGGGGACGAGGTCCAGATCAACATCGAAACAGAAGCGATGAAGATGGACTAAAACCCACCAAGCGCACGGCGCTGGTATCCGGTACATGAATGCTGGCGCTGTGTGCGACTGAGCTGCCCTCAGAAATTCGGGCACTCAGGTAAGCGGTGATGTGTTGCCTGCTGATCTTCGACCAAAGGGACAATCCCAATCTATCGGATTAGATGGCTGATGCGATTGATGGCCCCTTGCCCTTTTGTCAGAAGCCGAACACGAGCAGACCTGCCAAAGAGCATAACTCAAACCCGTATCTGCTGAGCAGAATGCATTTGATACGGCGCAATCAGGTTTGGGAATCAGACATCACGTATCTGCCAATGCGACGCGCGTGTCTGGACCTCGTGGCAAGGGGCGGCAGCGGCCTTCCGCGCGACCAATATAGCAACAATTGAAAGTGTTAAGGCCGCTGTAATGCGGCCCTGATATCCAGCGCCTCGGGTGAAAAGAGGTTTGGGTTCATGAGTGCGACCAATGCACAGCCGATCATTATCAAGCGGAAGAAGGTGTCCGGCGGCGACGGGCACCATGGTGGCGCGTGGAAAGTGGCCTATGCGGATTTCGTGACCGCGATGATGGCCTTTTTCATGCTGATGTGGCTCCTGAACGCAACAACGGAAAAGCAGCGCAAAGGCATCGCAGACTACTTTTCCCCGACAATTCCGATCAACCGGATTTCCGGTGGCGGTGACGGCAATTTCGGCGGCAATTCTGTTTTTTCAGAAGAAACCCTGCCGCAAAATGGAACCGGGGCGACAGCCGCACGACCGACCGAGGCGCAGCAAGCGCGGGGCGAGACGGGCCGGAGTGATCAGGGAGATGCGACCGCCGCACAGGACGAAGTCTTCACGTCAATGGAGGCGGAGTTGGTGGGGCGCGGTGGTGAGTCGCAGGTCATGGAGAATGAGTTTCGGCACATCGTGACGCGGATTACCGATGAAGGTCTGGTCATCGAGATTTTCGCCCTGGAGGACGCGCCCTTGTTTGATCCGGAAAGTGACGAACCGACGGTCCTGTTGCAGTCTTTGGCCCGATTGATCGTGCAGACCGCACAAACGGTCACCAATGGCGTTGCGATTGGTGGGCATGTCGAGGCGCAGCCGATTGTGCTTGCTGAAGGCACGACATGGGCGCGCTCGATGGACCACGCGACCGCAATGCGGCATCTTTTGGAAGACGCGGGTTTGGATGCGGGGCGGGTGCAACGCGTGACGGGCCACGCAGACCGCGAACCATCTGTGCGCAATCCAATGGCAATCCAGAACAATCGCCTCGAAATCGTTTTGCTGCGAGAATAGCGCGGATTTTATCTGTTAGGTCCGTCTTAAGGACGGAGCGCCTATCTGATTGGCCATACAGGTCGATACAGCAGAAAGGCGTATCCATGACAATTTCCTCGTCGCTCAACGCAGGCGTTGCCGGGCTTCAAACCAATGCCACGCGATTGGCCACCATCTCGGACAACATCGCGAACTCGTCGACATACGGCTACAAACGGGTCAGCACGGATTTCCATTCACTTGTGATTTCGTCCTCCGGGGGGACGTATTCCGCCGGGGGCGTACGGGCGACGACCACCCGCTTGATCGATCAACGCGGGTCATTGGTTTCAACATCCAACGCAACGGACCTCGCGGTCCGTGGGCGCGGCATGCTGCCCGTGGCGCAGGCAAGCCAGGTCGAGGTGGGAAACGGGGATACGTTGATGCACCTGACGACAACAGGGTCGTTCCGCACCGACGCAGACGGTTTCCTGGTGTCCGATTCGGGTCTGGTCTTGCTGGGCTGGCCCGCGCAACCTGACGGCACTATTCCGAACTTTCCACGTGATACGTCCGATGGTCTGGAACCTGTTCAGATCAACGTGAACCAGTTTTCGGGCGAACCAACGACACAACTGGCACTTGGCGTAAACCTCCCAGCGACTGACACCGATGCTGGCAGCACCGGCGACCTACAAAATCTTGCCGTTGAGTACTTCGACAATCTGGGCACATCGGAAAGCATCAATATTACATTTGCACCCACGGTTCCGGCGACGGGGTCTTCAAACGAATGGACCATGACCCTTTCGGATTCCGCGTCGGGTGGTGCTGTCATCGGTGAATACACACTGACCTTCAACGACAGTCGAACCGATGGAGGTACGTTGGCAGGCGTCACCACGACCAGCGGCGGCACTTATGATCCTGCAACGGGCAATATCATCGTCAACGTGGATGGTGGCCCGATTGAGATTAACATCGGCCAAGTTGGCGACAGCGATGGGCTGACCCAGTTGTCCGACAGTTTCGCACCGGTTTCGATCTCCAAGGATGGCTCGCCCGTTGGCAACATGACCAACGTTGAAGTGGACGCAAATGGGTTTGTCACAGCGTTCTTCGACACGGGCATCAACCGCACCATTTATCAAATTCCGCTTGTCGACCTCCCGAACCCGAATGGCATGGTTGCGCTGGACCAACAGACCTACTTGCCCTCCCCTGAAAGCGGCAGCTTCTTTTTGTGGGATGCGAGCGACGGTCCAACGGGTGACATTGTTTCTTATGCACGTGAAGAGTCTGCTGTCGATGTGGCCGGCGAATTGACCGCAATGATCCAGACACAGCGTGCCTATTCCTCCAATGCAAAGGTCATCCAGACCGTGGATGAGATGTTGCAGGAAACCACAAACATCAAACGCTGACCCTAATGGGCAGCAAGCGGAGGCGTTGGAATGACCCTTACGAGCGCACTGAATGCAGCGATGACAGGCCTCAGGGCTGCGAGCCGGTCATCCGATCTCATTTCGTCCAATATTTCCAATGCCTCCACGCCCGGATACGCGCGTCGCACGCTCGAAGTTTCGTCCAACGCGGGCGAATTTCTTGGTGGCGTACGTATTGGTGGAATCGTGCGTCACGCAGATGCACAAATACTGTCCGACAGACGTATGGCCAGTGCCGAGTTTGGCTACCGGTCTGAGACAACTCAGTTTCTCAACAGGGTGGAAGACCTGATCGGGACGCCGGATTCCGCGGGCTCGCTATCTGCCCGGCTTTCTGATTTCAACAACAGCCTTGTCCTGGCAAGCAGCCGGCCGGATGCAAATGAACGGCTGGCAAACTCGGCTTTGGCCGCACGCGACCTCGCCAACGCGATCAATACGGCTTCGGATGGAATTCAGGATGCCCGCACCGCGGCAGACCGAAGCATTGATACGCAGGTCCAAAGGCTCAATGACGCACTCCAGTCCGTGCAAGAACTCAACGGCCAGATCACTGCGCAGATTTCCAGACGTGCCGGTACGGCGGCATTGCAAGATCAAAGGCAAGTGCTGATTGACGAAATCAGTGAAATGGTCCCCGTCAGAGTGGTCCCCCGCGATCATGGTGCAGTCGCTCTATACTCGACGGGTGGTTCGATTCTTCTGGACGGCTCTGCGGCGGAGATCGGCTTTGAGCCCTCGAATGTCGTGACACCCTACATGTCCATCGCCGACGGAACCCTGTCGGGATTGACCGTGAACGGCTTTTCCGTTTCCACCTCGTCTTCAACGGGGCGACTGCACGGCGGAACACTTGGCGCCCAGTTTGAGATACGAGACGAGTTGGCAACGGAGGCACAGACCCAACTTGATGCTTTGGCCCGAGATCTGATCGAGCGGTTCGAAGACCCCGCCGTCGACCCGAGTCTTTCCGCCGGTCAAGCAGGCCTGTTTACTGATCAGGGCGCTGCGCTTGATCCACTTGCCGAAGAAGGCCTGGCCAGCCGCCTGACCTTGAATGCGCTCGTGGATCCCGCGGAGACTGGCGAAACATGGCGAATGCGTGATGGCCTTGGTGCGACGGCCCCCGGTGATGCGGGCGATGCTACGTTGCTCAACGCCTTGTCCGATGCGCTTTCGCAATCCCGTGTGCCAAATTCCGGCAGTTTTGGAATTGGTGCGTTCACCGCCCTGGATTTGACCGCAGCATTTGGTTCGCAATTGGGAACAGACCGCCTGCGATCAGACCAACAGCTCAGTTTCGCATCGGCACAACTGAGCGAACTGACACAGCTGGAATTGGCGGATGACGTGGATACGGACGTTGAACTACAACATCTGATGATTGTCGAACAGGCCTATGCGGCCAATGCCCGGGTCATCCAGACGGTTGATGAAATGATCGATACATTGCTGGGGATATAGAGATGATCAACGCAACTTCATTTGGCGATTTGGCACAGTCCTTTTCCCTGCAACGCCGCGGCGCCGCTTTGAAAACTGAGATGGCGCGTTTGAACGAAGAACTGACTTCGGGGCAGGTTAGCGACGTAAAATCAGTGTTGGCCGGGAACACGAGCTACTTGGCCGGAATTGAAAACGATTTACGCGTCTTGGACGGCTACCGAGTGGCAGGAGCCGAAGCGGGACAGTTTGCGGATGCCATGCAACTCGCATTGGACCGCATCCAAACAGCAAGCAGCAACTACAGTCAGGACCTGTTGGTCACCGCCCAGAACGCATCTGGCCAGGTCTTGGATCAATTTGCTGAGGATGCGCGCTCTGAACTTGAAACGATTGTGAGCGCATTGAACACAACCGTCGGCGGACGCACCGTATTTGCGGGGACCGCGACAAATCAAAACCCATTGGCCGACGTCGATACAATCCTGACGGGGCTACAAACTGCGTTGACCGGTGCGACGTCGGTGGATGATGTCATGGCGATGACCGACGTTTGGTTTGCAGATCCAGCCGGGTTCGCCGCAACGGCTTATCAGGGATCAGACACCAGTCTCGCGCCATTTCGGCTCGGTGAAAGTGAAACAGTCGCGCTTTCGACGACGGCGAATGATGCAGCGCTGCGCGAGGTTATCAAAGTTGTGGCGCTCGCCGGAATGGCCGATGACGGCTCTCTTTCGCTGTCTTCTGATCAAAAAAGAGAGCTGCTTAGCCGCGCTGCAACCGATTTGTTGAGCGCGCAGACAGACTTGACAGCCATAAGGGCGAGCGTTGGCGCCTCCCAAGAGCGCATAAGCCAGATCGAAAGTCGCAACAGTGCGGAACGCACATCGCTTGAATTTGCAAAGGGCGCGTTATTGGGCGCGGATCCGTACGAAACAGCAACCAAATTGGAGGAAGTACAATTTCAATTGCAAGCATTGTATACAGTCACCGCGCGCATGTCGGACCTATCACTTGTGAACTTCATCCGATGAAATGGTTCGGCGCCGCACTTTTTCTGATCCTCTTTACGTTGCAAACGATGGCTGGTCCCGTTCGGATCAAAGATCTGGTTGAATTCGATGGCGTGAGAGGTAATGACCTCGTCGGCTATGGTTTGGTTGTTGGCCTGGACGGAACAGGGGACGGACTGCGGAACGCCCCGTTCACCGAGGAAATTATGTCCAACATCCTTGAAAGACTGGGCGTAAACGTCACGGGTGAGCAGTTTCGACCAAAGAATGTTGCAGCTGTTTTTGTGACTTCGAGCCTTCCACCCTTTGCTCGGAGTGGGTCACAAATAGACGTTACCGTATCGGCGATCGGTGATGCCAAGAGCCTGCTTGGCGGCACGTTGATAATGACTCCGCTGAACGCAGCTGATGGGCAAATTTATGCTGTTGCGCAGGGTACCATTATCGCTGGTGGCGCAGTTGCAGAGGGTGAAGGTGCGCGCGTGACGCAAGGGGTTCCGACAGCAGGTGTCATTCCGGCAGGCGCACGCGTAGAGCGGGAAGTCGACTTCGAACTGCAGAATTTGACCGATATGCGCTTGGCCCTTCGAGACGCTGATTTTACGACAGCTGCCCGCATTGAAACGGCGATAAATTCGGAGTTTGGCCGCTCTGTAGCAGTAATGCTGGATTCAGGTACGGTTGGATTGGATGTATCCCGCACCGGGTCTCGGTCTGTGGCCCACGCATTGGGCCGGATCGAAAACATCGCCGTTGAACCCGAACGCAAAGCGCGCGTCGTTGTTGATCAACGATCTGGAACCATCGTCATGGGAGAAGACGTGCGAATTTCGCGCGTTGCTGTGTCGCAAGGAAATTTAACGCTGCGAGTTCAGGAACAACCAATTACAATCCAGCCCAACCCTTTCTCAGATGGTCAGACTGTAGTTGTGCCACGTACAACTGCAGATATTGAGGAAGAAGAGGGCACAGGTCTTGCAGAAGTTCCAGATGGTGCTTCATTGTCCCAGGTCATTGCTGGTTTGAATGCCTTAGGCGTAGCACCACGAGACATGATTGATATCCTCAAAAGTATCAAAGCGGCTGGCGCACTTCATGCTAAATTTATTGTTCGTTGAGTTGAGAAACAACGGCAACAAAATGGCGTAAGTACAGAAGCGCTCATATGAGAAAAACCTCTGATTACAATCCTGCACCATCACGGCGCACCTATAGAGTCTAACCTCATAGCTAAAAAATCACAATTGTAACAAATGCGAATGCTGAGAGAAGGATCCTAGGCATCTCTCGTATCGAGCAGTCTCGTATCCCCAGTTTTTCAGCTTACCAAAAAATCGTGATTCGATTTTGGCGTTTGTAAAAATTCACCAATTTTTTCGTCTTGCTCGGTCTAGGTTGCCGGTGCGCAAAACTTGTTTTTAATACTTTTTTGAACTGGTCTGCATCACATCCTGGGATTCCTGACAGCCATTCGACATTTAGCAAACGGCTGGTCAAAGCGCGGGCACCTTTTTAACCACTGACTTGATTTGTGACGAAAGCACCAAGTGAGCACCGATTAAAATCACGAACATCCACATACGACCGCCACGGGCACATCCCACGAGAATATCACAACTGGTCAAGAGAGGACCAAGCACAGAACAGTTTCAACTCAAAAAGCAGACTCAAAGGGAAACAAGTCAAACCTTCAAGTCAGTGCACAAAAACGAAAAGCTTTTGCGTTTATCGGTCACCCACCTGCTCTAACGCAAGTGACGAATGATGACAGCGGTGGCACACAGCCTCATGCTCAGCAGCTTGTCCAAGCCTACTTTGGCGGTCAGCTCTTGCAACTGCAGGTGTACTTTTGCGATTGTTTCGATCCTTATATCTTCAAAAATAACTTCGAACTAAGCTTCCTGCAATCAAGCTCCAACCATCCGCGACAACAAAGAATGCTAGCTTAAATGGCAGCGAAACAATTGCAGGTGGAACCATCATCATGCCCATACTCATCAACACAGCCGCAGCTACTAAATCAATGATCAAAAAAGGTAAAAAAATCAAAAATCCTATCTGGAATGCACGCGATATCTCCGATAGCATAAAGCTCGGGATCAATGCGGATAGTGGAGCATCTGGTGACAATTTTTCACCCTGCGTGTCAGGCCGTAAATCAGCCATTGCTGCAAATGTTTCTGGATCCATACGTCCAGCCATAAATACACGAAATGGCTCTAGGGTACGTGAAAAAGCAACTTCAGCGCTTATCTGTTCTTCAGTAAGCGGCTTGAGACCATTCGTCCAGGCTTCGACAAATACTGGCTCCATGATGAAATAAGTCAAGAATAACGCGAGGCTCACAATCAGCATATTCGGGGGAGATTGTTGTAGGCCAATACCTTGCCGCAAAATCGACAAGACTGTCACCAAGAATGGAAAGCATGTAACCATAATTGCAAGCCCAGGTGCTAGGCTTAGTATCGTTATGAGTGCAATCAACTGCACTGTTCGAGCTGTTAGGGATGTATCGTCGCCAAGAGATACCGACAAATCCTGCGCACCTGCCAACGAGGGGCTGAGGAAAAAGCAAAAGATAATGACGATACGTAAAGACATATTTCTAAAGGCTAGAGCCGGTCTCAAGCACTTCGGTCAAACGGACAACCAATTGTCCATCTTCTGTTCCGTCTGCTTCTTCAAGTAATCCACGCGCAATCAAGGTGTCTCCGACATAAAGGTCGACGGGATCATCAACTCGTTTGTCAAGTGTAAGGACAGCATTCGGGCCCAACATCACGAGATCGCGTACCAGTGGCCGAGCACGCCCAACGGACACGGTGATATCAATTGGAACCGCGGTAAATGGATTGTGGACGTCGGACGCCAAGGCGCGCGTGTCAGGTTGGTCTGTCATCTACGACCTCTTCATTTTGAACTTCAAAAAAGGCTGCTACGGCCTCGTGAATTTCCTGAATCACCCGCTCCAGATCGATGGATTGCTCATTCTCGCCGATACGAATGAAGAGTTGCTCTGGCGCGGTCCGCGCAGACGGCACCAGCGAACACTCTATAGAAACATTTGCGATAATTCGTTCGACCTGTTCCAGGTTGTCTGGATGAACATGAATTTCAATGTTTGCTTCGAGCGCTTGCCTCGTTTGGTTCTCCACCAACTGAACTACGTGAGCACCTAAGCTCTTTCGCGCCATGTCAGGCAGAACCTTTTCGACGATAGCTTGCATCATCTCACGCATACTGCGCGTCAGCTGCGACCGCATTTCATGATACTGGAACGAGGCGTCCTGAAGATTGGCAGCCAAGGTTGAGGAGACTGTCGCGCTTAGATCTGCTTGAGCTTTGGTCGAATCGTCCCAACCGGCTTGATAACCGGCTTCAAACGCTTGCAATTTCTCGTCTTCCAGTTCTTCAACTGGACGTTCAGGCAGTTTGTCGTTTGGCTCCAAATGCACGCCAAAATTTTGGTAGAGATCCCGCGTCGCCATCATGCTCTTTCCTCATCCTCTTCAAGCCAGCTCCTGAGAATTTCGACCGTTTCTTCTTGCCTCTCACCGATCATGTTGCGCAGTCGTTCAACCGAATCACTCGACGTTGCAGCAAAGTCCCCGATACCGTCTTGTGTACTCATCGGTGGTAAAGCGGGCAGATCGGGAAGAGGCGCATTTAAATCAATGTCGGGGAATTCGAGACCTTCATCGGTGACAGGGGAAGTCTGTTCGGGGCCTTGCTGAGGTAAACCAAGGGTTGGCTCAGACGCCGGCAGCAGATTTGTAGTAGGGGCCTTGGTCAAGATTGGCCGCACCACGAAAAGTCCAAGAATGAGTGTGACGACGGCAAGAACAGCCATTTGCAATGCAGACATGAGGTCAAAAGCAAACAGGTCGGTGAGGGACGATTGTGCTGATGTTCCCATCGGTGTGACGGACTGGAGCGGCATCGCCTTGATCGTGATGACATCACCACGTGTTTCGTCGAAACCCACTGCGGCACCGACAAGTTCGCTGAGCGAGGCAAGCTCCTCATCTGTGCGTTGAACTGTTTCGGTGTCGCTGATTTCAACTGTATCACTCACCAGTACCGCAACTGTCAGCCGTTTTATTGCTCCTGGCGCACGAGATATCGCCCTCTCTGTCTCAGACACTTCATAGTTGACGCGCTCGCGCGTTTCCGAGTCCTGTGACGTAGTGGTCTCATTGCCGCCGGCATCACCATCAGGCAAGTTTGATGCCACCGTGACATTGCCACCGCCCTCTTCATTCGAGTTGCTGGTGCGTTCTTCTGTGTCCGTGCTGATGGCTACTCGACTTTCCGGATCAAAACGCCGTTCGCGAATTTCCTCAGTGTCGGTGATGGTGTCGACGCTCACTTCGACCACAGCGTTCCCAGGCCCAACACGTGCTTCAAGCAGGCGTTCGACGCGCTCGCGTAGAATCACAGCTTTGTCATCTGCTCCAGCCGCCGGAATATCGCTGTCCACTGACCCGATGACCGTTCCGTTTGCATCAATCACAGTGACATCGTCTGGGGACAGCCCGGCGACTGCAGACGCCACAAGAAATCGGATCGCCCGGCCCTGCGAAGCTGTTAGGTCGGCGCCCGTAGGCGTCACAGAGACAGAGGCTGTTGGCGTCACATTTCTCTGGAACGGGTTCGATCCGGTGGAAGCAATATGAACACGTGCCATGGCCACATGCGAACTGGCTGCGATTGTCCGCGCCAATTCACCTTCTTTTGCTCGCCAATATGCCGCATCGAACATTTGAGACGTAGTGCCGAAGCCTGACAGACCGTCAAGCAGCTCATAACCTTGACCATTGTTAGAAGGCAGCCCTTCGCTGGCCAATGTGAGCCGCAATTGGTCCCGCTCCCGCGAGTCGACAAAGATTGAGCTCCCGCGGATTTCATATTGGACGCCGCGTTGTTCCAATGCGGTCACGACGTCACCAGCAGCGCCATTTTCGAGACCAGCGTAAAGCAACGTCATGGAAGGAGCGGCAACAATGCGCGACATCGTCAGGATCGCCAAAAACATCGCTACCGTTGCTACGACGACGGTAATCTGCCGCCGCACGTCAAGATTCATCCATCCGTTCAATAATTGTTGCACAGTCGCCTCCGTGGCACCGCACATTCTGCGCGGCCGTGACAACAGCAATGAACGATCAGACTTAACAATCGGTTAGTTCATCTGTGCCAAAACACCTCCAATCCGAAGATATGGAAGAAAACATGGCAGACACGACGACAGATATCGTTGAAGAAGACAAAAAACCGTCGAAAATGCCCCTGATCTTGGGTTTTGTCGCCCTGTTGATCGGCGGCGGTGGCGGATTTTATGCAACATTTTCGGGAATGATTCTCGGACCATCCGAGGAGGTCACTGCAGAAGCGGCACAGTCGGCTGGTGATCTGCCCGATATCGCATTTGTCGAAGTAGACCCGATCATTGTGTCCATGGGATCCCCTTCGAACGGTCGACACCTCCAATTTCGGACACAACTGGAAGTGCCTTCGCAATATGCAGAAGATGTCACCATTCTTTTGCCACGCGTGATTGATGTATTGAACGGGTATCTGAGGGCCCTCGAGCCCCAAGATGTCGAAGGTCCGTCTGCGTTGACGCGCCTGCGGGCGCAGATGTTGCGCCGCGTACAGATCGTGGTCGGCACGGAGCGGATCAACGACCTGTTGATTATGGAATTCGTTGTGAATTGAGGGGTAAAGATGGATTTGATTGCAGATATCTTGCTGGGTGCCGGTGCAATCGGCGCGGGCTTCTATTGCTTTGTTCTCTCAAGACGCCTGAGAAAGTTCAATAATCTCGAAAAGGGCGTTGGTGGAGCCGTCGCCGTCTTGTCAGCTCAGGTTGATGACCTGAACAAGTCGTTGGCAGCCGCGCAAACAACCGCCGCGGCATCTGCGGAGACCCTGGCTGACTTGACTGTTCGCGCAGAAGAAACGTCAAAACAGCTGGAATTGCAGATGGCATCTTTGCACGACATGCCAGAAACGACGGTACCAGACAACGCGCCAGCCGAGGTCGAAACAGACGTACAACCGATCTTCACACGACGTGTAGCTGGAGCAAACTGATGGCGAATGCATCTAACAAAAAGAAACGTGTGTCCGGCAAAGGTTCAATCGTAATTATTGCAATGTTGTTTCTGGCCTCTGCCGGTCTCAGGCTGTCCATCGACGCCCGTGCGGCATGGGCCGAAGGTGATCTGGCAGAGCAGTTTTTTTCTGAGCAAACAGACCAGGAAACCGAGCAAGCGGCAGCAACTTCAGAAACGGGAGCAGCTGCCTTGTTGGAAGCATTGCAGAGGCGCGAATCTGCCGTTGCCGAAAAGGAAATGCAGCTTAAACTGCGCGAGAAATCACTGGATGTAGCACAAACAGAGATTGAAAGGCGCATAGATGCCTTAGAGAAAGCGGAAAAGCGCCTGAGTGCAACGCTAGCGCTCGCAGATACTGCCGCTGAAGATGACCTTGCTCAGCTCACTGTTGTATACGAAAATATGAAACCAAAAGATGCGGCGGCACTGTTTCAAGCCATGGAGCCAGACTTTGCAGCTGGATTTCTTGCGCGTATGCGTCCAGATTCTGCAGCGAAGATTCTCGCTGGATTGGATCCTCAAAAAGCATATTCCGTAAGCGCAATTTTGGCTGGACGTAATGCAAGTGTGCCCAAAAACTGAGTGACGCTCAGGGTATTTTAACACCTACCTGCTTAACTTACTCCAAGGAAAAAGATCAGGCAGAAGTGATATGGTTGGGATTATTGGAATCGTCACTATCTTCGTGATGGTGTTTGGTGGCTATCTCGCTGCAGGCGGCAAGATGGGCATCATTCTTAAGGCACTCCCTTTTGAAATGACAATGATCATGGGAGCTGCTGTCGGCGCTTTTCTAATTAGCAATTCCATATCGGAAGTAAAACACACATTAAAAGATCTTGGCAAAGTATTTAAAGGTCCAAAGTGGATCCAGGATGATTACAAAGATCTGCTATGCTTACTGTTTGAGCTCATAAGACTTGCCCGACAAAACCCTGTCGCAATTGAAGAGCATATCGAAGCGCCAGAGGAGTCATCGATTTTTTCGCGATATCCTAAAATTGTTTCTGACAAGGAAGCAACAGCATTGATTTGTGACACAATGCGTTCCGCATCCATGAACTACGATGATCCTCACCAAGTAGAAGAGGTCTTGGAAAAGAGGATGGATGCCAACATGCATCATGCAATGCACTCGAGCCACGCGCTACAGACCGTCGCAGACGGTTTGCCGGCCTTGGGAATCGTCGCAGCCGTCCTTGGCGTGATCAAGACGATGGCTTCAATCGATCAGCCACCGGAGGTTTTGGGCAAATTGATCGGTGGCGCACTTGTTGGCACATTCCTGGGAGTATTCCTCGCCTATGGGTTGGTGGGACCCTTTGCGGCCAAAGTGAAAGCTGTTGTAGAGGAGGATAGCCACTTCTACCAATTGATACGCGAGGTGCTGGTCGCCAATCTGCACAACCACTCCACCAATATTTGTATAGAGGTTGGTCGGCAAAATACGCCTTCTCACTTCCGGCCCAGCTTCGCCGACCTTGAAGAAGCCCTTAAATCCGCAAAGCAAAATGCAGCATGAAGATGTTGAAATCAGCAACTTTGGCAATCATTGCAGTATTGGGACTGAGCGCTACAGCAAGTGCGCAAGAGATCGTGGTGAGATCAGGTGCTCACGAGGGTTTCTCGCGACTTGTCATAAGAGTGCCCGACGATCTCGACTGGAGTTTGGACAAAAGAGTGGATGGCGCCCGGTTCTCGATAATCGGTTATGAAGACGGTTTTGACACCAGCCAGATCTTTGACCTGATCGATCGTCGTTTTATCAGTGCCGTATCTGGAGCGGATGACCACATTAACTTAGATTTTGCGTGTGAATGTGAAGTAACCTCTTTTGTAGAGCAGGAAAGGTTCGTTGTTCTGGATGTGGCAGAAAAACCATCACAAAGAACGGAACTGACACTTCCCCCCATCGGCCCCGTGTTTACAACAACACCTTTGCAGTTTGGAGACAATATCAGACCTAGCACAGATTTACAGATTGGGAGTGAACCTGACCAAGAAAACCGATCAGGATTGGACGCAGCCATGCTTCCAGGCGCATCCAGTAGTGGTCCGATATTTGCTGCTTCGAATCCGAACTCGCGAATAAACGAAGAGTCCGTCATAAGGTTAGCGGATGTTCAGGCAAAATTGGCGCACGAGGTCGCTATTGCCTCAACACAAGGCATGTTAGAATCATCAGTAGAAAATGCTCTACAAAATATTAGTACCAGACAACCACAAGTTGATACCAGAATCTTTGATTCCTCCATTTCTGGGGAAACGGATATTGAGCCAATGCAAGCCTCACAATCGCTGAACATTCGTATTACAAGCAGCTCTGATTTTCCTGACCGAATTACATCGGCTGAGATTGAAAATATCTCAGGAGGAGTAGGATGTATTTCCCCTGCTGCAGTTGCTATCGAAAGTTGGGGTGTTGCAAAACTAGGATTGAATACAGTTGCGCAATATCGCTCAAGACTATTTTCAGAATTCGACAAGTTAAACGAAAACGTCGCACTGAAACTTGCCCAGCTTTATCTTTACTTAGGTTTTGGAGCTGAGGCTAAGCAAGTTTTGTCGCTTGATTCTGATTTTGCATCCGAAAACATTGTACTTATTGAAATGGCTGAAATTTTGGAGTATGGATTTTCTCCCAAGGGGAGGTATCTACATAATTTTTCCGACTGCGATAGTGCAATAGCACTATGGGGAATATTATCTCAAGCATCATTGAATCCTGCAACTGATGTAAACATTGATGCGGCTTTACAGTCGATAAACGCCTTGCCCGTCCATTTGCGCCATTTTCTTGCTCCAGAATTAAGCAATCGGCTACTAGAATACGGGGAGCTGAGTGCAGCGGAATCGGCTCTACGAAGTATTGACCGAGCACCGATTGCAGCTAATTCAAAGATAAAGTTAGCGCAGGCTGAATTGGAATCTGTAAAGGGAAACATCACCGCAGCTCAAGATATACTCACTGAGATTATTTCTTCGAACGAAGAACAGTCTGCAGAAGCGCTCATTAAGTTTGTGAACGCGAGTCTTGAAAAGGATAAGCAGTTTGATGAGTCTGTCGCTACTTTGGTTGAGGCCTATGCGATAGAGATGCGCGGTACAAAAATTGGCGCTGAATTGCACAGAACCCATGTGCTGGCTCTCGCTAAATCAGGTCAGTTCGCAGCTGCGTTCGAGGTGCTCGACAACATGCGCCGAACTCATTCGCCAGGTACGAAGGCTAAAATGTTCACCTTACTTATGGAGATTACAGCCCGTTCTGCTCCTGACGTCGTCTTCCTTAATCACGCCTTTCAATTTGTGCGTGGATCTGTGGATTTGACAGATGGAGGGGTAAAGCTGTCTGTTGCGGAACGCCTTACGACTCTTGGGTTCAGCGAGGTAGCGGAAGAAGCAATGCTCAGATCACCAACAACACCAGTGTCGGAAAGAGCCAAGAAACTGGCGGCGCAAATTTCGCTTGATCTGGGCCGCCCATCGGAGGCTGAAGCGCAGTTGTTCGGCGTCAACACAGAAGAAGCACATCGCATCCGTGCACGGGCGAGGTGGCTTGCGCAAGACTACACTGCGGCCACAGAATTGTACTCTGAGATAGGCGAGGCACGCACAGCATCTGATGCAGCATGGCTGGCCGGTGACTGGCAAGGTGCGGCAGGATCAGAACAAAATCCCTTTGCTACTGTGACGCAGGTTATAGAAGCCCAAATAGATGATACGGAAGACACGGATGGAATGCTCGGGCGTTTTTCCAATGCTGTGAGTGAAAGCGAGCGAGCAAGAAGTGTTATTCGCGACCTCTTAGAGGTCTCAGGCGTTGGGACCCGCAGTCAATAACGTTTAGTTTTTACTTAGTGACCATTGGGTCTTTTTCCGTAATGAGTGTTATGCTTTGATAACCTTTACAATATTAAATTGATACCTTTGTATTTTGCTTTGGTTTTTGTCAAATAGAAACCATGTATACAGAATAATCTAAATTTTCTTATTTTTTACTTTTTTTATATTATCCGCTACGCAAATGATGGAAACCCGAGTTCTCCTCTTGAAACTCTTTTAAGATTAAAGAAGTTCGAACGCTCAGGTATGAAGTTTAGTTAGGTGTTTAGGCACTACATCTACTGGTAAACGCTAAGGAGCTAAGGAGCTAAGGAGCTAAGGAGCTAAGGAGCTAAGGAGCTAAGGAGCTAAGGAGCTAAGGAGCTAAGGAGCTAAGGAGCTAAGGAGCTAAGGAGCTAAGGAGCTAAGGAGCTAAGGTAATTTGGGTGAGGCGCTTGGGAAGGCGCATTCGCTTTCCTTTCTAAATGTTAGACTATAAATTATAAATAATTTTAACTAGCCGCTTTTTACTTTGAACTGACTTTCAGAATTGCTACTAAATATCCCTTTGACACAGAATGCGCAGATTGCCAACTGGTAGTTTACGGCATGTTTAAATTTCACGCGGTAGTGCACTCAATTCTTCCTAAATAAGAGATTCTCACATCGTAAGTATATCGAAATTCGCTTCCAAATCTCACGTTTCACCTGACATGGGTGATCCACATGAGTTGAGTAATTTTGTCGATCTCACTCGGGATGGCTCACGCTGGCAAAATGCGGAAATGTATGACCCAAATAGAATTTGTTGCAAGCGTTCGACACGACGGAGAACCTTTCCTCAGCCCCTTGATCCGCACCGTTTGGTGTGGAAGCCATCCCTTTTTTGTCGTGAATAATTTACCGGTCAAGGCCTGCTGCGCGGAGCCCCTATATACCTCAAGCGATGCAAGCTGGAGGCACAGTTCAAGATAACGTAAACGGCTAGAGCCAACCCGCCAAGCTATGGGCGTAGTCGTTGTGTGTTGTTATCTCTCCTCCTCCTTTCAATGGTCTTTCTGGCCTCGTCAAATAGATCGTGCATGGGTCTCCCCAGCGTGAATTACTACCGGCCAACGGCTTGTCCTTGCACCATCTGAGCAATGTATGGGAGGCCATCTCCGACACAATCTACATGGACCTTCTTGCTTCTCAACCAACGCTGATCCTACCGCTTGAGCCTATCTCATCCAAGTTGGCACACTACGTTCTGACGGCCTCTATGTCTGGCTGCGGGTCGTCAATACAAGTCAGCCGAGGCAAACCATTTGCGCGCCACTCGAACAGACCGGTTCATACAACTTCGCAATGCACTATCACCCGCAAACTTAACGACAGCGCGAGAATCAAAGTATTTGGCTCCCGGAACGAAGGCGCAAGGGAAATATTGTAAAATCCTCTTTTGGTTACCAAGCCTAAACTTATGTGCTCCTATCATCAGCCATGCACAAAAGTGACAGGGTCTTGGGATGATTTTAAGAAAGCGAGAGCAAGGAAAGTTTATTTTATTCTTTGCATCGCAGCCTCTAAGCGAGCCGACATCCTTTGTAATCAAACTGAACCCTCACCTCGGCAGCCAAACATTGACTTTGAGGGCTCCATGCAAAGTAGTACTTTACTCACATATCTTCATTTTTAAGTTAGCGGAAAACTTACTATTAAACTGCCAACTCAAGAAATCTACAAACCAGCAAAAATCTTAGCTTTCCTTATGAAGAAAATTGAATTTCCCCACTTAGAAGTAGAAATTCTGGAAAGCTTGCACAGAATTGGAACTGATATACTCAATAAAATGCAAAAAATATGAACCGGGCAGCACTACTGAAAAAGAAAAACGTACCGCGAATGTGTGGCACAGGTTTTCGAGAGTGTGAATCGACTCCATATTTCACTATCTCTGAAAAATTTTCGCAAGTGGTGTCTAAAAATTCATTCCGAAAATATGTGAAGAATCGATATACGGACGCACTTCCACGTTTCACCGATAGCTTAACACGCACTCCGCAAAGCGCCTAAACGCGAGAGAAAAAATGACTCAGGAAATACTAAAGCTGAACGCGAAGGTTCTTTTTAACCCAACCGTACTTCTGGCCATCGCCTTGATGGCTATCATTGTAATGATGATTTTGCCGATGCCAGCCTGGGTGCTTGATATTGGTCTAGCAGCATCGTTTGCTCTAGCGATACTTATTTTTACAATCACTCTCTTCATCGAGAGACCTCTCGATTTTTCAGCCTTCCCCACGATTCTTTTAGCATCGTTAATGCTACGGTTATCGCTCAACGTTTCATCAACGAAACTTATTATTGGGCAAGGTCACACTGGAACCCATGCTGCAGGAGACGTTATTGAAGGGTTCGCCCAATTCGTTATGGGCGGCAGTGTATTTCTTGGGTTAGTCGTTTTTTGCGTTCTGTTGATCGTCAACTTTATGGTCATCACAAAAGGTGCAACCCGGATGGCGGAAGTTGGCGCCCGGTTTGCGCTCGACGGTATGCCAGGGAAACAACTGGCGATCGACAGTGATATGTCTGCTGGCGCTATCGATCACAAAGAAGCCAAAGCCCGCCGCGAGCTTGAACAGGCTGAAACGACATTCTTTGGTTCACTAGATGGCGCATCGAAATTTGTGAAAGGTGACGCTGTCGCCGGGTTGCTCATTACACTTTTGAACCTCGTCGCAGGCCTTGTCATGGGGGTTGTCGTACACGGAATGGCTCTGGGGGATGCCTTCGAAACATATGCGATACTCACAGTCGGCGACGGTCTTGTGTCGCAGATCCCAGCGGTGGTGATCTCGATCGCGTCTGCTCTTCTCTTGGCGCGTGGCGGAGCCAAGGGTGCGACCGATCTGGCTGTTTTTGGCCAGCTGAGCAAGCACCCAGCGGCGTTGATGACCGTTGCGGTCCTGATGGGTATGTTTGCGCTGTTTCCGGGCTTGCCATTTTTGCCATTCATGGTCGGTGCAATCGCATTGGCCGTGACAGCTTTCTTTATTCACCGCGCGGCAAAGCGCGATGCGCAGGACGCAGCCGTCGAGGAGCCCGAAGCTCCTGCAATTGCCGAAAAATCCTTGGGTGATATTCTGGAGTTGGACGATGTCCACGTGGAATTCGCACCTGACCTCGTCAATATGGTTCTGGATCAGGGCACGGGCCTGGATGCGCGCATCGCAAACATGCGCAGTCATGTCGCCTCAACATTTGGGGTTATCATGCCCGAAATCCGCTTGACCGATCACCCGGGCCTCAATCCTGGCGAATATGTGCTGCGCGTTCAGGGTGTTGAGCAGGGACGCGGTTCGGTCCGCCCCAAAGAAGTCCTCGCATTGATGCCCGAAAATGGAACAGGCATGCCGCCTGGGTTGGATACTACGGAACCTGTCTACGGTGCGCCGGCACGGTGGATTGACGAAGACGCACAGGACGGAGCGGCAGTCTCGGGTGTCACAATTGTCACGCCGACCGAAATCCTTGCGACGCATCTTCTGGAAGTGGTGAAAAAGAACTTTAGTCGGCTGCTCAGCCTGAAGTCGTTGCGCAAACTGCTTGCAGAAATGACAAACATCTCGGACCCCACGCGCGCCGAGGCCAATCGGAAGCTGTTGGACGAGCTGATCCCCGACAAGGTGCCAATCGATGTACTGCATGCAGTTCTGCGGCTGCTTCTTGATGAACAGGTTTCGATCCGCAACCTGCCATTGATCCTCGAGGCAACAGCCGAAGCCCGCGCGCACAACGCACAACCCGAAGCGATATGCGAGCATGTGCGCCAACGCCTCGGTTTTCAGCTGGTGGCGGAAATCAAAAGACAAGACGGGTCGCTTCCTCTGGTTCAATTGGCACCAGAGTGGGAGGATGTCTTCTCAAACTATCAAGTCGATGCGGATCGCGGGCTGGACATTGCCCTTCCCCCGGACATGTTTAACCGACTGGCAACCAACGTGTCCGAACGGCTCAAAGATGCCAGTGAACAGGGTGTTTATCCGGCCATTGTGACGAATGGACGGCGCAGACGGTTCTTGAAAACTCTGATGCGGGCAAAGGGAATGACAAACCCTGTTTTGTCATTTGAAGAAATAGGAATTGACGCAAAGCCCGCACTGGTTGGCGTGGTGGCCGCATGACGGCTGCTGCGGAACTGCTTGGGCTCGCTGAAAGCGCGCTGTGGACTGGTTTCCTCGTTTTTGTCCGCGTTGCAACGACAGTCTCGTTGCTACCGGCGTTCGGGGAACAATCGGTTCCGATGCGGGTCAAATTGGCGGTTGCCCTCGCATTCACGGTGATCGTAGCGCCTGCGGTGGAGCTATCAGCAACGGATCGCTCGATTGGCGCGCTTGCCTTATACACGATGACCGAAACTGTAGCCGGTCTTTTGATCGGACTGGGGCTGCGATTGTTCATACTTGCGCTGCAAACCGCTGGCGCGATTGCGGCACAATCGACATCGCTATCTCAAATCCTTGGTGGCGCTGCGATCGAACCCCTGCCAGCCATCGGTTACATACTCACCATTGGTGCTCTGGCCTTGGCTACCATCAGTGGGCTTCACGTCAAAGCCGCAGAACTCATGATCTTGTCATATGACATGCTGCCGTTTGGCCTGTTTTCACCTGGCGCTGACGTAGCGCAATGGGGCACTGCACAGGTGAGCCAGGCATTTGCGCTCGCATTCACGTTGTCCGCCCCATTTATTTTGATGTCTGTGATCTACAATCTGACATTGGGCGTCATCAACAAGGCGATGCCGCAGCTTATGGTGGCCTTTGTCGGCGCACCTGTAATCACCATGGGGGGCCTTCTTATTCTGTTCCTCGCGGCCCCGACGATACTGGGTGTTTGGCTACAATCGCTTGATGGATTTATGTCCAATCCGCTTGGATCGGCACGATGAGCGAACAAGGTGACGAACAAGACAAGTCGTTTGATCCCACCCCGCACAAACTGCAAGAAGCGCGGAAAAAGGGGGAGGTCGCCCGTTCTGCAGATCTGCAGACGGCAGCTGGCTATGCAGGATTGACGCTCGCTCTGATCGCCGTCGGGGCTCAGGCGTTCAGCTCACTCGGCGCCTCTCTGGTTGGGATGCTTTCCCAAGCGGAAAGTATCGCGGACACGGTTTTTTCGGGCGGTCCAGTGGCTCCGTTGAGCGGATGGGCCTGGATTGTAAGTCGCGACCTTATCCCGATTTTCGCCCTTCCAGCATTGGCTGTGTTGTGCGCAATTCTCGCCCAGCGTGCCTTTGTGGTTGCGCCGTCCAAGCTGCAACCGAAACTGTCACGTATCTCTCTGATCCAGAACGCAAAACAGAAACTTGGCCGCAATGGTTTTTTTGAATTTGCAAAAAGTTTCGTAAAACTGACGCTCTACTCGATCTGCCTTGCGGTCTTCCTGATGCTACGACTGCCGGACATGGTCGCCGTCACTTATTCTGAGCCAGGGAACGTAGTCCTTCTGCTCGCGGATCTGACCATCGCCTTCCTGTTTGTTGTCGTTCTTGTGTCCACGATTATCGGAGGCATCGACGCCGTTTGGCAGCACCATGAGCACATCCGGAAAAACCGTATGTCGCGCAAGGAAATCATGGATGAAACCAAAAACACTGAGGGTGACCCACACCTGAAACAAGAGCGCCAATCGCGCGCGCAAGCCATTGCCACACAGCAGATAATGGCTGAAGTTCCGAACGCAGATGTGTTGATTGTGAACCCAACCCATTATGCAATTGCTCTGAAATGGACGCGCCAATCCGGAACAGCCCCTCGCTGCATTGCCAAAGGTGTCGATTCCATCGCTTTGCGGATGCGGGAGGTGGCAATGGAAGCCGGGGTGCCGATCCGTCATGATGCCCCGACCGCCCGAGCACTCTATGCGGTCACGGATGTGGGCCATGAAGTGGCGCCAGAACACTACCGTGCTGTTGCAGCTGCGATCCGGTTTTCTGACGACATTCGCAAGAAAATGCAGCGGGGTCTTTGATCATGGATTTGGGCACGTTGCGCGAACTCACGGAACTCAAGTATCAGCAGAGCCTGTCAGGCCTGAGCAAGATTTTGGACCGCGAAGCGTCTTTACGGGCCGAAATATCCCGCCTTCGAGCTTTGGCCTTTGAGGCGCAGGCCCTTCCGGCCAGCAAACCCGCTATGCAGAATATCGGAGCGGACGTCATTTGGCTTCAATGGGTCTCAAAAACTACCAAAGCCCTGAACATCGAACTCGCACAGGTCTTGGCGCAAAAGGAAAGTTTGCTCGCTTCCCAAC
Organism: Tateyamaria rhodophyticola; assembly: GCF_047777875.1. Lineage (GTDB taxonomy): Bacteria > Pseudomonadota > Alphaproteobacteria > Rhodobacterales > Rhodobacteraceae > Tateyamaria. The sequence goes on along the minus strand of NZ_CP180519.1, from coordinate 1,752,111 downwards.
GGCTTGCTTTAGGTCGCAGGTCAGTTGCAACCAAGCTTGTTGAAGACAACCGAAAATTAAAGGCTATGGAGAAGGCTGACGCTGCTCTTTCTCAAGCGATCGAGCAGGATTTGATGCGGCGCAATCAGTAATCCTGTCGCGCGATCTCGACGATCAAAACATCGCTGATTTGATCCCCCATGTCTCGTTGCGCAATCTCGCGGAGCGCCCCGCGCAAAACAGCAAGATTGTTGGCCTCGGTAAACGCACCGTCAAATCCACCAATGTTAGCGTGGTCGAAAAGCACCTGCAGAAAGCTGTCGCGCAACTTCGGTTCCATGCTGTAGATCGCATCCTTTTGCCCTTCAGGCACTTCCACACTCAAAGACATCACCACAAGCGCTTTCACGCGGTCATCCTTGATAACCGGCACAACAAATTGATTGCTCATCTTGACGTATTCGCGGGCGCCAAGGTTGTCTTCTTCTGCTTGCGCAACTTCAACCTTTTCTGCGTCCTCTGCATCTTCGGTCAATGGAAGTTCTGGTTCCGGGCGCAAGAACATTCCCGCTCCAATGCCGGCACCTGCGCCAATAAACAAAAGGACAAGAGGGAGGAGTTTTTTCATCATATTCTCCTCCTAAAATGGGAGCACAGCATCGAGGACCTGCTGTCCAAGACGCGGTTGCTGGACGTCTGAGATTTGCCCTCGGCCGCCATAGGACACGCGGGCAGAGGCAATTTTGTCATAAGTGATTTCATTCTGCCGAGAGATGTCTTCGGGGCGAACATAGCCAGACACCAACAGCTCACGGAGCTCAAAATTCACGCGCAGTTCTTGAGAACCTGAAATTGACAGAACACCATTCGGAAGCACATCCAGAATGGTTGCAGCCACGCGCAGCGTCAGTTTTTCATTGCGTTTGACAGAACCGTCACCGCTCGAATTGCTGCTGGAATTGATGGCCACAAGTTCCGATGCGGATGCCCCTTCCGGCAGCTGTTCGTCCAGACGTTGCGGCAAACCCCCAAGCTGTGGAATGCCCAACGACTCTGAACCTGACCGGGACCGCTCGGTTTCGTTTGAAATCTCCGCGCTTTCGTCAATCTCGATCACGACGGTCAGGATATCGCCGCGCTGCATGGCACGACGATCTCCAAGAAGCGATCCTCGTTGGCGAGACCAGAGAGACGCCTGATCCAGCGGCACGGTTTCCTCAATCGTGCGCGGTAGTGTTGCAGAAACCATTGCAGAATGCTCACGCGTCTCCAAAGGGTTCGAGAACGAAGGCGCCTTGCCCAAATGGTCGCCACGCCCACATGCCAAGAGCAAGAAAGCGGTGCATGTAAGCAAAGCAGTTCGGCAGAAAGTAGTGCGTTTCATTGGGTCACCTTGATGCTTCCGTCTTGCTGTACGAGGCCAAACAGCGTGGCGCGGGACTGGAGATTCATGACCCGGATACGATCACCAATACCGCCGCGTTCCATCGCGCGCCCATCTGTGGTGATGCTCAGGCCAGCGGCTTGAAATCGCATGGGCACAATTTGATTGCGATTGACGATTGCCGGCGGTCCGATTGCATCGAACGGGATTGGTCGCCCTGCATAGAGAGCCACACGTGCCTCCTGACCCGCGACATCTGTTATGCGATCGAATGCACCAACATAAACGCCATCGCGAATGGTCAGGTCCTGCACTGTAATGAGCGTGCCGGGACGCAGCGTACGTGTCGGGGTTACGACATCCGCCGCGGCCATCTCTCCGGCCAAAACCGCGATCAAGAACCAGCGGGTCATCGCACTTGCGCCATTGCACCCATCATTTGATCCGCGGCCGAGATAACTTTGGAATTCATCTCATAACCACGCTGGGCCGCAATCAGATCGGTGATTTCACGAACAGCATCCACAGAACTGTCTTCCAGGAAACCTTGCCGCAGTGTTGCCAAGCCATCCTCTCCGGGGGTGGACAGAAGCGGTGGACCGGAGGCTTCGGTTTCGGAAAACAGGTTGCTCCCGAGTGCTTCCAGACCTTTCGCGTTCGCAAAACCAGCGATGTCAAACTGACCGATCAATTGCGCGGCCGTTGTCTCGGCAAAATAGACATAGACTTCGCCATTGGCGTTGATGGAAACGCTGCGCGCATCGTTGGGAATGACAATCTCCGGAGACACGGGGTATCCATCGGAGGTGACGATCACACCCTCGGCAGTGCGTTTCAGAGCCCCATCGCGTGTGTAAGCCGTCTGACCGGACGGGAGCGTCACCTCCAAAAAGCCGTTCCCATCCAGCGCCACATCCAGATCACCGCCCGTAGCAGCCAGTGATCCCTGCGCGAGGTTTACGGAGACCGCAGACGGACGAACGCCAAGACCAAGCTGAACGCCTGTGGGCAGAACCGTGCCGTCGGATGCATTGATCGAGCCGGGCCGGGTCATCTGTTGATAATGCAAATCTGCGAACTCCGCCCGCCGGGCGTTGTATCCCGTTGTGCTCATATTCGCGAGGTTGTTCGAAATCGTTTCAACCCGCATCTGTTGGGCAAGCATTCCGGTGGCAGCAATCTTGAGGGCACGCATATAACTCTCCTCAGTTGGATTTCATCATGGCGTCCATCGCGCGACGGACACGTTCATCTTCGGAATTGAGGAAATTCTGACCCATCTCATAGGCGCGCTGAATCTCGATCATGCGCGCAAGCTGACCGATCGGGTCAACGTTCGACGTTTCGACAAAACCTTGCAGGACACGCGCGGTATCCGACGGTTCAAACCCTGCATCGCTGCGGAACATGACGCCGCCCTCGCGTACAAGATCCGCCTGATCCAATGGACGAACGACCCCAATTTGGCCAACCAAAGCGCCGTCAGCACTGATGGTGCCATCAGGCGAGATCGAGATACTCCGTGCATCCGGCGGCACAAATACTGGCGCGCCCCCCGCATCAAGCACCCGGTACCCGTCGAATGTAACAAGGTCGCCCTCGGCATTTGATGAAAACCCGCCAGCCCGTGTCAGACGCTCACCTTCCGGCGTTTCAATCAGGAAAAACCCATCGCCCTCGATTGCGAGATCATAGGTGCCGCCTGTTTGGTCGAGCGCGCCCTGTTCAAACGATGTTTGGCGTACATTCCCCTGTCCCATGGACAAGGAAGGTCCACCTCGCATCGCGCTCACGTATTCGGAGAACGTCACACCTTCCTGGCGAAAGCCCGAAGTTGCGGTGTTTGCGATGTTGTTCGCCACCACCTGCATTTCTCGCATCAAGCCGCTTTGGCGCGTGAGGGCAATGTAGCCTGTACTGTCCATTTCAACCTCCAATAATCAGGGGAACGAGCTGATCCTGAAAAAATGACACCATCGTCTGGGTCATGAAGCCCATCGACATCCAGAAAACGGCCACGATGGCTGCCAATTTCGGGACGAAGGTGAGGGTCATTTCCTGAATGGACGTCAGAGCCTGCACTAATCCGATGGACACACCGGCCAACAACGCGACTGTGAGGATCGGGACGGATACAATCATCGCGACCCACAGCCCGTGCCGAAGCGTGTCGAAAAAGATGATCTCCTCGATCATCAGACTGGCATCCGAAGGATTTCCTGATAGGCCTCAACAACCTTGTTGCGAACGGTGACTGCCGTCTCGACAGCCAGCTCCGTCTGCGCAAGCGCTTGAACAAGTGCGTGCGGATCGACGGTTCCGACCATCGCTTGCTGCGCGACGTTTTCAGTTTCGGCCAGCGTGCCCGCAAAGTCCGCAGCCATTTTGCCAAAGAGACTGTTGCCGGCGTCAGATCCCGGCTGTGTTGCGGGACGCGAGGTTGCATAGCCCTGCACAGCAGAGACAAGTGTCGTTTCCATTCTGGAACTCCTTTTTTACCCGCAATTCAGCGGCGCAGCAGTTGCATCAGTCCCGACGACATTTGCCGGGATTGCTCAAACATCTTCAGGTTGGCCTCATAGCTTCGCTGCGCTTCGCGGGCGTCAGCGAGTTCGATCAACAGATCGACATTGGTACCGCTATAGTGGCCGGTATCGTCCGCCATCGGGTGCGACGGGTCATAAATCCGCTCCAACGGACGATCATCCAGAGACATGCGGCCGACCTTGACATGCGCCACTCCGTTTTCCGTTGAAACATCAAAGGGAATGGTCTTGCGACGATAGCCGGGCGTATCCGCATTGGAGATGTTTTCCGACAGATGTCGCAAGCGGGAGGATTGCGCCTTGAGACCGCTCGCGGAAATACTCAGTGCTTTGGAGAATTCACTCATCGCAGATGCTCCTATTGACGTCCGAGGCTCGTGCGCAAAATCGTGAGCGCAGATCGGTAGATGGCGAGTGATCGGTCGTGTTGACGTTTTGCGTCCGTACCGCGCAGCATCTCCGTTTCCAGAGATACTGTGTTCCCGTCAGGTGACGCGAAACTGCGGTCTTGCTGCATCATTGTACGTGGATCAGTGCGTTGACCATGCATATGCTGGTCGCGCGTGGCGCGCTGCAGCCCAATGCCCTGATCAGTCGGCGCGAACACTTCCCTAAAGGACGGCAAGTCGCGCGCGACGTAGCCAGGCGTATCCGCGTTGGCGACATTCTGTGCCACAACGGCCTGCTTTTGTCCTGCGTGCAAGGCCATGGCGTAAGCGGTTTCGAATACCGCGAGATTTTGGAACATCGGGGCTTCTCCCTCGATTGATTTCAACCAAGGCTTAAGGGTGATTCCTTTAAAAACGGTTTGCGACGAACCGGAGAATCCGAATGAATCAGAAACGTGCATTGCACTCGTTCACGCGTCGGCTCGCCGATATCCAAGCCGATCAGGTGATTGGCAGAATATCAGGTGTTGACGGTGGGACCCTGACGGCCCGCGGATTGCAGAAGGTCGCGCATATCGGCGATTGCGCCACGATCACAACACGCAGTGGTCGCAGATTGCGCAGTGAGGTTGTCCAGCTGTCGGACAATGGGGCAGTCTTGTTGCCAGATGCCGAGCTTCAGGGCATTTCGATGGACGATCCCGTTGTCATTTCACGCGGCGGTACAATCGCGCCAAGCGCAAACTGGATTGGCAGGTTGATCGACCCTGATGGCAACCCGCTTGATGGCAAACCCCTCCATGCGGGCCCAACGCCTCGAGACTTGCGCGCATCGCCGCCCCCGCCAGCAGAAAGGCGTGCATTGGGCGCCCGGTTGGCCACCGGGCATCTCACCTTTGATACAATTCTGCCTATTGTGAGGGGGCAACGTATTGGTCTTTTTGCAGGGTCAGGTGTTGGGAAATCGAGCTTGATGGGGCGACTGGCACAGCGAATGGAAGCGGATGTCGTCGTCATCGCGTTGATTGGCGAGCGGGGACGAGAGGTCCGGCACTTTATCGAAAACGTGCTGGGCAGCGAGGGGCTGTCGCGCAGTGTTGTCATTGCCGCGACCTCCGATCAATCTGCCCTGATGCGGCGGCGATGTGCGTGGACGGCAATGGCTGTCGCTGAGCATTTTCGCGATGAAGGAAAATCCGTGCTGCTGGTCGCAGATTCGATCACCCGTTTTGCCGAAGCGCATCGAGAGGTTGCAATCGCTGCAGGTGAGGCACCCGTTCTGCGTGGCTATCCACCGTCAACTGCGCATTTGATCATGTCGCTTTGTGAGCGCGCTGGCCCGGGCCACGATTCCAACGGGGACATAACTGCGGTGTTCAGCGTTTTGGTGCCCGGATCTGACATGGACGAACCCATTGCAGATATTCTCAGGGGCGTACTGGATGGGCACGTTGTACTGGACCGCGAGATTGCTGAACGTGGTCGGTTTCCTGCCGTGGATGTTCTACGTTCTGTGTCGCGAAGCTTGCCAGAAGCGGCGACAGCGCAGGAAAACGTAATCCTGGCACAGATGCGAAAATACCTGAGCGTCTATGCGAAAAACCAAGTGATGATCTCAGCAGGTCTGTACACCCGAGGATCAGATCCGGAAATTGACGCTGCAATCAACGTTTGGCCTGATCTCGACGCAGCACTTGGGCTATGCCATGCGCAGGGAATTGATCACAGCTTTGATCAACTCAGGCTGATTTTGCGTCGTTCCGCAAACGCCATACCCCGCAGAGGATCTGCCGCATGATGCGATTTCGGTCTATGTCTCGCATATGGGAAGACTGAATTTATCGTAGGGGAACATGAGGCCTCAACTGTCAGTTCGACAGCAAAGTCAGCGCGATGGACGCGCCGGATACCCCTGCGTTTAAGCCAGCAAGTTGTGACCGCGCCAGATAGGTTGTGATGAGGTCGTCCAGTTTCTCCGGATCTGCAAATTCCGCCGGATCGGAAACGTCGAACACACGTGCAGCACGGTCTTGAAACACCTCGAGTTGCTGGTCGATGTCGACCTGACCGAATTGGCTTGGCAAACCCAAGGCCGTCTCAAACACCGCGCGCAATGGTGGTTGTCCCATAATGGAAAACCACTTCTGCGCAGATGACCCTTCCGCGCCCGTAACCTCGGGCACGATCCGCTGCGCATAAAGAGCAAGGCGCATCGTTTCATCCTGCGCACCGGTTGCGATCTCAAAACTGGCCGCTTGATAACGGTCAATAATTCCCTCCGCGAATCCGGAGCGCAAAGCACCACGTATTTCACCCGGGCCAAGGCCAAATGCCGCAGACAGATCGCGATAACGGTTGTCCGCAAACCGGTTGGCCAACGCATCGTCTGCCGTTGTACCTTCTTCCAGCATTTTCTGGATAAAAAACCGGTTGTTGATGTCGTCCTGAAGACCGAATGCACCCAACGCGACTGTCAACAATCGGCGATCGGAAACCAGTTCTTCTGCCGACCGGATCGAACCAATGTTTTCTGCGAAGTAATCGGTATCGCGTTTTTGTACCGTTGACTGGTTAAAGGCATCGAACTGCCTGTCATACGTTGCCTGAAGAAACTGCCAACCCGACAGACCGTTGGATACGAGAATAGGTTGAAACATTGCCTTACCCTTGTGCTGCGAGCAACCGTTCCTCGCGGGGCAACAACGTTCGCAATGCCTTGAGACATCTGTAGTGGTCTTGCTGCACAAGTGCATGCGACGCTGCATCGAGATGCTTACGACTGTCACTATCAACGAATACCTGGCTCAACTCCTCGACGCTGCGCAGTAGGCTGCGATGCGCTTCTGCAGGAGATACGTCGCCAGACAGAACAAGTTGAACCGCATAGCAGACACGCCGCACTGGAGTTTTGGCATCCTCTGGATGGATGGCATCTCGGAGGCGCAGTATGTTGGCCTGTGGGCTCATAATCGTTAACCGTGACCGGCGATCCCCGTTTTCGATGACTGCGCCGTTGATCAGAACACGTTCTTTCGGACTGAGCTTTAGAATGAGACCACTCATGTTGATGGACCTTCGGTTTTGAGCCCACGCATCACGGCCATGTTCACCTCGAGAAGCGGCAGCACAGACGCACCATCGCGCAATATCTTGCGGGTGTGATGCTGTGTGAATTCTGACAGATAGATCAGGCGCGCTTTCAGGTCGCTGGGTATCTCATTTTTTGGATCGGCGAGGTCGACAACAAGTGTTGTCCAAAGGCGTCGATTGAGATGCAGTGCCTCTGCAAAGTCTGGGAAGTTTGTCTTCGCTTTTGTCGCTGTATCGCGGAGGCTGTGTGTAACGCGTGCGAACACTTCGTATTCTGAGCGGCGCTCATTGCGCGTCGAGACAGCGTTTTCCGCGTAGCCGCGTGTTGCGAGTGTGGTTGCGTTCACAGATCAGATCCCTTGAGAGCGTTACGGAGCGGGAAGCGCCTATATCAGGCGCTTCCCAAGATCATTTAGCGGAACAGTGACAGGATCGTCTGCGGCGCCTGGTTCGCGATGGAAAGTGACTGCACGCCCAGCTGCTGCTGCGTTTGCAGCGCCTGCAGGCGCGCCGACACTTCTTCCATGTCCGCATCAACTAGAGAGCCGATACCAGTCTTGAGCGAGTCTGAAAGCTGGCTGATAAACTCAGACTGAGTTTCGATGCGGTTTTGTGCAGAACCAAATGCGGCTGCAGCATCAATCGATGTCTGGATCAGCGTGTCGATGGCACCCAGTGCGTTGGTGGCACCGTTGTCAGTTGTAACATCCAGCGTTTGAAGCGCTGCAAGACCATCAGCACCGCTCGCACCCGGTGTACCACCCTCGGAAACTTCGGTGAAGACGAGGATCGGATCGGCACCACCACCAGCAGTGTTGGTGATCCGGAAGACATTATCGTCACCAGCACCAGCAGGATCGAATGTCACCGCGTACCCTTCGCCAGAGTCAGTTGCGGCATCAAAGAACGACTGGATCTGATTGCCGAGTTGGCGGGCAACATCGTTAACGCTGTCATCTGCTGTCGCCACATATTCGAAAGTCCGAATACCCAGCGTGCTGCTTCCATCAGCTGTGTTGATGTTCAAGTCATCAAGCGTGATGCTGTAGCTGACACCTTCGGCAACCTGGCTGAACGTGAAGTCCAGGGTGCCACCGTCCGCGATCGTGGACGTCGCGGTTGCAGCGTCGTCGCGATCATAATCGGTCGCAAGTGCAAAGTTTGTGTCGTCGGTGCCCGCCTGGATGTACTCGTTCGCAACATCCTGATCACCGCCGCCTGCTGTCGCAGTACCGGCAGCCGTCGTACCAAGCGATTGTGCCGACACAGAGCCAGACACCGAAAGGTTCTGGCGGTCAACGCTGATCTGGCGGTCAGTGACAGAGCCATCAGAGCCACGGTCAAGAGAAGACAGCACGTTCAAGGCGTCTGTGCTTGAACCATCCAGCAGGTTGAGACCGTTGAACTGGGCCGCACCGACAACCGAACCAATTTGCTCTGCAAGCGCGTCGATGTCTGCCTGGATCGCGTCACGATCCACGTTCTCTTCTTGCGCGGCGACAATCCGGCCTTTCATTTCGGTCAGCAGGTCTGTCACAGTTTCAGACGCGTTCCGTGCAACGGCAACCGTGCTTTCGCCCAGCGCCAAACTGTCAGAAACAGATTTGAAACCGGCAACGTCCGATTCCATGACCTTTGAGATCGCCCAAACAGCAGAGTTGTCCTTGGCGCTCGAAATCGACTTACCGGTCGAGATTTCGTTTTGCGTCATCGACAGGTTTTTATTGATGGATTTCAGTGTCTGCAGCGCGACCATCGCGCTGTTGTTCGTGAGAATGCTCGACATTTACATTTCCTTTAGTCGCGGCGCTTTGCGCCAAGGTTTACTCGCCGCCCGGGATCCGGACGGAACAATGCCGTTCTGACACTTGCAGGACCTGTCAGGCTCTGCGCCACCCGTTCGGGGTGCGGGCATACCTTTGCCTCAGACTGCCTAACGGATTGCTAAAGACCGCTTTTGGAGTACGTTGGATTTGATTTAACCCACGCTACGCCCGCTTTTCGACAGACCGTTCAGCCGCCATTTCCACGGTCGCGCGCTCCCCGTCTTCGCCATAGAATTCAAGGGATTGCCGCACGCGGCGCGCAGTTGCCAGCCGACGTGCCACCGACCGGATGCCCGCCATCGCTCCGTCAAGGAGCGCCTGGTTCCGCCGCAGTTTATCCTGAATGTCAGGCAAATTCGGGTCGCTCCGAGATTCAAGGCGCGCCAAACGTTCGATCAGGTTTTCCTTACGGTCGTGCAGCGCGCCCAGACCATCGAGATCCCCTGTCAAAAGTAGCGACTGCTCTTCATCAAGAAGCGCGTCCAATTGCAAAAATACCGAATTCACCACGTCATTCATGGGACTGCGCCTTTAGTGATTCGAAGAGATGTTCCGCCAATCCAATGCCCCCCGCGCGTACGATTTCCTTCGCCTGCTCATCCACGAGGAAGGAGGCAAACTGCTCCTCACCTGCACCACCACCAAATGCCTCGCGTGCCTCGCCATAGCCTGCAGATTTCAGCATTTCGGCCAAAAAGCTGGCTTCCAACTCCTGCGCAACGCGCATCAACTTGGCGTCCTGCGGCGGCAATGCAGGCGATACTGGCCGCGACATCGGGCTTAATTCCATTTCGGTTTCCTTCAATTCGAATGATTTTTCCGATCATGAGGGCAAAGCGGTAAAGAACCGGTAACTTGCAGCGGTCATGGTGCAGGGACGTGGAAGAATTCCCGGAGAGAGACATGCAAGTTGCGTTGACGACAAATGCCAAAGGCACCGCTGACCCGGCCAAGGCAGACATCAATGCGGACCTCATCGCCGAGGATGCGCAGGGGGAGCACCCTGATTTCGCGGCGCTGTTTGTCGCTGATGACCCGCCGCGGGCAGTGGGGCCAGACGCACACGGTCTATCTAAGGTTCGCGATGGCAAAACCACAACCGAAACTGTGGTGCCGACCGATACTCGAAATGACGCAAAAGCAGAAAAACTGACAGCGCCCGACGCACCCGACGTAACGGGCGAAGCGTCGGTCGTGCAGGATGGAGCGCAGTTGCGAACTACGACGGGTAACGTGGACCCGATCGTGAACCAGCAAGCACATATTGCGCCACAGGTGCCTGCCAAGATGGTCGAAAACGACGTGGTCAGGCCGGCAATCCATTCTGGGCAAACCGCGCCACCGCCAGCGATGCCGCCTCAAACGGTGCCACAGTCAGCGCCCACACCGCCTCAAACGCATGGTGTTGTGACACCCCAAAAGAGCGAAGCGGTGGCTGAAACCGTCTCGAAACCATCCCCTTCGCCTGCGGAAACGCCTGTGGTCAAAGGCAACCCGCCCAACGTTCTAGAAACGATCCTAAGCGCCGCAGTTCAGACGGACGCACGCAAAACAATGCGTGTCGACATAACGCCGGAAAACCGCACCGGGCAGCCCAAACCTCTGACCCAGAGCGAGCAAACAACCCACACGCTAAAGCCCAACATACCGACCGGACAGACGGGAAAAACTGCTGCTTCCGAGCCGAAGATCTTCGCATCCGACGAAAGAACCCAACAGACGGAAGCCCGCGTGGCGGCCAAACCCGAAATCACCGCTGCGACATTTCAGGCGACCAAAACACAAACTGCTTCGGTGCAACCGGCACCCAATCTTGCCGTGGCGCCAATCACCTCCGTTTCCGCGGAACCGGTGATGGTTCTACAAGGGGAGCCGGGCGATGTTGTGACCTGGGATCTGCGAACGGCGCCGACGACGACAACTGCATCACCATCAATGGTCCCACAGCGCACCGACATGCCTCCGGCCGTTGCGCAGCAAATCGCCATTGCCCTGCACAAAGGAGGAGACAAGCCGCTTGAAATTGCGCTCAATCCTCCGGAACTGGGACGGGTGCGCATGGTTATGACGGCCTCTGAAACAGGCGTTGTTGTCACCGTCCTCGCGGAACGCTCGGATACGCTGGACATGATGCGGCGCAATATCGACGACCTTGCCCGGTCTTTGTCCGATCTTGGTTATGACGACATTTCCTTTGCCTTTGGCCAGGGAGATACCGGCGCCGAACAGCATAACGAGGACCAACTGCACGATGGTCTGCATCTGGAACACGCGGAAGGAGACATCCCACCGACTGGCCCTGATCCCACATCACTTTCCCACTTGGCCCTTGCGCCTGACAGCATAGACATAAGGCTTTAATCACATGGACGTCTCTCAAGTCGCACGCGCCGCAAACGCTGGCCCCTCCGCAAACGCCTCAAGCAGCTCAGCCAACGTGCTCAGCTCGGATTTCGAGGTATTCCTGCAAATGCTCACCGCGCAGGCAGAGTATCAAGATCCGCTGCAACCCATCGATTCGTCAGAATACGCGGCGCAGCTCGCGCAATTTTCGATGGTGGAACAACAAGTCAGCACCAATGACTTGCTGGAGCAGATGCTCGTTTCCTTTGGCGCGAACAACATGAACGGCGCAGCCAACTGGATCGGTTTGGAGGCGCTGGTGACCGGACCTGTGAATTATACCGGCGCTCCGATTTCCGTCGCTCCCAATCCTCCGCTGGCAGCGGACGAAGTGGATCTCGTGGTCTACAACGCGCAAGGTACGGAAGTGCAACGACACGCGCTGCCGGTGAGCGCTGAGACCTATGCGTGGGACGGTTTGGGTGCGGATGGCACGCCACTGGCGCATGGTGAGTACACATTGAAAATCGAAAGCCGCAGCAATGGTGAAATCCTGACCGAAGATCCCGCGCTCAGCTACACCCGCGTGACCGAAGCCCGGATCGACAATGGCGTCACGCTCCTGATGCTGCAGAATGGGTACATGATCGAGGCTGCAAATGTGATCGGGTTGCGCGAACCGGATCAGGTCTGACGATCGGCCAATGCAAATCCGGCGTAGATGGGCGGCATGATCGCCCGGCGCAGTCCGCCAAATGGAAAGCGTTGGGGCGGTACTTGCATGGCGGCAGGCAAATGCTCGGGCATCTGATCTTGTGCCAGCGCGGCAAGACACACGCCCGCATGCGTACCCATGGCAACCCCGTTGCCGTGAAACGCGAAACCGGCAAGAACGCCCGGGTGATCGGGCACCGGGCCGACATAGGGCAACCCGCGGCGTGCTAGGCAGACGAAACCCGACCAGGTATGCGTGACCTCGACATCACGCCACGCCGGAAACATGGAACGAAAATCCCGCTCCACCGCGCGCCGCGCGCGCATTTCGGCGCGGGTGCCAGAGCGCAGACCACCGCGCATTCCAAACAAGAAGCGACCATCCGGCATGCGCCGAAAATAATGTAGCAAATGGCGGCTGTCATAGGCCATCTGCGTACTGGTCCACCCTTGCGCCTGCTGCTCTGCATCGGTCAACGGGCGCGTCACCAGAACGGTCGATTGCGCCGGCATATAGCGCGCGCGCATCCAGGCGGGCACGTCCTCGCTGCTGTACCCATTTGTGGCAAGGATGATCCGCGACGCCCGCACCGTGCCTTTGGGCGTTTTGACATATCCCGAACGCACCTCGGTCACTTCTGTCTGATTGTGAAATCGAACGCCCGCTTGCTGCGCCGCGCGCACCAGTCCCGCGAGGTACTTACGCGGGTTCAAACCAAAGCCAATCGGCGTCGTGAGCGCCTGAAAAAACGGGCCGCCCATGCCGATACTGTCGGGATTATCGACGCGTGCCATGACACCGTAGTTTTCTTCGATCCGGCGCGCTTCAGCCTCAAAGGCTTGGGCGTCGCGCGTACGATGCGCCAAAAGCGTTTCCCCGTCAGAATGCCGATCCACGTCCAAACCCAGTTCATCGACCAGGCGGGCAACCGTGGCAACCGCAGCAGCTTCGGTCCGACGCCAGGCGAGCCGTTCGTGCCGACCAAACGCCCGATCAAGCGTTGCGTCGGACGCGATGCCACCGCCGAGGCAACAAAACCCGCCATTGCGCCCTGACGCGCCCCAACCCATCTGCGCGGCGTCCACGACGACGACATCCGCACCTGCACGTGCGAGGTGCAGCGCCGCAGAAACACCCGTGAACCCCCCGCCGACGATGACAACATCACAGTGCGTATCGCCCTCCAGTGCCTCGAATGAAGGAATGGCGCAGGTTGCGTCCCACCAGCACCCCGCGCGCGGGCCCGGCCCATAGGCATAGTCGGAAAAGATGCGCTTCATGCGGTGCGCGCAGCCGCCTGCTCGTCACGCTGCGCCTGTACCGCCGCCCGCTTTGTGGCCAGCGATGCGGCAACCACGCCAATGGTCACCAAACCGATCAATATCGTGCTGAGCGCATTGATCTCCGGACTGACCCCCAGGCGGACGGACGACCAGATTTTCATCGGGAGCGTTGTGGCGGACGGACCTGCTGTAAACGAGGCGATCACGAGGTCATCGAGGCTGAGCGTAAAGGCGAGAAGCCAGCCCGAGATGACCGCGGGCGCGATGATGGGCAGTGTCACCAATCGGAATGCGTCAAACGATGACGCACCCAGATCCAGCGCCGCCTCTTCCAAAGATCGATCAAATGTAACAAGGCGGGATGACACCACGACAGACACGAAACACATCGAAAAGGTGGTGTGCGCCAAGACGATGGTCAGCACGCCGCGATCAAGACCAATTCCGATGAACAAGAGCAGCAGAGACAGGCCGGTTATCACTTCGGGCATGACAAGTGGTGCGTAGATCATGCCAGAAAACAGCGTGCGGCCAAAGAAGCGCCCGCCCCGCACCAGCACATAGGCCGCCATCGTCCCCAGCACCGTCGCAATGGTCGACGAGATCACGGCCACGCGCAATGTAACCCAAGCCGCATCAAGGAATGCCTCGTTGCGGAGCAGTTCGCCGTACCACTGTGTCGAAAACCCGGCCCAGACCGTCACCAGCTTTGATGCGTTAAAGCTGTAGATCACGAGGATGAGCATCGGGATATAAAGAAACACGAAGCCCAGCGTCAGCGACACGACATTGAATGGTGACAGCCGGTTCACAGCCCCGCCTCCGTCTGCCGTTGCTGGTTGCGCTGGAACAGAACCAGCGGGATCACAAGGATGATCAGCAGGATGACTGCCACCGCAGATGCCACAGGCCAATCGCGATTGGAGAAGAATTCCTCGAACAGGACTTTGCCGATCATCAGTGTGCCTGACCCGCCCAGAAGCGATGGAATAACAAACTCACCCAAGGCGGGGATGAAGACCAGGAAGCTGCCCGCTATGATCCCATTTTTCGAGAGTGGTATCGTGATCAGCCAGAACGCCTTGAGCCGCGAACACCCAAGGTCTTCGGCCGCCTCAATCAGCGATCCATCCAGCCGGTCCAGCGCCGAATAAATCGGCAGGATCATGAACGGCAGATACGTATAGACGATGCCGATATAGACCGCCGTGGGCGTGTTGAGGATCGTCAGCGGTTCACTGATCACACCCGTCCACATCAGAAGCTGGTTCAGGAACCCTTCGTTCGACAGGATGCCCACCCACGCATAGACACGGATCAGGAAAGAGGTCCAGAACGGTAGGATCACCAACATCAAGAGCGTGGGTCGCCACGCCTCGGGTGCGCGCGCCATGGCATAGGCCATCGGATACCCGATCAACAGGGTCAGCACGGTCGAGATGGCAGCAATCTGGAGCGAGCTGAGATACGCTTTCCAGTAGAGATCATCTTCGGTCAGAAAGACGAAGTTTTCGAAATCGAGCTGGGACAGCATGGCCCAGATGCCGTCCTTGGCCGTGGGCGTGTAAGGCGGAATGGCCAGCGCAATGTCCGACAGCGAAATCTTGAAGACGACCGCGAACGGGATCAGGAACAGCGCCAGCAGCCACGCATAAGGGATCGCTATGAGGGCCGCGCGCCTCATGTCGTCAGAACCACCCCGGCCGTGCCGGACCAGCTGACCCACACGTCATCTTCCCATGTGATATCGCGACGCGCGACGCGACGGGTATTGGCGGTCTGCGCCTTGATCATCGTGCCGTCGGCCAGCTCCACGTGGTACGTGGACAGGTTCCCAAGATAGGCGATGTCGATCACCTTGCCTTGCAAGGCATTGACCGCATCGGGTTTGGTCTTTGAGATGCCGATTTTTTCGGGACGCAAGGCCAGCTTTACCGCTTGCCCATCGAGCGCAGGATCACCGTCCAGCGCGATCAGCGGTGGCTGCCCTTCTGCCCATGCAATGCCCAGACCTCCGGGCGGTGCGTCGCCCGCGCCTTCGGGCTGTTCATCCGCCACATTCGACGGTGACGCGTCATCCCCGGTTTCTTTGCGGGCACCGATCACGGGGGCCAGCAGCTTGTCATGCAGCCACTTGCCTTGCGCATTGGGTCGCGGACCGCGCACCGGCGCAGCGTCGTTCCCGGTAACGGGGGCGTCGGTGGCAGGTGTCCCGCGAGACTGTGCGGTTCCGTCAATCAACGTCACATCACCGATAAAATCCGCGACATATGCAGAATTCGGCGCCTCGTAGATGTCGGTTGGCGTGGCAACCTGCATCACGCGGCCTTCGTCCATCACGGCCACCCGGGATGCGACCGTCATCGCCTCTTCCTGGTCGTGGGTGACAATGACAAATGTCGTGCCCGTCTTTTCCTGAATATCCATCAACTCAAACTGCGTGGCCTCGCGCAACTTGGCATCCAGCGCGCCCAGAGGTTCATCCAGCAGCAGCAGTTTCGGCGCCTTGGCCAAGGACCGCGCCAAGGCAACCCGTTGGCGTTGGCCACCGGAAATCTGGTGCGGCTTGCGCCGGGCGAATTTCTCCAACCGTGTCAGCTTGAGCATCTCTTCGACCCGCGCGGCAATCGCGCCCTTGTCGCGGCTTTCGCGACGCAGGCCAAAGGCGATATTGTCCCAGATCGTCAGATGCGGAAACAACGCATAGGACTGGAACATCATGTTCACCGCCCGCTTGTTCGCGGGCACCCCCGCGATGTTCTGCCCGGCCAGTTCAATGAACCCTTCGGTCGGGTCCTCGAACCCGGCCAGCATACGCATCATCGTCGTCTTGCCGCAGCCGGACGGGCCCAGCAGCGCAAAGAATTCCCGTTCGTAGATATCGAGGGTCAGGTCATCAATCGCGACAAAATCGCCAAAGCGTTTGGTGACATTGCGAAACCGGATAAGCGGCGTCTCGTCCGCGTTCTCCCAGGGTGCGAAAACAGTCTCTGCCAAGGGGAAATCCGTCGCTGAAAATGAGAAAAGGGGCGCGGTTCAACCGCGCCCCGATATCGGGTCAGGTGCCCGATTTGATCTTGGTCCACATGCGTGTGACCGTGCGCTGCACGCGCGCCGGATACGGCGTCGTCGTGTAGAGATTCTCCAGCGTCGCTTCATCCGGATAAATGGCCGGATCACCGATCACGTCTTCAACCAGAAACTCCTGGCTCGCGAGATTGCCGTTCGCGTAGTAGACGTAGTTGGAGGCCTGCGCCATGTTCTGCGCGTCCATGATAAAGTTCAGGAACATGTGCGCGCCTTCGGGGTTTGGCGCATCGGCGGGAATCGCCATCTGGTCAAACCACATCAATGCGCCTTCGCTGGGCGCGTTATAGGCAATCTCGACCCCGTTTTCCGCCTCTGCCGCGCGGTCGCGCGCCTGCAGGATATCGCCGGACCAGCCAAACGCGACGCAGATGTCACCGTTGGCCAATGCGTTGATGTATTCCGAGCTGTGGAATTTGGTCACGTAGGGACGCACACCCATCAGGACCGGCTCCGCCTTGGCGATGACGTCCGGGTCATGGCTGTCGGGGTCCTCACCGATATATTTCAATGCGGCCGGGATCATCTCTGTCGGTGCATCAAGGAAGTGCACACCGCAAGAGGCCAGCTTTTCCATGTTGGCCGGGTCAAAAATCAGATCCAGCGAGCCCATTGGCGCATCCGCACCCAGCACTTCCTGCACCTTGCCGACATTCACCCCGATCCCCGTGGTGCCCCACATGTAGTTGATGGAATAGGCGTTGTCGGGGTCGTATTGCGCCGTGCGCGCCTCAACCACATCCCACAGGTTTTCCGCATTGCTCAGCTTGGACGTGTCCAGTTTCTGGAACGCGCCCGCGCTGATCTGGCGTTGGAGGAATGTGCCCGATGGCACCACAACGTCGTAACCCGACGAACCGGCCAGCATCTTGGTCTCCAGCACTTCGTTGCTGTCGAACACGTCATAGATCAGCTCGAGGCCCGTCTCGGCCTCAAACTTTTCCAGCAATTCTTCGTCGATATAGTCGGACCAGTTGTATACGCGCACTTCGTCGGCCAGAGCCGCACCCGTCAGGGTCAGCGCGGCAACGGTGCTCAGCATCATCTTTGTCATAAGGTACTCCCGTTTCATGCCCGGTTGGCCCGGGTCAGGCAAAATGAATACAAGTTTTGCCTCTTGCGTCCAGCAGGATCGACGTCTGCGGATTGACGTCGCGCCCCTTGCTCATATTGTCAGCACGTCTGAAACCGGGGGTCCCATGCCAGCCATCACGAACCATCTGCCCACGTCCGAACTCCAAGCACTGGACGCGGCACACCATATGCATCCGTTCACGGCGGGGGGTGAGTTGGCGCAAAAGGGCGCGCGGGTGATCACGCGGGCGAACGGCGTGTACCTGCACGACAGCGATGGCAACGAAATCCTCGATGCGATGGCGGGGCTGTGGTGCGTGAACATCGGCTATGGTCGGGGTGAGCTTGCCGACGTGGCGGCGCGCCAGATGCGCGAACTGCCCTACTACAACACGTTTTTCCAGACGACCCACGTGCCCGCCATCGCGCTGGCGCAAAAGCTGGCGGAACTGGCGCCGGGCGATCTGAACCATGTGTTCTTTGCTGGGTCGGGCTCGGAGGCGAACGATACCAATCTGCGGATGGTTCGGACCTATTGGGCGATGAAGGGCAAGCCGGAAAAATCCATCATCATCAGCCGCAAGAACGCCTATCACGGCTCGTCCGTAGGTTCCGGGTCACTGGGCGGCATGACCGGGATGCACGAACAGGGCGGCATGCCGATCCCGGGCATCGTGCACATCAACCAACCCAACTGGTGGTCCGAAGGCGGCGATATGACGCCCGAAGATTTCGGCGTTGCCCGTGCCCGGGAACTGGAACAGGCGATTGCCAAACATGGCCCCGACCGCGTCGCAGCATTCATTGCCGAACCGATCCAGGGCGCGGGTGGCGTGATCGTGCCCCCCTCTACCTACTGGCCCGAGATCAAGCGGATCTGCGACGCCCACGATATTCTCCTCATCGCGGATGAGGTGATCTGCGG
Source organism: Tateyamaria rhodophyticola (assembly GCF_047777875.1). Classification (GTDB taxonomy): domain Bacteria; phylum Pseudomonadota; class Alphaproteobacteria; order Rhodobacterales; family Rhodobacteraceae; genus Tateyamaria. The sequence continues at coordinate 1,733,470 of NZ_CP180519.1, read as the reverse complement.
CTTTGGGCGGACGGGCAACTGGTTCGGGTCGCAAACCGTCGGCATTCAGCCGCACATCATGACCATCGCCAAAGGGCTCAGCTCGGGCTACCAGCCCATTGGCGGCTCCATCGTGTGCGATGAGGTGGCCGAGGTCATCGGCGGTGGCGAATTCAATCACGGCTACACCTACTCTGGCCACCCGGTTGCCGCGGCGGTCGCGCTAGAAAACCTCCGCATCCTCGAAGAAGAAAACGTGCTGGACCACGTCCGCAACGTGGCCATGCCCGCCCTGCACGAGATGTGGCACAGCCTGGGCGATCACCCGTTGGTGGGTGAAACGACGATTGTCGGCATGATGGGATCGCTTGCCCTGACCCCGCACAAGGAAAGCCGCGCCAAATTCGCAGCGGACGCGGGCACCGCCGGCTTCATGACCCGCGAACGCTGCTTTGCCAACAACCTCGTGATGCGCCATGTCTATGACCGCATGATCATTTCACCACCACTGGTCATCACGCCCGAGGAAATCGCCGTATTGGGACACCGCGCCCGCCGCGCTCTTGATGAGGCGCACGCACAGCTGATGGAACAGGGGCTGATGACGGCGGCGTCCTGACCACACTGTTTCTTCTGGCTGAAAATACCACGGGGGTGAGGCCGCAGGCCGAGGGGGCTGGCCCCCTTTTGATCCCGTATTCATCGGCGTGCCAACGCAAGTAGGATGGGCGATTCTGGCCCCGGATTTACGCATGCGTCCGGGAACATTGCCTTAAAACGCATACTCTTGCAGTCAAAACGACCTTTCGGAGGCTGCGCACGGCGTTTTCAAATCAAGTTGGTTGCAATGCACGCGTTGGGACGTTTTAGTTCACGCCAACATGGCGGCACAGCCACGAGACACAACCGGGGAGCCACGTTTGGCCGATACTGCAAACGATCAGGCGTTCGTTGAATTCGAACGCGTGCAGAAGAGTTACGACGGCGAGATTCTCGTGGTCAAAGACCTCAACCTTTCCATGCCCAAGGGCGAATTCCTGACCATGTTGGGCCCCTCGGGTTCGGGCAAGACGACGTGTCTGATGATGCTCGCCGGGTTCGAGACAGCCACCCATGGTGACATCCGCCTCGGCGGTACGTCGATCAACAATATTCCGCCACACAAGCGGGGCATTGGCATGGTGTTCCAGAACTATGCCCTGTTCCCGCACATGACCGTGGCCGAAAACCTCAGCTTCCCGCTCGAAGTGCGCAAGATCGGCAAATCCGAGCGCGAGGAAAAGATCATGCGCGCGCTTGGCATGGTGCAGATGCAGGACTTTGCGGGCCGCCGTCCGGCGCAACTGTCCGGTGGTCAGCAACAGCGTATCGCGCTGGCGCGCGCACTGGTGTTTGAACCGGAATTGGTCCTGATGGACGAACCACTCGGCGCGCTCGACAAGCAGCTGCGCGAAACGCTGCAATTCGAAATCACGCGCCTTGCCCATGATCTCGGGATCACGACCGTCTATGTGACCCACGATCAGACAGAAGCGCTGACAATGTCGGACCGCGTCGCCGTGTTCGACGATGGCCGTATCCAACAACTGGCGCCGCCGGACCAGCTTTATGAAGAGCCGGAAAACAGCTTCGTCGCGCAGTTCATCGGTGAAAACAACACACTGATGGGCACGATCAGCAAGATCGCGGGCGACCGATGCGAGGTGACCCTCGACGGTGGTGAGATCATTGACGCCAAACCCGTCAACGTGACCGAAGTCGGTCAGCGCACACGCGTGTCCATCCGCCCTGAACGGGTCGAGATGAACAAGGAACGCCTGCAACCCGACGTGCACACGCTCAAGGCCGAAGTGCTTGAGTTCATCTACATGGGCGACATTTTCCGCACGCGCCTGCGCGTCGCAGGCAGCGATGATTTTGTCATCAAGACACGCAACGCCCCCGATCAGGCCCGCCTGACACCGGGCACCCAGATCGAGATCGGGTGGTTGCCACAGGATTGCCGGGCGCTCGACGCCTGAGCATGCAAGAAGAAGGTCAGGCGCCACGCCCGGGGCGCGATCTTCAATCAATCCAAAACGGGCGTAACAAGTGGGAGAAACACTTATGAAACTCACAAAGACCCTTATGGTCACGACCGCACTGACAGTTGCCTCCGGCACTGCCTTTGCTGACGGCCACATGGCATCCGACATGACACTGGTCAGCTGGGGTGGCGCTTACCAAGCCAGCCAACAGAACGCCTATGTCGCGCCATATCTGGAAATGAACGAAGGCGTCACCGCCGTTTGGGACGAAAGCTCGGCCGAAGCCGTGGCGAAACTGCGCGCCATGAACGAAGCGGGCAACGTCACGTGGGACGTCGTGGACGTGGTGGCCGCTGATGCGATCCGCCTGTGCGACGAAGGTCTGGCGCTGGAAATCAACCCAGACGAAGACCTGGCGGCAGCGCCCGATGGCACATCCGCGTCCGATGACTTTGGTGACCTGCTGGTCTCCGACTGCTTCATCCCGCAGATCGTCTATTCGACCACGTTCGGCTACCGCACCGACCTCGTGGGTGACACACCGCCCACATCCGTCTGTGCCGTGTTCGACACCGAAGCCTACCCGGGCAAGCGCGCCCTGGAAAAGCGTCCGATCAACAACATGGAATGGGCGCTGCTCTGTGACGGCGTGGCCAAGGACGACGTGTACGACGTTCTGGAAACCGCCGAAGGCCAGCAACAGGCCCTCGACAAGCTCGACACCATCAAGGACGACGTGATCTGGTGGTCCGCCGGTGCCGACACGCCACAGCTGCTGGCAGATGGCGAAATCGTCATGGGTTCGACCTATAACGGTCGTCTGTTCGCCGCGATCGAAGAGCAAGACCAGCCCATCGGCATGCTCTGGGACGCGCAGGTGTTCGACCTTGACGGTTGGATCATCCCAACGGGCCTGAGCCCCGAGCGTGAAGCGCGTGCGCGCGACTTCATCAAGTTCGCGACAGACACACAGCGTCTGGCGGATCAGGCCAAGTACATCTCGTACGGTCCTGCCCGCGCATCGTCCGCACCGCTGGTCGGTCAGCACGCGACACTGGGCATCGACATGGCGCCGCACATGCCGACAGACCCGGAAAACGCCAAGAACACGTTCCTCTACAACTACGAGTTCTGGGCGGACTACCGCGATGACATCGACGCCAAATTCCAGGCGTGGCTGGCACAATAAGCCAACATTGGGGTGGGCGTTTGCGCCCGCCCCGACCCCCTTTTCCAAGGACACCCATCATGCCCAAAGGCTACATCATCGGACATATCACGGTGAACGATCCCGAGGCGTACAAAGAGTACGTCGAAAAGGATACACCGATCCTGTTGTCCCACGGTGCTGTGCCCCTTGTGCGCGGGGGTGATGCTGAAACCATGGAAGGGCCGGAATTTTCGCGCCACGTGGTTTTTGAGTTTCCAACCTACGAGGCGGCACTCGCCGCCTATAACGACCCAGAGTACCAAGAGGTCATGAAGATCCGCCACCGCACGGCGACCTCCATGATCGTTGTCGCGAAAGGCGCCTGAGACCCATGGCCGAAGTGATGCAAGCCGCCGACGGCACCCCCCTCAAACGCAGCCTTGCGCGGGCCCTGCGCCGCCAAAAGCTACACGCGCTCGGCCTGATCGCACCGCTGCTCTTGTTTGTGCTGATCACGTTCATCGTGCCCATCGGCAACATGCTGTTCCGCTCTGTCGAAAACGACATCGTGGTGAACACGCTGCCCGATACGATCCCCTTGCTCACGGCGCGCGAGGCCACTGGCGTCCCGGATGAGGACATCTTCACTGCTCTCTACGTCGATCTGTTCATCGCCGAAGAGCAAAAGCTGCACACCCGGCTCGGATCGCGCCTTAACTATGAGCAGACGGGTGCGAGTTCGATGTTCCGCCGCACGGGCCGCGCCGTTGGCCGGTTCGATACAGACACCTATACGGATGCGATCACAGACGCGAATGCAGCGTGGGAGGATCCCGCGCACTGGGCCGAAACCGTTCCAGCAAACGCAGACGCGCTCCCGCTGACCGCAAGCGCCTGGGCCCGCTGGCAAGCCGTGTTCGCCGAAGAAGGCGACGAGATCGGCAAGCGTGATCTGGGCGATTTCCTCTACACCACGCTCTACCTCGATCTGCGCAATGCGTCATCGGCACCATCCGGTTTGGAAGCTGCATTTGCCGCGGCACAAGCCACCGATCCTGTGTCGGTAAAAGACGCGTTCATTGACGCGGACGACAAGTGGGGCGAACCCGAGATATGGGAAACGCTGACACTCTACGCGCCGAAATACACGCCGGGTTACTTCCTCAACTCGGTTGATTACCAGAAGACGACCGAAGGGTTCGAACAGCGCCCGGAAAACCAGCAGATCTACATTACCCTCTTTGGTCGCACGATCTGGATGTCTCTGCTGATCACCTTTTCCTGCATCGCGCTCGGCTACCCCATCGCGTGGCTGCTGGCCAATCTGCCGATGCGCAAGGCAAACGTGCTGCTGATCCTCGTTCTGCTGCCCTTCTGGACCTCGCTTCTGGTGCGCACCTCCGCGTGGAAGGTCATGCTGCAGCAACAAGGGGTGATCAACGATGTGCTGGTCTGGATCGGCCTCGTGGATGACGCAAACCGGCTGATCATGATCAACAACCAGTTCGGCACGATCGTGGCCATGACCCACATCCTGCTGCCCTTCATGATCCTGCCGATGTACTCGGTGATGCAAACCATCCCGCCCAGTTACCTGCGCGCCGCCAAATCATTGGGCGCTACCAACTGGACCGCGTTCTGGCGGGTATATTTCCCGCAATCTGTGCCGGGCATCGGGGCGGGGTCGATCCTCGTCTTCATCCTCGCCATCGGCTACTACATCACGCCGGAAATCGTGGGCGGGACCAAGGGCGTGTTCATCTCGAACCGGATCGCCTACCACATCTCGTCATCGCTCAACTGGGGCCTTGCCGCCGCCCTCGGCACCATCCTCCTCGTGGCGGTGCTGGTGCTCTACTGGGCCTATGACAAGATCGTGGGCATCGACAACGTGAAGCTAGGATAGACCATGGGCCTGCCTCCATACGCCACACTTGGCCAACGCATCTGGTACTATGGCTTCCGGGTCATCTGCGGGTTGATCTTCTTCTTCCTCGTGGCCCCCATCGTGGTGGTCATGCCGTTGTCTTTCAACGCGCAGGACTTCTTCACCTTCACGCAGGAAATGCTGCGGCTGGACCCAGAGGGCTACTCGCTCAAGCACTACCGCGACTTCTTCACCAATCCACAATGGCAGTTGGCGCTGAAGAACTCGCTGATCATCGCGCCGCTGGCCACGATCATTTCCGTGTCACTCGGCACCCTCGCCGCCATCGGCCTCAGCCAAAGCCACGTACCCTTCAAACGGGCGATCATGGCGATCCTGATCTCGCCCATGATCGTGCCCTTGATCATCTCGGCCACGGGCATGTTCTTCTTCTACTCCAGCTTGGGCAACTGGATGGAGGGCACCCTGGGCCTCGACAAGAATTTCGTGGGCTACGTCAAGGTCATCCTCGCGCACGCTGTTCTTGGCATTCCCTTCGTCATCATCACCGTCACGGCCACGCTCGTCGGCTTCGACCGCTCCCTGACACGCGCCGCCGCCAACATGGGCGCCGGACCCGTCACCACCTTCTTCCGCGTGCAAATGCCCCTGATCCTGCCCGGCGTGATCTCCGGGGGCCTCTTCGCCTTCATCACGTCCTTCGACGAGGTGGTCGTGGTCCTCTTCGTCGGCTCCGCCAGCCAGAAGACCCTGCCTTGGCAAATGTTCATCGGCCTGCGCGAACAGATCAGCCCGACAATCCTCGCCGTCGCTACAATCCTCGTGGTGATCTCCATCGCCCTGCTGACAACGGTCGAACTCCTCCGCCGTCGCAGCGAACGCCTGCGCGGCATGAGCCCCGGCTAAACCCCTTCTTCTGGCCAGAAATACCACGGGGGAGCGCGCAGCGCGGGGGCAGAGCCCCCTGAAACATGGCGTCGCGCAGCGTTCTTTGGATCAACGCAACCGGTTAAGCAGATTGACCGTGGCAAACCCATCCGCTGGCACGCCAATGCTCTTTTGGTACGCCCGCACCGCTGCAAGCGTATTCGGCCCGACCTTGCCATCCACGCCTTGCGTGTCATAGCCCGCTCGCGTCAGACGCTGCTGTAACTCCTTGCGCTCCCGCAAGGTCAGCGGACGCTCACCCTCGGGCCAGTTGCCGACAAATGCGCCGCCACCCTTTATACGATCACTCAAGTGGCCAACACCAATGACGTACGCATCCGCCGCATTGTACCGCTCGATCACGGCAAAGTTCTTGAACACCATAAAGGCGACCCCGCGCCCACCCGCGGGCAACAGGATCGACCCGGACCCATAGTTCGGGACCGCATTGCCATCCACGCCGCGCACACCCAGACGGGCCCACTCTGCCGGCGATTTCTGGATCTTGCGGTTGGCCTGCGCGAAATCAAACCCGTCCGGCAGCAGCACTTCCACGCCCCACGGCTGACCTTTGATCCAGCCGAAACGCTTCAAATACGCCGCCGTCGACGCCAGCGCATCCGTTGGGTCATCCGACCAGATGTCACGCTTGCCATCCCCTGTAAAATCCACGGCATAATCCAGATAGGATGTCGGAATGAACTGCGTATGCCCCATCGCCCCGGCCCAGGATCCGGTCATGTTGCGCGGGCTTGTATCACCGTTTTGCAGGATCTTCAGCGCGGCCACCAACTGCCCTTCGAAAAACGCGCCGCGCCGCCCGTCAAAGGCAAGCGTCGCAAGGCTCTGGATCACATCGTTGTTGCCACGATACGCGCCATAGCGGCTCTCGAGGCCCCAGACGGCCACAACCACCTCTTTCTCGACACCATAGCGCGCCTCGATCGCGTCGAGTTTCTGGTTGTGCGCACGCAGCGCCTCCTTGCCGTCCCGTATCCGGCTATCTGAAACAGCGCTGGCCAGGTACTCCCAAATGGTCTTGGTGAATTCGGATTGATTGCGGTCCCGCTTGATCACGTCCGGGTCGTACTGCACCCCGCGAAAGGCCTGATCAAATGTGGCCGCAGAAATCCCCTGCGACACCGCCCGTCCACGAAACGCCTGGATCCAGTTCTGGAAGCGCGCATTTGCTGCCGCATCGACTATCGGGGCCTGGGCCACCGGGCGCATTTGCGGGCGCAGTACCGATCCGGCAGTCACCGGCAACAGGGACAAGGGCGCCGTGCGCGTCACGTCTTCGGCCGCTGGACGCGCCTCAGGCCGTAGGGATTGGGTCACCACGCCTGCCGAAACAACAGAACCAACAGTCAGCGCAACCGCACCGATCAGAACCTGACACCGCATTTTTTGCCTCATGCTCGCTTTTTCGCGTTGTTTCCAATTTAGCGACAATGGGTTCGCCAATAAAGGGTTCAATCGTGGGGCGCATATTCCTGCGTCTCTGCGCGGATCCGTTCGAGGTGATCCCGCAAGAGCGATACCCGATGCGGGCGAAAACTCTGGTCCGTAATGTGCAGCGCGTCCATCCGGTCCAGCCGGAACAACCGGAAATCCTGCCGCAGGTGGCACCATGCCATGAGCACGTTCGTATCCTGAAAATAGACGATACCAAGGGGTTTGACCGTCCGTTCCGTCTGAGCGCCCTTGGCATCCTGATACTGAAACCGCACGCTGACCTCATCCCACGCCGCCTGCCGCAGTTTGGCAACGTCGATCCGTGGAGGATCCGGTCGCCAATACCGGCGCGCATCCAGAACGGCGTGTTTCAGCCGATGCGCCTGTGCGGGCGGCACGCGCGCAGTGATCTTGGTCAACGCTGACTCTGCGGCCTTGGCCAATGCCGGATCCGCAATCGCCACCACATCGCGCAAGCCCAGCACAAGGGCTTCCAGCTCGTCATTCTCGAACCCGAGCGGCGGCAGCGTTGCATCCTCGATCAAGGTAAAGCCAAATCCGGCCTCCCCATCAATGACTGCGCCCAGTTCGCGCAGCGTATCGATATCGCGGTAAATCGTGCGCAGAGAAACATCCATCTCATGCGACAACGCCTGCGCGGTGACAGGCGGCGCCATCCGGCGCAGGGCCTGCATCAGCTGAAACAATCTGTGGGTCCGTGACATGATCCCACCTTATCACATGTCCTGCCAGAAACTGACAGGAACCGCATCTATCTCCGCCATCGTAACCTGATTTCGGAGGAATGGATGCTCACCCTCATCACCTATGCCCCTGCTTTCGGCACACCCAGTGCCAGTCCGTTTTGCGTGAAGGCAATGTATTTGCTGAACCTCGCCGGTGTGCCGTGGCAACGGCAGGACACCAATGACCCCCGGCGGTGGCCGAAGGGCAAGCTGCCTGCGCTGCAATCGGAAACCGAAGTCATCGGCGACAGCGACAACATCCGCGCCTATCTCGAAGAACAAGGTGCCGACTTCGACGCCGGGCTGACCGAAATACAGCGCGCGACCTCGCGCGCCTTTATCCGCATGGTGGAAGAGCACATGTACTTCCATATCCTGCTGGATCGTTGGGCTGATGACGCCGTTTGGCCCAGTATCAGAGACACATATTTCGCGGCCATACCGTCATTGCTGCGGAATTTCATCACCGGTCGGATCCGCAAGGATGTTCTGCGCGGAATGGCGGCACAGGGCATGGGGCGCCTGACGGCGGGTGAGCGTCTGGAAAGGATTGAACCTGATTTGCAAGCCATCGCCGCGCATCTGTGGCACGGGCAATTCCTGTTTGGCGACAAACCGACCGCCGCGGATGCCAGTGTCGCGCCCATGCTGGCCGCGATGATGGCAACGCCGTCCGGCACTGCGTTGTCGCGTCGGATCAAGGATGACCTGATCCTGACGCGCTACGTCGCACGTGTTGCAGATGCGTTGGGTTAGCGGCGGGTGCGCTTCACCTTGCGCTTGACCTTGTCACCGCGCCGCTTGGCCTTCGCGGGTTTGCGGCGCGGGCTGCGACCCGCAGGCCCACCGCGCCCTTTGGGCAGCGCCTTGCCGTCCAGTTCCAACAGCTCCAGCGCAATACCACCGGTCACGGGCACAGCCTCTGCCAACCGCACCGTCGCCCGCTGTCCGAGGCGGATCACCATGCCCGTATCCGACCCCATCAGCGTGTTTTCCTCGCGGTCAAAGTGGAAATACTCTGACCCGATGGCCCGCATGGGCACCAGGCCATCCGCCCCACTGCCGTCCAGTTTTACAAAGATGCCGAATTTCGCGATTCCCGCCACACGGCCTTCCATCTCATCGCCCACCCGCTCGCTCAGATACGCGGCAAGGTAACGGTCCGTGGTGTCCCGTTCCGCCGTCATCGACCGGCGTTCCGTGTCAGAGATATGCTTGGCCGTCTGCTCCAACCGCTCGACCTCTTCGGCGCTCAGCCCGTCCTTGCCCCAACCATGCGCTGTGATCAGCGCGCGGTGCACGATCAGATCAGCGTAGCGCCGGATAGGTGATGTGAAGTGGGCATAGTTCCGCAGGGCAAGTCCGAAATGCCCAAAATTCTCAGGGCTGTAGTAGGCTTGTGTCATTGACCGCAGGGTCGAGATATTGATCAACTCCGCGTCCTCCGTGCCAACCGCCTGCGCGAGCAGCCGGTTCAGATGCGCCGTCTTGAGCACCTGGCCTTTGGCGAGTGTCAAACCAGCGGCAGACGCGGTTTCGCGCAGCGCATCGAGCTTGTCCTGGCTCGGCTCTTCATGAACGCGGAAAAGGAGCGGGGATTTCTTGGCCAGCAACGTCTCTGCCGCGGCCACATTGGCCAAGACCATGAACTCTTCGATCAGGCGGTGCGCATCAAGACGATCCTTGAACGCCACCGAATTCACGGTGCCATCATCGTCCAGCACGATCTGCCGTTCCGGCAGGTCCAGTTCCAGCGGCTGCCGGTCCTGCCGGGCAACAACGAGGGCCCGCCAAGCGGCATAGAGTGGCTCCAAAACAGGCTCTAACAGGGGCAAAGTACGGTCATTGGGACGACCGTCCACCGCCGCCTGCACCTCTTCGTAATTCAACGCAGCGGGCGAACGCATCAGGCCACGATGAAAGCTGTGCGACAGCTTTTTGCCCTTCACATCAATCTGCATCCGCACGGCAACACAGGCGCGCGGCACACCTTCGTGCAGCGAACACAGATCACCGGACAAACGGTCCGGCAGCATCGGAACGACTCGGTCCGGGAAATAGGTGGAGTTGCCCCGTTTGCGCGCCTCACGATCTAGAGCGGACCCGGGTTTGACAGCGGATGCCACATCTGCAATCGCGACCCAGATGATATGTCCGCCTTCGTTCTTCGGATCTTCATCCGCATGGGCATAGCATGCGTCATCATGATCTCGTGCATCCCACGGATCAATGGTGACCAAAGGCAGATCGCGCAGGTCCTCGCGCCCTTTCAGCCCCGCCGGTTTCTGCGCGTCGGCTTCTGCGATGACGTCATCAGGGAAATGATCGGGAATGCCGTGTTCGTGGATTGCGATCAGCGACACCGCCTTGGGCGCCGATGGATCACCAAGCCGGGCTACGATGCGGGCGCGCGGCAGGCCGATGCGTGACTTTGGCCCAGCCTGTTCCGCCTCGACCAACTCGCCGTCCTTTGCGCCGTGCGTGGCACCTGCCTCGACCTGCCATTGCTTGTCGCTGCCCTTGTCCACCGGAACGATGCGCCCGCCCTCGTCGCCCTTGCGGAAAATGCCAAGCAGCCGCTTTGGGTTCGTCCCGATCCGACGGATCAGCCGCGCCTCGTAATGATGGTCCTGATCCTTGACCAGCGTCAGCCGCGCCAGAATGCGGTCGCCCGCACCGAGGGCCGGATCAGCGGCGCGCGGGATCACGAGGATACGTGGCTCAACCCCAGTGCCCTGCCATTCCATCGGGGATGCAAACAGATCGCCATCCGCATCCGGCGGCAGCACCTGCAACACGCTCACCGGCGGAAGACGGTCGGGGTCCTGATACGTCTTCTTGCGCTTTTCCAGATGCCCTTCGTCCGCCAATTCGCGCAGGATGCGTTTCAGGTCGATGCGCGCAGCCCCTTTAATGCCAAAAGCCTTGGCGATGTCACGTTTGGCGGTGAGCGTGGGATTGGCGGCGATCCAATCGAGGATCTCGGCCTTGGTCGGGATACGGGTCATACGCAGGAGGTAGCACGGGTGCCATGGGGCGTCATTGCGAAACTTGTACGCAAGTCGTCGACCGTATCAATGTCGTTGAGCGTATCGACAAGAGCCGTCCGGCCGGGCAGACGCGCCCGCGTGTCGGCAAGCGCATGTTCCGTAGACCACCGCGCGCCCGTGAGGGCGTTTGGGCGCAAGCGGTTGGGATGACGTGCACCGATCAGCCAGAACCCACCGTCGGGTGATGGCCCCAACACGGTGTCATGATCCCCGAGCGCTGCAATTGCCCGCGCAATATGCTGACGCTCCAGACCCGCAATATCAGAGCCTATCAAGACACTTTTTGGTGGTGCCTGCCGCAAAAGGCCAATCATCCGCTGGCCCAGATCACCGCTGCCCTGCCACGCTTGCAGCTGCACGTTGCGCGGAATAATCCGCGCTGTTTTCGGGGCATAACCGGCAACCAGCGTCCAGCGTTCATCTACCAACCGGTGCACCAGCGCCGCGGAATGGCGCCGATACCAATGTGCTGCCTCCACCATCCCGATATCTCGGCCCAGCCGCGTCTTGACCTGACCCGGTCGCGGCTCTTTGACCATGACGATAACGCAGGGCTGATTTCCGATCGACTGCAGGCGCGGCGTCACAGTGTGCGCTCCATATCCCGGTGGGGTATGCCTGCGTCATCATAGATGGGTCCAAACGCAGTGAACCCCAGTTTTTCGTAAAAGCTAAGCGCGTGGGTCTGTGCGCCCAGCTTGGCCCTGATCACAGCAGGTTGCGCGCGCGCCACGTCGAGACAGGCCATGATGATCGCCGCACCAAGACCGGTGCCGCGCGCCTCTTGCAAGACGCAGACCCGCCCGATCTTGGCCACCGACCCGTCCAGCAGAATGCGTGCACAGCCGAGGGCGCGGCCCTCCAACGTCGCCAGAACATGCAGGGCGTCACCATCGCGACCGTCCCGCTCGTCGGCTTCGCTCACGCCCTGTTCCTCCATGAATACCGTGCGACGCAAATCGAGGCACGTGTCCAGGTCGTCGGTCTGCGAAATCGTCCAATTCATGCGAAATAGTCTCTTAGAACGCGACCATAGATGGCCTTGAGTTGATGGATGTGGTCGACCCGTACGTGTTCGTCCACCTGGTGCATCGACTGACCGACAAGGCCAAATTCAACCACCGGGCAATGATCCTTGACAAAGCGCGCGTCGGACGTGCCACCCGTTGTGCTCAACACCGGTGTCACGCCAGTCTCAGCCGTGACCGCTGACGCCACAAGATCGGATAACGGGCCGGGCGGGGTCAGAAAGCTTTCTCCGGAAACCTTGACGGTCATCGCAACCTCAACTCCAAAGCTTTCAGCCACGCTGTCCACCTCGGCCTGCAACCAATCCGTCAGGCTCGCGCCGGAATGCAGGTCATTGAACCGGATATTCACCGCGGCGCGCGTTTCTGCCGGAATCACGTTGGTGGCCGGGTTGCCTGTGTCCATGGTCACGATCGCCAACGTGGAGGCGTCAAAGTGGTCGGTGCCGGTGTCGAGCGTGTGGCTGGCCAGACGATCCATCAATCGCGCAAGCGCTGGCAACGGATTGCGCGCGCGGTGAGGATAGGCCGAATGGCCCTGCACGCCCGTGACCGTGAACCACGCTGTCATCGACCCCCGCCGCCCGATCTTCATCATCTCGCCCATCGTGTCCGGGCAGGTCGGCTCGCCCACAAGGCAGACACTCATCGCTTCACCCGCTTCGGACATATAGTCTAACAAGGCCGTTGTGCCGTCTGTTGCATCCCCTTCCTCGTCACCGGTGATGGCAAGGATGACCGCCCCGTCCGGTGGAGTCTCGGTCACGAAATCCACCGCTGCGGCGGCAAAGGCGGCCACGCCCGACTTCATGTCCGTCGTACCGCGGCCATACATGACGCCATCGGCAATCTCGGCGCCAAACGGGGCGAAGGACCAATCCGCCTCAACCCCGATGGGCACCACGTCCGTGTGGCCATTGAACCCGAAGCTGCGCGGATGCCCCTTGGTCCCCCAACGGGCATAAAGGTTGCGAATGCCACCCCGGTTCGCCCATGCACAGTCGAAGCCGGCCCCGGACAACAGATCGTGCAACACGTCCAACGCCCCCTCATCCGCCGGTGTCACGGATGCGCAGCGCACCAGATCAGCGGTGAGTTCGGCGGGATCAACAGGCGGCATGGGCGCATCCTCAAGTCATGGTTGTGGCGAAAAGGACGCGTTCCCGCACCCTGCTTTGAAATACAGAGTTAACAGCCGGTTAATGCCTGTGCTAGGCTGCTCCAAACAATATGACCCGAGGCAGGGCATTCAGCAGTCCGGTCGCCAACGTGTGACCATCAACGTGCAAAAAGCACAATTCCGATGACATGGGGCAAAACCCCATGCGCTGCGTGTGTTCGTGTCTCCCGAGGTGGGTGGGCAGAAAATGGTAGCAGCGTCGGAACTTCCGATCCAAACAGTGCGCGAAGGCACAGATGCCGAGGATATGGCCAACGCCATTTTCGGCGATGGCGTGCAGGTCGTGAACGCCTCTTATACGGGCGACATCGACAGCGCGGGCATCTATTCCAATGGCGACAGCGTGGCGCCCGGCGTCACACCCAGCGATACGGGCGTGATCCTGTCGACCGGCAACGCCGAGAGCTTTACAAACTCGTCCGGGGACGCAAACCAGAATACCAACACGTCTGCCAACACCACCGGACAGAACAACAACGCACAGTTCAACGCAGCCGCTGGCGCTCCGACACGGGACGCGGCCTATCTCGACATCGACTTCATCCCCGACGGCGACGTGATGACGATGCAGTTCGTCTTTGCGTCCGAAGAGTACCCGGAATTCCAGAACTCGATCTATCAGGATTTTGTCGGGGTTTGGGTCAACGGCCAGCTGATCGAGATGGAAGTGGGCGACGGTGACACCGACCCCGGCAACATCAACACAACCAACAACATCAACATGTTCGTCAACAATACGAACAGTGACTTCAACACCGAGATGGACGGGTTCACCATCACCCTGACCCTCACAATGCAGGTTGAGGCGGGCGACCTGAATTCCATCCGTATCGGGATTGCGGACGTCGCCGACAGCAACTTTGATTCGAACCTGTTGATCGCCGGTGACTCGATCCAGACGTCGCTGGTGGCCGTGGGCGACGATGTGAACGTGTTCCCAGAAGGCGTGACATCGTTCAACGTGCTCGACAATGATGTGGCACCCAATGGCAGCACGCTGACCATCACGCATATCAACGGCCAACCGGTCAGCTTTGATCCAGTCACAGGCATCGGGACAACCGTTGTCCTGCCCACAGGACAGGAAGTCACCGTCGGCCCGAACGGTGAGCTGACGGTCGCCGGGGACGGGGACGAAGAAGACTTCAACTTTACCTACACTGTCACCGACGGGAACAATACGGACACCGGTTTTGTCAACGCCACCTCGGTCCCCTGTTTCGTTGCAGGCACGTTGATCGACACCGCAGAGGGGCGCGTCCCGGTCGAGACGCTGACGCCCGGCGATATGGTGATCACGCAGGATGACGGCCCGCAGCCCCTGCGCTGGATCGGAACGCGCTCTGTACCCGCAACTGGTGATTTCGCCCCGATTCACATCCGTGGCGGCACCTTCGGTGCGCATGGCGACGTCATGGTGTCCCCGCTGCACCGCGTCCTTGTGCGCGACAGCCTCGCAGAGCTACTCTTTGGCGAAGCGGAAGTTCTGGTGGCTGCAAAGGATCTGGTGAACGACCATTCCGTCCTGCGCCGCGAAGGGGACGAGGTCACGTATGTGCACCTCATGTTCGACCGGCATCAGGTCGTGTTTACCGAAGGGCTGGCGACGGAAAGTTTCCTGCCCGGACCACAAACAACGAAAAGCCTGGAACAGGAAGTGGTGCGCGAAATCTGCGCCATCTTCCCGGAACTGGACCCGGACACTGGCGCGGGCTATGGCACCGCCGCCCGCCGGACCCTCCGTCATTTCGAAGCGGATCTGCTGCGGAAGGCTCAGGCCGCCGCATGACCTGGATCGGGCTCAGCGACCACGCGGGCGGGCGCTTTTCGCCCACAGGCCTCGGCCGTGGCAAGCTGATGCGGCCCGGCAAGGTGCTGGAGCGTGGCACGCTGATGCTCGAGACCTTCATCGCGGGCGAATTGCGACCGCATGATCTGTTGTCCCTGTCGCAACACTTCCCCATCAAGCGCGAGATTGCGTTCCGCGCCGTACCCGGCGGTGGCTTTGCGTTCGTGAACCAGCAGGGCGACGCGCTGACCCACGCCGCCGTGTCGTGGTCCGGCGACGGGCGCCCGCACAGTCTGCGGCTCAACTATTCCTGGGACACGCGGTTGCGGTGGGGGCGGCTGACCCTCGAACAACCTGAACGCACATTGGTACGGTCCAGCACCGTGCGGGATCCAAGCCCCATCCTGACCGAAGACATCCGCGACCTGATGTTGGGGAACGCGCAGCGCAAATTGTCCAAGGAAGTCCTCTTTTCCGCGGCAACGAGCGGCATCGTTCCCATCGGGCCGCTGCCATCGCTCCATCCGGCGACGCCGATTGCGACACCCAGCGGATACCGCGATGCCGCGTCGTTGCGGCGGGGTGATCTGGTGCTGACGGACCGGGGTCAGACGTCGCAGGTCCTCCATGTCGTGCGCTACTCCGTACCTGCGCGGGGCAGCTTTGCACCCGTTCGTCTGCACGCGCCCTATTTCGGGCTGCAACGCGATATCGTCGTCGCCCCGGAACAGCGGTTGGTGCTGCGCGGATCAGAGGTGGAATACATCTTTGGCGAAGAGGCCGTTTTGGTGCCCGCCCGCCACCTAGTGAACGGATACGCCGCCACGTGGCGGCCATCGCAATCTGTTGCCGATTATGTGCAAGTGGTCCTGCCCCGTCACGAGGCGCTGCTGGCCGCCGGAACGGCGCTGGAAAGTCTCTATATCGGGCGTATTCGCCGGAAACCCGATCTGCACGCGGCCAGTGTTCTTGCGGGTGTTCCGGACCGTGAACTGCCCGAACACGGCGCGCCTGTGCATCAGGTTTTGCGGTCGTTCGAAGCGATCACCCTGATCGAACAGCGCGCGGCCTAACCCTCGTCAAAGAACGGCGTGACCTGCGCCACGATCACCGCGTTTTCATCCAGCGCCCGCTTCATCAGCGCCCGTTCTTCCGCGTCAATCTCGTGCCCTTCGGACAACCGTTCATCCAAAGTACCATAGCCGGTCACGTCAAGCGGCGCAGTGTCCGCCTGTTTGAGGATCGCGACCGTTTCCCGCACGGCCTCCGCCTCGTCCACACCGCTGGAATAGATAACAAGGGCCGCACCAGTGGCCGCGTCAGGAAGGCCATCACCGTCCTTGCGCCCGATTTCGACGAGCAGCGTATAGACCTGCTGCCGCGATGGTTTCTTGTCCTTGCTCATGACATCGCCGTAACTTGCCCCGTGCGCGTTGGCAAGCATCGCGCCAGCGTCAGTGCCACACAGCGGAGGAACGAAGAATGAAACGCGTCAAGGATATGGTGGCCGCGGCCAATAGCACGGTGGATCACGCCCCCGCCAGCGCGCTGATGGACCTTTACGGGCAGGGCGACGTGACCTTTGTCGATTTGCGCGACCCACGTGAATTGGACCGCGAAGGGATGATCCCCGGCGCGTTCCACTGCCCGCGTGGGATGCTGGAGTTCTGGATCGATCCCGAAAGCCCTTATGCCAAACCGCAGTTCCAAACCGGCAACCGGATCGTCTTCTACTGTGCCTCGGGGTGGCGGTCGGCGCTGTCTGCGCAGGTGGCGCAAGAGATGGGCCTGCCGAATGTCAGCCACATCGAGGACGGGTTTTCCGGATGGAAAAAGGCCGGCGGTCCCGTCGGGGACAAACCGGCCAAATCCTGATCAATCGCGGAGCAATTCGTTGATACCGGTTTTCGAACGGGTCCGTTCGTCCACCCGCTTGACGATGACGGCGCAGTACAAGTTGATACCGTTTTTGGACGGCATGGAGCCTGCGACAACCACCGAATAGGGTGGGACTTCGCCATACATGACCTCACCGCTTTCGCGGTCCACGATCTTGGTCGACTGGCCGATGAACACACCCATGCCAAGCACCGAACCCTCGCGCACGATGCAGCCTTCGACCACTTCGGACCGCGCCCCGATAAAGCAGTTGTCTTCGATGATGGTCGGGCCCGCCTGCATCGGCTCAAGCACGCCGCCGATACCCACGCCACCGGACAGGTGCACGTTCTTGCCGATTTGGGCACAGCTGCCCACGGTGGCCCATGTGTCGACCATCGTGCCCTCATCCACATAAGCGCCGAGGTTCACAAAGGACGGCATCAGGACCACGCCGGGCGCGATGAATGCCGACTTGCGCACGACACAGTTCGGCACGGCGCGAAAGCCTGCGCCTTTCCACTCCGCATCGCCCCAGCCCTTGAACTTGCTGTCGACCTTGTCCCACCAGCCACCGGCCTGCGGGCCGCCGTCATGCTGTTCCATGTCCTTGATCCGAAAGCCCAGAAGCACAGCCTTCTTGGCCCACTGGTTCACGTGCCAGCTGCCATCCTCTTGCCGTTCGGCCACACGCAACGACCCGCTGTCGAGCGCGTTCAGCGTGTCTTCGATCGCCTCGCGCTGTTCGCCACTGGTGGCGGGCGTGATGGTATCGCGGGCTTCCCACGCGGCTTCGATGGCGGTTTCAAGCTGTGCGTTGGACATGGGTGTTCTCCATTCGGTCAATCGCGGCGCTTAGACAACAATCACGCGCCGCTTGCAATGATGGCGCGCAGAGGGCTCTGGGCAAGCCTGCTGTCTCGGGGTACGCCTATACGGTGCTGACAAGGAGCCCATCACGATGAAAGACGACCGCCAAAGCCCGTTCCGCGATGCTCACATGGACCGCAAGGCTGCGGAGGGTGTGCCGGATACGCCGCAAACGCGGTCTCCGGCCTATGCGCTTGCCTTTGCGGACGAAGAGTTCCTGTGCCGCGATGAATTGCGGCCCGTGCGGTTGCAACTGGAACTGCTCAAGCCCGAAATGCTGATGAACGAGGCGGGCATTGAATCCACCATCGTCCTGTTTGGTGGCGCACGTATCCCCGATCCCGTCGACAAGGCATCGGCCCGCACCGAAACGCTTGCCGATCTGAGCCGATTCTATGACGAAGCCCGCACATTCGCCCGCCTGATGACGGAAAAATCCATGGCCTCCGGCGGTCGCGAGAATGTCGTGGTTACGGGTGGCGGACCCGGCGTGATGGAGGCAGGCAACCGCGGTGCTGTCGATGCGGGTGGTCAGTCCATCGGTCTCAACATCGTGCTGCCGTTTGAACAGGCGCCGAACCATTATGTGACGCCGGATCTGTCGTTCAACTTCCACTACTTCGCGATCCGCAAGATGCATTTTCTGATGCGCGCGCGCGCCATCTGTGTCTTTCCCGGCGGGTTCGGGACGTTGGATGAATTGTTCGAAGCGCTCACCCTGATCCAAACAGGGCGGATGGAACGGGTGCCGTTCCTGCTCTTTGGTCGTGCCTTCTGGGAAAGCATCATCAACTGGGACGCGCTGTCGGACGCAGGCACGATCTCGGCCGACGACCTGGATCTGTTCAAATTCGTCGAAACCGCAGAAGAGGCGATTGCCGAAATTGAGGGCTGGGGCGACACAGCCAAACGCGGATCTGTGCCAGGACGTTGAAATCGCGCCCGTTTTCACCCATATGTGATGTGGGTGAGGGCGAAATGCCCATGGAGGTGTCACACATGACACAGACAAATGACAAAGCGCAGGCCGAAACCGTCGCTGAACAGCTGGACGTGATCCGCGCGGATATGGCCCGGCTCGCCGAGATGATTGCCGCATTGGCCACGGAAAAGGCACAAGGCGCAAAGAATACGGCACAGACGGTGTCGCAACAGGCGCGCGAACGTGCCGATGTGTATCGGGCCGAAGCAGGCCAGCGTGCATCCGCCGCCTATGAGGCCAGCCAGAACGCGATCCGCAAGAACCCGGTCACCGCCGTGGCAGTCGCCGTTGGCGCCGGTGTCCTTCTGGGTCGTTCAGTGCTGCGCCGGTTTTAAGCACACAGCTCAGACGGCAGCGGACACACCGGCACGCGGTGCGGCAGCGTTTCCAGAACGTCGCCCGCATCCGTTTCCCGAATACCATAGCCCATGCCCGCAAGACGGTGCTTCCACTCGCGGCGCGACAGCGCCAGTTTGCGTTCGCGGCTGACGATTTCCAGCACTTGTGCTGCGATAAAGCTGTCTTGTTTTACAATGATCGACATTTTTCCGTCGCTCCATTTCCAGTTTCCCTGAAGCGACCCTGCAAGCGGACCAAGGCGGGATTGGTGCGCAAACGGGAAAAGATTGTGACCATTTCACGAACAATGGCCGAGCGGACCGGATTTAATACGTGATCAGTTCGTCAATCTTCCGGCGCAGCTCTTCCAATGCCGCTGCCTTGGCATCCTCTGGCGATATGCTGGTTTCGGATCCGGGAATGAAAGGGCCAGGGAAGCTCAGACCGCTGCGGATGTCCGCCATCTCCCGTTCGATCTCCTGCACACGCCGCTTTGCCTCGTCCCGCTGGAGCCCACGCCCGACAGGCCCGGACAGGTGTACCGGAACTTCAGGGTCGTAATACGCCCTGTAATAGGGCGAAAGCCAGATGACGTCGTCATGGAATTTGCCGTCAACACAGACGCCTGTGGTGTCAGAATAGAATTGTACAGCCATCGGAACGAGCAGGAAAATATCCCCTGGCAATGCCCCTCCGACCAGCTTGATCCTGAGGGCAACGACATCCGCCTCATAGCTGACTTCATAGCTGACAGTGCCCTGATGGTTTTTCTCGATCTCAGCCCAAGGGACGCTCACCGCCGTTGACCCCAGTTGCTTGCCCAGTTCCGCTGACAATTGGCGCGACGTCCGGAAACCAGTGGCTGCGGCAAACGCATCCAATGTCTGTTGCCGGCTCTTGTTGGTGGGCTTGGTGAACCCCACCGGGGTTTTCTGCGCCTTCCCAAAGACGATCAAGGCGGGCCCAACCACGAGATTGCCCATCTGGTCCACGCGGCGCTGGCGCGACGTTCCGGTTTGGCAGTCATACCAAAAAAACGTCTGTCTCGTCTCATGATACAAGGCCCGCGACGCCGGGAAATCCTCAGGCTTGTCCACATTTCCCGCAATGACCTGGCCACCCATACCGGGCATGCCAATGGAAAACGGCTCAAAGTCGAGCGTTGCATCACCAAGTTGCATCATAATCTCCTGTTCTGCATTCCCACCGGCCTGTCGTCACCATCGCCACGCACATCGAAATTTGCGTCAGTCGTTCGAGATCTTGTTCAACTGCTTTTTGTATCTGCGGTGGAGCTTTTCGGTTTCCCGGATACGCCTACGCAAATCCCCCTCTTCCTCTTTGGATCGTTCGGACCCTTCCCGCTC
Source organism: Tateyamaria rhodophyticola (assembly GCF_047777875.1). Classification (GTDB taxonomy): domain Bacteria; phylum Pseudomonadota; class Alphaproteobacteria; order Rhodobacterales; family Rhodobacteraceae; genus Tateyamaria. The sequence continues at coordinate 1,712,815 of NZ_CP180519.1, read as the reverse complement.
GAGCATTTGGGCCAGCTTCGCCTTGAGGACGGTCAAATTTCTTTCGTATTGCGCCACCCGTTCCTTGAGGCGTTTTCGCACAGCGTCACGCATGTCGGGATCAACCGGGTTCAGCCCACGTCCATTCAGCGTGACCACCTCGCCGTAAATCAGGGTCTTTGTGCCGGACTTGTTGCATTTGTTGAACACGGTCACAGTGTAACTGACGTGATAGGGGACCGCGGCGAACATCGTGCCTGGAAAACGATTTGGTTTCGGCACCAGCTCAAACGAAAGCCACTCAACCAAAGCGGCGACGCGAAACGACTTCTTGCGTCCAATCTTGGCGAATATCTTATCAAACGGCACCTTTGCCGAATAAACCCCAAAACGCTTGTCGAGGTCTGCGGCCATCTTGAACATGTCGTCATAACCGCTGGCCGCCAACAACGCGTCGCGATAGGCGATCGTTGCTTTCTTTGTTGCTTTGCCTGATGCGTTGGTGCCCACGAATTTCATCTGGCGCCCGATTTCAAATTGACCCTGTTCATTCAGCAGATCACTGGTGACGACACCTGTCGCACAATCGTATTGCGCGACGCTCAACGTGGTAAGGTCATGCAACTGGCGCAACATCGCCAATTCAAACTGCCGGCGCGTGCTAGTGCCCCGATAGCTGTCCAGAATCTCTTCGGACGGATCTATGGGCAGTGCATCAAAACGGGCGGTCCCGATCTTCAATTCCATGGCTCACAATCCCGGTGTAAGCGCGCAAAACACCCGCGCATATTGCATTTAAATGCAATATTATGAGCACGTCATCAGTCTGTAGAAAAGACAGCAGCGTTGACCTTTGGCCTACGCGGACCCCAACCCGGCCTCTGCTGCAATCTCCTTGCGCGACTTGCGCGCCCGCTCTGTGGCCGACTTCAACTGCCCGCAGGCAGCCAGAATATCCTCACCTCGTGGTGTCCGGATGGGTGAAGCATAGCCCGCCTGATAGATGATGTTGGCAAAGGCCCGGATGCGGTTGTTCGACGACCGGGTATACGGCGCGCCGGGCCATTCGTTGAACGGGATCAGGTTCACCTTGGCCGGAATGCCCTTGAGCAGTTCCACCAACCGGTGCGCGTCCTCATCGGTATCGTTGACCCCATGCAGCATCACATATTCAAACGTGATACGCTCCGAATTGCGCCCCTTCGGATACGCCCGCAGCGCGTCCAGCAGCGTCTCGATGTTCCACCGTTTGTTGATCGGCACCAAGCGGTCGCGCACCTCATCCGTCGTCGCGTGGAACGACACCGCCAACTGGCACCCAATCTCATCCGCAGTCCGCGCGATCTCGGGGACAACGCCCGACGTGCTCAACGTGATCCGCCGACGCGACAACTGAATGCCCTCTTCGTCCATGCAGATCTTCATCGCGTCGCGCACGTTCTCGAAGTTATACAGCGGCTCGCCCATGCCCATCAGCACGATGTTCGACAGCAGGCGCGTCTCGTCCTTGGGCGCGCCCGGCACCGGCCATTCGTCCAGATCGTCACGCGCCATCATCACCTGACCGACAATTTCCGCCGCCGTCAGGTTCCGCACCAACTTTTGCGTCCCGGTGTGACAGAACGAACAGGTCAGCGTGCAGCCCACCTGGCTCGACACGCACAGCGTCCCCCGATCTTCTTCCGGGATATAAACAACCTCGACCTCGTGACCCCCTGCAATGCGCACCAGCCACTTGCGCGTGCCATCCACGCTCACCTGCTTTGACACGACCTCCGGGATTTCGATCACAAAGGCCTCCGCCAGTTGCGCACGATACACCTTGCTCAGGTTGGTCATCACCGCAAAGTCACGCACGCCCCATTGGTAGATCCACTGCCAGATCTGCCCCACACGCATCTTCGCCTGCTTTTCCGGTGTCCCGTGGGCGATCAACGCATCCCGCATCTGCGCCCGTGTCATTCCGACAAGGTTCACCGGACCCTCCGGCAATTTCCGGGGGATCGTCAAAACGTCCTGCGTGATCGGCGCGTCAGCCATACCAGTATCCAGTCCTTGGGGTGATGCGCCCCTATATAAGAAAAGCGCAGGCAATCAAAAGAGATTCCCTGCGCTTCTTCTGGCTGAAAATACCACGGGGGTCTGGGGGCTGGCCCCCAGTCCACCTTTTATTCCGCAGCGATGGCCTTGGGTTCCCATGCAAACGGCGCAAATGCTGCATCCGTCGGTGTGTCGAAAATCGCGTTGGTGAAATTCGACATGACCTTCTGTGCCACGATCAGGATCACATCCAAAATCGCTCGTTCGTCATACCCGGCCGCCAGAAACGCATCGAGTGCCGCCGCACCGGGGCGTCCATGGGTCTCGCGCACCGCAAGGGTAAAGTCGCGCAATGCCTCAAGCTTGGCGGGCAATGGTGTCTCATCCCGCAGCGCATTCACGATATCGTCGTCAATCTTCTCACGCTTCGCGATCCCGGTATGGGCGGGCACACAGTAGTGGCACGCATTGGCAACGTTTACCGTCATCCACACCACGGTACGCTCTTCTGGGGTAAAGGCCGTGCCTTCAATCGCAAGCCGGTGCAGGTGCTGATATCCCTCCAGAAGGCCAGGGCTCGCCGCCATAACGCCATGCAGGCTTGGCAGGCGACCAAAGGCCTTGATGGAATTTTCCAAAAGCGGTTTCGAAGCCTCGGGGGCTGTTTCGAGGTCGTGTACAGTCGTGGTGACCATGTCGGTCTCCTTTCCGGTTTCCATGCACACCGACTTAGTTGAGGACCAAACAGTTCCCAACAGCCCGAAACGCAAACGGGGCCGTGCATTCCTGCACAGCCCCTCGCATCTTCGTGATTTGATGTGCGCCCCGCGTGATCCGCCGGACCGCAGGCGATCAGCCGCCGCAGCGTCCCTCGGCATCTTCAACCGCAGCCGTAAACCCAAGCAGGGAAAACGTGTCCTTCGTCTGCGTTCCGCGGCTCGATACGCCCGTGACCACCGCATCCGCACCGCGCTTCATCGCGGTGACGATCTTGGCATCATCCGCCACGGTCGCAGGCCACGCCCACTCACCATCCGTAAACAGCTCGAAAGCATTCCCGCTGATATTCATGTTGACCGTTGATCCCGGACGGAACGGATACCCTCCGGTAAACGCCACCTGACCCTTGGCTCCGGCACTCGGGCGGTAAAACACCATGAGCAGCGTCTGCCCCCGTGTCACCGCAACAACGCGACCATCGCGCGTGTTCACCGTTTCCTTTGGCGTGGCCACACCCCAACACTCGGTCGGGTTGTCTTCGACAAAAACGCTCCAATCCGTCTTTGCCGCCACACGGTTCGTGCTTTCCTCCTGCGCCAGCGCAGGCGTGGCGATGAGCGACAAGATGCCAGCAGTTTTGGCCAGTTTCGCAAAAATTCCCATTGTCACAGCCTCCAAGCTGTCCAAACCTCAATTTCAGTCCCCCGCGATGACTGCGTCATTGGTGCGCAATCTATTGCCGCAGCGGTATTTCTTCTCGACAAGTGGCACATTAACGTGAAACGCGCGACGCTGGAAAGAAGATTTGGCAGCTTTTCGCCAACACGTGAGGAAAAATCATGCCCCATGCCGCAGGCCCCGCCGCCCCGCTCGCCGAAATCTGGCGCGGTGCGTTTCTGGAAAGCATTCATATGGGCCATGCCGTGGTCTGTGATGCGGGCGGAGAGATTGTCGAAGCCTGGGGGGATCCAAACGCGGTGATCCTGCCGCGTTCATCGGCCAAGATGATCCAGGCGCTGCCCCTGATCGAAAGCGGCGCGGCCACCGCCCATGATCTGAAACCGATGCACCTGGCGCTGGCCTGTGCGTCCCACAATGCCGCGCGTATCCACATTGATCCCGTCGCAGCGTGGCTCGAGGCCATCGGGCGCAACGACGATGACTTCTGCTGTGGCCCGCAAATGCCGCGCGACAATGATGTGCATGATGCGCTGATCCGCGATGGCGCACCGATCTGCCGGATTCACAACAATTGTTCGGGCAAGCACGCGGGCTTTCTGACCCTGTCCAAACATCTTGGCGCAGGCCCCGATTACGTGGATCCCGACCACCCGGTACAGCGCGCCTGCCTCGAGGCGTTCGAGCGGATGACCGGGGAAACCTCACCCGGCCACGGCATCGACGGCTGCTCCGCACCCAATTTCGCAAGCACCCTGCACGGCATGGCCCGCGCCATGGCCAAGTTCGCAGCGGCGGGCGAAGGCAGTGCCGCACACAACCTGACCCGGGCGATGGCCACATATCCCGAGCTTGTCGCCGGAGAAGGCCGCGCCTGCACGCGCCTGATGCGCGCGATGAACCACAAAGTGGCGATCAAAACCGGTGCCGAAGGGTTCTTTATCGCGATCCTGCCGGAACAACGGCTGGGCATTGCGCTCAAAGTAGCCGATGGCGCCACCCGCGCTGCCGAATGCGCGATTGCGCAACTGCTGATCCGTCACGGTGCGCTTGATCGTTTCCACCCCGAAGCCATCGCCTACACGAACGGACCCATTCAGAACTGGGACGGCAAGACCACTGGCCATATGCGCGCGGCACCTGACCTGCTCTGACCCCGGCGAACGGCACCCGAATCCAGAACCGACTGTCCATGTTTCTTCTGGCCAAAAATACCACGGGGGACGGCCAAAGGCCGGGGGGCAGAGCCCCCTACACGGTCACAAAATCGTCCCGCGTATAGCCCTGAAGGTACAACAGCGCCGTCAGGTCGCCAAAATTCACCCGAACATCGCATTGCGCCGCGACCGCGGGTTTGGCGTGCAGCGCAACGCCCATTCCGGCCCGCCCCAACATCCCCAGATCATTGGCCCCGTCACCAACGGCCAGAACATCCGCCTCGGTCAGACCCAACCGCCCGGTGATCTCCTCAAGCGCATCCACCTTGGCCTGCTGTCCCAGGATCGGCATCCCGACCCCACCCGTCAGCTTGCCATCATCCACCAGCAGCGTGTTGGCCCGGTTTTCGTCAAACCCAAGCTGCCGCGCCACCGCAGCCGTGAACGCCGTGAACCCGCCCGACACAAGCGCGGCATATGCCCCGTTCGCCTTCATCGTCGCGAGCAGTGTGGCCCCACCGGGCATGTAGGTAATGCGCGTCGCCAACACCTGATCAATCACCGTCTCCGGCAAATCCCGCAGCAATCCAACGCGCTCGCGAATGGCTGCTTCGAAATCCAGTTCCCCGTTCATGGCCCGCGCGGTGATGTCCTTCACCCGATCACCAACACCGGCCACATCGGCCAACTCGTCAATGCATTCCTGCTGGATCATCGTGCTGTCCATGTCGGCCAGCAACATCTTCTTGCGCGGATTGTCCGCTGGCAAAACCACCAGATCAACGCCCATACCCTGCATGTCCGCCCAAACGTCCCAGCGGTTGTCGGGCATCCGGGGCAACGGAAACGCCGCCGCCTCATCAACCGCCAACCACGCCACATCTCCACCGCCCCATGCATTGCGCAGGTTCTCGATCAACACCCCGTCCAGGGACGGCTGGGCGGGATCGGTCAGCAGGGTACAAACATACATGGGCAAAGGGTCCAGGTGATGATGCGAATATAATCTCAGGCCGCGCTATAACCCCCGACCGACAGGGAAACCATCCCGTACGGGCGCGACGGGCCCGGCCTTCAGCTTTCGCCAAACAGGTCGCGGGTAAAGACGCGGTCTGACACATCCTCCAGCTCTTCGACCAGCCGGTTCGCAATGATGACGTCGGCTTGCGCCTTGAACCGCGCCAGATCACGTTCGACCCGCGACCCAAAGAACAGGTCATCTTCCAACGCGGGTTCATAAACGACCACTTCGATGCCCTTCGCCTTGATCCGCTTCATGATCCCCTGAACAGAGCTTTGGCGGAAATTGTCCGACCCGGCTTTCATGACCAACCGGTGCACCCCAACAACCTTGGGCGATTTCGCGAGGATCTGTTCCGCGATGAAATCCTTGCGGGTCCGGTTCGCTTCCACAATTGCGGTCATGATGTTCTGTGGCACAGCCGAGTAATTCGCCAGCAGCTGTTTGGTGTCCTTGGGCAGGCAGTACCCACCATAGCCAAACGACGGGTTGTTATAGTGTCCGCCGATGCGCGGATCGAGGCTCACACCTTCAATGATCTGCTTTGCATTCAGCCCGCTGCTGAGCGCATAGCTGTCCAGTTCATTGAAGTAAGCCACCCGCATCGCAAGATACGTGTTCGCAAAAAGCTTGATCGCCTCCGCCTCGGATGACCCGGTAAAGAGCGTTTCGATATCCGTTTTGACAGCGCCGCCAGCAAGCAGGGCGGCGAATTTCCGGGCACGCTCGCTTTGTTCGCCGACGATGATCCGCGACGGGTGCAAATTGTCAAACAGCGCCTGCCCCTCCCGCAGGAACTCCGGGCTAAACACCACCTGATCGGTGTTAAGCCGCGCGCTGACGTCGTCGCAGAAGCCGACGGGAATGGTGGATTTGATGATGATGCAGGCGTGGGTGTTCACCGCGATCACGTTCTTGATCACTGCCTCGACGCTCGACGTGTCAAAGTAATTCGTTTCGGGATCGTAATTTGTAGGTGTCGCCACAATCACGAACTCGGCGTCTCGAAACGCCGCCGCACCGTCCAGGGTCGCATGCAGGTCGAGATCACGATTGGCCAGAAAATCTTCCATTTCGGCATCCACAATCGGCGACTTGCGTGCGTTGAGCATATCCACACGCTCAGATGACAGGTCTGTCGCCACAACGGTGTTGTGCTGCGCCAGAAGAACCGCATTGGAAAGACCAACATAACCGATGCCGGCAACTGCAATTTTGGTTTTCGTCATAACGTGGTGCCTTACGTCGAGGGTCCTGAAATCCGTAGGCAGCGTGAGCCAGGTGCGATGTCCCGCGCCTTCGGGTCCCGTATCGCGGTGTCATAGACCCGGACCCGTCCACGGCCAAGACGCTATGGTCGGAAATCAAAAGCTGTGCGGCAAAGATGCGCCAGTTGGGCGCGCGTTCTGCCTACGTCGGCCAACCGGGAAACAAGTCAGACAGACGGGCGTTTGGCCACACCCACCGAAACAACCGCCGCCGCGTATCGGTCAGCCCTTGGACAACAGCTCTTCGAAGTAAGCGATCGTTTTACCCAGCCCATCACGCAGCTTTTGCTTTGGCTCCCAATCCAGCAGCTCCCGCGCAAGGGCAATGTCCGGTTTGCGCTGCTGCGGATCGTCCGAGGGCAGGTCTTCGAACACCACCTTCGACTTGCTTCCCACCATATCGGTGATGTTTTCCGCCAATTCGAGGATGCTGTATTCGCCCGGATTGCCCAGATTGACGGGGCCCGTCACCTCCGGACCGGTGTCCATCAGGCGGACGAACCCTTCAACAAGGTCATCGACGTAACAGAACGACCGCGTCTGCGAACCGGTCCCGTAAACGGTGATGTCCTTGCCTTGCAGCGCCTGCACGATGAAGTTCGATACAACCCGCCCATCCGCAGGATGCATGCGCGGACCATAGGTGTTGAAAATCCGCGCCACCTTGACGTGCAGCTTGTGCTGTCGGTTGTAGTCGAAAAACAGCGTTTCCGCACAGCGCTTGCCTTCATCATAGCAGGAGCGGAGGCCCCGGGGGTTCACATTGCCCCAATACGTCTCCGGCTGCGGATGCACCTCTGGATCGCCATAGACCTCGGATGTGGAGGCCTGGAAAATCGGGACCTTGAGCCGCTTGGCCAGGCCCAACATGTTGATCGCGCCCAAAACACTCGTCTTGGTCGTCTGCACCGGGTCATGCTGGTAATGCACGGGCGAGGCGGGACAGGCGAGATTGTAAATCGCATCCACCTCGACATAGAGCGGAAAGGTCACATCATGCCGCAGCAGTTCAAACTGCGGGTGACCATGCAAATGCAAGACGTTGTTCTTTGACCCGGTAAAGAAGTTGTCGACGCACAGCACATGACTGCCCTGTTCAATCAGCCTGTCGCACAAATGAGAGCCGAGGAAGCCTGCGCCACCTGTTACAAGGATCGTATCGGTCATGTCTCAGCTTTCGAATTGGACTGCAGCACGTGCATAGCGGGGCCGGCAAACACTGCAATATATAATGTGCCGCAGGTCAATATGCTTTGCCGTCTCCCAGCGCCGCCACAGACGCGGCCAACCGGGCCCGAAAGTCCCGGGAAAAGTGACACGGCATCTCCAATGCGACCTACCCCATGGCCGCGAAAGCCTGTGTCCGTACAAGACGTTTGACACTGCGGCAACGCACAGACGCGCATCCAGAGGAGGGAGACGCTGGCCCTTCCCATACGCCCATCCCTCTTGTGACCCCGGCGCGCCATTTGCGTCTATCGGAAACCTGCGGCCCCACCTCACACCCCTGAATACGCAACGACCGCAAGAATGCCGTTCTTTTCGGGTTGCTGATTCCCCCGTCATTCCATAGCTGTGGCCGTGGGACACCCTTCCCCAACGAAGGGCGCATATCTGTAAGGATAACATCAGATGGCTATCACTGTTCCGGCCACGCGGCCGGCAAATCCGCGTTTTTCATCCGGCCCTTGCGCCAAACCCCCGACATTCACGCTGCAATCGCTCGCCGACGCGCCCCTGGGTCGCTCGCACCGTGCAGCCGTGGGCAAGACCAAACTCAAAGCCGCGATCGAGGAAACCCGCGATCTCCTCGGTGTGCCCGCCGACTACAAGATCGGCATCGTCCCTGCGTCCGACACGGGTGCGTACGAGATGGCCATGTGGTCGCTTCTGGGCGAACGCCACGCAGAAATGGTGGCCTGGGAAAGCTTCGGCGCAGGCTGGGTCACGGACGTCGCCAAGCAACTGAAAATCGAACACACCGTCCACACCGCCGACTACGGCGACATCGTGGATATGGCCGCGCTCAACTATGACCACGACGTCTGCTTCACCTGGAACGGGACAACATCCGGCGTGCGCATGCCAAACGGCGACGCGATCCCCGCCGACCGTGCCGGTCTGACCCTGTGCGACGCGACCTCCGCCGCCTTTGCCATGGACCTGCCCTGGGACAAGCTGGATGTCACGACCTTCAGCTGGCAAAAAGTGCTTGGCGGAGAAGCGGCCCACGGAATGATCATCCTGTCGCCGCGCGCCGTCGCACGGCTCGAATCCTATACACCGCCATGGCCAATGCCCAAGATCTTCCGCCTGACCAAGGGCGGCAAGCTGATCGACGGCATCTTCGAAGGGGCCACGATCAATACACCCTCAATGCTCTGCGTCGAAGACTACCTTCAGGCGCTGGACTGGGCCCGCAGCGTGGGTGGCCTGCAAGGGCTCATCGCACGCGCAGACGCCAATGCCAAAGCCATTGCCGATTTCGTGGCGGCACATGACTGGATCGAAAACCTCGCATCCGACCCGGCCACGGCCTCCACAACATCCGTCTGCCTCAAGTTCACGGATGACCGCATCACCGACGGCGCAGCCTTCGCCAAAGCCGTTGCCAAGCGCCTCGCCGACGAAGGCGTGGCACTCGACATCGGCGCGTATCGCGACGCCCCTCCGGGCCTGCGCATCTGGTGCGGCGGCACGGTCGAGACGGCCGACATAGACGCCATGCTGCCATGGCTGGCCTACGCATTCGACGCCGAAATCAACGCCTGACCGCCCTGCCTTCTTCTGGCTGAAAATACCATGGGGGAGGCCGCAGGCCGGGGGCAAAGCCCCCTTACAAAACAGCGTGGGCGCAGCCCGCATTTTGACACCGACCGACAAAGGACCACACACATGGCTCCCAAAGTACTCATCTCCGACAAGCTCTCCGCCGCCGCCGTCCAGATTTTCAAGGATCGCGGCATCGACGTGGATTTCGAACCCGACCTGGGCAAGGACAAGGAAAAACTGGCGCAGGTCATCGACCAATATGACGGCCTCGCGATCCGCTCCGCCACGCGCGTCACGCCAACAATTCTCAAGAACGCCGGCAACCTCAAGGTGATCGGCCGCGCGGGCATCGGGACCGACAATATCGACAAGGACGCGGCCTCCAAAAAGGGCGTGATCGTCATGAACACGCCCTTCGGCAACATGATCACCACCGCCGAACATGCGATTGCAATGATGTTCGCTGTCGCCCGTCAGATCCCCGAAGCCTCCTCCTCCACCCATGCCGGCAAGTGGGAAAAGTCCAGGTTCATGGGCACCGAACTCACCGGCAAGACCCTTGGCGTGATCGGCGCGGGCAATATCGGTGGTATCGTCTGCGACCGTGCCCGCGGCCTCAAGATGAAGGTGCTGGCCTTTGACCCCTTCCTTGGGCAGGAAAAGGCCGAAAAGATGGGTGTGGAAAAGGTCGAACTGGATGACCTGCTCCAGCGCGCCGACTTTATCACGCTGCACGTTCCCAAGACCGAACAGACCGCCAACATGATCACCGCCGAAAAGATTGCGATGATGAAACCAGGGGTGCGGATCATCAACTGTGCGCGCGGTGGCCTCGTGGACGAGACCGCCCTGGCCGAAGCACTGAAATCCGGTCACGTCGCTGGCGCAGCCTTTGATGTGTTCGCCGAAGAGCCCGCCAAGGAGAACCCGCTCTTTAACCTCCCCAACGTCGTCGTCACCCCGCACCTCGGGGCCGCCACCACCGAGGCGCAGGAGAACGTCGCGCTGCAGGTGGCCGAGCAGATGGCGAACTATCTGCTGACCGGTGCCGTGGAAAACGCGCTGAACATGCCGTCCGTCACCGCCGAAGAGGCCAAGGTGATGGGCCCTTGGCTCAAGCTTGCCGGGCACCTTGGCTCCTTTACCGGCCAGATGACGGACGAGCCGATCAAGGCGATCAACATCCTCTATGACGGTGTTGTGGCCGGAATGAACCTTGAGGCGCTGAACTGCGGCGTGATCGCGGGCATCATGAAAAAGGCCAACCCGGATGTGAACATGGTCTCCGCACCGATTGTGGCCAAGGAACGCGGGATCAAGATCTCGACCACCAATCAGGACAAATCCGGCGCCTTTGACGGCTATATCAAGGTCACCGTGGTCACCGACAAACGTGAACGTTCCGTGGCGGGTACGGTGTTTTCGGACGGCAAACCCCGGTTCATTCAGATCAAGGGCATCAATATCGACGCCGAGATCGGCGCCAACATGCTCTATACCACCAACGAGGACGTACCGGGCATCATCGGCCTTTTGGGGAACACGATGGGCGCCAATGGCGTGAACATCGCGAACTTTACCCTGGGTCGGGCCGATGTGGGCGGAGAGGCAATTGCGCTTCTCTATGTTGACAACCCGATCCCCGAGGACGTGCTGAAAACGCTCCAGGGCACTGGGCAGTTCACACAGGTCAAACCGCTCGCCTTTGACGTGGCTTGACGCAGGATGGGCAGTATTGCCCATCCTACCCACATGACCGCACGCAGCTACATCATCTGCACGGCACCTCGCAGCGGCTCGACCATGCTCTGCGGGATGCTCCGGGCCACAGGTGTGGCTGGCCAGCCTCAAAGCTATTTCCACAGGCCCGACATACCCAGTTGGGCCCGTGGGCTTGGGCTCGAGGGTGACGCTCCCCTGACCGACATCATCGCAGCGGTGAAGGCCACCGGCACACAGGGTCTCACTGGTATACGCCTGCAACAGCATAGCCACGCCTATATGATGCACGCCCTGCAACACTATGGTGACACCGACCCAGAACGCATCGACGCCGCCTTTGGCCCCACCCGCTACATCTGGCTGCGCCGTCAGGACAAGCTGGCTCAGGCCATCTCACTCCTGCGTGCCGAACAGACCGGCCTGTGGCACCGCAACGCCGACGGTTCCGACCTCGAACGGATCACACCCGCGCGCGACACAGGTTATGACCCGGACGCGATCACAGCCCAGATCGCCAGGTTTGACGCCGCCGACCGCGCCTGGCTCAACTGGTTTGCTGACCACAGCATCGCGCCCTGGTCACTCACCTACGAAGACCTCGTCGACACCCCCCAGATCGCGCTGCGCATGATCCTGATCCACCTCGGTCTTGATCAGGACATCGCCGATACCATCACGGTCCCAACCCAAAAACTCGCCGACGCGACGAGCGACAATTGGACACAAAGATATCAGGCCCATCGCCTCGCCAATCGCGGCGAATCCGGGTAATGCTGCACCTGCAAAGTTATTTCCAAGTGCCCGGGTATTTTTCATGACCACCCCTCTCTATGCGATCGGCGATATCCACGGCCAAAAGGCCGAGTTGGACCGCGTCCTCAAACTGATCGAATCCGACGGCGGCACGGACGCGAAAATCGTGTTCCTTGGCGACTACACCGACCGCGGCCCCAACAGCCATGCCGTGCTCGACACCCTGATCGACGGCAAGGCGCAGGGGCGCGACTGGATCTTTCTCAAGGGCAACCACGACCGCATGTTCGAGTGGTTCATGGAAGTGCCGCCGCGCAGTGACCCGTACATGATGGTGTCGCTCTACTGGCTGCACGAGCGGCTGGGCGGGGACACGACGCTGGAGTCATATGGCGTGCATGTGAAGGGGGACCGGCGGGCAAAGGATGTCCACGCCGAAGCGCTTGCTGCCGTCCCGCAGGCGCATGTTGATTTCCTGCGCAGTCTTCAGCTGACCTATGAGACCGATGATCTGTTCTTTGCCCATGCCGGGATCCGACCCGGTGTGCCGCTGGATCAACAGGATGAAGAGGACCTGCTCTGGATCCGCAAGGAATTCCACGATGCCACCGAACCGCATCCCAAGCTGATCGTGCACGGGCACACGCCCATCCATGAGGCGACACATTACGGCAATCGGGTGAACCTCGACACAGCCGCGGGTTATGGCAAACCGCTGACCGCCGCCGTGTTCGAAGGAGACCGGGTGTTCCGCCTGACCGAAGCGGGGCGCAGGCCTCTGATCCGCGCAGGCGGCGTCGCCGCAGCCTAGGTCCAGTCCAGCACGACCTTGCCTGACGACCCCGACTTCATCGCGGCAAACCCGGCCTCGAAATCCGTCGCGGCGAACCGGTGTGTGATCACACCCGACACGTCCAGACCGTTTTGCAGCATGGCGATCATCTTGTACCAGGTCTCGAAAATCTCACGTCCATAGACGCCCTTGATCGTGATCGCCTTGAACACGATGCGGGACCAATCCACTGGTGATCGTCCCGGCGGAATGCCCAGCATCGCGATGCGCCCGCCCATGGTCATCGCCTCGACCATCTGATCGAACGCGCGGGCGTTGCCCGACATCTCGAGACCCACATCGAAGCCTTGAGTCATCCCAAGGCCACTGACCACGTCCGCCAGATCCTGTTGCGCCACGTTCACCGGCACCACGTCCGCCACATGGGTGGCAAGGCGCAGCCGGTCGGCGTTCACATCAGTGATCACCACGTGCCGCGCGCCCACATGACGCGCCACGGCGGCGGCCATGATGCCAATGGGGCCTGCCCCGGTGATCAGCACATCCTCGCCCACCAGATCAAAGGACAAGGCGGTGTGCACCGCGTTGCCTAGCGGGTCGAGGATCGCGCCGATATCGTCGTCAATCTCATCCGGCAAGGGCACGACGTTGAACGCAGGCAAGCGCAGATATTGCGCAAACGCGCCCTGCTCATTCACCCCGATCCCGCGTGTCGCCGGATCAAGGTGGAACCGACCCGCACGGCTTTGCCGCGATGTCTTGCCGATCAGGTGCCCTTCACCGGAACACCGCTGCCCAAGCGCAAGGTCATGCACGTTGGACCCCAAATCGACGATCTCACCCGCAAACTCATGCCCGGTGATCATCGGCGTGGGCACAGTATCTGCCGCCCATTCGTCCCAGTTCCAGATGTGGATGTCCGTGCCGCATATCCCTGTCCTGGCCACACGGATCAGGACGTCGTCCGGGCCAATCTCCGGCACCGGTGCCTCCACCTGCCACAGCCCTTCACGCGGGTGCGTCTTCTCGAGCGCGATCATCTGGTTCATGCCCGCTCTCCCTTTTGAAACACCAGCCAGGTCCACGTTACGCCACGCACCACATTGGCCGCTTGCAACGACCCGGTATTCACCCGGCGGACCAAGGTCAGACCGAGGGCAGTGCCGTTGGTCACCGTGGCATCCGTGTCAATCGGCGCCGTTGGCCGGTCCGGGTGACCCGTCCCGTGGCGCAGGGACAGGACGATGCGTCCGCCATCCGCCAACAATCCAGCCAACCGTGTCAGCGCAGTCCGGCGGTCGGTGGGGTCAATGTGCTGCCAGACGCCATTCACGAGGATCAGGCCGAAACTGCCGCGCACGGATTTCAGTGCCGGCAGGCTGTCGCGCAGGATCGTCGCGGCCGGCACGCGGCGCATGGTTTCCGACACAAAGGCTGCGACCGGATCAACGGCTGTGACCGTGTGCCCCTGCGCCGCGCACCATTCCGCGTCACGGCCATTGCCCGCGCCCACGTCCAGCACGCGCGCAGGTGCGCCCGGCAACAGGTCGCGCACCCCGGCGTAAATCCGGTCAGAGGGCACCGCATCATATTGGGCAATCAGCGCAGGGGCCTGCGCGGCGTATCCGTCAATGGCATGGGTGTTCAGGCTCATGAGATCACCCCGAGCGCACGGCCCACAGTGGCAAAGGCCGCCAGCCCGCGGTCCAGATCGTCACGGGTGAGGGCGGCGTTCATCTGCGTGCGAATGCGCGCCTGCCCTTTGGGCACAACCGGAAAGAAAAAGCCCGACACGTACACGCCGTGGTCAAACAGCTGCGCCGCCATGTCCTGCGCCAATTGCGCCTCGCCCAGCATCACGGGAATGATCGGGTGTTCACCGGGCAACAGGTCAAAGCCAAGCGCGGCCAGACCGGTCCGCCAGTACGTGGCATTGTCGAAAAGCTGTGCGCGCAGGGCGTCGCCCTCTTCGACCAATCGGATGGCTTCGATGCCTGCTGCGACGATGGCAGGCGGCAGGGAGTTGGAGAACAGGTAGGGCCGCGCGCGCTGGCGCAGCAGGTCGATCACCGGTTGCGGTCCCGCGATATACCCGCCGATGGCACCACCCAGCGCCTTGCCGAGCGTGCCGGTCAGGATATCCACATCAACCCCGAAATGCGCGGGCGTGCCTGCGCCCTTCGGCCCCATGAACCCCGTCGCGTGACAATCATCCACCATGACCAGCGCGTCATAGCGCGTCGCGAGCGCCGTGATCTCCGGCAGTTTGGCGAGGTAGCCGTCCATCGAGAACACACCGTCGGTGGCAATCATTATGTGCCGGGCGCCGGCATCGCGGGCCGCGCGCAACTGCGCCTCCAGATCGCCCATGTCCGAGTTGGCATAGCGGTAGCGCTGCGCCTTGCACAGGCGGATGCCGTCGATGATCGACGCGTGGTTCAGCGCGTCCGAGATGATCGCGTCTTCGGGACCTAAAAGCGGTTCGAACACACCACCATTTGCGTCAAAGCACGCGGCAAATAGGATCGCGTCATCCTTGTTCAGGAACCGTGCCAGCCGCTGTTCCAGTTCCCGGTGCAGGTCCTGCGTGCCGCAGATGAACCGGACGGAGGCCATGCCAAACCCGTTCTCATGCATCGCCCGCTCTGCCGCCGTGATCAGGTCCGGGTGGTCGGCAAGGCCGAGGTAGTTGTTCGCGCACAGGTTCAGCACATCACGATCCCCGACCCGCGTGCGCGCGGCTTGAGGTGCTGTGATCTCACGCTCGCGCTTCATCATGCCGTCCGCTTCGATCTGCGCGAGCGTGTCGGTTACCTGGGCGAGGAATCGTTCGGTCATGTGAATGCTCCTTTGCCAGATCATCTAACATGACGGACACAATTCCGAAATAGAGGAATTCATAATATAGGACAAAAATCCGTTACAGCGGATTATGCCAGTGTGTCAGGCATCATGTACGATCAGGAACACCCGCGTCGGTCGGTCTGCCCGAATGCTGTGCGCGACGTCGGCAGCGTATCGGAGTGTATCGCCCTGCCGCGCGGTTTCGGTCGCCGTACCGCTGGTCACTTCGACCTTGCCGTCGATCACGGTCAACTGTTCCCGCGCACCCCGGCGGTGCGGCTGGCTGTCGAGCACGCCACCTTCGGTCAGGCGCAGCTCATAGACTTCATGCCGACCGGCGTCCTCCGGCGCGGAAAGAATGCGGATGGTGCACCCGGACCCGCGGTTCTCGATGCTGGGCACGTCCTTGGCGCGGAGCGCCTCGATATCGGCACCGCTTGTTTCCTCAAGCAGGCCCGCAAAGTCGACCTGTAGCGCGCGGGTGAGGTTCCACAGGGTGGCGATGGTGGGTGAGCTTTCGCCGCGCTCGATCTGGCTGACCATCGACCGGCTCACGCCGGACAGTTTCGACACAGCATCAAGGTTCAGGCCCTGCGCCTGTCGGGCCTCTTTGAGCCGTGCGGGCAGGCGTGCGAGTATAGCGTCCGTATCATCCGTCATAACGGAACGGTGTACGTGCCGTTGCGTCCGCGTCAAGGGCCAAGGGCTGACTTTGACCCATGGGCCGGGCATGGTGGGATCAAAGGAGATCACCCCATGACCCAAGACATCGTTATCCTCGACGGCGCGCGCACCGCCATTGGCACCTTTGGCGGATCGCTGGCCGCGACGCCGCCCATTGACCTTGGCACTGCGGCGGCGAAGGCCGCGCTGGAACGGTCGGGGGTTGAGGGTGGTCAGGTCGGGCATGTGGCCTTTGGCCATGTGATCAATACCGAACCACGCGACATGTACCTCAGCCGCGTGGCGGCGATGCAGGCGGGCGTGCCGGACACGACGCCCGCGATGAACGTGAACCGGCTGTGCGGATCCGGCGTGCAGGCCATCGTGTCGGTCATCCAGTCGCTGATGCTGGGCGATGCGGAGTTTGGTCTGGCCGGCGGGGCGGAGAACATGTCGCGCAGCCCGTTCATCATCCCCAACCAGCGGTGGGGTCAGAAGATGGGCGACGTGAAGACGCTCGACATGATGCTGGGCGCGCTGAACTGTCCGTTTGGAACGGGGCATATGGGTGTGACGGCGGAGAACGTGGCCGCCGAACATCAGATCACGCGGGAGCAACAGGATGCCTTTGCGATGGAAAGCCAGACGCGCGCGGCGCGCGCCATCGAAGAGGGTCGTTTTGCAAGCCAGATCACACCGGTTGAGGTGCGCGTGAAACGGGACATGGTGCCGTTCGAGGTTGATGAGCATCCCAAGGCGACGTCTATGGACGCGCTTGGCGGATTGCGGGCGGTGTTCCAGAAGGACGGCACCGTGACGGCGGGCAATGCGTCGGGCATCAATGACGGCGCTGGCGCGATTGTGCTGGCCACGGCGGATGCAGCAGAGAAGGCCGGGCTGAAACCGCGGGCGCGGATTCTGGGCTATGCCCATGCCGGGGTACGGCCGGAGGTGATGGGGATTGGCCCCATTCCGGCGGTGCGCAACCTTTTGGACCGGACGGGGCTGTCGCCGGAGGATTTTGACGTGATCGAATCCAATGAGGCGTTTGCCGCACAGGCGTTGGCGGTGTCGAACGACCTTGGGTTTGACCCTGAGCGCGTGAACCCGAACGGGGGTGCGATTGCATTGGGTCATCCCGTGGGGGCGACGGGGGCGATCATCGCGGTGAAGGCGCTGTATGAACTGGAGCGGACCGGTGGGTCCAAGGCGTTGGTCACCATGTGCATCGGCGGTGGTCAGGGAATCGCTCTGGCGTTCGAGCGGATCGCTTAAAGGCGACGTCGGACTGGGGGCCAGCCCCCAGACCCCCGGAGTTTATCTGGCGAGATGAAGATCAGAGCAGTGCGTCGATCAGGAGGATGACACCCCCGCCTGCGATGACGCCCAAGGCGGCGGCAAGTGTAATCCACCGCCAGAAACCGCGGCGTTTGGGTGTTTGCGGGTTGGCCTGGGCGATCAGCGCCTGTTCTACGAGGCGCGGCAGGCGCGGGCCGAAACGGGTCAGAACGCGCGTGGTTTTATAAAGATCGCTGACGATGGCGCGGGGGCCGATTGATTTTTCGATGTAGTCGCTGACGACTGGCGAGGCGACTTCCCAGATGTTGATGTTGGGATTGAGAGACCGCGCGACCCCTTCGACCACCACCATGGTGCGCTGCAGCAGGATCAGTTCGGTGCGGGTTTCCATGCCGAACCGCTCCGTCACTTCGAAGAGGTAAGCGAGCAGGCGGCCCATGGAGATCTTGGACGCGTCCATGCCAAAGATCGGCTCACCCACGGCGCGCAGGGCGCGGGCGAATTCGTCCACGTCCTTGTCGGCGGGCACATAGCCTGCCTCGAAATGCACTTCTGCCACGCGTTTGAAATCCTTGCGGATGAAGCCAAACAGGATTTCAGCGTAGACCCGGCGGGTGTATTCGTCGATATGGCCCATGATGCCGAAGTCATAGGCGATGATGTCACCGTTGGGCGCGACCTTGAGGTTGCCCTGGTGCATGTCGGCGTGGAAATAGCCGTCGCGCAGGGCGTGCATCAGGAACAGTTTCAGCACCCGTTCGCCCAACTCGCGGCGGTCATGCCCGGCCGCATCAATAGCAGCGTTGTCGCCCATGGGCACACCGTCGGCCCAGCCCAGCGTCATCACCCGGCGTGCAGAATAGTCCCAGCGGATCTGCGGCAAGGTGAAGCCCTTGTCGTCCTTGGTGTTTGCGGCGAATTCCCCGGCGGCGGAGGATTCGAGGCGCAGGTCTAGTTCCCCCTGCACCACGCTGTCGAAATGTTCGATCACATCCGTGGGGCGCAGGCGGCGCGCACCGGGGGCAAAGATTTCGACAAACTTGGCCGCGAAGTAGAACGCGTCCACATCACGGGTAAACGCACGTTCCACGCCGGGGCGCAGCACCTTGACCGCAACCTCTTCGCCGGTTTCGGCCAGACGGGCCCGGTGCACCTGCGCGATCGAAGCGGCAGCGACGGGCGCGCTGAATTCCGAAAACAAGGTTTCGATGGGCGCGCCCAGTTCACGCACCACCTCGGCCTTGGCCTCTTCGATGGAGAAGGGCGGCAGTTTGTCCTGAAGCACGCGCAACTGCTGCGCGACCTCGGGGCCGACCACGTCGGGGCGGGTCGACAGGACCTGACCAAACTTGATGTAAGCCGGGCCCAAAGCCGTCAGCGCGCGGGTGGCGGGGGGCATGTTCGGATCCCCCTTTTCGCCCAGCCACGCGAAGGGTTTGGCCAGCACCTTGGCCACGATGCGCAGCGGCGTGGGCGCGTCGAATGCATCCAGAATGACGTTCATCGCGCCCGTGCGTTCGAACGTGGCGCCTGTGCGGATCAGGCGAAAGATGTTGTGCGGTCCGCGCATGGGTTCAGATTTTCCAACCCGAATGCAGACAGGCGATGCCGAGGCTGAGGTTGCGGTATTTCGCGTTCTCGAACCCGGCCTTGCGGACCATGGACAGGAAGGTTTCCTGATCTGGGAACTGGCGGATGCTTTCCACCAGATACTGATAGCTGTCGCGGTCATTCGCGATCAGTTTGCCCATCGCGGGGATCACGTTGAAGCTGTAAAGATCGTAGAGTTTCTGCATCCCGTCATTCGGGATCTGGCTGAACTCGAGCACCATGAGACGGCCGCCGGGTTTGAGCACGCGGTACGCCTCATCCAGCGCCTCTTGGGGGCGGGTGACGTTCCTTATGCCAAAGCTGATGGTGTAGACGTCGAAGGTGTTGTCCTCAAAAGGCAGCGCCATGGCGTCGCCGACGATCCAGTCGAGGCTGTCGCTCATCGCTTCGGCTTCGGCGCGTTTGCGCCCCTCGACCAGCATCGGTTCGGTAAGGTCCAGAACGGTGGCGTGGCCGTGCCCTGCGCGCTTGAGGAACTTGAACGAGATGTCGCCAGTGCCACCGGCCACATCCAGCAGCTTTTGACCGGCGCGGGGTGCCAGCCAATCCATCATCGCCTCTTTCCAGATGCGGTGGATGCCCACACTCATCACGTCATTCATGACGTCATATTTGGACGCAACGGAATCAAACACGCCCTGTACGCGCCCGGCCTTTTCGCTTTCGGGGACTTCGGCAAAGCCGAAGTGGGTCTTGTTCTCAAAGCCTTCAGTCATCCAAACGGTCCAATTGCGTCTTTGTCATGTCTCATTTGTCCCTAATGAGGTGAGGGACAAGGATCAAATCGTCAATCGGCGCAAAGGACGCAGGGCATGTATTTTACATTGTTCATCATAGCCATTTTCTGGATCGCCATGTGGTTTGCGACACGCAAGCTGCGGAGCTTTGTCGGTGGGATGCACGCGCCACGTGACATTCGTGAGGAAGAGTCGCTGACCAAACGGATCGCCATGGCCGGGTATGGCGTTCTTTCACCGGTGGGCAATCCGCAGGACAATCTTGCGACCATATTCAAGTTCGGGCGCAAGGATGCGCGCACCGAAGGGTCGGCAGCCGTTTTCCAGTCGACGGCAGGATGGCGGTACGGCTTTCTCCTTGTTCTGCCGCTGTTGGCCTGGTTCACGGTATATATCGAAAGCCAGACGGATGTCGGCGGGCAAACGCCATATTCGTTCTATGCGTTGGTGGCGGCGGGGCTGCTGTATACCGGGGTCTATATCTGGCGCTTTCGTCTGGTGATCGACGGGATCGACATGACGTGTACCAACACGTTTCTGATGACGCGCCACTTTGATCTGACCAAGCTGATCCGGGCGCGAACGAAACAGGACGGTTACACCCTGTATTTCGAAGACGGGCGCAAGATTGCGGTGCCGCGCTTTATCGAAGGGCACGATCTGCTGCGTGATTTCCTGATTGGTCAGCTTGAGGACAATGGCTACTGATTGCATGAGGCCACGCCACGCCTTATTTGTGGGCGGTCCGAAGGAGTGCCGCCTGTGCCCGAATTGCCCGAAGTTGAAACGGTCCGCCGCGGCCTGACCCCTGCGATGGAGGGGGCGGTGATTTTGCGTGCGGATGTGAACCGGCCTGACCTCCGCTGGCCCTTTCCCGACCGGATGGCCGCGCGGCTGACCGGGGCGCGGGTCGAGCGTCTGCGGCGGCGGTCGAAATACATCCTGGCCGATCTGGATACGGGCGAGACGCTGTTGATCCATCTGGGCATGTCGGGGCGCATGCTGATCTCTGGCGATCCGCTAGGCCAGTTTGTGCATGACCACCCCGCACCGGAAAAACATGACCACGTTGTCCTGCACATGGACAACGGGGCGCGGATCACCTTCAACGACCCGCGCCGGTTTGGCGCGATGGACCTGATGGACACGCGCACGGCGGATCAGCACAAGTTACTGGCGGTCCTCGGGCCCGAACCTCTGGGCAATGATTTTAGCGACGCACACCTGATCGAGGCGTTTCAAGGCAAGAACACGCCCGTGAAATCCGCGCTCCTGGATCAGAGAATCGTTGCCGGTCTGGGCAATATCTATGTGTGCGAGGCGTTGTTCCGTGGCGGCATCTCGCCCGTGCGCAAGGCAGGGCGGATCGCGAAACCACGGGTTGCGGCATTGGTCCCGATCATTCGCGACGTGCTGTCCGAGGCGATCGAGGCGGGGGGGTCATCCCTGCGGGATTTCCGGCAAGCCGATGGAGAGCTTGGATATTTTCAGCATCGGTTCGACGTCTATGGCCGCGAGGGGGCGCCGTGCCGAAAGGATGGATGTGACAGGTCGGTGGAACGGATTGTCCAGTCGGGGCGTTCATCGTTCTACTGCCGGTCGTGTCAAACATAGGTTGAATGATGACACGCCCGTGATAAGCACGATCCTTAACTGCAACGACAGAAAGCAATCCAATGGCCTACGAGACGATCATCCTCGACGTCGAAGACCACATTGCAAAGATCACCCTGAACCGACCCGACGCGCTGAACGCGCTCAATGACCAGCTGATGAAAGAGCTGGCGGATGCGATGGCGGGCTGTCAGGCGAATGACAAAGTGCGCTGCATCGTGCTGACCGGATCGGACAAGGCGTTTGCCGCCGGGGCGGACATCGCGATGATGAAGGACAAATCCTATGTCGAGGTGTTCACCGAGGACCTGTTTGGCCCGGAAACGGACGCGATTGTGCGTGTGCGCAAACCGGTGATTGCAGCCGTCTCCGGCTATGCCCTGGGCGGTGGATGCGAATTGGCGATGATGTGCGATTTCATCATCGCGTCGGATACGGCCAAGTTCGGCCAACCCGAGATCAACCTGGGCGTCATGGCGGGGATCGGGGGCACGCAACGCCTGACCCGTGCCGTGGGCAAGGCCAAGGCGATGGACATGAACCTGACCGGGCGTTTCATGGATGCCGAAGAAGCGGAACGCGCCGGTTTGGTGAGCCGTGTGGTTCCGATGAAAAAGCTGATGGACGAGGCGATGAGTGCTGCGGAAAAGATCGCGGAGAAATCGATGGTGTCCGTGATGGCCGTGAAGGAAGCGGTCAACCGGTCGTTTGAAACGCCGCTGCGCGAAGGTCTGTTGTTCGAACGGCGCGTGTTCCATTCGCTCTTTGCAACAGAAGACCAGAAAGAGGGCATGGCCGCGTTTTTGGAAAAACGCGAGGCACAGTTCCGCGACCGCTGAACTGTGCCCCCGATTTTTGCAAAAATCGGCCCCCGCCCAGAATGGCTTGACTCGCGTTGCGACACCTCCTAGAGACGCGGCTTCTGTAACTACCGCACCAATCATTGGGACGAGATAATCATGGCAAATTCGCCTCAGGCCAAGAAACGGGCCCGTCAAAACGAAAAACGTTTCGCAATCAACAAGGCGCGCCGTTCGCGGATTCGCACCTATCTGCGCAAGGTCGAAGAGGCGATTGCCTCGGGTGACAAGGAAGCAGCAACAACCGCTCTGAAAGTTGCGCAGCCGGAACTTATGCGTGGCGTCAGCCGCGGCGTGTACCACAAGAACACGGCATCGCGTAAGATGTCGCGGCTCTCCGCGCGGGTGAAAGCCCTGGGCTGAACACGCCTTAAGATTGCAAGACCAAAGGCGCCGCTTTTTGCGGCGTTTTTTTGTTTTATCCATGAAAACAAGGGGCGCTGCGATTCTTTCGGCAAAAAGCTCAAGTCAATAATTAAGTTCTATGGACGGCCCGCTCACGAACTTGCTACCACCTTTCTTGCGACTCGCGTCGCCTTGGGGGGACAGGCCGACTGGCAAAGCACTGTAGCTTTGGACTGGTTCGGTGCAGGGCCGTTGGCAAGGGACCTGTGATTGGTGGAGACGGTGTTTTCGTCCGCTGACCTGTCAAAAAATTGGTGTGCGGAAGGCGCGGTGTTGATGGCCCGTTCATAACGGCTTGGTAACGCCCCTCGTCTGTAAATATCCGATTGGATCGGGCTCGCGCCGTCTGGCAGCGGGATGGGTTCGATTTGCCTGAGACATGAGTTTGGCCTGTGGGAAGGCCGGTGGGACAATGGTTGGCAAGAAGGGACGATAGGGTCGTATGACGCAAGAGAAATGGGGGCAGTTGAGGCAGCAACTGCTCAAGACCGTGGGACAGAACAATTACACCAACTGGATCGAGCCGTTGAAGTTTCGGGATCTCCAGGACGGTGTTGCGACCTTTGACGTACCGACAAATTTTCTGGGCAATTATGTCAGCCAGAATTTCTCTGATCTGATTTTGCACAAGCTCAAGGCCGAGGATGAGACGATCCGCCGCCTAAGCTTCAGTGTGCCGGCCAATTCACAGGCCAAGCCCGCACTGCCCAGCACACAACGCGCGGCCACAGCCGCCGTATCGCATACGGCACCGTCGGCGCATTCGCTGTTGTCTGCGGCACCCCTCGATCGTCGCTTTACCTTTGACACGTTTGTGGTGGGCAAGCCGAACGAGCTCGCCCATGCCGCGGCCAAACGGGTGGCCGAAGGCGGACCCGTCACGTTCAACCCGCTGTTTCTCTATGGTGGCGTCGGTTTGGGCAAAACCCACCTGATGCACGCCATCGCATGGGAGCTGCAGACGCGGCGGCCCGAACTGAACGTTCTGTACCTGTCGGCGGAACAGTTCATGTACCGGTTTGTTCAGGCCCTGCGGGATCGCAAGATGATGGATTTCAAATCCATCTTTCGGTCCGTCGATGTTCTGATGGTCGATGACGTGCAGTTCATTGCCGGTAAGGACAGCACGCAGGAGGAGTTTTTCCACACGTTCAACGCGCTTGTTGACCAGAACAAACAGATCATCATCAGCGCCGACCGCGCGCCCGGTGAGATCAAGGACCTTGAAGAGCGTGTGAAATCGCGTCTGCAATGCGGTCTTGTCGTGGATCTGCACCCAACGGATTACGAACTGCGCCTTGGTATCCTGCAGTCGAAGGTCGAGCAGCAAATGGCGAACTATCCCGATCTGCGGGTTGAGGACGGTGTGCTTGAGTTTCTGGCCATGCGCATTTCGACCAACGTGCGCGTCCTCGAAGGCGCATTGACCCGTCTTTTCGCGTTTGCGTCGCTGGTGGGTCGCAAGATCGACATGGACCTGACCAACGACTGTCTGGCCGACGTCCTGCGCGCGTCCGAGCGCAAGATCACCGTCGAAGAAATTCAGCGCAAGGTGTCCGAGCACTACAACATCCGCCTGTCTGACATGATCGGTCCCAAGCGCCTGCGCAGCTATGCCCGGCCGCGTCAGGTGGCGATGTATCTGTGCAAGCAGCTGACCTCCCGGTCCTTGCCGGAGATTGGCCGTCGGTTTGGCGGGCGCGACCACACGACCGTCATGCACGGGGTGCGCCGCATCGAAGAGCTGCGGCAATCGGACGGCCAGATTGCCGAGGACCTCGAACTGCTCCGGCGCGCGCTCGAAGCCTGAGCAGGCGTCAAAATCAGGATCATGGGCACCCGTCGCGGTGCCCTTTTTCGTTTTGCGACCCACCCTGTCTTGACGGCGCTTCGCCCACGCCCGACAAGCAATAAAATGCTTGTGAACGTCGGGCTATGGGCTAGTGTGCCGGTCCCGGCTTTTCTTGGCCCGGCAATCTGGTGGGAGAGGGACAAATGAAGATCAGTGTGGAACGCGGTGTGCTGCTCAAGGCCGTGAGCCAGGCGCAGTCGGTGGTCGAACGGCGCAATACGATCCCGATCCTTGCCAACGTGCTGATCGAGGCGGACGGCGCCGATGTGACGTTCCGTGCGACCGACTTGGATATCGAAGTTGTGGACAAGGCGCCCGCGCAGGTGGAGCGGGCCGGGGCGACAACGGTCGCGGCAACCACGCTTCATGAAATTGTGCGCAAACTGCCCGACGGGGCACTTGTCACCCTGACCGCGGATGCGCAGGCGGGCCGTTTAACGGTAGAGGCCGGGCGATCGAACTTTTCCCTGGCGACGTTGCCAAAGGAAGACTTTCCTGTGATGGCAACGTCGGAATACGCGTCGAACTTTTCCGTACCCGCGCCGCAACTGCGCCGCCTGTTCGACAAGTCAAAATTTGCGATCTCGACCGAAGAGACTCGGTACTACCTCAACGGCGTCTACATGCATGTGTCCGAAGGTGAGGATGGCCCGTCGCTGCGTTGCGTGGCAACGGATGGGCACCGCCTTGCACGGATCGACAGTGCGTTGCCCGATGGGGCAAGCGACATGCCGGGCGTGATTGTGCCCCGCAAGACGGTGGGTGAGTTGCGCAAGCTGCTGGATGATGACGACATGCAGATCGCGGTGAGCGTGTCGGAGACCAAGGTGCGGTTTGCCACGCCGGACATCACGCTGACGTCCAAGGTCATTGACGGCACGTTCCCGGACTACACGCGCGTGATCCCGATGGGGAACACGCGCAAGCTGGAGGTGGACGCAAGCGATTTCGCCAAGGCTGTGGACCGTGTGGCGACCGTGTCGTCGGAACGTTCACGCGCCGTCAAATTGCAGCTGGACGAGGACCGGCTGGTCCTGAGTGTCAACGCACCGGACAGCGGTGCCGCGGAAGAAGAGCTGGCTGTTGCCTATGGCGACGAGCGGTTGGAAATCGGGTTTAACGCGAAATACCTGCTTGAGATCGCATCCCAGGTGGACCGCGAAAACGCAGTGTTCATGTTCAATTCATCAGGCGATCCCACGTTGATGCGCGAAGGCAGCGATACATCGGCCATCTATGTGGTCATGCCGATGCGCGTGTAAGATTTTTGAGAAAAATCTTGCCTCCGGCGGTGGTATTTTCAGCCAGAAGAAACGAGGGACGGTGGTGACGCTGTCCCTTTCCTCTTTGACGCTTTCCCATTTTCGATCGCACAAGGTCGTGCGCCTTGGCCTCGATACGCGGCCGGTTGCGATTTTCGGGCCGAACGGGGCGGGCAAGACGAATATCCTCGAAGCGGTGTCGCTGTTTTCGCCGGGGCGGGGTTTGCGCCGGTCGTCGGCGGAGGACATGACGCGCAGGCCCGAAGCTGTAGGGTGGAAGCTGACCACGGTTCTGCATTCGCTGGCGCAAGTGCATGAAGTCGAGACCTGGTCAGAAGGGGGCGCGGCGCGGCAGGTGCGCATTGACGGCAAGGCTGCCGCGCAAACGGCACTTGGGCGGATTGCGCGCGTGTTGTGGTTGATCCCGTCCATGGACCGCCTCTGGATCGAAGGGGCGGAGGGGCGCCGCCGGTTTCTGGACCGGATGACGCTCAGCTTTGTTCCGGATCACGCGCAGCTGTCTTTGGAATATGACAAGGCGATGCGCGAACGGAACCGTTTGCTGAAAGACATGGTGCGGGACGGGCATTGGTATGCGGCATTGGAACGGCGCATGGCGGAAACCGGCGTCGCGTTGCACATGAACCGGCTGCAGGCGTTGGCCGATCTGGCGGAGGCGCAGGCCGGGGCCCAGACGGCATTTCCAGCGGCGGATCTGACGTTGTTGCCCGGCGAATTGGGGATGCCGGACACGGTGGATGACATGGCGCGCGCGCTGGCGGACGGACGTGGGCGTGATCTGGCAGCGGGGCGCACGTTGATGGGTCCGCACCGGGCGGATCTGTATGGTGTTTATGCCGCGAAGGATGTTCCGGCGAAGGATTGTTCGACTGGAGAGCAAAAGGCGCTTCTGGTGTCGCTGATCCTTGCCAATGCGCGGGCGTTGGCGCGCGATTTCGGGGCGCCGCCCTTGTTGCTCTTGGACGAAGTGGCCGCACATCTGGACGCGGAGCGGCGTGCGGCCCTTTACGATGAGATATGCGCCTTGGGCGCGCAGGCGTGGATGACCGGCACCGGACCCGAGCTGTTCGATAGCCTTGGGGACCGGGCGCAGTATCTGCACGTCACCGAAACGGATGGTGTCAGCGCGGCGGTACAGGTGTGACCCTGTCTCCTTTTGATATCGCGCTTTATGCGGGCGCGCTGACCGTGCTGTTCCTGACCCCGGGGCCGGTATGGGTGGGGTTGATCGCGCGTAGCCTGTCGGGTGGATTTCACGCGGCGTGGCCGCTGGCCTTGGGCGTTGTGATTGGCGACGTGCTTTGGTCTCTGCTCGCGATCTTTGGCATCACGTGGATCCTGTCGCTCTATGGTGACATCCTTGAGGTGTTGAAATGGGTCGCGGCGGCGGTTTTCGTGGTCATGGGCGTCGCGGTGATCCGGAGCGCAGACAAAACGATTGGAGCGGACAGCACCCTGACACGACCAGGCATGTGGGCCGGTTTTGTTGCGGGACTTGCCGTGATCCTCGGCAACCCGAAGGCGATCCTGTTTTACATGGGGATGCTGCCTGGGTTCTTTGACCTGACGCAGTTGACCCCATGGGATGTTGCGATGATAGCCGGTCTGTCGGCGGTGATCCCGTTGGTTGGCAACCTGGGCATGGCGGTGTTCATCGACCGGGCGCGCCGCTTGATCCAGTCGCCCAGCGCGCTGCGGCGCATGAACCTGAGTGCCGGTGTGCTGTTGATCCTCGTGGGGTTGGTGATCCCGCTTACTTGAGCCACGCGCGCAAGTAGGGTTCGAGCCGTTCTTCGACGCCGACAGCGCTGTGCAAGGCGCAGAATTGCAGGGATATCGCCTGAATCAGAAAGGCACCGATGCCTTCGGCCAGGAGTTCGGGTGGAATGTCTTCGCGCACGGTCAGGTCGGGATGCGTGACCCACTGCAGGGACACCTGGTATTGTTGTTCAAATGCGCGCGCTATGGGGCCGATTTCGGTGATTGCGGCTGCGCCGCTGTGGCGCAAAACCACATCAAACACGTAACGTTCGGATGTTGCAAAAGCGATGAGCGGGCGCAATGCGCGGACCATGTCGGGGACATCTCTTGGCGCTGCGCCATTGGCCATGTCGGTCAGGATCGCGTTCATTTCTGCGCCGATCAGATGATCCATCAGCGCATCCTTGTCGCGGAAATGCGCAAAGAACGTGCCCTTGGCCACACCTGCGCGGCGCACGACTTCTTCGACACGCAGGGCCTCATAACCGACATCGGCCACGACTGCGGTTGCGGCGTCCAGCAATTTGGCGCGTGTTTTGAGTGTTCTGGCCTGTACGGGTTTGTTCATGACCCCTTTTGTTTCAAATAATTTGACCGAGGTCAAATTTTATATTGACCACGGTCATTTTTACTGTTTTAGAAATTGACCATGGTCACTTTTAGCAGGAGAATACTCATGGACCCGAAACGCATCACTGTCCTTGATGGGCACCCCGGGACACAGTCCCTGTCCCGGCTGTTTACAGACACCTACACCCAAGCTGCGCAGGAGGCAGGGCACGATGTGCGGGTTGTCCGGTTGTCCGATCTGGAATTCGATATGGATTTCGGGGACGGTGGATATTCGCACTGGAAACCATTGGAACCTCAGATCGAAGCGGTTCTGAAGGACCTAGAGTGGGCAGACCACGTGGTGATGTCCGCGCCAATCTGGTGGGGTGGACTGCCGGCGAAACTGAAAGGTTTGCTGGATCGCATTTTGCTGCCGGGGCGGGCGTATGACACGCGCAACCTCAACCGTTTGGGGATGCCGTCGCCGATGCTGACGGGCAAGACCGGGCGCATCATTCTGACATCAGACAGCCCGCGGTGGTACTTGCGCATGGTGCATGGCAGTGCGCTTTTGCGGCAACTGACCGGACAGGTCTTTGGGTTTGTCGGGATCAAACCGACCCGGTTCACCTACTTTTCCGGCGCCAGCCATCCCAAGCCGGGCCTTGTCGAACGCTGGACGCGCGAGGTGCAGAAAATCGGCGCACAGGCGGCATGACAGACAGAGCGCGGCACGCGGGATAACCCCTTTGGCCGCGCCACAAAATCTTGTGTCAGTTGCGTGACAATCCCCCTGAAAAACCGTATATTTGGGGCAAGAATACAAAGGGCCCTCAAATGGCAGATAACGAGCAATCGCCCGAAGATTACGGCGCGGATTCCATCAAGGTTCTCAAAGGCTTGGAAGCGGTGCGCAAGCGCCCGGGCATGTATATCGGGGACACCGACGATGGCAGCGGCCTGCACCACATGGTGTACGAGGTCGTCGACAACGGCATCGACGAAGCGCTGGCGGGTCATGCGGACGCCGTCACGGTCACAATCCACGACGATTCCAGCGTGTCGGTCAGCGACAACGGGCGCGGTATTCCGGTTGGCATCCACGAGGAAGAGGGCGTTTCCGCGGCCGAGGTCATCATGACCCAACTACACGCCGGCGGTAAGTTCGACAGCAACTCCTACAAAGTGTCCGGCGGTCTGCACGGTGTGGGCGTGTCCGTGGTGAATGCGCTTTCAGTCTGGCTGGAACTGCGCATCTGGCGCGATGGCAAGGAACACGTGGCGCGGTTCGAACATGGCGAGACGACCAAGCATCTGGAGGTCGTCGGTGACGCGGGTGACCGCACCGGAACCGAGGTACGGTTCCTTGCATCGACCGAAACGTTTTCGAACCTCGAATACAGTTTTGAGACGTTGGAAAAGCGTCTGCGCGAGCTGGCCTTCTTGAACTCGGGCGTGCGGATCATTCTGGTGGACGAACGCCCGGTCGAACACCTGCGAACCGAGCTGTTCTATGAGGGTGGGGTGAAGGAATTCGTGAAGTATCTCGACCGCTCGAAATCCTCCGTCATGCCCGAACCGATCTTTATCCAAGGGGAAAAGGACGACATCGGGGTCGAGGTCGCGATGTGGTGGAACGACAGCTATCACGAGAACGTCCTGCCCTTTACCAACAACATCCCGCAGCGGGATGGCGGCACGCATATGGCGGGCTTTCGCGGCGCGCTAACGCGGACGATCAACAACTATGCCCAGATCTCCGGCATCGCGAAGAAGGAAAAGGTGAACTTTACCGGTGACGATGCGCGTGAAGGCCTGACCTGTGTGCTGTCGGTCAAGGTGCCCGATCCGAAATTCAGCTCTCAGACCAAGGACAAGCTGGTCAGTTCCGAGGTGCGCCCCGCTGTCGAAGGTCTGGTGAACGAAAAGCTGGCCGAGTGGTTCGAGGAGAACCCGAACGAGGCCAAGATCATCGTGGGCAAGATCATCGAGGCCGCGCTGGCCCGTGAGGCGGCGCGGAAGGCGCGCGAGCTTACACGGCGCAAGACGGCGATGGACGTGAACTACCTCGCGGGCAAGCTGAAGGATTGTTCGGAAAAGGACCCGAGCAAGACCGAAGTGTTTTTGGTCGAGGGTGACAGCGCCGGGGGATCGGCGCAGACGGGGCGCGACCGGCGTACGCAAGCCGTGCTGCCCCTGCGCGGCAAGATCCTCAACGTGGAGCGCGCGCGGTTTGACCGGATGCTGTCCAGCCAGGAGATCGGCAACCTGGTGATGGCGCTGGGCACCGGAATTGGGCGGGATGAATTCGACATCTCGAAACTGCGCTACCACAAGATCGTCATCATGACGGACGCGGACGTGGATGGCGCGCACATTCGTACCCTTCTGCTCACATTCTTCTACCGGCAGATGCCGGAGCTGATCGAAGGCGGATACCTCTACATCGCGCAGCCGCCGCTTTACAAAGTCTCGCGTGGCAAATCCGAGGTGTATCTCAAGGATCAGACCGCGCTCGACGACTATCTGATTGATCAGGGCACCGAAGGCGCGATCCTGCGGCAGGGCAATGGCGAAGAAATCACGGGGCAGGATCTGGTCCGTGTGGTGGACGACGCGCGGCAGCTGAAACGCGTGTTGCAAGCCTTCCCCACCCATTACCCGCGCCACATTCTGGAACAGGCGGCCATCGCTGGCGCATTTGTGCCGGGTGCTGTTGACGCCAACCTGCAGGGGGTGGCGGACAAGGTTGCGGAACGGCTGAACCTGATTGCGCTCGAATGGGAACGCGGCTGGCAAGGGCGGATCACCCAAGACAAGGGCGTGCGTCTGGCGCGCATCCTGCGTGGCGTCGAAGAGGTGCGCACGCTTGATGGTCCAATGTTGCGCTCCGGTGAGGCGCGCAAGACCGGATCGTTTACCCAAGGCCTGCAAGACGTCTATGGCACCCCCGCCACGTTGATCCGCAAGGATCGGGTGCAGGCGATTATGGGGCCCATGGACCTGCTCGACGCGATCCTCGAAGAGGGTGAGCGCGGGCTGAGCCTGCAACGCTACAAGGGTCTGGGTGAGATGAACCCGGATCAGCTGTGGGAAACCACACTTGATCCCGACGCGCGTACACTGTTGCAGGTAAAAGTCGCAGACATGGCGGAGGCGGATGACCTCTTTACCAAGCTGATGGGCGACGTTGTGGAACCGCGGCGCGAGTTCATTCAGCAAAACGCATTGAGTGTCGAGAACCTGGATTTCTGATGATGGACGGTCACGACAGTCTCAACCGCCCGCGCATCACCGACGAAGAGGCCCTGAACCAGGCCGAAGCATTTCGCGCAGAAATCGCGACGCGCCGTACGGTGCGCGACTATGACCCGGCGCCGGTGCCGCAAGAGGTGATCGAAGCGTGCATTGCCGCGGCGGGCACCGCGCCCTCCGGCGCGAACCAACAGCCCTGGCACTTTGTTGCGGTCCGTGATCCGGAAACCAAACGGCAGATCCGGGACGCCGCCGAGGCCGAGGAGCGCAAGTTTTACGAGGGTGGCGCGGGTCAGGACTGGCTGGATGCGCTGGCGCCCATAGGAACAGATGCGGACAAGCCGCATCTTGAGGATGCCGCGTGGCTGATCGTCGTATTTGCCCAACGTTGGGGCAGCAAGGACGATGGCACAAAGCAGAAGCACTACTATGTGCCCGAAAGCGTCGGAATCGCCACGGGCATGCTGCTGACTGCGCTGCACCTGTCGGGGCTTGTGACACTGACCCACACGCCAAACCCGATGGGGTTCCTACGCGAACTGTTGGGGCGGCCGGACAATGAAAAAGCGACAATGATCATCGCCACAGGTCACCCGGCCGCCGACGCCACTGTTCCCAAGATGGCAAAGATCAAGAAACCGTTGGACGAAATCCTGACCATCCGGTGAACAATCACCGGGTTCCGCAATGAATTCGTAACAATTCCTCAACAGTGCCCCTTTTCTGCCGCGCTTCGGCGTCACGTTCTACCTGTGATTACAGTGAACAGGATGTCTTATTATGACGTGGCAGGATGATGTATTCGTAGAACGACTGATGCGCTTGGACGAGCAGCACGCGCATCGCAATGACCGCATGATGGCGCGGGCGCGACCGGTGCAAGGGTGGACCATCGACCTTGGGCGCGTGTTGTCAACCGCAGGTGCCGGGTTGATCGGGCTTCTGTCCGTGCCGCTCTTGCGCTTTGCCATGTACCACAGCCAGGGTCTCCCCGATCCGACGGCCAAGCCGGGCTTGGTGGTGATGGTGGATGCCATCTTTGCCTTCTGCATCGCCTTCTTCCTTGTGCGGGTGATCCTCAGCACGACAACCCGGGCGCATATGGTTGCGCAGATGGCCGGGATTTGGGTGTCGCTGATCGGAATGCATAACCTCGTGCATGCCTATCCCGATGCCTGGGCCGAGGCGTTTTCACCAGAATGGGTGCAGCAGACCACCCAGAAAACCGAAGCCAACACGCTTTATCTGCTGGGCGGGACGTTCCCCTGATCTCCGAGTGATCCTTCGCAACGCAATACACACGTAAGGTGACGACATGGCCAATGGACAGGACATCTTTTCCGAGCGGCTTGCCAAACTTGGCGCTGAGCATTCCGCCCGTCTCGACATTCAGGCGGAGCGGGCGCAGGCCGCGCACGGAACCAGGCCGGAATGGGTGACAAACCTTGGCTATCCTGCCTCGGTTTTGGGGGCTTGCGTCCTTGGGCTGATCGCTGTGCTTTTGTCGCGTTACTGCATGTTCCATCTCAACGGCGCACCTGATGCACAGGCCGACCCCGACCTGACGATGATCATTGACGGTGCGCTGGCGTTTGGGATCGCCTTTGTCCTGCGCATGGCGTTTCACATGACGGACAAGGTGCATCTGGCAGCAAAAGCCACCGGAATTTGGATTGCCCTGATCTGCATGCATAACCTCGTGCACGACTTTCCCGGCCTCTGGACGGCTGCGTTCTCCGAAGAATGGGTGGCCCGCACGATCGAGATGACAGAACCCCGGTCCTTCTTTATCCGCGGCTATACCTTTGAATTTTCAGGGATGCTTGCCGCTGACAGCGGTGTTGCGGAAAAGCCGGAGATCAAGATCAATCGGTTCTGAGGCCAGGAACCCGCCTACGGGGAAATCCTGCGCATTTTTTCCTTTGTTCCGGCAGGCTTGCTGAATTAACCTTTGCCCCAAGGTCAGAGCCATGGCCAAGTCCAACAAAAGGGAATGACAATGGGCAAACGGGACGAATTGATCGCACAGTACGCTGATGATCTGAAGAACAAGTGCGGCATGACACCGGACATGGACCTGCTGACAAAGGTCACAATCGGCTGCGGCCCCGCGATCTACAACGCGGACGCGTCCACCGTCGCGGGCAGCCAGCCGTCCGAGCTGGAAACGGTCAAGGAGAACTTCCTGATCAAGAAACTCGGCCTCAAGGACGGCCCGGAACTGATGGATGCAATCAATTCCGTGATCGAAACCTATGGCAAGTCCGAGCGCAACAAATACCGCGCCGTCGTCTACTACATGCTGACCAAGCATTTCGGCAAGGAAAGCGTCTACGGCTAAGGCTGCTTTGGTTTAGAATTCGTAAACGCCCGCCCCTTAAGCGGGCGTTTCTTTTTTGGGTCGAATGCAAAACATTGAAAGTTTGAAAAAAGCCTCGTGTTTTGCTACCTATCCAGTGTCCGACCAGAACGGTCAGATCCGAAATTTACAGATACGTGTGGTGGCTCTTGGGAGTGCACGTGTGGGTGAGCGAGGGTTCTGATCAGGGTGGTCAGAACCCTTTTTCCCGTCCCTATTCAGAATAGCGTCAGCACGGTGCCAATCACCGCACTGCCAATCGCCGCGTACCCACCGTCGATAAGGGTCAGGCGAAAGGGCCGCCCGGCAAATCCGTAATTCGTGGCCAGCCATGGCACCGACATGAACAGACCAATACCAAGGCCAGAGACTAACCCCTCACCCACGGTATCAATGCCACTCAGGACAAAGACATGCCGCATCATGCCCGCAACAAGGATCGTGGCGACAATGCTGGTGATGTAGGGAATCGGGTTGGTCCGGTTGGCGGGCTGTCCGGTTTCATCGACGGCGACGCCGGATACGGCCATCCAGGGTTTCGCGAGCACCGTGTACCAGATCGCCCCGAACACAAAGCCCGCGATACCGGCGGCCATCACTGCAAGAAATCCCATCTGTCCCTCCTGTTGGC
Source organism: Tateyamaria rhodophyticola (assembly GCF_047777875.1). Lineage (GTDB taxonomy): Bacteria > Pseudomonadota > Alphaproteobacteria > Rhodobacterales > Rhodobacteraceae > Tateyamaria. The sequence continues at coordinate 1,678,186 of NZ_CP180519.1, read as the reverse complement.
ATTATCGTGCAACAAAGGTGCCAGAGGGGCGCGTAATTTCAAACAGGTTTATGGATCAACACCCGCCATTTCGCAGACAACCTGCCATTCCGCCTCGGTGACGGGTTGCACGGACAGGCGCGAATTGCGGATCAATGCCATTTCTTCGAGGCGCGGGTCCTCTTTGACCATGGCAAGGGTTACCGGCGTTTTGACCGGGCCGATGGCCTTGATGTCCACACAGTCCCAACGGTCATCGTCCGTGGTGCTGTCGGGGTGCGCCTCTGCGATCACTTCCACGATGCCCACGACGGCCTTTTCCGACTGTGAATGGTAGAAAAAGCCGCGGTCACCCACGGCCATTTCGCGCATGAAGTTGCGGGCCTGATAGTTGCGCACACCGTCCCATTCCTCACCCGCATCACCCTTGGCGACCTGTTGGTCCCAGCTCCAGGTGGACGGTTCGGATTTGAACAACCAGTACTTCATGCCTCGAGCACCCGGTTCCACGCCTCGATGTTCACCGTCTCGAACAGCCCGGCCTTGGCATAGGGATCGTCGTTCGCCCATGCCTGCGCCGCCGCCATGTCTGCGACCTCAAGAATGATAAGCGACCCGCAGGGTTTGCCGTCAGCATTCAGGAAGGGGCCCGCTTGCCGCACGACGCCAGTGTTTGCGAGATAATCCAGATGCGCGGGCCGGTTTTCCATGCGCAATTCCAGTGCGTCGGGTTTGTCCCATGCCATCAATGCGTAAAACATATCATTCCTCCTTGAGTGGGCGCGCGAGAAGACGCGCCATGGCCTGGCCCACATCTATGCGCCCTTGCACCAGATCCGCAACGGCAGCGCAAACCGGCAGGTCGTGTTGCGCGGCCAATGGTTCAAGTGCTTGCGCGGTGGCGGCACCTTCGACGGTGATTGCGGGATCGAACGGGGCGCCTGCACCCAGGGCTTCGCCCAGCCGGTAATTCCGCGATTGATCCGAGCTGCAAGTCAACACCAGGTCGCCAAACCCGCTGAGCCCCATCAGCGTTTCCGGTTCCGCCCCCATGGTCGCAGCCAGCCGCTGCATCTCTGCAAATCCGCGGGTCATGAGGGCGGCACGGGCGCTGGTGCCAAGGCCCGCGCCCATCACCGCGCCACAGCCAATGGCAATCACGTTTTTCAACGCGCCGCCCAATTCGGCGCCAACCACATCCGTCGTCCGGTAAAGGCGCAAGGTCGCCGTCGACAACTGCGCCTGCAACGCAGAACCCGTGTCCGCATCGGCGCAGGCGAGGGTCAGCGCCGTGGGCAGCCCTCGGGCAATGTCCCCAGCGAAACTCGGCCCGGTCAGCACCGCAACCTGTCCTGCATCCACGAGCAGGGTGCTTGGCCCGCGACCACTGGTCAGGTCCATGCCCTTGCAACAGGCGACAACCGTCTTTCGGCTCAGATCGTGTTGCGCCACGAAACCGGCCAGCGCTTGCATCGGGAGCGCCAGCAAAAGAACGGTCGCTTGCAGAGCGTCTTCGATATCGGCGCAGACATTGAGATCGCCTGGAAACACGTGCCCCGGCAAGCGCCGTGCGTTTTGGCGATCCTGTGTCATCTCCGCACAATGGGTGGTGTCGCGCGCCCACAAGGTCACAGGCCCTTTTTCCGCCAACGTGATGGCCAGAGCGGTGCCAAAGGCGCCTGCGCCCAACACCGAAATGCTCATGCCTTGGCCCCTTTCTTGCCCGAACCGATCATCGGCGCGCTTGCTGTATCAAGCGGCATCCGGGGCCGCGCGGACAGGGTCATGTCATCGGGCGAACGCCCCTGCATCTGTTCGATCGTGGCCGCCGCAATCATCGCCGCGTTGTCGGTACACAGGGAAAGGGGTGGCGCCGAAAACCGGACGTCATGTTCGGCGCAAATCGTCTCTAATATTGACCGAATGGTCATGTTTGCTGCCACGCCACCGGCGACGCACATCATCGGCGCTTCAGGGTTTTCCGCAAGGTAGAGACCGAGGGCACGGCGTGTTTTGCCGCCCAGGCTGTCGGCCACCGCCTGCTGAAAGCTGGCCGCCAGATCGGCCTGCGCCTGTTGCGGCAGGCCGCCATGGTCCGACACCAGATCATCGCGTGCCCGCAGGACCGCTGTCTTGAGGCCAGAGAAACTCAGGTTGCAGTCCGGCTTGTTCGACAGGGGGCGCGGGAATGCAAAGCGGGTCGGATCCCCGGTGCGCGCGGCGGTCTCTACTGCGGGACCGCCGGGCTGACCCAGCCCGATCAACCGCGCGACCTTGTCAAAGGCTTCGCCCGGCGCGTCATCAATTGTGCCGCCAAGCCGCGTGAACCGGTCTGGTCCATGCGCAATCAGGAACTGGCAATGCCCGCCCGACACGAGCAGCATCAGATACGGAAAGGCCGCGCCGTCTGTCAGGCGGGGGGTCAGCGCGTGGCCGGCAAGGTGATTGATCCCATAAAACGGCAAACCCGTTGCGGCCGAAAGCCCCTTGGCCGTCATCACACCCGACACCACACCGCCGATCAGGCCGGGACCGCATGTCACGCCAATCGCGTCCACCTGATCCAGGGTCACCCCTGCCTCTGCCAGTGCGGCCGCAACAGCACCGTCCAGCCGTTCCGCATGCGCACGGGCCGCAATCTCCGGCACGACACCGCCAAATCCCGCATGCAAGTCATTCTGGCCCTGCACGACAGATGACAGAACCGTCATGTCACCCGGCACCCCGCGCACCAGCGCTGCGGCGGTGTCGTCACAGCTGCTTTCAATGCCGAGGATGGTCACAGGCGTATGCATGGGTCTGCCACATTGCGTAAGGGACCCGCGCGGGGTATCACCATGGTCCGTGTCGAACAATGCATCCCATCCGCCTTTCCCGCTGGTGATGACCCGCCCGCTGGCGGCAGCGCAGCGTTTCGTGGCGGACTTGCCCGACACCATCAGCACCCTGCTCCACCCGATCTACAGCCCCTTGTTGCGGATTGTGCCGACGGATCAGCCCGCACATGTTGCGGATGACGAAGCGGTCATCTTCACCTCAGCCAATGGGGTGCGCTTTGCCCCCGAGGGCGGCGGACGGCGGGCGTTTTGCGTCGGGGCGGCAACGGCCGCGGCGGCGCAAGCGCGGGGTTGGCACGCGGTGCAAGCGGGAGAGACCGCCGATACGCTGGTGGACACCATGCGTGCCGACATGCCACCAGAGCCGCTTGTGCATCTGTCCGGCGTGCACACACGCGGCGATATCGTGCGCCGCTTGCGCGCAGCAGGTGCGCGGATCAGGCACATCCCGGTATATGATCAGGTGCGCTGTGACCTGACCGAAGAGGCACATCGCGCCCTGGCAGGGGAGGCGCCGACGCTCATTCCCCTTTTCTCACCGCGCACGGCGGACCAGTTTTTTGCCAATGACCCGGTCCTGAGACATGCGGTTGTTCTGGCGCTGAGCCCGGCGGTTGCGGATGCGGCACCGGAACCATTGCGCCCGTCAGTGATTATCACTGTGTCGCCCGATGCCGCTGCGATGAGCACCGCGCTTGGTGACGCGGCGCTTGCGTTGGCTTCGGGTTGAGAGGCGAGAGAGCGCAGAGTAGACTTTGCCGGGTACGTCGCACCCCGGCGAGAATCGGAAGGGAAGACCTTGGCCAAGAAGACCCGCACGAAAAAGACTTCCACATCCAAGGTGGATACTTCCAAGACGGATGACGACATTATCGATGCGACGTTGGAGCCTGTGGAGGATCCGGCCCCTACGGACCCGTCTGAACCCGAAGACAAAGCCTCGGATGCGGATACCAAAGATGCCGAACCGGTAGAAATGGCGGAGCCAGTCGAAAAGCTTGAGCCTGAGCCTGAGCCTGAGCCTGAGCCTGAGCCTGAGCCTGAGCCTGAGCCTGAGCCTGAGCCTGAGAAAGCGGCAACACCGCTTCCGGTTCCCGTCCAGCAGGAGCAGCGCAATCCGGTTTGGCCGCTGCTCTTTGGTGGTGTCGTCGCGGCAGGTCTTGGATTCATCGCGGCGCGCGCACTGAACGACAATTCTGACATGACCCAAGCGCTCGAGGCCGCCACTGCGCGAATCGAAGCGTTGGAAGATTCCGTCGCCAACCTGCCCGAACCGGTTGAAGTAGAGCCGGTGGACCTGTCGCCGTTGCAAAGTACGATCAGCGAGCAGGCGGAGGCGATTGCTGCCCTGGACGCCCGGCTCGATACCTTTGCCACGCAGCCAAACGACGATGGCACGTTGCCCGCGGCAGCCTTCAACGCAGCGTTGGCAGAGCTACGCGCCACGGCACAGTCACAGCAAGCCGAAATTGACACGCTCATCTCCGAGGCGCAGGCCGCGCGCGATGCGAATGAAACCGCCGCCAAGGCGGCAGTGGCCCGGAGTGCCGCGGCGCAGATCGTCACCGCGCTCGACAATGGTTCAGCCTTCGCTGAACCGCTTGCATCGCTCAACGAAACCGGCCTTGTCGAAGTGCCCGACGCAATCAGCGCGGTTGCAAATGACGGCGTTCCATTGCTGTCCCAACTACAGGCGCAAATCCCCGATGCCGCACGCGACGCCCTGAACGCAGCGCGCGCAGCGGATGATGACGGCGGCCTTGGGTCGTTCTTTGAACGCCAGCTGGGCGGACGATCCGTTGTTCCGCGTGAGGGGTCCGACCCGGACGCCGTTCTGTCCCGTGTCGAAGCCGCGGTGCGCGCCGGAGATCTGGAAACCGCACTGAACGAGGCGGACGCCCTGCCCGAAGCAGCCAAGTCGGCCATGGACACATGGCTTAACCAGGCGCGACAGCGTCACGAGGCCGTTTCGGCCACCAACGCACTGGCGCAACGCCTGTCGGCACTCTGAAAGGGGCCTCTGTCATGATCTGGTCACTCCTGAAAATCGTCATTTTCGTCGTTGCCGTCGCTGCGCTCGCCTTGGGTGCGGGATGGCTTTTGGAAAGTGAGGGCGGAATCACCATCGTCGTCGCGGGCACGGAATACCCGTTTGGCCCGCTGCAATCGGTGATTGGCCTTGTGCTGTTGGTGCTGGCCGTCTGGATTGGCCTCAAGGTGCTTGGCCTGCTGGTTGCGACGTGGAAATTCCTGAACGGTGATGAAACGGCGATGTCGCGTTACTTTGACCGGAACCGCGCGGCCAAGGGGTACGATGCCTTGTCGCAGGGCATGATGGCGCTCGCCTCTGGCGAAGGGCGTCTGGCATTGGCCAAGGCAGAGAAAGCGAACCGCTACCTCGACCGGCCCGAGTTGACCAACCTGCTGACGGCGCAAGCAGCCGAGATGGCCGGTGACCGCAAGAAGGCCGAAGAGACTTACCGCAAGCTGGTTGAAAACGACGCGACACGGTTTGTGGGTGTGCGCGGCATCCTCAAGCAGAAGCTCGCGGATGGGGACACAGATACGGCGTTGAAACTGGCGGAGAAGGCGTTTGCGCTGAAACCGAAACACGTGGAAACGCAGGACGTTCTGCTGCAACTGCAGGCAGACAAGGAAGATTGGTCCGGTGCGCGCGAAACACTGAATGCCAAGCTCAAGCATGGCAGCCTGCCGCGCGATGTGCACCGGCGCCGCAACGCGGTCCTTGCGCTCAGCCAGGCGCGTGCGGTTCTTGAAGATGATGCCACGATCGAGGCACGCGAAACCGCGATTGAGGCGAACCGTCTGTCCCCGGACCTCATCCCGGCCGCTGTCATGGCTGCGCAAAGCTATATCGAGCAGGGGCAAAAGAAATACGCGACCCGCGTTCTGAAAAAGGCATGGGAAGCGCAACCGCATCCGGATGTTGCCGCCGCCTTTGCGCAGATCGAACCGGATGAGACGCCAACCGCGCGGATCAAACGCTTTGCCCCTTTGACGCGGGCCAAACCGGATGATTCCGAGACCAAAATGCTGCTGGCGGAATTGAACCTCGCCGCGGAAGAGTTTCCGGCAGCGCGGCGCGCATTGGGCAATCTGGTGGAAACGGACCCGACCACGCGTTCCGTCACCTTGATGGCTGCCATTGAACGTGGCGAAGGGGCAAGCGATGCTGTTGTTCAGGGGTGGCTGGCACGGGCCGTGACAGCGCCGCGCGGCCCGCAATGGGTGTGTTCGAACTGTCAGAACATTCACGGTGATTGGGCTCCGACCTGCAGCAACTGCAACGCGTTCGATACGCTGACGTGGACCCGCCCGCCAAACGCGGAAATGTCACTGCCGGGCGGATCGGAAATGCTGCCCTTGCTGATTGGTCCTAGGGACGAAGACACGAGCGGCTCAGTCGTCGCGATGGACGCCGGGACAGCAAAAGACGATGCAGAAACGGACGAAAGCCCGGTGATCGAAGCCGAGGACCTCGGCAACCCGGCGCAAAAATCCGCCTGACGGCCATTCGTTAACAAAAAATGTGAGTGAGGTGCCGCGTAGAGGTCAAATTCACCCTAGGTCTGCGCCCGGATAACCGGTAAACAGCAGACAACGGCCAATGCTGCAAGGCCACCGGGGGACATTATCTTGGACGGACTTTTCCGCGCGCTCATCATTTGTGTTTCGTGCTTTGCTTTGACAGCATGTACCTTGCCTCGCGGGGCAGCGATCCAGGGCGAGATCACCAGATCCCAGAATTCCGAAGATGCCGCGTTCTCGGTTGTTCCGATCACCCGCGACAACATCGCCAGTTTGCGCAAGTGGCCCGTGACGGGATGGGCGGGCCATTATCATTGGTTCAGCGACGCGCGCGGCCCAAAATCCAACCTGATCCGCACGGGCGACCAGATTGACCTCGTGATCTGGGACAACCAGGAAAATTCGCTGCTGACGGCGGCGGAACAGAAAAACGTGGCGATCAACGGGCTGACGGTTTCACCCGCCGGGACGATCTTTGTGCCTTATCTGAATGAAGTGCCCGTGCGTGGTCAAACACCCGAAGCGGCGCGGGAGCGGATTTCACAGGACCTGGAGCTTGTGGTGCCGGATGCGCAGGTGCAGCTGTCTGTTTCTGCCGGTCCTGACAATTCGGTGGATGCGGTACGTGGTTTCGCGAGCCCCGGGACTTATCCTCTTCCCAACCGCAACTATTCTTTGCTCAGCCTGATTTCGGTCGCGGGCGGAATTTCGGACAGTCTGGAAAACCCGCTGGTCCGGGTGATCCGGGACGGGAAAACATATGAAATCCGGGCCGACACGTTGTTTGATCGCGCATCGACGAATGTCGTTCTGCGCGGCGGCGACAAAGTCATCGTTGAAGAAGACGAAAGATATTTCGTGGCGCTCGGCGCCACCGGCACCGAAACAATCGTGCCCTTCAACCGCGAACACATCACTGCCATCGAAGCGCTTGCCTTGTTGGGCGGCATCTCGGACAGCCGCGCAAATCCCAAGGGCGTGTTGATCCTCCGGGAATACAGCGGAAAGCAGGTCAGATCCGACGGGTCCGGGCCAGACAGGCAGCAAGTGGTGTTTACGATTGACCTGACATCAGCAGACGGCCTTTTTGCTGCCAACAAGTTTCAGGTGAACCCGCGCGATCTGGTGGTGGCAACGGAAAGCCCTGTCAATTCTGTGCGCACCATCTTTGGCCTGATTGGCGCGGTCGTTGGTGTTGGAAACGCATTGAATGATTGATCACGTGTCCGATCCCGCGCGGGGTCGGGACACCTGATACACCCCTCCCGGTCCGTATTCGAAGCGGGGCTGAGCCGCCGCGCAGGGTTCGTTTGTCGGTACAGTGATCGCCGGGCAGAATACCGGAAAATGCAAAAGCCCCGCCTGTTGCCAAGCGGGGCTTTGGTTCAGAAACCGGGAGTGGATCAGTACCGGTAGTGTTCCGGTTTGTACGGGCCTTCGGGCTTTACACCGATATAGGACGCTTGCTCTGCATCCATCTGTGTCAGCTTCACGCCGATCCGATCAAGATGCAGACGCGCCACTTTTTCGTCCAGATGCTTGGGCAGGATGTACACTTCGTTGTTGTACTCTTCACCTTTCGTCCACAGTTCGATCTGGGCCAGCACCTGATTGGTGAAAGACGCCGACATCACGAAGGATGGGTGCCCTGTCGCGTTTCCGAGGTTCAGGAGGCGCCCTTCGGACAGGAGGATCAGACGATTGCCGTTCGGCATCTCGATCATGTCCACCTGTTCCTTGATGTTGGTCCACTTGTGGTTCTTCAGGTTCGCCACCTGAATTTCATTGTCGAAGTGCCCGATGTTGCCGACGATGGCCATATCCTTCATCTCGCGCATATGCTCGATGCGGATCACGTCCTTGTTGCCGGTGGTCGTCACGAAGATGTCCGCAGTGCTCACGACATCCTCGAGCGTGGTCACCTGAAACCCGTCCATCGCCGCTTGCAAGGCGCAGATCGGATCAACCTCGGTCACGATCACACGGGCACCGGCACCGGCCAGCGACGCCGCCGACCCTTTGCCCACGTCGCCATAGCCCATGACCACGGCCGTCTTGCCCGCCATCATCGTGTCCGTGGCGCGGCGAATGCCGTCGACCAGCGATTCCTTGCAGCCGTATTTGTTGTCGAACTTCGACTTTGTCACCGAATCGTTCACGTTGATCGCAGGGAAGGGCAGCTGACCGTCGCGCACCAGTTGGTAGAGACGGTTCACACCGGTTGTCGTTTCTTCGGACACGCCCTTGATCTGGTCACGCACTTTGGTGAACCAGCCGGGGCTTTCCGCCATGCGCTTGGCGATCTGCTTTTTGATCACCTCTTCTTCTTCGGAGCTTGGGACCGGAATGATGTCCTCTCCGGCCTCGGCGCGCGCGCCCAGCAGAACATACAGGGTCGCATCACCACCATCGTCGAGGATCATGTTCGGCAGATCATCAAACAGGAACGACTTGTCGAGGTAATCCCAATGCTCTTCCAGGCTCTGACCCTTGATCGCAAATACAGGTGTGCCACCAGCCGCAATCGCCGCCGCCGCGTGGTCCTGCGTCGAAAAGATGTTGCAGGATGCCCACCGGACATCGGCGCCCAGCTCGACCAGCGTTTCGATCAGCACGGCGGTCTGAATCGTCATGTGCAGCGAACCGACAATACGTGCACCGGACAGGGGTTTGCTTTCCCCGTATTCCGCACGCAGAGCCATCAGCCCGGGCATTTCTGTTTCCGCGATATCCAGCTCTTTGCGGCCGAATTCAGCCAACGAGATGTCTTTGACGATGTAATCATTCGACATGGAATGCTCCTTACCATTTGGGCAGCACCTAGCATTGGTGCTATGCCTTGGCAAACAGTCACGGCAAACCGTACGGACAATCCATGGAAACGCGCGTGACAGGCGTGAAAACGAGGGGAGCAGAATGCCCAAACCGAAGAAAGCCGCCCCCGAGGCGCAGAATGAATATGGTATTTATTGTGTGCCCGAAGGATTGGAGAAACGCCCCGCGGCAAAGGCCGTTTTGTCGGGGCAGGTTTATGAACCGGACACCATCGCATTCATGCGCGCCCACGCCGGCAAGGGCGACATCATCCATGCTGGCACGTTCTTTGGCGACTTCCTCCCCGCGATCAGCGCGGCACTTGCGCCGAAATGCAAAATCTGGGCGTTTGAACCTGCACCGGAAAATTTCGCAGCGGCCGAGCAGACGATTGCGATGAACAAGCTGAAAAATGTGACGTTGACCCAAGGTGCTTTGTCAAACCAGGACGATACGCTTCTGTTCAAGACGCACAAAAGCAATGGCCAGGCACTGGGCGGCGTATCGCGTATCGTCGATACGGATGGCGACGGTGTTCAAAAGGTGCAAGCGCTGATGCTGGATTATGCTGTTCCGCGCGACCGTGACATATCAATCCTGCAGCTCGATGTGGAAGGGCATGAGAAAAAGGCGCTGTTGGGGGCGTTTCACATTATCCACCGATGCCGTCCCATCCTTGTGCTGGAATACATGGATGATGCCCGATGGCTCAGCCGGACGTTCCGCGGATTGAATTACAAAAGCGTAGGAACAGTGCACGGCAACTACGTGTATGCGCCGCCAGATCGCGATGTGAAGCTCTAGATCAGATCAGTCGGTCAGCGCGGCAATCATAAGGTCATCCGTTTCCCGCGGGGTCCAACCTTCACCTTGCGCCAACACGCATGACAGGCCGTCTTCGCGATACTCAACAAGCGTCCACGTGCCTGTCGCATCAGACGCCCACATCTGCGCATCCTCGCGAACCGCTCCATCTACCGGTGCCTCGGCATACCAATCGATCAGGCTCGCCTCCATTTCTGCAGAGGGCATACAGATGGCGTCCGCAGACGCTGCACCAGCGCTTGATAAGATCAGACAGAAAGGCAAGATTGCGGGTTTCATCGGTGTCTCCTTCAGGGATAAAACACATCGTCCCGCAATTTGGTTCCAAGCCCGCTCATCCAACGGAGGTTCCCATGGCGAAACAGGCGCGCGCATGGCAACGTATGTTATCCGGCCGCAGGCTTGACCTGCTGGACCCGACGCCGATGGATATCGAGATCGAGGATATTGCCCACGGCCTCGCCTTTGTCGCGCGGTGGAACGGTCAGACAATGGGGGATTACGCCTATTCGGTCGCAGAACATTCCTTACTGGTGGAAACGCTTTTTGGCCGCATCGCGCCCAAGGCACCCGCGCAGTGGCGGCTGGCCGCGTTGTTGCATGACGCACCGGAATATGTGATCGGCGACATGATTTCCCCGGTCAAAGCCGCCGTTGGACCAGGTTACGGCGCCCTTGATGAACGGCTCGAGGCGGCGGTACACATCCGTTTCGGACTGCCTGCCAAGGTGCCAAGTGCAATCAAACGGCAAATCAAAAAAGCGGACAAGATCAGCGCCTGGATGGAAGCCACCCAGATTGCCGGTTTTACCACGGCCGAAGCGGACAAGTTCTTTGGCAAACCCGACCCTTCGATCATGGATGGGCTGACGATTGTTCTGCGCCCTCCGGTGGAAACCCGCACCGCGTTCACCGCACGTCACACAGCCCTGCTGGAGCAATCATGATCCATATCCGCCCCGCCATCGCCTTGGACGCACCTTCAATGGCGCGCCTGCTGAACCCGATCATTGCGGATGGCAGCACCACCGCGATCACAACCAAGGTAACCGGCGATACACTCGCGGCATGGATGGCAGAAAAATATGATCGCGCTGCTTGGCATGTTGCCGTGAACGAGGCCGAAGATGTCATCGGATTTCAATGGATCGCACAGGGCGGTGAGTATCTGCCCCGGAACGCCGCCGAAATTGCCACCTTTGTGCAGATCGGCCAGACCGGCCTGGGCATCGGATCAAAGCTCTTCGATGCGACGCGAAATGCAGCCAAGGCGCTTGGCTACAGCTGGATCAACGCCAACATCCGCGCCGACAATGAGGGCGGGCTGATTTACTACCAATCCCGCGGGTTCGTCGACTATGGCCGCATCGAAAATCATGAGATGGAAAACGGTCAGCGCGTGGACAAGATCCTGAAACGTTTCGACCTCTGAAACAGGGGGCACATGTCACATCGGGTGTGCCCCCCATCCTCGTCTCTGTTCCAGAAAATCCCGGGGGTCTGGGGCTGGCCCCCAGTCCGACGGTTCACCGTGGCGAACGTTTTGCCAAAATGCGCTGCAACGTCCGGCGGTGCATGTTCAACCGCCGCGCCGTTTCCGACACGTTCCGATCACACAGCTCATAGACACGCTGAATATGCTCCCACCGCACGCGATCCGCGCTCATCGGGTTTTCCGGGGGCGGCGGCAGGTCGTCTCCTGTGGCCAGCAGCGCATTGGTGATGTCTGTCGCATCCGCAGGCTTTGACAGGTAATCCGTTGCCCCGATCTTGACCGCTGCCACGGCCGTCGCAATCGCGCCATACCCGGTCAGGACGACAACCCGTGCGTCGGGCCGTTTTTCCCGAAGGACTTCAACCACGTCGAGACCATTGCCGTCTTCCAACCGCAGATCCACCACAGCGTAGGCGGGCGGGCGGGCGGTTGCGATCGCCTTGCCTCCGGCAACGCTGTCCGCAGTTTCGATGTCGAATCCACGTTTCTCCATCGCCTTTGCAAGACGGCGCAAAAACGGCTCGTCGTCATCAACCAACAACAGCGATCGATCTTCGCCGATCTCGTCCATCGCGGCTTCGCCCATGCAATTCTCCAGTTCCCGTTTTTCTCGTGGCTGAAGGAGACTATGGCGCGCGACCCCCCACGCGTCAAACTTTTGCTAAAAAATCAGGCGTTTTCAACGAAGCACGCGACGCGGTCCGCCATGGTTTCTGCCGAAACATCACGTCGGAAAAACTCGACAAACCCGTGTTCCGGCAGCACGAGATAGGAAAATGTCGAATGATCCACGAGGTAGAATTCGTCGGATTTGTCATGCGCCTTGTAGTAGGTGCGATAGGTCTTGCTCGCCGCATCCACCTGTTCTTCCGATCCGGTCAGGCCGATCATCTTTTCATGCAGGTTATAGGCAAAATCGCCTACGATCTCCGGCGTGTCCCGCTCTGGGTCGATGGAAATGAACACGGGCGTAACCGACATCCCGCGTTCTGCCAGCACATCAACCGCCTCGGCGTTGCGCGCCGTATCAAGCGGGCAGACATCCGGGCAGAACGTGTACCCGAAATAGATCAGCGTCGGTTCGGTGATCACATCCTGATCGGTCACCGTCTCACCTTGGGCGTTGACCAGTTCAAACGGGCCGCCGATCTGATTGCCGTCACCGGCAATTGTCGTCGCGCCACATTGGGCAAAGCCGGCCTCTTGCCCGCCGCCTTGCGACATCCACCATATGCCTCCTACAAAGAGCGCAACGACAAGGGCAGCAATCGGGGCAATAAAGCGCGGCATAAGACACCTCTGGACGGGAACCGTTTTATGTTAGCTATCAACTTGGCCCCGCAGTTCAACCAAACTTAAAGTGACACAATGGCGCAACCCGACACCAGCCTGCTGACAGGCCAACAACGGTCCAACTGGATCCGCCTGCGGACCATGATCCTGCTGCGGTGGGTCGCCATTTGCGGACAACTTGTGGCCCTGACCGTGGCACAGCGATATTACGGCCTGCAGCTGGAACTGGGCCTGTGCTATCTCGCCGTTGGAGTATCCGTGATCGGAAACTTGATTGCGATCTTTGTTTTCCCTGAAAACAAGCGCTTAACGGAAACCGAAAACCTGCTGATGGTGATGTTCGACCTGCTGCAACTGGCGTTTCTGCTGTTTCTGACGGGCGGGCTGCACAACCCGTTTGCATTGCTCCTGTTGGGGCCTGTGTCGATCTCTGCGGCGGTTTTGACCACACGCTCCACCCTCCTTGTCGGGGGAACGGCAATTGTCCTTGTCACGCTGCTGATCGAATTTCATTTCCCGCTGCGCACGCAGCAGGGGTTTATCCTGCGCATTCCGGAGCTGTTCGTGTTTGGCAACTGGATCGCATTGGTCATCGCGATCTGCTTTTTCGGCGCGTATTCGCGGCGTGTGACGTCCGAAATCCACTCCATGTCCGACGCTCTGTCGGCCACGCAAATGGCGCTGTCGCGGGAACAAAAGCTGACGGACCTCGGCGGTGTCGTTGCCGCTGCCGCGCACGAGCTTGGCACGCCGCTTGCCACGATCAAACTGACCAGCGCGGAGTTGATCGAAGAATTGGACGATCGACCTGAATTGCGTGAGGACGCGGCGCTGATCCGCGAACAGGCGGACCGCTGCCGCGATATCCTCCGGGACATGGGCCGCGCCGGCAAGGATGACCTGCACCTGCGCCAGGCGCCCTTGATGACCGTCGTGCAAGAAGCGGCAGAGCCGCACATGCACCGCGGGAAATTCGTGCACTACACCCATGACCCGGATGCGGGCGACGAGATTGATCAACCTGCGATCCTGCGCCAACCCGAAATCATCCACGGCCTGCGCAACCTTGTGCAGAATGCCGTTGATTTCGCCTCCGCCAATGTCTGGATCGAGGCGCATTGGACAAAAGACATCATCACGCTGCGCATCATGGATGACGGGCGCGGGTTCCCGCCACAGCTTCTGGGCCGAATTGGCGATCCGTTTGTGCGGCGGCGAAAATCAAATGAGGATCGGCAGCAACGCCCCGAATACGAGGGCATGGGGCTGGGCCTGTTCATTGCCAAGACGCTGCTGGAACGGTCCGGCGGAGAGCTGACATTTGCCAATGGCAGCGATCCGTTTACCCGCGACGATCCGAATGCGACCCGTGTGGGCGCGATTGTCGAGGTCACCTGGCCCCGGCGCAAGATCGACGCACGCGAGGGCGAGAATGCGGTTGCGCGCGGCCAAAACGAACAGATCACCGCATGATCACGCCGCCACGCTTAAGGAACTGTTAACCGTCTTCTGAGATGCTGAGCCTTGCCCGAGCGAAGGGGAGTTCCGGCGTGGTACTTTGGGAAATGGTTTTCGTCGTTACATGTGCCGCGCTTGCGGCATGGGGCGGTGTGGCCTTTGTGACCTTTGGTCGGCGCGGTCCCGCAACCGCGCAGCCCATGCCGGAACAGGACATTTCGTTCCTGTTTCGTGATTGCGATCTGGAACATGCCTCACCTGCGGGTGCGGCGCTTTTGTCCACTGCGTCTGCTGAAACGGATTGGCACGCCTTGCGGGCGACACTCGCCCAGCGCTTTCCGGATTTGCCGGATGACGACGGCCTGCGCCAGACAGGGACCGCTGTGATCCCGGCGAAATCCCCGAAGGACAGCGGCCTGGTGCGCATGACCCGAGACCACGAGTTGATGCATGTGGAGATTGCCGACAGTGACCCGGGTGACGCACACACGGTACAGACAATCCGTACATTGAACGCCCGGACCGAAGTGCTTGAGCTGGCGGCCGAAGCGGCCCCTTACCCGATCTGGATGCTGGATGCCGAGGGTGACGTGACCTGGTTCAACCCCAGCTATGCCAAACTGCTTGATACCCACGGGTGCGATACGCCGGAGCGCCCGCTTTTCGATATTCCGTCGCTCGATCACACGGGGTCCGGATCGGCACGGTCATCCATTGCATCAGCCAAGGGATCGGATGAAATCTGGTACGATGTCACGATCACCAAACGCCAACAGCGCAGCATTTGCCACGCCGTCAACATCAACGCCGTCATTCAGGCGGAAATCGCCCAGCGCAATTTTGTCCAGACCCTGGCCAAGACCTTTGCGCAGCTGTCGATTGGACTGGCGATTTTTGACCGGAACGGGCAGCTCGCACTGTTCAACCCGGCACTGGTCGATCTGACGTCGCTTCCTGTGGAATTCCTCAGCGGTCGGCCCGACCTTTTGTCGTTCTTTGATCGATTGCGGGACAATCGCGTCATGCCGGAACCCAAGAACTATGGCTCCTGGCGGCATGAGATCGCGGACGTCATCGCCGCCGCATCCCACAGCAGTTATCAGGAGACGTGGAGCCTTGATACGGGGCACACCTATCGGATCAGCGGTCGGCCCCATCCTGATGGGGCTGTCGCGTTTCTGATCGAGGATATCACCGCGGAAATCTCGCTGACGCGGAATTTCCGGGCCGAACTGGAACTGGGACAGTCCGTTCTGGATTCCTTTGATGATGCATTGGTGGTGTTTTCGTCCACAGGTGTGGTGACGTTCTGCAACGCCGCCTATCGCGACATGTGGAAACTGGACCCTGACAACAGCTTTGCCGACGTCACGATTGCGGATTGCCAAAAGGTGTGGCTGGAACGCTGTTCGCCGGACCCCGCTTGGGGCGATATTCGGGATTTCGTGATGAAGATTGGAGAGCGCGCGCCGTGGGATACAGCCGTGCGGCGCAAAGATGGACCAGCGATGAATGTGCAGATCACGCCCATCGTTGCCGGATCGACGCTGGTCCGGTTTGCCGTCACGCATGAGATGGCAGCCACCGCCTGACCATCGCCCTTGCGGTGCGCGTCCGTCCCGGTAGGTTGGCACCATGTCCACCTCACCGATCACGCTCAATCTGCCCGATGCCGATGCGACCGCCGCTCTTGGCCGGTCGCTGGCTGCGCACCTCGTGCCCGGCGATATACTCTTGCTGGAAGGCGACGTGGGCGCGGGCAAGACACATCTGGCGCGTGCGTTGATCCAGTCGATCCTGATCGAAGCCGAAGACGTCCCCTCACCCACGTTCACCCTTGTCCAGGTCTATGACACGACGCGCGGTCCGCTGTGGCACGCCGATCTCTATCGGTTGAGCGACAGCAGCGAAGTTGAGGAGCTTGGCCTGACTGAGGCGTTTGCAACCGCGATTTGCCTGGTTGAATGGCCCGACCGATTGGCAGATACACCCGCGGGTGCGCTGCGCCTGTGTATCCACCCATCCGGTGCGGGCCGGAGTGTCGAGTTGTCATGGCAAAGTGAACGGTGGGCCACGCGCATGAAACAGGGGATCGCCCATGACTGAGGCGCGAGACGCGACCGCATTTCTCGAAACAGCAGGCTGGGGCGCGGCGGCGCGGATCACCATTGCGGGAGACGCGTCAAACCGGCGCTATGACCGGCTGACACAGCCGGATGGTCGGACTGCGGTTCTGATGGATGCCCCCCCGGCCAAGGGCGAAGATGTCCGGCCCTTTGTCGCTATTACAGAAATGCTGCGTGATCAGGGGCTTTCTGCGCCCGAAGTTCTGGCTGCGGACACGGCAGACGGATTTCTGGTGATCGAAGATCTGGGCGACGACCTTTTTGCCAAGGTGGTTGCGGTGGATCCGTCAGCCGAAGGTCCATTGTACGAAGCCGCCGTTGATGTGCTCGTCCACTTGCACCGGGCACCAAAACCTGACCTGCCTGCCTATGACGCCGCGACCACCACACCGCTCGCGGCACTGGCGTTTGACTGGTACCTCGCCGGGGCGACAGACACGGAGAACGCGCAGGCCAAAGCCGCGTTCGAGGCGGCCTGCATAGAAGCGCTGGAACCGCTCGATACATCTTTGACTGTGTTGATCCAACGGGATTACCACGCCGAAAACCTGCTGTGGTTGCCGGAACGGAGTGGGGTCGCGCGGGTCGGTTTGCTGGATTATCAAGATGCGATGCGCGGGCACGCCGCATATGATCTCGTATCCATCTTGCAAGATGCACGCCGGGATGTGCCCCCTGCCCTCGCCGCTCAGATGGTGACCCGGTATCTGGACGCAACCGGATTGGACGCGGACACCTTCAACAGCGCCTATGCGCTTTGCGGTATGCAGCGGAACATGCGTATTCTCGGCGTCTTTGCCCGGCTCTCGATGGCGTATGGCAAACCGCATTATGTGGATTTGATCCCCCGGGTTTGGGCACATCTGATGTCAAACCTTGCCCATCCCGCACTGGCCCATGTTGCGCCGCATGTCATCGACACCCTGCCCGCACCCGACGGCGCCGTGCTTCAACGGCTGCGGGACAAATGTGGAAGTGTGCCACACGCATGACCATGCCCCTTATGCTCTTTGCCGCCGGATTTGGTACACGGATGGGTGCGTTGACAAAGGACCGGCCCAAGCCGCTGATCCACGTTGCCGGGCGTCCTTTGATAGATCACGCGCTGGAAATCGCGCAGGGTGCCGGGGTCGATCGCATCGTGGCCAACCTGCACTACCGCGCGGAGATGATCGAAGCGCATGTTGCCGAACGAAACGTCCTGACCATACGCGAAACGCCAGATATCCTTGAAACCGGTGGCGGACTGCGCGCGGCGCTGCCTCTTTTGGACAGTGATACTGTCATGACCCTGAACAGCGACGCCGTGTGGGCCGGACCAAACCCGCTGATGCTGGCCAAGAAGACGTGGGAACCGGCGCGGATGGATGCGCTTTTGGTCTGTGTTCCGGTGGCAAACACCCACGGATATTCCGGGACCGGCGACTTCCAACTCCAGCCCGATGGACAAATCACGCGGGGGTCCGGCCTTGTCTATGCCGGGGCGCACATCCTGAAGACCGACATGCTGCATGAGGTGGATGAGGCGGCGTTTTCGCTGAATGTCGTGTGGAACCGCATGGCCGAACGGGGCCGCCTGTTCGGGGTGGAATACGCGGGACAGTGGTGCGACGTCGGTCACCCCGCAGGGATTGCCGCCGCGGAACAGATGCTGGCGCAGCAGGATGTTTGACCCAACGGACAAACCCCGCCTCTTTGGCTGCGCCATGGGCGTCGATTTTCCCGCAAATCTGCTTCACGGGTTGGTGCAGCGGCTCGATGATCACCCGCCCGAGGCGTGGTCGCGGGTCACTGTTCTGGTCAACACGCAACGGATGGCGCGCCGCCTGCAAGAGCTGTTCGAGGCCGGACCGCCGCGGTTGCTGCCCCGGATTGGCCTTTTGACACGGCTTGACGGCTTGCTGCCGGACGCGCCCCTGCCCCCGGCGACAACCAGCCTGCGCCGCCTTCTGGAACTGGAACCACTTGTCGCCAAGTTGATCGAAGAAGAACAAGATCTGAACACCAGCAGCGCCAGCTTTGATCTCGCCCGCAGCCTTGCGCAGCTGATGGATGAGATGCAGGGCGAGGGGGTCGAGGCGGATACGATCCGAACGCTGGACGTGTCGGACCAATCCGGCCACTGGGCGCGGGCGCAGACATTTTTCAGTATCGCGCAAGCCTATATCGATGCCACGCGCGACGCGCCCGATCCCGAGGCCCGGCAACGCGCCACCGTGTTGCGGCTGGCGGCGCATTGGCAAAACACACCGCCCAAAGATCCCATCATCGTCGCCGGATCGACGGGATCGCGCGGGACAACGCAGATCCTGATGCAAGCCGTCGCGCGGCTGCCGCAAGGGGCCCTGATCCTGCCGGGTTTCGATTTCGACAACACGTCGGCCGTCTGGAGCCGGTTGCGCGGCACCATCGACACCCCGAACCAGGCGCCCGAAGAGGATCACCCCCAGTTCCGCTTTGCGCAGTTGATGCACCAGCTGGGGTTGGATCACGCTGACATCACCCCGTGGTTCGATCAAAGCGCACCCGCGCCTGCGCGCAATCGTCTGGTATCACTTGCCCTGCGACCCGCCCCCATCACCGATGCCTGGCGCGCCGAGGGGCCCGATCTTGAACCCGCTCTGCCCGAAGCAACCAAAGCCGTCACGCTGGTCGAGGCAGAAACCACACGGGCAGAGGCAGTGGCCATTGCCTTGCGCCTGCGCACCGCAGCCGAAGACGGGCAACGCGCGGCGTTGGTCACGCCGGATCGCATGTTGACCCGGCAGGTGACGGCCGCGCTGGACCGGTGGGGAATTCGCCCGGATGACAGTGCCGGGATGCCCCTGCACCTGTCACCACCCGGCAGGTTCCTGCGGCAGATCACGGATCTGATGCTGCGCCCTCTGGATGCAGAAGCGTTGATCTCGCTGCTCAAGCATCCGCTGACGCATTCTGCAGGAGACCGGAACACACACCAATTCCACACGCAGCGGCTTGAATTGCAAATGCGCAAGGATGGGATGCCCTACCCCACGCCCGAAACGCTGATCGCTTGCGCCACACGGGCCGCCCCGCGCGAGGCAGAGCCCATGATCGCGTGGGCCCGGTGGCTGGCTTCAACACTGACCGGCGTGCATGATGACCTGACACGCCCGTTGGCTGATTGGGTCGCGCGGCACCGCCGCATCGCAGAAGCGTTTGCCGATGGCAGCGCGGCAACAGGCGCGTCGCTGTTGTGGAGCGATGATTCGGGTCAGGAAGCGCTGACGCTGATGCAAACGCTGGAAAACGAAGCGACACATGGCGGTGTGTTGTCTGGCCGCGACTATGCCGCGCTCATCTCGGGGTTGCTGTCGGCTGGCGAGGTCCGGAATGCGGATACGTCGCACCCCACGATCATGATCTGGGGCACGCTCGAGGCACGGGTGCAAGGGGCGCAGCTTGTCATACTCGCGGGGCTGAACGACGGCACGTGGCCCGAGGCGCCGCCCCCCGATCCCTGGCTGAACCGCAAGATGCGTGCGGATGCGGGGTTGTTGTTGCCAGAACGCCGGATTGGCCTGTCTGCACATGATTTCCAACAGGCGATTGCAGCCCCCGAAGTCTGGCTGACCCGGTCCATCCGTTCGGATGATGCGGAAACGGTGCCATCGCGGTGGGTGAACCGCCTGCGCAATCTCATGACCGGATTACCTGCGGGCACGGGACGGGCGTGCTGGGATCAGATGAGGGCGCGCGGCAATGTCTGGCTGCGGCACGCGCGCGTCCTCGACCAAACGGCGCCGCTGGACAAAAGTCCGCGCCCGTCGCCCCGCCCACCCGTTGCCGCGCGCCCACGGCGCATGACCATCACAGAGATCAAAACGCTGATCCGTGATCCCTATGCGATCTACGCCAAACACACATTGCGTCTACGTCCACTGCGCCCGTTGGTGTCATCGCCGGATGCGTTGCTGCGGGGCAATCTGCTCCACGACGTGATGGAGCAATTCGTGCGCGCGACGCTGGATGATGCGCAGACACCTGACACAGCGCTCTTGCTGCGGCAGACGGCAGAAACGTTGGCCCGTGATGTGCCCTGGCCCGCAGCGCGCATGTTGTGGCAGGCGCGCATGGCACGTGCGGCGCACTGGATCGTTGAAACAGAGGTTCTGCGCCGTGCGCGTGGCACACCCGTCGCCATGGAAAAGGAAGCGATTGGCCGTCTCACCTTGCCTGCCATCGCAACCACACTGGAGGGTCGCGCAGACCGCATCGACCTGAACCCGACCGGTGCGGCAATCCTCTATGACTACAAAAGCAGTCTGCCGCCATCGCCGAAACAGCAAAAGTACTTCGACAAACAGCTGTTGATCGAAGCGGCGATGGTGGAGGCTGGGGCGTTCGAAGCACTCGGACCCTGCCCCGTTGCTGCGGCACAATTCATTGGTCTCACCGGACAGCGCACAGCAGATGTTCCCATCGATGAAGAACCACCCGCAAAGGTGTTGGCGGATCTTGTGGGGCTGCTTTCTGCCTATTTAGAGCCGGAAAAGGGCTATACGTCCCGCCGCGCACTTTATGAAGATCGCGAAGCGCGGGATTATGACCAGTTGGCGCGTTTCGGCGAATGGGACGTGACGGCGGATCCAGTGCCAGAGGATCTGTTGTGATGCAATTCGATGACGCCACCCGGCGGCAGCACAACGCCGCACAGCCCCAGCATTCGACATGGCTGTCTGCCAATGCAGGCTCTGGCAAAACGCGTGTGCTGACGGACAGGGTGGCCCGCCTGCTTCTGAATGAAGTGCAGCCGCAGCATATTTTGTGCCTGACATATACCAAAGCCGCCGCATCAGAGATGCAAAACCGGTTGTTCCAGCGCCTTGGATCGTGGGCCATGCTGGACGACGAGGCGCTGCGCGATGAGCTGGCAAAGCTCGGTTATGAGGGTGCGACAAAGGACGAAGATTTGCGCCGGGCGCGCACGTTGTTCGCCCGCGCCATTGAGACGCCCGGCGGTCTCAAGATCCAAACCATCCACTCCTTCTGTGCCTCCCTTCTGCGGCGTTTCCCGCTCGAAGCTGGCGTGAGCCCGCAGTTCACCGAGATTGAGGAGCGTGCGGCCGAGCTGTTGCGGGAGGAATTGCTGGACCAAATGGCGGACGGACCGGACGCGCCACTGCTTGCTGCGTTCGCCTCCGTCTACAGTGGCGATGAAATCTCCAAGATCACGCGTCAGATCGTCTCTAACCACACAGATTTCCAGCTTTTGAGCGTTGATGAGGCGGTCCTGATCATGGGCCATCCTGCGGATTTGACTGCCGCTGGCCTCGTGCGTGACACGTTTGCCCCCGGCGACGCAGAGGTGATCGCAGACCTCGTCCCACATCTGAATGCTGGTGCTTCAACGGATCAGAAAAACGCGGCCAAACTGGCCGAGATCAACAGTTTGGATTTCGACGCCATCCCGGCGCTCGCGGATGTGTTTGTCACGAAATCCGGGCCAAACGCGGGCCAACCGAACCTCACTCGATTTCCGACAAAACCCACGAAGGAGGCGGCTGCGCACCTGATGCCAGCGCTTGAGGCCTTGATGATCCGCATTGCCGACGCGCGTGAGGCGCATTTGGCCTTGGCCGCCGCGCAGCAAACACTTGCACTTCATCAATTCGCAAGACGGTTTTCGCAGCTTTACGCCAGAGCCAAACAGGCACGCGCGTGGTTGGATTTTGACGACCTGATCCAAAAGGCCCGCCATCTTTTGTCAGATGCCAATGTTGCGGCGTGGGTGTTGTACCGCCTTGATGGTGGCATTGATCACATCCTTGTGGATGAGGCGCAGGATACGAGCCCGACCCAGTGGGATGTCATCCGCAAACTGGCCGAAGAATTTTCAAGCGGTGCAGGCGCCCGGCCGGATGTAGAACGCACGATCTTTGTGGTCGGGGACAAGAAGCAGTCAATCTATTCGTTTCAGGGCGCGGACCCCAATGCGTTTGACCAAATGCAGGCTGAATTCGGCACTAAACTGAAGAATTCGGGCCAGTCTTTGAACACGCTCACACTGGATCATTCGTTCCGCTCGTCGCCCGCGATCCTCAATCTCGTGGATCATGTGTTTGCGCAGGAGGATGCCGCAGGCTTTACCGGGGGCGGGCATCATGTCGCGTTTCACCGTGACATGCCGGGCCGCGTCGACCTGTGGCCCTTGCAGCCGAAACCGGAACAGGAAGCCGAACGGGAATGGTATGATCCCGTGGACAGGCGCAGCCCCGCGCACGAACACCGTGTTCTGGCGCAAAAGATCGCGCAACAGATCAAACAGCTGATCGACGCCGGGACGGCAATGCCCGAGGGCGATACCGTCCGACCGGTGGAGCCGCGGGATTTCCTGATCCTCGTTCAGCGCCGGTCAGGTATTTTCGGCGATCTGATCCGGGCCTGCAAAGAACTGGACCTGCCTATTGCAGGCGCGGACCGGTTGAAGGTGGGGGCAGAGCTGGCCGTGCGAGACCTTGGCGCGTTGCTATCTTTTCTCGCCACGCCCGAAGACAGTCTTTCGCTTGCGACGGCCTTGCGATCACCACTGTTCGGCTGGTCCGAACAGGACCTCTTCACACTGGCCCATCACCGCGCGGATGATCACCTGTGGCAAGCGTTGCGCTTGAACGAGGCGCACGCGGAAACAGTCTCTGTTCTGCGGGATTTGCGCGCCAATATCGATTATTTGAGACCGTATGACCTGATTGAACGGATGCTGACGCGGCATCGCGGGCGGCAGAACCTTCTGGCCCGTCTGGGTGCTGAGGCGGAGGATGGCATTGACGCCTTGCTGTCGCAGGCGCTCGCATATGAACGATCCGCCATTCCGAGCCTGACCGGGTTTCTGACCTGGATGCAGACCGATGATCTCGAAATCAAACGACAAATAGACAGCGCCTCGAACCAGATCCGTGTGATGACGGTGCACGGCGCCAAGGGTCTTGAGGCACCGATTGTCATTCTGCCGGAATGTGGTCCCCGGACCTTGCAGATCAAGGATCAGATCATCGAGGTCGACGGTGTTCCGGTGTGGCGTACGTCCAAAGACCTGCTGCCGGAATGCATGCGCGACCGGCTGCAGGAGATGCGCGACGCGCAGATGCAGGAATCGCTTCGGTTGCTGTATGTGGCTCTGACACGGGCGGAAAAGTGGTTGATCGTCACCGGAACGGGCGAACCAAGCAAGTCCGGCGACGATTGGTGGCAACGTGTCGCGAGCGGCATGGAAGCGGGCAATGCAGAAACCTTGATCACGCCCACGGGCGAAGGATTGCGGCTTTCTCACGGGGTATGGCCGACAACTGCGGGTCTCACTGACACGGAAACCGATCCGGGCGCGGGGGCCTTGCCGGACATTTTCTCCCGTCCGCCTCCGGCAATAGACAGGCCAACCCCAGCGTTGACGCCGTCCGATCTGGGTGGCGCCAAGGCGTTGCCGGGTGACGGGCGGGACGCCGAAACCGCAACGGCCTATGGGTCACTTGTCCATGCCTTGCTCGAACATTTGCCATATCTCGAGGGTGCGGCACGCACGGCGCGTGCCACGGCGCTGTCTTCGGAAACGGCATTGCAACCGGTCGACATCGACAATGCAATGGCCGAAGCCGAGGCCATACTCGCCAATCCCGACCTTTTTCATCTGTTCGCTGATGGCACCTTGGCCGAAGTCCCATTTGTGGCGCACCTGCATGGCAAGGTGCTGCGCGGCACGATCGACAGGCTTTTGATCACGCCAGAGGTGGTGACGATTGTGGATTTCAAATCCAATGTTGTCGTGCCGGACACACCCGCCAACGTGCCGGACGGATTACTGAGACAGATGGCGGCCTATGCCCATGCAATCGCTCGGATTTACCCGCATCATCAGATCGAATTGGCCATTCTGTGGACCCGGACTGCGACGGTGATGCACCTGCCGCACGATATCGTGACCGCTGCTCTGGCTGACACGCCATATCTTGACGATCCGGAGACAGGTTCTTAGGTTCGGGTTCCAACGATTTTATGCCCCTCCAGGAGAGATGATATGGCAACGATGGCAGTAACAGACGAGACGTTTGATACCGAAGTGGTCGAGTCCGACATTCCCGTTGTCGTCGACTTCTGGGCGGAATGGTGCGGGCCCTGCAAGGCAATCGGTCCAGCGCTGGAAAGCCTGTCGGACGAGATGGCTGGCAAAGTCAAGATCGTCAAAGTGGACGTGGACAACAACGCCAACTCCGCGGCACGCATGAGCGTGCGCAGCATCCCGTCGCTGTTCGTGTTCAAGGACGGCGAAGTGGTTGCAAACCACGTGGGCGCAGCGAGTGCTTCGGACCTGCAAAAGTGGATCGAAGGCGCGATCTGATCGCGCAAGAAGGTTTGTATTTGAAAGGGGCCCGCGTGGCCCCTTTTTTACGTCTTGGGCAGAGGACGGGCGTCATGAAAGGCCAGAAATAATTCTGGCGATGCTACCTGCAATCGCGCCGCCCGCACGTCATCTACCCAAACCCCCAGCGGCTGTTTCATACATGGATCCCGTCGGATGCCCATGGCCGTGCCTGATCACATCCGCCGCTCGGATTGAAGCCGTCGGCGCAAAGGCGCATATAGGCAAAAGGTCAGACACGAGGCGCATATGGCAAAGACAGAGTTTCCCGGATGGCACGGCACCACGATCATCGGCGTCAAAAAGAGCGGCGAGGTTGTGATTGCCGGGGATGGTCAAGTGTCACTGGGCCAGACAGTGATCAAGGGAACTGCGCGCAAGGTGCGCAGGCTCAGCCCCGGCGGACATGATGTGGTTGCCGGTTTTGCGGGATCCACCGCGGATGCCTTTACCCTACTGGAACGACTGGAAGCCAAGTTGGAGGCCACACCCGGTCAACTTGCCCGCGCGTCCGTCGAACTGGCAAAAGACTGGCGCACCGACAAGTACCTGCAAAAGCTGGAGGCGATGCTGATCGTCACCGATGGGTCGGACATGTTTGTCATCACTGGCGCGGGTGACGTGTTGGAACCGGAACACAATGTTGCAGCCATCGGGTCAGGCGGCAATTTCGCGCTGGCAGCGGCGCGGGGCATGATGGACGGGGACAAGACCGCAGAAACGGTGGCGCGGGATGCCATGGCGATTGCGGCAGATATTTGTGTTTACACCAACGGCAATCTCACCGTGGAAAAGATCGGCGCAGAATAAATTCGGGGCGCCCCGACCAAGGGGACGACCCGGAGATCAGGGCCTGGACCGGGCTCAGTTCAGCTTGGCGACGCCGAGCGGCACGTTGAACTTTTCGCACCAGATCCAGACTTCGTTATACTGGGCGGCATCAATGCCTGCAGGCACGGCATAGCTTTGCTTGCCAGCGTTTTTCGACAGCTTGCCCATCAACGTTGCCGGATCATACCCGTCACGGCCCAGCGCGACCTTGGGATCGGGCGCGCCGTCAAACCAGAAATCATCAAGCAGGATTACTTCGCTCTTGCCGTTTTTGGTCACGACTTCGGCGCGGCCTTTGGTGACGTGATTGCTGGCGCCGGTGAATGTGCCGACCCGACCATGACCGCCGGCGAACGAGGGCAGAGCAGTGGTCGCCAGCAAGGCGGACGAGGTGATCAGAAAGTTGCGGCGGTTGGTCATGGGTCTTCTCCCGGTTTGTGTGACGGGTTAAGAATAGGAACCGGTCAGTCCAAAAGTATACCCCACCTCGCGCAACCGTGACGGAACCGGAGCGGTTTCGTTGGCTCAGGTTGCGTTTGCTACGAATTTGCATAGGTATCAGCCACGCATTGTAACAAAACCGGACCGCGCTGTGACTGATCTGACCCCCCGCGAAATCGTTTCCGAGCTTGATCGCTTTATCATCGGTCAAAAGGACGCCAAGCGCGCCGTTGCTGTTGCGCTGCGCAATCGGTGGCGGCGCAAGCAGCTGGGCGATGATCTGCGGGATGAGGTGTACCCAAAGAATATTCTGATGATCGGACCCACCGGCGTCGGCAAGACCGAGATCAGCCGCCGCCTCGCCAAATTGGCGCGTGCGCCGTTCCTCAAGGTTGAGGCGACGAAGTTTACCGAAGTCGGCTATGTCGGGCGTGATGTGGAACAGATCATCCGCGATCTTGTGGACGCCGCGATCATCGACACACGCGAACGGATGCGCGAAGATGTGAAGGCCAACGCACATGCTGCGGCGGAAAATCGGGTGATCGAGGCCATTGCAGGCACCGATGCGCGCGACGCCACCCGAGAGATGTTCCGCAAGAAACTCAAGAGCGGCGAGCTTGATGATACGATCATCGAACTGGATGTTGCGGACACATCCAGCCCGTTTCCCATGATGGATATCCCCGGCCAACCGGGCGGCAATATGGGCATGATGAATATCGGCGACTTGCTCGGCAAAGCGATGGGCGGGCGTACGACGCGCAAGAAACTCACTGTCGCCCAAAGCTATGACGTGCTGATCGGGGAAGAGGCGGACAAACTGCTGGACGATGAAACGGTGACCAAGGCCGCGCTCGAAGCCGTTCAGGAAAACGGGATCGTGTTTCTGGATGAGATCGACAAGGTCTGTGCACGGACAGACGCGCGCGGCGGTGACGTCAGCCGCGAAGGGGTGCAGCGCGACCTGCTGCCGCTGATCGAAGGCACGACCGTCAGCACCAAACATGGGCCGGTGAAAACGGACCACATCCTGTTCATCGCGTCAGGTGCGTTTCACATTGCCAAGCCGTCGGATCTTTTGCCGGAGTTGCAGGGGCGTCTGCCTATCCGGGTCGAGCTGCGCGCATTGACCGAAGAGGATTTTGTGCGGATTCTGACCGAAACCGACAATGCACTGACCCGCCAATACACCGCGCTGATGGCAACCGAAGAGGTGACGGTGACATTTGAACCCGAGGGGATCAAAGCGCTGGCTCGAATCGCGGCCGAGGTGAACCAGAGTGTCGAGAACATCGGCGCGCGGCGGCTTTATACAGTTCTGGAACGCGTTTTCGAGGATCTGTCTTTCAGCGCGCCGGATCGTGGCGGTGAAGAGATCACGGTGAACGCTGCATTTGTCGATGAACACCTTGGGGCGCTGGCACAGTCGGCAGATGTGAGCCGATACGTCCTCTAGCGTCACCGCGGCAATTGGCTTAGGCGTCTTGCCAAGAAGTCGTAAACAGGACGGAAGACATGCGCTGGCTATTGCTGATTTCGATGGCTGTGCTTGTGGCTTGCAGCGACCGGACTGCTGCACCCGTTGTGCCCGAAGCGTTGAACATCGGTATCAATCGCACCGTGTTCATCGGCACCACCCGTGCCGTAAACGACGCCGGTGAGTTTGGCATCGGACGCAGCACGACCCTGTCCCTGCTGCAAAGCCAGGTGTCGATCCCGCCCGGACGTGCAATCGGCACCGTTTCGGACGGCTTCGACAAGCCCAAACCGGAACGCGACTTTGTCCTCGCATCCCTGGACCAGTATCCGGACCGCCAGACCTTTGCGACAGCCTTGCGGCGCGAGATAAACCAGAGCGCCGAAGACGGGCGGCGCGAAGTCACCGTTTTCGTGCACGGCTTCAACAACAGCTTTACTGATTCCGCGTTTCGCATGGCGCAACTGGGGCATGACCTGGAATTGCCGGGCGCAATGGTCAGCTATTCCTGGCCCAGTCGGGCGAACCCTCTGGGATATGAATACGATCAGGACAGCGCCCTGTTCGCGCGTGACGGGCTCGCTGAATTGCTGCGGTCGATCCGGGCGGCGGGCAATCCGGACATCATCCTCGTGGCGCATTCCATGGGCAGCTATCTGGTGATGGAAACGCTGCGGCAGCTTGAAATTCGGGAGCCGGGTTGGGCGGGTCGGTCTTTGCGCGGTGTGATCCTGATGTCACCAGATCTGAACGTCGACCTGTTCCGGAGCCAGATTTCCAAATTCCAGACCGTGCCCGATCCGTTTGTCGTCATTGTCTCGCGCCGGGATATCATCCTGCGTGCGTCGGCGCGGCTGCGCGGACAGCCATCGCAATTGGGCAATATCAACGATGTGGATGATATTGGCGATCTGCCGATTACCGTGCTTGACGTGTCTGCCTTTACCGACCGGCAATCCGGCAACCACTTTATCGCGGCAGGTTCGCCGGCATTGATCCAGATCCTGAAGCGCAGCGCGGAAATCGACCGGGAATTTGTAAGCGGGCGAACCGGAGCAACTCTGGTCATTCCGGGCCAACGTCGCATCCTGAGCCGCGCAACTGAAATCGAAGTGACGGGCCAGCCCCAGCGGCGACGCTAGTGACGGGTCGTCCGGTGTTCCAGCCCTGGGGTCCGTTCCTGCGCGAGAACGCGCAGTGGTTGACGGCCGGTGCACTCCTGACGCTGCTGTCGTCGTTCGGGCAGACGTTCTTTATTTCGATCTTTGCCGCCGAAGTGCAGCGTGACTTTGATCTGTCCCATGGAGCCTGGGGGCTGATCTATGCCACCGGGACGATGGCGTCTGCGATTGTCATGATATGGGCCGGGGGTCTGACCGACCAATGGCGCGCGCGCAGCCTTGGCGTTCTGGTGCTTGGTCTGCTTGCTGCATCCTGCGTTGCGATGGCGGTGAACCCGTTTGTCGTTCTGTTGCCCGTCATAATATTTGCCCTGCGTCTGACCGGGCAGGGGATGACAAGCCACATCGCCGTCGTTGCCATGAGCCGTTGGTTTGTCGCGACAAGGGGCCGCGCGCTTTCGATCGCGACGCTGGGGTTTTCAGTGGGTGAGGCGGTGCTGCCCATCCTGTTTGTCGCTCTGTTGGCCCTGTTGGAGTGGCGCCTGCTTTGGATTTTCGCCGCGCTGATGGCGTTGGGTGGCATCCCGATCTTGACGACGTTGCTGCGCCGGGAACGGACGCCACAATCCATGGCGCATGAAAACCAAAGCCTCGGGATGAATGCGCGCAACTGGACCCGGGGCGAAGCGCTGCGCCACCCGCTTTTCTGGTTCATGATCCCCGCGCTTATCGGGCCGTCGGCCTTTGGCACGGCGTTCTTCTTTCATCAGGTGTATTTCGCCACGCTCAAGGGGGTCTCACATCTGAGCCTTGTGGCGTTGTTCCCGATCTATACTGCGGTTGGCATCGCGGCGATGGTGGGTACAGGCCTCGCGCTGGATCGGTTCGGAACCGCGCGATTGATCCCGTATTTCCAACTGCCCCTGGTGTTGGCCTTTGCGGTGTTTGGCCTTGCGACGTCATTGGTGCACGTGGCGCTGGGCCTCACGTTATTTGCGCTGATGACTGGTGCGAATGCGGTGTTGCCCAACGCATTCTGGGCAGAATTTTACGGCACCGGGCATATCGGATCGATCAAGGCGATGGCCGCCGCGGTCATGGTCCTTGGCTCTGCGATTGGGCCTGGCCTGACCGGTGTCCTGATCGATGCGGGCGTCGGCCTCGACATCCAGTATCTTGGTGTTGCCGGCTACTTCATCTTTGCCAGTGGGATGATGTGGATCGGGATCAACCGGTCGCGCACCGACCTACCGACGCCTGCGTAGATAGACGTAGTACGCCCCGCCGCCGCCATGCCGATTGTGCGCCGCGCTGACCTGCAAAACCGCGCCCGAGAGCGGCGGCAAAGAAAGCCATTGTGGCACCTGATGACGCAACACGCCAAGACGGACCGGAATGGGGCCGCCTTCATCACGGTGTTTACCCTTGCCCGTCACCACGAGGACCAACCTTTTGCCCTGCGCTTGCGCAGACAGAATGAACTGCGTGAGCGCCGGGTGCGCCCGGTCAAGCGTCATGCCGTGCAAGTCCAGCTTTGCCTCGGGCCGCAGTTTGCCCCGCTTCATGTTGGCAAAGGCTTTTTTGTCCATGTTCACGGCCGCGCCCTGCACCTGATCCGCAATCGCGGGCATCATATCGATCCGTGTTGCGGGTTCGGATTTGGCCATGGCCTTTGGTGTGACCAACGGATCAAAGGACACTTGCGCCTTTTTCGGAGCGCGCGGTGCTGCGGTTTCCACGAAATCCTCTGGACTGAGTGGTTTTTGCGCGTGCATCCGCTCGGTCGTGTCAGCGACACGGCGCCACAACTCTTCTTCTTCGGGACGCAGGCGGCGGCGCCGGGTCATGATGCGCCTTCAGGCAGCAGGGCATAGGCACGTTGGATCGGCATCAGAACCATCATGCGCCCGGGATCCCGCAACCGGCCCGCTTGCCGCCCCGCCTTGTCCCCGGTGCCAAAAAAGACATCTGCCCGCTGCGCGCCTTTGATTGCTGACCCTGTGTCCTGCGCGATCATCAAACGACGCAGCGGAGCCTTGCCATCTTTTTCGACCCATACCGGCGCACCCAAAGGGACAAACGCGGGATCAACGGCAATCGACCGCATCGTCGTAATCGACCGGTTCATCGCGCCAAGCGGCCCCTTGTCCGCTGGCACCTCGCTCACCTCGCGGAAAAAGACGTAGGACGGGTTGTGATACAAAAGCTCGCGCCCCGCCGCGGGGTTCCGGTTTACCCAGTTCTTGATGACCTGTGCGCTGACCTGATGCGGTTGATAGGTCCCACGCCGCACCAATTCGGCCCCAAGCGACCGGTAGGGATGACCATTGAACCCGGCATAGCCAACGCGGATGGTGCGCCCACCGGGAAGCCGTATGCGCCCCGATCCCTGCACCTGCAAAAAGAACAGTTCGACCGAATCGTCGACCCACGCAATCTCAAGGCCGCGACCGTCCATCGCATCCCCTTCGAGGATCGCCCGCCGGGTCAACCATGGGCGAATGTTCCGTGCTTCGGGCGGCATTTTATACACCGGAAACCGGTAGCGCGACGACCGGCGCAGACTGCCATCCAGCTCCGGTTCGAAGTAGCCGGTGAACAGCGCCGGCTGACCATCCTCGATCAGCACGGGACGAAAGAACAACTCGAAAAACGCGCGGGCGTCGGGAATGTCACCCGCCAGAGCACACAGATTGCTCCAATCCGGATCGTCCATGTCGCGGCAGGTGTTGCGGAACGTGGTCAGGGCGGCGGCATGGTCATCCTCCGCCCAGCCATCCAGGCTGTCAAAATCCATGACGGTATAGCGCAAATCGCCGTCAGCCTTGGCGGTCACGGGACACACCAAGGCCAGTAGCGCCACCGCAACATGGACTACGCGTCTGTAGACACCAAAAGCCAATTCGGGTCGTCCGCCCCCATGGTGCGGGCAAAGGCCCACGTGTCTTTCTGACGTTTCACTTCTGTCGCGCTGCCTTCGACAATGTCGCCACCGTTGTCGCGTACAACTGACGTCAGCTCCGCCACGAAACGAATGGTCAATTCAGCCTCGTTGGTGTCCTTGTTCAGCGTTGCATTCACCAGCTTCATCTCGCGCACGCCGATAAATTCGGCTTCGATCGTCAAACCCTGATCTTCGCGTGCGGCAACGCCGTCGACAAAGCTTTCATAGATGTCTTCGGCCAGGATGGGCTGGATGTCCGCCAACTCACCGCTTTCATAGCCCATCACGATCATCTCATAGGCGCCGCGCGCGCCCTGAAGGAAGTCAGCGACATGAAACGATGGCTCCAGCCGCTTCATCTCGGTCAGGGCCTGTGCCGCATCGCTGTCTTCGTCGACGTGATCGGTGATATCCAGATCGGGGCCCCCTTCGATCACTTCCAGATCGGGGCGCGTGCTTGGCCCGGTATCCTGACGGGGCAGGGGGGGCTGTTCAAATCCTTCGCGGGTTCCAAGCACGTTTTTCAAACGTAAAATCAGAAACACGGCGATCCCGGCAAGGACCAAAAGCTGGATCAGCGGAGAGTTCATTCAAACCTCGAATAAGATAGCGCGGGATTGTACCCGGGTGGCGATTGCCTGTCAGGGTCCTTATGTAGGTGAGGGGGTGGGCCAAGTCCACTGCGGCCCGTGGGGCCAAGCCGAAAGGACGTCGCATATGTGGCTGTTTATCGCTTTTCTTGCGGTTCCGTTGATCGAAATCGCGCTGTTTATCCAGGTGGGTGGGGCAATTGGCCTCGGCTGGACGCTGTTGATCGTCATCATCACTGCGATCCTCGGCACATATCTGGTGCGGCAACAGGGGTTGCAGGCGTTGGCGCGTGTGCGCAGTTCCTTTGAGCAGTTGCAGGATCCAAGCGAGGCGTTGGCGCATGGTGCGATGATCCTGTTTTCGGGCGCGCTTCTCCTGACACCGGGGTTTTTCACAGATGCCGTGGGCTTTGCGCTGTTGGTGCCGGGCGTGCGGCTTGCCGTATTCAAATGGGCGCGGACCAAGGTAAAAGTGGCCAGTTTTGCCACACATGGCACCGCGCATCATGGATCGCCGGGCCAATCTGACATCATTGAAGGTGAATATACCGAAGTCCCCGAAGACCAGCGCGGCGTGTCCGGCCCGTCCGGATGGACCAAGCATTGAGGACAGCGGCCCAAGCTGTTACCAGAGCGCAAATTTGAATGCCTTCAGGAGTTGACAGAAATGGCCGAAGACCAAGCCACTGAGCCGAAAGCGCCACAAATGCGCATTCTCGGCCAGTTCATCCGCGACATGTCTTTTGAAAACATCATCGCCCAAAAGGGTGGTTCGCCGGACATGAAGCCCGACATTCAAATTCAGGTGAACCTGGACGCGAAAAAGCGGGCGGGTGACAATCAGTATGAATCTTCGATCAAACTGAACGTCACATCAAAGGACAAGGACAGCGAGACCGTCCTGTTCGTTCTGGAAATCGACTATGTCGGCGTGTTCTTCATCGACAACGTTCCGGAAGAACAGCTGCACCCGTTCCTGTTGATCGAATGCCCGCGGATGATCTTCCCGTTCCTGCGTCGTGTCGTGAATGACATCACACGCGATGGTGGCTTCCCGCCGATGAACCTCGAGAACATGGATTTCGTGTCGATGTACCGCAACGAAATCGCGCGCCGTCAGCAGGGTGAGCAAAAACTCGACGCCTGACGGTCAGATAGTTTCGGACAAAGCCCGGCGCCCTTGGCCCGGGCTTTTTCATTTCCAGAGCGTGGTTTCGCCCAGCTTTTCCACGAACGCGGCGTGCGCGGCACGTTCCTGATCGGAAATGCGATTGCCCAAGGGACGCGGCCGCGGGGGTGGTGTCCAGCTTCCTGCGTCAGACGTCGCTGAGGTGACTGTGCCCGTGTTGCCGGCCAGCGCAAAATCCGGCTGCCGCCCGCCGATCAGCTCAAGGTACACTTCGGCCAGAATTTCACTGTCGAGCAGCGCCCCGTGCAAGGTTCGCGCGGAGTTATCGATGCCAAACCGGCGGCACAAGGCGTCAAGAGATGCAGGGGAACCGGGAAAACGACGTCGCGCGATATCGAGCGTATCCACAGCGCGGTCATATGGGATTTGCGGCAAGCCCATCCATTTCAGTTCGGCATTCAGGAACTTCATGTCGAACGCCGCATTGTGGATGACCAGTTTTGCGTCACCGATGAAGTCCAAGAACGCCTGACCAACCTGCGCAAATTTCGGTTTGCCGCGCAGGAAATCGTCCCCAAGCCCGTGCACCTCGAACGCCTCTTGCGGCATCGCGCGTTCCGGGTCGATATATTCGTGGAACTGGTTTTGCGTCGGTACGTGACCGATCAGCTCAATCGCACCGATTTCCACGATACGGTCGCCGCCATCGGGGTCAAAACCGGTGGTTTCCGTATCAAGCACAATCTCACGCATCAGCCATCCCACCTTTGATTTGTGAGATCACAGAATGGACCTGCGTACGGGCGTGTTCAAGCGTATCTGTCACGATCACATAATCAGCGCGGGCGCATTTTTCATCGTTTGGCATCTGCTTGGCACGGATGGCCAGGAACTGGTCTTGGGTCATCGTGCCGCGGGCCATTACGCGTGCCTCTTGCACATCCGCCGGTATGGACACGCAAACGGTTGCATCCATCGCAGCATCCCCACCGGTTTCAAACAGAAGAGGGATGTCAAAGACGATGATTGGCGCATCCGTTTCAGCGATGAATGCCTGTCGGTCAGCTGCCACCAATGGGTGCACAATCGCTTCGATCTGCTGTAAAGTTTGTGGGGTTTTGCCAATCTCGGCTTTCAGGACATCTCGAGACACGGCGCCATCGACAATCGCATGCGGTATCAGATTGGAAATCGCAGCGACCCCAGCGCCGCCCGGGGAATAAAGCCGGTGCACCGCGGCGTCAGCATCCCACACCGCGCATCCAGCATCTGCAAACATCCGGGCGGTTGTCGATTTGCCCATGCCGATGGATCCGGTCAGGCCCAGCTTGAACGTCATCGCAAGGCAGCTGCGCGTGTCGCGCTGTCAACCTCGGGCCGTTTGCCAAACCAGCGCTCAAAGGCCGGGACCGCCTGATGCAACAACATGCCAAGACCATCAACGGTAACGCATCCCGCCGCTTCTGCTTCGGCAAGAAGGCGGGTGCGCAAGGGGGCATAGACAAGGTCCGTGACCGTCGTTCCCGCCCGCAGCCCGTCAAGCGGCACGCGCATGTCCTGCTTGCCGATCATGCCAAGCGAAGTGGTGTTCACAACCAGGTTTGAATCCTCGAGGATGTTTCCCGCCTGCACCCAATCGACCACCGTGATCCGCATACCAAAATCTTCGGCCAGCTTTTCCGCGCGCACACGCGTGCGGTTGGTCAGGAAAATTTCGGGCACACCTGCATCGGCCAATGATGCAACCACCGCACGCGCCGCGCCCCCTGCGCCAAGCACCGCGGCAGGCCCTGCCGCCGGGTTCCAATTGGGTGCGCCTGCCTTGAGGTTCTCGATAAATCCGTAACCGTCTGTGTTGTCCGCGTGGATCTTGCCATCCTTGCGGAAGATCAGCGTGTTTGCAGCCCCGATCAGTGTTGCGCGGTCCGTGATCAGATCGGCAATCTCCAACACCGCTTCCTTGTGCGGGATCGTGACATTCACCCCCACGAACCCGGCCTTTGGCAATGTATCCAGAACCTGACGCAGGTCGGACGCCTCGACCTCCATCGGGACATAGTCACCGGGCAGCCCATGTGTTTTGAGCCAATGTTTGTGTATCTGCGGCGATTTGCTGTGCCCAATAGGAGAGCCAATGACCCCAGCCAGCGGAATCCGTAACGTCATGATATTGCCACGCTATCCTTCGATCACACCCCGTAGCGTCAGAAACGCCAACAGTTCCAAAAGTGGCATACCGAGGACGTGAAAGTAATCCCCTTCCACGGAATGAAACAGGCGCACGCCCTCTGCCTCCAACTGATATGCCCCAACTGAATGCTGAATGTCAGCCCAGTTTCTGTCGACATAGCCCGCAAGGTAGTCATCCGAAAATTGCCGCATACGCAAGCGCACCTGTCCCACATGGCGCCAGATCGGGCGCCCTTCGTGGTAAATCACCGCCGCAGAGAGCAGCATGTGGCGTTCGCCGCGCAGCGCCTTGAGTTGTTCCGTTGCCTCATCAGGAGAACGGGGTTTTGACAGAATTTGGTCCCCGATCGACAGGACCTGATCACATCCGATGACCATGGCATGCGGGTTTTTCTCATGGACCTTGCGCGCCTTGGCTTCAGCGAGCACGTCGGCGATATCACGGGGTAGGGCGTCCTCGGCCAACATCGCAGCCTTGATCGCATCCTCATCCACGCGCGGCTTTACAATCTCGAACGCAACGCCGGCGTTGCGCAGCAAAGTGGCGCGGGTGCTGGAACCAGAGGCGAGGAGGATGGGGACATCCATGCGGATAACCTTGTGCGAAACTGTGAGACTTCGTGTGGCTGACTGTCTGGGCAATCACGCGGGATGAGACAAGTGGGTAAAACACACCCCGTCTCGCGGATTTGCCATCATTTCATCCCGTCTGGACGGGGATAAGTGAACGCGTGTGCATAAGGAAAAGTATACAGGTTTATCCACATTTTCACTCGACCATACACTTGCTCAACCCATATCTAAGTTGTTGTTTTTAAGTGATCTTATAAGAGTACTAACAAAACTTTTACAATCGCGCGCCATGTTCTCCCCACCGTGGACAACGCTCTGGGGAACCGGATAATCCCCAGATTCCTGCGTCCCTACAAAATCATCATCCTTTTTCTTTTCTTTTATTTATTTATTAGGACTACGAGGAAAGGGAGTTCCGACATGATTGACCTGCTGTCCAACTTGTATCCTTGGATCAAGGCATTCCATATCATGTCCGTGATCGCTTGGATGGCAGCCCTGTTCTACCTGCCACGGCTGTATGTCTATCACAGTGAACAGGTCGGTTTGACCGGCGAAACACATGTCCTGTTCCAAACGATGGAGCACAAGCTGCTCAAGGTGATCATGAACCCCGCGATGATCGCGACCTGGATATTGGGCATCTGCCTTGCCTTGATCCCCGGCGTGATTGACTGGGGTGCGGTATGGCCCTGGACCAAGCTGGTGGGCATACTTGCCATGTCAGGCTTTCACGGGTGGCTGGCAAAGCAGCGGAAAGCGTTTGCAGCAGGTGGCGATATCCTGAGCGGTAAGCAGTACCGCATGATGAACGAGGTGCCCACGCTTTTGATGGTGTTGATCGTTCTGTCCGTTGTCGTGAAATTCTGAGCGCGTTGACTCGGGCGGCGCTGCCGCTTATGTCCGGTGCTGCACCCCATTCGGGGAAGGCGACAGCTTTGACATTTCTGAAACCGTAACCTGCGCCTCACACGGCGTCGGGGCGTGAGTATTCCCATGACACTTGACCAAGAACCCGTAAACGAACAATTGGCCCTGTCTGATCTCAAGGCGCAAAGCCCAAAAGATCTTCTGGCGATGGCAGAAGAGCTGGAGATCGAAAACGCCTCCACCATGCGCAAAGGCGAGATGATGTTCCAAATCCTGCGTGAACGCGCGGATGAGGGATGGGAAGTCTTTGGTGATGGTGTGCTTGAGGTTCTGCAGGACGGGTTCGGGTTCTTGCGCTCACCTGAGGCGAATTACCTTCCTGGTCCCGATGACATCTATGTGTCGCCTGAAATGATCCGTCAGTGGTCGTTGCGCACCGGTGACACGATCGAAGGGCGCATCAAGGCGCCTGATGATGCGGAGCGATACTTTGCCCTCACAGGGGCCACACGCATCAATTTTGAGGAGCCGGAAAAGGCACGCCACAAGATTGCCTTCGACAACCTTACGCCGCTTTATCCTGATGAACGGCTGACCATGGAAACCGATGATCCCACGACCAAGGATCGGTCGGCCCGGATCATCGACCTGGTTGCACCGATTGGCAAGGGACAGCGGGCGTTGATCACCGCCCCTCCGCGGACAGGTAAGACTGTTCTGATGCAGAACATCGCGTCGAGCATCGAAAAGAACCATCCGGAATGCTACCTGATCGTCCTGCTGATCGATGAACGGCCCGAAGAGGTGACGGACATGCAGCGGTCGGTGAAGGGAGAAGTGGTCAGCTCTACCTTTGACGAACCTGCGACGCGGCACGTGGCTGTGTCGGAAATGGTGATCG
Source organism: Tateyamaria rhodophyticola (assembly GCF_047777875.1). Classification (GTDB taxonomy): domain Bacteria; phylum Pseudomonadota; class Alphaproteobacteria; order Rhodobacterales; family Rhodobacteraceae; genus Tateyamaria. The sequence goes on along the minus strand of NZ_CP180519.1, from coordinate 1,640,366 downwards.
AAAAGGCCAAGCGTCTGGTCGAACATAAACGAGATGTTGTTATCCTTCTCGATTCGATCACAAGACTTGGTAGAGCGTTCAACACTGTTGTTCCATCCTCCGGTAAAGTCCTGACCGGTGGTGTGGATGCCAACGCGTTGCAACGGCCCAAGCGTTTCTTTGGCGCGGCGCGGAATATCGAAGAGGGCGGGTCGCTGACGATCATCGCAACTGCGCTGATTGATACGGGCAGCCGGATGGACGAGGTGATCTTTGAAGAATTCAAGGGCACCGGTAACTCGGAAATCGTACTGGATCGCAAGGTTGCCGATAAACGTGTCTTCCCGGCGATGGATATTCTCAAGTCTGGCACGCGAAAAGAAGATCTGTTGGTGGACAAGATCGACTTGCAAAAAACCTTTGTCCTGCGCCGGATCCTGAATCCGATGGGGACAACGGATGCCATCGAATTCCTGATTTCCAAGTTGAAACAGACCAAGACGAACGGCGAATTCTTCGATTCCATGAACACCTGACGGGATCATGGCGTGCCCATGGTTCCTGTCGCGGAGGCGTTTTGAATGGATACCATCTTTGCCTTGGCAACAGCGCAGGGCCGCGCTGGCGTGGCCGTTATCCGTATCTCTGGTCCGGATGCGTTCAAGGTGGCATCTGCCTTGATTGCAGATGTTCCGTCACCGCGCGAAGCCGGATTGCGACGCGTCCGTGATCACGACGGATCGATCATTGATGAGGCGTTGGTGCTGTCGTTTGCAGGTCCGGCAAGTTTCACGGGCGAGGATGTGGTGGAGCTGCATTTGCATGGCAGTCCCGCCATCGTAAGCGCTGTTCTGACCCGTCTGAGTGATCTCGATGCCCGTTTGGCCGAGCCCGGCGAGTTCACACGCCGCGCACTTGAGAACGACAAGATGGACTTGCTGCAGGTCGAAGCGCTGGGCGATCTGATCTCAGCTGAGACCGAAGCGCAACGCAAGCAAGCCATGAGAGGGTACGACGGCGCGTTCACGTCACGGATCGAAACCTGGCGGTCGGACCTGATCCGCGCGGCGGCATTGATCGAGGCGACGATAGATTTTGCTGATGAAGATGTGCCGGTGGATGTCTCTCCCGAAGTGATGGATTTGTTGAAAGGTGTTCAGCAGGAATTGACTGCGGAGTTGCACGGGTTTCGCGCCGCAGAACGCGTGCGGTCAGGGTTCGAAGTTGCGATTGTCGGTCCGCCGAATGCTGGCAAATCCACGCTGTTGAATGCGCTTGCCCGGAGGGACGCGGCGATTACGTCCCATCATGCGGGTACCACCAGAGATGTAATTGAAGTCCGGATGGACTTGAACGGCCTGCCTGTGACGCTTTTGGATACAGCCGGATTGCGCGAGACAGAGGACGAGGTCGAAGCGGAAGGTGTGGCGCGTGCGATGGCGCGTGCAGCGACAGCAGATTTGCGGGTTTTTCTGACGGAAGAGCCCGATCGGATTGGCTTGGCGCCAGAGCCAGATGACATCATCTTGGCACCCAAGGGTGATTTGCGAACGGACGCCGCGGCAACTGTCTCCGGCAAAACAGGTCTCGGGGTTGATCAATTGGTCGAACGATTGACCGCTGTGCTAAGCAGCCGCGCTGCAGACGCCGGGCTTGCCACGCAAGAACGACATCGGGTTGCCTTGGCTTCGGCCGCCCAAGGAATAGGTGCGGCGTTGGAGAAGGTGTCACACGGTCCTGATCTGTATGATATAGCGGCAGAAGATATCAGGTCGACGACTCGATCTTTGGCCGTTCTCATAGGTCGCGTTGATGTAGAGCACTTGCTGGATGAGGTTTTTTCCAGTTTTTGCCTTGGGAAATGATGGAGTGTTTCACGTGAAACAGTTCGACGTTCTGGTGATTGGTGGCGGGCATGCCGGCTGTGAGGCTGCGTGTGCAGCGGCACGTATGGGTGCTGACACCGCTCTTGTCACGATGAAGGCAGCGGATCTTGGGGTGATGTCCTGCAATCCTGCAATTGGCGGCTTAGGCAAGGGACACCTGGTCCGAGAGATTGATGCGTTGGACGGCGTTATGGGTCGGGCCGCAGATGCATCAGGTATTCAGTTTCGATTGCTCAATCGACGCAAAGGGCCGGCGGTGCAGGGGCCCCGGGCGCAGATTGATCGTTCTGCATATCAGATTGCAATGACGCATGAGATCGCGACGCAAGACAACCTGACCTTGGTCGAAGGCGAGGTTGTTGATTTTCTGATGGACGAAAACCGTGTGATCGGAATTCAGCAAAAGGACGGAACCGAAATCCGTGCTGCTTCCGTGATTTTGACCACGGGTACTTTTTTGCGCGGCCTTATCCATATCGGTGACAAAAGCTATGGGGGTGGTCGCATGGGGGATGATGCGGCGACACGATTGGCGGAAAGGATCGACAGCTTTGATCTGCCCCTGGGACGGCTGAAAACAGGAACCCCGCCGCGTCTGAAGGCCAGTACGATCAAATGGAATATTCTTGACGTGCAGGATGCGGATGAGGAGCCAGCGCTTTTCTCTTTCCTCTCCGACGCACCCGCATTGCCGCAGATTGCGTGTGGGATCACGCATACCAATGCGGAAACGCATGCAATTATCGCGGACAACCTGGATCGTTCCGCGATGTATGGCGGTCATATTGATGGTGTTGGACCACGGTATTGCCCATCGATCGAAGACAAGGTTGTGCGCTTCGCAGACAAAGAATCGCATCAAATCTTTCTGGAACCGGAAGGCCTGGATTGTGGCGTGGTTTATCCAAACGGGATTTCGACGTCATTGCCGGAAGATGTTCAGGATGCGTATGTCCGTTCCATCAAGGGGCTTGAAGATGTTGAAATTCTGCAACCGGGCTATGCGATTGAATACGATTATGTCGATCCGCGGGCGCTGGATGCTGATTTAAGCGTTCCAAACGTTCCTGGCCTGTATCTGGCGGGTCAGATCAACGGCACAACGGGATATGAGGAAGCTGCGGCGCAAGGGCTTGTCGCCGGTTTGAATGCCGCTCTGGCTGCGCGTGGTGATGAACCGCTCATTTTCCGCCGCGACAACAGCTATATTGGTGTGATGATCGACGATCTCACGACGCGGGGTGTGACGGAGCCTTATCGGATGTTCACGTCGCGGGCCGAATTTCGTTTGTCGTTGCGCGCGGACAATGCGGATCAACGGTTGACGGGTTTGGGCATTGGTATCGGGTGTGTGCGTGAGCGGCGACGACACATCTTTGAAGCCAAAATGCAGGAATTGTCCGCTGCGAAGGCATTGATGGAGCGTACGCTTTATACGCCGAAGCAAGTTCTGGCCGCAGGGATTCATGTGAATCAGGACGGAACCAAGCGCTCGCTGTTCCAATTGCTCGCCTTTCCAGATGTGGCATTCAGTGATCTCGAGCCGCTTGAGCCTGAATTGGCGTCTGTCGCATCGCCGATCAGGCAGCAGCTTGAACGCGATGCGCTTTACGCAAATTACGTGGATCGCCAGCGGCAGGACGTGGAGAGATTGAGAAAGGATGAGAAGCACCGCATTCCGGCGGACTTCGACTTTCAAGCGGTCACTGGCCTGTCGAACGAGTTGCGGTCAAAGCTGGAACGCGTTCGCCCGCACGACCTTGCACAGGCGGGTCGCATTGATGGGATGACACCGGCGGCTCTTGCTTTGATCCTTGGGCGTTTGCGGTTTCTCGAAAAGAAGCAAGCATGACCACTGTCCCGCGCTGGCTTGAACGGGATGTTTCACGTGAAACACTCGATGCTCTTGAAGAATATGCGGCGTTGATCCTCAAGTGGACGCGCAAGATCAACTTAATTTCGGCATCGACGCAGGACGAGATATTTGACCGTCATATATGGGACAGTGCGCAGATCTATTCCGGTCAGACTGGAACGTGGGCCGATTTGGGCAGTGGTGGCGGCCTTCCTGGTGTTGTGATCGCGATTCTGCGTCAGGGCGATGGAATCCGGGATTCGACCGTTCTGATCGAAAGCGATCAGCGCAAGGCAACCTTTCTCCGAACATGTGGGCGAACCTTGGGGCTCAACCTGAAAGTCGTCGCAGAGCGCATCGAGACAGCAGATCCAGCGCAAGCGGCTGTTGTTTCCGCGCGCGCGTTGATTAATTTGCCGGAATTGCTCGCATTTGCGGATCGCCATTTGGCAGAAAACGGAACCTGCGTTTTGTTGAAAGGTGCGACATGGCAGCAAGAAGTTGCACAGGCCCGGCGTCACTGGCAGTTCTCTTGTCGCGAAACACAGAGTAAAACGCACGCACAAGCGGCTATTCTTGAGATAAGGGACATTGCACGTGTCTGACCCAACCCGTCCACCAGGGGCCAAAATTGTATCTGTCGCAAACCAGAAAGGTGGCGTTGGCAAGACGACAACCGCGATTAACCTTGCCGCCGCGTTGGCGGAACAAGGATGCAAGGTCCTTGTTGTTGATCTGGACCCCCAAGGGAATGCGTCCACGGGCCTCGGCATCGAGATGGAAGACAGGGAATACACAACCTATGAACTGCTTCTCGAAGACATTGATCTGCATCAGGTTATCCTGAAGACGGACCTGGAAGGGCTTTCGATTGTCCCGGCAACAGTTGATCTAAGCTCGGCGGATATCGAGCTTGTCTCAAATGAAAAACGCAGTTTTCTTTTGCACGACGCTTTGCGTCAAACCGCGATGGATTCATTTGAATTCGACTACATATTGATAGATTGCCCGCCCTCGCTCAACCTGTTGACCGTTAATGCCATGATCGCGTCCCACTCCGTGCTTGTTCCGTTGCAAAGTGAGTTCTTTGCGCTCGAAGGCTTGTCACAGCTGATGCTGACCATTCGGGAGGTGCGGCAGACGGGAAACCCGGACCTGCGCCTGGAGGGGGTTGTGTTAACCATGTATGATGCGCGTAACAACCTATCCCAATTGGTCGAGCAGGATGCGCGGAGCAATCTGGGTGATGTGGTGTTTCAGACAAAAATTCCGCGCAATGTGCGCGTGAGCGAAGCACCGTCTTTTGCCATGCCAGTCCTGCAATATGATCCGTCGTCCAAAGGCGCCGCGGCATATCGAGCATTGGCGCGGGAGATGGTCGAAAACAACAGCGGGAACAGGGGGTAAGAGATGGCCGGTAAAGACAAGAAACGTGGGCTGGGTCGTGGCCTTTCCGCCTTGATGGCTGACGTACATGAACCGCAGGCGTCATCCGGAACACCGCGGAGCGCCGATCTCCGCGTTCCAATTGACCAAATTGCACCGAACCCCGATCAGCCCCGCAAGCAGTTTGATGCCGCGCAATTGGCTGATCTTGTCGCGTCGATCAAGGAAAAGGGCGTGCTCCAACCCTTGATTGTTCGCCAAGTTGGATCGACCTATGAAATCGTGGCAGGTGAGCGCCGCTGGCGCGCCGCACAGCAGGCGCAACTGCATGAATTGCCCGTTGTTGTGCGTGATTTCACGGATGAAGAAGTGCTCGAAGTTGCGATTATCGAAAACATCCAGCGCGCCGATCTGAATGCGATTGAAGAAGCGGCAGGCTATAAGCAGCTGATGGATCGGTTTGGCCACACGCAGGAAAAGATGGCCGAAGCGCTGGGCAAAAGCCGGAGCCATATCGCCAACCTGTTGCGGTTGCTGCAATTGCCGGATGGCGTCCAAACCTATGTCATGGATGGCCGGCTAAGCGCGGGTCATGCTCGGGCCTTGATCACATCCGACGATGCAGAGGCGTTGGCGAAACAGGTTGTGAACAAAGGGTTGTCCGTGCGTGCGACCGAAGCGCTCGTCAAAAAGAGCGCTGAGGGCAGCGACACCAATATTTTCAAGAGCGAGCCGTCAGGCAAGCCCGCAAAGGACGCCGATACGCGTGCGTTGGAAGACGATCTGTCAGCGGCCACAGGCGTCAAAGTCGCCTTGAACCATAAAAGCGACGGCGAGAGTGGGCAATTGGTCTTGAACTATAGCAATCTGGAACAACTGGACGAACTGTGTCGCAAACTCAGCGCGCCTTAGGTCAAAATCTGTCTCAGGATCTCATTCAAGAGCATAAACCCTTGATCTTGAACGATTAATTTTTGATCCTTCACTGCTATCAGGCCAGCGTCTTCGAGATCCCGCAATGTACTTTCTGCGATAGGCGCACCGGTCAGTGCCGCGTAACGGCGCAGATCGACGCCTTCTTTCAAGCGTAAGCCCATGAGCATGTATTCGGTCGCTTCATCCGCGCGCGACAGCGGCGTGCGTGTTTCGCGATGGGCGCCCGTTAACCAAGCGTGAGGCATGCGAGCCTGTTCCGTGGAAAAGCGCGTGCCATCGACCGTCAGGCGCCCATGCGCACCGGGGCCGATCCCGACATAGTCGCCGTAGCGCCAATAGATCAGGTTATGGCGCGATTCTGCACCGTCGCGGGCGTGGTTTGACACCTCGTATCGCTTCAGGCCCGCAGCGGCAGTCAGTTCCTGTGTCATGGCATAGAGATCGGCGGACAAGTCGTCATTTGGCAGACCAGGCAGCTTGCCCGCATCGTACCGATCTCCGAAAGCTGTCCCAGCCTCGATGGTCAATTGGTAGAGCGACAAATGATCCAAGCCGAGGGCAAGAGCGTGTTCAAGCTCAGCTTTCCACTCGGTTAGAGACTGATTTTGGCGCGCGTACATCAAATCAAAGCTGACACGCTCGAAGGCGTCGCGCGCTATATCGAATGCGGCAAGCCCTTCTTTCGCCGTGTGCAGACGACCAAGGGCACGGAGGTCATCGTCGTTCAACGCCTGTATGCCCATTGATACACGGTTCACGCCGGCGGAGCGGAAATCGGCAAAGCGCGCGGCTTCTACAGATGTCGGGTTTGCCTCGAGCGTGATTTCCATATCGTTTGCCGTTGGCCACGTGTGGTGCACGGCATCGAGGATGGCCCCGACCACGCGCGGCTCCATCAGGCTGGGCGTGCCGCCGCCGAAGAAGACGGAGTGCAAGACGCGCCCGGACGTTTCAGCGCCGAGCCGTTCGATTTCGGACAGGTAGGCCGCGCACCATGCGTCGTGGTCAATGCTACGCGACACGTGGCTGTTGAAATCGCAATAGGGGCACTTGGCCGCGCAAAAGGGCCAATGAATATAGAGGCCAAAGCCCCCGCTTTGCCAGTCTTCAGCCAAAGCAGCCTGCGATCAGTTTTTTGAAACTGTCGGCACGGTGCGAAATGGCGTTTTTCTCGTCATGGCTCATTTCGGCAAAGGTCCGGTCGTGGCCAATGGGCTGGAACATCGGATCATAGCCGTGACCCAGTTTGCCGCGCATGGGCCAGACAAGCGTACCTTCGGCGGTGCCCTCAAAGATTTCTTCGTGCCCGTCAGGCCATGCCAGCACAAGGGTCGAGCAAAAGCGCGCGGTCCAGGGCTGCGGTGCGTTCTTTGCGAGCAGTTCGTCGTGCGTGCGGGTCATGGCCATGACAAAGTCACGGCCCTGAGGCGTTTCGGCCCAGTCGGCGGTGTAGACACCGGGGGCGCCGTCGAGCCCATCCACCTGAATGCCGGAATCGTCGGCCAGAGCGGGCAGGCCGGTGGCCTTCACCGCAGCGATGGCCTTAATCCGGGCGTTGCCGATGAACGTGTCTTCGGTTTCTTCTGGTTCGGGCAGATCCAAGGCGGCCGCACCCACGACAGACACGCCGAAGGGCGCGAACAGCTGCTCCATCTCTTCGAGCTTGCCTGCGTTGTGGGTCGCGACCAGTATCTTGTCGCCTTCGAACCGGCGGGTCATGCGGTCGCGGCCTGTTGTGCGGCGACCAGTTCGCCCACGCCTTTTTCAGCGAGATCCATGAGGGCATTCATCTGGTCGCGGGAGTAGGTGGCGCCTTCGGCGCTCATCTGCACTTCGATCAACTGCTTGTCGCCGGTCATGATAAAGTTGCCGTCCACGCCTGCTTCGCTGTCTTCGGGGTAGTCTAGGTCAAGCACGGGCTGGCCTGCATAGATCCCGCAGGAAATCGCGGCGACGGGGGACACGAGCGGATCGGTGATCACGTCACCGGCTTTCATCAGCTTGTTGACGGCCAGACGCAGCGCGACCCAGCCTCCGGTGATCGACGCGCAGCGGGTGCCGCCGTCGGCCTGCAGCACGTCACAGTCGATGGTGATCTGGCGTTCACCCAAGGCCACCCGATCGACACCGGCGCGCAGGGACCGGCCAATCAACCGCTGAATTTCAACGGTACGCCCGCCTTGTTTGCCCGACGCGGCCTCGCGGCGCATCCGGGTGTTCGTGGCGCGGGGCAGCATCCCGTATTCCGCCGTGACCCAGCCCAGGCCAGAGCCTTTAATGAATGGCGGCACCCGGTCCTCAATCGTGGCGGTGCACAGCACATGCGTGTCGCCCATCTTGATCAGGACGGACCCCTCGGCGTGTTTGGTAAACCCGGTCTCGATCACAACGGACCGCATTTCGTTCAACTGTCTTCCCGAGGGGCGCATGTCGCATTCCTTTTTCTGGTGAGTCCGACCTAGCGCCGGGGGCCCTTGGTGCGCAACCCCGATTGACCTTTGAATCCTGCGGCCTTTATTTGAAAGGTGATGACAGACGCGCGCACATTGCTGGAAGAGATGAACGACCGGTCGCGGGAAGTGTTCCGTCGCGTGGTCGAGGGATATCTGGACAGCGGCGACCCCGTCGGGTCGCGCACGCTGACCCGAGATTTCAGTGAAAAGGTGAGCGCAGCGACGATCCGCAACGTGATGCAGGATCTGGAGTTCATGGGTCTGCTGGACAGCCCGCATGTCAGTGCAGGGCGCATCCCGACGCAGCTGGGGCTGCGGATGTTTGTGGACGGCCTGCTTGAGGTTGGCGTGCCGGATGACGGCGACCGGGAAAAGATCGAAGCGACGCTGGGCACGAACGAAGGGGACGTGGGTGGTCTGTTAGACCGGGTTGGTTCGGCTCTGTCCGGTGTGACGCAAGGCGCGTCGCTGGTGCTGACACCCAAGCAGGAAGCGCCGATCAAACACCTCGACTTTGTGCCGATCAGCACGGATCAGGCACTGGTCGTGCTCGTCTTTGCAGATGGGCACGTGGAAAACCGTCTGTTCCAGCCGCCCAAGGGGCAAACACCCAGCTCGATGCGCGAGGCGGCCAATTTCCTCAACGCGATGATCGAGGGGCGCACCCTGTCTGAGGTGAAAACGACCGTGCAGGCGCAGATCGCCACACGTCGTCAGGAGCTGGATGCGCTCAGCCGCGCGATGGTGGAAAGCGGGCTTGCCACCTGGGAAGGCGATGGCGATACACCCGAACGGTTGATTGTGCGGGGTCGGTCCAACCTGCTGAGCGATTCGACAGAAAGCGAGGACCTGGAGCGCATCCGCAGCCTCTTTGATGATCTCGAACGCAAGCGCGACATCGCCGAGTTCCTTGATCTGGCCCAAGAGGGTGACGGTGTGCGTATTTTTATCGGGTCTGAGAACAAACTTTTCTCACTTTCGGGTTCCTCTTTGGTGGTTTCCCCATATATGAACGCGGATCGAAAGATCATCGGTGCGGTTGGGGTCATCGGACCCACGCGGCTCAATTATGGGCGGATCGTTCCGATCGTGGATTACACAGCGCAGTTGGTCGGGCGAATGCTGTCGGACCGCGGTGAAAGGTGAAAAATGGCAGAGCCCAAGAACGAAGACTTTCTCGATGACATCGATATGGCGGAGGAAGAAGTCTACGCCGACGACATGGCCGAGATTGACGACGAAGCGCTTGAGATTGATCAGCTTCGTGCCGAACGGGATGAGCTGAAGGACCGGTTCATGCGCGCGCTGGCGGATGCCGAAAATACGCGCAAGCGGTCGGAAAAGGATCGCCGCGAGGCCGAGAATTACGGTGGGTCGAAACTGGCCCGCGATATGCTGCCTGTCTATGACAACATGAAACGCGCGCTCGAGGCGGCGACGGATGAACAACGCGAAGTGTCCGGCGCCCTTCTCGAAGGGGTTGAGCTGACGATGCGCGAACTGCTGAACGTGTTCAAGAAACACGGAATCGAACGCATTTCACCCGAGGTTGGCGAAGTGTTTGATCCCCAGCACCACCAAGCCATGTTCGAGGCTCCGGTGCCGGGGACCAAGGCAGGCGAGATCATACAGGTGAGTGCGGAGGGCTTCATGCTGCATGATCGCCTGCTTCGGCCGGCGCAGGTAGGCGTAAGCTCTACGCCAGCGAGCTAAAATGACTTTGGTTTAAAATCGGCTGAGGTAATTGCGGAAGGTCCAGAACTCCATTTCGAAACCCCAGGTGCCTTTGAGCGAGTTGAAATATTTCTCGCCGGTTTGCATGCGTGTTTGAAATCCCTTGTTTGAATAGGCATTGAGCAGCGTTGCCATCTTTGTTTCGGCCAACGCTGCGACCAGAATGAAATCGTCACTTGATGGCGTCCCGTTACCCGATGATATGGGCAATGCCCGCAGGATCGATGACGCCTTTGGCGCAACCAGCCGTTCGACAACAGGTTGGAGCGCCTTTTCAAACTGTTCCGACTTGAAAAACCCGGTCACGATATTGTCGCGCACCAGAAACTTCGACACCTCGGTGTATGCATCCTCGAGCAAGGGGCGCCAGTCTGACTCATTGAAGTTGTTCGCGCGGCCCAAGGCCAACATCTCATCGACCTCACCATTACGGCCAAACGCCTGACCGTTGAGGGTCTTTGGCGCATTGGCCGGGATAGCAGGGGCAACTGGAGCAGCCGGTGTCGTTGATGCAGCACGCCTCGCAGGTGTTTTTTTCCGACGGCTGAAAACCTTGTTGACCAGTGTGAACCCAGATTTTGGCTTGACCTGCGCCGGTTCTTTGGGCCGCAAGTGTGGGTACATCTGGAAGATGACCTCGTCTTCATCCTGATCGCCAAAGCCGAAGTCGAACCCGAATCCGCCAAGCCCATGATCCTGGCGTGCGATGTAGGTGTCATAGATCGCTTTGATGTTCCGCTGCCGGGCGACGTCCATCAGGAATTCGATTTCAGCGCCTGCTGCACGGTGTTTTGCGAATTGGCGGAAAGCCGGATGAATTTCTGTCTTGTCATCCAACAGGTCGTCCATGTTTTCCGGCATCTCTTTGCCGCAGCATACCAGTGTCATTTGTCTGTCCCTCGTTTTCACGTTCACGAGAGAAAGGTGTGAGCAGGCGGAATTATTCGGTCAGGAATTCCTGACCTTCAGGATTTGACCGCGTCTTTCAGCCGGTAAAGCGCATCAAGTGCCTCGCGGGGGGTCATCTCATCCGGATGGATGTCGTCGAGCATGTCGATGGCGGGCGAAGCCTGAACTGCGACAGGTTGCGGTGGGGGTGCTGCGGCGAACAGCGGCAGGTCGTCGATGATCGCCTTTTGATTGCCGCCCTCCCGTTCGCCCTTTTCCAAAGCGTCCAGAACTACGCGTGCGCGCGCGATTACGGCGGGGGGCAGACCTGCAAGCTGCGCAACCTGCACACCATAGCTGCGGTCGGCCGCCCCTTTGTGTACTTCGTGGAGAAAGACAACCTCCCCCTCCCATTCCTTGACCGCGACGGTAGCATTATCGACACCGTCCAGTTTTGAGGCGAGCGCCGTCATCTCGTGGTAGTGTGTCGCAAAGAGCGCGCGGGATTGGTTGACGTCGTGCAGATGTTCGAGCGTGGCCCAGGCGATGGACAGGCCGTCATAAGTCGCCGTGCCGCGCCCGATCTCATCCAGAATCACCAGCGCACGGTCATCGGCCTGATTGAGGATCGCGGCAGTTTCCACCATCTCCACCATAAAGGTCGACCGCCCGCGCGCGAGGTCGTCGGATGCACCAACGCGGCTAAACACTTGAGAGACGAGGCCGATATGCGCGGACGTGGCGGGAACGTAGCTCCCCATTTGCGCAAGGATTGCGATCAGGGCGTTTTGCCGGAGGAAGGTCGATTTACCCGCCATGTTCGGCCCGGTCAGCAGCCAAATGGCTGCGCTGTCTTCGGCGTTGAGCGTGCAGTCATTGGCGATGAACGGCGCGCCGCTTTGCTTCAACGCAGCCTCAACCACCGGGTGCCTGCCGCCGACGATCTCAAAGGCGCGAGAGCTGTCGAGAATGGGCTTGCACCAATCTTCGGTCACCGAAAGGTGCGCGAGTGCCGTACATACATCGAGTTCCGCAAGCGCACGGGTCGTCTGGCTGATATGCGCGGCTTGATCCAGAATCCGGGTGCGCAAGGTTTCAAACAGTCGCTTTTCGATTTCCAGCGCCTGACCGCCCGCATTCAGAATTTTCGTCTCTAACTCGGACAGTTCTACGGTAGTGAACCTCACCTGGTTCGCTGTTGTCTGGCGGTGGATGAAGGTTTCGTTCAGGGGTTCGGACATCATCTTGTCCGCATGGGTCGCGGTGACTTCGATGAAGTAGCCCAGCACATTGTTGTGCTTGACCTTGAGCGCCGAAACACCGGATTGGCTGGCATAGGTTTGCTGCAATTGTGCGATGACGGACCGGCCTTCGTCTCGCAACGTGCGCGCTTCATCCAGTTCGGCATCGCACCCTGTGGCGATAAACCCACCATCTCGCGCCAATAAGGGCGGCTCTGCCACCAGCATCTCATCCAGTGTCGCCACAAGATCATCATGGCCCGCGAGGTCAGAGACTGCGGACGCCAGGAGATCCGGCAGATCTGTGTTCAGCATTTCGTTCAATTGCTGCGCCTGGGTCAGCCCGGACCGGATGGCAGCAAGGTCTCTTGGTCCACCGCGTTCGAGGGCCAGCCGCGACAGCGCGCGGTCCATATCGGGCACGGGCTGCAATGCTGTGCGGATGCTTTCGCGTTCAGAACCGTTTTCGACGGTATGGCTGACGGCTGCCAGTCTGCCGGAAACAGTCTCTAAATTGCGGGAAGGCGATGAAATACGCCGCTCCAACAGCCTGGCCCCGGCGGCGGTTACGGTGCGGTCGATGACGCTCAACAGCGATCCGGCACGACCACCGGACAGTGCTTCGGTCAGCTCAAGGTTTCGCCGGGTTGCTGCATCAATCTGAACGGTGCGGGATACGCTTTCCTGTGATGGAGGTTGCAGCAAAGGCAGTTTGCCTTTTTGCGTGATCTCCAGATAGGCGACAAGAGCACCCATCGCCCCCACCTCTGCCCGCGAGAACGTTCCAAACGCATCAAGCGTTGCCGTTTTGAACAGAGCGGAAACGCGATCTTCGCCTGCGGTGCTGTCAAACGACGCGCGACCCAGCGGTGTGAGTGCGACGCCGAAATCGTCGGCCAACGCGCGCATTTCCGCTTCGGCACTGTCTGATACGATCAGTTCAGACGGAGCAAGACGCGCCAATTCAGGCCCTAACAGGGCCAAATCGACGGCCATAACATGAAAGGCGCCGGTCGAGATATCGACCCAAGCCAATCCTCCGGATCCTCGAACTTGGGCGTAGGCGGCGAGAAAGTTGTGCCGCCGCGCCTCCAGCAACGAATCTTCGGTCAAAGTGCCCGGCGTCACGAGCCGCACGACATCGCGTTTGACCACCGATTTGTAGCCACGCTTCTTCGCCTCCGCCGGGCTTTCCATCTGCTCGCATACGGCGACGCGGAACCCCTTGCGGATGAGCGTCAGCAGATACCCTTCGGCAGCATGCACCGGAACGCCGCACATCGGGATGTCCTGATCGTCATGTTTGCCACGCTTGGTCAGCGCGATATCCAACGCCTCGGCCGCGGCGACGGCGTCGTCAAAGAACATCTCGTAGAAATCGCCCATGCGATAGAACAGCAGCGCCCCTTCGTGCGCTGCCTTGATCTCAAGATATTGCGCCATCATCGGCGTCGTCGACATGCCCGGCCCCCCGTTTCGCGCGACCTTACAAAGCGCCGTGGCCAAGCGAAAGCCAAAGTCGATTGAGGCGGGCAGGGCGCTGGGCTATGACGGCGCGACGCGGAGGAGATACAGATGAGCAAGACCAAGGTCACGGCAGAGGACGCGCTGGCGTTCCATATGGAACCCACACCCGGCAAGTTCGAGATTCAGGCCACCGTGCCGATGACCACGCAGCGGGACCTGAGCCTTGCTTATTCCCCCGGTGTTGCCGTGCCCTGTGAAGCGATCGCGGAAAACCCCGAGACGGCCTATGACTACACCAACAAGGGCAACCTTGTGGCCGTGATCTCCAACGGGACGGCGGTTCTGGGCCTTGGGAACCTTGGCGCGTTGGGCTCGAAACCGGTGATGGAGGGCAAGGCGGTTCTGTTCAAACGCTTTGCTGACGTGAACTCCATCGACATTGAGCTCGACACCGAAGATCCGGATGCGTTCTGCAATGCGGTCAAGCTGATGGGTCCGACCTTTGGCGGGATCAACCTTGAGGACATCAAGGCGCCGGAATGCTTTATCATCGAACAGCGTCTGAAAGAGGAAATGGACATTCCCGTCTTTCACGATGACCAACACGGGACGGCGGTGATCTGCGCGGCGGGTCTGATCAACGCGCTGCATATCTCTGGCAAGAAGATCGAAGACGTCAAAATTGTGCTGAACGGCGCGGGGGCGGCGGGGATTGCTTGTATTGAGCTTTTGAAACGCATGGGCGCGCGGCATGAAAACTGCATCGTGTGTGACACGAAGGGCGTGATTTATCAGGGCCGCACCGAAGGTATGAACCAGTGGAAGTCGGCCCATGCGGTGACAACCGACCTGCGCAGTCTTGAAGATGCGATGGTGGGGGCGGACGTGTTCCTGGGCGTGAGCGTCAAAGGGGCGGTGACCCCTGCGATGGTGGAAAGCATGGCGGACAATCCGGTGATCTTTGCCATGGCGAACCCCGATCCCGAGATCACGCCCGAAGAGGCACATGAGGTTCGCATGGACGCCATCGTAGCCACCGGGCGCAGTGATTACCCGAACCAGGTGAACAACGTCCTCGGGTTTCCCTACCTGTTCCGCGGGGCGCTCGACATCAACGCGCGCGCGATCAATGACGAGATGAAGATTGCCTGCGCCCATGCGCTGGCCGCGTTGGCGCGCGAGGATGTGCCGGACGAGGTGGCGATGGCCTATGGCAAGTCGCTGACCTTTGGGCGTGACTACATCATCCCGACACCGTTTGACCCACGCTTGATTCACCGTATTCCGCCTGCTGTGGCCAAGGCCGGGATGGACACAGGCGCTGCGCGTCGGCCCATCATCGACATGGACGCCTATGAGTTGAGCCTGAAGTCGCGGATGGATCCAACGGCGAGCATTCTGACAGGGATCAACGCCCGTGCCCGGGCGGCGCAGGCCCGTATGATCTTCGCCGAAGGGGATGACCCCCGCGTACTGCGCGCAGCGGTGATGTATCAACGCTCGGGCTTTGGCAAGGCGCTGGTGGTGGGCCGCCAAGACGACGTAAAGGCCAAGCTGGACGAAGCCGGCCTTGGCGATGCGGCACGTGAGCTGGAGGTGGTGAACGCGGCCAACACCACGCATCTCGACGCGTATCGCGACCACTTGTATCAGCGTTTGCAGCGGCGCGGGTTTGATCATCAGGACATTCACCGCCTCGCCGCGCGCGATCGTCACGTGTTTGCTGCGCTTATGTTGGCGCATGGACATGGCGATGGGCTGGTCACGGGTGCGACGCGCAAGTCTGCCCACGCTCTGGACCGCATTAACCACGTGTTTGACGCGCACGAGAATTCCAAGGCTGCGGGCTTGACTGCAGTCCTGCACAAAGGCCGGATTGTCCTGATCGGTGATACGCTGGTGCACGAGTGGCCCAGTGAAGAAGACCTTGCGGATATTGCGGAGCAAGGTGCGCATGTCGCGCGCAATCTCGGGCTGGAGCCGCGCGTGGCATTCGTGAGCTTTTCCACCTTTGGCTACCCGGTGTCCGAACGCGCGGAAAAGATGCACGAAGCGCCGCGGGTCCTGGACGCTCGTGGTGTGGATTTCGAATACGAAGGTGAAATGACAGTTGATGTGGCGCTGAATGCCAAGGCCCAGGCCGCCTATCCGTTTTCGCGCCTGACCGGGCCTGCAAACATTCTCATCGTGCCCGCGCGGCACTCGGCTAGCATCTCGGTCAAGTTGATGCAGGAAATGGCAGGCGCAACGGTGATCGGCCCGATCCTGACCGGGGTTGGATCGTCGATCCAGATCTGTTCGACGGTGTCCACGGCCAACGACATTCTGAACATGGCCGTTCTGGCGGCGTGCAAGGTCGGGGAATGAGCGTCTTCAACCTCGGGTCGATCAACATCGACAACTTTTACCGTGTGCCGCACATCCCCGGACCGGGTGAGACTTTGGCGGCCGGCGCCTTTTCCCGTGGTTTGGGTGGCAAAGGGGCGAACATGTCTGTTGCGGTTGCCCGCGCCGCGGCGCGATCCATCCACATTGGTGCGGTGGGCCATGACGGCGCGTGGTGTGTGGACCGGTTGATGGAATACGGCGTCGATACGTGTCATATTAGCCGCCTCGATGCGCAAACCGGACATGCGAATATCGCCGTTGCCGATGATGGCGAAAATCAGATTGTCCTGTTTCCGGGCACCAATGTCGAACTGACAGATGCGATGATTGGTGCGGCACTGTCTGAGGCCGGACCGGGCGATACGCTGCTGATGCAAAACGAAACAAACGGGCAAATCGAGGCGGCGCGCATGGCCCGGAATCTCGACCTGCGGATTGTCTATGCCGCGGCTCCGTTTGAGGCGAAAACAGTCTCTGATATTGCTGAATACGCGGATTTTCTGATCCTGAACGCCGTTGAGGCGCAGCAGTTGCAGGACGCGTTGGGCAAAGGATTGGCAGAGTTGGGTATCGGCCACGTGGTTGTGACCATGGGTGGCGATGGCAGCCGCTGGATCGACGTCGCCAGCGGTGCCGAGCACCATGTGCCTGCACTGCCGGTTACGCCAGTGGATACGACGGGCGCAGGGGACACATTCACCGGATATCTGGTTGCAGCACTGGATCGCGGGATGCCAATGGCGCAGGCCATGACCCTCGCCACACAAGCCGGCGCATTGATGGTGACACGCCATGGCACCGCAGATGTTATCCCCGATCTCAAGGACATCGAGGATGCGCGCTTGGGTTAGCTTCCCGCGAAGGGCGCTGCCGACCCCCAAAGCTCTTTGACCCGCGCGTCACGACCGCATGCATCGCGATAGGCCTTGTATGCCTTGGCTTTGGATTTGGGCCCAAAGCGGGTAAGGATCACTTTGTCCTGTTTGTAGTAATCCTGGTGGTAGCTGTCCGCAGGGTAAAATGCGCCTGCTGTGCGGATTGGCGTCACAATGGGCTGTCCCAACGCGGCTTGTGCGTCGGCCTTTGCCTTTTCGGCGGCGGCTGTTTGGCCAGGCCCTGCAAAGATCGCGGTGGTATAGGTTTGGCCCCGGTCACAGAACTGTCCGCCTGCGTCCGTCGGGTCGATTGAGCGGAAGAACATCGCGAGCAGCGTATCCGCTGACACTTGCGCCGGTACAAAGGTGATTTGCACCGCCTCAACGTGACCCGTGCCCCCGCGCACAACCTGTTTGTAGGTCGGATCTTCCACGTCACCGCCGGTAAAGCCTGACACGACTTCCTTCACGCCTCTCACCTTCTCGAAATCGGCTTCGACACACCAGAAACATCCGCCCGCTACTGTCAGCGTTTCGGTTGCGTCGGCGTGGGCAGTTTTGGACTGCGCGACAAGGCCAAGCGCAATGGTCAGGCCAAGCAGAACGGTTTTCAATGTACGTGTCTGGGTCATTGGATGTCCTCCTGTTGAGTCTGAAACTGAATGAATTCCGACGTCCGCTCAACTCACGAGGGGGAGAGGTCGCGGCGACGTGAATTTTCGTTTCTTTCCTGACATACGCCCGCTAGCGTTGGTCGGATGACAAAACGTATCGCCATGTGGTCCGGGCCGCGCAATCTGTCGACGGCCATGATGTACAGCTTTGCTGCGCGTGGGGATACACGCGTCGTTGATGAGCCATTTTATGCGGCTTACCTGTCTGAGACCGGGTTGGATCATCCGATGCGGGATGCGGTTCTCGCCTCTCAACCGAAGGACCCGGCGGCAGTGGCAAAAACGCTGATTTCGCCTGTATCAGAGCCGATTTTCTATCAAAAACACATGACGCATCACATGTTGGATCACTGGTCCCTCGACTGGATGACACAGGTGCAGAACGTATTCCTGATCCGCCACCCGGCGCGGGTGGTCGCCAGTTACCGTGCCAAGCGCGAAGCACCGGTTTTGGACGATCTCGGCTTTGTTCAGCAGGCGCGGATCATGGAGCGGGTCGATACTCCGGTTTTGATTGATGCGGCAGATATCCGCCGCGATCCGGCGGGAATGTTACAGCGCCTGTGTGCTGTCTTGGATATCCCGTGGACGGCAAACATGCTGCATTGGCCCGCGGGCGGTCACGCGTTGGATGGCGTGTGGGCCGCGCATTGGTACGGTTCGGTGCACGCCTCCACAGGGTTCGCAGGGCCGGAAGGACCGCTGCCGGACATCACTGACCCACTGATCGACGCGGCCATGCCTTATTACGAGGCGATGGCCGCGTACAAGCTCACTTGAGCCGACGATCCCGTGCCGCCAGCAGTTTCAGGCGCAGCGCGTTCAGCTGAATGAACCCGGCGGCGTCCTTCTGATCATACGCACCTGCGTCGTCCTCAAACGTTACATGCGCCTCGGAATAGAGCGAGTGATCGGACCAGCGGCCCACCGTGCGCGCAAGTCCCTTGTAGAGTTTCAGGCGCACTGTGCCGGTCACGTGTTCCTGGCTCTTGTCGATCATCGCCTGCAGCATCTCGCGTTCGGGCGAGAACCAGAAGCCGTTATAGATCAGCTCGGCATAGCGCGGCATCAGCTCGTCCTTGAGGTGCGCGGCACCCCGGTCGAGCGTGATCTGTTCGATGCCCCGGTGCGCCTCGAGCAGGACGGTGCCGCCGGGCGTTTCGTAGATGCCGCGGGATTTCATGCCCACAAACCGACCCTCAACAAGGTCAAGTCGGCCAATGCCGTGCTTGCCGCCCAGTTCGTTCAGCTTGGTCAGGATCGTGGCGGGCGACATGGCGTCGCCGTTGATCGACACGGCGTCGCCCTTTTCAAACCCGACCTCGATATATTCGGGCGTGTCGGGTGCATCCTCCGGGGATACGGTACGCTGATAGACATAGTCGGGCGCGTCCACGGCGGGATCCTCAAGCACCTTACCCTCGGACGAGGTGTGCAGCAGGTTCGCATCCACGGAAAACGGGGCTTCGCCGCGCTTGTCCTTGGCGATCGGGATCTGGTTCTTTTCGGCAAAGTCGATCAGTTTCGTGCGGCTCGACAGGTCCCATTCGCGCCAGGGTGCAATCACCTTGATGTCGGGGTTGAGCGCATAGGCGGCCAATTCGAACCGCACCTGGTCGTTGCCCTTGCCGGTGGCACCATGGGCGACGGCATCCGCCCCTTCGGCGGCGGCGATCTCGACCAAACGTTTGGAAATCAGCGGACGCGCGATGGACGTGCCCAGCAGGTACAGCCCTTCATAGAGCGCGTTGGCGCGGAACATTGGAAACACGAAATCCCGCACGAACTCTTCGCGCACGTCTTCGATATAGATGGCGGAGGCGCCCATCATCTCAGCCTTGGCACGCGCTGGCTCCAGCTCTTCGCCCTGGCCCAGATCGGCGGTGAAGGTCACGACCTCACAGCCATATTCCGTCTGCAGCCATTTGAGGATGATCGAGGTGTCGAGGCCACCGGAATAGGCCAGCACAACTTTCTTGGGCGCGCTCATCATTGGGTTCCTTGTCCGAAGTTTGAGGGCCGATACCGTTTTTGGGCCATGGGGGCAAGATTGACCGGTGCCAGCGCGGGCGCTAGGTCACGGGGATCATTGGTGGCGAGGGATCTCATGGATTTTGTCAAACGGGCGCAGGCCGCAGAAGCCGCGATGCGTGCCGTGTTCCCGCCAACGCCTTTGCTGCGCAACAGTTTGCTGTCAGAGCGCTATGGCGCAGATGTCTGGCTCAAGCGCGAAGATCTCAGCCCGGTCCGGTCCTACAAACTGCGCGGGGCGTTCAATGCGATGCGCAAGGCGCAAGCGTCGGTTTATGTATGCGCGAGTGCGGGCAATCACGCACAAGGCGTTGCCTTCATGTGCAAGCATTTCGGGGTGCATGGCGTGATTTTCATGCCCGTCACGACGCCGCAACAAAAGATCATGAAGACGCGGATGTTTGGCGGTTCGCATGTCGAGGTGCAGCTTGTCGGGGATTACTTTGACGACACGCTGGCTGCGGCGCAGGCATATTGCGCTGATGAGGGCGCGCACTTTCTGTCGCCGTTTGATGATGATGATGTGATCGAAGGCCAGGCGTCCGTTGGCGTGGAAATCATACAGCAATTGGGCGCTGCGCCAGACATGGTCGTGGTTCCCGTGGGTGGTGGTGGCTTGTCGTCCGGATTGCGCAGCCTTTTTGGGCCGGATGTGTCCATGCGTTTCGTGGAACCCACAGGCGCGCCGTCCCTCGCCATGGCGTTGCGCGCGGGTGCACCGTGTGATGTGTCGCCGATCGACAGCTTTGTGGATGGTGCTGCGGTCGCCAGGATTGGGCAGCGCACCTTTGCCCATCTGTCAGAGGTCGATCCCAATCATGTGCTTGCACTGGACGAAGATCGGATATGCGCAACCATCATCGAGATGTTGAATGTCGAAGGCGTGGTTCTGGAGCCCGCGGGCGCACTGGCCATCGAGGCATTGTCGGAACTGGAAGATGAAATTCGTGGCAAGCAGGTGGTCGCCATCGCGTCGGGCGGGAATTTCGATTTCGAACGTTTGCCCGAGGTCAAAGAGCGGGCGCAGCGTTATTCTGGCGTGAAAAAGTACTTTATCCTGCGGATGCCGCAACGACCTGGGGCGCTGAAGGATTTCCTGAGCATTCTTGGGCCGGAGGACGACATCGCACGGTTCGAATACCTAAAGAAATCGGCCCGCAATTTCGGGTCCGTTCTGATCGGCCTCGAGACGACCCGACCCGAGAATTTTGACCGTTTGTTGTCCGCGTTGGATGAGGCTGGGTTTACCTACACAGACATCACGGCCAACGAGACACTGGCACAGTTTGTGATCTGATCTAAGCTGCCTGTCCTTGCGCCAACCCAGTTTCAAACGCAGCTTTGGACGCGTCGAAACAATCGAGGATTTCGGTGACATTCACCGCATCTGACTGACCGGCGGCCGCGGCCTTTTCGCCCGCGTCGCATAATGCGGAAAAGGCGACGAAGCCGAGGTTGAGCGCGCTGCCCTTGAGAAAGTGCAAGTCTTCGCCGAGCCGGGACAGGTCGGGACCGGCACGCAAACTATCTGTGACGCCTGCGACCTCATCCAGAAAAAGCGGGACAATCTCACCGAAATCCTCGGCGCCGATTTCCTCGCGCAGGTCCGAAACACGTTGCCAGTCGATCATGCCGCGACTCCTTTCACGCCCGACAACATCATGAAGGTCTTAATCATTCGTGACCGGTACAAGTTTAACGAAACGGTTTCGGGGATTCAGGCGACGTTAAGTTGCGGGCGGCTACCTCTTTGGCAATCAAGGCGGACAGCACTGAAATGATGGCACACGAATATTCCGAAGCGCAGAAGCAACCGGAGGACCCTGCGTCCTCTCTGCGCCGTGTGTTGATCGTCGATGACAGCAGGCTCCAGCGCAAAATCCTGTCCAGCTCCGTCAAACGGTGGGGCTTTGAGGTGTTCGAGGCTGAATCGGGCGAAGAGGCGCTTGCCATGTGTGCCGATCTCCAGCCTGATCTGGTGCTCAGTGATTGGATGATGCCGGGGATGAACGGCCTCGAATTCTGCGATGCATTCCGCAATTTGCCTGGCGACCGGTACGGCTATTTCATCCTCCTGACCTCCAAGAGTGAAAAGGACGAAGTGGCGATGGGGTTGCAGGCGGGGGCGGATGATTTTCTGTCCAAGCCGGTCGATGCCAACGAGTTGCGCGCGCGGATCACTGCCGGTGAGCGAATCGTGGAGATGCAGCGAGAGCTGACCGAAAAGAACCGCCTCATTTCAGAGACGTTGAATGAGTTGCAGCGGTTGTATGATTCGCTCGATAGCGATCTGATTGAGGCAAAGAAGCTTCAGCAATCCCTGATCCCCGTGCGGCACAAATCCTTTGAGACGGGCGACGTGTCTCTCATGCTGCGGTCAAGTGGCCATGTCGGCGGAGACCTTGTCGGATTTTTCCCGGCGGGCCCCGATCACCTTGGGCTCTACTCCATCGACGTTTCAGGACACGGGATCAGTTCTGCGTTGATGACGGCGCGGCTCGCCGGTTACCTGTCTGCGTCCGCTCCGGATCAGAACGTCGCGTTGGGCAAGGACGAGGACGGCACGTATGTGTTCCTTCCGCCTGCCGATGTGATCGAAACCCTCAATGACCTCGTTCTGGATGAGATGGAGACGGAGCATTACTTCACACTGTTACTTGCGGATGTGAACCTGCGCACCGGTGCCGTCCGCATGTCACAGGCAGGCCACCCGCATCCGGTCATTCAACGCGCTGGCGGCACCATTGAACAGACGGGGCCCGGCGGTTTTCCCGTTGGTCTCATGTCCGGCATCTCGTTCACCGAGTTTGAGGCGACACTGGCGCCCGGTGATCGGATCCTGCTGCTGTCGGATGGGGTTATCGAATGCCCGTCAGAAGAGGGCGTGATGCTGGAGGAAGACGGCCTCGAAGACATGCTGAAAACGCTGAGCGACGCGCGCGGACCCGCTCTGTTCGAGGCGCTTTTGTGGAAACTGGGTGAGTTTGCTGGCGATCGTGCGTTCCCGGACGATGTATCCGGCATCCTCTTTGAATTTCAGGGCGCACCAGACGCAACATAACTGCGCAAGAACATCCGATCCCCGTCGTTGCCCAATTTCG
Source organism: Tateyamaria rhodophyticola (assembly GCF_047777875.1). Taxonomy (GTDB): domain Bacteria; phylum Pseudomonadota; class Alphaproteobacteria; order Rhodobacterales; family Rhodobacteraceae; genus Tateyamaria. The sequence goes on along the minus strand of NZ_CP180519.1, from coordinate 1,617,472 downwards.
CTATGGCCTCGGCAAAGGGAAGCCAGAGCGTTTCATGATCCGGCTCAGTGGGTTTTGCAATCGGGCGGACGGGACGCGCCACGTAGACGGTGCAGAGCTTTTCGGCCCAGAGGTCATATTCCGGCATGAAAACAAACCGTCGAAACGCGCCCAGACGCCGTGGCGCGGCGATCCGCCAGCCGATCTCTTCCATCACCTCCCGGTGCAGTGCGTGAAATGGGTGTTCCCCGGGATCAATGCCACCTCCCGGCAGCTGAATGTCCGGCTCATGGCCCATCTGCCGGGTCAAAAGAACAGCCCCAGACAGAGGAAGGATGGCATATGCGCCGGGGCGGAGCGTATAGCGCCGTCCTTTTTGCGGTGCGGCCCCGATCCTTAGGATCATCTCTCTGCCCTTTCAGTTTCCGCCGTGGCCCTTATATAGACGCGATATGCCAACCTCAGGCGTGTAAGGAAACCCCAATGACCACTGGCTCGCACCTTGGCACGGACGACACCGTCCTGCCCTTTCAGCTTGATGCATCCGACATTCGCGGCCGCCTCGCGCGGCTTGATGGTGTATTGAGCGGTATCCTCAAACAGCACGACTATCCGCCTCAGGTCGAGGCGTTGGTTGCTGAAATGGCATTGCTGACGGCTTTGATCGGTCAAACGGTCAAACTGCGGTGGAAGCTGCAGTTGCAGGTACAATCCAAAGGGCCGGTGCGCATGATTGCAACCGATTACTACGGCCCCGAAGAAGAGGGCGGCGAGGCGCGCATTCGGGCCTACGCCAGCTTTGACGCAGACCGCCTCACGGATGCGGCTCCGTTCGAGCAGGTGGGTGACGGGTATTTTGCCATCATGATCGATCAGGGGCAGGGTATGACCCCGTATCAGGGGATCACGCCGCTGGCCGGTGGGTCCCTGGCCGCCTGTGCAGAGGCGTATTTCGCGCAATCGGAGCAGTTGCCGACCCGGTTCAAGCTGAGCTTTGGGCAATCGACTGAACCCGGTATTGCGGAACATTGGCGCGGCGGTGGCATCATGTTGCAACATTTGCCCAAGGCGTCACCTTTCGTGGCGCAAGGCGAAGGGTCGGGCGACGTCCTGCAGGCCGCGGACCTCGTCCAGGGTGATGATGAAGAGAACTGGAATCGCGCAAACATCCTTTTGGATACAGCTGAGGCGATGGAGTTGATGGGGCCGCAATTGCAGCCTGCTGATTTGTTGCTGCGTCTGTTCCACGAGGAAGAGCCGCGTGTCTATGATACGCAGCCGGTCCGGTTCGGCTGCACCTGTTCCGAAGATCGAGTGCGGCAGAGCCTGTCGATCTATTCGGCGCGGGACATCGAAAAGATGACCACCGATGATGGTCGCGTCACGGCAGATTGTCAGTTCTGTGGCGCGCATTACGATCTTGATCCCGTCACCGTCGGGTTCGAGGCTGAAGGCAATGCCTGATCTCATCGACCGGACCCGGCGCGCCTTGTTGCAGCCGGGTCTGGCATCGTCTGATTATGACCTGAACCCCGATGTGGTTCTGCCGGAGAGGCGCAAGCTGCGCCCTGCGGCAGTTCTCGCGCCGATCATCGAGACCGAGCGGGGGCTTTCCCTGATCCTGACCAAGCGGTCATCCGCGTTGAAACACCATCCCGGTCAGATTGCCTTTCCCGGCGGCAAGCAGGATGCTGGTGATCCCACCCTGGAGGCGGCGGCGCTGCGCGAGGCGCGGGAGGAGATCGGGTTACCGTCGGATCAGGTGGACATTCTCGGCACCTTTCCACCGCATGAAACGGTGACGGGTTTTACGGTCACGCCAGTGATTGCTCATGTGACAGCCCCATTCGACATCCGGCCCGAGGCAGGTGAGGTGGACGAAGTGTTCCTTGTCCCTCTGTCGCATGTCCTTGCGGCGGAAAATTTCGTTGTGGAATCGCGGCGCTGGCGGGGCGTGCGGCGGTCCTACTATGCGGTGCCATTCGGGCCCTATTACATCTGGGGCGCGACCGCGCGTATACTGCGGGCATGGACCGACAGCCTTCCTTCCAGCTAGACCCGGATATCGGCTTTCTCGCCGATCCAAAGGGGCAGTTTGTCTGCGGTCTGCTCGAGGATGCGGGACATCAGGCATTGTTTGTGGGCGGGTGTGTGCGCAATGCGATTATGGGCGTGGCTGCGTCCGACGTGGACATTGCCACGGATGCGCAACCAACAGACGTTATGCGCATTGCAGAAGCGGCGGGCGTGCGGGCCGTTCCAACAGGCATTGACCACGGCACGGTCACCCTGATTGTCGATGGCACCCCGTTCGAAATCACAACCTTTCGCCGTGATGTAGAGACCGACGGACGCCGCGCCGTCGTCGCCTTTTCCAGCCGGGTGGAGGATGACGCGCGGCGGCGGGACTTCACCATGAACGCGCTATATGCTGATCGTCGCGGCGTGGTGCAGGATCCGGTAGGTGGCCTGCGGGACGCGCAGGCGCGGCGGGTTCTGTTCATCGATGATCCGGTCCAGCGTATCCGCGAAGACTATCTGCGCACGCTCCGGTTTTTCCGGTTCAGCGCGTGGTATGCCGATCCGGCGCAGGGCTGGGATGCGGACGCATTGGCGGCAATTGCGGACACACTCGATGGATTGCAGAGCCTTTCGGCAGAGCGTGTGGGGGCAGAGATGCTCAAACTGCTCAGTGCACCGGACCCGACGCCCGCGGTATCGGTGATGGCGCAGGTCGGCGTGCTCGGCGTTTTGCTGCCGGGGGCGGAGGCGCGCATGCTGGGGCCTGTCGTGCATATGGAAGACGGCGCGGTGGATCCGATCACGCGACTTGCTGCCGTGGGAGGGGAGAATGTGGCCGACCGGCTGCGTCTATCGCGCAAGCAAGGCAAACAGTTAGAGGCCACCCGCACGTTGGCAGGGACGAGCCGTGGTTTTCGGGCGCTTGGCCACCTGGCGGGGCTAGAGGCCGCACAAGGTGCGGCGATCCTGCGCGCGGCCCTGTTCGAGACGCCATTGCCGGAGGGGTGGCAGGCCGATATCGCGTCCGGAACGTCAGAGCGGTTCCCTGTCGCGGCGTCGGATTTGCCAGAGCTTGAGGGTGCTGCATTGGGCAAGCGGCTCAAGGCGCTAAAGCAGGACTGGCTTGCCTCGGACCTGACGCTTGGCAAGGATCAGCTTTTGGGCAGGTGACAAGCGGGGCGTCCTGTTGTATGACACCGACAACCCAAAGGAGGGACTCATGGTTCGCGGGATCTGGAACGACACCTGATATTGTCGCACGCCGTCCGTTGTGACGCACGCGCCTGACGGCGCGCGTCATTGCCATGTTAAAATACCCGCCTACAGGTTTCTCCCATGTTCAAGTTCTTTGAATCGCTTGTCGATCCGTATGCTCCGTATTCGGAACAAGATGTGCCGCCCAATCGGTTGTGGCCCTTCTTGCGCGAATATCTCAGACCGTTTCGTGCTGTCATCGCGGTCACGTTTGTCATCAGCACAATTGTCGCGTTCAGCGAGATTCTGTTGATCTGGTACGTGGCGCGCATCGTCGACCTACTGGCGCAGGGCACGCCGGATCAGATCATTCCGCAATATGGGCTCGAGTTTCTGCTGGTCGCCCTTTGGGTGCTTGTGTTGCGCACAGCGGTGGCCTTTGTGGATGTCGCGCTGCTCCATAACACGTTGATGCCGAACCTGGGTACGTTGATCCGCTGGCGGTCACATCGGCATGTGCTGCGCCAGTCGGTGGGATGGTTCGAGAATGACTTTGCCGGGCGCATTGCCAACCGGATCATGCAGACGCCGCCCGCCGCCGGTGAGGCGATGTTTCAGGTGCTGGATGCCGGGTCATTCTTTGTCACCTCTCTTGTTGGTGCGGTGATCTTGCTGATGACCTTTGACATCTGGTTGGCATTGCCGCTGCTGTTCTGGATCACGGGCTATCTGGCGCTGATGCGTTGGGTGATCAAGCGCGCCGGTCCTGCGGCCAAGGCCAGTTCGGATGCGCGCAGTGCGATCACGGGTCGGGTGGTGGACAGCTATACCAACATTCATTCGGTCAAGATGTTCGCGCATCATGATCGTGAGATCGATTATGCCCGCGACTCCATCGAACACGCGCGTCAGACGTTCATGACCGAGATGCGGATCGTGACCAAGATGGACCTGATGCTGACCGTGCTCAACGCGGCGATGATCGTGTCGATGGGCGGGCTTGCGATCTGGCTCTGGATCGGCGGGTTCACCACCGAAGGGATGGTGGCGGCGGCGCTGACCATCGCGCTGCGGCTCAACAACATGACCTATTGGATCATGTGGGCCATGACATCGTTGGTCCAGAATCTCGGGGTGATTGCCGAAGGGATGGAGACAATCGCGCAGCCCGTGACGCTGGTCGACAAGCCCGATGCCAAACCGCTGAGAATCGACCGTGGTGAGATCGTGCTTGAGAAGGTCACGCACCATTACGGGCGCGACAGTGGCGGTCTTGAGGCGGTGTCGACAACGTTGAAAGCGGGGGAAAAGGTCGGTCTTGTTGGTCGGTCCGGCGCGGGCAAGACCACGTTGGTCAAGCTGCTCCTGCGCTTTTACGACAGTGAAAGCGGCCGTATTCTCATCGACGGGCAGGACATCAATGACGTGACCCAGGATTCACTGCGGCTGAACATCGGGATGGTGCAGCAGGACAGTTCGCTGCTGCATCGGTCGGTGCGTGACAACATCCTGTACGGACGGCCCGATGCCACAGAGGAAGAGATGATCGCCGCGGCGCGCCAGGCACAAGCGCATGACTTCATTCTGGATCTCGAGGATCCGGAAGGGCGCTGTGGGTATGACGCGCAAGTCGGCGAGCGTGGTGTGAAGCTGTCCGGCGGGCAGCGCCAGCGGATCACACTCGCGCGGGTGATCCTCAAGAATGCGCCCATCCTGCTTTTGGATGAGGCTACATCAGCACTTGATAGCGAGGTCGAAGCCGCCATTCAGGACACGCTTTATCAGATGATGGAAGGCAAGACGGTGATCGCGATTGCACACCGCCTGTCCACGATCGCGCAAATGGACCGCATACTTGTGCTTGATGGCGGAAAAATCGTCGAGGATGGGAGCCACGACGCGCTTTTGGCCGAAGGAGGCCTATATTCGGAGTTCTGGGCGCGCCAATCCGGCGGGTTCATTGCGACCGAGGCTGCCGAGTGAAGATCGAAAACTGGATCCGTTCCTTTGACCGTGCCGAGGGGCCGCCGCCGGAAACGCTGTGGCCCTTCCTGCGCTGGTGTCTGTCGGGTGCGTGGCCTGCGCTGTGGTTGGCGGCCATTTGCTCTGCTCTGGCCGGTGTCCTTGAGGCGGGCACGGCGCTGATCCTCGGGCGCGTGATCGATGCCACGGTGCAGCTGGGACCAGACGGTTTCTTTGCCGTGTCCAATGTCGGTCTCATTGCCGGCGCACTCGCCTTTTTCCTGATCGCGCGACCCGTCCTTTTTGGTCTGAGTTCCGCCACGAATTCGATCATTGTGCAGCCCAACGTGAATCCGCTTGTCCTGTCGCGCCTGCATCGCTGGACGCTGGGGCAATCGGTCGGTTTCTTTGATGACGATTTTGCGGGACGGATTGCGCAGAAACAGATGCAGGCGGCGCGGGCGGTCACGGACGTGGTGTCGGAATTCATCAACGTCGTGGCCTTTGCGCTCGCGTCGCTGGCGGGGTCGATCATCTTGCTGTTTGCCATCGATTGGCGTGTCGCGATTGGGTTCGGCGTTTGGCTGTGTCTCTATTTCGCGCTGATCCGCTGGTATCTGCCGCGCGTGCGCAAACGGTCTGCTGCGCGGGCTGGTGCGCGCGCGATGGTGTCCGGTCAGGTTGTGGATACGATCACCAACATCAAGACGGTCAAGCTCTTTGCCCACGACGATCACGAGGATCAGGCCGCCCTTGGCGCGATGCAGAAATTTCGCGAAACCGCTGTCCGCTTTGGATACCTGTCGGCCGGGTTTCGGTTCGCATTGATGAGCCTCGCGGGGCTCTTGCCTGTTCTGCTGCTGGGCGGGACCATCGTGATGTGGCAGGCGGGTCAGGCGACACCGGGCGATATCGTTGCGGCGGGTGCTGTGGCCGTACGGATTAGCCAGATGACCGGCTGGGTCAGTTTCACGCTCATGGCGATCTATTCGAATATTGGCGAGATTGAGGACGGCATCCGCACCCTCACACCGCGCAACCGGGTCGATGATGGGCCGGAGGCGCAACCGCTTGCTGTACCGCGGGGTGGTATCACCTTTGACGCGGTGCAGTTCCGGTATGGCCGGGATAGCGGCGGGATCGATGCGCTGTCGCTGGATATTGCGGCGGGCGAAAAGGTCGGGATTGTCGGTGCGTCGGGTGCCGGGAAATCCACGCTCGTGGCATTGTTACTGCGCCTCTACGACAGCGAAGGCGGCACCATCCGGATTGATGGGCAAGACACGCGCACCGTCACCCAAGACAGCCTGCGCCACGCCATTGGCATGGTCACGCAGGAGACGGCGATGTTCAACAGATCGGCGCGGGACAACATCCTGTACGGTCGGCCCGATGCGTCCGAAGACGATATGATCGCCGCAGCGCAAAAGGCCGAAGCGCATGACTTCATCCTGCAGCTTGAAGATCACAAGGGGCGTGCCGGGTATGATGCGCATCTTGGCGAGCGTGGGGTAAAACTGTCCGGTGGCCAGCGGCAGCGTATCGCATTGGCGCGCGCCATTCTGAAGGACGCGCCGATCCTCGTTCTGGACGAGGCAACCAGCGCACTTGATTCAGAGGTTGAGGCGTCAATTCAGGACGCGTTGAGCCGGGTGATGGAGGGCAAGACCGTTCTGGCCATCGCGCACCGTCTGTCGACGTTGACGGAAATGGACCGGATCGTCGTCATGGACGAAGGCCGTATTGTCGAGCAGGGCCCGCACGACGTTCTGCTGTCCAAGGGTGGGCTGTATGCCCGGTATTGGCAGCGGCAATCCGGGGGCTTTATCAGCACCGCCGCTGCGGAATAAGACAGCGCCATGACAGAATACACAATTGAACGGCTGGGCCAGCGTGGTGACGGCATCGCGTCAGGTCCCGTATTTGTCCCCCTCGCCTTGCCCGGTGAGGTGGTCAGCGGCACACGCAACGGCGACATGCTGGACGATGTGCGCATTGTCACGCCGACGCCGGATCGGGTGTCGCCATCCTGTTCGCATTTCCGCAGTTGCGGCGGGTGCCAGCTGCAACACGCCAGTGATGATCTGGTCGCGGGCTGGAAACGGGGTCTCGTTGTCGATGCTTTGCGGGCGCAGGGTGTGACAACCGATGTACGCGATACGCTGACATCGCCCGACCGCTCCCGCATCCGTGCGACGTTTTCCGCGCGCAGAACCAAAAAGGGTGCGATGGTCGGATTTCATGCCCGGCGGTCCGATGCGATCATCCCCGTGCCCAACTGCACTCTTGTTCATCCGTCTTTGAAAGGTGGTCTGCCCGCAGCCGAGGCTTTAGCGGTTCTGGGTGCGAGCCGCAAAGGCGCGCTTTCTGTGACGGTGACGGACAGTGCGGCGGGCCTTGATGTGTTTGTGACCGGTGGCAAACCGCTTGATGGCCCTTTGCGCGTAACCCTGGCCGAGGTGGCACAGCAACATGGGTTGGCGCGCCTGACCTGGGACGACGAGGTGGTCGCGATGGTGCACCCCCCGGTGCAACAGATGGGCACCGCACAGGTGGTGCCGCCACCCGGTGCGTTTCTGCAGGCGACACGTCACGGGCAGGACGTTCTGACCGACGTTGTAAAGAGCATCGTGGGCGATGCCGCGCGTGTTACGGACCTCTTTGCCGGGTGCGGGACATTTGCATTGCCGTTGGCCGCAAAGGCCGAAGTGCATGCAGTCGAAGGGGACGCGGCGATGATTGCCGCGCTGGACCGAGGCTGGCGCGAGGCACCCAATCTCAAGCGCATCACGTCCGAGACGCGCGATCTGTTCCGTCGTCCGTTGATGCCGGACGAGCTGACCAAAACCGACGCGGTGGTGATCGACCCGCCGCGCGCCGGTGCTGCGGCGCAGATTGCCGAACTGGCGCAGGCCAGGCCGCCGGTGATCGCGCATGTTTCGTGCAACCCGGCCACGTTTGCCCGCGATGCGGCAACGCTCGTGACTGCGGGATATAGCTTGGATTTTGTGCAACCGGTGGATCAGTTCCGCTGGTCCACCCATGTGGAGCTTGTGGGGGCGTTCCGTCTTTCCCATATGTCGCGCTGAAGGAGACACCCCATGCCCATCCGCGAGAAGCTGGCCACGTGGCTTGAACGCCCGCAGGTCACAAATTTCATCATCGGCGTCATTATCGTGAATGCCATCACTCTCGGCCTCGAGACGTCGCAAACCGCGATGGCGGCGGCCGGTGGGTTGATCATCATGATCGACAAGATCTGCCTGTCTATCTTTGTGATTGAAATCGTGGCCAAGCTGATTGCGTATCGCGGACGGTTTTTCCGAAATGGTTGGAACCTCTTTGATTTTGCGATTGTCGGGATTGCACTGCTGCCAAGCGCTGGTGGTCTGTCGGTCCTGCGGGCATTGCGGATTTTGCGCGTGTTGCGGGTCATCTCCGTCGCGCCCCGTTTGCGCCGGGTGGTCGAAGGGTTCGTGACCGCGCTGCCCGGAATGGGGTCGGTGTTCATGCTGATGGCGCTGATTTTTTATATCGCTGCGGTGATGGCCACGAAGCTCTTTGGGTCCAGCTTTCCCGAATGGTTCGGCAGCCTCGGGCTCAGCGCTTATTCGCTGTTCCAGATCATGACGCTGGAATCGTGGTCCATGGGCATCGTGCGTCCGGTGATGGAGGTTTACCCATTTGCGTGGATGTTCTTTGTGCCGTTCATCATGGTCACGACCTTTGCGGTGGTGAACCTGCTTGTTGGCCTGATCGTGAATTCGATGCAGGACGCCCATGCCGAGGAATCGAATGCCGCCACCGACAGCTACCGTGACGAGGTGCTCAAGCGGCTGGAGGCGATCGAAGCGAGGTTGGAGGCGCGCGACGGTTAGGTCACAGTTCACAAGGTGGTGAACACGGAATGCGCGAAACATCCTATGCCGAATGTGGGTGAAAGTGCTATGCGCTTTGCCAACAACAAAAATGACATTGTGGGACAGGATTTCGATGAAGCGCAGACATCTGTTGATGGGTGGCGTCGCAGCAGCCGGTTTGGGCGCCTGCGCGCCGCAGACCAAGTTCAGGACATATAACGGGCCCGAAGTCACCTATGTCGTGGTGAACAAGCAGGCGCGTGAGATGTTCCTGTTTCACAACAACAAGGTCCTCAAGGACTATGTCATCGATCTCGGGTTCGAGCCGATTGGGGACAAGTTCTTTGAAGGGGATGGGCGCACCCCCGAAGGATACTACACCATCGACCGGCGCAATCCGAACAGCCGCTTTCACCTGTCACTTGGTATCTCTTATCCCAATGCACGCGACCGGGCCGAGGCGGCAGCGCTTGGCAAGCCGCCAGGTGGCGACATCTTTATTCACGGCGAATCGAACCCATTCAAGCGCAAGCGCGAGGATTGGACCTGGGGCTGTATCGCCGTGACAAATCGCGAGATGGAAGACGTCTATGCGATGGTGCGCAACGGAACGCCGATCCTGATCAATCCCTGACGCTTACGTATTCGGCGTCGTGGTCACGATGACCAGCTCTTCCTCATCGGTGGCGATGTCTTCGGGGTTGTCCACGGCTTCGGGCACCAGTCGTGATGCAGAGGGGTTGGCCTCTGGGATCAGGGGGCTGTTGTCGGGATTGCCCATGACCATGGTCCACCAGATCTTGCCGTTGGATTCCTGAAACCAGGCAAAACCCATATCCTTGGCTTGCGGCGACAGGATGGTGCGGCGGGTGTCGGTTTGCTCCATCCATGCGGCCAGAGTCTCCAACTCGGTTTCGTAGGTTTCCGAGATGTTTTCACCCACGAGGCTGCCCGCATATCCAACGCGCGCCAAACGGTCGATCGGCGATGACCCGTCCGACCCGAAATGCCAAGGGCGGTTTTGCAGGGACATGTCACGCGAATGCGTTGCTGCGGCTGCGTTCAGTTGTGGGTTCAAGGACACCGGTGCGGCGCCACGTGCGCTGCGCAGGGCGTTGACGGAATCAAGCATGCGGAACTGCAGCTTGGCGGTGTCATTGTTGCGGATGCGGTACAGTTTGGGCAACGGGCGACCATCCGCGCCGACGGTTGGAGCCGACGGACCCGTCGGAGTACAGGCCGCGACGGACACAGCCAGGGTCAGAAACATAAATACGCGACGCATCATCTGTGCTTACCACTCAGTTTGTTTAATGTGTTGCTACAGGGCTGCTCGTTGCATTTCAAACGCACATCGGCGTGATGTTGCGTGATGACAAGTGTTTGATTTGCGAGTGCGGCATTCGCGCCATATTTTACGCGCAATGGCAGGAATACCCCATTTTGGAAGGCATGAAATGTCCAAATCATCGTTTGTTACCCCAAGCCGCCGTGCGTTTTTGGCGGGCAGTGCCGCGCTGATCAGCGCACCGGCCGTCGCACAAGACGTGCCCGCAGGTCAGGCAGAGCGCGATCCCGCGTTGTCCGTACGACGCAACATCTCGAGCTTCCGTACGCTCGACTGGCGCCCCTATTTCCAGAACCTGCGCAAAGGCGCGATCCTCGTCGATATCGACAGTCGCGCGGTGCACTACTGGAACGAAGACCAGACCATCTACAAACTGTACCCGTCCAGCGTTCCGTTGACGGATGATCTGACGCGGCGCGGTCGCACACAGATCACTCTGAAAGACCCCGAGCCGGACTGGCGCCCGACGCCGTCCATGAAAAAGCGGAACCCCGAATGGCCTGACTATATCGGCCCCGGACCCGAAAATCCGCTTGGTACGCGGTCGCTGCACCTGAGCTGGACCTACTACCGAATCCACGGCACCCACGACACCCGCAAGATCGGGCGGAAATCGTCCAATGGTTGCATCGGCCTGTACAATGAGCACATCGAAGAGCTCTACGAAATGGCCAATGTCGGCACGCAAGTGTTGCTAATTTGACGACATTTCCGTGGTTTGGCTGTGCAGCGCCGCAAACATGGTTTCCATTCGGGCGCGATTGCTGTTTACAGAAAATCACGAGGTAAGTCTTGGGTGTGCGTCAGTGCAGTTACTGACGTGCAAAACTGGAGGTTATAACATGAAAAAACTCGTTCTCGCTGCTGCTCTGACTGCTGCTGCTTCGACCGCATTCGCCGGCGCACCTGCCGATCCGGTCATCGAAGCACCTGTGATCGTTGAAGAAGCAAACAGCTCGTCGGGCGGCATCGTTCTGCCCCTGCTGATCCTGCTGGCCGTGGCCGCAGTCGTCGCGGACTAAGGTCCGGACACTTGAAAATAGAAAAGGCGGCGCAGGTTTGCGCCGCCTTTTTTGTGTCTGCACCTGGAGTCGGCTTAGTCCAGCCAGCCTTTGAGGTTTTCCTCAATCACAGTGCTCAGCGCATCGATATGCGCATCGTCATCATTCAGACACGGGATGTAGGTGAACGTCTCACCGCCCGCTTCTTCAAAGCTTTCATGGATCTCTTCGTTGATCTCTTCGAGCGTTTCGATGCAGTCGGCGGAGAAGGCAGGCGCGCACACCGCAATGTTCTTTTTGCCAGCTTCGGCAAGGCGCGCGACCTCTTCGACCGTATAGGGCTGTAACCACTCTTCCGGCCCGAATTTCGACTGGAATGTCGTGATGATGTCCGTGTCCGCCCAGCCCAGCCGTTCCTTCAAAAGGCGCGTCGTCTTTTGACACTGGCAGTGGTACGGGTCGCCTTCCATCAGGTACCGGATCGGCACACCGTGATAGCTGCACACAAGGATATCCGGGCGCGTGTCCATCTTGGCATAGGCGCGTTCGATGGATTGCGCCAACGCCTCAATGTATTTCGGATGTTCGTAGTATGGCTCCACCGTACGGGTGGTCGGCTGCCACTTTTCCTCCATCAGAGCGCGGAAAAACTGGTCGTTTGCCGTGGCGGATGTCGCGCCTGCGTAATGCGGGTACAGCGGGAAAAACAGGATCTTCTGGCACCCGGCTTCGGTCATTTCCCGGACCTTGGATTTGGTCGACGGGTTGCCATAGCGCATGCAGAAATCAACCATCACCTGATCGCCGTACCGGTCGTGCATGGCCGCCTTGATCTTGGCCGTCTGATCCTTGGTAATCGTCATCAGAGGGCTTTCGCCCGCGTCGTGGTTCCAGATGCTCTTGTACGCGGCACCTGACGAAAACGGACGTTTTGTCAGGATGATCAGTTGCAGCAATGGCTGCCAGATCCAGGGCGAGTAATCGATGACGCGCTTGTCCGACAGAAACTCGCCCAGATACCGGCGCATGGACCAGTAATCGTAGTTGTCCGGTGTCCCCAGATTCGCCAGCAGGATGCCGACACGTGCGGGCGGAATCGCCGGGTGATCGGCGTCTGCGTGCACGGGTTTCGTGGCGTTTTTACTGGTGTCGAGCATCTGGGGCGGATCCATGAAATCTTCGGTACGCCTCAGATAAAGGGATTTGTCTCAAGGTCAATCTGGCAGCGGCGTTTCGTCCGCCCCGAGGGCATCGGCCAGCCGTGCGGTTGCCGACCCAGGTCGCAGGGGTTGTGGCTGGCTGGCATCCGGTGCCCAGCCCGTCAGGATCACCAACTCAAAGGTGGCAATGATACCGTCCCCATCCGCAAAGGTCGCGGCATAGATATCGGCGGCCCGTTCAAACAAGGCGCGCGCCGTCGGTCTGCGCAAGCGGGTCGCCAATGCATTGGTTTCCCCCATGGCGCGCAGATCCCGCATGAGGTGCCACATATCCCTGTATTTGACCCGCAAAGGCACTGAATCAGCGACGGGCAAGGCCAATCCTGCCCGCTGCAAGAGGGCGCCGAGGTCGCGCAGGTCCGCCATCGGTGCCACGCGCGGCGACAGGCCACCGTTCAGCGCGATTTCGGCTTCGGCCAGACTGCTGCGCAGTTCATGCAAGGTCTGTCCGCCAAGGCTCGCCGCCAACAACAGCCCGTCGGGCTTCAATGCGCGCCGACACTGGATCAGCTGCCCAACCGGGTCGTTGGCCCAGTGCAATCCGAGGCTGTGGATCACCAAATCGTGCGCGCCAGGTTCAAGTTGCAGAACGTCCGTATCGGCCACGACCGGGTACGATGTCGGCCAGATTTGCGGAAAAGCCGTGACAACGGCCGGAGCGAGAAACGGTTTGTTAACCAAATCAACGCGATCCTGCAGCTCGTCCCGCGCGGTGTCTTGCAGGAACAGGCCATCGGTCGTCGCACGGTCGCGATTGCGGCGCAGGGCATCAGGATCGGTCAGCAGATTGGGTTGGGTCATGGCCCAAGAATAGGTGGCGCATGCAGCTTTTACAAACCGCACTGGCTGCGATTTATCCGCCCCGCTGCCTCAGTTGCGGCGATACCGTCGACAGTGAATTTGGCCTGTGCGGCACATGTTGGTCACAGACGCCCTTTGTGGGCGGAACATGCTGCGATATGTGCAGCGTGCCCTTGCCCGGTCAGGATAGGAACGAGGCCGCGCACTGCGATGATTGCATGCGGCGGCCTCACCCTTGGGCGCATGGTCGCGCGGCGTTGAGATATGGCGATGTCGGTCGCAAGCTGGTGCTTGCCCTCAAATACGGTGACCGACAGGAGATTGCGAAACCTGCGGCACGCTGGATGCATCACGTGAGCAGAGGCATGATGGAAGACCGGCCGCTGATTGCCCCGGTGCCCTTGCATTGGCTGCGTCTGGCCAAACGCCGATACAATCAATCCGCGCTTCTGGCGCGTGCGCTGTCGGATGTGTCCGGGTGCGACTGGTGTCCGGATCTTCTGATCCGAACGCAATACACCCCTAAGCTGGACGGAAAGACCCTGGAGCACCGACAATCCATTGTCGCGGACGCCATCAAGGTGAACCCGCGCAGGCGTCACCGAATCGTTGGACGGCCTGTGTTGTTGGTGGATGACGTGCTGACCACGGGGGCCACATTGGGGGTGTGCACGCAATTGTGTCGTGCAGCAGGTGCAAGTGAGGTGTGCATTTCAGTACTGGCACGCGCGGGCAAGGCACCATACATGGCCTTCAACTGAAACGAACGGTGAAAGGAGCCGGATCGTGAAACCTGTTGAAATCTACACCTCGCCTTTGTGTGGTTTTTGCCATGCGGCGAAACGCTTGCTCAATGAAAAGGGCGTCACGTTTTCCGAGGTTAATGTGCTGGCCCAACCGGGTCGCAAGGCCGAGATGATCAAACGGGCCAATGGGGGCCGCACGGTGCCGCAGATCTTTATCGGCGACACGCATGTCGGCGGCTGTGACGATCTTTATGCGCTTGAGCAGGCCGGAAAGCTTGATCCGCTTTTGGCGGCATAAATGAAATCCGCCATTCTGCAGCTGAACGCGAGTGATGATCCGACGGCGAACCTGTCGGTGACGCTCGATCTGGCGCGGCAGGCGGTGGAAAACGGCGCGCAGTTCGTTTTGACGCCAGAAGTCACGAACTGCGTCAGCCTCAACCGGGCGCATCAGCAGAATGTGCTGCGCCACGAGCATGATGACGAAACGCTTGCGGCCTTGCGCAGGTTCGCGTCGGATCATGACATACACATTTTGATCGGTTCACTGGCGCTCAAGACCGAGGATGCGGATGGCCGCTTTGCCAACCGGTCGTTCTTGATTGGTCCGGATGGCGGCATCATCGCGCGATATGACAAAATTCACATGTTCGACGTGGAGATCGACAGCCGCGAAACGTTCCGGGAATCGGCCGGGTACCGTCCCGGGTCTCGGGCGGTTCTGGCGCAAAGTGCCATCGCGCCGATCGGCATGGCGATCTGCTATGACATGCGGTTCCCCCTGCTGTCCGATGCGCTTGTAAGCGCGGGCGCAAAAGTCCTGACATACCCGGCTGCCTTTTCGCCTGTGACGGGCGCTGCGCATTGGCACAGCCTGTTGCGCGCGCGGGCAATCGAAGCCGGGGCGTGGGTGATCGCGCCAGCGCAAACGGGCACACATGCAAGTCAGTCTGGGAAAACACGTCAGACCTATGGCCACTCACTTGTGGTCGACCCATGGGGCGATGTGTCACTTGACGCAGGAGAGGCACCCGGCGTTTATGTCTTTGATTTGGACATGGAAAAAGTGGCCGAAGCCCGACGCCGTATCCCTTCGCGGGACAATGCTCGGAGTTTTGACGGCCCCTAGGCGTCAATGAGTGAAGACAAGAACAGTCTTGCCATCTCGCTGTTCAGTGAGGTGCTGGCAGCGGATCAGATGATCCGCAACCGGCTGCATCGTGTGTTGCCGAAAGGCATGGAAATCTCGCATTTTTCGGTGCTGAACCATCTGGCCTGGCACGGTGGTGAGCGCAGCCCGGCGCAGTTGGCCGAGACATTCAATGTCACGCGCGGTGCCATGACCAACACACTGAACCGGCTGGAATGGGCGGGGTACGTGCATATCCGCCCCGACTGGGACGACGCACGCCGCAAGATGGTCGCGCTCAGCCCCGCGGGACGGCGCGCCCGTGATCAGGCGCTGAGCGCAATTGCCCCGATGGTCAGCGATGTGATCGACAAACTGGGCGAAGGCGCGGTGCGCGCCACGGTCCCGATCCTGCGGCAGATGCGGGTGGAGTTGAGCAACAAGTCTAAGCCGGATTGAGGCTGGCCGTGACATAGTTCACGCTCAGGTCGCGGTCGGACAAAGACCAGCTCCAGGTGATCGGGTTGAACACGAACCCCTTGCGGTCGACCGGATCAAGGCCCGCGTCGCGCATCAGATCAAACAGTTCGTCCGGCGTGATGAACTTGGACCATTCGTGCGTGCCTTTGGGCAGCCAGCGCATGACATGCTCCGCCCCGATGATCGCCATCATATAGGATTTCGGGTTCCGGTTGATCGTGGAACAGATGTGCAACCCGCCGGGCTTCAGCAATTGCCGACATGCGGTCAGATAGCTGAGCGGGTCGGCCACGTGCTCCACAACTTCCATATTCAACACCGCGTCGAATTTTTCACCGGCAGCGGCCATGTCCTCGGCAGTGGTGTGGCGATAGTCGATTGTCAGGCCGGATTGTTCGGCATGAACCTGCGCGACGGGAATGTTCCGTTCGGCGGCATCGGCCCCCACGACATCCGCACCCAGCCGGGCCATCGGCTCGGCCAGCAGCCCGCCACCACAGCCGATATCGAGTATCCGCAGCCCTTTGAACGCATCCGGCGCTTTCAGATCGCGGTCAAACTCTGCTGCAATCTGGCTGGTGATATAGTCCAGCCGGCAGGGGTTGAGCATGTGCAGGGGTTTGAATTTTCCGTTCGGATCCCACCATTCCGCCGCCATCGCCTCGAATTTTGCGATTTCGGAGGGGTCCACCGTGGTTTGATGCGTTTGCATTTCCGTCTCCGTATGCTCATGTGCGCTTTGAGCTCTATGTAGTCAGGTCTATGGACAAGCACAGTAACCAAAAGCGCGCAGTTCAATATCTGTATCCGCCGATTGATCCTTATGATCAGCGGATGCTGGATGTGGGCGATGGGCACCGGGTCTATGTCGAACAATGCGGCAATCCTGAAGGGATTCCGGTCATCGTGTTGCATGGTGGCCCTGGCGGTGGGTGCAGCCCGGCGATGCGGCGGTACTTCGACCCCGAAGTGTACCGCGTCGTTCTGTTTGATCAGCGCGGCTGTGGCCGGTCGCGGCCGCACGCGTCCGTGGTCAACAACACCACATGGCATCTGGTCGATGACATCGAATTGATCCGGCGCACATTGGACGTGGACGCGTGGATTGTCTTCGGCGGCAGCTGGGGGGCGACGCTTGCCCTGATCTATGCAGAAGCGCATCCGGCGCACGTGCGGCAACTGGTGCTGCGCGGCGTGTTCCTGATGACCCAAGCCGAGCTGGATTGGTTCTATGGCGGTGGCGCGGGGAAATTCTGGCCCGAAGTGTGGGACCGGTTTACCGCGCTGGTGCCCGAGGATGAGCGCGGCGATATGATCGGTGCGTATCACCGTCGGCTGTTTTCTGGCGATATGGCGCTTGAGACACGGTTTGCGCGGGCGTGGTCGGCGTGGGAAAATGCGCTGGCGTCGATCCATTCTGCGGGACAGGGGGGCGAGGCGCCCGGAGATTACGCGCGCGCCTTTGCCCGGTTGGAGAATCACTATTTCACCAATGCGGGCTTTCTTGAGTTCGACGGCCAGATCCTCGCCCATGCCGGTCGGATCAAGCATATCCCCGGCACCATCGTGCAGGGGCGTTACGATATGATCTGCCCACCAGACAGCGCCTATGCCCTGTCCAAGGCCTGGCCTGCGGGACAGCTCAAGATGGTGCGCAATGCAGGCCATGCCTTGTCAGAGCCGGGCATTTCCGCTGAACTCGTGCGGACCATGGACAGGATCGCTGGTAAATGACCCGTTTTGACCGACGTGCCCTCTTTGCGACCGGTGCTGCTGCGGCGCTTTTGGCGGCGTCGGGTGTTTCGGCTGCGCCGCAACGGGGCGGACGGTTGCGCGCAGCACTGTCGCCTGCGCTGTTCGAACGGGCGGTTGCCGCGACGGTCTTTGATAATCTCACCGAGATCGCTGCCGACGGAACACTGCGCGGAGAACTGGCAACGGACTGGCGCGCCAATGCGGACGCGACGCAATGGACCTTTTCGCTGCGCGAAGGGGTGACGTTCCATGATGGCACAGCCTTTACCGCGGCCGCGCTGGCTGACCTGCCGCTGAACATCCGGATTGAGGGTACGTATCAGGTGGTTGTTCTGCTCGACGCACCGGACCCAAACCTGCCTTTCCGTCTGGCGCAGCCGGGGTTCGAGGTGCGCGGCGCAACGGGCACCGGTCTTTACCAGATGCGCAAACTGGATGATGGCCGTCATTTCATCGGGGACCGTGTGGCCGATCACTGGAAGACCGGAGCGGGATGGTTCGATTCGGTCGATTTCGTGCAAATCGGCGCGGATCATGTGCGGGGTCAGGCGCTGACGGAACGGATGGTTGATGTTGCGGATGTTGTCGCGCTGGATGAATTGGCCGATCCGCAAGATTTCCAATTGCTGCCGACGACCGGCGCGCCGACCCACATCGCCAATCGTGCCGTGACGGTGCCGCTGACGGTGGGCAAATCCTGGCCACTGGACAATTACCGCATGGCGGAACGGTGGTGGATGGGGTGACGCCTCTTGCAGTTCCGCACCACCTTGCGTATATGCCGATCAACAGCGGCGTGCTGGGGTCCAAACTCAGCGCACCACCGGGAAAGACCAACGGGCCGCGCGCCCGTTTTTTTGTGCCCGAACACAAGCATTGGACATCATGACCAACGACCTTATCGCCAAAGCAGCCATTGACCGCAGGCTGGCCGAGATCATCACACCCGTGATTGAGGATCTCGGCTATGAGCTGGTGCGCATCCGGTTGATGAGCGGCAAGGAGACGACGTTGCAGATCATGGCGGACAAACCCGACGGCGGGATTGAGGTCGATGATTGTGCCGCGATTTCCACCGCCGTTAGTGCGACATTGGATGTCGAGGACCCGATCCTTGATGCCTATACGCTCGAAGTGTCCAGCCCCGGCATCGACCGTCCCTTGACGCGCCTCAAGGATTTCGATGCGTTCGAAGGCTATGAGGCCAAGCTGGAAACGGATGAACTGATCGACGGCCGCCGCCGCTTCAAGGGTGTGCTGGCCGGGGTCGAGGATGACGAAGTGCTGATCAACGTGGCCGAGGGCACAATCGGCCTCAAGTTCGAGTGGCTGAGCGATGCCAAGCTCGTGCTGACGGACGAGCTGATCAAGGAAATGCTGCGCCAGCGCAAAGCCGCGGGCGTGTTGAACGAAACAGATTTCGACGAAATTCAGACGGATGTGTCTGACGAGGAGGACAACTGATGGCCATTACATCTGCAAACCAGCTGGAGCTGTTGCAAACCGCCGAGGCTGTTGCACGCGAAAAGATGATCGACCCCGCGCTGGTCATCGAGGCGATGGAAGAATCGCTCGCCCGCGCGGCCAAGTCGCGTTACGGCGCGGAAATGGACATCCGGGTCAGCATCGACCGCAAGACCGGTCGCGCGACATTCACCCGCGTGCGCACAGTGGTCGAGGACGAAGAGCTTGAGAACTATCAGGCCGAGTTCACCGTCGAGCAGGCCAAGCAATACATGGAAAATCCCGAGGTCGGCCAACAGCTGATCGAAGAGGTGCCGCCAGTCGAGATGGGCCGTATTGCCGCCCAATCTGCCAAGCAGGTGATTTTGCAAAAGGTCCGCGAAGCCGAACGGGATCGCCAGTACGAAGAGTTCAAGGATCGCGCAGGCACGATCATCAACGCGCTGGTCAAGCGCGAGGAATACGGCAACGTCATCGTGGACGTGGGTGCCGGTGAGGCGATCCTGCGCCGCAACGAAAAGATCGGCCGCGAATCCTATCGCCCGAATGACCGCATCCGCTGCTACATCAAGGATGTGCGCCGCGAACAGCGCGGGCCTCAGATCTTCCTGAGCCGGACCGCGCCCGAGTTCATGGCTGAGCTGTTCAAAATGGAAGTGCCCGAGATCTATGACGGCATTATCGAGATCAAGGCAGTCGCCCGTGACCCCGGTTCGCGTGCCAAGATTGCCGTGATTTCCTATGACGGGTCGATCGACCCTGTGGGCGCTTGCGTTGGTATGCGGGGGTCCCGTGTGCAGGCCGTTGTGAACGAGCTTCAGGGAGAGAAGATCGACATCATTCCGTGGAATGAAGACCAACCGACCTTCCTTGTGAACGCGTTGCAACCCGCCGAGGTGAGCAAGGTAGTTCTGGACGAGGAAGCGGGCAAGATCGAAGTGGTCGTGCCTGAGGAACAGCTTTCGCTGGCGATCGGTCGCCGCGGTCAGAACGTGCGTCTGGCGTCGCAGCTGACAAATCTCGACATCGACATCATGACCGAAGCCGAAGAATCGGCGCGTCGTCAGGCCGAATTTGAACAGCGCACCAAGCTGTTCATGGATACGCTGGATCTGGACGAATTCTTTGCCCAGCTTCTGGTGTCCGAAGGGTTCACCAACCTCGAAGAGGTCGCCTATGTCGAGCAGGACGAACTGCTGGTCATTGACGGAGTGGACGAAGGCACAGCCGAAGAATTGCAGGCCCGCGCCCGCGATGTGCTCGAGGCGCAGGCCAAGGCGGCGCTGGAAGCGGCGCGTGCCCTCGGTGCCGAGGACAGCCTTATTGAATTTGACGGTCTGACACCCCAAATGGTGGAAGCGCTGGCCAAGGATGACGTCAAAACCCTCGAAGATTTTGCGACTTGCGCGGACTGGGAACTGGCTGGTGGGTGGACCACTGTGGATGGCGAGCGTCACAAGGATGACGGTGTTCTGGAACCCTTTGACGTGTCTCTGGAAGAGGCACAGCACCTGATCATGACCGCGCGCATCCTGCTGGGCTGGGTCGATCCGGCAGAGCTTGAGGCCGAGGCGGAAGAAGGCGAAGAGCTGACCGAGGAGGCCGAGGCCTGATCTCAGGCCTCGGATGGGCCTGATGGGACGCGGAGGCGCCTCAAAGGATCGGTCGGACGGACCGGAGCGCAAGTGCCTTGCCACGGGTGAGGTGCAGCCGAAATTCGGGTTGATCCGCTTTGTGGTTGGCCCGGATGATCAGGTTGTGCCGGACATTGCGGGCAAGCTGCCGGGTCGTGGCATGTATGTTGCGGCGGACCGGGACGCGCTGGACACAGCGGTGAAGAAAAAGCTGTTTTCACGCGGCGCCAAACGGCAGGTCACAGTGCCGGACGGCCTCGTGGATGAGGTGGAGCGCCAATTGGCGCGCCGCGTGGTTGATCTGATCGCGTTGTCCCGTAAA
Organism: Tateyamaria rhodophyticola; assembly: GCF_047777875.1. Lineage (GTDB taxonomy): Bacteria > Pseudomonadota > Alphaproteobacteria > Rhodobacterales > Rhodobacteraceae > Tateyamaria. Next base: position 1,596,555 of record NZ_CP180519.1, on the reverse strand, counting down.
GGCGGGCGCGCGGTGGCCGGGTACGAAAAGGTCAAGAACATGCTTGCGGTCGAAGAGGCGCAAGTGCTGATGCAGGCGGCGGATGGCTCGGGACGTGGCAAGTCCAAATTGAGCACGCCGCACTTTGGAACTTACATCGGCTGGTTGACGGCGGACGAGTTGGGTTTGGCCTTTGGGCGCCAAACTGTGGTACATGGGGCGCTCGCCTCTGGTGGACTCACGCAACGTGTTGTAGAGGAAGCCAACCGTTTACGCGGAGTCCGTGAAAATAAGGTGGCTGATGCCGCCGGGCGTGACAAAAAAGGTGGCAGGGGCCACCTGGAAGGATAGACGAGCTATATGAGCGATACTGACGGGAAAAAGACATTGGGTCTGCGCAGCGGCGCACGTCCGGGCAACGTGAAACAGAGTTTCAGCCACGGGCGGACCAAGAATGTCGTCGTCGAGACGAAGCGCAAGCGGGTGGTTGTGCCCAAGCCCGGAGCCGGTAAGGCCTCCGGTCCTGGCGGCGCGTCTGCCGGTGATCCAAGCCGCCGTCCGGCTGGTATCTCCGATGCGGAGATGGACCGCCGGTTGAAGGCTGTTCAGGCTGCCAAAGCCCGTGAGGCCGAAGAGGCCGCAAAGCGGGCCGAGGAAGAAAAGGCCCGCGAAGCGGACCGCGAACGCCGCCGTGCCGAAGCCGAGGCTAAGGAACGCGAAGAGCGTGAGCGCGAAGAGGCGCTGAAGGCCAAGGAAGAAGAAGAGAAGCGCAAGGCAGCCGAAGCGGCGGCAGCGGCCCAAGCGGCAGCAGCGGCACCCGCAGAGGCGGCGGCGAAGCCAGCGCAGCGTCAGGCGACGCCGTCGGCAACCCCGCGCAAAACCGACCGTGATCGTGAGCAACGGCCCAACAACCGTGGTCGCGACGATGGTGGACGCCGCTCGGGCAAGCTGACGCTGAACCAGGCGCTGTCTGGTGGCGAAGGTGGGCGTCAACGCTCCATGGCGGCGATGAAGCGCAAGCAAGAGCGCGCGCGCCAAAAAGCGATGGGTGGATCGGTCGAGCGTGAAAAGGTCACGCGCACCGTCAACCTGCCCGAAGCCATTGTCGTCTCTGAACTCGCCAACCGTATGGCCGAGCGTGTGGGTGACGTGGTCAAGGCGCTGATGAACAACGGCATGATGGTGACGCAGAACCAGACCATCGACGCCGATACAGCCGAGCTGATCATCGAAGAGTTTGGCCACAACGTGCAGCGCGTCTCGGACGCCGACGTTGAGGACGTGATCAAGGAAGTCATCGACAGCGAAGATGACCTGCAATCCCGTCCGCCGGTCATCACGATCATGGGCCACGTCGACCACGGCAAGACATCGCTGCTCGATGCGATCCGCGATGCGAAGGTTGTCGCGGGCGAAGCGGGCGGCATCACACAGCATATCGGTGCCTATCAGGTGAAAACGGATGACGGCGTCACGCTGTCCTTCCTCGATACCCCCGGCCACGCGGCGTTCACGTCGATGCGGTCGCGCGGTGCGCAGGTGACGGATATCGTGGTGTTGGTGGTTGCGGCAGATGACGCCGTGATGCCGCAAACGATCGAAGCCATCAACCACGCCAAGGCGGCCGAAGTGCCGATGATCGTGGCGATCAACAAGATCGACAAACCGGATGCGACGCCTGACAAGGTGCGGACGGACCTGCTGCAACACGAGGTCATCGTCGAAAAGATGTCCGGCGAAGTGCAGGATGTCGAAGTGTCGGCCATCACCGGTCAGGGCCTTGACGAACTGCTCGAAGCGATTGCGTTGCAGTCCGAGATCCTGGAACTCAAGGCCAACCCCGATCGCGCCGCCCAAGGTGCCGTGATCGAGGCGCAGCTTGATGTGGGTCGCGGTCCCGTGGCTACCGTTCTGGTGCAGACCGGGACATTGCGTCAGGGCGACATCTTTGTTGTGGGCGAGCAGTACGGTAAGGTTCGTGCGCTGATCAATGACAAGGGTGAACGCGTCAAAGAGGCTGGTCCGTCGGTGCCGGTTGAGGTTCTTGGCCTGAACGGCACACCCGAGGCGGGTGACGTTCTGAACGTAACCGAAACCGAAGCCCAGGCGCGTGAAATCGCTGAGTACCGGGAGAAGGCGGCCAAGGACAAACGCGCTGCCGCCGGTGCTGCGACGACCCTCGAACAGCTGATGGCAAATGCCAAGGCGGACGAGAACGTCTCCGAGCTGCCGATTCTGGTGAAGGCCGACGTGCAAGGTTCTGCCGAGGCCATCGTTCAGGCGATGGAGAAAATCGGCAACGACGAGGTGCGCGTGCGCGTGCTGCACTCGGGCGTTGGCGCGATCACCGAAACGGATGTCGGTCTGGCCGAAGCGTCAGGCGCGCCGATCATGGGCTTTAACGTGCGGGCCAACACGCCTGCGCGGAACTCAGCGAACCAAAAGGGTGTAGAGATCCGGTACTATTCGGTGATCTACGACCTTGTGGATGATGTGAAGGCGGCGGCCTCTGGCCTCCTCAGCGCGGAAATCCGCGAGAACTTCATCGGCTATGCGCAGATCAAAGAGGTCTTCAAGGTCTCTGGCGTCGGCAAGGTTGCCGGGTGTCTGGTTACAGAAGGCGTTGCGCGCCGCTCTGCCGGTGTGCGTTTGCTGCGGGACAACGTGGTGATCCACGAAGGCACGCTGAAAACGCTCAAACGCTTCAAGGACGAAGTGGCCGAAGTGCAGTCCGGTCAGGAATGCGGGATGGCGTTCGAGAATTACGACGATATCCGTCCGGATGATGTGATCGAGATTTTTGAGCGCGAGGAAATCACACGCGTCCTCGACTGATCCTGCGATCCTGAAAAAACAAAAGGGACGGCATGACGCCGTCCCTTTTTCGTTTCAAGCTGTGTCGCCCTTCAGGCGGCGCGCATAACCGGCGTGCCGGAATACGTTGCACCGTCAACACGAACGGTCATCCGTCCGTCCGGCAGCGTGCGGACATAAATGCCCTGTACCAATATCGAAGTCCCCAGTGCGATTGTTCGCAGCATTCGCTTTCCTCCCCAAAGAAAAGTTATGAAATAAATGTACGTCACTTGGTTAATAAGTCATCAATAAACACCGTTCGGCGCCCAGAAACTATAACTTTCTTAAACTTTGACGCGAATTCCCTAGAGCCAATCGCGCAAAATAGGGATCAAAGGGATGTCGGCCTCGGGCATGGGGTAGTCGCGCAGTGCATTCGGCTTCACCCATTTGAGCGACTGATTCTCTTTTGACTGCGGCGTGCCTTCCCATTTCCGGCAGGCAAACAGTGGCATCAGCAAGTGGAAGTCATCGTAGCTGTGGCTGGCGAATGTCAGCGGAGCAAGGCACGACGCCCATGTGTCGATGCCCAGCTCTTCCTGCAATTCGCGGATCAAGGCCGCTTCGGGCGTTTCGCCGGGTTCGACTTTGCCGCCGGGAAATTCCCACAGGCCCGCCATGGATTTCCCCTCGGGGCGCTGTGCAAGCAAAACGCGCCCGTCCACGTCAATCAGGGCGACGGCAGATACCAGCACAACTTTCATGAACGGTAGTCCGCGTTGATGGTGATGTATCCATGCGTCAGGTCACAGGTCCAAACGGTCGCCACGCCGTTGCCCATGCCGATATCCACGCCGATGCGGATGTGGTCGCCTTTCATGTGCGCGGCGCCGTCTTCTTCGCGGTAATCCGGGCTGACCCAGCCCTTGTCCGCAACAAGGACATCGCCAAAGCGAATGGACAGGGCGTCGCGGTCAGCGGCAGCGCCGGATTTTCCGACCGCCATGACGATCCGGCCCCAATTCGGGTCCTCGCCAGCGATCGCCGTCTTGACGAGCGGTGAATTGGCAATCGACAGGCCATGCGTTTTTGCATCTGCGTCCGTGAGAGCGCCGGTAACGGCGATTTCTACAAACTTGGTCGCACCCTCACCGTCGCGGACCACCTGATGCGCCAGGTCGCGCATCACATCGCGCAGCGCGTCGGTGAAACCGGCGTCTCCGGTCACATCGACACCGGACGCGCCGGTGGCGGCACATAAAAGCGTGTCGGAGGTCGACGTGTCGCTGTCCACGGTGATGCAGTTGAAGGTTTGATCGTTGAGATCGCTGACAAGAGACTGCAACGCGTCCTGTGCAATCTGTGCATCGGTAAAGATATAGACCAGCATGGTCGCCATATCGGGCGCGATCATGCCCGAACCTTTGGCGATGCCTGCAATGGTTACGGTTTGCCCGTCCACAGTGCAGGTTGCGCTGGCGCCCTTGGGGAACGTGTCGGTGGTCATGATCGCAGACGCGGCATCCGCAATGGCACTTGGGTCCAATGTCCGGGCCAACACATCCAGTTTTTGCGTGATCCGTTCCTTGGGCAGCGGTTCTCCGATCACGCCCGTCGATGCGGTAAAGACACGGGTCCCCGGAATACCGGTTGCAGCGGTGACTGCACTGACCACCGTATCAACGGCCTCTGTCCCGTTGCGCCCGGTAAAGGCGTTCGCGTTCCCGGCGTTCACCAGGATTGCTGCCCCCGCCGTTGCATCCCCGCCCAGCTTGGCCTGACAATCCAGGACCGGCGCGGCCCGCGTGGCCGAGCGGGTGAACACACCCGCCACCGCCGTACCCGGCACACATTCGGCCAACATCACGTCCAGCCGATCCTTGTACTTGATCGCAGCGGACACCGCGGAAAAGCGGACGCCCTCAACGATGGGCAGGTCGGGAAAGCGTGCCGGTGCCAGAGGAGAGCGGGGTGCAGCGCCTGCCATTTTACTCGACCAGTGTGACGTCTTGCATCAGCGACAGGTCGAACCCTTCGAGGTCAATCTGATCAACCTCGGCCGCCTCACGAAGCGATGCGATATGGTTTGCCACCACGTCTGCGCGCAAGTTGTCGGCCAGCTCGTCGCGTGCCTCTTCGAAGGTCGGGAAGGATTGTGTGCGGGTGTCGTTCAATATGATGACATGCCAGCCGAACTGCGTCTGCACCGGCGCGGACACTGCCCCGACCTCAAGTGCGATCACTGCGGCCTCAAAGGAGGGCACCATGGCGCCTGTTCCAAACCATCCCAACGACCCGCCATTGGGGCCGGAGGGACCGGTTGATTTTTCACGCGCCACAGCGGCAAAATCGGCCCCGCCTTCGATCTCTTCGATGACGGCCTGCGCCGCCTCCTCGGTTTCGACGAGGATATGGGACGCGTTGTATTCTTCCTGTGGTGCGCTTTCGGCCTTTTGGGTCTCGTAAGCTGCGCGCAGCGCGTCTTCGGTCAGTTCCGCTTCGAGGAGCGAATTGATCGCGTCCCCGGCGGTCAAAGACCGCTCTTCGTTGTCGAGTGACAATTGGATGTAAGGTGCCTTGTCCGCCGCCGAGGATTGCGCCAGCAGTTCCTGCTCCACCAGCTGTCCGAGGATGCCGTCAAACAGCACTTCGTTCGGCAATTGCTGGTACTGTTCAGGCAAGGATTGGCGCGCCACGATGACGTGACCCAGCGTGATTTCGGTGCCATTCACTGTGGCGAGCACGGTATCGGCATCCTGTGCAGCCGCAGGCAGAGCCATCGCAGCAGACACGGCCAGTGCAGACAGGGAAAAGAAACGTTTCGACATGGAACAGTCCTTGGGCTGGGCACGCGGCTTGGGCGCGCATTGACACGGTTTCGCGTGACCCTTACATCGCCCTATGGACGCGGCCGGGGCCGATTATTGCCCCCGATACTTATGGGCTTGGCGCGTGCCCGGCAAGCAGTTGCTGCACAACATGAATTGATCGGCTGGAGACGGTATGCTCGGTTTTTCGACCCTCACCAAAAAGGTGTTCGGCACCCCCAATGATCGCAAGATCAAAAGCGTCCGGCCGATCATCGATCAGGTCAACGCGCTGGAGCCGGAATTCGAAGCGCTGAGCGACGAGGGCCTCAAGGACAAGACCGAGGCGCTGGCGCAGCGCGCCATGGGTGGCGAAGATCTGGACAGCCTGCTGCCCGAAGCATTCGCCAACTGTCGTGAGGCCGCGAAACGCGCACTTGGTCTGCGGGCGTTCGATACGCAGCTGATGGGTGGGCTGTTCCTGCATCAAGGCAATATCGCCGAACAGAAAACGGGCGAGGGCAAGACCCTGACCGCCACCTTTGCCGCGTACCTCAACGCGCTGACCGGCAAGGGTGTGCATGTGGTGACAGTCAACGAATATCTGGCGCAGCGGGATGCCGAATGGATGGGCAAGGTGTTCGGTGCCTTGGGCCTGACCACCGGTGTTGCCTATGCCGGCATGGACGAAGAGACCAAGCGCGCGGCTTATGCATGCGACATCACGTATGCCACCAACAACGAGTTGGGCTTTGATTACCTGCGCGACAACATGAAACCCTCCATCGAACAGATGGTGCAGCGGGGGCACAACTTTGCCATCGTGGACGAAGTAGACAGTATCCTGATCGACGAGGCGCGGACGCCTCTGGTGATCTCCGGCCCGCTTCAGGACCGGTCCGAGATGTACGTGACCATCGACGGTCTGATCCCGCTCATTCAGGACGAACATTACGAGTTGGACGAAAAACAGCGCAGCGTGACGTTCACCGAGGACGGCAACGAGTTCATCGAGGAACAGTTGCGCGCCCGGGGTATGATCGAGGAAGAAGCGTCGCTTTATGATCCGGAAAGCGCGACCATCGTGCACCACGTGAACCAGGGCCTGCGTGCGCACAAACTGTTCACGAAAGACAAGGATTACATCGTCCGCAACGGCGAGGTCGTCCTGATTGATGAATTCACCGGGCGCATGATGACCGGTCGGCGTCTGTCCGACGGCCTGCATCAGGCGCTGGAGGCCAAGGAAGAGGTCAAGATCCAGCCGGAGAACCAGACGCTGGCCTCCGTGACCTTTCAGAATTACTTCCGGCTTTACAACAAACTGTCCGGCATGACCGGCACAGCGGCGACCGAGGCGGAAGAGTTTGCTGAAATCTACGGGCTGGGCGTGGTTGAGGTGCCGACACACCGTCCGATCGCGCGCGTGGACGAGGACGATCAGGTCTATCGCACCGCCGGTGAGAAATACAAAGCGATCATCGAAGAGATCAAGAAGGGCAATGCCAAGGGTCAGCCGATCCTCGTGGGCACCACGTCCATCGACAAGTCCGAGATGTTCTCCGAGGCGCTCAAGGCCGAAGGGATTGCGCACAACGTTCTGAATGCGCGCCAGCACGAGCAGGAAGCGCAGATCATCGCCGATGCGGGCAAGCTGGGCGCGGTGACGATTGCGACCAACATGGCGGGCCGCGGAACGGACATTCAGCTTGGCGGGAACGTCGAGATGAAGGTGCTTGAGGCGATCACAGCGGACCCGGAGGCTGATCCCGAAGCCATCCGGTCTCGGATAGAGGCAGAGCACGAAGACGAAAAGAAGAAAGTGCTGGAGGCCGGCGGCCTGTTGGTGCTTGCGTCTGAACGTCACGAAAGCCGCCGCATCGACAATCAGCTGCGCGGTCGTTCGGGTCGTCAGGGCGACCCGGGCCGCACGTCGTTCTACTTGTCGCTCGAAGACGACTTGATGCGCATCTTTGGCTCTGACCGTCTGGACAAAGTGCTCAAGACGCTGGGTCTCGAAGAAGGCGAGGCGATCATTCACCCATGGGTGAACAAGTCGCTGGAGCGTGCGCAGGCCAAGGTCGAAGGCCGCAACTTTGACATCCGCAAGCAGCTTTTGAAATTCGACGACGTCATGAATGACCAGCGCAAGGTCGTGTTCGCACAACGTCGTGAGATCATGGAAGCCGAGGACCTGTCCGAGATCACGAACGACATGCGGGATGAGGTCGTGGATGATCTGATCGACGAATACATGCCCGAAGGCTCCTATGCCGATCAGTGGGACAGCGAAGGTCTCTATGCTGCGGTGATCGAAAACCTGGGTGTGAATGCGCCGGTCATGGAGTGGTGCGAAGAAGAAGGCGTTGATGACGAACAGATCCGCGAACGCCTGATCGCTGCCAGTGATGCGATGCTGGCGGAAAAGCTCGAAGCCTTTGGTGCCGAGAATATGCGCAGCATCGAAAAGCAGCTGGTCCTGCAGGCGATCGACAGCAAATGGCGTGAACACCTTTTGACGCTGGAACACCTGCGGTCGGTTGTGGGTTTCCGCGGTTATGCCCAGCGTGATCCGCTCAATGAGTACAAGAACGAGGCGTTCCAGCTTTTCGAAGTGATGCTGGAAAGCCTGCGGACCGAAGTGACGAACAAGCTCGCCCGTATCCGCCCGCTGACCGAAGAGGAACAGCAGGAGATGTTGGCGCAGGTTGCAGCGCAACAGGCCGCAGCGCAGCAAGTCGCCGCCGAAGATGCTCTGCCGGAACCGACGGCCGAGGCGGTGGCAAATGGCTTTGACGCAAGTGATCCGTCCACCTGGGGCAGTCCGGGGCGGAACGATCCCTGCCCGTGCGGGTCCGGCAAAAAGTTCAAGCATTGCCACGGGCGCGTTTGATCGCGCCCCATTCCTGCCGCAAAGACTCCCACAGCGGGCCATAAGCTGGCCCAACTTTTGCGCGACGTGTTGACGGAACCAATCCGTCGAAAGGGCGTGGGACCATGTCGCATAAGAAGGAAATCGTTACAGCGGTGGGAACGCTGGCCATTGCCGTTGGCATTGGGTTTGTCATGCAGCGCAGCGAAGCCGCGCAGGAACGTTATGGCGCGGGCGCACCGACCCCGATTGCCGTTCAGGACGCTGCACCCGCCGAAGAGATCCTCGAAAGCGTGGGCGCTGATGAGTTCATCAAGGTCGAAGCGATTGAGCTGACCTCGGCCAGCGAAACCGTACAGCCGACGGTTCCGGTCATTGATGAACAGGTTCAGCGTGTCGCAGCGCCTGCAAATGAAACGCTGCCACCGTTGACAGACGATGCCGCACCACAGATTGCCGAATGCGATATGACCGCGACCGCCAATGCCGTGCCGGGCGCTATGGCGGTGCTCGATCTCATGGCGCCTTGTGCGCCGAACGAACGCCTCACGGTCCACCACAACGGTTTGATTTTTAGCGAAACAACTGACGCCAACGGCGCATTGTCGGTGCTGGTGCCGGCCTTGTCGGCGGAGGCAGTTTTCATCCTGGCGTTCTCGAATGGGGACGGCGCGGTCGCTCAGACCCCGATCCCTGATCTCGCGGATTTCTCTCGCGTCGCTTTGCAGTGGCGCGGTGACGCCGGGTTCCAGCTGCATGCGCGCGAGTTTGGTGCCAACTATGGTGACGACGGCCACGTATGGTCGGGTGGCGCTGTGCAGGACGGAAACCTCTTGGACGGCGATTCCGGTTTCCTGATGAGCCTGGGCGACCCTGAATTGTCGGACCCGCTCTTTGCCGAAGTCTATACCTTCGCCTCGGCGCAATCGGACCGTGACGGGTTGATTGATCTCAGCGTTGAAACCGAGATCAACGCGCAAAACTGCGGCCTCGAGATCGAAGCGCAAACGCTCGAGTTTTCCCAACGTGGTGAAATGACGACACAGGATCTGACACTGGCCGTACCGGGATGTGATGCGGTTGGTGACTTTCTGGTGTTGAACAATCTGGTCACAGATATGAAAGTTGCATCCAACTGATCGCAACAAGGGCAATGATCCCGGATGGTATGGCTTCGTGCGGCGTTATGCGCCGCACTTTCCCTTTTTGGCACTGCGCTGGCCGCACAGGACGTCACGCTGACCTCGCCCGATGGGCGCGTGGAAATCAGCGGGACGCTTTTGGGCTTTGATGGTGAGTTCTACCGGGTCGAGACGATCTATGGTGAGCTGACGGTTGATGGATCGGGCGTGCAATGCGACGGCCCGGCGTGCCCCAACCTTCAGAATTTTGTTGCCGAGATCAGCGTGTCCGGGTCCGCAACGATGGGCGCTGTACTGCTGCCCGCCTTGCTCGAAGGGTTTGCGCTGCGGAATGACTATACCGCGGTGCGATACGATACGGACGACAAGACCTATACCTATGAACTGCGCAACGAGAGTGATGATCAACCGGTTGCGCGGTTCTATGTCTGGGTGTCCAATACGGATGAAGGGTTTGCGGACCTTTTGGCCAATGACGCGGATATCGTCATGGCGTTGCGCGAAATCCGGCCAGACGAACGTGCGCGTGCGCGGGATGCGGGACTGGGCGACCTGACGCAGGCCAATCGCAGCCGCGTTCTGGCGCTGGACGCGATGGTGCCGGTCGTTTCACCGTCCAATCCGGTAGATACGATTTCTCCGACCGCGCTGGCGGAGGTGTTTGCGGGGCGTATCACCAATTGGTCCGCCTTGGGGGGCGCGGATGCGCCCATAGCGCTGCATTTGCCGGGGGCGCGGACGGGTTTGGGCCAAGCGGTCGAAGACGATGTGATGGGGCCTGTTGGTTATTCGCTGACAGACGGCATCGCGCGTCATGATCGCGGTGTGGACCTGGTGGATGCAGTGAACCGCGATCCGTTTGCGCTTGGTATTGCGAGTTTTGCGGAGGTGGGCAACGCCCGCGCGCTGAGCCTTGCGGGACCGTGTGGGTTTTCGCTGTCGGCGACGCGCGGGACGATCAAGACAGAGGATTATCCGCTGACAGCGCCCATGTTCCTGTACCTGCCGGCGCGGCGGTTGCCCAAGGTCGCGCGCGACTTTCTGTCGTTCACGCGGGGGGCGTCGGCGCAGGTGATGATCCGCCGCGCGGGGTTTGTGGATCAGGCACCGGAGGAAGTTTCGATCAACGCGCAAGGCTACCGATTTGCCAATGCGGTGACGTCCGCAGGTCCGGAGGTTTCGTTGGAAGAGTTGCAGCGGATGACGCGTACGCTTTACCCCATGACCCGGCTGTCGATTTCGTTCCGGTTTGAAACCGGGTCGGTTCGGCTGGACGCGCAATCGCGGTCAAATGTGCAGCAATTGGCGCGGGCCCTTGAGCAAGGCAAATACGACGCGCGGCAGATGCTGTTGGCGGGGTTCAGTGATGGGGATGGTCCGGCCGAAACCAATCGCAACATTGCGTTGCGCCGCGCGGAGGCGGTGCGGCGCGCCTTGATCGCTGCGGCGGAGACGGCGAATTTTGATCGGATCGATTTGAGTGTGGACGCGTTCGGGGAGGCGTTGCCGATGGCCTGTGATGAGAGCGCATGGGGCCGTCAAGCCAATCGCCGGGTGGAGGTTTGGGTTCGGTAGGCGGGCAAATTTTGCAAAATTTGCCGGCCCGCCATCAGAGGTAACCTTCTGATTTGAAACTCAATTCACGCGATTTCCCGACAATCAGGTGGTCGTGCAGCGTCAGGCCGAGCGCTTGGCAGGCGGTTTCGATTTGCTCGGTCATGTCGATATCCGACTGGCTCGGGGTCGGATCACCGGAGGGGTGGTTGTGCACGAGGATCAGCGCGGAAGCGTTGAGTTCCAGCGCGCGTTTGGCCACCTCGCGCGGGTAGACAGGGACATGGTCCACGGTGCCCTTGGCCTGCTCTTCATCCGCGATCAGCACATTCTTTCGGTCGAGATAGAGGACGCGAAACTGTTCCGTTTCGCGGTGGGCCATGGTCGTGTGGCAGTAATCCAGCAACGCGTCCCAACTGGAAATCACCTGTTTGTTCAATACTTTGGCGCGTGCGAGGCGCTGGGCCGCGGCTTCGATGATTTTCAGCTCGCAAATGACGGCATCCCCCACACCCTTGAGCGCGCGGAGCCGTTCGGCAGGGGCGGATACGACGCGATTGAAGTCGCCAAATTCCGCCATCAGCAGATGTGCCAGCGGTTTGACATCCTGCCGTGGAATTGCGCGAAACAGCACCAGTTCCAACATCTCGTAATCAGGCAGGGCAGCGGCCCCGCCGTCCATGAAACGGCTGCGCAAACGCTTGCGGTGATCCGCCATGTAGGACGGTGTGCGCCCCTTGGGGATCGCGACAGGCAGCGCTTCATCAAGGTCAAAAGGGAGCGGTTGTTCGGCAAATTCAGACATGTCCCAACAGTGACGCAGTCGTGGTGAATGAACGGTTAACCGACGCGAAAAAACGGGGGCACACTGCGTACACAGACTGTGCACAGGGTGTGCACCGTTTTGGTGCACTGCGGCTGTGTGATGGGCAAGGACTGCCCATCATCCGTTTGTGTCGGCTTGTGTCCTGGTGTCAGCCCTTCATCGAATCCCAGAAGGATTTGACGGAGGAAAAGAAGCTGCTGGATTCGGGGTTATTCTCTTCGGAGAGGTCTTCGAATTCGCGAAGCAGTTCCTTTTGACGTGCTGTCAGGTTCACCGGGGTTTCGACGGCCAGTTCGATGAACATGTCGCCCGTGCCGCCGCCGCGCAGGGCGGGCATGCCTTTGGAGCGCAGGCGCATCTGACGGCCCGACTGTGACCCGGCGGGGATCTGCACGCGGCCACGGCCACCGTCGATGGTGGGGACCTCGATGCTGCCGCCCAGGGCAGCGGTGCCCATGCTGACCGGAACGCGACAGAACAGGTTGGTGCCGTCCCGCTCGAACAGCTTGTGGTCGCTCACCTCGATGAAAATGTAGAGGTCGCCCGTGGGGCCGCCGCGCATGCCGGCCTCGCCCTCGCCTGCGAGGCGGATGCGGGTGCCGGTTTCGACGCCTGCGGGGATGTTCACGCTGAGCGCGCGATCCTTTTCCACGCGACCCGCGCCCGCGCAGACCTTGCACGGATCCTTGATGATCTGGCCGAGGCCGGAGCATGTCGGGCACGTGCGTTCGACGGTAAAGAAGCCCTGTTGTGCGCGCACCTTGCCCATGCCGGAGCAGGTCGGGCAGGTGGCGGGTTCAGAGCCGCCTTCGGCACCGGTGCCGTTGCACGATCCGCAGGATACAGAGGTCGGGACGTTGATCGACTTTTGCATGCCCGCAAAGGCGTCTTCGAGCGAGATGCGCAGGTTGTAGCGCAGGTCGGAGCCGCGCGCGGCGCGGCGTCCGCCGCCGCCCCCGCGACCGCCGAAGTCGCCAAAGAGGTCCCCGAACATGTCCGAAAACGCGTCGGTAAAGTCCTGTTGACCGCCGCCAAAGCCGCCGCCGGGGCGTCCGCCACCCCCCATGCCACCTTCGAAAGCGGCGTGACCATAGCGGTCATAAGCCGCCTTCTTATCGGCGTCCTTGAGCACTTCGTAGGCTTCGTTGGCCTCTTTGAACTGCGCTTCGGCATTGGGATTGTCGGCGTTGCGGTCGGGGTGCAATTCCTTGGCCTTCTTGCGAAAGCCCTTTTTGATTTCGTCCGCAGAGGCGCCCTTGGAGACGCCAAGCACGTCATAATAGTCACGTTTGGCCATGGATCATGTCCTTTGCTGGAACGTGCAAGGCCGGCCCTGTTGGGACCGGCCTCGTTGATTGGTTCCTCTGAGGCCCAAAATCAGGCGCGTTTGTCGTCGTCGAGGTCTTCGAATTCGGCGTCCACGATATCGTCACCGTCATCGCGCGGCTCATCGGCGCCTGCTGGCTCCTCTTCGCCGTCTTCTTGTGCCGCCTTATAGATCGCCTCGCCCAGCTTCATGGCCGCCTCAGTGACGTTCTGGATGCCGGATTTGATCTTCTCTGCACCGGCGCCTTCGTCCTCGAGGTCATCCTTGAGCGCGGCAATGGCCAGTTCGATCGCCTCGATCGTGGTCGGGTCAACCTTGTCCGAATGCTCTTCCATCGACTTTTCGGTCGAGTGGATGAGGCTTTCGGCCTGGTTTTTCGCCTCGATCAGCTCGCGACGTTCCTTGTCCGCCTCGGCGTTGTCTTCGGCGTCCTTGACCATCTGTTCGATGTCCTCATCGGACAGACCGCCAGAAGCCTGGATCGTGATCTGCTGCTCCTTGCCGGTGCCCTTGTCCTTGGCGCCGACCGACACGATGCCGTTGGCGTCGATGTCGAAGGTCACTTCGATCTGGGGCATGCCGCGCGGGGCGGGCGGGATGTTTTCGAGGTTGAAGTTGCCGAGAATCTTGTTGTCGGCCGCCATCTCACGCTCACCCTGGAAGACCCGGATGGTCACCGCGTTCTGGTTGTCTTCGGCTGTCGAGAAGATCTGGGACTTCTTCGTGGGGATCGTCGTGTTGCGGTCGATCAGGCGTGTGAACACGCCACCCAGCGTTTCGATACCCATGGACAGCGGGGTCACGTCGAGCAGAACCACATCCTTGACGTCGCCTTGCAGAACGCCGGCCTGAATGGCGGCGCCCATGGCAACCACTTCGTCCGGGTTCACACCCTTGTGCGGCTCTTTGCCGAAGAACTTCGTTACTTCCTCGACCACGCGGGGCATGCGGGTCATACCACCGACGAGGACAACCTCATCAATGTCGGACGCGGACAGGCCCGCATCCTTGAGCGCAGCCTGGCACGGCTTCATCGACGATTTGATCAGGTCGCCCACCAGCTGTTCCAGCTTGGCACGGGTCAGTTTCATGACCATGTGCAGCGGCTGGCCGTTCGAGCCCATCGAGATGAACGGCTGGTTGATCTCGGTCTGGTTCGCGGAGGACAGTTCGATCTTGGCCTTTTCGGCAGCTTCCTTGAGGCGCTGCAGGGCCATTTTGTCCTGTGTGAGGTCGACGGCGTGCTCTTTTTTGAACTCCTCGGCGAGGTAGTTCACGATGCGCATGTCGAAATCTTCACCACCCAGGAACGTGTCACCGTTGGTGGATTTCACTTCGAACAGGCCGTCGTCGATTTCGAGGATGGTTACGTCGAATGTACCGCCGCCGAGGTCATAGACGGCGATGGTTTGCGAATTTTCCTTGTCGAGGCCATAGGCGAGCGCGGCAGCGGTCGGTTCGTTGATGATCCGCAGCACTTCGAGGCCAGCGATCTTGCCCGCGTCCTTGGTCGCCTGACGCTGTGCGTCGTTGAAATAGGCGGGGACGGTGATCACGGCTTGCGTGACGTCTTCGCCGAGATAGCTTTCGGCGGTCTCTTTCATCTTGCCCAGGATGAAGGCGCTGATCTGGCTAGGCGAGTAGTTTTCGCCGCGTGCCTCGACCCAAGCGTCGCCATTGCCGCCGTCAATCACGTTGAAGGGCAGGTTTTTCTTGTCCTTGGCCAGATCCGCATCGTCGTTGCGGCGGCCGATCAAGCGTTTCACACCAAAGATTGTGTTGTCGGGGTTCGTCACCGCCTGCCGTTTGGCGGGCTGGCCGACGAGCCGTTCGTTTTCGGTGAATGCGACGATGGACGGAGTTGTCCGCGCGCCTTCTGCGTTTTCGATGACGCGTGGCTGGCTGCCATCCATGATGGCGACGCAGCTGTTGGTGGTTCCCAGGTCAATACCAATGACTTTGGCCATGTTTTCGATCCCTCTTATGTCTTCAAGGCGATGTCCCGAGGCGGCGACCCGTGTCGGCATCGACGTCCCGATCTGTTTGCACGAGGTGTCTCGCGCGCTGCGGCGTATATAAGGAGGGTGGTTTGGGCCTGCAACCATTGCGGTTGGCGCAGAAGGCCCAAAAATGCGTCTAAAATTGATCGGATTGGGTCATGAAGCTCTCTGTTCGCGGATTCGACATCTACAAGGGGCATCTGGATGCCGCGGCACAGGCCGGATTCGTCGACGATATCCGGGGCGTTGTGGCCGCGGCGCCGCTGTTTTCGCCGGACACGCCTTATGGCAAGCCGATGTCGGTGCGGATGACATCGGCGGGGTCCGTGGGGTGGTATTCGGACCGGTCGGGGTATCGCTACGCCGAGACACATCCGAGCGGGTCCCCGTGGCCGCCAATCCCGGACGGCGTGCTGAGCCTTTGGCACGAGTTGACGGGGCTCGACCGCGCGCCGGATTGCTGTCTGATCAATTTCTACGGTGAGGGTGCGCGGATGGGCATGCACCAGGATCGGGATGAGGCAGATTTTCGATGGCCTGTGCTGTCGGTGAGCCTTGGGGACGCGGGATTGTTCCGGATCGGCAATACCGAGCGTGGGGGCAAGACAGAGTCGGTGTGGCTGGAGTCCGGGGACGTGGTCGTGATGGGGGGCGATGCGCGCCTGACCTATCACGGAGTGGATCGGATCCGGTTCCGGTCATCATCCTTGTTGCCCAAGGGCGGGCGGATCAACCTGACGTGCCGGGTGGTGCGGTGAGCGGCCATTGCGATTGCCTGTTTGCGACGTGCGTGGTGGTGCGGCGGGAGACAGACAGCAGCGCCCCATAGAAAGGAATCGCGCGGCGCGCGAACGCGGTTGCGCACGTTTTGTTCCGAAAAATCTGCCAGATTTTTTTGCGCTTTTTTCTGCGATTTCAAGGAACTGAACCCGCTGCCGCGCATTGGTACAGCATAACTGACTTCGAAAGGAGAAGACAATGAAACGCTTTACAATCGCCGCTGCTACCGCTGCAACTCTGATCGCTGCCCCGGCTGCATTTGCCGCCACGTTTTCGTTTGATGACGTGACAACAATGCAAGCTGCGAACGGCTCTGAGGTCTACACCAGCGACGGCAAACTGTTCGGTGTGCTGACCGACGTTGACCTGGACGGTGGCGAAGCGACATTCGTCATTGATACTGCGAATTCGTCGAACATCGACAGCGAAGTGGTCTATGTCGTGGCCGAAGAAGGCAAGGTGAAGTTTGCGGACGACCGTCTGGTGCTGCAAGCCACCGAAACCGAGCTTGATGTGGGCCTGTCGGGTACCGCAGATCCGAATGAAACAGCACGGATCATCCTGACCGACTAATATATCGGTTAAAGAGAAAGGCCCGCCATTTTGGCGGGTCTTTTTTTGCGTTCCGGTTGTGGGACACGCGTGCCGGTTCGCTTACCGCCGTGCACTCCAGCTGATGGAGGCGTGGCGCCGGGTGTAGAATTCGCCCATCAAGCCAATCATCAACAGCACGACACCAACCCAGAACGCGTATTCCCAGGTGGAATAGCGCGGATTGTAATTGATGAACACGTAACCGCGCGATTGATCGATGGCGTGGAACAACGGGTTCCAGTCAAACATGGCCAGCATGAAACCCGGCAGCGTGTTGGCCACGAACATCTTGCCCGACGCGATCATGTTGGCCCGTTGGTAAATGGTGGAAAACAGCGACACGAAGGTCGGAAACCACGGCTTGAGCGCCAGCAGGACTACCCCCAACGCACATCCCGTGAACCACGCGACCAACAGCATTCCGAACGCCTCGAACGGTTGTTCGATCGTGACCGGCGTAAAGGCGACGTGGTAGATGAACAGGATCGCAAACAGCGACAGCACCTGAATATAGAGCGCGCCCAGAGCGGCGGACACGATGGACACCACCGTGTTCATCGGCGCGTGCTGCATCATCGGGCTTGCCGGGCCTTCGGACCCTGCCACGGCACCAAGGGACTTGGTGTGTGTCAGAAACAGAAAAATGCCCGACATGATATACAGCAGGAAATCACCGCGGATCGCGGCCCCGCGCAGGCCCAGCACCGAAAACATCACGTAGAATGCCATCACGAACACGATGGCCTGCAACATGTTCATCAGGATCGCCATGAACGCGTTGTTGTGGCTTTTCCGTACGCTGCGCACGATCGAGTGATAAATCACCTCGAACATGGCCAAGGCAGCGCCAAGGCTCGTCTGTGGTTTGCGGGCGGATCTGAACATGGTCTCGTGCCTCGGATGCGGTAACGTCGCAGGGATTTCTTGATGATCCGTTAGCAGCGCAGCATAAGGGGCGTCATATAAATTATCAACAAAACCGCGTGGGAAGGCAAAACCATGGACTACGAGCAGTTGATCCCGGTGATACGCCGTCTGGCCATCGAGGCGGGCGCTAAGATCATGGAGATCTACGAAGGTGATGATTTCGACGTGAAGGTTAAGTCCGACGCCAGCCCGGTGACAGAAGCGGACGAGGCGGCGGATGCGCTGATTTCGGCGGGGCTGCGGGCGGCGTTTCCGGATGTGATGCTGGTGACCGAGGAGCAGGCCGCGACGCATGACACCACGGGGGATACGTTCCTGATTGTGGATCCGCTGGACGGGACCAAGGAGTTCATTCACCGGCGGGGTGACTTTACGGTCAACATCGCGCTGGTCGAGGGCGGCGTGCCCACACGCGGCGTCGTCTATGCACCGGCGCGCGGGCGCATGTTTCTGACGCAGGCGGATGGGCAGTCGGTGGAGGAAACCGGCCCCTTTGACCGCGACAGCATCGGCACGCTGTCCCCGATCAATGTGGCCAGCAGTGATAATGACGCCCTGATGGTCGTCGCCTCCAAATCGCACCGCGATCAGGCGACGGATGATTACATCAACCAGTACGCGGTCAAGGATATGAAAAGCGCAGGTTCGTCGCTGAAATTCTGTCTGGTGGCGACGGGTGAGGCGGATTTGTATCCGCGTCTGGGTCGCACGATGGAGTGGGACACGGCCGCCGGTCACGCGGTGTTGTCCGGTGCGGGTGGTGCCGTGGTTCGGTTCGATGATCTGACGCCGCTGGCCTATGGCAAGGAGGGTTATGCCAACCCGTTCTTCATCGCCTATGCGCCTGCTGTTGATCTGAAGGCGGGTTGATGTCTGTCCTTGTTGTTATCCCGGCGCGCTATGCGTCCACCCGCTATCCGGGCAAACCGCTGGTCAGCCTGACCGGTGCCAGCGGTGAAGCGCGCAGCTTGATCGAGCGCAGTTGGCGCGCGGCGGGCGAGGTGTCCGGTGTGGACTGTGTCGTGGTTGCAACCGATGATGACCGCATCGCCGAGGCGTGTGCCGGGTTCGGGGCCGAGGTTGTGATGACCTCAGAGACCTGCGCCAACGGCACGGAACGATGCGCGGAGGCGTATGACGTTCTGGGCGCGGATCATGAGATCGTGGTGAACCTGCAGGGGGACGCGCCGCTGACCCCGCCGTGGTTCATCGAAGCGCTGGTCGACGGTTTGCGCGCTGCACCAGAGGCCGAGATTGCAACGCCGGTACTGCGCTGCGATGGCGCGACGCTGAACGGGTTTCTGGAGGACCGCAGGGCGGGCCGCGTCGGTGGCACGACGGCCGTGTTCGGTGTCGGTGGACGCGCGCTCTACTTTTCCAAGGAGGTGATCCCGTTCACCGGTCAGACCTTTGCCGACACGGATGAGACGCCCGTCTTTCACCATGTGGGGGTTTATGCGTACCGCCCGGCTGCGTTGGCCGCCTATCCGTCGTGGTCCGTCGGGCCGCTTGAGACGCTTGAAGGGTTGGAGCAGTTGCGGTTTCTGGAGAACGGGCGGCAGGTGCTCTGCGTTGAGGTGGAGGCGCGGGGGCGCCAGTTCTGGGAGCTGAACAATCCGTCGGACGTGCCCCGGATCGAGGCGATGATGGCAGCGATGGGTCTGGTATGAGTGACGCGCTTTCGGTCAGCGTTGTGGTGGTCAGCCGCGACCGGCCGGATGCGTTGCGCCGGTGTCTGGAAGCGATTGCGCAGCTGCAATATCCAACATTCGAAGTCGTGGTGGTTGCCGACCAGGCGGGGTTCGCCGCGGCACAGGCAATGCCATTTGCCGACAACCTCAAGATCGTGTCCTTTGACCTCGCCAATATCTCGCAGGCGCGCAATCTCGGGATCAGTCATGCGGCGGGCGAGATCGTCGCCTTTATCGACGATGACGCGGTGCCGGAACCAAGCTGGCTGACCTTTCTGACGGCGCCGTTCGCCAAGGATGAGGTGGCGTGCGTCGGCGGGTTCGTGCGCGGACGCAACGGGATCTCGTATCAGTGGCGCGCCCGCAGTGTGGACAGCCGGGGCGCGACGACACCGCTGGATGTCAGCATGACGCGCGCGACGGTGTTCAAGCCCAAGGGCGGGCGGGCGATCAAAACCGAAGGCACCAACATGGCGGTGCGCCGCGACGTATTGGTGGCGCTGGAGGGGTTCGACCCGGGGTTTGCCTTTTACCTTGATGAAACGGACCTGAACCTGCGGGTGATGCGGGCCGGTTACGCCACCGCGATCGTGCCCCTGGCCGAGGTGCATCACGGCTATGCCGCGAGCCCGCGCCGCAGGCCTGACCGCGTGCCGCGCGATCTGTTTGATATCGGGTCAAGCTGGGCCGTGTTTCAGCGCAAGTACGTGGCAGAAAGTGACCGGCGTGCGCATTGGGGCACGCAGCGTTTGGCAGAGCGGCGCAGGCTTTTGGGTCACATGATGTCGGGGCTTCTGGAGCCGGGCGATGTCAGACGGCTGATGCGGCGGTTGGATCAGGGGTACGGTCAGGGGCTGGAACGCAAGCGCGGCGGCGCTGTTGTGGCGCAAAGTGCGGCGTGGGCCTTTCGCCCCATGCCTGCGCGTGCGGGCGAAGGTGTCGTTCTGACCGGGCGCATCTGGCAACGCGCCCGCTTGCGCCGCGCGGCGGCAGACCGCGCAAGCAAGGGTGAGCGTGTGACGCTGATCCTTTTGTCGCCCAGCACGCTTTATCATCACGTGCGTTTTGATCCCGAAGGGTATTGGGAGCAGACGGGCGGGCTGTGGGGTCGGGCCGAGCGTGATGAGCCCGCGATCCGTCTGCAAACTTTCGCCACCCGGATCGCCCGGGAACGGCGACGTGTCGCCAAACAGCGTCTGATTCCCCTCTGATTTTGGCGTGTTAACGCAACAGTTCCCCTTTCGCGCATAAATTTGATGTGTAGGACATTTATCAGATACAGTGTGGCAACTAGGGATAGCGGAACGCACCGCGACCCGGTGCCGAGCAGGTGCAGATGTGGGGAAAGACCATGGGTAAGAAATTAACGAAGGCAATTTTTCCGGTGGCCGGACTGGGAACGCGTTTCCTGCCCGCGACGAAATCGGTGCCCAAGGAAATCATGACATTGGTGGATCGTCCGTTGATCCAATACGCCATTGATGAAGCACGCGCTGCCGGGATCAAGGAATTCATCTTTGTCACGTCGCGCGGCAAAGGTGCGCTTGAGGACTATTTTGATCTCGCGCCCACGCTCGAACAGGAGCTGCGCAAGAAAAACAAAACGGAACTGCTGGAAGTTCTCAAGGACACCAACATGGACAGCGGCGCCATCGCCTATGTCCGGCAGCACAAGGCCCTTGGCCTTGGCCATGCCGTTTGGTGTGCGCGCCGTCTGATCGGGAATGAGCCTTTTGCGGTCATCTTGCCCGATGACGTTATTGCCGCCGAAAAACCGTGCCTGGCCCAGATGGTCGAGGCGTATGAGGAAACCGGCGGGAACGTTGTCGCAGCAATGGAAGTGCCGCAGGAAAAGACGTCCTCCTATGGCGTGCTGGATGTGCAGACCGATATGGGTCAGATGGTCGAAGTCAAAGGTATGGTCGAAAAGCCCAATGCCGACGAAGCGCCGTCCAACCTTGCGGTGATCGGGCGGTATATCCTCAACCCGTCCGTCTTGCGGTCCTTGAACCAGATGAAATCCGGGGCAGGCGGTGAAATTCAGTTGACCGATGCCATTGCCAAGGAAATTGGCGGCGATACGGGCGTTTACGGCTACCGGTTTCGGGGACAGCGGTTTGATTGCGGGTCCAAGTCCGGCTTCTTGCAGGCGACCGTGTCGTTCGGTCTTGCACGCGAGGAATTGCGGGACGATCTGTTGAGCTACATCCAGGATGTCGTGTCGATGGACAAGGCCGCAGAATAAGGCAGGACACACGTTGGCACATGTTCTGGTGACTGGCGGTGCGGGCTATATCGGCTCGCACGCGTGCAAGGCCCTGCGCAATGCGGGATATACGCCTGTAACCTATGACAATCTCGAAACCGGGTGGTCTGATGCGGTAAAGTTCGGGCCATTTGTGCAGGCTGACCTGCTGGACCGGGCGCGGCTGGATGCGGTGTTTGCGGAATACAAACCGGTCGCGGTCATGCATTTTGCGGCACTGAGCCAGGTCGGCGAAAGCATGAAGGACCCGGGCCGCTACTGGCGCAACAATGTCGAAGGGTCGCTGACCCTGATTGAGGCGGCGGTTGCGGCGGGATGCATGAAGTTCGTTTTCAGCTCGACCTGCGCCACCTATGGGGATCAGGACAACGTGGTTCTGGACGAAAACAGCGCGCAGCATCCGATCAATGCCTATGGCGCATCCAAGCGCGCGATCGAAGAGATCCTGCGGGATTTCGAAGCGGCGTATGGGCTGGAGCATGTGATCTTCCGCTATTTCAACGTGGCGGGTGCCGATCCCGAAGGTGAGGTGGGCGAGTTCCACCAGCCTGAGACGCATTTGATCCCGCTGATGCTGGACGCGATTGCTGGCAAGCGGGACGCGCTGACCGTATTCGGCACCGATTACCCCACGCCCGACGGCACCTGCATTCGCGACTATGTGCATGTGTGCGATCTGGTGGATGCGCATGTGCTGGGGATGCGGTGGTTGCAGGACGGAAAGGGCAGCCGCGTGTTCAACCTTGGCACCGGCTCGGGGTTTTCGGTGCGCGAGGTGATTGACCATTCCCGCGCCGTGACGAACCAGAGCGTGCCATATGTCGATGGCGACCGGCGTCCGGGCGATTGCACCAAGCTGGTGTCCGGGTCGACCCGCGCCGAAACAGAGCTGGGCTGGACCCCCACGCGGTCCACGCTCGAGACGATGATCACCGACGCGTGGAGATGGCATCAAACTGGCCACTACGACACATAACCCGCCTCCGGCACGTGTGCTGGACATCACCCGGCTGATGCGCCGGGCCGGTCGGGTTCTGACGGGTGTTGATCGGGTCGAGCTGGCGTATCTGCGGGCGGTGCTGGACGATCCGGTGCCGGTGTTTGGCCTGATCCGGTCCCGCTGGGGCTATATCCTTTTGGACAGTACGGGGATGCAGGCGATGGCCGAGCCGCTGTCGGGGACCGGTCAGCGGGACGTCTGGACCATGGCGCGCCGCGTGTCGGTGGGCCGTGCGCTGCCGCCGTTCCTGGGGCGGATGCTGCGGCGGGCGGTGCCGCCGGGTGCCTCGTATCTGAACGTCGGTCACTCCAACCTGACGGCGCGGGTGCTGCGGACGATGAAGGCGGCGGTAGACGCGCAGATTACAGTGTTGATCCACGATGTGATCCCGCTGGAATACCCGCAGTATCAGCGGGAGGGCACCGTTGCGCGTTTTGCCGGGATGCTGGCCCGGGTCGGGGAGCATGCGGATCTGATCATCTTCAATTCGGCTGACTCGCAGGCGCGCGCGGCCAGGCATATGACCCGCGCCGTGCCGTCGATTGTTGCGCATTTGGGAACAGACGTGTCTGCGCCAAATCCGGACGCCGTGCCCGGTGGCGTGCCCGATCAGCCGTATTTCGTCTGTGTCGGCACGATCGAGCCGCGCAAGAACCACGCGCTTCTCCTCGATCTGTGGGACGAGATGGGGCCGCGCGCGCCCGGCCTTGTGATCGCGGGCAATCGCGGGTGGAACAATGACGCGGTGTTTGCCCGCCTGGATGCGTTGCCTGCAGGCGGGCCCATTCGGGTGATGTCGGGTCTTTCGGATGCGGCGATTGCGGCGTTGATTGCCGGATCAAACGGGTTGCTTTTCCCGTCTCATGCCGAGGGGTATGGCCTGCCCGCGGTCGAGGCGGCGGCGCTTGGCGTTCCCGTGATCGTCAACGATCTTGAGGTCTACCGAGAAGTCCTTCGGAACATTCCCATTTACGCAAACGTCACAGAGCGCTATCTGTGGAAAAACGAAGTCGAGGCATTGGCACAAACCGCACCGTCACACGCTTCAGCCGCTCAGTTTGCACCCCCCACGTGGGACGCGCATTTCAAGACTGTGTTAAGGCTGACCTGATAGGTGCCGGCCGGGCCGTAGCAGACGGCGGGCAAAGGACGGGCGAATTTGGGCGCTTGGCAGTCATATCGACTGAGGCTTCAGCGGAAGCGGTGGCGTATTCGTGCGTTCCGCAAGCGTCGCGAATTGAAACGTGTGGTCGACCGGACGGGCGACATTCGCCCCCTCGACCTGTTGTGTTTCTCCACGATCCGGAATGAGGCGATCCGCCTGCCCTATTTCCTGCAATACTACCGGGATCAGGGGATCAATCATTTCTTTTTCGTGGACAATGACAGCACGGATGGCACCGCCGACTACCTTGCGGCGCAACCAGACGTGTCCGTCTGGACGACCAAGGCGAGCTATAAGCGGTCGCGCTTTGGAGTGGATTGGCTGAACTGGCTCCAGATGCGCCATGCGCACGGGCATTGGTCGCTGACTGTCGATCCTGACGAATTCCTGATCTATCCGTTTTGCGACACGCGCCCGCTGCGGGCGCTGACCGACTGGCTGGACGCGTCGTCCATTCGGTCCTTCTCGGCCATGCTGCTTGATATGTACCCCAAGGGGCGGCTGGACGAACAACCCTATCAGGCGGGGCAGGACCCCATTGAAATCGCCAGCTGGTTCGACAGTGGCAATTACACGATCGCGCGGAACAAACGGTTTGGAAATCTGTGGATCCAGGGTGGACCACGGGCCCGTGTGTTTTTCCCGGACAACCCGGCCAAGGCGCCGGCACTGAACAAGATCCCGTTGGTGAAATGGGACCGCCGCTATGCCTATGTGTCGTCGACGCACATGCTGCTGCCGCGCGGGTTGAACCAGGTCTATGACGAGTGGGGCGGGGAAAAGGCGTCGGGCGTTTTGCTGCATGCCAAGTTCCTCGACACGTTCACCGCAAAGGCCGCCGAAGAGTTGCAGCGCAAGCAGCATTACTCGGCCTCCGTCGAATACAAAGCCTATGCTGACACGATGCGGGATGACCCGGATCTGTGGTGCAAGTGGTCCGAGAAATACATCAACTGGCGCCAGCTTGAGATCCTCGGATTGATGTCCAAGGGGAACTGGGCATGAGCGTCGGGATTGTGATGCTGGTGCACACCGCGCTCGACCGTGCCGAACAGGCCGCGCGACACTGGGCGGAAAGCGGGTGTCCGGTCGTCATCCATGTGGACGCAAATGTGCCGCGCAAGACCAACGCGCAGTTTGTCCAGGCGCTTGCCGACCTGCCTGCCGTCAAATTCTCCAAACGGTTCCGGTGCGAATGGGGCACGTGGGGCATCGTCGCGGCAAGTCAGGCCGCGTCGCAGATGATGCTGGAGACCTTTGATGATGTCCGGCACGTCTATCTTGCGTCCGGCTCCTGCCTGCCGCTGCGACCGGTTGAGGAGTTGGTGGATTACCTCGCGGATCGTCCGCGCACCGATTTCATCGAGAGCGCGACAACGGCGGATGTGCCGTGGACTGTCGGTGGCCTTGATGCGGAACGGTTCACCCTGCGGTTCCCGTTTTCATGGAAGCGGCAGCGGTTCCTGTTTGACCGGTTCGTGGAATTCCAGCGGCGTTTCGGGGTCAAGCGTAAGGTCCCCCAGGGCCTCGTGCCCCATATGGGGAGCCAGTGGTGGTGTCTGACGCGCCAGACGCTGTCTGCGATTTTGCAGGGCCCGGACCGGCGTGAATACGACACCTATTTCCGGCACGTGTGGATCCCCGACGAAAGCTATTACCAGACACTGGCGCGGCAGTTTTCGACCAATATCGAAAGCCGGTCGCTGACCCTGTCCAAGTTCGATTTTCAGGGCAAACCGCACATATTCTACGACGATCACCTTCAGCTCTTGCGCCGGTCGGATTGCTTTGTGGCGCGCAAAATCTGGCCGCATGCCAACCGTCTTTACGATGCGTTCCTGACCGATCCCGCAGGTGCGATGAAACGGACGGAACCGAACCCTGGCAAGATTGACCGTATCTTTGCCAAGGCGGTGGAGCGTCGGACGCGCGGGCGTCCCGGTCTCTATATGCAAAGCCGGTTTCCAAATGAAGATTGGGAGAACGGCGTGACGGCGGCGCCTTATTCCGTCTTTCAGGGCTTTACCGAGATCTTCGAGAATTTCGAGAGCTGGTTGGGCAAGGCGACAGGATCGCGCGTGCATGGGCATCTGTTTGGATCGGACCGCGTTGAGTACGCGGATGGGCAGACGACGCTTAACGGGGCGATGGGGGACAGCGCGAAGGCGCGGGATTACAACGCGAATGCGTTTCTGACCAACCTGATCTGGAACACACGGGGCGAACGGCAGTGTTTCCAGTTTGGTCCATCGGACAATCAGGATGTGATCTGGCGCATGGCAAAGGATCCCAATGCGCAGATTTCCGTGATTTCGGGCGCATGGGCCGTGCCGCTGTTTCGGTCGAACCTGAATTTCATGGATATCCGCAAAGAGGCCGCCCGCCTCCAAAAGATTGAGAGCGAGCATCTCGATGTGTTGCGGTCGCCCTATGCCAAGGCGCGCATCCGCATCTGGACCATGGCGGAGTTCATCGAAGCGCCGATGGAGCCGCTTCAGGGCATTTTGGATGAAATCGGGCATATGCAGATGCGCCGGTTGTCCGAGGTGCCCAAGATGGTGGACCTCAAGGGCTTTGGCCAGTTTCTGCAAAACCTCAAGAACCAGGGGATGCACCCCTATCTCATGGGGGATTTCCCGGTGGTTCTGGGGCCGGAACCGGCACAGACGCCGCCCCGTAAACCCTATTTGGTACGGTAGCTGATATGGCGCAGTTCGATTATTTCGTTGTGTTTGCAGAGATGCGGACCGGGTCCAACTTTTTGGAAACGAACCTCAATGCGTTTGATGGGCTGACCTGTCATGGTGAGGCGTTCAATCCGCATTTTCTGGGCTATCCCGACACCACCGATATCCTTGGCGTGTCGCAGGATGCGCGCGATGCCGACCCAAAGCAGCTGTTGCGGGCCATTCGCCAGACGCCTGAGATGAGCGGGTTTCGCTATTTCCACGATCATGATCCGCGCGTGTTCGACAAGATCATCGACGATCCGAAATGCGCAAAGGTCATCCTGACCCGCAATCCCGTTGACAGCTATGTGTCGTGGAAAATCGCGCAGAGCACAGGGCAGTGGAAGCTGACCGATGCCAAGGCGCGCAAGGACGGCAAGGCCGAGTTCGAAGCGGAGGAATTCGATGCGCACCTGTCTGCGTTGCAGGCCTTTCAGGTGTCGTTGCTGAACCGGTTGCAGGTTTCCGGTCAGACTGCGTTTTACGTCGCGTACGAGGATTTGCAGAGTGTCGAGGTGATGAACGGGCTGGCCGCGTGGTTGGGTGTGGCAAGCCGTCTTGAGGCGCTCGACAAGACGTTGAAGGTGCAGAACCCGGCCGCGTTGTCGGATAAGGTCAGCAATTTTTCACAGATGCAGAGCGCGCTCAGCGGGCTGGACCGGTTCAACCTGACGCGGACGCCGAATTTCGAACCGCGGCGCGGGGCGGCGGTGCCGACCTATCACGCAAGCGCGGCGGCGCGGCTGGTGTATCTGCCGATCCGGGGCGGGACCGACGACCCGGTCGTCGGCTGGCTGAACAAGATTGATCGCGCGGCCAGCGCCAACACAGCCACCAAGCTGTCCCAGAAGGATTTGCGTGAATGGATGCGGGGGCATCCGGGGCACCGGCGGTTTTGTGTTGTCCGGCATCCGCTGGACCGGGCACATCATGTCTTTTGTACACGTATCCTGAACACCGGGCCGGGCGGATATGGCGGTATACGCAATACGCTGGTGCGGCGATACAAGCTGCCGCTGCCAGATGATCCGCAAGACGGAGGATACGACAAGGCGGCGCATCGCGCGGCCTTTGTCGCGTTTCTGGAGTTTCTCAAAGGGAACCTCGCCGGGCAGACCGCCATCCGCATTGATCCTGATTGGGCGACACAGAGCAAGACAATCGAGGGCTTTGCCGAATTTGCGGTGCCCGATGTGATGATCCGGGAATCACAGCTGGCCACCGGTATTGCGCGTCTGGCCGAGGATGTCGGGCTGTCTGCCCTGCCGGACACGCCGGTGTATCCGGATGCGGGGCCCTTTGCGCTCGGGGATATATACGACGTCGAAGTCGAGAAAATCGCGCGCAATGCCTATGCGCGCGACTATGTCACATTCGGTTTCGGGGATTGGTCAGAGCGCTGACGCTCAGGCCGCTTGTGCCGACTTTGCCTGACCGAGGATTGTGTAGAGCGTCACCGGATCCGGGTTGGCGCGCAGCTTGGCACAGATGGCCTGATCCCGCAGCGTCCGTGACACCAATGCCAGCGCCTTGAGGTGGTCCACGCCCGCCTCTTCAGGGGCGAAGAGGGCAAAGGCGATGTCCACCGGCTGACGGTCGACAGAATCAAACTCGATCGGCTTATCAAGCAGGACAAACGCACCCATCACCGCATCAATCCCGTCGAGGCGCGCATGGGGCAGCGCCACGCCATGGCCCACGCCCGTGGGCCCCAACGCTTCGCGCGCCATCAGCGCTTCGACCACCAGTGCGCCGGTAACGCCATACGCAACCTCCATCAGATCGCCGATTTCATGCAGCAATCGTTTTTTGGAGGATGCGGAGGACACGACCTTGACGGCCTCCGGTTTCAGAAGAGTCTCAAAATTCATCCTGCTCGCTTTGCTGGCGCGCTGACGTGGCGCCGGTTCTCTTACGGATCAATCCAACCGATATTTCCGTCATCCCGACGGTATACCACGTTCAGTCCGTCTTTGCCCTCTTTTCGGAACACCAAAACAGGTGCGCCGGCCAATTCCATCTGCATGACCGCTTCTCCGACCGACAGGGAGGGGATCTTGGTCTCCATCTCGGCTACGATCATGGGTTGCAGGGTTTCGGGTTCTGATTCCTCGGTCCCTGCGTCGGAGGCGAGGATATACGAGGCCGCGCCGGAGAGTTCAACAGGTTGCGCGCGTTCCTTGTGATGGTCCTTGAGACGCCGTTTATAGCGGCGCAGCTGCTTTTCCATCTTTTCGGAACAGGCATCAAAAGCGGCATAGATTTCAGTGGCATGGGCCTTGGCCTGTGCGGTCAATCCGGTGGACAGGTGCACCGTCGCCTCACAGACGAATTCATGCGCGGACTTGGAAAAGACCACTTGCGCATTTGTTGGGCGCTCCGCGTATTTTTCAACCACGGTGCCAAGATCGTTGCGCACGTGGGTTTGCAGGGCCTCACCGATATCGATTTGTTTGCCGCTGATTTGATATTGCATGCCGTCTCCTTCTTTGGCCCGCCAAATGACACCTTTCCCGTCACGGTTGTGGCGGGTTTCGCAGGTTCAGTTGGTCGGAAGGGCGTGTACGAGGTTCGCGTTGTCGCTGGTCCGATTGGACATCAGACAGAGGCCGACAGAAAGGAACCGCGCAAAAGCCATGCCCCATTGCACGCCGAAATACCGTTCAAGTCAATGAAAAGCGGACGCGTGTCTCCGCGCATATTTTATGAAATGCGAAAGTTTTCGCCGAGATAGACGCGGCGCACATTCTCGTTCTGCACAACATCTTGGGGCGTGCCGGACATCAGAACCTGACCATCATGCAAGATATAGGCACGGTCCACGATCTCGAGCGTTTCGCGCACGTTGTGGTCGGTGATCAGCACGCCGATGCCACGGGTCTTGAGGTCGGCGACAAGGTTGCGGATATCGCCCACAGAAATCGGGTCCACCCCGGCAAAGGGTTCGTCCAGCAGCAGGTATTTCGGATTGGCCGCCAGCGACCGCGCGATTTCAACGCGCCGCCGTTCCCCACCCGACAGCGCCAGAGCGGGCGCGCGGCGCAGGTGCTCGATGGAAAATTCGCTCAGCAACTCCTCAAGCCGCTCGCGCCGCTTGTGGCGGTCACCTTCTGCGATATCGAGAATAGCGAGAATGTTGTCTTCGACGTTGAGACCGCGAAAGATGCTCATTTCCTGCGGCAGGTATCCAATGCCCATCTGTGCGCGGCGGTACATCGGCAGGTTGGTCACATTTGTGCCGTCCAGCATGACCTTGCCGCCTTCGGGGGTCACAAGGCCCGCAACCGCATAGAATGTCGTCGTCTTGCCCGACCCATTCGGGCCAAGCAGGGCCACAACCTCGCCCCGGCTCAGCTCCATCGAAAAATCGCGGATCACGAGTTTCTTGCGATAGGATTTGCGCAGGTGCGAAATCTGGAGGCCTGGTTCGCTCTTGGCCAGTTTGAGGTCTGGCTTGGCCATCAGTTGTTGCCGGTTTGCAGGATCGTTTTGACCCGCCCCTGCATCCGTGCCGTGCCATCGTCGAGGTTGACGGTCATGCGGTCCGCGCTGAGCGCGCTTTGACCCTGGGCCAGCAGGACGTCGCCGGTCATGACGATCACGCCGTCGGACACGTCATAGTCCGCGCGCTGTCCTTCGGCGGCATCGGGACCGGAGACAAGCGTGACACCCCCCGTCGCCTCAAGCCGTTCAATCCCCGTCCGTCCCTGGCTGTAGATCACGAGCACCCGGGGCGCAGACAGGCGCATTTCACCCTGACCGATGACCACATTGCCGGTGAACGTCGCCGCGCCTGTTGCCTGATCCACGGCCAGTTCGTCGGCGGTCACCTCGACCGGGGCAGAGGTATCCTGCTGGATCGCTCCGAAGGCAACGGAGGTGCCTTGGGCAGAAACGGGCGCCGCGGCGCAAAGGACAAAGGCAAGGGCCAGATACCGCAAATAGGTCACGTCAAAATCACTCTTCCAAGTTTGTGGGATCGTATATCAGTTTGACCCCGTCTGTGAAAATCAAATGGGCGTTTTCGTCTGCGCCGCGTCTTTCCATACGCATTTGTCCGGCATTCAGCGTGCCAAATGGGCTGGTTGCAGCCACCGGTTGTGGGGCGTCCACCTGCATCGCATCGAAATCGGCCAAAAGAGAATCGGTTGTCATCTTGAACCCGGTTGATGTGGTCACGACCACGTTGCCGGTCAGGTTTGACTGCGCGTTGGTCATGTCGAACTGACCGGCGTCCGAAAACAGGATGATCCGGGTGCCGGATTGCATGTCGATTTGAGCCGAGAGATCTTCGACTTCGCTCGCCTTACCCAGCCCGGTGCGCATCGTGCCGGCCGCCACGGAAACGCGGTCGCCATCGGTTGTGGTGCCGGAAAAGAAGGGGCCCGTGATCTGTTCATCACGCACACGATCAAGAAGCTCATCATCCGCAAACGGCACCGCTGCGACCGGGTCGGTGTTGCGCGACAGCAGGAACAGGGTGGACAGCAGCGCTAGTGCTGCGAGCGGCAGCAGGACCTTGAGCCAGGCCACAATGCGCGAATAGCGGTCCATGTCGTGTTCCTCAGCCCAAAGAGCCTGGCCTATCCAAGGCCCACCCGCAGGCAGTCGTGGATATGCAGGATCCCCTGCGGTGCGCCCGTGCCATCCGGATCGACGGCAAACACGCATGTGATCTTGCGCGCGTTCATGGTGGCAACGGCCTCTTCCGCCAGCGCACCCGGCGCAATCGTTGTAGGGGAAGTGGTCATCACGTCCGCCGCTTTCAAGTTCAAGAGCCCGTCCATGTGACGCCGCAGGTCCCCATCGGTGATGATCCCCGCCAACGCGCCTTCGGTCGTCAGAACGCCCACAACGCCAAGGCTCTTCTGGCTGATCTCGATCAGGGCGTCGGGCATGGGCGTGTTTTCGGACACCAGTGGCATCGCGGCCCCCGTGTGCATCAGGTCCGACACGCGGGCCAGTTGCGCGCCCAGTTTGCCGCCGGGGTGGAAGTCGCGGAAATGCTCGGCGGTAAAGCTGCGGTGCTTCATCAATGCCACGGCCAGCGCGTCGCCCATGGCCAGCGTCATGGTGGTGGAGTTGGTCGGCACAACGCCCGTCCCGCACGCCTCGCCCAGATCAGGCAGGCGCAGGACAACGTCCGACGCGGTGCCGAGCGTGCTGCCCGGTGCCTTGGTCATGCCGACCAGCGGGATGTTCACACGGCGGGAAAAGGCGAGGACACCGGCCAGCTCCGGCGCTTCGCCCGAGTTCGAAATGGCAAGGACAACGTCATCGCGTGTCAGCATGCCCAGATCGCCGTGGTTCGCTTCGGCCGGGTGGACGAACTGCGCCGGCGTTCCCGTGCTGGCCAGTGTCGCTGCGATCTTGCGGGCGATGTGTCCGGATTTCCCGATCCCCGTCACGATTACGCGCCCTTTGGCGTGCAGCAGCAGTTCGACCGCCTGGGTAAAGCTGTCGTCCAGCGCGTCGGCCAACGCGCTCAGCGCCTGCGCTTCGGTGCGGACGACCGCGCGGGCCGTATCGAGGAACGACGCGCTCATGAATGGGCAAAGATGTCAGTGTCGGGCCAACCGGCAAGGTCCAGTTGCGCGCGCATCGGCAGGAAGTCAAAACAGGCCTGCGCGATCTCCATCCGGCCTTCACGCTCCAGCATCGCGTTCAAGGCGTCCCGCAATTGATGCAGGTAAAGGACATCGGACGCGGCATAGGCCAATTGCGCGTCCGTCAGGCTGCCTGCGCCCCAATCGCTGGATTGCTGCTGTTTCGAGATGTCGACACCCAACAGTTCCTGCAACAGGTTCTTGAGCCCGTGCCGGTCGGTGTAGGTTCGGACAAGACGGCTCGCGATCTTGGTGCAGTAGACCGGCGCCGTAACAGCCCCAAACGCGTTCTGCATCGCCGCAATATCGAAGCGGCCAAAGTGGAACAGTTTCAGCACATCGGGGTCGGTCAGCAGCTTGCAGAGGTTGGGTGCCTCGGTCTGCCCTTTTTGGATCTGCACCATATGCGCGTCGCCGTCACCGGCGCTCAGCTGTACCACGCACAGCCGGTCGCGATGCGGGTGCAGGCCCATGGTTTCACAGTCAATCGCGACCATGGACCCAAGGTCCAGATCGTCGGGCAGGTCGGAGATGTGCAGGTAATTCGTCATGCGCCCGCTATAGCGCGGGGCAGGGCGCGGGGGAAGGCGTGGATTGTTTGGCATAGATCGTCCGTGGCGCGGGTCGGGCAACGCATTTCGATAGATGCCCATCTCGACACGCGTTCCGATCCGCGGTTCAGACCGGGGAAATTGAGGGCTTCCACGCAATCAAATCTTTCGCGTGAGCCGTTGATTTTTTTCGCGCGGTAAGAAACGGTAAGAAATGGGAAAGGGAGGTCCCGCACAGCATGGGTGACGTCAAGGTCAGAAACATGGAGGAGTTCGCGGCGCTCAGCGGCATCTCGCGCCCCACCGTGTCGAAGTATTTCAACGATCCGGGATCTGTGCGCGCGTCGACACGGGACCGTATCGAAGCGGCGCTGGAGCAGTATGACTATCGCCCGAACATTTTTGCGATGAACCAAAATCGCAAGCTGACCAAGAATGTCGGGATCGTGGTGCCCAACGTGGCCGACCCGTTTTTTGCCGAGATCGCGCGGAATATCGAACAGCGTTGCGTGGCCGCCGGATACCGCCCGACCCTGTTCAGTTCACATGGTGAACCCGATCACGAGGTCGATATCCTGGACACGTTGCGGTCGATGAAACCCGCCGGAGTTCTGCTGGCGCCTTTGGGGCGATCATCGGATCGCAGCGCAATCGAAAAGTTCTGTGAGGCGGTGCCGACGGTTCTGTTTGACAGTAACCTGAATGACCTTGGCCTGTCTTTTGTCGGGTCGGACAATCCGCAGTTTTCGCGTCTGATCGTGGATTATCTGTGCCGCACGGGTGAACCGCCGTGTTTCTTTGAGATGAAGAACCCGGCAAACCCGAACGCCAATCGGCGCAGGCAGGGATACATCCAGGCGATGGAGGCGCTTGGCCACGCGCCCAGTGTCATAAGCGTCGAAGGCGAGGGCTGGGATTTCGAGGAAATCGGACGTCGCGAAGGGGCCGCAGCCCTTGCCGGACAGGTGTTCACATCGAACACGGTCCTGTGCAGCAACGACCGTTTGGCAATCGGCCTTTTGACCGCGTGTTACGAAAGTGGCGTGCGTGTCGGGCGCGACGCGGACTGTGCGATTCGTGTGGCGGGGCAGGACGATCATCCGTTTGCCCGCTATACCTGCCCGCCACTCACAACGATTGCGCAGGATTACGAAGCCATTTCGCGCCATGCGGTTGAGACCCTGTTCAGTGCCATCGAGGGCGAGGAAACCGCCCGCGAAACAACGCTTTTTGAAGGGCGTCTGGTGATGCGGGATTCCGCGTGACTGCGTAAAACTTTCCGCGCGTAAAATATTTATTGACAGCGCGCATAGATGATGGCTACCGTCGCCCCACATAACATCCAATCTAGGGAGGAACCGGATGTCTCTTGGGAACGCACTTCGTGCGGCGACGGCGCTGACGCTGATCACTGCAACGGGCGCTCTGGCCGACGGCCACGCCAAATCGCTCACGATCGCCATCGTGAACAACGGCCACATGATCAACATGCAGAAAGTCGCGGAAGCGTATACCGAAGAAACCGGTGTGCAGCTTGAGTGGGTTTCGCTCGAAGAAGGCGTGCTGCGCGAGCAGGTCACGTCCGACACCGCAACAGGCGGCGGTCAGTACGACATCATCAACATCGGCATGCAGGAAGCGCCGATCTGGGGTGCCGCAGGCTGGATCGAACCGCTTGAGTTCGGTGCAGACTACGACATGGACGACATCCTGCCCGCGATCCGCGCAGGTCTGTCCCACGAAGGCACAATGTACGCCGCACCTTTCTATGGTGAATCGTCGATGGTCATGTACCGCAAGGACCTGATGGACGCCGCTGGTGTGTCGATTGCCGACAACGACAGCTGGGACAACATCAAGGCAGCCGCTGCTGCCGTGCATGATCCCGACAACGGCGTTTACGGCGCATGCCTGCGCGGCAAGCCGGGCTGGGGCGACAACATGGCGTTTGTTACGACCATGGTGAACTCTTTCGGTGGTGCATGGTTCGACGCGGACTTCAAACCGACGATCAACTCCGACGAATGGAAAGCGGCGATCAACTTCTATGTTGACCTGCTGGGCAACTACGGCCCTCCCGGATCCGAAGGTAACTCCTTCAACGAGATCCTGGCTCTCTACAACGAAGGCAAGTGCGGCATGTGGATCGACGCCACCATCGCGGCTTCGTTCCTCGAAGTGGACGGTGTCGCGTACGCACAGTCGCCAAACGCCGGTAACCCGGTTGGTGCGAACTGGCTGTGGGCATGGGCCATGGCAGTGCCAGCGGGCACAGAGAACGCCGAAGAAGCCAAAGCGTTCATTGAGTGGGCAACGTCCAAAGACTACGTTCAGGCCGTTGGTAACCACCCCGACTTTGGCTGGGACAAAGTCCCAACAGGTCAGCGCGCCTCCACATACGCTCTGCCTGAGTTCCAGGCTGTTGCAGGCTTTGCCGCCGCCGAAATGGCAGCGATCGAATCCGCAGCGCCCGAAGCGACGGACCTGAAGCCCTACGTTGGCGTTCAGTTCGCAGCGATCCCTGAATTCCCCGAAGTGGGTTCGGCCGTTGCTCAGGAAATCGCAGCAGCTCTGTCCGGTGCCAAGTCGGTGGACGAAGCTCTGGAAGCGTCGCAGGACGCAGCCGCAGCGATCATGACGGAAGCTGGCTACTAAGCTGACACTGGGTGGGTCCGGCACAGCGTCGGACCCGCCTGCCCTTTCTGCGCGCGAACAGGCCCTTGTTTCGATTGACCTGACCGGCGCATCCTAAACCGTGACATTCAAACGCAACTTGCATGGTGCGCAGACCGGCGCGCGAGGACGATAGAGTTATGTCTGACAGAAAGCTGCCCCGCCTCCTTCAATCACCGGCCGTGATCTTGCTGCTGATCTGGATGCTCATCCCGCTGAGCATGACGCTTTACTTCTCTTTCATCCGTTATGTGCTGAACAGCCTGCGGCGGCCGGAGTGGACCACACCGAGCTTGAGCAACTGGCGCGGTTTCGGGAACTACGAGTTCGTTCTGAACTCCAAGGACTTTCTTTTCGCGATCCAGAACAGCCTGTTCATCGTGGGCAGCATTCTGTTCCTGACTGTGATCCTTGGCGTGCTTATCGCCGTTCTGATCAACAAGGCGTTTCCCGGTCAGGGCATCGTGCGTGTCCTTCTGATCTCGCCCTTCTTTGTGATGCCGGCGGTGAACGCCGTGCTCTGGATCAACATGATCCTCGACCCGGTGCTGGGCCTGCAAGGGATCGCAGTGGGTGGCATTAACGACATGATCGACGGCCTGCGCGCCGCCCCCGGTGTCGGTTGGTTCTTCTCCCTCTGGCCCGAATTGGAACCCATTTCATTCCGCGCCACGCAGACCTCTGCCTATGCAGTGATCATCATGGTCACGTGGCAGTGGACGCCCTTTGCGGTCCTGATCTTCATGACGTCGCTGCAATCCGAGGACCAGCAGCAGAAAGAGGCCGCCATTTTGGACGGGGCCAGCACCTGGTCACAGTTCCGGTTTCTGACCCTGCCGCACCTTGGCCGACCCATCGCGATCGTGGTGATGATCCAGGCGATCTTTCACCTGTCGCTTTACGCGGAGATCGAGATTGTCAGCCGCGGCAACGGGAACAAGAACCTGCCGTACCTGATTGGTGAATTCGCCAACAACAATATCGGCGCCGCAAGTGCCACCGGCATCTTCGCCGTCATCCTCGCCAACATCGTTGCCATCTTCCTGCTGCGGATGATCGGCAAGACATTGATGGAGTAAGCACCATGGCTATCGTTGCGAACGAAACCCGGTTTGGGAAATACGGTCGGCCTGTGCTGGCGTGGGCTGTGGGGCTTTTGTTCTTCTTCCCGATCTTCTGGCTGGTGTTCACCAGTTTCAAGACGGATGCGGATGCGGTGAAGCCCGAGCATCTGCTGTTCTTCACGCCGACGCTCGATAACTACCTCAACATGACCGAAAACTACGACTATTGGCGGTTCGCCACCAACTCGGTCATCACGAGCGTCTTTGCCACAGTCTTTGCGCTGGCCGTGGGCATCCCCTGTGCCTACGCGATGGCGTTCAATCCAAGCCGGGCCACCAAGGACGTGCTGATGTGGATGCTGTCGACCAAGATGTTGCCAGCTGCCGCCGTGCTTTATCCGATGACGTTCCTGACCAAGAGCCTGGGTCTGTTTGATACGCATTTCATGGTCATCGTGGTCCTGATGCTCATCAACCTACCCATCGTGATCTGGATGCTGTTCACCTACTTCAAGGAGATCCCCAAGGAGATCATCGAAGCGGGTCAGATGGACGGCGTGAACACATGGGGCGAGATCCGGGAAATCCTGATCCCGCTGGCGTGGGGTGGTATCGCGTCCACCGCGCTCTTGTGCTTCATCTTTTGCTGGAACGAAGCGTATTGGACGGTCCGTCTGACCACGACCGAGGCCGCAACGCTGTCGAAACTCATCGAAGGCAACCGCGCGCCAGAGGGGCTGTTCTTTGGCCGGTTGTCCGCCGTATCCGCCGCAGCCGTTGGCCCCATCGTGGTGCTGGGTTGGTTCTGTCAGAAACAATTGGTCCAAGGTCTGACCTTTGGCGCTGTGAAATAAGGAAACCCAATGGGACAAATCGTGCTTGATAAAGTGACCAAGAGCTTTGGCGATACGCAAGTCATTCCGCCCTTGGACCTGACGATTGAAGATGGCGAGTTTGCGGTGTTCGTCGGGCCTTCGGGCTGCGGCAAGTCCACCTTGCTGCGCCTGATCGCGGGGCTAGAGGACACGACATCGGGCAAGGTGCTGATCGACAATGAGGACGTCACACAGGTGTCCCCGTCCAAGCGTGGCCTGTCGATGGTGTTCCAGACCTATGCGCTTTACCCGCACATGACGGTGCGCAAGAACATTGCGTTCCCGATGCGCATGGCGGGCATCAGCGAAGCGGAGCAGGAGGCCAAGATCAAGGCGGCGGCAGAGTCGCTGAACCTGACCGACTATCTGGATCGCAAGCCGGGCCAGCTGTCGGGTGGTCAGCGTCAGCGGGTGGCGATTGGCCGGGCGATTGTGCGCGACCCATCCGCATTCCTGTTTGACGAACCCCTGTCGAACCTGGACGCGGCGCTGCGGGTCGGCATGCGTCTTGAGATCACCGAGATGCACAAGCGCATGGGCACCACGATGATCTATGTGACGCACGATCAGGTCGAAGCCATGACCATGGCCGACAAGATCGTCGTGTTGCAGGCCGGTGTGATCGAACAGGTGGGCAGCCCGCTTGAGCTGTATCACAAGCCACGCAACAAGTTCGTCGCCGGTTTCATCGGCAGTCCCAAAATGAACCTGATCGAAGGGGCCGAGGCGCAAAAGCACAACGCGCACACCATCGGTATTCGCCCCGAACATATCGACGTGTCGACCACGGACGGGCTGTGGCAGGGCACGGTTGGCGTGGCCGAGCATCTTGGCTCTGACACGTTCATCCACATCCACGGGGTTCCGGGCTGTGACCCGATGACCGTGCGTGCGGCGGGCGACGTTGCGGTGAAACATGGCGACACGGTCTATCTGACCCCGAATGAGACCCTGTTGCACAAGTTTGACGACAAGGGGCTCCGGATCGAATGACGCGGCTGGCTGGTAAAACGGCTCTGATCACGGGTGCGGCGCGCGGCATCGGAAAGGTGTTTGCGCAAGCCTATCTCCGGGCCGGTGCACGCGTGGTCATTGCAGACATCGATCAGGCGCGGGCGGCGGAAACAGCGATGGAGCTGGACAAGGACAACGCGCTGTCGGTTCATATGGACGTCACCGACACCGACAGCATCCGCGAAGCCATCGGTATGGCCGAAAGCTATGGCTTTGGTCCGATCGACATCCTGATCAACAATGCCGCAATCTTTACCGCCGCCCCCTTCACCGAGATCACCGAAGATGATTATGCCCGGTGCTTTGACATCAACGTCAAAGGCACGCTGTTCACGATTCAGGTCGTGGCCCAGCACATGATCGACAAGG
Source organism: Tateyamaria rhodophyticola (assembly GCF_047777875.1). Lineage (GTDB taxonomy): Bacteria > Pseudomonadota > Alphaproteobacteria > Rhodobacterales > Rhodobacteraceae > Tateyamaria. The sequence continues at coordinate 1,557,948 of NZ_CP180519.1, read as the reverse complement.
GCATCAAGGGCCGCATCATTAATATGGCCAGTCAGGCCGGGCGCCGTGGCGAGCCGCTGGTTGCTGTGTATTGCGCGTCCAAGGCGGCGGTCATCAGCCTGACCCAGTCTGCCGGGTTGAACCTGATCCAGCACGGGATCAACGTGAACGCCATCGCACCCGGCGTTGTGGACGGCGAACACTGGGACGAGGTGGATGCGTTTTTTGCCAAATACGAGGGCAAGGCGCCCGGCCAGAAAAAGCGTGAAGTCAGCGAAGCGGTGCCTTATGGCCGCATGGGCCGTGCCGAGGACCTGACCGGTATGGCGGTGTTCCTCGCCTCGGACGATGCGGAATACATCGTTGCGCAAACGTATAATGTCGATGGCGGCAATTGGATGAGCTGATGGATGATCTGGCCCAAACTCCGGCACCGGTCGCGCTGAGCCTTGCGACCCTGGACCAACTGCCCCAGGGCATCGCGCGCCCCGAATACGACCGGGACGGACTGCGTCCGGGCATCGTGCATATCGGGTTGGGCAATTTCCATCGGGCGCATCAGGCGTGGTACCTGCACCGGCTGATGCAAACCGGCGCCGCACAGGATTGGGCCATTATAGGTGCGGGTGTGCGCAGCTATGACGTGGCGATGCGCGACAAGCTGATTGCGCAGGACTGTTTGACCACCCTGATTGAACTTGACCCCTCGGGCACCTCGGTCGAGGTGATCGGACCGATGGTCGATTATCTGCCGATTGAAGAGGGTAACACGTCACTGATCCTGGCCATGAGCGATCCTGCCATCCGCATCGTGTCGCTCACCGTGACGGAGGGCGGGTATTACATTGATGCGGCCACCAGTGGTTTTGACGCCAGCGACCCCGATATTCAGCACGACGCGGCACATCCCGATACGCCGCGCACCGCCTTTGGTGCGATGATTGCCGCGCTGGCCGCGCGCCGTGTGGCCGGGCACGGGCCCTTTACCATGCAAAGCTGTGACAACCTGCAGGGCAACGGCGCCATCCTGCGGCAGACGGTGGTGTCGCTGGCCCGCATGATCGACCCTGATCTGGCCGATTGGATCGAGGCGGAGGCCAGTTTTCCCAATTCCATGGTGGATTGCATCGTGCCCGCAACGGGGCCGCAGGAAGTTGCCCGTGCGCTGAGCCTTGGCATCGATGACGCAGCCCCGGTGACGCATGAGAATTTCCGGCAATGGGTGATCGAGGACGATTTCTGTGCGGGCCGCCCGGATTGGGACCGTGTCGGGGCCACGTTCACCAGCAATGTCCATGCCTATGAGGCGATGAAGATCCGCATGCTGAATGCAGGGCATCAGGTGTTGGCCAATGTCGGTGAACTTTTGTCTGTGCCGACCATTGCCGCCTGTATGCAGGACCGGGACATCGCAGCCTTCTTTGGCAAGGTCGAGGCGGATGAAATCGTTCCTTATGTCGCGGCGGTGCCGGATATGTCCCCGTCGGGGTATCTGGACCTGATCACGCGCCGGTTTTCCAATCCCAAGATACACGACACGACTCGGCGTGTGGCCTTTGACGGATCGTCCCGGCACACCGGCTTTATCCACCCGATCCTGCGTGATGCGCTGGCGGCGGGTGGATCGGTGTCTGGCCTCGCGCTGGTTGAGGCGCTGTGGGCGCGGATGTGCGAAGGCACCCGCGAAGACGGCACCCAGATCGAAGCCAATGATCCCCATTGGGACGATCTGACCCGTGTTGCCAAGGCGGCCAAGGACGACCCGCGCGTATGGATCGCGCAATCGCAGTTTTACGGAACGTTGGCGGATGATCCCGTTTTCGCGGATGCCTTTGCAGATTGGCTGACCCTTATCTGGGCCGATGGGGCGCGGGCCGCGATTGCGGCGTACCTCTGACGGGTCCGGGGCGCTAGCCTGCGTCTTCGGGTGTTGCGGCGGGCAGCCAGACTTCGAAATACGCGCCGCCGTTCGGACGATTGCCGGCACGGATCAGGCCGCCGACTTGCTGGATCAACGTCTGTGAGATTGACAGGCCGAGGCCCGTCCCCTCGGCCTGTTTGGTTGTATAGAACGGGGCAAACACGTCATCCACCTTGTCGGGTGCAATACCCGGACCGGTGTCGGACACCGTGATGCATACGCCCATGTCTCCGTCGCGCTCCACATCCTCGGTGATCAGGGTCAGAACGCCCCGCGCGCCCATGGCCTGCACCGCGTTCATGATGAGGTTGATCAGAACCTGCTGCATCTCGCCGGGGTCGATACGGACATGCCCCACCGCGTCGAAACGCGTGTCGACCGTGATGTCCGCTTGGGATATGACGTGGTTCACGAGCACCAGACAGTCGCTGATCACCGGACTGACGGGAACCGTCTGCTCCAGGTCCGCAAACTCACCCGGTCGCGCGAATTGCAGCAGTTTGCCAACGATTGTCTGAATGCGGGCGATTTGGCGGTCCACAAGGCTCAACTCTGTCTGGATGCCGTCCCCTTGCGCGCCGAGGCTGTCGCGGATCACGTCCATATTGCCCTGGATCACCGCCACCGGATTGTTGATTTCATGCGCGACGCCGGCTGTGATCTCGCCGATCGAGGCGAGCTTTTCGCTCATGACCAGTTGGCGGAAGGTCTCTTCGAGCTTTTCGTTTGCGCGCTGCAATTCCGCCGTGCGCTGTGCGACACGCACGTTCAGCTCTTCGTCCCGCTCCTGCACCTGATCCAACAGATCGTCGAGGTGCCCCGCAACCTGACCAATCTCACCGGTGCCTCCGTCGGCCCCGTTGCGCGCAGATAGGTTGCCCCGCTGCACAAGGAACATGGTGTGGGTCATGCGTTCAAGCGGGGCGAAGATCCCCTTGGCCAGACGCAGGAACACCGGCGCAGATAACAGCAGCACCGCAATGAACGCGCCCAGAATGGCCAGAAACGCATTGCGTTTCGCGATGGTAAACGGCTCTTCGAGGAACCCGACATAGAGCATCCCGACATACGCACCAAAGCTGTCGGTCAGCGGCAGGTAGCCCGAGATGTACCAGTCGTTCACCACAAACGCACGGTCAAGCCAGGTGCGCCCCTCGCCCAGCACCTTGCTGCGCACCGCTGCCGACACGCGTGTGCCAAGCGCGCGCACGTCCTCGAACAGGCGCACGTTGGTGGACACGCGCACATCATCAAGAAAGAGGGTCGCGGTCCCCTGTCTGGAGCCGCCGCCCACCGCGTCCTGATAGACAAGGGTGTTGATCGTATCGATAAAGCCGAGATTGCGGTTCAGGAGTATACCACCCACCAGAACGCCCTCGCGCCCCGCGACAGTCACCGGGGTGGCCGAATGAATGACCATCCCCCGGTCTTCGACGATGCGGTCCGTGGGCATGGCGGCTTCGGTTTCGATCAGGGGCAGTCGGGCGCGTTCCGCGAGGTCCGGTGAAATGGCGGCCAGCGCATCGCCTGAGAATATGTCGATCTCGGTCTTGCCGTCGCCCTGTGCCGCGCTCTGGATCACGGGCCATTCGTCTGTCACATCGTCTTGCGGCAGGTGATACAGGAAATCCAGTGCCAGGGCGTCCCGCTTTGCCTCGAAAAAAGCGGTGCGATCGGCGGGCGGTGTTTGCGCAAATTCCACCGATCCCGCCACAGCTTGCAGTTTATCCCCCGTCTCGACCATCAGACGCGACAGGTACTGTTCCGCGATGCGCAGGTCGCTTTCAACGTTGGCAATCAGCACTTCGTCGTAATCCGCTGTCCACCGGGTCATGCCGAGAAACAGCAAAAGCGGCATCAAAACCACCATTGGTGCCAGCGCGAGGATCAAAAGGCGGAAGCGAACCGAATTCATGGCGCCACGCTAGCCCAGCACGTGAGGTTCCGCAAAGCGTCGCAGATGGCATGCCAGCGCACGCCCGTCATCAGGCCGGACATTCTGACCCCGCGCTCGATCGCATGCCCGGCCAGCAGAGACAGGATGTCACCACGGTGCAACAGGGCTGGCGTCCCTTCGTAAAACGGTTCAGTTTTGGGCAAAACAAGCAACGGGAGGATCGGCCATCGTCGATCTTTGGGAGGGTCTGCGGCACGCCTTTTGGCTGGTCGTCACATTTGATGCAGAGCTGGCAGAGATTGCGCTGCGCTCGCTCCGCGTCACCCTCACCGCGTTGCTGATTGCTTGCATGATTGCCCTGCCCCTCGCAGCGCTTCTGGCGGTGCGTCGCTTTCGCTGGCGTCGCGCAACCATTGCCATGCTCAATGCGTTGATGGGCCTGCCGCCGGTTGTCGTGGGCCTGATCGTTTATATCTTCCTGTCCCGCTCCGGCCCTTTTGGGGCGCTTGGATTGCTCTTTACACCCACCGCCATGATCGTGGCGCAGGTGATCATCATCGTGCCGCTCATCGCATCCATCGCGCACCAGTCGCTGCGTGAACTGTGGGCCGAATACCACGATCTGCTGATCTCCATGAATGTGACGCAGATGCAGAAAATGCAGACTCTGCTGTGGGACGCCCGCCGCGCGCTGTTGACGGCGGCGCTGGCAGGGTTCGGACGCGGGATCGGTGAGGTGGGCGCGATCATGATCGTCGGCGGCAACATCGACAATGCGACGCGGGTGTTGACGACGGCCATCGCGCTCGAAACCGGGAAGGGTGAGTTTGCGCTCGCCCTCGCCTTGGGCTTTATCCTCATCGCCTTGGCGCTCGGCGTGAACCTGATGATCCACTGGATCGGGCAAACCGAAAGGGACAGCCGATGGTGACCGCGCTGTTTCCTCTGACCCTCAAAGGGGCCGAAACCTCGCGACGTGGCAAACGGTTGGTCGGGCCTGTCGATCTGTCGCTCGATGGGCAGGGCCTGTGCGTGGTGATGGGGCCAAACGGGTCGGGCAAGACCACGCTCTTGCGGTTGATGCACGGCACGGCGCGATTGACAGGCGGGACAGTCACCTGGGCCTGCGACACGGCGCAGGCGCGACACAATCAGGCCTTTGTGTTTCAGCAGCCCGTGGTGTTGCGCCGCACAGTGGAAGAGAACCTGACATACCCGCTGCGGCTGCGCGGAACCGCTGGCAAAACTGCCCGCGCTGCCGCTGCGCACTGGGCGGAGAAGGTGGGGCTGTCGCCGCACCTGTCACGCCGGGCCATGGTTCTGTCTGGCGGAGAACAGCAAAAACTGGCCATCGCGCGTGCGCTGATCACCGAACCGGCGCTTGTGTTTCTGGACGAACCCACCGCGTCATTGGATGGCCGCGCCATGCGAGAGATCGAGGCGATCCTGCTGCAGGCCAAAGCGGACGGCACCCGCCTGATCATGTCCACTCATGATATGGGACAGGCCCGCCGCATCGCCGATACGGTCGTCTTCATGCTGGGCGGACAGGTGCATGAAACCGGCGCGGCCCAGGATTTCTTTGACAACCCCAAAACCGCGCAGGCCCGAGCATTCCTGAAAGGAGATATCGTGGAATGAAACAGACACTTATCGTGATGTTCTGGACGTTATGCGTGGGCACCGCACAGGCCGCCGACCAGATGCGCCTGGCCGTGACCACTTCCTTCCACAACTCTGGCCTTGCGGATGTTCTATTGCCTGAGATTGCGAAGGATCTGAACCTTGAGGTTCAGCTTCTGGTCGTAGGAACAGGACAGGCCCTGCGGCTGGGCCGGGCCGGGGATGTGGACGCCATTCTCGTGCATTCCCGCGCGGCAGAAGAGGCATTCGTGACCGAAGGCTACGGCACGCATCGGCGCGAAATCATGTACAACGACTTTGTCTTTGTTGGACCGTCCGGGGATCCGGCGGATATCGCGGCCGGTCAGACCGCGTTGGACGCCTTGCAGCGTATCGCCGCGGCCAAGGCACCGTTTGTCAGCCGGGGCGATGACAGCGGCACGCACAAGAAAGAGCTGAGCCTCTGGTCCAACGCTGGCCTTGAGGCGGGCGGTTTCGGCACATGGTACAATGCGGTTGGCGCAGGGATGGGGGCGGCGCTCAATACCGCGTCCGGGCTTGATGCCTACATCCTCTCGGACCGGGCAAGTTGGCTGAACTTTGGCAACAAAGGCAACCTGGCCCTGCTGTTCGCGGGCGACCCGGAACTCTTCAATCAATATGCGTTCCTGCCCGTGAACCCGACACGGCACGATCATGTCAAATCAGATCTCAACGCGAAACTTGAAACCTGGCTGACGTCCGAGCGGGCCGAGGCGTTGATCAACACCTATACGATCAACAGTGAAACGCTGTTTACGTTCAACGCGGATCAGTGATCAAACGCACCCGATCTTCTTCTGGCTGGAAATACCATGGGGGTGTGGGGGCAACGCCCCCACGTCCGTCGGATTGGCACAGCCAATTCGAAATCAGGATCCCTGATCCATATCCCCGTGAATCGCAAACTGATCCAGTCCGGCGTCCTGGGGCGCGATTGTCCGATACGCCTCACGCACGCCCGCATCGGTCAATTCCCGGGATACGGTCAAAAGCGTGTTGGCATCATGATCGTCACACAGCGCCACCATCTGCGCCAATTCCTCCGACGCAACCGGGCGCGCGGCGTCAGTAGATGGCGCGCCGTAGTAGGTGACGAAGTGCTGCGCCAAAAGGTCAGTCAATGTCTCTAACTCGGCGCTTTCCAGTTGCGTGACTGCGACAAAAGTCACGCGCCCGCCGGTCTCCAACCCGAACCAACCATTGGCAAAAGCTTGCCGTGCCTTGCCAATCAGGTCGCCTTCGCCCCAGTTCGAAAATTCGAACCCACCCGAGATGCACCACTCGCCCGTTCGGGCAGGCGAGGCAAAAACATTCATGTCGCTTTCATCGAAATGGATCGCGCGGGCGAGTTTCATGTCTGTGCCTCCAACACGGTCGTCAGCGGGATCAGATGCGTTGTCTGGTCATCGCGCAACAGCATGCCAAAATCCTCGTCAACACCCAGGAATGTCCCGCGTAGGGACTGATTTCGCGCCTCTTCGCCTATTCCAAAGGCCAGTGCACGCCATTCTGCATGCAGTGCTTCCGTACCTTCATCTTCCCAACGGTTCAGCCAGTTCAGAGTGTGCCGTGCCCAGGCTTCCAGCAATGTCGGCGGCGATACCTCGGCGCATCCTTCGGCAAAAAGCGCGGTATCGTCCGGTGTCAGGCCCGTGTCATCAGACGGCGGAACAAGTGGCAGCGTAAACCCGATGACCAGCCAGTCGGGCACAGCTTCAGGGTCTGGTCCAGAGGCCAGCGCGCGGAACCCGCCGCAGCGCGCGCCGTTCACGCGGATGCCGCCGTACCAGTCCAGATGCACCGCAACCTCCGGCGGGGCCAGCGCGCCAAGCGCGTTTTGAAAGCCGACGCCGCACAGAGGCAACATGGCTATGGCCTTGCGCAAGGATACTTCGGGGGCAAAGACAAGCGCCGCCTGCATTTCCGCCGCCCCCAATTTATAGGAAATGAGGCCCGCGTCACAGCCCAGCGTCGCCCGCATCACGGCGTGATCAAAAGCGCTGTCCGGCGCTTCCTCGCCCCACATCAGGGGCGGGAAAGTGACCTCTGCCACGTCGCTCATGCGACACCCTCTTTGATCAGCGTGGCGGCAACGTCCTGAAACGCCTTGGCCTGTTTGCTGTCGGGTTGGCTGACCGTGATGGGCGCGCCACCGTCGGCGGCAAGGCGGATCTGCAGATCGAGCGGCACCTCGGCCAACAGTGGCACGCCCAGCTTTTCGGCCTCCGACTTGACGCCGCCATGGCCGAACACGTGCTCTTCGTGCCCGCAATTGGAGCAGATATGCGTGCTCATATTCTCGATCATGCCGACGATGGGGACCTTGAGTTGCTGGAACATGTCGACGCCCTTGCGCGCATCAATCAGGGCCACATCCTGCGGTGTAGAGACGATAACGGCCCCATCCACCATGAATTTTTGCGCCAGCGTCATCTGCACATCGCCTGTGCCGGGAGGCAGGTCGACGATCAATACATCAAGCGCGCCCCATTGCACCTGGCTCATCATCTGTTGCAGCGCACCCATCAGCATCGGTCCGCGCCAGACCACCGCCTGATCGTCGTTCATCATCAGGCCGATGGACATCATTGTGACGCCGTGGTTGCGCATGGGCAGGATCGTCTTGCCATCGGGGGAGGCGGGCCGCCCGGACACGCCCAGCATGCGCGGTTGGCTTGGCCCATAGACATCAGCATCCAGCAGACCCACGCGCCGCCCCTGTTGCGCCAATGCGCAGGCGAGGTTGGCGGAGACGGTGGATTTGCCCACGCCGCCCTTGCCCGAGGCCACGGCGAGGATCCGGTCGATGCCGGGCACTTTTTGCGGGCCCTTGGGTTCGGCGGGACGTTGCGGTTTCAGGTCCGGGGGCGGCGCTTTTTCGGTATGACCGGTCAGCACAATCGCCACACTTTCGATCCCGTTGAGCGCGCCAATGGCGGCCTCTGCCTTGGCCTTCACGCTCTCATAGGCGGCGGCCTGCGCGGGGTTGATCTCCATCACGAACCGCACCGTGCCGCCATCCACGTTCAGCGCGCGCATCACGCCCGAAGACACGATATCGCCGCCGGGCGCGTCGATCCCCTTGAGGATCTCAAGAACCTGTTCTCTGCTCACGCGTCAGTCCTGTCCCTTGATCTCGCCCGTGACCTCGTGGGTCATGTCGAGCGCTTCGATGGTCACGACCGCTTTCACCGCAAAGGTCTTGCCACCGGTGTCGGCGCCACGCATCGCCTCTTCGATTGCCTGTTGCGAGGTCACGCCGACCTGCTTCAGGAACTTGCGCATGGACATGTTGAAATCGTCGCTCATTGGCGGTCTCTCCCTATCGTTGACGGATCGCGTGGGCGCGTTTTACGCTGGTCCCATGCGATTTCTTGTAGTGATCTTGGCGCTGTTGCCGGGTTTGGCAATGGCCGATGACAAGCGGGTGGTGTTCTATGCCCCGCCTGCCTTGGTCGAAAGCGGGCTGATCAAGCACATCGCGCCGCGCTTTTCGCTGAAGACCCAAGTTAGGGTCGAAATTGTGGACGATCCCGCCGCGGCGGAACTGGTGCTTGGCCCCGATGGCCGCGCGCTGTTTTCTGGCTTGGGTGCGGTCTGGCACATGGATCTGCGCAGCGATGGCAAGGGCGCGCAGCGGTTTGCCGACTGGCTGACCTCGGACGTGGGCCGACGCACGGTGCAAAGCTTTGCGCCCGAGGGCGACCCGATCTTTACCGAGCCGAAAGCGCAAAAGGCTGTCGTGGCCGAGGTTGAGATGACCGGCGATGCGGTGCTGGGCCAAGAGGCGTCCTGGGCCAAATGCGGGCGCTGTCACGTGACCGAGCGGGGCAGGGGCGGCTTTGGCATCGGCTCTACCCCCAGCTTTTTCGTGATGCGCGGGTTTGAAGATTGGCAGGCGCGGTTCGCGGGCTTCTATTTCCTGAAACCGCATGCGGCCTTTACCCAGATTGAGGGCGTGACCGATCCCTTCCCGATTGACCGCCCGTCGCCCATCGCGCCCATCGAACTGACGCTCGATGATCTGGAGGCGATCCTCGCTTACGTGGCCGCATTGGCCCCCGCTGATCTGGGCAAACCGCTGGAACATCAGTGATCGCGCCGCTTTGACAGGTAGTCGTCGGTCGTGCGCACGCGCGGGCGTTCGCCGCCCTGGAACGGGTTGTCGTCTGCGTGGAACTGTGCGGTGACGCGGCAATTGTCGCACATTTGGATCATCCGCAGCTTGTCGCCCGAGAACATCGCGTGATCCTTGAGCTTGTCGGTGATCCGGTCGATGGCGGATTTGGAGCCGAAGAGCGATCCGCATTCGATGCAGGGAAACGGCTCTTCCTCATTCAGGATGGTTTGAGTGAGGGCTGCGTCGGTGAGGTTCAAGCGCGGCTCATAGCTGATTGCGTCCTCGGGGCAGATGTTGGCGCAGAGGCCGCATTGCAGGCAGGCGTCTTCCTGGAACCTGAGCTGCGGTTTGTCCGAGTTGTCCCCGAGCGCGCCGGAGGGGCAGAGCGACACGCAGGACAGGCACAGCGTGCAGGCGTCGGTGTTGACCAGCACAGCGCCGTAAGGCGCGCCATCCGGCAGCGCGATGCTGTCGCTGTCGGGGTGCAGGGCCTTGGCCGCCTGCCTAGTGATCTGGCGGCGGGTGCCCATGGGCCGGACGGGGGTCGCGACGGGGGCGGGGGCCTGCGCGTCGTAAAGTGCATCGCTCATCGCCTCGGGATCTGGCGTGTCGAGCAGGGTGGCTTTGTCTGTGCCTGCGATCGCGTTTGTGAGTGCGATTTGCGTCTCTAACGCGGGCATATCTGCGGTTGGTCCGGGCAGGATTGTCACGTTTGCGAACCCGGCGGCGAGGGCGGCGATGGCTTCGGCATGGCCGAACGCGCCGATGGCGGACATCTCAAGCGGGATCACGTCGGCGGGCAGGCCGCGACCGTGGCGGGCCGACAGGCGGACCATCTCGGCCCCGTGGCTGTCATGGACCAGCAGGCGCGGGGCGGTGCCGCCAGCGTCGAGGAACGCTTTGGCCATGGTCTGGACCCGGCGCATGGTCAAATCCACGGGCGGCGCGTCGTAAGTGATGGCGCCCGACGGGCAGGCGGCAGAGCACGCGCCGCAGCCTGCGCAGATCATGGGGTCGATGGCGACATGTTCGCCAGCGGATGTGATGGCGCCGGTGGGGCAGAGGTCCAGGCAGTTGGTGCAGCCCGTTTGCTCGGCCCGAGAATGGGCGCAGAGCAGGGGGGCGGTTTTGACGTAAAGCGTCTTTTCAAACGTTCCGGTGAGGTGCGAGGCGGCGAGGATGGCGGCGGCGACACCGGGCGCGTGCCCCGGCTCGGCGCGCAGATAGCCGTCGCGTTTTTCGTGCGCGGGAAACAGGGGCGTGTCGCCGCGCAAATCGAGGATGATGTCGCAGTGCGAGCGTGCGCCGTCCTGCGGGGCGGTCAGGGTAAAGGCCCCGCGCCCGCCCGGTTCGATCTGTTGCAGCGCGTCGATCACCACTTCGAACTGCGCAAAGGCGCCCGAGGCGCGGCGCAGTTTGCCCACCACGACGTCATAGGCGCGCGTGTCGGGGATGTCGGCGGAGTCCGACAGCAGCACGGTCACGCCCAGATGATCCTTGAGTTGTTCGGCGGCATCCAGCGCCACGGCGGCTGGCCCGAGGATGAGGCACAGCCCTTCGCTGACCACATCGAGGGTCTTTTCGGGCTCTGCGGGCAGCATCGCGTCCGCAATGAGTGCGGACATTTTGGGCAGTTTTGGGACGGTATCATCGCTCCACCCCGCGCGGTCGCGCAGGTCCAGGGTGGGGGGTGCGGGGCGGTTCAGACCCTCTGCCACCTCCTCAAATACCCGTGCTTCCTGGGTGCAGCAAAAAACGGCGTCGGGGTCGGCAAGGGCCGCTTCGGCCTGGGCGAGTTGGGTGGTGCAGAGGGCCGAGCAGGGCGCGTGGACGTCGAGCCCGGTGGCCTTGGACAGTCCTTTGGCATCGATGGTTTGAGTGCCCAAACAATCGCATGTTATCAATGACTTGACCACGTTCGCCTCCCCCAAACCAGGGGCCTGTTTTTGCCCCCGTTCGCCCGTGTATTTGCGTCAGCCTAGACATGATTCGTTGCACTTCACAAACCGTTTTCCGGTCAGGGCAGGGGCGCGAGACGCCTCGATTCGACGTTGGTGATTCGCGTTTCGGTATGCGGCGGTATTCCCGAGTGAAACAGTCGTGATGGACAATTCGTCCTTCTGAACCGCGGGCCGTCAGACAGGCTGGCCAAACTGCCTTTGGGTTCACGCAAACTGACATTTCTCCGACAAGCCACTTTGAGGATGAAAATTTTGGCAGTTTGATAACCGGCAGGGAGGACCTAGGGTGATCCGAAACCCCGACCAGTACCAAACCATGCCTTTGGGCGTCGTTTTGCGGCGGCTGCCTGGTGTGACCCGCTGGGCCTCCTATTCCTGGAAAGCTGTGGCTGTTTTGCCCGGGGCCGGACCTGCCGATTGGCAAGAGTTGCGCCGGGAAGGCGAGGCGGTGGAATACCACGCCGCGACCCTCCCGCTGGATCTGCACGGGGCGGAAACGGAGGCGTATCTGCATGGCCTGTCGGCGGAGGTGCCAAGCATCTACGTCGTGATGCGCGAATGTTCCGGAGATCAGCCGCTTGAGATGTTGCTGGTGACCGCGTCACCCTATGAGGCGCAGGATTACACCGACAGCGGCGAAGAGATCGTGGAGAAGGTGCCGATGCCCGCGGGCCTGATGGCGTGGGTGCAGGGTTTTGTCACCGATTTCCACGAGGATGAGGTGTTCATCAAGCGCAAGCGTGACAAGAAGCGCACCGACCTGCGCGAGGACGGTATCGGCGATCCGCGCATTTCTTCGGCTGCGGATATCTATGCGTCCCCTGCGCGGCAGCGGAGGCGGGTGCATTGAGCGGGCGTGATTTCTGGTCCCGGCGGCGCGCCGGGGTTGAAGCCGAGGAGCAGGTGCTGGAAGCCCGTGTGGCCGAGGCGGAACTGGCCGAGCGGCCAGATGACGAGATTCTGGCAGAGCTGAACCTGCCCGAACCCGAAGCGCTGGACAGCCCCGACGCGGTGCGTGATTTCCTGAAGGCGGAACTGCCGCAACGGCTGAAAACCCGCGCGCTGCGCCGCTTGTGGCGGTTGAACCCGATGCTCGCCAATCTGGATGGGTTGGTGGATTACGGCGAGGATTACACCGACGCGGCCACTGTCATCGAGAATATGCAGACCGTTTATCAGGTTGGCAAAGGCATGGTGACGGCCTTCCTTGAGGACGAAGAGGAAGAGATCGACGAGGTCCCAGCCGAAGAGATCGAAGAAGAACAGGCGCCGCTGATCGCAGCCGCCGAACCCGCCCCTTTGCCAGAGCCCGAAGCCGAAGCGCCTGCCATGCCGCAGCGTCGGATGCGGTTCGCGTTTGATACAGCATAATGGAAGACAAAACCGTGACAGCCGCCGAAGACATCCAAATCGCAGACATGGATCGCGCCCGCGCCGATCTTTACAACTTTCTGGGCGCGCTGCTGGCCGGACCGCCAGACGAGATGCTGTTGGCGCAGACCGCCGGTTTGTCAGGGGATGAGACGGAGCTGGGGCAGGCCATTGGCACATTGTCCAAGCTCGCCAAGGTGACAAAGCCCAAGGCGGCAGAGTCCGAGTTCAACAAGCTGTTCATCGGTCTGGGCCGGGGCGAGCTTTTGCCCTTTGCCAGCTATTACCTGACCGGGTTCCTGAACGAAAAGCCGCTGGCGACGTTGCGCCAGGACATGGCTGCGAAGGGGATGCAGCGGTCGGAGACAGTGTTTGAGCCCGAAGACAGCATTGCCAGCCTGATGGAAATGATGGGTGCGATGATCGTGGGTCGCTTTGGCACGCCCGCTGACATCACCGCGCAAAAGACATTCTTCAACAAGCATATCGGCCCGTGGGCCGGGCACTTCTTTACCGATCTGGAAGAGGCGAAGACGTCCGTTTTCTATTCGCCGGTCGGGACGGCGGGCAAGATTTTCATGGCCGTGGAGGCGGAAGCCTTCCGGATGAGCGGCGCCGAGTGAGGCGTCAGAACGGGTGGGGTGACCTGCCCAAAACAGCGAGAGGAGACGATCGCATGAGCAGATCAGAAGACGGTGCATCGCGCCGCGACTTTCTGAAGCTGGCAGGCACAGCCGCCCCCGCAGCCGCGGTGGCCGTTGCAGCCGGTGGTCAGGCGCAGGCGGCGGCAGAGCCGGACCTGAGCAAAGAGACCATGCAGGATACTGCGCACACGCGCGCGTATTTCGACAGCGCCCGGTTCTAAGGGCTGACCAAGGGAGGGCCGCGCCCGGGAATAAGCCCGGACGGGGTAGGTGAACAGCGACTGGTTGCGTGACGCCCGACTGCTGCAAACCAAACGAGACCAAGCGAGCCGCCCGGTAAGGGGCAGCAAGCAAGGAGGAAGCATAATGCTTAGGAAAAAGACCAACGGGGTTGCGAGACGCCCCCAGCGGACAAGTATCCTGACCGAAGCCGCAAACGCTTCGGTAGACCGGCGCGCGTTTCTGCGCGGATCGGGACTGGTGATTGGGGGCCTGTCGGCCATTGCCGCCACGGGCGGAACCGTCACCCAGGCCAACGCTGCCACGGCGGCAGCGGGCAAAGTGGATTTGAAGAAAACAGTGTGCACGCACTGCTCGGTCGGCTGTACGGTCGTGGCCGAGGTGCAGGACGGTGTCTGGACGGGTCAGGAGCCCGGCTGGGACAGCCCGTTCAACCTCGGCGCCCATTGCGCCAAGGGCGCTGCCGTTCGTGAGCACGCCCATGGCGAGCGCCGCCTCAAGTACCCGATGAAGAAAGAGGGTGGTGAGTGGAAGCGCATCAGCTGGGAGCAAGCCATCGACGAGATCGGCGGCGGCATGATGAACATCCGCGAGGAAAGCGGCCCGGACAGCGTCTATTGGCTGGGATCGGCCAAGCACAATAACGAACAGGCGTACCTGTTCCGCAAGTTCGCGGCCTATTGGGGCACGAACAACGTGGATCACCAGGCGCGGATCTGTCACTCGACCACTGTTGCGGGTGTTGCGAACACATGGGGCTACGGCGCCATGACCAACAGCTACAACGACATCCATAACTCCAAGGCGATCTTTATCATTGGTGGCAACCCGGCGGAGGCGCATCCCGTGTCCCTGCTGCACCTCTTGCGCGCCAAGGAACAGAACAACGCCCCCGTCATCGTGTGTGACCCGCGCTTTACCCGCACGGCTGCGCATGCGGATGAATATGTCCGGTTCCGTCCGGGTTCGGACGTGGCGCTGGTCTGGGGTATCCTCTGGCACATCTTCGACAACGGGTGGGAGGATCAGGAATTCATCCGCACCCGTGTCTGGGGCATGGACCAGATCAAGGAAGAAGTGGCCAAGTGGACGCCCGAGGAAGTCGAGCGTGTCACGGGTGCACCCGGAAGCCAACTGAAGCGCGTGGCGCGGACGCTGGCCAACAACCGCCCCGGCACCGTCATCTGGTGCATGGGTGGCACGCAGCACACCAACGGCAACAACAACACCCGCGCCTACTGCATCCTGCAACTTGCCCTTGGCAACATGGGCACGTCGGGCGGCGGTACAAACATCTTCCGCGGCCACGACAACGTGCAGGGGGCCACGGACCTTGGCGTTCTGTCCCACACGCTGCCCGGCTACTACGGTCTGTCGGCTGGCGCATGGGGCCACTGGGGTCGCGTTTGGGGTGAAGATTCCGAATGGCTGGCGGGGCAATTCGCCAAGACCACCGGTGCGGATGGCAAAGAAAAGTCGCTGCAGAACCTCACCGGTATTCCGGTGTCGCGCTGGATTGACGGTGTGCTGGAGGATCCGGAGAACACGGATCAGCCCAGCAAGGTCCGCGCCATGGTGCTGTGGGGCCACGCGCCCAACTCGCAGACCCGCATGGTCGAAATGAAGAAGGCGATGGAACAGCTGGACATGCTGGTCGTAATCGATCCCTTCCCGACCGTGTCTGCCGTGCTGCATGACCGCACCGATGGGGTGTATCTGCTGCCCGCTTCGACACAGTTCGAAACGCGCGGCTCGGTCACAGCCTCGAACCGGTCGATCCAGTGGCGCGAAAAGGTCATCGACCCACTGTTTGAATCAAAGCCTGATCACGAGATCATCGCCTTGTTCGCGCAGAAGTTCGGGTTCCATGATCGCATGTTCCGCAACATCGCGTTGGAAGAAGACGGCCTGACGCCCAACCCCGAAGACACGCTGCGCGAGATCAATCGCGGCATGTGGACGGTCGGCTATACCGGTCAGAGCCCCGAGCGAATCAAGAAGCACATGGAGAACCAGCACACGTTTGATCGCACCACGTTGCAGGCCATTGGTGGCCCCGCAGATGGCGATTACTACGGTCTGCCATGGCCCAGCTGGGGCACGCCCGAGATGAACCACCCGGGCACGCCGAACCTCTATGACATGTCCAAGCCTGTGGCCGAAGGTGGTCTCACCTTCCGCGCGCGCTTTGGCGTGGAACGGGACGGTGACAACCTGCTGGCCGAAGGGGTCTATAGCGTTGGGTCGGAAATTCAGGATGGATATCCCGAATTTACGATGCAGATGCTGATGGACCTTGGATGGGACGGTGATCTCACGGACGAGGAACGCGCCGCGATTGATGCGGTTGCGGGACCAAACACCAACTGGAAAACCGACCTGTCGGGCGGCATCCAGCGGGTCGCGATCAAGCATGGCTGTGCGCCCTTCGGGAACGCCAAGGCCCGCGCGGTCGTGTGGACCTTCCCCGATCCGGTGCCTGTCCACCGCGAACCCCTGTATACGAACCGCAGGGACCTTGTGGCGGATTACCCAACCTACGAAGACCGGAAGTTCTATCGCCTGCCGACGATGTACGCATCGATCCAGAAGCAGGACTTTTCGAAGGACTACCCGATCATCCTCACCTCTGGCCGTCTGGTCGAGTATGAGGGCGGCGGGGACGAAACCCGGTCAAACCCGTGGCTGGCCGAACTGCAGCAGGACATGTTTGTCGAGATCAACCCGCGTGATGCCAACAACCTTGGCATTCGGGACGGCAGCCAGGTCTGGGTCGAAGGGCCCGAAGGCGGCAAGGTCAAGGTAATGGCGATGGTCACCAACCGGGTGGGGACAGGCGTGGCCTTCATGCCCTTCCACTTTGGCGGTCATTTCCAGGGAGAGGATCAACGCTCGAAATATCCCGAGGGTGCCGATCCGTATGTGTTGGGCGAAAGCACCAATACGGCCCAGACCTATGGCTATGACAGTGTAACCCAGATGCAGGAGACCAAAGCGACTCTCTGCAAAATCTGGACAGCGTAAGGAGGAAACGACATGGCATTAGGAGGACAGGCGAGAGCCAAGTTCCTGTGCGACGCCGAGCGCTGCATTGAATGCAACGCCTGCGTTACGGCCTGTAAGAACGAGCATGAAGTGCCCTGGGGCATCAACCGCCGCCGCGTGGTCACCATCAATGATGGTGATCCCGGTGAACGGTCGATCTCTGTGGCCTGCATGCACTGTTCTGATGCACCTTGTATGGCGGTCTGCCCGACAGACTGCTTTTACCAGAACGAGGAAGGGGTGGTGCTCCACTCCAAGGACCTCTGCATCGGGTGTGGTTATTGCTTCTACGCGTGCCCCTTTGGCGCGCCGCAATTCCCGCAGGCCGGCAACTTTGGCAGCCGCGGCAAGATGGACAAATGTACGTTCTGCGCCGGTGGCCCCGAGGAAACCCATTCCACCGCCGAGTTCGCAAAGTACGGGCGCAACCGGATCGCGGAAGGCAAGCTGCCCATCTGCGCCGAGATGTGTTCGACCAAGGCGCTGCTCGCCGGGGACGGCGACGTTGTGTCCGCGATCTACCGCGAACGCGTCGTGGCGCGCGGCTTTGGCTCGGGCGCGTGGGGCTGGGGCTCTGCCTACGGCAATCAGGACGGCTGATTGAGGAAACCACCGGCCGCAATGTGCGCTGGCCGGTGGTCACTTTGGCTCGGGCGGTGGCAAGACCGCCCGAGCCGCTTCATACAGATATACCGGGGCGGTTCGGACCGCTCTGCCTTCCATGCGCCCAGAGGCGGGCCGGTCGCATGTGTTGAAAGGACGATGATGACACGAATTTCTCCCATGATCGCTGTGATGACAGCCGCGATGCTGTCCCAGCCGGTTCTGGCGCAGGATGCACCGGCGCTCGACACCCCGGACGCGCAAGCAAGCTATGGCTTTGGCCTTCGCAATGGCGCGACCGTGCGGGAACAGGGATGGGAAGCGTTTGATTTGGATGCCTTCATGGCCGGTGTCGCGGATGGTCTGACGGATGCAGACGCGCAGGTGAGCGAAGAAGACCTCGCCGCCAGCTTTGCCGTGTTGCAACAGCGCCTGCAGGAACGTGCAGCGGCGGAACGGGCGGAGGCTGCGGCAACGAAGCTGGCGGACAACGCCGCGTTTCTGGCGGAAAACGGAGCGCGTGAGGGCGTCACGACCACCGACAGCGGCTTGCAGTACCAGGTGGTCGAGGCCGGCAGCGGCGAAAGCCCGACAGCCGATCAAACCGTGACCGTCCATTACGAAGGGCGGCTGCTGAGTGGTGACGTCTTCGACAGTTCCATCGCCCGTGGCGAACCGGCGTCCTTTCCGGTCGGCGGTGTGATTGTCGGGTGGCAGGAGGTGCTGCAACTGATGCAGCCCGGCGCCACGTGGGAGGTCTGGATCCCGTCCGCGATCGCCTATGGCGCAAACGGTGCGGGCAACAGCATCGGCCCGAACGAAGTGCTGAATTTCACCATCGAGTTGATCAGTGTCGACGGATAACGCCGCGTCTGCTGCGGCCAACGGAGTGATATGACATGCGAACAGCGTTCCTGATCCTGGTTCTGTGCCTCGGGCTTTTGCCCGCGACGGGGCAGCATGTGCAGGCGCAAGAGGCGATTGACCGGTCCGCCACAGGCGGCGCGCAAACGCTCGAAGACATTCTTGCCCGTCAGCGCGGCGAAGAGGTGGCACCCCGGACGGGCGATGCATCGGGTGCGGCACAGGAATTGTCGGGACAGCTCGGCACGCTCGGGGGTGCTTCCGATCCCGAGCTGTGGCGCGCGCTGCGCTATGGATCGGCAGACATAACCGTGTCGTCGGGGGGCGAGGTTGCCTCCGTCCTGATGCAGGATGGCGGGATGTCGTGGCTTGCGTTCCGCAAGGGGCCGCTTGCCACCTATGGCGGCTATCTGCTGCTGGGCACCATCGCATTGCTTGCGGTGTTCTTTGTCCTGCGCGGGCGGGTGAGACTTGATCACGAAAAGACCGGGCGCACCGTGACGCGGTTCAAGACCTTTGAGCGTGCGGCGCACTGGCTTCTGGCGGGGTCGTTCATCCTGCTCGGTTTGACCGGGCTTTTGACCCTGTTCGGGCGCATGTTCATCGCGCCGTACATCTCCAAGGAGTTCAATTCGACGCTTCTGATCGCATCGAAATACATCCACAACAACGTGGCATGGGCGTTTATCGTGGCGCTGATCGCGGTGTTCTGCCTGTGGGTGTGGCACAATATTCCCAACCGCACGGACATAACCTGGTTCGCGCAGGCCGGTGGCATCATCGGGTCAAAGCACCCGCCCGCCAAGAAGTTCAACGGTGGTCAAAAGATCATCTTTTGGTCGGTGATCGTTTTGGGCGGGTCCATTTCTTTGTCCGGCATATCGCTGTTGTTCCCGTTCGAATTCCCGATGTTCATGAAGACCTTCGATTTCCTTAGGAGCGTCGGGATCGACAGTTTGCCAATCTATGGGCAACTCCCCGTCGCCATGGCCCCGCACGAAGAGATGCAGTACGCGCAAGCGTGGCATGCCATCGTCGCATTCGTGCTGATGGCGATCATCATCGCGCACATCTACATCGGGTCGGTGGGCATGGAAGGCGCCTATGACGCGATGGGGTCGGGCGAAGTGGACGAGGCGTGGGCGCGCCAGCACCATTCGCTCTGGCTGGAAGAGCTGGAGGCCAAGGGCAAGGCAGCTACACGCGATGCGACACCTGCTGAGTAGCTTTTTCCTGTGCCTTGCGTTGCCCGCAGCGGCGCAGGAGTTCGCGACCCACAAGGGGCACGGCGGCCCGATCATGACACTGGACGTGTCGCCGGATGGCGCGCTGGCCTCGGGCAGTTTTGACAACGCGGTGGGCCTGTGGCCCGGGCCACGCTGGCTTGACGGCCATGACGCGGCAGTGACCACAGTCACCCATAACGGCGCGTGGATCCTGTCAGGCGGCGATGATTTCCGCGTGCTGATGTGGCAGCCGGATCAGGCGGCACCGGTCGAACTGACGCGGATGAAGGGCAAGGTGAGCCGGATCGCCATCGCGCCCGATCAAACGGGTATCGCGATCGCCAGTTGGGATGGCTCCATCCGCATGATGAGCCTTTTTTCGAAGGATGCAGCGCCCTCCGCCAAGATCGGCGGTGACCTGATAGACCATCGGTCCAATGTGACAGACGTGGCATATGCCGACACGGGTACTCTCTATTCCGCGTCCTCGGACGGGACGGTGCGCGTTTGGGAGGGGCAGAGCTCTCGTGTCATTGCCGACCAGGGGTTCGGCATCAATCGGATCATCGTGCACGACATTTGGCTGGCCTATGGCGCGGTCGACGGTGCGACGCGGGTGATTGACCGCGAGACGGGTGAGGAGATTGCGGATTTTACCCTCGACCGTCGTCCTATCCTTGCGATGGATTTCCATGCACCGTCCGGGCAACTCGCCATAGGGGATGGCGAGGGGTACATCATGATGGTGGACACCGAAAACTGGCGCATCGACCGCGACTTTCGCGCGATGCGGCAGGGGCCGGTATGGGCGCTGGCATTTTCCAGCGACGGCACGGTCATTCATGCAGGTGGGATAGATGATGTGATCTATGCCTGGCCCGTGGCGCTGTTGGATACATATGATCCGGCGGGCGGTGAGACGCGCAGCTTTTTGCGGGACGCCGACACGATGCCCAACGGCGAACGGCAGTTCATGCGGAAATGTTCGATCTGCCACAGCCTTGATGACGGACCATCGCGCAAGGCGGGGCCGACACTGCACGGTCTGTTCGGGCGCAGGGCCGGGGTCATAGAGGGGTATCGCTACTCGTCAATCCTCGATGGATCGGACATTGTGTGGAATGACGATACGATTGATGCGCTGTTTGACGAAGGCCCAGACCACTACATTCCGGGCTCAAAGATGCCGATGCAGGTGATCGCGGCGCCGCAGGACCGCGCCGACCTGATCGCGTTCCTGCGCGCAGCCACCATGGAGGAGTGAACATGAAAGCGATGTTGATGGGATTTGTCGCGATGATCGCCATTTCGGTGGGGTCGTATTTCGTTCTGCAAGAGGCGGGCTTTTCTTCGGATGCGGTGCATTCCGGTGATGCCGTGAGGCTTGATTGATCCGATGAACGCGCCGCGCTCCACTCCGGACATCTATGGCAAGTCGCTGGCCGGTGCGAAGGTTCTCGTGATCGACGATGAACCGGGCATGCGTCACTTCCTGACCAAGACACTGGAGCCGCGCGTGGCCTATGTCGAAGCGGTGTCTTCTCCGGCTCAGGCGACCAAGGCGCTGGACGAAGGGCAGTATGATCTGGTGATCATCGACAACTTGATGCCCGGCGGCACCGGTCTTGATTGGTTGACCGAGCAGAAGCGTAAGGGCTTTTTTGCCGATGCGATCCTGATCACCGCCTATGCCGATCTGGAAACGGCGATTGCCGCATTGCGGGCGGGGGTCAGCGATTTTGTGTTGAAACCGTTCCGGGCCAATCAAATCCTGAGCGCTGTGGCCCGCACATTGGACCGCAAGTACCTGCAACGCGACAATACGTTGCTGCGGCGGGAGCTTTCGTCGGGCAACGGTCGGGGCAAGTTGCTGGGCACCTCGGAGCCAACCGAAAACGTGCGCGACATGCTGGCGCGGCTCGCCCCGTTGCCGACGCCGGTTCTGTTCACTGGGGCCAGCGGGACCGGCAAGGAGATGGCCGCGCGTCACCTGCACGACCTGTCGGATCGCGCCGATGCGCCCTTTGTTCCCGTCAATTGTGCCACGATCCAACCGGATCGTTTCGCCGAAGAACTGTTCGGTGTGGTGGAGGCAGAGGACCGGCTGAAGCCGGGGCTGCTGCTGTTGGCCGATGGGGGTACGCTGCTGCTGGATGAGATCGCGCAGATGCCGGAAACGGTGCAGGCGGCCATGCTCCGCGTGCTGGAGGACAAGAAAGTGCGGCCCGTGGGGGCCGAACGGGAAATCCCCCTGAACGTGCGGTTCCTGTTCGCCACCAATGACGACATCGAGGCATCGGTTGCCGCAGGCCGGTTCCGCGCCGACCTGTATCACCGGATCCACGTGGTTAAGATCGACATGCCGCCGCTCAAGGATCGGATGGATGATATCGTCGAACTGGCCGCGCACTTCATGGAGCAGTTTTCCGCATCGCTGGCGATGCCGTCGCTGGATCTGGATGAAGAAACGCTGCTCAAGCTGCGTCGGTACGAATGGCCGGGCAACGTTCGCGAGTTGCGCAACCTGATTGAACGGTCCGTGATCCTCGGCGCATTCCCCGAGGAATTTTCTGGCGGTGGCAGCGTCACGGGCGCCCAAGCGATCGAGAACCTCGATCTTGTGGTGCAAAGGCACATCCTGCGGATGGTGGATCTCTGTGGCGGCAACCGCGCCGAAGCGGCGCGTCGGTTGGGCGTATCGCGCAAGACCATCGACCGAAAAATGGCGGTCTGGTCCGAGTAAAGAGGTGCGACAAGGTGCACCAAAATGCAGTCAAAATGGCGCCTGCTATTGACTCTGCAGAAGCGAAACCAATTTAGACGGATGAGTGAAACAGTCAGGTAACGCATCGCAATCGCTTTGCGTTTCCTGTCTTTTCATGTGCAACATATCGCAGCGCTCGTCACGTCAAGGAGTCCACGTGTCCCTCTTTATTATCGTCGCCTTACCCTTTCTTGGCGCGCTTTTACCGGGGCTCATGTACACGGCGGGTCGCGCCGCTTGTGCGGGGGTAACGTTCACCGTCACATTGGCCGCATTTCTTGGTCTGCTGACCAACCTTCCGTCTGTTCTGGCGGGCGAAGTTTTGCAGGCGCGGGTGCTTTGGATGCCCGAGCTGGGGCTGAACCTGACGCTGATGCTGGACGGGCTTGGGTTCTTCTTTGCACTGCTGATCCTGGGCATTGGCCTGTTGATCATCGCCTATGCCCGCAATTACCTCAGCCGTGACGACAATATGGGTGAGTTTTTCACCTATTTGCTGCTGTTCCAGGGCGCGATGGTGGGTATTGTCCTGTCGGATAATATCCTGCTTTTGTTGATTTTCTGGGAACTGACATCGCTGTCGTCCTTCCTGCTCATCGGGTTCTGGAAACACCTGCCCGAAGGTCGTCAAGGTGCACGGATGGCGTTGACCGTGACGGGCATGGGTGGCCTTGCCATGGTGGGCGGGATGCTCATCCTCGGCCAGATTGCCGGCAGCTATGACCTCAGCGTTATTCTGCAAAATCGCGAGCTGATCCAGGAAAGCCCGCTTTATCTGCCCGCTTTGCTGTTGATCCTTCTGGGCTGTTTCACCAAATCGGCGCAGTTCCCGTTCCATTTCTGGCTGCCGCACGCGATGGCAGCACCCACACCGGTGTCGGCCTACCTGCACTCTGCCACGATGGTGAAGGCCGGTATTTTCCTGATGGCGCGGATGTGGCCCGTTTTGGCAGGCACGCCAGAGTGGTTTGCGATTGTCACGACCGCTGGTCTGATCACAATGGTGCTTGCGGCCATCATCGCGCTCTTCAAACACGATCTAAAGGCGCTGCTGGCATTCTCGACCGTCAGCCATCTGGGCCTGATCACCATGCTGCTGGGTACGGGCACGGCCTTTGGCGCGATGGCGGCGATGTTCCACATCCTGAACCACGCCACGTTCAAGGCCGCGCTCTTTATGTCCGCCGGGATCATTGATCACGAGGCGCACACACGGGATATTCGAAGGCTGGGCGGGTTGCGCAAGCTGATGCCGATCACCTTTGTCATTGCCACGTTGGCGGCGCTGTCGATGGCAGGCATTCCGTTCCTGAACGGCTTCCTGTCGAAGGAAATGATGCTGGAGGAGGCGACGCATACGACGCTCTTTGGCATTCCGAACCTTGTGCCGATCTTGGCTACCGTTGGGTCGCTGTTTTCTGCCGCGTACTGTTTCCGCCTGATTGGTCATGTGTTCTTTGGCCCCGTCCGCGACGATTATCCGGCCAAGCCGCATGACCCGCCCGTGGGTCTGTGGCTACCGCCCGCGTTGTTGATCGTGCCGGTCGTTGTGATTGGTGTGGCGCCGTTCTTGGCGGAGCCGTTTGTCAAGCTGGTCACCGCTTCCGTACTGGGTGGCGAGGCGGAGGTGCCGAAGGCGTATTTCAAGATCTGGCACGGTCTGGTGCCTGCCCTGTTCATGTCCATTGCCGCCGTCGTGGGTGGTCTGATCCTGCTTGCGATCTTCAAGCCGCTGCTGGCCGCGTGGGACAACACCCCACGCCCCGAAGCCAAGGTGATTTTCGAAGGCTTGATCGAAGCCGTGGCGCGTGTGGCGCGCGGCGTGATCCTGAACCTGCACAACGGTGCATTCTCGCGCTATGCGCTGATCGGTGTGGCGACGATCATCGTCGCGGGTGGCTATGCCTGGAGCACGGGTACAATTGCGCCGCCGACGCGCGACTTGCAACCGGTGGGCCCTGTCCATGTGGGTGGCGCCGTCATGCTGATCGCGGCTGTGGCGGGCATGGTGCTTTTGCACCGCAATCGCCTGTTGTCGCTGATCCTGATCGGGATTGTCGGTCTGATGGTCTCCATCGGTTTTGTGCTGCTCAGCGCGCCCGACCTTGCCATGACCCAGTTCACGGTTGAGGTGGTGACGATCATCCTGCTGCTTCTGGCGCTGAACTTCCTGCCCAAGCGCACGCCGGTGGAAAGCACCGTGTTGCGCCGTATCCGCGATGCGGGTGTTGCGATTGTGGGCGGTCTGGCCGCGTTTGCCATGGCCTATCACTACATGCTGCGCGACGCGGTTGTGTCGCCAATTTCGGAATTCCATCTGGCCAATTCGTACAAGGGCGGTGGCGGCACAAACGTCGTGAACGTGATCCTCGTCGATTTCCGGGGCTTTGACACCTATGGCGAGATTATCGTTTTGGGCATCGCCGCATTGCTGATCTATGCGCTGACCGAGACATTGCTGTCCGGCCCGGTGCGGGCGCGCCTGCTGAACCGGGAACTGGATCAGGCGCGGGCTGGCGATGTGCATCCGATGATGATGGTGGTGCTGACCCGGGTCCTGTTGCCGGTGGTGATCCTTGTGGGCTTTTACATCTTTCTGCGCGGACATAACGAACCGGGCGGCGGGTTCATCTCGGGCCTGGTCGTGTCGATTGGCGTGGTGATGCAGTACATGGCGAGCGGTTTCGCCTGGACCTCTGCGCGCCTGCGTTACCCCTATCATGGGGTGATCGGTGCCGGTGTTCTGATCGCGGGGTTCACCGGGATCGGGTCATGGTTTGTCAGCAAGCCCTTCCTGACATCGGACTTTACCTATGTGCGGATCCCGCCCTTCAACGAATTCGAGCTGGCCACGGCCGCGCTCTTTGACCTTGGCGTTTTCCTTGCCGTGGTCGGGGCCGTGATGCTGTCGCTCGAAAGTTTCTCGCGCCTTGCGCGCCGGGCCCACTACGACGAAAGCGAACATCCGATGGATATTGATCCGTCGCGTGAAGCGGAACAGGAGGCCACATAATGGAATTGCTTGTGGCCATCATCATCGGCGTCATGACCGCCGGTGGCATTTACCTGCTGTTGCGCCTGCGCACCTTCCCGGTGATCCTCGGGATCTCTCTGCTGACCTATGCGGTGAACGTGTTCCTGTTCACCTCTGGCCGTTTGACCATCGGCGCGCCGCCTGTGCTGCGCGACAACTTGGATGTCTATGCCGATCCGTTGCCTCAGGCGCTTGTGCTGACGGCCATCGTGATCTCGTTCGGGATGACGGCTGTGGTGGTCATGGTGGGTCTGGGCGCGTTCCTTGGCTCTGACGATGATCATGTGGATGACGGTCCACATGAGCATGACAGTCACCCGGTGGAGGAACGGCCATGACCCATTGGCTGATTGCGCCCATCATCCTGCCCGCCCTGTTGGCGCCTTTTATCGTTCTGGCGGCACGCTACCATATCACGATCCAGCGGGCGTTTTCGGTTTCTGGCGTCATGGCACAGGTGGTGCTGGCGGCAGCGCTTGCCTGGCAAACCAGTGACGGCACGGTGCTGCTCTATCAGCTCGGGGATTGGGCCGCACCTTTTGGCATCGTGCTGGTGGGCGATCAGCTGTCCACGCTGATGGTGCTGCTGACGGCAGTCCTGTCGCTCTTCGTGCTGCTTTATGCGATCGGTTCGAATTGCGACAATCTGGGCAAGCATTTCCATCCTCTGTTCCAGTTCCAGCTGATGGGCATTCTGGGTGCGTTCCTGACCGGGGACCTGTTCAACCTCTTTGTGTTCTTCGAAGTGCTGCTGATCGCGTCCTATGGCCTGATGATCCATTCGGGCGGCAATGCGCGGCTGCAGGCGGGGGTGCAATATGTGCTGTTCAACCTGATCGGGTCGACGCTGTTCCTGTTTGCGCTTGGCGCGATCTATGCCGAGACCGGCACGCTGAATATGGCGGATCTTGCGCAGCGCGTGACACAGATCAGCCCGGAAGAGACCGTCGGAATTCGCATTGCTGCGGTGCTGCTGCTTTTGGTGTTCGCGATCAAGGCGGCGCTGGTGCCGCTGCACTTCTGGCTGCCGTCCAGCTATGCCGAAGCGCCGGGGCCGGTGGCAGCACTGTTTGCGATCATGACCAAGATCGGCGCCTATGCGATCATCCGCGTCTATACGATGGTGTTCCCGCCTGACCTTGAGGCGACGGCGGGCTTGCACGGCCAATGGCTGTTGCCTGCGGCCCTTGTGTCGCTGGCCATCGGGATGGTCGGCGTGCTGGCCGCGAAAAAGCTGGACCGGCTGGTAGCCTTTTCGGTTATCGGGTCGATGGGCATGGTCATGGTGTCCATCGCGCTTTTCACACCTGAAAGCATCGCTGCGGCGCTGTATTATATCATCCATTCGACACTGGCAGGTGCGCTCTTGTTCCTGATTGCCGACATGGTGCGCAATGCGCGCGGGTCGGTGGACCTGACCGCGCAGGCGCCGATGGCAGGCACGGCGCTGGTGTCGGGGCTGTTTTTTGTCGGTGCGATTGCGATGGCGGGCCTGCCGCCGCTGTCCGGGTTCCTTGGCAAATTGCTGGTGCTGGATGCCGGTTTTGACACGGATCAGGTTGCGTGGATCTGGGCCGTGGTTCTGATTTCGAGCCTGATCAGCATTCTCGGGTTTGCGCGCGCGGGCAGCGTTGTCTTTTGGAAGGCGCACGGGGTCGAAGCGGCGGACGAGGGTCAACCCCGGTCCGCACCCGGTATATTGTCCAGCGTTGCCGCGGGCGGGTTGGTTGCCATGCTGATCGCGCACACGGTGTTTGCCGGGCATGTGCATGGGTACACCACACGCATGGCGGCCACGTTGTTCGCACCCGAGGCTTACATTGCGACCGTGGTCGAAACCCCTGGTAAGCTGAGCAAACCGAAGGAGGAGAAGTAACATGTCCGGGTTCCTTCGCCGCTTTCTCCCACATCCGCTGCTGACCCTTTTGCTGGCCCTCGTCTGGGTCATCCTGCAAAACGAGGTGACGGCCGGGATGGTCGTGTTCGGCCTGATCCTCGGTGTCATCATTCCCGCGATGACAGCCATTTGGTGGCCGGACCGGCCCAGCGGTTTCCGGCTTGGCAAGATGATCGGCTATAGCGCGGTTGTCATCTGGGACATTATCGTTGCCAATATCGAAGTTGCATGGATCGTGCTGACGGTGCCCAATTCGAGGCTGAAGCCCGCCTGGATTGTGGTGCCGCTCGAACTGACACAACCGGAGGCGATCACCGTTCTGGCTGGCACCATCACGTTGACGCCGGGCACGGTGTCTGCAGATCTGTCGACCGAAGGGCACAGCCTTTTGGTTCATGTTCTGCACACCGATGATCCGGACGGGGTCCGGGACGAGATCAAGACACGATACGAACGCCGGCTGTTGGAGATTTTCACATGAGCTTTGCATCGGACTTTCTGAACATCGCCGTTGCGATCACGTTTGTGGCGCTGGTTGCGGGGCAGGTCCTGTCCATGATCCGCCTGGTGATCGGACCCACTGCGGGTGACCGCATTCTTGCCCTGGACACGATGGTCATCAACGCGCTTGGCATTGTCGTTTTGCTGGGCATCCTCCAGGGCGTTCAGATCTATTTCGAGGTGTCGTTGTTGATTGCGATGCTCGGCTTTGTGTCCACTGTGGCACTGGCGCGATTTGTACTGCGGGGGGACATTATCGAATGACGGGTATTGGCGACATCGCAACGGCCGTGTGCCTGTTGATCGGATCGGCTTTTGTCATCGTCGGGGCCATTGGCCTTGTGCGGTTCAATGATTCCATGACGCGCCTGCACGCGCCGACCAAGGTCGGCACGGTGGGCATTGGCATGTTGTTGTTGGCATCGATGATCCACTCTGGATCCCTTGGTGAGACTTCGATCCACGAGACGTTGATCATGGCGTTCCTGTTTGTCACCGCTCCGATTTCGGCGCATTTCGTGGCCAAGGTGAACATCCATCGCCGCGCCTGCGAAACACCGCCGCCCCCGGAGCGCGATGAGACGTGGGCCACATTGAACGCGCCAGATCAGCCGGAGCCGCCGCTGACTTCCAATTGAGCTGTGCGGCGATTTGATCAGTGCGTTGCGCGAGATGACGGTTTGGTTGTCCAACGCACTGGCGCCGGTCATTGCATTCCGCAAAAGGATAGCAGGCGCGCGTGATGATTTTTCTGCTGTTGGGTAAATTGGTGCCCAGAAGAGGACTCGAACCTCCACGTCCATACGGACACTAGCACCTGAAGCTAGCGCGTCTACCAATTCCGCCATCTGGGCACGGTTTGGTAGGGCGCATTTAAGGCCAGCGGGCAGGGGTGTCAATCCGATTCCCGATGTTGTTTCGGGTTGAGCCTGCGGGAGCCTCCGGCGGGGATTTTTTGGAACAGAGACGGGATGTGTCCCGCGCCAAAATGGCGTCTTGTGCGGGTTTGAGATGGGCTTTAGACCAGTGGCGTCAACGCGCGCGGAGGAAGTGCACATGTCCAAGCTGGTCACGATCTATGGCGGGTCCGGATTTGTGGGTCGGTATATTGCCCGGCGCATGGCCAAGGCAGGCTGGCGTGTACGGGTGGCGGTGCGCCGGCCGAACGAAGCGATTTTCGTCAAGCCGTATGGTGTGGTCGGGCAGGTTGAGCCGGTCCTGTGCAATATCCGGGACGATGCATCCGTTGCGGCGGTGATGCAGGGCGCGGATGCGGTGGTGAACTGTGTCGGTATCCTGGCGCGGCAGGGCAAGAATACGTTTGAAGCGGTGCAAGCGGAAGGCGCGGTGCGGGTTGCGCGGCTTGCGGCAGAGCACGGTGTGGAGAAGATGGTCCACATCTCTGCGATTGGTGCGTCGCTGGAGAGCGCAAGCGAGTATGCGCGGACCAAGGCGCGTGGCGAGGCGGGTGTGATCGAACATATGCCAGAGGCCGTGATCCTGCGACCGTCGATCGTCTTTGGAACCGAAGACCAGTTCTTTAACCGGTTTGCCAGCATGGCGCGGCTTGGGCCGATCTTGCCTGTGGTGGGTGCGGCGACGCGGTTTCAGCCGGTGTATGTGGATGATGTCGCGGCGGCGGCGGAACGGGCGCTGACCAGTGATGTCGCTGGCGGGATCTATGAGCTGGGCGGGCCGGATGTGCGGTCCTTCCGGTCGCTGATGCAGACAATGCTTGATGTGATCCGCAGGCGCCGTGCCATCGTTAATATCCCCTTTGGGGTGGCCAGCCTCATGGGGTTTGGGTTCGAGATGGCCAACAGGCTGACACTGGGCCTGTTCCCGGCACAAATTACGCGCGACCAGGTGCGGAACCTGCGGGTCGACAATGTCGTTTCGGAAGATGCCAAAGGGTTTGCGGACCTCGGCATTGAGCCTGTTGGTCTGGACGCGGTGCTGCCGGAATACCTGTACCGGTTCCGTCCTTCGGGTCAGTACGATGCGATCAAGGAAAGCGCCAAGAACCTGCGCGCCTAGCTGTAGGCCCAGACCAGCAGGCCTATTCCCAGGATGACGCGGTAAATCACGTAAGGTGTGAAGCTGATGCTGCGCAGGAGGCGCATCATCAGGACAAGGGCGCCAAGCGCTGCGAGGAAGGCGAAGGCCGCAGCGATGGTGGCGTCACGCATCAGCGCCCAGTTGGCTTGTCCCGCCACATCAACGCCAAGCAGCAGGCCAGAGGCGAGGATCACCGGGATCGACATCAGCATAGCGAGCTTGGCGGCGTCTTCGCGGGCATAGCCCAGTTTACGCGCCGCGGTGATAGTTATGCCGGAGCGCGACGTGCCGGGGATCAGCGCGAGGCACTGCGCCAGCCCCATCAACGCAGCATCCCTGAGGGTCCAGCGATCAGCAGTGCGCGTGGTGCCGCCGGTGCGGTCCGCCCAGAACAGGATCAGGCCGAAGATCAGCATGGTCCAACCGATGACCGTGGCGGAGCGCATCGCCTCGTCCACGCCGGTGACCTTGATTGCGAGGCCGACCAGCAAGGCGGGGAGTGTTGCGATGATCAGGCACAGGGCGAGGAATGCGCCTTGGGTATCGACCTTGCCCCGTGCGAGGCGGGTGGTGCCATGCGCGGCGATCCGCACATCACGCCAGAAATAAAGCACCACAGCCATGAGCGTGCCGACATGTGCAGCCACATCGATGGCGAGCCCTTGATCTGGGGTGCCGGTGAGCGTGGGCAACAAGATGAGGTGGCCAGAGGAGGAGACGGGCAGAAATTCGGTCACGCCCTGGATCAGGGCCACTATCAAGAGTTGAAAGAGTGTCATGGCTGGCGCGCCCTTATGTGATACACTGTTCTACAAGCCACTGATTCTGAACGCAAACGTCGCATTTAAATCCGAAACGGTCCTAAATGCGCGAGTTTGCACGTGAAGCACATCAATCATATTCCAAAATTCTGTCAAGAAGGTCAGCACTTCTGACTTTTCATCGACGTGTGAATCCATTAAGCCGCCCGGACCGTCCGTTTTTTACGTTGGAGCGATCCATGGCCGAGCAACCGATGCTTAAATTCGTCACGACCCCCCGCGACATGCCTCAAAAGCGTGAGGCAGAAGTACGCCGTGAGGATTTCCGCGAGATTTATGCAGAGTACGCCGATGCGAAGGCCAAGGAGCAGGCGTCGCGGTGTTCGCAATGTGGTGTGCCGTATTGCCAGTCGCATTGCCCGCTGCACAACAACATTCCCGATTGGCTCAAGCTGACGGCCGAAGGGCGTTTGCAGGAAGCCTATGAGGTGAGCCAGGCGACCAACACGTTCCCGGAAATCTGTGGCCGGATTTGCCCGCAGGACCGCCTGTGCGAAGGCAATTGTGTGATCGAACAGTCCGGCCACGGCACCGTCACCATCGGGTCGGTAGAGAAATACATTACCGACACCGCGTGGGAAGAAGGCTGGGTCAAGCCCATCACACCGGCGCAGGAACGTAGCGAAAGCGTGGGCATCATTGGCGCCGGTCCCGGTGGGCTGGCGGCGGCGGACGTGCTGCGCCGGGCGGGTGTTCAGGTGACCGTGTATGACCGCTATGATCGGGCGGGCGGCTTGCTCACTTACGGCATTCCGGGCTTCAAGCTGGAGAAGGACGTGGTGATGCGCCGCAACCAGCAGCTGGAAGCGGGTGGCGTGACATTCAAGCTGAATTGCAGCGTGGGTGAGGACATTTCGTTTGAGGAAATCCGGGCCGCGCATGACGCCGTGATCATTGCCACCGGCGTGTACAAAAGCCGTGATCTTTCAATGCCTAACGCCGAAGCCCAAGGCGTCGTGAAGGCGATTGATTTCCTGACCGTGTCAAACCGCAAGAGCTTTGGCGACGACGTGCCCGCGTTTTCGGACGGGACGCTCAACGCAGAGGGCAAGCGCGTGGTTGTCATCGGCGGTGGCGACACCGCGATGGACTGTGTGCGGACGTCGATCCGGCAGGGCGCGACATCGGTCAAATGCCTGTATCGCCGGGACCGGGCCAACATGCCGGGCAGCCAGCGCGAGGTGCAGAACGCCGAGGAAGAAGGCGTGGTGTTCGACTGGCTGCGTGCGCCAAAGGGGTTCACGACCGACGGTGACAAGGTGGCCGGTGTCATGGTGCAGCAGATGCGTCTGGGCCAGCCCGATGCGACGGGCCGTCAGGCGCCGGAGTTGATCGAAGGGGCGGATTACGTCGAAGAGGCGGATCTGGTGATCAAGGCGCTGGGCTTTGAGCCCGAGGCGCTGCCGACCCTCTGGGATCAGCCGGAGCTGGAGGTGACCCGTTGGGGCACGGTCAAGGCCGAGTTCACCACCGGTAAGACAGCGCTGGATGGCGTCTATGCCGTGGGCGATATCGTGCGTGGTGCGTCGCTTGTCGTCTGGGCGATCCGCGATGGGCGCGACTGTGCCGAAGCGATCCTGAACCAGTTCAGCACAGCCGCGATTGCCGCCGAATAAGCCCGTCACACCCTGTGCACAAACTGTGCACAGCCCGTACACCGCAAGATCACATCGCCATTCCACTTAGGTCAGCGCGCCTGACCAACTTAGGGAGAGCCAGAACATGGAAAAGACCGGAGGATGCCTGTGCGGTGCTGTGCGATTTGTCGCGCGCAACGTACCGTCGACCTTTGGTGTGTGCCATTGTTCGATGTGCCGCCGCTGGACCGGGTCGGCATTGGTCGAGGTCAGCGTGCCGACCGGGGACATCTCCTGGGACGGGTCTGAACATATCGCCATCCGTGCGGGTAGTGATTGGGCCGAACGCGCGTGGTGCCGGGAATGCGGCACCGGTCTGTACTTTCGCCAGACACAGCCGGGCGAATGGTTCGGGGCCACGGACCTGCCCCTCGGGCTGTTTGACGATCCGGACGGTTTCACCCTGACGCACGAGATTTTCGTGGATCACGCACCGTCCGGTTTTGCGCTGGTCGATCAGGGGCAAAAGCGGTTGACCCGGGCCGATGTCATTGCGCTGAACCCCGATCTGGAGACTGCGCCATGAGATGGGCGGCGTTCCTGATCCTGCTGGCGGCGCCGGCTGTGGCAGAGGATGTGTTCATCCCTCCTGTCGGGTGCGAAGGCGTCGTGACGGTGCAGTCGCGCGGCTGTGAGTTGGACAATATCTATGTCTGCAGCGCGGACACGGCGGGCGACAGCTGGCGTGTGTCGTTCCATCAGGACGGCCCGGTGTTTATCGGTCGCATTGATGCGGAAACGCAGTGGATGGAGAGCATGGACCTGTTCCCGAACCGCCGCCGCATCCTCGAATTGCCAGCGGTTGATCCCGCGAGCCTGTCGGAACTGCTGAGCACCGGGGCGGATACGTTTGATTTCAACCTGCGGGGCGATGGTGGCGCGCTGACCCGCGTTGTGGGGTTTGACCAGCTGACCGGCGAAGAGGTGGTGATTGACGGCGAACCGCTGCTGCGCACCGAATTTTCCGCCCGGTTTGAAAGCACGACGGGTGGCGTCCGGCGGATCGAGGGCAACGAATATGTCTCGACCAAACTGGGGCGTTTTCTGTCCGGGTCGTACCGCCAGACCAATGCCGACGGTCAGGTTATCGAATGGGCGAATGACCCCGTGGACTTCATTTACCCCGGCGAGCCCGGGTTTTTCTCAAAGACACCGATTTATGAGTGTGAGGCGTCATTGGCACGTTTCACCCCCATCGCAAAAGGAGCCGACCAATGACCAAATATGATTCCGCTTGGGTCAAGGCCGAGGAAACGAAACGCAGCTTTATGGCCGAGAACGGCATGTATGGCCACGAGGACGAGCGTGCCAATTGCGGCGTGGGCCTTGTGGTGAATGTGGATGGTTCGGCGAGCCGGGCGGTCGTTGAAAACGGGATCAAGGCGCTCAAGGCGATCTGGCACCGGGGTGCTGTCGATGCGGATGGCAAGACCGGTGACGGCGCGGGCATTCACGTGCAGATCCCGGTGCCGTTCTTCTATGACCAGATTGAACGGACGGGCCATACGCCGGACCGTGACCGGTTGATTGCCGTGGGTCAGGTGTTCCTGCCGCGCAATGATTTTGGCGCGCAGGAGACCTGCCGGACCATCGTGGAATCCGAAGTGCTGCGGATGGGGTATTACATCTATGGCTGGCGGCACGTGCCGGTGAACGTCTCTGTACTGGGGGAAAAGGCGAATGCGACCCGTCCGGAGATCGAGCAGATCCTGATTTCCAACTCCAAGGGCGTGGACGAAGAGACGTTTGAGCGCGAGCTTTATGTGATCCGTCGGCGGATCGAAAAGGCGGCGGCGGCGGCACAGGTGCCGCAGCTCTACATCGCGTCGCTCAGCTGTCGGTCGATCATCTACAAGGGCATGATGCTGGCCGAGCAGGTGGCGGAGTTCTATCCCGACCTGCTGGATGAACGCTTCGAGAGCGCGTTTGCGATCTATCACCAGCGCTATTCCACCAACACTTTTCCGCAGTGGTGGCTGGCGCAGCCGTTCCGCATGCTGGCCCACAATGGTGAGATCAACACGCTCAAGGGCAACCTGAACTGGATGAAGTCTCACGAGATCCGCATGGCGTCGGGCACGTTTGGCGACATGGCCGAAGACATCAAGCCGATTGTGGCCAACGGGTCGAGCGACTCGGCGGCGCTGGATTCGGTGTTCGAGGTGCTGGTGCGCGCCGGGCGCAATGCGCCGATGGCCAAGACCATGCTGGTGCCGGAATCGTGGTCCAAGCAGGCGGTGGAGCTGCCGCAGGCGTGGCGCGACATGTATTCCTACTGCAACTCGGTGATGGAGCCCTGGGATGGCCCCGCCGCTTTGGCGATGACCGATGGACGCTGGGTCTGTGCGGGGCTGGACCGGAATGGGCTGCGCCCGATGCGCTATGTCGTGACCGACGACGGTATGGTCATCGCCGGGTCCGAGACGGGGATGGTGCCGCTCAATGAGGCGGGGATCGTGGAAAAGGGCGCGCTTGGCCCCGGTCAGTTGCTCGCCGTGGATATGGCCGAAGGCAAGCTGTTCCACGACACCGAGATCAAGGACCAGCTGGCGGCGAGCCAGCCGTTTGGCGAATGGGTTGGCAAGATCACGGATCTGGAGCCTGCGATTGCCGGTGTGACCGAGAAGGTGATGTTTGCCGGTGACGACCTGCGTCGCCGTCAGATTGCGGCCGGTTACACCATCGAAGAGCTGGAAAACATCCTCGCCCCGATGGCCGAGGACGGCAAAGAGGCGATTGCGTCGATGGGCGACGATACGCCTTCGGCGGTGCTGTCCAAAAAGTACCGCCCGCTGTCGCATTTCTTCCGCCAGAACTTCAGCCAGGTGACAAACCCGCCGATTGACAGCTTGCGCGAATACCGCGTGATGAGCCTCAAGACGCGGTTCGGCAACCTTAAGAACGTGCTGGATGAAAGCAGTGCGCAGACCGAGATCATCACGCTGGACAGCCCGTTTGTCGGCAATGCGCAGTGGCAGGAAATTGCGACGCATTTCAACGCCGACCTGATCGAGATCGACTGTTCGTTCGAGCCGGGCACAGGCGCGCTGAGCGCCGGATTGGCCCGTATCAGAGCCGAAGCGGAGGATGCGGTGCGGTCGGGTGCGGGGCACATCGTGCTGACCGATCATCATTCGAATGCGGACCGTGTTGCGATGCCGATGATCCTTGCAACGTCGGCGGTGCACAGCCACCTGACCCGCAACGGGTTGCGGACGTTCTGTTCGCTGAACGTGCGGTCGGCAGAGTGTATTGACCCGCATTACTTTGCCGTGCTCATCGGCTGTGGCGCGACGGTGGTGAACGCCTATCTGGCGGAGGATTCACTGGCCGACCGGATCGACCGCGACCTGCTGGACGGGACGCTGACTGAAGCGGTTGCGCGTTACCGCAATGCGGTAGATGCGGGCCTGCTCAAGATCATGGCGAAGATGGGGATTTCCGTCGTGTCGTCCTATCGCGGCGGTCTGAACTTTGAGGCCGTCGGCCTCAGCCGTGCGATGTGTGCCGAGTACTTCCCCGGCATGATCTCCCGTATCTCCGGCATCGGTGTGACGGGCATTCAGTCGAAGGCCGAAGAGGTACACGCCATGGGCTGGTCCGGTGGTGACGTGCTGCCCATTGGCGGGTTCTACAAGGCGCGGAAATCGGGCGAGACCCACGCGTGGGAAGCCACCTCGATGCATATGATGCAGATGGCATGCAACCGTGCGTCGTTCGAGATGTGGAAGCAATACAGCGCCAAGATGCGGAGCGGCCCGCCCATTCATCTGCGTGACCTCATGGACATCAAACCGCTGGGCGCGCCGGTGCCGATTGACGAGGTGGAAAGCATCACGTCGATCCGCAAGCGGTTCGTGACACCGGGCATGTCCCTCGGCGCGTTGTCGCCCGAGGCGCACAAAACGCTCAATGTCGCGATGAACCGAATTGGGGCCAAGTCGGACAGTGGTGAGGGCGGCGAAGATCCTGCGCATTTCCACCCCGAGCCCAATGGTGACAACCCTTCGGCCAAGATCAAGCAGGTGGCGTCGGGCCGCTTTGGCGTGACCGCCGAGTATCTGAACCAGTGCGAAGAGCTGGAGATCAAGGTGGCGCAGGGGGCCAAGCCCGGCGAAGGCGGGCAGTTGCCCGGCATGAAGGTCACCGACCTGATTGCGCGGCTGCGCCATTCGACCAAGGGCGTGACGCTGATCTCGCCCCCGCCGCACCACGATATCTACTCGATCGAGGATCTGGCGCAGCTGATCTATGACCTGAAACAGATCAACCCGCGCTGCAAGGTGACGGTCAAGCTGGTGGCGTCGTCGGGCGTTGGCACTATTGCCGCCGGTGTGGCGAAAGCGAAGGCGGATGTGATCCTGATTTCCGGTCACAATGGTGGGACCGGCGCGTCCCCTGCAACGTCGATCAAATATGCTGGTCTGCCGTGGGAAATGGGCCTGACCGAAGCGCATCAGGTGCTGGCGATGAACAATCTGCGCGACCGGGTGACGTTGCGGACCGATGGCGGTCTGCGCACGGGTCGGGACATCGTAATGGCCGCGATGCTGGGCGCCGAGGAGTACGGCATCGGCACCGCCGCGCTGATCGCGATGGGCTGTATCATGGTGCGGCAGTGCCAGTCGAACACCTGTCCCGTTGGCGTGTGTACGCAGGACGAATCTTTGCGCGAAAAGTTCACCGGGAATGCGGACAAGGTGGTGAACCTGATCACCTTCTATGCGCAGGAGGTGCGTGAGCTGCTGGCGCAAATCGGTGCGCGGTCGTTGGATGACGTGATCGGGCGGGCGGACCTGTTGGCGCAGGTGAGCCGCGGGTCGGCGCATCTGGATGATCTGGACCTGAACCCGATGCTGATCACCGTGGATGGGGCGGCGGACATCGCCTATGACCGGGACCGCGCGCGCAATGCGGTGCCGGACACGCTGGATGCACAGATCGTGCGGGATGCGGCGCGGTTCCTTGAGGATGGCGAAAAGATGCAGCTGTCCTATGCGGTGCAGAACACGCACCGCACCGTGGGCACCCGCACCAGCAGCCACATCGTGCGCAAGTTCGGCATGCGCAACACGCTGCAAGCGGATCACCTGACGGTGAAGCTGACCGGCTCTGCGGGCCAGTCGCTGGGTGCGTTTGCAGCGCCGGGGTTGAAGCTCGAAGTGTCGGGCGATGCCAACGACTATGTCGGCAAGGGTCTGTCGGGGGGCACCATTGTGGTGCGTCCGCCCATGGCGTCGCCGCTGGTTGCAGCGGACAACGTGATCATCGGGAACACCGTGCTGTATGGTGCGACGGACGGGCATTTGTTTGCTGCGGGGCGTGCGGGCGAACGGTTTGCCGTGCGCAATTCGGGCGCGTCGGTCGTGGTCGAAGGCTGCGGATCGAACGGGTGTGAATACATGACCGGTGGCGTGGCCGTGATCCTG
Organism: Tateyamaria rhodophyticola; assembly: GCF_047777875.1. Taxonomy (GTDB): domain Bacteria; phylum Pseudomonadota; class Alphaproteobacteria; order Rhodobacterales; family Rhodobacteraceae; genus Tateyamaria. Next base: position 1,520,271 of record NZ_CP180519.1, on the reverse strand, counting down.
GGCGAGATCGGCGCCAACTTTGGTGCGGGCATGACGGGTGGGATGGCGTATCTCTATGACCCAGAGGGGCATGCAGAGGCGTTGATGAATATGGAAACGCTTGTGACCTGCCCGGTGACCGTTCCGCACTGGCAATCCCAGCTGATCGGGTTGATCGAACAGCACTTGCAGGAAACCGGCAGCCGCAAGGCCGCCGACATCCTGCAGCATTGGGACATGGAGCAACGCAATTTCCTTCAGGTGTGCCCGAAGGAAATGCTGATTCACTTGCCGGAACCGCTGTCCCTCGAAGAGGGTGCAATTCCTGCGGAATAGAGCCTATTTGCCGCGATCAGCGATCATCTTGGTCGCCTGATCGCGGCTGCCGACATGGGTGTTCTCTGCGAGGATGTCGCTGACCCGGCTGGGCATTGTGTTCAGCTTGTGCGCGATCACGTGATCCGCATCGCCGGACCATTTCATGATCCATACCATTTGCGCGTCCGCCGCATTGAGTACGCGATATTCCGGTGCAATGGCGCCGGGCGGGGTCTGCTGTGTTCCTTCAATCATCTGCTTTACCTCCGAAATCAGGGCATATGGCTTCGGCTGACGGAGAGTTTACCGCGAATCGCTCATTTTCTGTGAGCGATTAACGCTTTGATATTGATTAGAGTTTTCTGCGATTCTGGTGAACAGGTTGTTGTCGCGGGGCAGGGGCCTAGATTGCGCGTCATGAGATGGTTTGTGTTGATCCTTGTCTTTCTGGCGCCTGTGGCGCAGGCGGACCCGCTGCGCATTTTGGCCGTGGGTGACAGTGTGCTGGCCTGGCAAAAGTGGACCGGGCGTGACATCCCGTCCGAGATGGGCGCTGTGCTGGGTGCGGAGGTGGAAAACGACGCCGTTGCGGGCGCGCGCTTTTCCAACGACTCCGGGCTGGGCCGGGCATTGGGGTTTGACGTGCGGTCGCAGTACCGTCGCGGCGGCTGGGACATTGTCCTGATGAACGGCGGGGCGAATGACCTGTTGAACGACTGCAAATGCGGTGCGTGCGGCCCGGTTGTCGATGGGCTGATCAACGCGGAGCTGGATGGCGAGGTGCCCCGCTTCATCGCCGCCGTCTTGCAGGACGCGCGCCGTGTTGTGTGGATGGGGTATTATGCCAGCGCGCGGTCCGGGCAATTCACCGGCTGCCGCCCGTTCCTTATGGAATACGACAGGCGGATGGCGCAGCTGGCGGACCGGACCCCGGGATTGCAGTTCATCGATTCCGAAGACGCGCTGGATCCCGACAACCGCGCGCTTTTTGCAGTGGACGGCATCCACCCGTCGCCGGAAGGGGCGCAGCGTGTGGGCCGGTATCTGGCAAATCGCATCTCGCCCTGAGGCGGCGGGCGATTTATAGCTTGGCCCATGGCACGGGCACGCAAGGCAAAATCCAAACCAAAATCCAGGGCGAAGGCGAAAAAGCCGTTTCGCCCGGTGCGGTGGCTTATGTGGTGGGGTGTGCGGGTGTTCAGCGTCGTGTTCCTGATCGCCGTGCTGGGGGTGTTGCTGTGGTCTGTGGTGAACCCGCCCACCACATTCTACATGATGCAGGAGTCGCGCCGGTTGGGCGGGGTGGATCACGAATGGGTTCCGCTGGAGGAAATCGCGCCGGTCATGGCGCGGTCCGCCGTGGCAGCGGAGGATGCGAATTTCTGCCTGCACTGGGGGCTGGACCTTGATGCGATCCGGACAGCCATCGAAGCGGGTGGCAGCCGTGGCGCTTCGACGATCAGCCAGCAAGTGGTCAAGAACGTCTATCTCTGGCATGGGCGGTCCTGGCTGCGCAAAGCGATGGAGGCGGGCCTGACGCCGCTGATGGAGGCGATCTGGTCCAAGCGGCGCATCCTCGAAGTGTATCTGAACGTGGCGGAGTTCGATGAAGGCATCTTTGGTGTGGAGGCGGCGGCGCGGCATTACTTTGGTGTCGGGCCCGAGGCCTTGACCGCGACGCAGGCCGCGCGGCTGGCGGCCGTGTTGCCCAATCCCAAGGGGCGATCGGCAAGCAGGCCGTCCAATTTCGTGCGCAACCGCAGTGCCCAGATCCGTGATGGGGCCGCCACGATCCGCGCAGACGGACGGGCCGCGTGTTTCGAGAGTTGAAAATCCGGGCCGCGGCGTGCATGGATGCGTGACGTATTTCTGGCTTTGGATTTCTGATGGCGCGCCTGTTTCACGTTCCCCTGTCTCCGTTCTGCCGCAAGGTGCGGTTGAGCCTTGCCGAAAAGAAGGTGGAGGTTGAGCTGGTTGAGGAGCGGTACTGGGAAGCGGACCCGGATTTCCTGCGCCGCAACCCGGCGGCCAAGGTGCCGGTGCTCAAGCTGGATGGTCTGACCATGAGCGAGAGCGCGGCGATTTGCGAATATATCGAAGAGACCCGACCCGAGCCCCCCTTGCTGCCCAAGGATGCGGGCCAGCGGCTTGAGGTGCGGCGGCTGGTGGGATGGTTCGACGACAAGTTCCACAATGAGGTGACGTCGAAGCTGCTTTATGAGCGGGTGAACCGGAAGCTGACCGGGGAAGGTTATCCTGACAGCAAGAACGTGAAGGCGGGGGCGAAGGCGATCAAGTATCACCTCGACTACATGACATGGCTGCTGGACCATCGGCGGTGGCTGGCAGGGGATGTCATGACGCTGGCCGATTTTGCAGCGGCGGCGCATCTGTCCGCGCTGGATTACATTTCGGACGTGGATTGGAACCGCAGTGACGTGGTCAAGGACTGGTACGCCAAGATCAAGTCGCGGCCCGCGTTTCGGTCCATCCTTGCCGATCAGGTGCCGGGGTTCCCGCCGCCGCGGCACTATAACGATCTGGATTTCTAGGGGCCGGCGGCGGACTGGGGGCCAGCCCCCAGACCCCCGGGATTTTTTTGGAACAGAGACAGGGATCGTTGAAGGACCGATTGATTGCGCGTGCTCTGGACGAAGGGTTCGTGGCAGCGCGTGTGTGTCGGCCGGATGCGGTGCCGGAGGTGGCGGCGCGGTTGGACGCGTTTGTGGACGCCGGGTATCACGGGCAGATGGGGTGGATGGCCGAGCGGATGCATTGGCGGGGGGATCCATCTGTGCTGTGGCCCGAGGCGCGGTCCGTTCTGATGCTCGCCGAAAGTTATGCGCCGGAGCATGATCCGCTGGCTGTGCTGGAGCGTGCGGATCTGGCGGCGGTGTCCGTCTATGCGCAGGGGCGGGATTACCATGACATCGTGAAAAAGCGGCTTAAGCGGTTGGCCAGGTGGCTGATTGCCGAGGCGGGTGGTGAGGTGAAGGTGTTTGTGGACACAGCACCCGTTCCCGAAAAGGCGTTGGGGCAGGCGGCGGGGTTGGGCTGGCAGGGCAAGCACACGAACCTTGTGAGCCGAGATTGGGGCAATTGGGCCTTTTTAGGGTCTGTTTTTACCACGCTGGACATGGAAGCGGATCAGGCCGAGGTTGATCATTGCGGGTCGTGTCGGGCCTGTCTGGAGGTCTGTCCGACGGATGCGTTTCCCGCGCCTTACCGCCTCGATGCGCGGCGGTGCATTTCGTATCTGACCATCGAGCACAAAGGGCCGGTGGATCTGGAGCTGCGGGCGTTGATGGGCAACCGGATCTATGGGTGCGACGATTGTCTGGCGGTCTGTCCGTGGAACAAGTTCGCGGTCGCGGCCAGTGACATGCGGTATCTCGGGGCCGTTGGTGCGCCGCCACTGGCAGAGCTGGTGACGCTGGATGATGCAGGGTTCCGGGCGCGGTTTTCCGGCTCACCGATCAAGCGGATTGGCCGGGACCGCTTCGTGCGCAACGTGCTTTACGCCATCGGGAACTCTGGCATGTCGCATTTGGCAGAGGCGGCGCGTCCGCTTGTGGAGGATAAGGATGCAGCGGTTGCAGATGCCGCGCGGTGGGCGGTGGAGCGGCTGACATGAGCATCCTTTTGGGCGTGGACACGGGTGGGACGTATACCGACGCGGTGTTGATGCGCAACGAAGAGGTCGTGATTGCACGGGCCAAGGCGCTGACGACGCGGCAGGACCTTGCCATTGGTGTGGGCGAAGCGGTGCGTGCGGTTCTGTCTCAGTCCGGGGTTGCGGCGGGTGAGATCGGGTTGGCCAGCCTGTCGACCACATTGGCCACGAATGCGCTGGTTGAAGGGCAAGGCGGGCGCGCGGCGTTGATCTATGTCGGGTTTACACAGGCGGCTGGCGACACGGCGGGCCTGGGCGAGGCGTTGGGCGAGGATCCGGTTTGCGCGCTGGCGGGTGGGCATCGGCACGATGGATCCGAGGCCGAACCGTTGGATGAGGCCGGGCTTTTGGCCTTTTTAGAGACGCATTCTGCGGAAATGAGCGGCTATGCGGTGGCGGCGCAGTTTGGGACACGGAACCCGGCGCATGAGGTGCGCGTGGCGGAGATTGTCCGACAGGTGACCGGGCGGCCCGTGTCTGCGTCCCATCAGCTGTCTTCAAAGCTGGGTGGACCGAAACGTGCGGTGACCGCGCTGTTGAATGCGCGGCTTATCGGGATGATCGACACGTTGATTGGCCGGGCGCAGGACGTGCTGGGCACGTTGGGTGTCACGGCGCCGCTTATGGTGGTGCGGGGGGATGGCGCGCTGATGTCTGCGGCGCAGGCGCGGGCGCGGCCGATTGAAACGATCCTGAGCGGTCCGGCGGCGTCCATTGTCGGGGCGCGGTGGTTGACGCAGGCGGATAACGCCCTGGTGAGCGACATTGGCGGCACCACCACGGACATCGCGATGCTCCGGGATGGGCGGCCCGCGATTGATCCGATGGGCGCACAGGTGGGTCAGCACCGCACGATGGTCGAGGCGGTGGCGATGCGGACAACGGGTCTGGGGGGTGACAGCGAGGTGCATTTTGTGGCCGAGGGGCTGCGGGGGGGCGTCACGTTGGGTCCGCGGCGGGTGGTGCCACTTTCGCTGTTGGCGCGGGATGCGCCGGGGGATGTTCTGCCGGTGCTGGAGGCGCAGGCGCGGACGACGTTGCCGGGGGAGCATGACGGACGTTTTGTACGGGCGGTGCCCAATGCGCGGCGTGACGGGATTGGTGCGCGTGAGGCCGCGTTGCTGGACCGGATCGGTGACCGGGTGCATCCGTTGGGTGATGTGCTGCGCGCGCGGGTGGAAATTGGTGCGCTGCGGCGGCTGGTCGGACAGGGGATTGTGCAGGTGTCGGCGCTTACGCCGTCTGATGCGGCGCATGTGCTGGGATATGTCGCCGCCTGGGACGCGGAAGCCGCCCGGTTGGGCTGTGTGCTGTTCGGGCGGCGCAGGACCGGGGCAGGCGAGGTTCTGGCGTCAGATCCGGAGGACATGGCGCGGATGGTGATCGGGCAGCTCACGCATCAGACGGGTGTTGCCCTGTTGCAGGCGGGGTTGGCGGAGGATGGGCTGCCCTCGGACCTTGCGGAGCATGTTTTGATGCAGCGCGGGCTTGCCCGGCATGGTGGCGCGGTGCGGGTGGAAACGGGCCTGTCGGTGCCGGTGGTGGGCTTGGGCGCGTCGGCTGCGGCCTACTATCCGGCGGTTGGCGCGTTGCTCGGGACAGAGATGATCCTGCCAGAGGATGGCGGTGTGGCCAACGCGATCGGGGCGGTGGTGGGCCGCGTGACAGTGCGCAAGAGCGGCACAATCACGTCACCGGGCGAGGGTCGGTTCCGCGTGCACCTTGCCGATGGGCCCGAAGATTTTGCCGCACAGGACATGGCGTTGGCGCGGTTGGAAACAGTGCTGTGCCAGGCCGCGGACGCGGATGTGCGTGTGGCGGGGGCCGAAGATATCGAGGTGCAGGTGCACCGGGACATCCGCACCGCACAAGCTGAGGCACGGGAGATCTTTGTCGAAGCGGTGCTGACTGTGGAGGCGTCGGGACGGCCACGGGTGGCCGCCCCCTGATCTCACTCTGCGGCGCGTTTGGGCAGGGTCCAGCCCGGGCGGACAAAGTGGCAGGTATAGCCATTCGGGATCCGCTCGAGATAGTCCTGATGCTCTGGTTCCGCTTCCCAGAAATCGCCCACCGGCTCGACTTCGGTCACGACCTTTCCGGGCCACAGCCCCGATGCCTCAACATCGGCGATTGTATCGTGGGCCACCTCTTTTTGCGTCTCATCGACGTAGTAGATGGCCGAGCGGTAGCTGAGACCGCGGTCATTGCCCTGGCGGTTCAGGGTGGTCGGGTCATGGATCTGAAAGAAGAACTCCAACAGGTCGCGATATGTGACAACGGACGGATCAAAGATGATCTCGATCCCTTCGGCGTGGGTGCCGTGATTGCGATAGGTCGCGTTTGGCACGTCACCGCCGGTGTAACCGACACGTGTCGACAGGATGCCCGGGCGTTTGCGGATCAGGTCCTGCATCCCCCAAAAGCATCCACCGGCAAGCACTGCGCGTTCCTGGCTCATGCGACGTCCTCCACTTGGTTCAGGTATTGGCCATAGCCTTCGGCCTCCATGTCGTCACGATGAACGAAGCGGAGCGATGCCGAGTTGATACAGTAGCGCAAACCGCCGCGGTCACGGGGTCCGTCGGGAAAGACATGGCCCAGGTGGCTGTCGCCGTGTTTCGAGCGGACTTCGGTCCGGATCATGCCAAGGCTGGCGTCGCGATGTTCGGTGACATTGTCGATGGGTTTGGTGAACGACGGCCAGCCGCAGCCGGAATCGTACTTGTCCGACGATGCGAACAACGGCTCACCCGATACGATATCGACATAGATGCCCGGTTCCTTGTTGGACAGCAGTTTGCCCGTGCCGGGACGTTCCGTGCCGCTTTCCTGTGTGACGTGGTACTCTTCGGGCGACAATGTCGCGATTACGTCCATGTTCTTGAAATAGGTGCTCATCCGAAACCCTCACAAGTGTTCAGTGTTGCCCTTGATATAGGGTTGCCCCCGCCGTGGGGAAAGGTGCGGAACACTGTCGCGTGAAAACGCAAAAGACCGGGCGTCATGCAGACACCCGGTCTTTGAAATTCTGATTGGCAGTCGCTTAGGTGGCGGGGCCAAGCGCGACGGTTGTTGTGGTCACTGTGCCGTCGTCTGCAACGGCGATGATCACTGTTGCGACCAGGATGCCTGCAATGACGGAGGTCGATGTGATGGTGCCCACGGCCAGAACTGTTTCAGCCTGCGCCAGAGCGGATGTTGCGCCGAAACCAGCCACGGAAAGGGCCAAAACGGAAGCTGCGATGACTTTTTTCATATCTGCGATCTCTCGAATGACGAGCACAAATGCTCATGAACGTTACGGAACCACTAGCATCACGGCTGTTAAACCGCAAGAACGGTTCATTTTCGGTTACTTCTTTTTCAGTATCCGTGTGTTCATATAGCCAATTTTTTCACCAGCCCACTGTTTTGTTTGCCAGACCGTGCCGTCGCGTGTGTCCACGTAATACTCGTTCTGAAAACTCTGGCCGTTACGACCGGAACAGTTTTCAGTCAGGAAATCAACGGGGTAGGTCAGCTCGACAATCTCCAGCGTTCTTTTGCCGTTGTTTTGTCCGGTGCAGGTGAAATCGTGCCTCACAACGCCCTCGGCAGACGTCTGGATATACAGGCTCATCGGCCAGGTGCCCGCACGTTTGCTTGTGACAAAGCCGATAGAGCCGGATTTGTCGCTGGAGGTGACGTCGTCGCCGACGCCACGTGTCGCAAGGATCACGCCGGAGCGGAGACTCAGTTGCGAGCCATCGGCGGTTGTCCAAAGGTCAATCGGGCCAAGCTGTGCCGTGTTGCGCGAGACCAGAGGGATCAGATAGGCGAGCCCGTCGCGGTCCGGCACGGTCACTTCGAGCGATGGCACGGTCAGACCGTCCAGCAGGGCGCGCGTCACGTTGGGCAGTTCCGGCTGTGGGCGCAGACCATTGCGCAGCGTGTCGAACACGGAGAGGAACCGATCCCCCTGACTGTTCAGGTTGTCAGTGCCGCCGGAACATCCCGCCATGACGGCGATGGCAAGGAGTGCCGCGGACATGCGTGCTTTCATTGTGATCACTCCCATACTCGACCCCAGTCCTCGCGCAAGGCGCGCGCATCTGCGTCACGCAGCTGTGGATACAGGCGGTTCGGCACGCTCAGACGCGCACCCCCGTCCCGCTGGATCGGACGGATCGGGAAGGTTGCCGATTGCGACGACGGTTGGCCGGTCAGCCACTGCAAAGGAATGGAAACCCGCAGACCCTTATCAAAGGACCCTTCGCCGAATTCCTCTGAACTGACGTCCGTCAGGGTGAAGAAGCCGCCAACGCTCCAGCCGTTTTTGAAGGTCCGGTCGAGCGATACCGTCGCGCCGTAGTCGCCAGCGAGATACCGGCCGACATCCAACTGTCCGACATAGCCGCGGCCAAAGTCGTAATAGGCCGAAACGTGGCCGGTGAAGACATCGTAATCCTGGAAGCCGAACCGCTGATCGAAGTCACGCTGCTTGGCATAGTTTGCCTCGATCCCGACGGCGAGGCGGCTGTCTGTGGGTTGCCACAGCATCTCGGCGGACACACCGCCGAACATCTGTTCGAGGTAACCGGCGGTGAGGCGGGCATAGACGTTCTTTCCCGCTTTCCACTGTTTGTTCACATACAGGTTTTCGATCGTCGTTTCGCCCTCTTGCGCAAAGAGTGGCGCACTTGTGCGCACGGCTGGCAGCTGTGAGGGGGACACGGCGCTGTCTTCGACATTGCCGACCAATCGGTGGCGCAGTTCCCCGGCGATTAGCCAGCCTGGCGCGGGCCGGTAAGCTGCGGACAGGGCGATGCCCGCATCTGCGCGCACCGGCTCTTCGACATCAAAGAAGCTGGGGCGCACGAACGGGCCGATGGCCCAGCTGAAGCGGGGGTAGAGCCCCTCGGGCACAAAGGCTTCGTCTTCGGTGCTGCGTGGTGCGCTGTCCAGCGTGGTGCGGGCCAGCAGCAGGTCAGACGCGCCCGGCTGGAACTCAAGCTGTTCGAGATCGCCGCGGTTCAACGAGACGCGCGTGACCGGCAGATTGTCTTCCATCAGCACGATATCAAAGGTCGACACGGTGGCGGGCATCAGCCCGGTCAACAGACGCGCAGTCCGGCCGATGGCGATGGCATTGTTGATGTAGCGTTCTGATTCGACGCGGATTTCGACCCGCGACGTGGATTGGAACGCAATACTGTGCAGGCGCAGGCCATCTTCGCGCAGAAGCGGTTCCAGCGCCGGGCCAATCTGCTGTACGACACGGCCCTTCGCTGGCCCCCAGCCATCGTTATACGCTTCGGGCAGCGTGGCACGATCGGGGCGTTGGATCACGGGGCGCGGCCCGGCAAGGGTGAAGGCGCGGGGCGGTTCCTTTGGGTTGGTGACAAGCTGCGCGTTGATGCCGAATTCTTCGCCGTAGAGGTAATAGCCGCCCAACCGCAGGAAACGCGAGGCCTGATATTCGACGCCAAAGTTCAGCCGCGAGGTCCGCTCAAAAACACCGCGTGACGTTTCGGGGATGTAGGCATCCGAAGAGTATTCAAGTTTGAGCCCGAACTTGTCATTGACCTGCCATTCGACGCCGCCGAATGGGGCAGCAGGTCCGCGGAACCATTGGTCCGCCGATGGGGAGCCGCCGGTGTCACCGGGGTTAAAGACCGGGCGCGTTCCGCTGAACGGATTGCCGATGTCGCCCAATTGCCCCAGGCGGCCCCAGCCAAGACCTGCGGTCACCTTGACCCGACCAGGCAGGTTGAACGGACGGTCGAAATTCTTGGTCGCGACCACGTATTCCGCAGCATAGATGCCGGTCCCGGCAAGGTCTTGAAGGCCAACCGTGATCGCGGGAACAAACCGGCCCTCGTGCGTCAGCAGAAAGCGCGCGTCAAAGCTGCGGTCGCGGTATGTCTCAAACCCGTCGGAATTCCAGTCCTGAATGCTGATGTAGCGAAACGTACCGGACAGGCGGGGCGAGAATTGAAACGTGACGTTTGTGCGGGTCTGACCGGCGAAATTGGATACGCTGAGCGCGAGGGTCCCATCGGGAAGCGCCTCACCGCTTGGCAGGTCCACAAGGCCGGGCACACCATAAAAGTTCAAGGTGGGTGTTGGCGGGACCGCCTGTTTTACCTCGACCGACTGAGCCGATGATATGCTGGGCATAATGACCAGCGCGAGCGCTGCCGCGATTGCCCTGGCTGATTTGCTGTGGCGCCGTTCGTCCGTCACGTGACTGTCCCCTTGATCCCTCGTGATCTTAGACCACGGTGCCGTGCATCACACAACTTTATGCAAGCAAAACCTGAAATCGGTTCGCGCAGCGCGGCTTTCAGGATACAGGATTTGCACGTTCTGATAGATCGTTGTCGCCCGTTGCACGCCGGTATCCGTCCACCCAACGGGTCACCACCACCCGCGCTGCGTCATCATCGCTTGCCGCAAGGGCCGCGCGCAATGCACGCAGAACCGAGGCCACTTCGATCTCGCTGAGACTGTCTTCGACCGTGAAAAAGATCTTGCGGTGACCGGTGCCGATCAGGGATCCGTTGAGGGTCAGTTCCTCGGTCATCTTTTCGCCGGGACGCAGCCCGGTGAATTCGATTTCGATGTCTCCGTCGGGATTTTGGGCATCACGCACGGTGTAACCGGCGCTTTCCACGACCTGACGGGCGAGTTGTTCGATGCGGACAGGCTTGCCCATATCGAGGACGAACACCTCGCCACCTGTTGCCATGGCGCCGGCCCGCAGCACGAGGTGCACAGCCTCTTGCACGGTCATAAAGTAACGCGAGACGTCCGGGTGCGTGACCGTGAGCGGACCACCACGATGCAACTGCTCTTGGAACAACGGAACGACCGATCCCGAGGAGCCAAGCACGTTGCCGAAGCGCACGATGGAGAACACCAGCCCGTTTGCCTTGGCAATCCGGGTCGCAATGTCCTGTACGACCAACTCGGCCAGCCGTTTGGACGCGCCCATGATATTCGTTGGCCGCACGGCCTTGTCCGATGAGATCAGCACAAAGCGTTCAATGCCTGCGGCGGCCGCTTCGGTGGCCAGCGTATGTGTGCCCAGCACGTTGTTTGCCAGACCGGCGAGCGGATTCGCTTCGACCAGTGGGACATGCTTGTAAGCGGCTGCGTGCAGGACAACCTGCACGCCGTGATCCTGAAATGCGCGGCGCACCTGCCGTTGGTCCGTGACCGAGCCGAGCAGCGGCACGATTTCGATCCCGCTGCCCTCGGCCATCTGGCTGATTTCGAGGTGCACCTGATAAAGCGCCAGTTCGCTGAGCTCGAACAGCACGATCTTTGACGGACCGCAGTCCAGAACCTGCCGGCACAGTTCCGAACCGATTGACCCGCCCGCGCCGGACACCATGATCGTCCGCCCGAAATAGGCGGCTGCATCCGATCCCGGTGCGTTGCTGACCTCATCCCGGCCAAGGAACCGGTTCGCCTGAACCGGGGTGAGTTTGTTCACCAGCTCTTCTTCGCCGATCAGTTGTGAGAAAGAGGGAAGCGTCTGCACCTCGAGGCCCATTTTCTGGAGCCGCCGCGCGATCTGCATCTGCTTGGGCTGGCTTTGAGAGGGCATCGCGAGGAGAACCCGGTCGATCTGCTTTTCCGCAACAATCTCTGCGATGCGCACCGGGCTGAACACGGGCAGGCGCAGGACTGTTTGATCTTGCAACGCCTGATTGTCATCGACAAAGGCAACGGGTTCGATCACCTCGTGACTGCGCAGGGCGGACACCAGTTGCATGCCGGTTGTGCCCGCACCGTAAATCAGAACACGGCAGCGGTTCGCGCCGCGGCGGTACAAGGCAAGGACGATCTGCAAGAGGATCGCGCGGGTCAGTGCGCACAGCACGAAATAGGTGATACCGAACACGATCTGCGCGCTGAGCGGCAGGGTGGGTTTCATCACCGTTGTCAGGACAAGCGAGACACAGGTCAGCAGCGTGGCAAAGATGGCCGTCTGACCGACGGAATTCGCTTCGTAGTCATTGAGGGTTGTCGCACTGATCCCCAGCCAGAGCGACAGCGCCGCCGCCGCCAGCATCACAAATGGCAGTTCCGGCAAATAGGCCCACAGGACGGTGAACGGATTGCCCAGAATCGGCTGCAGCGCAAACGCAAACAACAGGGACGCGGGGACAAGCAGGCTGTCGATGATGACAAAAACATTCCGTTTTTGCCGCCGGGACATCGATTTCAACAACTGCAACATTCATTCCCCTCGCCGATACCGTACGGCGCAGTACGACAACGGATACACAGCATTTGCGTTAATTTGTAGTTTCAATCGCTCAGGCCCCGCGACTTGGCGAAAAATCGAGCATTCCGGGACCTCCGTGTACCCTCCCAAGGTGTTTTCGCCGCGAATCGGACCACAGTTCATTTGTCAGCGCGCCGCCGAAAGAGGTTGCCGATTGTCTGGAACACGAGATCAAAGTCGTAGCAGGTGCTTTGGTGGCGCTGGTAGATCAGGTCCAGTTCAGCCTTGCGGGGCACGCAAATGCGGCAATAGACGTCATCGGTTTCCTCGGGTGTCGTGCAGCGGGCCAGCAGCCGGTCTTCGTGTTTGTGGAACCGAATGGTGGCAAGCCCCGTGACCCCCGGTCGTGACCGTAACACCCTGGCATAGATGTCAGGGAACCGTTCCACGTATTCACGCAAGGGCGGGCGCGGACCGACAAAGCTCAGGTCGCCCTTGAGGATGTTCCAGAGTTGCGGGAACTCATCGAGCCGTTTGGCGCGCAGTTTCGCGCCCATTGGTGTGATTCGGGATGTTTTATGCGCGCCGGACACGCCGCTGTCATCGTTCACCACCGTCATGGTGCGGAACTTGACCAATCCGAAACTGGTTTCGGGTGTCTTCATCCGTTCTGCGACGTAGAAGATCGGTCCACCCTGCACGCGCCATATCTTGTAGATCAGATAGAGGATGATCGGGCCGAGGATCACCACCAGAAGGCTGGCAAAGAACAGATCAAAGATGCGCTTGCGCCATGTCATGTGGTGGTCGTCAGCTCTTTCCATTCGTGCACCATCTGCTTGGCGGTGCTGTCGTCGGGGTGCCACTGAAAAAACGCTGAAACGCGGGAGGTGTCGAGGGTAACTTTGGCGATCACTTCCCCATCGGCGGTTCGCGGCGACCATTCGCACCCGGCCGCATCCAGCAGCGCGCCCATTTCCAGGGCCCCCGGTGCTGCGATGTTCATGAGCGGTGGAAGCGCTGGCGTGGTGGCAAGCGTGGTGCAAATGCGCGCCAGGGTATGCGGTCCGACATAGCTGCGCATCGGCGTTGTACCGTCCGGCAGGACATCAAGCGCAAAGCCCGGGCGCCAGCCGCCCAGAATTGCGTCCGCGCCCGCCACGTTGCCAAGCCGCAGGACAGTGTTGGGGTGCGCATGTGTTGCCGCCATCTGTTCCATCGCCAGCTTGGCCTTGCCGTAATCGGACAAGGGGGCGGGCGGCGTGTCCTCGGATAAAAGGCCGGTCTGGCGTCCGTACACCGCAGCAGATGACATCAGCATGACCCGCCCGCATTGCGCCGCCTGCGCAGCATCCAGCACCAGTTGCGCCAGCGTTGTGTTCAGGGACATGGGCCGGTCAGACCCAGGCGTTACACCCGCCAGACACAGAACGCCGCCCGCGCCGCGCAAAGCGCTGACCAGCGCGGCGCTGTCGAGAATATCGAGGTCCCGCCGCCCCAGTTGGACGGTTTCAATCGGCCAAGCCGGGGCGAGCAGCCGTCCCAGTCGCCCGCCCGCGCCCAACACGACAAGCGGGCCCGTCACGGGAAAGCGATCTGTTTGTCGGCAGGCACCAGCGCATTGATCTGGCGGATATGCTCCGGCAGGCAAACGTTCAGGAAATCATATGTGTCGACCACATGCTGGCGCGCGGCGGGCCCCAGATGGGCAAATTTGTCTGGTTGCTCCAGCACTTCGATCACCTGATTGGCGATAGCATCCGGATCGAAGTAATCGACCAGCAAACCGGTTTTCCCATGTGTCATTGCCTCGCGCACCGGGGCGACATCACTGGCCACGATTGTGGCGCCCATCGACATGCATTCCAGCATCGACCAGCTCAGCACAAAGGGCATCGACAGGTAGAGGTGGCAAGAGCTGATCTGGATGATGTGCTGGTAGTCCTTGTAGGGCACCTGACCCAGAAAATGCAGCCGATCCCAGTCCAGGAGGTGCCCCACCTCGGCCTCCATCTGGCCGCGCAGGCCGCCGGGGTGCTTGTTCTTGCCGCCATAGGACGCGTCGTTGCCGCCGATCACAATGATGCGGGCGTTTGGCCGCGCTTTTTGGATGGCGGGGAGGGCGCGCATGAACTGGTGAAACCCCCGCGTGATTTCGAGGTTGCGCGCCATGTAGGTGATAATTTCATCCTGTCGCGTCAGCGGCGTTTCCAGCCGTCCGAGGGTCACCACCGCATCCGGGTTCGGCACCAGTTGCTCGGTCCGGATGCCATCATGGCAAACATAGATCTTGTCATGGAAGCTTTTGGGAAACCGGTCGCGCTGCCAGTAGGTCGGGCTGTGGCCCAGTGTGACCTGTTCGATGTTGAAATGCGGGACGGCGTTGTGACCCGACATGATGTAGGGCGAATGTTCACTGATCGGGAATTCGGGGTCAAAGCCGACGGACCCGCCATGCACCGAATAGTAATATTCGAAAAACCCGATGATCGGCGTATCCGGCAGCACCTCGCGGAAAAAGCTCAGTTCACCCCACCCGACATGGCCGATGACGATGTCCGGCGTGAACCCGTCCGCGACGATCTTTTTCAGGGCAAGCACCGCGCCGAACCCGTTGCCGGTGGCGTTTTCCCAAGTGCGCGACAGGGCATATGCGTCCTCTGCCGCGGTGTGGTGCGTCTTGTATTGAACGGTCAGCATGCCGTCGACGACCGGCGCGTCTTTCTTCTGGGTCAGAAAGACAAGGTCGTGACCGCCTTGGGCAATCAACCACTTCACCAGTTCGCGATACTGGCCGGGCATGTTCTGATGGACAAAAAGGATCTTCATCAGGCGGTCAGTGCCGTGTCGAGAAACGCGCGCACGCGGCGGGCATAGGGTTCGTTTTCCAGCCGTGCGATTTCCTTGCCGCGCTTCATCACCAAGAGGGTCGAGCGTCGTTTGACCTTGAGCCGTTGGGTCAGTTGCGATTGGCCAAATGTGTCCCAATCCACATCCACAAATGTGAGGCTCTGGTAGGCGGGCGTGTCATCGAGCGCTTCGGCGATCAGTCGCGCCTTGATCTGGCAGGTCAGAGACCATGTCGCCCGGTAGTTGAAGATGATCGCCCGGTCCTGTTCACGGGTTTCGCGCCAAAGCGCGGGTGTGAACATCTCGGCCGGGTAGGCCGCGGCGGGCAGGGGCAGCGCCGCGGCGGCCGCGGTCAACAGAAGGGTACGGCGGTGCATATGTGTGCTCCGAACGGGTCAAATCCGGCGCAGGATAGAAACGGGCGGGCCGGGTGCAAGGGGGTGGGGTCAGGTTTTGGCCTGCCGTGACACTTGTACCGCAAGAATGCCAGCTGCAATGATCGCAACACCCGCAATGTCCTGCGGCCCCAACCGTTCGCCAAGGATCAGCGCGGCAATGGCCACCCCGAAGAACGGGTTGAGAAAGTGGAACGTGGCAGCCTTGGTCGCGCCGATCCGCTCCACCAGAGCGAACCAGATGAACGTCGCCAGAAGGCCGGGCACAAACACGGTGTAGGTGAAGGCCGCCACAAAGACCGGAGTGACCGTGACGGTGACCGTTTCCGTCAGCACGGATGCAACACCCAACACGATCGCGCCCACGAACATCTGCAGCCCTACGACCATCATCAGGTTCCCGCCCGACGACATGGTGCGCATCATGAGCGTCGCGACAGTCAGCGCGATGGCTGCAATCACACACAGTGCGATGCCATAGCTGTCGACGCCCGTGCCAAGCCGCGTCCACATGATCAGCATGACCCCGCCAACCCCGAGGACGAGCCCGGCAACGCCGAGCATCGGCAGCCTGTCCCGGAACACGACCCATCCCGCCGCAGCCACCATGAGCGGCATGGTTGATGCAATGATCGAGGCCAGTGATGCCTCTACCGTCTGCATCGCATAGAAGTTCAGGCCCAGGTAAATCGCGTTTTGGCACAGGCCAAAGATCAGCGTGGCGCGCCATTGATCGCGGGTCAGTCGCCAGCTTTGCCCAAGCGCCCATGCAACGGCGACCCCGATGCATCCCGCAATCGCAAACCGGACCGCGGATGCGGCAAAGGGCGGGGCGTGGGCCACGATAATGCGGGCGGACGTAAAGGCCGATGACCAGATCAACGCAAAGGTCAGGCCCATCAGGATGGCGCGGATATCCATGTCTGTCCTTTGCGGTCGTGTCCGGCGCGACCGTCCTGCAAATCGGGTCCGGGCGCAAGTCGTGCGATCACGGCTCTGTTTGATGCAATTGATCGGGGCAGGCGCCACATTGTCAGGCATCGACCTTGGAGGATGCCGTGACACTCACCCGCCGCCAGTTTGCCGGTCTGACCGTGGCAGGCGCCGCAGCCCCCGCCATGGCTTTTGCGCAGGAGCGCGACATGCTGGAGGTGCACCGCGCCCCGCTGTTTGCACCGACATCCGAATATTTTGACGCGCTGGCCTTTATCCGCGACCGGGGCAACCCGGACATGGCTGCGGGTCTGATCCAGTCGCTGCGCTTTTCCCGGGAGCGGCAGTTTGCCATTGCCGAAGCCTTGCAAGCCATCACCGGTGAAGAACATGGCGTGGACTGGTTCGACTGGATGCTGTGGCAGGAGAACACGCCGGAGGTTGTGCCGCATCCGTCGTTCATCCCCTTCAAACGCGAAGTGATGTTGCGCGTCGATGACAACTTCGACGACTTCCTGCGGCCTGAGCATATCGCGCGGGACCGGATGAAGATCCGGTTGGAAGAGATCACATGGGGTGGGGTGGTCAAGGACGGCATACCGTCCCTCGACAACCCGGACCTGCTGACGGCGGCGCAGGCGGAATACCTGCGTGGCGATGATCTTGTCTTTGGCGCGTCGATCAACGGAGACGCGCGGGCCTATCCCCTGCGGATCATGGGGTGGCACGAGATGTTCAATGACGTGATCGGCGGCGTGCCTCTGGCGCTGGCCTATTGCACATTGTGTGGCTCCGGCATCCTGTTCGAGACGGATATCGGGCAGGGCGATCCGCTTGTCTTCGGCTCGTCCGGGTTTCTCTACCGCTCGAACAAGTTGATGTTTGATCGCGGCACGCACAGCCTGTGGAACCAGTACACCGGCAAACCTGTCGTGGGACCCTTGGTGGACAGCGGGATCGAACTGAAACAGCGCCCCGTCGTGATCACGACATGGGACAGCTGGAAAGCCTCGAACCCGGGCACCAAGGTGCTGTCGCTGGAAACGGGGCATCGGCGCGATTATGGGTCGGGCGTCGTGTACCAGGACTATTTTTCATCCCCTGACCTCATGTTCCCGGTGCTGGTGGATCAACGCGCGCACAAGCAAAAGGACTATATCTTCACCATCCGCCAGTTTGGTGCCGCCCGCGCCTGGCCGCTCAAGGCGTTTCAGACGCGGGGTGTGGTCAATGACGGTATCGCGGACACGCCGCTGGTTCTGCTTGGCGATGCCGAGAAGCGCGCGGTTCGGGCGTATGAACGGGGCGACCGGACGTTCACGCTAGACGCGGGCAAGCTGAGGGATCAGGACGGCGTTCTGTGGTCCGTGGCGGAAGAGGCGCTTGTCAGACCCGACGGGACGCAGTTGCCGCGCGTGGCCGGGCATATCAGCTACTGGTTTGCCTGGGACAATTACCTCGGGGATGCGGCGACGGTTTTTGAGGGGTAGAGACGAAAAAGGGCCGCCCGAAAGGCGGCCCAATGTGCGTCACGTGACGGCGGTTCAGCCGTTTACGCTGTCTTTCAGAGCCTTCGCAATGGTCATCTTGACCACCTTGTCGGCTTCTTTCTTGAATTGCTCACCGGTCGCAGGGTTGCGCACCATGCGCTCGGGGCGCTCGCGGCAGTAGATCTTGCCAACGCCCGGCAGGGTCACGGCACCGCCGCCCGACACTTCGCGCGTGATCAGGCCACAGATTGCGTCCAGTGCACCGCCTGCGGATTTCTTGTCTGTCCCCATTTCTTCGGCCAGAGCGGCGACGAGTTGGGTCTTTGTCATTGGTTTTGCCATTTTACTGGTCTCCTTCGTCTGCCCGATTTCTTGGGCCTCTGTCCCGTTTTGTAACGGAATGTTGTGTGAAAACACAACGAATAGTGGCCGCTGGCAAGGGGAAAACACCTGTTTTTAGCGTTTTTCAGCCTGTTTTACCTTTCGCGGAGGTGTGTAGTCTGACCTCTGGTGCGGATTTTCGGTGTGTCGGCCCGTGCCGGGGCCATGTGGCGCGTTCACGGAATGCGGATCGAACTGTCTCAAAATCCGCCGGGAACACCCCTGTCAGCCCATCAGTCTGGCAAAGCTGTGTCGGGCATAGGACGCGTTCATGTGGATGTAATCCGACATCGGGATGTCTGTATCTTGGGCCTCGCCAAAGGACCGCGCGTATTTCGCTTTGGTGAAAAACGGCTCGGTCAGGACCGCGGGGTCCGCTTGCTTTAACTGCAATCCACGTCTCACGCACACGGTGGCAAGGATGGATTGATAGTCTTCGAACAACGCGTCCTGTGCCGGGTGGCCCGCGAGATAGGCAAATGCGCCGCCAAGCGCAGTCACATCGATCGAGGGAAACGGGGCCTGCACGACCATCATGTTGTCATGCACCGGAAAGAACTGGCGCAGACGCACCGCATATTGCCGCGCGCGGCGCCGTATCATGTTTCGCAATGCGCGCGTGACCACCATCGTGTTGTTGCGCGCAGTCGTCAGCCCGCCGGGGCGGTCCATCTTGGCGAACTCTTCCGCGAACGGGTGAAAGAAAAACGGATGCGACGTCAAAAGAACCGCGTCAAACGTCCCGAGCGGCAACGGATACGCTCCCTCGGGATTGATCAGTTGGTGGCCCGTGTCATCGAGCGGCTCATCCAGCCGCAACGCTGTGCCGTTCAAATCCGGTGATTGGAAAAACACCGGATTGCGCAGGCCAAAGAATTGCAGCCGACGGTCCGGGAAGTCCGCGTTGATGTCGTCAAGCGCATCCTTGTACGCGGCGAGGTGGGAATTTCCGACAAACCCGACGCGCATCACATTACGACGCTTGCGCCGCGCGCGCCGACGCCACGGGGTGTGCAGTATCTGATGGCCTTGTGTCCTCGCATGTCCACAGCCGTTCTAGAGAAATGCCGTTTCGTCAAAGCTGCGCAATTTCCGGCTGTGGATGCGTTCCAGCGGCATGTCCCGCAGCTGCTCCATCGCGCGAATGCCGATCATCAGGTGTCGTGCGACTTGGGTCTTGTAGAAATCGGACGCCATGCCCGGCAATTTCAGCTCTCCGTGCAGCGGTTTGTCCGACACGCACAAAAGCGTGCCGTAAGGCACTCGGAACCGGTAACCGTTGGCGGCAATTGTCGCACTTTCCATATCAAGGGCGACGGCGCGGCTCTGGCTCAGCCTTTGCACCGGCCCGTGCTGATCCCGCAGTTCCCAGTTGCGGTCGTCATAGCTGGCCACCGTCCCGGTGCGCATGATCCGCTTCAGCTCGTAGCCTTCGAGTTCCGTGACCTGTGCCACCGCCTCTTCCAGCGCGATCTGGATTTCTGCCAGCGCGGGGATCGGCACCCAGGGCGGCAGGTCCTGATCCAGCACGTTGTCCTCGCGCAGATACCCGTGGGCCAGCACGAAATCGCCAAGCGCCTGACTGTTGCGCAACCCGGCGCAGTGCCCGACCATCAGCCATGCGTGCGGGCGCAGCACGGCGATGTGGTCGGTTGCGGTTTTGGCGTTGGATGGACCGACGCCGATATTGACCAGTGTGATGCCGGACCCGTCCGCCCGCTTGAGGTGGTAGGTCGGCATTTGCGGCATCTTCGGGCTGGTTTCCAGCGGTTGGTCCCCCGCCGTGATCTCTGCGTTTCCGGTAGAGACAAAGGACGTGTAACCGCTGTCCGGGTCATCGAGTTCCTTGCGGGCATATGCCTCGAATTCCGACACGTAGAACTGGTAGTTCGTGAACAGCACGTGGTTCTGGAAATGGGCGGGATCGGTCGCGGTGTAGTGCGCAAGGCGCGCCAGCGAATAGTCAATGCGTTGTGCCGTGAATGGCGCGAGCGGACCGACCCCATCGCTGGGTTCATAGACGCCATTGACGATGTCATCATTCGTGGTGGACAGGTCCGGCACGTCGAACACATCCCGCAGCGGAAAGCTGGCTGCGCCCTGTTGGGGCACGGTGATGCCCGCGTCATTGGCCACGGCGAAATGCACGGGCATCGGTGTCGTGGAATACCCGATTTCCACCGGTTGGCCGTGGTTGTTGATCAAAAGGCCGATCTGCTGCGTCAGGTATGAGGCAAAGAGATCGGGCCGGGTGACGGTGGTGGCATAGGTGCCCGGCGCGGACACGTGACCAAAGCTCAGCCGTGTGTCCACCTGCGCATAGCTTTTGGTCGTGAACCGGATTTCAGGATAGTAGGCCCGCACCCGACCTTCGGGTGCGCCATCGGTCATGGCCTTGGCAAACTGGGTGCACAGATAGTCCGATGCTTCGGCATACAACCTTTGCAGATGCGCGACCGCGGCGGCGGGATCGTGGTATTCTTTGTGATCGGATGGGGTCATTTTACGTCTCTAATACGGGAATAAATTCGAAACTGCGCACATCGACCAGTCCAAGGTCCGAGATGCGCAATTCCGGGATAACGACCAAGGCCAGCAGCGAATGCTGCATGTACGCGTTGTTGAGAGTGCAGCCACAGGCCTGCATCGCCTGACCCAATTGTTCTGCCTTGGCAGCGACATCCCTGGCCGGGCTGTCGGACATGAGACCCGCGATGGGCAGTTCGACCAGCGCCATTTCCATGCCGTCCTTGAACAGGGTCACGCCGCCGCCCACTTCGGCAAGGCGGTTAGCGGCCAATGCCATCTGTGTGCGGTCGGTGCCGACAACGATCATGTGGTGGCTGTCATGTGCGACGGTGGAGGCCATCGCCATCTTGCCCGTGTAGCCGAAGCCGGACACCAGCGCATTTGTCACACCGCCCGTGGCGCGATGCCGTTCGACCAATGCAATCTGGCAGGTGTCGCCGTGACTTTCGACCTTGCCGTCGCGCACGGGCATATCGCGTTTCAGCGCTTTGGTCGGGGCCTGGTTTTCAACCACGCCAATCACGTTGGCGGTGACGGAATTGGCGCCGCTCGGGGCTGCGATCTCGAAATCGGCGGCGGTCTTGGGCGCGCCCATGCGCACGGTCTGCCGACTGTGGTCGGCCCAATCGAGGTGCGGGCATTCCGCGGTCAGTTCGCCGTTGATAGAGACGGTTTTGCCGCGTGCAATCACCTGTTCGATGGGCAAGGTCGTCAGGTCCGAGGTCAGGATTACATCCGCGCGGCGTCCCGGCGTAAGCGAGCCAATCTCACGCTCGAGACTAAAGTGCGTGGCTGTGTTGAGCGTCGCCATTTGCAGCGCGATCAGAGGGTCGCAACCGCAGTCAATCGCGTGCCGTACAACACGGTTCATATGGCCGTCCTTCACCAACGTGCCAGAGTGGCAATCGTCGGTGCACAGGATCATGTTGCGCGGGTCGAGCCCTTTTTCCGTGATGGCGGTGATTTGGGTTTCCACGTCGTACCAGGCCGAGCCCAGCCGTATCATCGACCGCATCCCCTGACGCATCCGCGCAATGGCATCTTCTTCGCAGGTGCCTTCGTGATCGTCGGCGGGGCCGCCTGCCACATATGCCGCGAAATCAGAGCCTAAATCAGGCGAAGCGTAGTGCCCGCCCACCGTCTTGCCCGCCCGCTGCGTTGCTGCAACCTCGGCCAGCATCTGCGGATCGGCGGCGGCCATGCCGGGGAAATTCATCATCTCGCCCAAGCCGATGATGCCGGGCCAATCCATCGCCTCTGCAACGTCTTCGGCGCTGATCTCAAAGCCGGTGGTTTCCATGCCGGGCGCGGACGGTGCGCAGGACGGCATTTGTGTCCAGATACTGATCGGCTGCATCAACGCTTCGTCATGCATCAACCGCACCCCTTCGAGGCCAAGTACATTGGCGATCTCGTGTGGGTCCGTGAACATCGTGGTCGTGCCATGGGGGATAACGGCGGCGGCGAACTCCGCGGGGGTCAGCATCCCGCTTTCGATATGCATGTGTCCGTCGCACAGGCCCGGCACCATGTACCGCCCCTGTGCTTCGATGATTTCGGTGTCCGGCCCGATCTGCGCGCTAGCATCCGGAACGACGCAAGCGATGCGCCCATGTTTGATGGCAATGTCATGGTCGGGCAGTGTTTCGCGCGTGTGCACATTCACCCACACACCGCCACGGATCACCGTGTCGGCGGGCGCACGGCCGGCGGCAACATTCACAAGATCTGGGGCGACATCGGGCCAGGACGGGAAAAGGTCATGTTCCATGTCCCGTTGGATCAAGAAATGCGGGCATGTGCAAGAGGGGGCGGTGTCTTGTCGCGCAATCGGCGGCCAATTCCCCATGGCTTGACGCGTTGGGACGGATCAGCAACGCTTGGGCCATGGACTATGAAACCACAGACGCAGACAGCTTTGGCCGCAGCCTCAGGGGCCTCGGTCTGAACTTGTTGGTGCGGGACGTGCCCGCCGAAGTCGCCTTTTTAGAGACGGTTTTCGGCATGTCGGCGTTTCAGCCGACCGCAGATTTTGCGATTATGACCTATGGTGATCAGGTGTTTCAGTTGCACAGCGACGGGACCTATCACGCCAACCCGCTTTTGGGGTTGTTGCCGGAAAACCCGCCGCGCGGCGCCGGTATCGAAATCCACCTCTATGACACTGACCCCGACGATGCCGTGTCACTGGCCGAGGCGCACGGTGCCACGATCCTTGCCGCACCACGCGACAAACCGCACGGTCTGCGTGAGGCGTATATCCTGGACGACAATGGCTATGCCTGGGTGCCATCGCGGGCCAGGGACATGGACGCCTGAACGACGCATTTGCACAAGGTCGCTTTTGGGCCAGTATTTTGAGTTGATCCGGGCGTTCGCTGCGCGCAGATTTGCCCAAGCACAAACCGGAGCGCGCTATGACCGTCACTGACATTCGCCCGAATATGGATCATTGGCAGGAGCGCGTTGATCTTGCTGCGGCGTTCCGCTGGACCGTGCGTTTGAACATGCACGAAGCCGTGGCCAACCATTTCAGCTTTGCGATCAATGAGGACGGGACGCGGTTTCTGATGAACCCGAACCAAGTGCATTTTTCCCGCATCAAGGCGTCCGATCTGATCATTGTGGACGCCAACGATCCCACGAGCATGGAAGGGCCGGATGCGCCCGATCCCACGGCATGGGGTCTGCATGGCGGGATGCATCGTCATTGTCCGCATGCGCGCTGTGCGATGCACGTGCATTCACCTTATGCCACCGCGCTCGCCGCGCTGGCCGACAGCACCCTGCCACCCGTGGATCAGAATGGCGCGATGTTCTTTGACCGGGTCGTGGTGGACGAAGCCTATGGCGGGCTGGCCTTTGAGGAGGAAGGCGCGCGGTGTGCCGCGCTGATGCAGGACCCGAAGAAGAAGGTGATGGTGATGGGCAACCACGGCATCATGGTCATCGGGGCAACGGTCGCGGAAACGTTCAACCGCATGTTCTATTTCGAGCGCGCGTGCCAGACCTATTTGCTCGCGCTGCAAACGGGACGTCCGCTGCGGATCATTCCCGATGATATTGCGGCAAAGACGGCGCAGGAGATCGAGGATTACCCCGAGCAGGATGAACGGCACCTGGCGGAGCTCAAGGCCATACTCGACGAAGAAGGTTCAAACTACGCGTCGTAGTCGCTCATGCTTTGCGAAAGGCCACGAGCAATGCGGTGTCATCGCAATGCGCGCCGCTGGCTGTTGGACCATAGATCGCCACTTCGGTCAGATGCAAATCGGTGATATGCGGCTCTAACGCGCGTAGTTTTGCATCAAACCCCGCGCTGGCATAGTGCTGGGCATTGACGGAAATCACCACCCAGGCGGCGGGTCGCAACACGGCCAGTATCGGATCAATCCCGTCGGGTCCGACATGCCCATGGGTGAACGTGCCGGAACTCACCGCGCCCTGATACGGTTGTGCGGGAACAGGCAATCCGTCCAGCAGGTTTGCGGTAAACAGATCGCGATACACCTCTTTGGTGCGTGCCACATCCAGCATTTCCGCGGAGATATCCGTGCCATCAATGGGCGTGATCCCGCGTGCGGCAAGGGCCGCACCACACAGGCCGGTGCCCGCACCAACATCCAGAACCGGGCCGAACCCACCCACCAGAACAAAGTGACGCGCCACCTGCGCATGCAAGATATAGTCACTGTCTTGGGCAAAACTGGTGTCATAACTGTCCGCCCAATCGCGATAGAGCGCAACGGAATCGTCCGGTGTTTGCAGTGCATAGGCGCGGTCGAGTGAGGGATCCTTGGTCATGGCCACATTAGGGCGCGGCGTTGCAGTTGTGGCAAGGGGCTTGTCCTGCGCGGGCGGACGGGCCACCTATGCCACATGACGGGACGACTTTTTTCATTTGGACACGGGTATTCGGCCAAGGCGCTTTCGCGGCTGCTGTTGCCACGAGGGTGGCAGATCACTGGCACCACGCGATCAGAAGACAAGGCGGCGCAGTTGGCAGAGACTGGGATCACGCCAGTGATTTTTCCCGGCGCTCCGGTGGACCTCGATGGGGTCACGCATCTGTTGATTTCTGCGGGGCCGGACGCGGATGGTGATCCGGTTCTGCGCGAGTTGGGTGATGAAATTGCGGAACGCGCGGCACAGTTCGCGTGGGTCGGATACCTGTCGACAACCGGTGTCTATGGCGATCATCAAGGGGACTGGGTCGATGAGACGACACCGCTGACCCCGTCGACCCGCCGGGGCCAGTGGCGGAAGGCGGCAGAAGCGGCTTGGGCGGGTATTCCGGGGTTGCCATTGCATATCTTTCGCCTTGCCGGGATTTACGGCCCGGGTCGTGGCCCCTTTGCCAAGGTGCGGGCGGGGACAGCGCGCCGGGTGATCAAGCCGGGTCAGGTGTTTTCACGCACGCATGTCGAAGACATTGCACAAATCCTTGCGGCGTCTATTGCCCGGCCGAACCCGGGTGCCGCCTACAACGTATGTGACGATGATCCGGCCCCGCCGCAGGATGTCATCGGTCACGCAGCCGAATTGCTTGGCCTGCCCCTGCCGCCCGCCGAAGATTTTGAGACCGCCGAAATGACGCCCATGGCACGCAGCTTTTATGCCGAAAGCAAGAAGGTGCGGAACGACCGGATCAAGGACGAGCTGGGCGTGCAGCTGCATTATCCGTCATACCGGGAGGGGCTTGCCGCCTTGCTTGCCGCGGAACAGTGACGGATACGACGTTGACCGGTTTGCTGGACAGGCTGGAACAGGCAGGTGCCGGGTCAGATGTTTCGGTGCAGGACGTGCTTGATGCGATGGGTGAACGGTCCATCCTGCCGGTCGTGCTTGCTATTTCGATGATGCTGATTTCACCATTGTCGGGCATTCCTGGCCTTCCGACGCTGTCGGCGATTGTGATCCTGCTGATCATGGGACAGGCCGCGTTGCGGCGACCACATCTGTGGCTGCCGGACATTTTGCGCAATCGGCGCATGGACAGCGCGCGGTTCACAAAGGCGATCGGCAAAATGCGCAAACCTGCGGGTTGGGTGGATCGTCATTCACATCCCCGGCTCCGCATTCTGACGGCGGGGCCGCTGCGCGGTTTGACCTATCTGCTGTGCATGTGTGTGCCGTTGGTCTGGCCGATGCTCGAATTGTTGCCGTTTGTCACGACGACCGGTGCGCTGGCACTCGCGTTGATGACCTTTGGTCTATTCACTCGCGATGGGCTTTATGTGCTGTTTGGGTATGGCGTTGTGGGCGGGATGGCCACCGGTGTGGTTTTGCTGGTTCAAGCGGGGACCTGAGGCCGCCATACGCGGTAGAGCACCGCGCCAATCACGCCAAACACCACCAGCAGCACCAGCGCGGTGCCCCCGTTGAACAGGTAAAAGTTCAGCCGCGCATCCCAGTCCATCGAATTGAGGAACGGATAGGGCAGGCCGCTTGTCACCGACCCTTCGGGTTTCGCGTTGAACCGCTGCACAAAGAGTTCGGCCCACGCCACATATGCGGCGATGATCGCCACGAGGGGAAGTGCTGCGCGCCAGACACGGCGGAACACGCGACCCACGAACATGGCGTCGATGATCTGAAGCGCGGGACCAAGGGCGTGGAGGTAGTATTCCAGCCACCAGATAATCGGATTGCCCCCGTTCACGAGGCTCGGGTCGGTCAGGTACAGCCGCCAGTACAGGAACACGACCATCACGTTGAGGACGGCGGCGCACATTGCGGTCACGTCGTGCCGTCGCGTGATGCGGTGTTCGCTCAGGGCCAGCATCCGGCTGGCGGCATAGAATGACAGGAACAACGCCCAGATCGTGAGGTAGCGGAACGGGCCACCGGGGCCTGTCCAACTGCCCAAGACGAGCTGATGCAGGCAGTAGCCTGCGGCCAGAAGGAACACGATCCAGCGATAGATCAGAACGGGGCGCGCGTGAATATCCATGGCGCGACACTGACCCAAGCGCTTGCGCGCTGGCAAGCCTCAGGCGCGCGCCTCGTCAAGTGACGTCACGCCAAGCACGGCGAGCACCTTGGCTTCGATATGCTCGGCGTTCATGCCGGCGACGGCGTACATGTCTGCAGGGCTCGCCTGATCAATGAAGATGTCGGGCAGCACCATGGAGCGGTATTTGAGGCCGTGGTCAAACACACCTTCGTCGGCCAGCAGTTGCGCGACGTGGCTGCCGAAACCACCGACTGCGCCTTCTTCGACCGTGATCAGCGCGTCGTGCTCTGCGGCGAGTTTCAGGATCAGGTCCCGGTCCAGCGGCTTGGCAAAGCGGGCGTCTGCGATTGTGGGGTCGATCCCCTTGGCGCGCAGGTTTTCGGCAGCCTTTTCGACCTCGGACAGGCGCGTGCCAAAGGACAGGATGGCGACCCCCTTGCCTTCGTGGATCATGCGGCCCTTGCCGATCTCGAGCGGTGTGCCCTGTTCCGGCATATCCACGCCGGTCCCTTCACCACGCGGAAAGCGGAAGGCAATGGGCCCGTCATCATGCGCTGCCGCGGTGGCGACCATATGCACCAGTTCCGCCTCATCCGCGGCGGCCATCACCGTAAAGCCGGGCAGGTTGGCAAGGTAGGCCACGTCGAACGCGCCCGCATGGGTCGCGCCATCCGCACCCACAAGGCCAGCGCGGTCGATGGCGAAACGCACGGGCAACCGCTGGATCGCGACGTCATGCACCACCTGATCGTAACCGCGTTGCAGGAAGGTCGAGTAGATCGCACAGAACGGTTTCATCCCACCCGCCGCGAGTGCGGCGGAGAAGGTCACACCATGCTGTTCAGCGATGCCGACATCAAAGCAGCGCGAGGGGTAGCGTTCGGCAAAGAGGTTCAGGCCGGTGCCATCGGGCATGGCCGCTGTCACCGCACAGATCTTGTCATCCGCCTCGGCCAGTTTGGTTAGGCTTTGCGCAAAGACCTTGGTGTAGCTGGGCGCGTTGCTGGGCGCTTTTTTCTGCTCGCCCGTGACCACATCGAACTTGGACACGCCGTGCCCCTTGTCGCGGGCGGTTTCGGCCGGGGCGTAGCCTTTGCCCTTTTTGGTCAGCACGTGGATCAGAACGGGGCCGGTGGCACGGTCATGCACGGTACGCAGCACGGGCAAGAGCTGGCCCATGTCATGCCCGTCGATTGGCCCGAGATAGCTGAACCCCAGTTCCTCGAACAGCGTGCCACCGACGGCCATGCCCTTGAGCATCTCTTTGGCGCGCTTGGCCCCTTCGCGGAAGGGTTCGGGCAAAAGGCTGACGGCCCCTTTGGCCGCTTCCTTGAGGTCCTGGAATGGCGCTTGGGCATAGAGGCTGGAGAGGTAGGACGACATGGCACCGACAGGCGGCGCGATGCTCATCTCATTGTCGTTCAGGATCACGAAGAGGCGTTTTTTCAAGTGGCCTGCGTTGTTCATCGCCTCATAGGCCATGCCGGCGCTCATCGATCCGTCACCGATCACGGCGATGGCGTCGCCGGACCCTTCGGGCGGGGTGCCGCCCAAATCGTGCGCAACGGCAAAGCCCAAAGCGGCAGAGATGGACGTGGACGAATGCGCGGCACCAAACGGGTCATAGGCGCTCTCGCTGCGTTTGGTAAACCCGCTCAACCCGTCCTTTTGACGAAGCGTACGGATGCGGTCGCGGCGTTCGGTCAGGATCTTGTGCGGATAGCATTGGTGGCCCACGTCCCACACCAGCTTGTCACGCGGGGTGTCGAACACGGCGTGCAGCGCCACGGTCAGTTCCACCACGCCAAGACCTGCGCCAAGGTGCCCGCCCGTGACGGACACGGCCGACACCGTTTCGGCGCGTACCTCGTCCGCGACTTGGCGCAGTTGCGCATCGCTCAGGTGTTTGAGGTCGGCGGGACGCTGGATGGTGTCCAGAAGCGGGGTGGCGGGACGGTCTGACATGATCAGCCTCTAGCTTTTGCGGGCAACGACAAAGCGGGCGGCGTCCCGCAATACGTCTGCGTCCGCTTGATATACATGTAAGGCGTCGCACGCCTGCGTCACGAGGTCGTCAGCGCGGCGTTTCGCCTCGTCCAGACCCAGCAGTGACACGAAGGTTGCCTTGCCTGCTGCGTCGTCCTTGCCCGTGGCCTTGCCCATGGTTTCGGCATCGCTGGTCACGTCGAGGATGTCATCGGCAATCTGAAATGCGAGGCCAAGCGCGCGGGCATAGGTCTGCAACGGCGCAAGATCGGCGTTTGCCATCCGCGCGCCAGCAGTGGCGGACCATTCGATCAACGCGCCGGTCTTGCCGCGTTGCAGGGCTGTAATTTCATCGAGGTTCAGGGGCGTGTTGGCGGTCTCTGCCGCGATGTCGAGCGCTTGGCCCAGCACCATGCCCTGCGCCCCGGAGGCCCGGGCCAGTGACAGGGTGAGGTCGGCGCGCGCCTCCCCCACCTCCGGGTGCGCCACCATTTCAAAGGCCAGCGTTTGCAGCGCATCGCCTGCCAAAACTGCCGTCGCCTCGTCCCATTTCACGTGCACTGTGGGTTGGCCTCGGCGCAGGTCGTCATCGTCCATGCACGGCAGATCATCATGGACGAGCGAGTAGGCATGCAGCGCCTCGATCGCTGTTGCAGGCCAGATGGCGCGGGCCGGGTCGATCCCGTGCAACCGCGCGCTTTCCAACACCATGAAGCCGCGCAGCCGTTTGCCCCCGTTCGTGGCGTGCCCCATCGCCTGCACAACCGGCAAGGGCTGTAGCGCCCCCAGCACGGCGTCAAACTGCGCCTGAATGGCGGTTGCCGCGTCCGTCAGCCGTTCGCGAAACATTCAGAGGCCTTCGACAGGTTTCAGCCCGGTGGGATTGCCGTCGGCATCCGTCGTGATCGCGGCGACCTTTTCCTCGGCCTCGCGCAGCTTGGTCTCGCACCGCGTCTTCAACGCCGCGCCCCGCTCATACAGTTTGATCGAATCGTCCAAGGCTACGTCGCCCCGCTCCAACTGGCCCAGCACCTGTTCCAGCTCGGCCATCGCTTCTTCAAAGCTCATCTCGTCTACGGGGCGGTCAGTCATTGGGCGGCCTTCATCAGCGATTGGACGTGGGCGCGGGCACAAGCGGCCAGCGCGTCCAGATCATAGCCCCCTTCGAGAACCGACACCACCCGGCCTTTGCACAGGTCTCGTGCAGTTTTCGTCAGCAGGTCGGTGAGTTGGGTGTATGTGTCCGCCGTCCAGTTCAACTGTGCCAGCGGATCGTCCTGATGCGCGTCGAACCCGGCAGAGATCAGGATGAGGTCCGGTGCATGTTTGATCAGCGCGGGGATCACGTGGCGTTCGTATTCAGCAACCGCATGTGCGCCATCCGTGCCGGGCGCAAGCGGCAGGTTCAGAACGGTGCCATGAGGCCCGCGGTCGCTTGCCTCGCCCGTGCCGGGCCACAGCGGCATCTGCTGCGAGGTGATGACCAGCGCGCGCGGGTCGTCCTGCAACAGCGCTTGCGTGCCGTTGCCGTGATGGACGTCGAAATCAACGATGGCGACGCGTTCCAACCCATGATGATCCAGCGCATGTTTGGCGGCGATGGCGACGTTGCCAAAGATGCAGAACCCCATGGGCAGGGACTGTTCGGCGTGGTGGCCGGGCGGGCGCATGGCGACAAAGGCGTTCTGCGCTTCACCGACCAAGACCATATCGACTGCCTTCACCGCTCCGCCGGCTGCCCGCCACACGGCGTTGTAAGACGTTGGCGACAGGAAGGTCTCTGCATCCGTATCCCGGTCGAGGCCCGCAAAGCCGTCCGCTGGCACCTTCGAACGCACAAAATCGATGTAGTCCTGCGGGTGGCACCGCGCAATGTCGGCATCATCGGCCAGAGGTGGGCCAACGCGCAGCAGGTCCAGATCCTCCAGCGCGCGCTGGATATAGGCCAGCCGCGCCACCTGCTCGGGCATACCGGTGGGCGTGACGTGCAAGAGGCCGTCAGCGTGGGTGAGGAGGGCTGTGGTCATCTGTTTTTCACCGCGTGATATACAACTTGAGCGGCCATCATCCAAAGTGAGGCGACCGTTCCGCGCTGTGTTTTCTTGATCAAGCGAACGACGTTGTCATCTGCTAAAACGTAAACCGGAAACTCTCTGGGATCCACGCAAGCGGACCGTAAGACCTGCAACTCATGTTCCCAAGAACCACCAATATGGAGGTAAGGCTGCCCGGCTCGTTGTATCATGCTAGTTAAGGCATGTGGATGATGCTGTTGCATGTGCTTTCTGAGTTTGCGCAATACCCGCAGGTTCAAGAAAAACGTCTGGTCCAAAGCTCAATCCGGCGCGAGCATGTAACCCGCACCGCGGACCGTCTGCAGGTAGCGCGGCTGTTTGGGATTGCTCTCGATCTTGCGGCGTAGCCGCGTGATCTGCACGTCCACGGCGCGTTCCTGCGCCTGACCCCGGTCGCGGCCCAAATCCTCGACCAGTTTTGCGCGGCTGATCGGTTCGCCCGGTTTGGCGGAGAACAGTTTCATCAACTGCATCTCGGTCGCTGTCAGGCGCACGAGGTCTTCGCCCTGCCACATCTCACCGCGTTCCATATCGTACCGAATGGGCCCCAGCGACAGAATTTTTGGCTGCGCCTCTTCCGGCGCGGTGTCGGGCACACGCCGCAGGATCGCATTGATCCGCAGCAGCAATTCCTTGGGCTCAAACGGTTTGGGCAGGTAGTCGTCGGCCCCTGCTTCCAACCCTTCGATCCGGGCGTCCGTTTCCCCTTTGGCGGTGAGCAGCAGGATCGGCGTCGCCAGCGTTTCGCGCAAGGATCGACACAGGCTCAACCCGTCTTCGCCCGGCATCATCACGTCCAGCACGATCATGTCGAAGTCGAGCCCCGACAGAACCCGCCGGGCGTGGGCTGCGTCGCGGGCAGCCGTCACAAGAAACCCGTTGCGCATCAGGAACTTTTGCAAAAGCGACCGGATGCGTTCGTCGTCGTCAATGATAAGGAGATGAGTGTCGAAGTCCGTCATGCGCCGCTTTCTTTCAGTCTTGTGTAAGCGTGCTGCATCTCGCTGTCCATCATCGCCTCAAGCACAGTGCGGAAGCCTGCCACGGCGTCGGGCCCCGCATCGCGGAAAGCGGCGCGCATACGGGCCCGTTGGGCGTCCGACAGTTGACCTTCGAGAGCTTGCCCCGCTTCGGTCAAAAACAGGTGCCGTTCGCGTTTGTCCACGGTGCCCACGTGGCTTTCGACCAGGCCATCCTCGATCAGAGTGCGCAGGACGCGGTTCAGCGACTGCTTGGTCACGCCGAGGATGTTCAGCAGGTTGTTCACGGTGGTGCCCGGCGCGCGGTTGATAAAGTGGATCGCGCGGTGATGCGCGCGACCATAGGCCATGTCGGACAGGATGCGGTCCGGGTCCGCGGTGAACCCGCGATACGCAAAGAACATCGCCTCAATGCCCTGCCGCAACTGCTCGTCCGTCAGATAGAGCAGGTTCTCCCCGCTTGCGGTGCGTCCATCCGCCATTTCACTGTCTTCCGTTCGTCGTTTTGCCGTCAGTTTATGTCAGCCTTGTTGACATTCCAAGAGCGGAGCGGTATCGAATCGCAGGTTTTGCGCAACTTTATGACCGGTTCGGACATATTGGCGCAATTTTTGCAAATCGGGAGGCTGGCATGGCTGGATATGATGATCTTGACGGGAAAATCTGGATGGACGGCCAGATGGTCGATTGGCGCACGGCCAACGTGCACATCCTGACCCATGCCATGCACTATGCCAGCTCGGTCTTTGAGGGTGAGCGCGCCTATAACGGCAAAATATTCCTGAGCCGCCAGCATTCCGAGCGGCTGCACTACTCGGCCGGTGAGTTGGATTTTCAGATCCCCTACACTGTCGACGAGATCGAGGCAGCCAAACAGGAAGTGCTCACGACGAACGGCTTGACGGATGCGTATGTGCGCGCCGTCGCGTGGCGCGGTGCGGGCGAGGACATGGGTGTCGCATCGGCACGCAACCCGGTGCACCTTGCCATCGCGGCATGGGAATGGGGCAGCTACTATGGCGACGCCAAATACAAGGGCGCCAAGATCGACATCGCCAAGTGGAAGCGCCCGTCGCCCGAAACGGCACCGGTGCACGCAAAGGCGGCGGGTCTCTATATGATCTGCACCACGTCCAAGCACGCGGCAGAGGCCAAGGGGTGTTCGGACGCATTGTTCATGGACTACCGCGGTTATGTGGCCGAGTGCACAGGCGCCAACATCTTCTTCGTCAAAGACGGCGAAGTGCACACGCCCAAGGCAGACGTCTTCCTGAACGGTCTGACGCGCCAGACGGTGATTGGCCGCTTGCAGGACATGCAGATCAAGGTGCATGAGCGCGTGATCATGCCGGAAGAGCTTGAAGGGTTCGAGCAATGCTGGCTCACGGGCACTGCGGCAGAGGTCACACCGGTTGGACAGATCGGGGACTTCAATTTCGAAGTCGGTGATATGTGCCGCAAAGTGTCCGAAGACTATGAGGCGTTGGTGCGGGCCTGATCACGGATTTGAGGCTTGACCTTTGCCTGAAGGCAAGCCTCAGATGCCATCCATGACCCGATTGCTTTCCGTTCTGGCATGTATCGCCGCGCTGAGCCCGCTGGAGGCGGTGGCACACTCTGTCCTGAAATACAGCCAGCCGGCCAATGGTGCGACACTCTCCGCGCCGCCGTCGGAATTGGCGATGACCTTTTCCAAGGACATCCGATTGACGGGGCTGACACTGGCGGATCAGAAAATCGATGTGCCGGACGCAGCCGGTTTCGACGTGGAGTTTTCCGTACCGTTGCCCGGTGTCGCGTCTGGTGAACATACGATCGAATGGCGCGGGATCAGCGCGGATGGCCACGTCATGACCGGCAATGTCTCGTTTTCGGTGCAATAACTCTTGATCGAATGGCTGGCCTTTGGCGTGCGCTGCGTGCTCTTGATCAGCGCGCTTGGCGCAGCAGGTCATGTGGCCGTTTTCATGATTCACCGGGTGACGACGCCAAGGGTGACGCTTGCCGTCCTGGTCGCCCTCGCATCCGTGATCGGGTTCCTCACGCAGGCGGCGGCGATGACGGGCACGGTGGCGGGTGCGCTGGACCCCGTGATGCTGGGTATTCTGTGGAGCACGGGGCAGGGCACGGCGATGGCGCTGTATGTTTGCGGGGCGATTGTGGTGGTTGTCGGGACTTTTGTCAGAAGGCCGGTGTTACAAGCGTTTGGTGCAGTGACCTTGCTAGCTGGATTTGTGGCCGTTGGTCATGTGTCTGGCGTGTTGTTGAACGTGATCCTCATCCTGCACCTGATGCTGGCGTCCTATTGGGTCGGCGTTTTGTGGCCCATCTTTCGGATCGCGGGATCGGATCATGAGGCCGCGGCTGAACTGGCCATGGATTTTGGGCGATACGCTCTGATGGCAGTGCCGGTTCTGGTCGGTCTTGGCGGCGTCATGGCGTTCAATCTGCTGGATAACTTGGCGCAGCTTTGCACCACGGCTTATGGCGTCACGCTATTGGTCAAAATGCTCGCGGTGTCTGCAATGCTGATCATCGGCGCGATGAACAAGCTGCGGCACGTCCCTGCGTTGCGACGGGGGCAGGCACGACCGTTGCGCTTTGCCGTGTTCTGTGAGGGCGCTTTTGCACTTGCGGTTCTGGGTGCAACGGCTGCGCTGTCGACGGTCGCCGGGTTGGGCTAGCCCTTGGGGTCCGTCACCGCGCGTGCCCTGCTGCGGCCACCGCCCAGTTGACGTTCGCGCCAGATGATCAATACGCCGCCCGCAACAACCAACGCCGCACCGAGCACCATGGTGAGTGTCGGCACTTCGCTGAAGATCACGTACCCGATGAGTGCGGCAAAGATGAGTGAGGCATAATCGAACGGAGCCAGCATGGAGGCCGCGCCAAAGCGGTAGCTGGAGGTGACAAGGATCTGTGCGATACCCCCGATCAGGCCCGCACCGATCAGAAGGCCAAGGTCCAGCGTGTCGGGCACAACCCAGCCGAATGGCAGGCTGAGCAGGCTCAGCACGGTGGCGGTCAGGGAAAAGTAGAAGACGATTGCCGCGGTGTGTTCCGTCTGGACCAGCGTGCGAATGTGGATCTGTACCAGCGCGCGCAGGATGGACGCGCCCAGAACCATCAAGGCGCCGATGCTGCCCGCCGTGGACAGAACATCGCCGTCCAGGCTGAGCCGGGGCCAAAGGACGATCATTACGCCAACAAGGCCGAGTGCGACGGCGCTGATCCGGATCAGGCGTATGCGCTCACCCAGCATCAGGGCCGCGAGAATGACCGTGAAAATCGGGGTGGCATAGCCGATGGCCGTCACCTCTGGCAGCGGCAAAAGGCCCAGCCCGGCAAAGGTCAGCGCCATGGCGGATGTGCCGAAAAGCCCGCGCCACACGTGGCCCATGAAATTTTTTGGAACAAGCGCCTCGCGAATCTCGCCCCGGTGCCACACCCAGCCAAGGATGATCGGCATGGCAAAGAGCGAGCGGAAGAACACGGCCTGCCCTGCGGGGACGTTTTCTGTCGCGGCCTTGATCATTGCCGCCATGACCATGAACAAAAAAACCGCCACCAGCTTGAGCGTGATGGCGGTTGTTGGCTTGTTCTGGATCGACGGGCTTTTCATGTCACGTCGATCCATGGAGCGTCTGCGGCCCGAAGGCAAGGGTTAGCCGAGGACGGCAAAGCCCAGAGGGACGCTGAATTTCTCACACCAGATGTACACTTCGTTGAAGTCGGAGATGTCGACGCCAGCAGGCACGGTGAAGGATTGCGACCCGGTCAGGTTCAGCAGTTTGCCAGAGTCGGTGTTGCCATCGTAAAAGCCATCCTTGCCCAGGCCGACGCGGGGATCGGGTGCGCCATCGAGGCTGAAATCGTCGCCCAGAATGATGGTGTGGCTGCCATCGTCATTTGCAACGACCTGGACAGAGCCGGTTGTGATGTGATCGGAGGCGCCGGTAAAGCTGCCGGTGGCGACGGGTTCTGCGTTTGCGGCGATGCCGGCAAGGCTGACGGCAGCGGCAAGGACGGCGGCGAAGGCGACGGGAATGAGCTTGAGCATTGGTCTGGTTCCTGTTGTGGACTGATTGGTTCCGTAAACGGGAAATACGATAGGGAACCGATCGGTACAATACACAAAAACGTGAGTTCTGGACCAATTGGTTCCGCAAGTGTTATATGTCGTTCACGCAAAGGAGAGCAGCCCATGGCCCGCCCAAGATCATTTGACACCAACGTTGCCATTGAAAAGGCGATGCAGGTGTTCTGGACCCTCGGATACGAGGGCGCATCCCTGCCGGACCTGTTGGAGGGCATGGGGCTGACCCGCGGCAGTCTGTACAAAGCGTTCACGGACAAGAAGACGCTTTTTCTCAAAGTGCTGGATCATTACGAGACGCAAGCGGTCAAAGCGGGTGTCGCCCTTCTCACCGATCCGGAAATTCCCAACGGTGCGGACCGTATCCGCATGTTGTTTACAAGTTCTTACCAGGCTGTGACGGACGGTGATCAACGCGGTTGTCTGCTGTGTACTGCGGCGGCAGGGCCGAGCGCTTATGACCCTGAAATCGCGGCTGCGGTCGAAAACGGTCTGGGTCAGCTGCGCGACGGGATGGCAGAGGCGCTTGCGGAGTCGCCCAACCATGAAACGCTGGACAGGGACGCGCGTCGCGGCCTCGCCGACATGCTGTTGGCGCAATATGTCGGTTTGCGCACCATGGCCCGCGCGCGGGTGTCTGACGACACGCTCAAGAACGCGGTGCGGAGTGTTGGTGTGATGCTGACCTAACCGATGGGACCGCGCAGGCCGCCGGTCTGCCCGCGGTCCAGCAGCAGGTGATCGAGGATCACACAGGCCATCATCGCCTCACCCACGGGCACGGCGCGGATACCGACGCAAGGGTCGTGACGCCCCTTGGTGATGATCTCGGCCGCTTGCCCGGATTTGGTGATTGTCTGGCGGGTTTGCAGGATCGACGACGTGGGTTTCACGGCAAAGCGCACGATGACGTCCTGCCCGGTGGAAATCCCGCCAAGGATGCCGCCTGCATGGTTTGAAGAATATTCCGGGCCGTCAGGCCCCATCGTGATCTCGTCCGCGTTCAGCTCACCGGTGAGCATGGCCGCAGACATGCCTTCGCCGATTTCGACGCCCTTCACCGCATTGATGCTCATCATCGCGGCGGCCAGGTCGGTGTCGAGCTTGCCATAGATCGGTGCGCCAAGACCTGCAGGCACACCGCGCGCGACGACTTCGATCACAGCGCCCACGGAGGAGCCGGATTTGCGCAACCCGTCGAGGTAGTCGGCCCACGTCTCAGCGGCCTGTGCATCCGGCACCCAGAACGGGTTCTGGTCGATCTGGTCCCAGTCAAAGCGCGCGCGGTCAATCTCATGCGCGCCCATGCGGGTCATGTAGCCCTTGATCTCGATGCCGGGCACAAGGTGGTCGAGAGCGGCGCGGGCGACCCCACTGGCCGCCACACGGGCCGCCGTTTCCCGCGCAGAAGACCGACCGCCGCCACGATAGTCGCGGATGCCGTATTTCTGCCAATAGGTGATGTCCGCATGGCCGGGGCGGAATTTCTCGGCGATGTCGCCGTAATCCTTGGAGCGTTGATCCGTGTTTTCGATCATCAGCTGGATCGGGGTGCCTGTGGTCTTGCCCTCAAACACACCGGAGAGGATTTTGACCGCGTCAGGTTCGCGCCGCTGTGTGGTGTATTTGTTCTGCCCCGGTTTGCGCTTGTCGAGCCACTGCTGGATCATCGTTTCGTCCACTGTGACACCGGGGGGGCAGCCATCAACGGTAGCGCCCAAGGCGGGCCCGTGGCTTTCGCCCCAGGTGGTGACACGAAAGAGATGTCCGAATGTATTGAACGACATGGGCGCTGCTCCGCGAGTTGCAAAAGCGACATACGCCGCGCGCATGTCGATGCCAAGACGTTTGGCGTTCTTGCATTGTTTGGGGTGCCATGGCACGTCGCCCGTCCACGCAAAACTGATGGAGGCTGACATGGTAAAGCGTATTCATCCCGACGACCGCCCCTCCTTTCGAGGTCACGTCCAAGCGTAGACGGTCCTTCCCGTCCGAGACTCGGGTCAAGACCGGGCACCGCATGGTGCATGGGCGATGTGGAACTGAGTGAAAAGCTGGGTCGCAATGATCGTTGCCCCTGTGGATCGGGACGGCGATTCAAACGCTGCTGCCTGCGCAAGGGGCGCTATGATGGCAGCTTGCGCGACCACTATTTTCGTGATCGGTCCTGAAACGGCGGGGTGCTTGCCAGCGGGCATGCACCCTCCTATACGTGGCCATACCTCGGGGTGCTGCCTGTCAGCTGAGATGCCATTCCGGCGAACCCGTAGAACCTGAACCGGTTAACACCGGCGGAGGGAAGGTTTGGCTTACCCCAAGACCCTTATCCCGCCGCCTTCCATATTGGAGGACGCGATGAAATACGCACTGACTTTGGCCGCCACGCTGGCGGCAACTTCGGCACTGGCAGACACGCCTGTGCTCACCGTTTATGCGGGCGATTACTTTACGTCGGAATGGGGCCCGGGCCCGATCATCGAAGCGGAGTTTGAAAAGGTCTGCAATTGCGATTTGGAATGGTCCACGGGCGATCTGTTGCCGCGCCTGCTGCTCGAAGGGGAGCGGACCAAGGCGGACGTTGTGATCGGCCTGACCTCGGATGTCACGGCCAAGGCGCGTGCGACCGATCTGTTTGCGCCGCACGGGCAGGACAACAGCGCGCTGACCCTGCCCATCGACTGGACAGACGACACGTTCCTGCCGTTCAACTATGGCCACACGGCGTTCATCTATAACGAAACCACGATGGACGCGCCGCCCAGCAGCTTTGACGACCTGCTGGCCCTGCCCGACGATGTAAAGATCGTCATTCAGGATCCGCGCACCTCTATCTCCGGCCTGGCACTCGTGCTGTGGGTGCAGGCGGTTTATGGCGACCGGTCCGCCGAGGTCTGGGAAGCACTGTCTGACAACATCCTGACCGTGACCAAGGATTGGTCGGCCTCCTACGGTCTCTTTACGGACGGTGAGGCGGACATGGTTCTGAGCTATACCACGTCGCCCGCCTACCATATGTTTGCCGAAGAGGACTTTACGAAGAAGGCCGCGATCTTCCCCGAGGGCCACTATTTCATGGTGGAGACCGTGGGCAAGATTGCAGGCACTGATCAGCCTGAGCTGGCGGATCAATTCCTGGCCTATGTGATGTCGCGGGATTTCCAGACAATCATCCCGACCGCCAACTGGTCGCTTCCATCGGCGCTGCCGCAGGCGGATTGGCCCGAAGGCTGGAGCGAATTGCCGCTGCCGGAAAAGGTTCTGTTCTATTCGGAAACCGAGGCCGCTGATGTGCAGGTCGATGCGATCGAAACATGGCGCGCGGCTCTCAGCCAGTAAGCAACACGCCGGGCATCATCGCAGCGGTTCTGATCGTTGCGGTGGTGTTGGCGGCCTTTGTCGCCATCGGCCTGCGGGTCGAGGCGAGCACGGGCCTGCGCACCGCTGAATGGCAGGCGGTGCGCTTTACGCTGTCACAGGCGTTTTTCTCTGCCCTGATTTCGGTGGTTCTGGCCGTGCCCGTGGCGCGGGCGCTGGCGCGGCGGACCATGCCCGGTCACGCGCTGCTGGTGACGCTGCTGGGCGCGCCATTCATCCTGCCGGTGATTGTCGCCGTGCTGGGCCTGCTGGCGATCTTTGGGCGCAACGGGTGGCTGAATGTGGCGCTGAGCGCGGTGGGGCTACCAGAGGTGTCGATCTATGGCGCGCACGGGGTCGTGCTGGCCCATGTGTTCTTCAACATGCCCTTGGCGACGCGCCTGATCCTACAGGGCTGGCAAGCCATCCCGGCGGAACAGTTCCGGCTGGTGGCGCAGTTGGGCCTGCGCAGCGGCGCGGTGTTTGGTAGCCTTGAATGGCCGATGCTGGCGCGGGTGGTGCCGGGCGCCTTTGCGCTGATCTTTGTGATCTGCCTGACCAGTTTTGCGGTCGCGCTGACGCTGGGCGGGGGACCGCGTGCCACGACGGTTGAGCTGGCGATTTACCAGGCGTTCCGCTTTGATTTCGACCTTGGCCGTGCCGCGCTCTTGAGCCTGTTGCAACTGGCTGTGGCGGGCGGTGCCGCGTTGATTGCGTTGTGGTTTTTGCCGCCCATGGTGGTGCAGCGCGGGCAGGACCGGTTGCCACAGCGGTGGGATGCCAAGGGCGCAGGCGCGCGCGTGCTGGATGCGTTCTGGATCACCTTTGCGGCCGGGTTCCTGTTGCTGCCGCTTTTGTCTGTGGTGCTGACGGGCCTCGGGGGTCTGACGCAGATGCCGGAGGTGGTTTGGCGCTCCGCGTGGACCTCTGTCTGGGTTGCAACGCTGAGCACTGTGATCCTCGTGGCTGTGGCCCTGCCGATCACGGCGTGGCTGGCGCAGGTGCGCAATGGTGGGGTTGAAGGCGTCACCCTGATCGGCCTTGCCGCGTCGCCGCTGATGCTGGGCACGGGGTGGTTCATTCTGATCTTTCCCTATGTGAACCCGGCGAGCCTTGCCCTGCCCATCACGGCATCGGTCAACGCGTTGATGGCGCTGCCCTTTGCGGTACGCATCCTGTTGCCGCCGATGCGGCAGGTGATGGCGGATTACGGGCGTTTGAGCCTTGGGCTCGGGCTGCGCGGCGGGGCGATGTGGCGCATCGTTCTGGTGCCGCGGTTGCGGCCCGCGCTGGGGTTTGCCGCCGGGCTGACGGCGGCGCTGTCGGTTGGGGATCTGGGGGTTGTGGCGCTGTTCGCGGACCCGGATGTGGCGACGTTGCCGTTGCAGATGTACCGCCTGCTAGGCAGTTACTGCACGGATGCGGCGGCGGGGGCGGCGCTGTTGCTTCTGATGCTGGCGTTGGCGATGTTTTGGGTGTGCGATGCATGGGGGCGGCGGCGTGATATCGGTTGAAGATCTGCGGGCAGAGCAGGGGGCGTTCGCCCTGCGCGCCACGTTTGAGGTGCCGCAAGGGCGGCGTGTCGCTGTGGCGGGGCCGTCGGGTGCGGGCAAGTCGACCTTGCTGGGGTTGCTTGGCGGTTATCTGCCTGTTTCGCAAGGAATCATTCGGATCGCAGGTCAGGATGTGACTGCTGCCGCGCCGGATGCGCGGGGCATCGCGATGCTGTTTCAGGACTGCAACCTGTTTCCGCATCTGACCGTTGCGCAGAATGTGGGACTGGGCCTCCGGCCACGCTTGCGGTTAAGCCCGGCAGAGGCTGACAAGGTGCACGCAGCGCTTGGGCGCGTCGGGCTTGAGGCGTTTGCGGATCGCAAGCCGGGCGCATTGTCGGGCGGACAGCAAAGCCGGGCGGCCTTGGCCCGCGTGCTGTTGCAAAGCGCGCCGGTGTTGTTGCTGGACGAACCCTTTGCCGCGTTAGGGCCTGCGCTGCGGGCCGAGATGCTGGCGCTGACGGCGGACGTCGTCGCAGAGAGTGGCGCCACCATGATGATGGTCACCCACGCCCCGGCCGAAGTGGCCGAGATGGTGGATGACCTGATTTTTGTGGATGCGGGCGACGTGGCCCACCCGGCGCCTGCGCAAGAGGTGATGGCCAATCCGCCGCCCGCCTTGCGCGCCTACCTAGGCGGCTGAGCGGAGGCTGGTCTGCGCCTCGAGGATGCCACGTGCGGCTTGCGCCGCCTCGCGCCCCTTGATCACGAAGTGATCGGCGTAGATGCCCATGTGGTGCGGTGTCTCCTGAAAATGGTGGGGCGTGAGCGACACGGACAGGACCGGTATGCCGGTCTTGAGCCCCACCTGCATGAGGCCATCCACCACGGCTTGCGCGACGAAGTCGTGTCGGTAGATGCCCCCATCAACGACAAGTGCGGCGCAGGCAATGGCACTGTAACGTCCTGTTTGTGCGAGATGTTGCGCCATGAGCGGCATCTCGAACGCGCCGGGAACGTCATAAGTATCCACCTGTGTCGCGGGGATCAATTCCGTGAAACCGTCAAAGGCACGGTCGACAATGTCGGCGTGCCAGCGGGCTTTGACGAAGGCGAAGCGGGTGTGTGTCATGGGTCACTCCTTTAGGTTCAGACACGTCACCCAAGGCGATTGCGCACAGACCAGGCGCACCCCCAGGGGCGCACGCGGCTGCACGTTCTCTTTCATCCGGACTGTCACCGTCGGCTCAGGCGTTTCACCTGATCTGCTTGTCCAAGCGTCCCTCGTCAGAGGTGCGCGTTGCGCTCGTGGGCTCGCGGGTCACCGTTTGATCGGGCCCGCATACCACCGGTGGGGAATTTCACCCCGCCCTGAGAACAGCGTCAGGTTGCCCTTGTCCGCCGCCCAAGGCAAGAAGGACGCGACGTATCAGGATATTTCCCATGCACCCCAACCCGATTTTTCACACTGAGAGCGCCGAGCGGAACCTCGCCTTTGCCCGCGAGCGCGCGTTTGGCGTGTTGGCGGTGAACGGGGATGATGGGCCGATGATGGCGCATGTTCCGTTTCTGATTGATGAACTTGGCGCGCAGGTGGATTTGCATCTGGTGCGCTCAAACCCGATTGCGCGCAGTCTGGATGCGCCGATGCCTGCCAAAATCGCGGTGAGCGGGGCGGATGGTTACATCTCGCCCGACTGGTACGGGGTCGTGGATCAGGTGCCGACATG
This sequence comes from Tateyamaria rhodophyticola, assembly GCF_047777875.1. Taxonomy (GTDB): domain Bacteria; phylum Pseudomonadota; class Alphaproteobacteria; order Rhodobacterales; family Rhodobacteraceae; genus Tateyamaria. The sequence continues at coordinate 1,477,835 of NZ_CP180519.1, read as the reverse complement.
GAACTATGTCGCGGTGCATATATCCGGTACGCTGGAGCGGCTGCCACAGGATCAGATGCGCGATATGCTGGACCGGCAGTCCAGGCATTTCGAGGATCAGCTGGCCCCGAAACCCCCGTGGAAGACGGACAAGATGACGCCGGAGGTTCTGGACAAGATGATGCGCCAGATCGTGCCGTGTCGCTTAACCGTCACGGGCGTGGATGGCACATGGAAGCTGAACCAGAACAAGCCCGATGACGTGCGCCTGCGGGCGGCGGATCATGTGGATGCGTTCGGGATGGGGTCCGAGCTGCGCGTGCTTGCTGCGCTGATGCGCGGGGCCTAGGCTGCGCGTGATTTCACAGGGAGAATCGCGATGAAGCTGCTGATGGCGGGGCCGAGCCCCTTTGTGCGTAAGGTCTTGGTTCTGTTGCATGAAACGGGGCAGGCGGATGATGTCGAAACCGTATCTGTGACGGCAGCGCCCGGCGGCACGGATGCGACGTTGAAGGCGGCGAACCCGGTGGGCAAGATCCCGGCGCTGGTGCGCGACGAGGGGCCGACGCTGTATGACAGCCGGGTGATCTGTCGGTATCTGAACGACCGCGGGGGTGCGGATTTGTACCCGGTGCAGGGCCAATGGGAGGTGCTGGTGCTGGAGGCTACGGCGGATGCGCTGATGGAGGCCGCGGTCCTCATGGTCTACGAAAAGCGTTTCCGGGATGAGGCGATCCAGTCCGAGGCATGGATCGAGGCGCAGTGGGGCAAGGTGACCGGTGCGCTGGATGCGTTGAATGCACGCTGGATGAGCCATTTGGCCGGGCCGATGGATGTGGGCCATATCGGTGTGGCTTGCGGTCTGGGATATCTCGATTTCCGCCATGGCGACCGGGATTGGCGCAAAGGGCGCGATGCGCTGACCAAGTGGTATGACGGCTTTGCCGCGCGACCTTCGATGACGGCCACCGCGCCCGAGGTCTAGGGCCTTACATCAGCAGCAGATGCAACGCGCGGTCCTGTTGCAAACGCACCGGTTCGCGAATCGCGGTTAACGTCAGCAAAACAAGGCTGATGCTGATGGCACAGGGCGTGCACGGGGTGTACACACCCTGTGCACAGCGCGTGCACCCGTTCCGTGGTTAACAGGGCGTGCGGCCACGAGTCTTATCAAGGGGTTAACCTGCGCCCCTGCGACCAACTGTGTCAGTTTGCGCGCTGGACGTGGACAGGTGTCCCCGCTAGATAGCCCGGTGAACCAACCTGCGCGCGCGCGGGTTCTATGTTATATGGCCCCGTCCGGGGCGTTCGAAACTGGAGAGGTCACCACGTGTCGCACGCAGAAGAAGACCACGACGAAACCCGGCGCGATTTCCTGTACTATGCCACTGGCGGTGCAGGCGCGATTGCTGTTGGTGCAGCGGTATGGCCGCTGGTCAACCAGATGAACCCGTCCGCGGACGTGCTCGCCCTCAGCTCCATCCGTGTGGATGTGAGCGCGGTTGAGCCGGGCACGCAGCTGGTTGTGTCCTTCCTGGGCAAGCCGGTGTTTATTCGCCGCCGTACCCCCGACGAGATCGAAGCCGGGAGAGACGTCGCGGTGAGCGACCTGCCGGATGCGGATGCACGTAACGCAAACCTCGGTGAGGTTCCTGCGGACGACGAAAACCGGACGCTGACCGCGTTCAACGGTGAAAACACCGGCGAATGGCTGGTGATGCAAGGCGTTTGTACGCACCTCGGGTGCGTGCCATTGGGCGATGCAGGGGATTTTGGCGGCTGGTTCTGCCCCTGCCACGGCTCACACTACGACACAGCGGGGCGGATCCGTCGCGGTCCGGCACCCCGTAACCTGCCGGTTCCTGAAGCTGTATTCGTGGACGAAACCACGATCCAACTGGGTTAAGGGAGAGACCTCATGGCTGGAATTCCTCACGACCATTACGAACCGAAAGCGGCCTGGGAAAAAGGCTTGGCGAAGCGTCTGCCCATCGTGGGCCTGATGTACGACACGCTGATGATCCCGACGCCGAAGAACCTGAACTGGATGTGGATCTGGGGCATCGTCCTCACATTCTGTCTGGCGTTGCAGATCATCACCGGCGTTGTGCTGGCGATGCACTACACCCCGCATGTGGATGAGGCGTTTGCCTCGATCGAGCACATCATGCGGAACGTGAATGGCGGCGCGATGCTGCGGTACATCCACATGAACGGCGCGTCGCTGTTCTTTGTGGCCGTGTATGCGCATATCTTCCGCGGTCTCTACTACGGCTCCTACAAGGCGCCGCGCGAGATCACGTGGATCATCGGCATGCTGATCTATCTGCTGATGATGGGCACGGCGTTCATGGGCTACGTTCTGCCCTGGGGTCAGATGTCCTTCTGGGGTGCGACCGTGATCACCGGCCTGTTTGGCGCGATCCCGTTTGTGGGTGAAGCGCTGCAGACATGGCTGCTGGGCGGGCCTGCGGTGGACAATGCCACGCTGAACCGTTTCTTCAGCCTGCACTATCTGTTGCCTTTCGTGATTGCGGGTCTCGTGATCCTGCACATCTGGGCCTTCCACACGACAGGCAACAACAACCCGACCGGGGTTGAGGTGCGCCGCACGTCGAAGGAAGAGGCAGAAAAAGACACGCTGCCCTTCTGGCCGTATTTCGTGATCAAGGACCTGTTCGCGCTGGCCGTTATCCTGTTGGTGTTCTTCGCCGTGGTCGGCTTCATGCCGAACTACCTCGGCCACCCCGACAACTACGTCGAGGCGAATGCGCTGGCGACACCTGCGCACATCGTGCCGGAATGGTACTTCCTGCCGTTCTACGCGATCTTGCGGGCGTTCACGCCGGACGTCTGGGTCGTGCAGTTCGCCACGTTCATCAGTGGCGGCATCATTCAGGCCGACTTCTTCGGTGTGGTTGCGATGTTCGGTGCGATTGCCGTGATGGCGCTGGCGCCGTGGCTCGACACATCGAGCGTGCGCTCGGCCCGGTATCGTCCGATGCTGAAGTGGTGGTTTGCGCTGCTGGTTGTCGACTTCTTCGTGCTGATGTGGGTTGGTGCCCGCCCGGCGGAAGAGCCGTACAACACCATTGCGCTGATCTCGGCCACGTATTGGTTCGTGTACTTCCTGGTGATCCTGCCGCTGCTTGGCGTGCTGGAGAAGCCGGACGCACAGCCTGCGACCATCGAAGAAGACTTTGCCGCGAAAGTTGGCGGTGCTGCGGCGGGCAAAGCAGCCGCCTCGGCGCAGCCTGCGGAATAAGGAGAGACTGCATATGTTTATGAAACTTGCAGCAAGTGCCCTGATGGCGGTGACGCTGGCGACGGGCGCGATGGCGGCGGGCAAGGAAGGCGAAGTCCAGAATATCGACTTTTCCTTTGATGGACCGTTCGGCCAGTACGACCAGAACCAGCTTCAACGCGGGTTGCAGGTCTACACCGAAATCTGTTCGGCCTGTCACGGTCTGCAATATGTGCCGCTGCGCACATTGAGCGACGACGGTGGGCCCGGTCTGCCCGAGGATCAGGTGCGCGCCTATGCGGAGTTCTACGAGGTCTTTGACCCCGAACTGGACGATTTCCGTGTGGCCACGCCCAATGATCATTTCCCCGGGTCCAACCTGGAGAATGCACCGGACCTGAGCCTGATGGCCAAGGCGCGTGCGGGTTTCCACGGTCCTTACGGTCTGGGTATCAACCAGTTCCTCAAGGGCATGGGCGGTCCCGACTACATCGCGTCGCTCCTGATGGGGTACACCGGTGAGGAAAAGGAAGAAGCGGGCGTCGTTCTTTATGAGAACAAGGCGTTCCCCGGTGGCTGGATTTCCATGGCACCCCCGCTTTGGGGTGAGGACGTGGAATATGCGGATGGTCATGCCAATGACCTTGCTGCCATTTCCGAAGACGTGTCGGCGTTCCTGATGTGGACGGCTGAGCCGAAGCTGATGGCGCGCAAGCAGGCCGGGTTTGTCGGTGTGATCTTCCTCACCATTCTGTCGGTGCTGCTGTACCTGACCAACAAGCGCCTGTGGGCGCCGGTCAAGGCGCGTTACAAGAACAAGTAAGCGTTCCGCATATCGAGATTGAGGAAGCCCTGCCGAATTGGCGGGGCTTTTTCGTTTCGGGCGGCGTAGGGGGCGCTGCCCCCGCCCTTCGGGCCCCCCGTGGTATTTTCAGCCAGAAGAAACGGTCAGTTGCGTGTCCGTATGCCCTGTGATCCGGGCCGTCACGATCTGCCCTTCGGGTTGGGGCGTGTCGAAGGTGACTTCGGTGAATTGTTCGGTGCGGCCCATGGTGGGGTTTTCCATCAGGATGTGATGCGTTTTGCCAATTTGCCCGAAGAGGTGTTTTTGCACCTGTGCGGTGCCTGCGGCGCGCAATTGGGCGGCACGGTCCTTGATCGTGGGGCCATCCAGCTGGGGCATCCGGGCGGCGGGTGTGCCGGGCCGGGGCGAGTAGGGAAAGACGTGGAGCCAGGTCAGGTCGCATTCGCGCACCAGATCGAGCGAATTGGCGAAGGCCGCGGCGCTTTCGGTGGGAAAGCCTGCGATGATGTCCGCGCCAAAGGTCATGTCAGGCCGCCGCCTGCGCGCGTCCTGTGCAAAGGCGATGGCGTCGTCGCGCAGGTGGCGGCGCTTCATGCGTTTGAGGATCAGGTCATCGCCATGTTGCAGGCTGAGATGCAGGTGCGGCATCAGGCGTGGTTCGGTCGCGATGGCCTGCATCAGGGCCTCGTCCACCTCGATCGAATCGATGGAGCTGATGCGGAGGCGGGGCAGGTCCGGCACCAGCCGCAAGATCCGCATCACCAGATCCCCCAGCGGCGGTGCGCCGGGCAGGTCCGCGCCCCAGGATGTGAGGTCCACGCCGGTCAGCACAACCTCGTTGTACCCGCGATCCACGAGGCGTTTGATCTGATCGACCACAACGCCTGCGGGGACGGAGCGGGAATTGCCGCGGCCATACGGGATGATACAGAAGGTGCACCGGTGGTCGCAGCCGTTCTGGACCTGCACATAGGCGCGGCTGCGGGTTCCGAAGCCGTCGATCAGGTGGCCTGCGGTCTCGGTCACGGACATGATGTCATCGACCTGAACCGCCTCGGTGCCGAAATCGCCGGCCAGCCCTGACCACGTGGCCGCGTTCATCTTTTCCGTGTTGCCGATGACCACGTCGACCTCATCCATGGCGGCAAAGCTGTCTGGATCGGTCTGGGCGGCGCACCCGGTCACGATCAGTTTTGCGTCGGGATGGGTGCGGCGCAATTTGCGGATGTCCTGCCGGGCCTTGCGCACCGCTTCGGCCGTTACGGCGCAGGTGTTGATGATCACCGCGTCGGTCAGACCGGCGGAGGTGGCCAGCTCTTCCATCGCCTTGGTTTCGTAGGCGTTGAGGCGGCAGCCATGGTTGGAGAAGACGGGCGCGGTCACAGGCTGTCCAGAAAGCTCTGAGTGAGGGTGCCGTCGAACACGTGGGCCGTTGGGCCCGACATCCATATCCCGTCCGCGCGCCAGTCGATGTGCAGCGTTCCGCCGTCGAGGTCGATGCGCACCGTGCGCCCGGTCAGACCGCGCCGGTGCGCGGCCACTGCGGTGGCACAGGAGGACGATCCGGAGGCAAGCGTGATGCCGGTGCCGCGTTCCCAGACCCGCATTCGGAGGTGATCCGGTCCGATCAGCTGTGCGAACTGCACGTTGGTGCGTTCGGGAAAGAGCGGATGATGTTCCAGCGCAGCGCCGCGGGCAGCGAGGTCCACAGCCGCCACATCCTCTACGAAGAAGGTGCAGTGCGGATTGCCCATACCTGTCGCAACCGGATCTCCGTCGATGGGCAGGTGCAGGGTGTCTGTTTCCTGCGCCAGCGGCACCTCCTGCCAATGGGTGAGCGGGTGGCCCATATTCACAGCCGTAACGCCGTCCGGCTGCATCACAGCGTTCAGCGTCCCGCGCCCGGTGACATCGATACGCAACGCATCTGCCCCGGTCTGCGCCATCTCGCGCGCGGCGATGCACCGGGTTGCGTTGCCGCATGCGGCAGAGGTTGATCCGTCCGCATTGTAGAAAGTGATCGTCAGGTCCGTGCCATCGGAGATCACCGCAAGCTGATCAAAACCGACCCCCCGGTGCCGGTCAGCGAGCGCGCGCACCAGACCTTCGGACACATCAAAGGCCTGCATACGCGTATCGACCACGACAAAGTCGTTGCCGAGGCCGTGCATCTTCATGAAGGGCCAGTGGTTGGGGGGCTGGTGTTGCATTTCGCGCATATAACGCTGGGGTCAGAAGGAATCCAGTATGTCGCAGGATTTCCGTAGAGAATCGGCTTGACCCTTTGCTTTGGCCTTTCTAGATAGGCCGCCTAGTGGGCCGTTAGCTCAGTTGGTAGAGCAACTGACTTTTAATCAGTGGGTCGCAGGTTCGAACCCTGCACGGCTCACCACTGAAACCTTTATAAGATGACACGTAGTTTGTCTCTTTTGACAATAGTTCATCGCTTTTTCAGTTGCTTCAGACCGTTGTAGATGGTGCGTCCTGAACCTACGCTGATGCAGAGCAAGCACTGGCGAGTTTCTGTAGTAGATGTCTGGATCAGTCGCGTTGCTCTTTAGCGGTTAATGGACGTGGCTCGGGCCATCCAGATCACCGTGACAATGCATCGCGAGGCAGAAGCTCACTATCGCGGATTAGCCAGCCATGTAGATCTGCCGGGAAGCCCGTTTGAAGACCTTGTCCACGAGATTTACGCGTCCGGCAGCTTTGCCATTCACGCACCAACGCGATCTCGTCTTAAGCGAGATCAGCATGATGTCGACGCTGTCATTGAACTGAACGTGCTACCAGGCAGTGACCCAGAATGGGATCTGACCACGCTCTACAAGGCAATCAAAGGCGATCCGGGCAGCAAGTACCACGGCTATCTGATCGAAAAGAACAGCCGCTGTGTGACGGTGACATATCCGGATGGCGTGACCGTGGATCTGATGCCGGTTGTCCGTTTGGCTGGCACCCCGGATCGCGTCGCGAGCTTGTTCCACCACAAGCCGGAAACGGGCACTTGCTACCACAAGGAAGTGAACCCAAAGGGGTTTGCCGACTACTTCAATGGCCATATCGAAACAAGCGCAGTTTTCCAGGATCGTTTTGACGCGCGGCGTTTCCTTGTAGACGGCGAAACCTACGAAACCATGGCAAAACGCATGACGTCTGATGGCAGCATGATCAAGGCCGATACCCAACCGATGCCTGTCCATATCCCGCTCGACCAAAAGTCTCCGCGCGTTGTTGCTCTGCAATTGATCAAGCGCTTTCGTGACAAGCGCTTTCGCAAACATGATGACCACCGTGGCAAACGGAAACCTCCCTCGATCATTATGGCTGCGATCGCGCTGGAAGCTGGTCCAGTGCAAGACAGTCTCGCTGACGAGGTCATTGCACTTGCAATGCGTATGCGCCGCCGCATACAGGATGCCGAAAGCTGCCTGCGATTGTTGAAAGTTCGCAATCCTGCTCATACACCCGATATCTTCACCGACCGGTGGCCTGAACAACGAAGCGACCAGCAACTCTGGGCCCGCGATCTCCAGACGCTCATTGACCGCCTGAAAACCCTGGAACGGGTTGGTTTCAACCCAGCTGTAATTCAGTCAACCTTCGACGATCTCTTCGGTGAGAAAGCCGGTGAAACTGCACTGCAGGCGTTTCACCAGGCACGGATGGTTCAGCTTGAGCACGGCACGATTGGAATGAAACCGGGCGGAGAGTTCAAGCCTGCGGCCCCTGCTTTGCGGGCAGGTGTCGCGGCTGCGAGCGGTCTAATTTCGCCCGCCCGAGCTAATACCAACATGGGGGGCGTCGTGCCCGATGATAACTGTTGGTAACCAGATCGCGGATATGCGCGCTATTCTCCCGACCTGGTCGTGCAATCAGCCGGACAAGCGGACTGCCATTTGGCATGGCACGCTCACGCCCCACAAGACGACTTATGAGATGCGGGTGAAGGCGAAGGGGCTCTACGATCTCTACCGCGACTTATCCCAAGATGGCCGCTCTGATGGCCAGGTATAGTCCTTTTGCTTGATGCCCGTGTGCTGCCGCCACTGTTCCTGACGGGAAAACCAGTTTATGCCTATGGTTGTATTGAAGAATTACTTTGTGTCGATTTGCCGAGAGGCGTTATCGGTTAGATTGGTCAAAGGCAATGAAACCTGATCTGGACAAGTCTTTAATCTATTGGCGGGCGTCGCTCGCTGATGGTGCATTGGGACGAGGACGTTTCAAACAACGCGATCGCAAAGACTTCATTGAGCTGTCCAAAGAGGTTCTGGCCAATGGTATTTTGCCGAAAAACCAGGTTGCGAAAGTTTTCGAAGGACAGAAGCCAGACATCAAAACCATGCCGGTCCAACTCTGGCCTATGGTAACAGCTCGAAAGGTGTCGCACGGCGCGACGATCCTCAGCGGATATCCAGAACTCGTCGCACCGGTCGTCACTGAGGCCATGGTTGACCGTGACGGCAATATCAGACCTGCGCGAAACGTCATTGCGCGAGATCTGCTCAAACCGCTCCCAAACGACGAATTCTCGTTGGGGAACCTAGATGACTTCGACGCCTTTCTGGCTGCGTCGCCCTTTTCACCTGATGAGAATGCGCCCATCTGGGCGCAATACCTTGAGCACTGCCGTGCCATGCTTGACGCGGTGTCGCCAGGATGGCCGGCAGGCGACAACAACTATGTCTCTGCCGGTGTGGGTTTCATGGAAGTGGCCAGTGAGGCGGCTGCCATCATCGCGCAAATCATCGGCCTATATGACGCGCTCATAGACGACCTGCCGGAGGCGCCTCTGCTCAAACGAATGGCGGCCCCCTCGCAAACCAACAAGGAGCTTTCACCTGATGTCGAGACGGCACTGGCAAATCGTCTTGGGCATGCCAGCGACGCTTTTCCATTGGCGGATCATCAGCGTCAGGTCTTGTCATACGTCGCCACCGGTCAGACCGGAGATGTGGTGGCCGTGAATGGCCCGCCAGGGACTGGAAAGACGACTCTCCTTCTATCCGTGATCGCCGATGCCTGGGTACGCGCGGCACTCGATGGAGCGGAGCCACCCGTCATTGTTGCGGCCTCGACCAACAATCAGGCCGTCACAAACATCATCGACGCCTTTGGAAAGGACTTCGCGGAAGGCGATGGGCCTTTTGCAGGTCGCTGGTTACCTGATCTGAAGAGCTATGGGCTGTACCTGCCATCCAAGACCAAAGAGGCAGAGGCGGCGCGGACCTACCAAACCGAACGGTTCTTTGAGGAGGTCGAGAGCCACGACTACCTTGCGAGGGCGAAAGCAGCATTTTTGAAAGCTGGGCGAGCGGCCTTTCCGAACAACGCCGATGCAGAAGTAGAGCAGATTGTCGCCGCGCTTCACCAACTGATCGTTCAAGACGTTGGAAAGCTGTCCGTTACGGACAAGGCTCGCACAAGGGTGATGACGGCGACAGCCAGGGTCCACAAATTGCTGGGAGACGATCCTGCGTCCGCGGTGCTGGAGCTTGAGCACAGCGCATCAGAAAGCCGCGCCAATCAGGAACGCCATGCATCATGGGAATCCGGATGGACAAAACATCAGGCGGATGAATCCATTTGGCTGTCGTTGTTGAGTTTTCTTCCAGCAGTCGCCCGCAAGCGATTGGCAAAAGCACGCGCAGCTTTGGATGACATTGGCTGCACCATTGATACCGTTGGCTTGGGCTCTGTGTCGAAGATTGCTCCGATGCTTCAAAACAGGCTCAGATCGGCGACAGCTGCGGCAAAGACAGCTGAGATGGAATACCGAACAGCGCAAACCGCAACTAAGGATTTAAAAGAGGCTGAGCAGGAGTGGACCCAGGCGATGGAAGACTTGGGTGCGCCAAACGTTGCTGCATCAGATACAGTAGACCTTGATAGGTTCGCTGACTGCAACGTGCGGTTTCGTCTCTTCCAATTGGCCTGCCATTATTGGGAGGGGCGCTGGCTGCTCACAATGGAAGAGGACCTTGACGACATCGTTGGTTCTAGACGCAAGACGGGTCGTAAAACTGTCGAGCCGCGTTGGCGCCGGCGCATGATGCTGACGCCGTGCGCGGTTTCTACATTTGCCAGCCTGCCCGGAAAGATGAGTTTCGGCCTCAAATCGGGCGGAGACTGGAAAACAGGATACCTCTATGATTTCATCGATCTGCTGATCGTGGACGAAGCGGGTCAGGTCCTGCCCGAAGTTGCCGCGCCATCGTTTGCTTTAGCCAAGCGGGCCCTTGTGATCGGTGATACCCAGCAGATTGAGCCAATTGCATCCGTGTCGAATGCGGTCGACATCGGCAATCTGCAAAGCACTGGCTTTCTACAGGAAAGCTATAGTGACGGCGAGCTATCGGAGCTGTCACATACCGGCCTCCGCAGCGTTGGCGGGAGTGTGATGCAGCTCGCCCAGCGGGCGTGCCCGTACGAGCCTTATCCAGATTTAGAGCGGGGGCTCTATCTGTTTGAACATCGGCGCTGCTATGATGAAATCATCAGTTTCTGCAACACGCTCTGCTATAAGGGATCGCTCAAGCCAATGAGAGGGGCGGCACCCGCCGATCGTGTGGTTCCATCGATGGGTTATTTGCACATTGATGGGCTATCACTCAGATTTGGTGGGAGCCGTGCCAATCCAACAGAAGCAGCGACAATCGCTGACTGGTTGGCCGCAAACCGGGGCGATCTGGAGCAGCAATATGGAACCAAGCTGGAAGATATTGTTGGGGTCGTCACACCCTTCGGCAGGCAAGTTCAGGAGATAAAGCGCGCCTGTGCTGATCGCGGGATCGATGTGCAAAAGATGACGATAGGCACGGTCCATTCCTTGCAAGGGGCCGAACGGCAGATCGTGATCTTTTCGCCGGTCTATTCCAAACATGCCGACGGGCAATTTATCGATATGTCACCCAGCATGCTTAATGTGACCGTGTCACGCGCGAAGGATAGCTTCCTTGTCTTTGGCGACATGGATGTCTTTTCATCAGCCGCGAAAGGGGCGCCTCGATCTGTACTGGCTGATGTTCTTTTCTCATCAAAGGGCACGGCTTTGGACTTTGCGCCCCAGCCGCGCGCCGACCTGCAGTCAGCTAATCAACCACTAACGACTTTGCGCGACGCAAAAGAACACGACCGATTTATGATCGACGCACTCTCATCTTCGGCGCGTGAGTATACGATTGTCAGCCCTTGGGTCATTGCCAGAACCATGGAGCGTGTCGGTCTGCTCGATGCCTTTCAAAAAGCAACTGCACGCGGCGCCAGCATTGATGTGTTCGTCGACCCGCTGCTCAACCAAACCACCCATACAAGTGGAGTATCTCAGCTTGAGACAGCCAAAGCGGCACTCTCAAAAGCCGGTGTCAGCACCCATGAGGTGCGCCAACTTCACAGTAAGATCTTCATCGTCGGGACTGATCAATTGTGCATCGGATCATACAACTGGCTGAGTGCGGACAGGCACGGGCAATATGCACGCCATGAAACGTCAATCGCCTATACCGGGTCGCATCTTCAGGAAGAGATTGCCGTCATCAAAGAGAGTCTCGGCAAGCGCGAAAAGCGGTAAAGACTGAAGCCCTGAAATTGTTGGAAGCCAACTGCGGTCGTTTAGACCGTAGCTTGCGTTCGTCATGTCCCCACGTTCTGAGACCAAATCGATGGATAAAGCGACGATCAAGCTGTCAAAAAGCGATAATCTGGTGTCATGGATAGACTGCAGTATTGTTTGCTTTCAACAGGTTATATAAAAATGAAGCGTCAAACCTTCTGTCATCTGACAACCTTCAGAATACAGCACGTGGTTGAGCGCGTTTGGCCAGGTTTCCGGGTCGGGTGCTGGCGTCTGTTTTGGGTCGATTAACAGATGTGAGAACCGCCCGCAGTCCATGACAAAGGGCGTGCACGTGGCGATACGGCAGACACGTCGCTCTGCAAGTCCTTGCGCGCTTTGCCCGCGCTTCAGAACAGATGACGTTCCTTGGCCAAGAGCGCGGCTTGGGTCCGGTTTGTCACACCGAGTTTCGACAGGACGTTCTTTACGTGCAGCTTTACGGTCACTTCCTGAATGCCGAGGTTTCGGGCGATTTCCTTGTTGGAGAGGCCAATGCACAACTGTTCGAGCGTTTGCATCTCCCGGTCCGAGAGATCGGAGAATGCAGCGGGCTTTTCTGCGTCGGCACCCGCAGTGCCGAAATCAAAGGGGAAGTATCGTTCGCCGGCAAGGACAAACCGGATCGCGTTGACCATCGACGCGGCGGTGAGCGATTTCGGGATGAATCCGTCGGCTCCTTTTTCCATCGCCTTGTTTGCGACGTCACGGTTGGCCACGCCCGACAGCATCGCGATCTTGGTTGCCGGAAAGGCCTTGCGTGCGCGTTCCAACCCGACAAGGCCGTTCATGCCGGGCATGTGGTAATCGAGGATCAGCAGATCAATTGCGTCCAGCCCGCCCATTTTCTCAAGGGCGCCATCGAGGTCAGACGCCGTCAGAACCCTGAATTCGCCGCTGGCCTCCAAATAGGCGGCGATCGTGTCGCGCACGAGGTCATGGTCATCTGCGATCAGGATATTGGGCATAGGCTCAGCTTTCCTACTCTGAACACGGTTACAACCGGAAACATGGGCCGCATCGTGGCAGAACTATACTTTGGTATAGGTGCCTATGCCAATGCGCGAATGATCGGGGCCTGCGATCGGTATAGGAATAAACCGAGCAAATTTTTGAGGTCACATGTCCCGCACCATCCTTTCCTGCATTCTGTCGCTGATCGTTGCGACCGGCGTTTCGTTGCCTGCACGTGCTGACACAACGATGTCCCTGAAAATCAGTGGAACGGGTGCCAATGCGCCCGTGGTTCTGACGCTGGAAGACCTGGATGCGATGCCGCAGGTGTCGTTCAGCACCAGCACCATCTGGACCGATGGTGACGTCACGTTTTCCGGTGTGCCGCTCAAGGCATTGCTGCAAGACGCGGCAGAGACGGGCACCACCGTCGAAATGGTTGCCCTCAATGATTACAAGGTTGCGATGCCCCTGTCGGAGCTGGAGGACGGCGCGCCGATCGTTGCGACACGGATGGACGGCGCGGTGATGTCGGTGCGTGACAAAGGTCCGTTCTGGGTGGTGTTCCCCTATGACGCGGATGCAAAGTATCAGACCGAAACGATCTATTCTTACAGCATCTGGCAGCTGAACCGGCTTGAGGTCGTGGATTGACCGACACCAACGCGTTAGAGTGGCCGGGGACAGGAGGTCGCCGGTGACACGCGGTTTGGATTGGTATCGCATCACGGTGCTGGCAGGCTTTTGCATGCTGGCCCTTTTGCTTGCGGCCATGATCACCAATCTGTTGACCCAGTTGCAGGACCTGTCGCGATCGGCGCAGGACAACATGCAATGGAGCATTTCGCAGATCGACACGGAATTCGCCAATCTGGACGCGATGTTGGTCCAGCAGATTGCGACGGAGCGGTATTCCGCAGATGAAATTGCCCTGCGTCTCGATATCACCCTGAGCCGGTTGAACATCATCACGTCCGGCAGAATTGCAGAGATTTTCGATGGTGCGCCCGAGGCACAGCCCTTGTTGGCGTCGTTGCAGGCGTTTGAAGGGCGGGCCATCGCCTTGGCCGATGCGCCGGGGCCACTCACGCGGGCTGACATTGAAGACCTTCAGGGCCTTGTGTCCGCCGTGCGTCCGGATGTGCGTGAGACGGCGCTTTTGGGTGTGCGTCTTGGGGCCGCGCAATCGGAGGCCCGCCGCGCAGAGTTTGCCGCGCAATTGCTGCGCACCGGGTTGATTGCGATTGGTCTGCTGGTTCTCATGGCGATCCTGTTGCTGTTGCTGGACCGGATGCTGGCACGCGCCGCGCGCCGGGATCGTGCGTTGGCCACGTCATCCCGGCAGTTGCAGGCCACTGTCGCGGCCTCTCTGGATGCCATCGTCACCGCCAATGCCAGTGGGGAAATCATCGACTTCAACGCATCGGCCGAACACGTTTTTGGATGGTCCAGAGACGAGATACTGGGCCAAACGATGGAGGCGACGTTCATCCCGCATCGGATGCGTGATGCACATCACAACGGGATGCGGCGCTATCTGGATACAGGCAAGCCGCGCGTGGTGGATGCGGGGCGTGTCGAACTGGCTGCGTTGCGAAAAAGCGGCGAGGAATTTCCCGTAGAGCTGAACATTACAACCGCACAGGACGGCGCGGATCAGGTTTTTATCGCGTATATTCGTGACATCAGCGAGCGGAAGATCAATGAGCAGCGTTTGATTGACGCCCGCGACCGCGCAGAGCGGACGGACAAGGCAAAGTCGCGCTTTCTGGCGGTGATGAGCCATGAGATGCGCACGCCGTTGAACGGAATTCTGGGTGTCCTGGACCTGCTCAAGACCACATCGCTTGATGACCAACAGGCGCGCTATGCCCGTATTGCGACCTCGTCCAGCGAGGTGTTGCTGGAACATGTGAACGAAGCGCTCGACATTACGCGGGTCGAGACTGGCGAATTGCATCTGTCCTTGCAGGATTTCGATCTGAACGCGTTGATGCAGGGTCTTTTGGATGTGTTCGATCCGTTGGCGCGTGAGAAAAACCTGTCCATCGCGTTGCAGATCGATCCAACGGTTCAAGAGACGTATCACGGGGATGCGGGGCGCATTCGGCAGGTTCTGACGAACCTGATCGGCAATGCCATCAAGTTCACCGATCAGGGCGGTATTACGCTGCGCGTGTCCGGCATTCACGGGCCGGGGGCGTCCTCCCTTCGGTTCGAAGTTGAAGATACCGGGATCGGCATCCCAGCGGATCGGCACGAGCAGATTTTCGAAGACTTTTTCGCCCTGGCCAAGAGCGAAGGGCGGCAGACCCGCGGGGATGGGCTGGGCCTGTCGATTTCGCGCAGGATTGCGCGGGCGATGGACGGGGATATCTCACTCCATAGTACGGAACATGCAGGGTCCGTGTTTGTGCTGACATTGCCATTGCAACGGGCCAAGAACCTGCGGCCCGCGCCTGCGGCGGAACAGGACGCGCCGGACCGTCCCGCGACGTCTTGCAGCGTCCTGATTGTTGAGGACAACAGCATCAACCGCAGCGTCCTGACCGACATGCTGACCGCGAAAGGGCACCGGGTCGAGGAGGCGGTCAATGGAGCCGATTGCCTTGAGAAAGCCCAAGGCGAGACGTTCGATGTCATTTTCATGGATATCAGCATGCCCGTCATGGACGGGATCGAAGCGACCGAGCGGTTGCGGCAGGGTGACAGCCCCAACCGCAAGACCCGCATTGTCGGCCTGACGGCGCATGGCCGTGAGGAGTACCGAGAGCGCGCGGTTGCCGCCGGGATGGACCGGTTTCACACCAAACCCATAAGACTGGACGCGCTGCACAGCATCCTTGCGGAGATAAATTCGGAACGGCTGACCCGTCTCGACACCAGCCATTTTCCCGAAGCGCTGACCGAGATGATTGAGGTTCTGGGCCCGGACAAGGTGGCGGACACCGCGCGCGCATTCCTTGGCGAGCTTGAAGGATTGGTGGGACACCTGCGGTCCGCAGAACAGGCGCGAGACACCGATGCGTTGGCCGCGGCGGCGCACAAAGTGAAAGGCGCCGCATCATTGTTGGGCCAGGTCGAGGTGCAGGGCATGCTCGCGGACCTCGAAGCATTGGCGCGGGCCGGTGATATGGGTGAGCCTGAGACATGGGCCACGGATCTGACCGGTGCCGCCGCAGGGGCCAAAGCGACCATTGATCAAGCGATCAAGCTGGCCAGGCAAAGACCTTAGGGTCAGGACGCATTCAGCCTGTGGATTTTCCGCCTGCCCGCGGCCCGAGAGGCTGCGGTGCAGAGCCTTGGAACCACCACCACTGACTGGCACCGTATTGCAACGCAATGCATGTGAGGGCGCAGGCCAGTCGCAAAATCTGTCGCACCGCAGTCGCAGGATCAATGGCCCCTGACCCTAGGAACAGCGCGCCTATCCCAAGGGATAGGAAGGCCATTCCAATTCTCCGCCCGCTATACCCGCGCGCCCACACGCGGACGCCCGTCCACCGTTATTCCTTTGTTCATGTTGAAACGGGCCGCTTGGAGGGGCCCACCAAAAGGAACAAAGACATGACTGAAGCAAAGAAAATCCTCGTGGTCGGTGGCGACGGTTTCTGTGGTTGGCCAACGGCCCTGCACCTGTCCCAGCTGGGCCATGACATCACCATCGTCGACAACATGTCGCGCCGCCACATTGATGCCGAACTGGGCGCAGACAGCCTGACGCCCATCGCGTCGATGGAAGACCGTCTGGCCGCGTGGAAAGAGCACACGGGGCGGTCCATCGCGTTTGAGAATATCGACGTGGCCCGCGATTTTGATGCAGTGATCCGCCTTATGGGTATGCTCAAGCCCGATACGATCATTCACTTTGGCGAACAGCGCGCCGCACCCTATTCGATGAAGGGCGTGGGTCAGAAGCGCTTTACCGTGGACAACAACATCTCTGGCACCCACAACCTGCTGGCGGCTGCCGTGGAACTCGGGCTCGATCCACATTTCGTGCATCTCGGGACCATGGGTGTCTATGGGTATGACGACGACGGTCTGGAAATCCCGGAAGGGTATTTGTCGGTCTACATTCTCGGTGACGACAAGCAGATCATGAAGCGGGACATTCTCTATCCGACCAATCCGGGCAGCGTGTACCACATGACCAAGTCGATGGATCAGCTGCTGTTCCAGTTCTACGCCAAGAATGACCGTCTGCGGATCACCGACCTGCACCAGGGCATTGTCTGGGGCACGCAGACGGACGAGACGCGGCTGGACGAACGCTTGATCAACCGCTTCGATTATGATGGCGACTATGGCACGGTGTTGAACCGGTTCCTGATGCAGGCCGTTGTCGGTCATCCGCTGACGGTGCATGGCACCGGTGGGCAGACCCGCGCCTTTATCCACATTCAGGACACGGTGAAGTGTCTGGCGCTTGCGGTGGAAAATCCGCCTGCCGCAGACGGCAAGGTCGCGATCCTGAACCAGATGACGGAAACCCACACGGTGCGTTCACTTGCAGCACTCGTGGCGGAGGTGTCCGGCGCAGTCGTCGCGAACGTGGACAATCCGCGCAATGAGGCGGCTGAAAATGACCTGCGGGTGTCGAACAAGACCTTCATCTCTCTGGGTCTGAAACCCGTCACGTTGGCCGAGGGCCTGATTGAGGAAACGCAGCAGATCGCGGTCAAATATGCGGATCGTTGCATCCGCAAGATGATCCCTTGTGTGTCCACCTGGACGGACAAGCAACGCCCGGGCGTCGTCCCCTCCAAGGCAGCCAAGGCGGCCTGATCATCTGACCCCGCTGCGCCGGACCCGCTTGGAGGTGGGTCCGGCACACGGTGTGCGTTCAGATCAGAACACGGTGAACACAATGCGTATGATCGGTATCGGGCTGTCGGGCTTTCTCCTCGCGGGCATCGCCTTGCTCCTCTCCTCAATGAACATCCTGGAAAAGGGACAGCGTCATGTCCGCGCCGCTCTGGCCGGTCCGCAGCTGGTGTTCGAACACCGCATCCCTGCGCAGTCCACAACAGGTCACATGGCGACGCTGTCGCGGACCAATTCCGACCAACCGGTCATTCTTTCTGGCTTTCCTGCTTATCAGAGCGTTGCATTTGCCCTTCCGGTGGATGCACGCCCGACGTCCGGATACCTCCAAATCAACGCAACGTCTCAGGTGCTTGATGGTGTGGAAGGTGCGCTGCGCATCTCCATCCGCAACACGCGCCGTGGTGAGATTTTGCTGCATCCGGACAAAGCAGGACAGGCCGTGCAGATCCCGCTTTCACCGACGGATCTCGCAGGGCCTCAGCTGGTCGTCTCCTTCTCGCTGCAAGGCACTGACCCCCAACAACAGTGCGGACCAGATGACGGCATTTCCGCCGTTGTCGAGATTGAGACGACCAGCGCAGTTCACCTGACCCTGGACGCGCCGCTTGCCAGTGTTGGCGACAGGGTCCGCGCGTGGGGCGACACTGTGCGCGTGGGGTGGCCGCATTGGCTCAAGCAGGAGGAACAGGTGCGCCGGCTTGTCCGCGCGACCGAGCTTGGCCGTCGTGGCATGACCACGGTATTCCAGCCCGAGGCACCCGATCAGGCGCTTTCGATCAGTGACCTGCGCACCCTTCTGGACACGGTGCCGGAGCATGGGCAGAGCCTCGCGCCGGATGCGCGGTTTGCCGTGTCTGGACCAAATGCCGGCATCCGCCGCTTTCACCGAAAGGCCATCTGGCGGGTCCGCTATGATCTGATGGGCGCTTGGGCGCGGCCCATGCCGGGGCAAGTGGCGTTGGACATGCAGTTTGGTCGCGTTTTGGGCGATCACCGTTGGTCCGTGTCGGCCACGTTGAATGGACGGCTGGTCTATCAAACCACGATGAGCAGCGCGCAAAGCACGCTGGCCGCGACCTTTGATGTTCCGCCGGATCTGCATCTGGCAGCCAACACGTTGGAAATCGTCGCAACGACCACACGAGACCGTATGGGTCCTTGTGACGAAGGGCAGGAGCTGATGGCGGAGGTGTTGCCAACGTCCCGATTTATTGCCGGGGATATGCCGTTCGCGGATCCGTTGGCAGATCTGCAAAACGCATTGCGGCCATTGGGAACAGTCACCGTGGCGCAGTCCGGTCTGCTGACGGCTGTGGATGCCGCGACGGCCAGTCAAATGCTGCGCTTGCTTGTGCCGGGTGAAACGCCGCTCCGACCATCAATGCAAAGCGCACATATCACCGTTCTGACACCCGCGACGCGGACCCAAGAGGCGGCGTTGAAAGCACCGGCATGGTTTGTCACCACCACTGCGGATGCAAGCGGCCTTGACGTGCGCGCATTGCAGATCGGTGATCCGCTGCCATCCTCCGGCGTCGCGTTGCTGGTCACGCCGCCCTCCTTTCCCGAGGGGGCGATGCGATGAGCGAAGCAGAGGACAAGCGCGAGCAAATCAACTTTATCTCTGTCGACAGCGCGCCCAAGCGGTTTGCCGGGCCGGTATCCGTCTGGCAGGCGCCCAAGCTGCTCGGCGTATTTCTCCTGCTGGCGGCAACCCAGCTGTGGGCCGTAAACACCGATGCGCTGGCACAGGTGTTCCCCAATCGGGATTACGTATTTTCGGCGCATACCGGTCGGCACGCCATCGCGATCCGGATATTCCTGATTTCATTCTTTGTGGCGTTTGCAGCTTTCAGTTCTGGCGGCATACGGGAGCGTATTCTCTTCGGTCTGGACATGGTGCTGACCTTTCTTGCGGGGTGCGCTGTTTTCGATCTTGCCAACGTGCTGGCGCATTCGGTGTTGGGCTCTTCCCTGTCGCTGCACTTCAGCGCCATTGCATCGGGGCTCTTTGGTTTCGCGATCTACTCTTTCAAGCTGCTGGAGCGTGGGTTCATGCCCGCTCGCATTCGGATTGAGCACATCCCGGTTAGCCAGCTTCGTGCGTTCCTGCGGCTGGGCGTCACGATTGCGATTGCGGCGGCTGTTGCGCTCTGGGTCGGCGGTATGGATCTGGTTGCCGTGCACGTCATGCGCAGCTGGACGCTGCTGGGCGGTATCGGGCCGGGTGTGTTTCTGTTCCTGCCGGTGCTTTTTGCGCAGCTCTATCTGCTGGCGATCTACGACGTTCTGACAGCGCGCAAGCCCAGGTTCACCCCGCCACTGTCCGTCATCGTTCCGGCCCACAACGAATCCTACATCATCCGCGACACGATCAACGCGATGGACCGGGCCGCCGCGCATTATGGCGGCGACGTGCACATCCTGATCATGAACAACAATTCCACCGACGACACCGAAGAGATCGCGCAAGACGCGCTGGCCGCCTGCACGGCTGCCAAGGGCCGCGTCATCAACGTCCCGAAACCCGGTAAGTCCAACGCGCTGAATGCAGGGCTCGACGCGTGCGAAACCGAATTTCTGGTCCGCGTCGATGCCGACACATTGGTGGGCGTCGACAACTTTAGCAGGGCCATGCCCTATTTCGTCGACCCCGCGGTTGGCGTGGTCGGTGGCGTTCCGGTGCCGCCGGGAGGTGCGCTGTTTGACCGGGCGCGACTGTTGGAAGTGTTGGTCAAACACGGGTTTTATTCGGTCGCGATGGGCGCCGTGAACGGCGTTGTCGGCATTCCGGGTATGTTTGTCGTCTACCGGACGCATCACCCGCGCTATCTCGGCGGCTTTGTCGAAGGGATGAACGGCGAGGACACCGATATTTCGCTGCGGATCGGCGAGCTGGGCTTTCATTCGGTCGTTGACCCAAAGATTCGCTACATATCAGAGGTGCCATCGTCCTACAGCCATATGCGCGAACAGCGCATGCGGTGGTTTCGGTCGATCTATCATATCTCGTCGCGCTGTCGCGATCTGATTTATGGGCCGAACCTGACGCTGCGGGGCAAAGTGATCCTGCCCTATATGCTGATCAATTCCGCGCGTCGGGCAATGCTGGTGCCGCTGATCATCTTTGGCGGCCTCGAATGGGGTCTGGCATTCAATCCGGACAGTCCCATTGTCTGGCAATCCATCATCGCGGTGACCACGGGCGCACCTGCGATCATGGCGGTGCTTGCATCGCTGCTGAACGGGGTGCCCAAGGGCATCCTCGCCCTGCCGGAGTACCTGATCTTTCGGGTGCTGCGGGCCTACTTCACCCTGGAATCCATGCTGAGCATTTTGATCGACAGGCGCGCCGAGGACCTCGAGCGCGTGATCCGGCTCGACATCGTTCCAGACAAACCCATCCGCGTCGCGTGAGGCGTACGCATTCCCTTGAACGAAGGACACATGAAAATGGCACGACATATCTATGGAACATCTGGCGCTGACACGATTTCAGGTGGCGCAGGCAGCGACCGCATTCATGCGAAAGGCGAGGACGACGTCATCAACGCGGGGAACAGTGCGGACCGTGTGTTCGCCCAGGGCGGTGATGACACGGTGCACGGTGCATCAGGCGCGGACACGGTGCGCGGCGGTCAAGGCAACGACAGCTTGAACGGAGACGGCGGGGCAGACCGCATCTTTGGCGGACATGGCAATGACGTCATCCATGGCGGCGACACCAGCGGCAATGGCACCGGTTCCGGTGGCGGCGGTGTGGACGATCGTTTGTGGGGTGGTCAGGGCAATGACCTGATGACCGGCGGCTCCGGCAATGACCGCCTCTATGGCGGTGCCGGCCAGGACACGTTGTCCGGGAACGTGGGCTCCGACAAGATGTTTGGCGGGGCCGAGGAGGACGTGATGGCCGGCGGTGACGGCAACGACGCGCTGTTCGGTGCGGCGGGTGATGATCGCGCCACTGGTGGCAAAGGCATTGACCGGCTCTATGGCGGGCAAGGTGCAGATGAGCTTGAAGGTGGCACGGGCTCCGACAGGCTCTTTGGTGGCGCGGATGGCGATAACCTTGCAGGAATGGAAGGGCATGATCGCCTCTATGGCGCTGGCGGCAACGACGCCCAGTCTGGCGGCGGCGGTGCAGACATGATGTTCGGTGGCGACGGCGCTGACACGATGGACGGCGGTGTCGGCAACGACCTGATGTGGGGCGGTGACCAGGATGACCAGATGACCGGAGGCGCCGGGCATGACCGCCTTGCGGGTGGGTCGGGTCACGACACCCTGGACGGCGGCGCGGGCGACGACACGCTGTATGGCCGCACCGATGATGACTTGCTGATCGGGGGTCAGGGCAACGACAACCTGTTTGGCGGACAGGGCCAGGATACCCTGTCCGGCGGCGCGGGATCGGATGATCTGAGCGGCGGCGATGATGCCGACCTTCTGTCCGGAGGGGCTGGCAACGACCTGTTGAACGGCCAGCGCGGGGCCGACACGCTGGAGGGTGGAGATGGCAAGGACACCCTGTCCGGAGGCAGCGGTGCGGATGAACTGCACGGCGGCAGCGGCGCAGACTGGCTGAGTGGCGGCGCGGGCGCGGATTACCTCGATGGCGGCGCGGGGTTGGATCGGTTGGACGGATCCTGGGGGGCTGACACGCTTGATGGTGGTGCCGGTGCCGATACCCTTGATGGGGGCGCGGGACAGGACGTCCTGTTGGGCGGAACGGGGATAAATGTTCTGACCGGTGGTCGCGGCGCAGATACGTTTGTCTTTCGGTCAGAGGATGGTTTCTTCCGGGATCAGATCACGGATTTCAATGCGTTTGGCGGCAACGCGGATCGCATTGATCTGTCGGATTTTGGCCTCGGGTCGGCGCAGTTTGACCGGGATGCCTGGGTTGCGGAACACATCACCCAAGCAGGCAGCGGAGATGTGCGCATCGTCCTGTCCGGCGCGCAATCCATTGTCGTGTCACACACCGGCGAAAATGCGGATGTCTTCTTTGATAACCTGGTCGATCTTTTGATCTTTTGACCTCAGCCCCAGACAGGAGACCTGCCATGACCCCCTTATTGCTGGTGTTGCCCCTCCTCCTCCTGTTCGGAGGAGGGGTCCAAGCCAATGAAACCCGCATCCGCTTCGAGGCCATCCGCGCGTCGGAACATGTCGATGCCGGTGCCGCCACACAGGCGATGGTGGCATTGGCAGAACAAGGTTTTGCGCCTGCGATGGACCGGGTGGGTTATTACCATCGGCACGGGGTCGGTACACCAAAGGATCTGCTCTGGGCGCACCGCTGGTACGTCCGGGCTGTCGCCAGCGGGCACCCATGGTCCACCGCTTCCTTGGCCCGTGTGGAGATTGAACTGGGTCTTGAGCAGGCAGCGCATCACCGCCTGAAGATCGCGATACGGGACGGGAAACCGGGCGTGCACCGGCTGTTTGCAACAGCGCATATCGACGGAAAGTTTGGCCGCTCCTCCGACCCTGATACCGGCCGCGCCGTTTTGGAGCGGTTGAGTGCGGATGGCGATGTCGAGGCCGCGCGTGATCTGATGCAACGGATCAACTGGAGGCGTTTGAACAATCCTGCGCCCGCGCCTGTGGTTGATCTGGTTGTGCAAGCAGGCCTGCGCTGGGACCCGCGGTTTGCAGAGCCTGCGTTGATCTATCTGTCCCGCTATGGCGGACGCGAGCACGATGCGATGACACTGCGCAGCAGATTGATCGACGTGCCCGGCATTCGACACCGCGTTGTAGCGCCCGAGCGTATTCGGCTTGCCGCGGTCCGGTCACCGCAACGGTTCTGGTCGCAGGCCGAGATCATACTCGGGGACAGCTCAGGCGAGGGGTTCGTACGTGCTGCAATCACCGCTTTCTGGATCAACAAGAACGCCTGGGTGCGCGTCCTGCAATCCGAACTGCGCCAGTCGGGCTATTACAGCGGGCAGATCAACGGTCGTATGACCAAACGCACGATCCGGGCACAGAACCGTTTTTGTCGGGATGCGCAGATCTGGACGGTCTGCTCAAAGGGCCCATTGACAGGTGCCACCGTGCGCGCCGTGGCCCAAGCGATCCAGACGGGCAAGAGCAACAAATGAAGCAGTTTGAACCGAAGGGCGCTTTTGTGAAACCTGGGGCCAAGTCCGCGCTAAAATATTGAAACGGTACACGACCCGCCGCCGCAGCTTTGTTGGCATTGGACCAGCAGGGTGCAATCCTGCACCCGATCGCCAGATATGCCCAAACGTGCAGTCTTGCGCAGTCTTGCGCGTTGGCGCAGGCCAGACGTTCGAATTTTTTCCGCGCAAATCAGAATGGATGACTTAAGTTAGAGGCGAGTCGGCTACCCGGCTTTGCAATCGAAAGTTTAGTTCATGCGCCACCTGCTTAGTGTCATCCTTTTGCTTTTACCGATGGTCGGGCAGGCGCAGAACGACCCACCGCCGGTCACCGTCGCCAAACCCGTCGTCAAAGAGATTGTCGAAGACGATGAATTCGTGGGGCGTTTCGGTGCGTCAGCTCAGGTTGATATCCGCGCACGTGTCTCAGGGTTCCTCGACGAAGTGCATTTCACCGATGGCAGCAGGGTCGAAGTGGGGCAATTGCTGTTCACTATTGATCAGCGCCAGTTTCGCACGGCCTTGCGTCAGGCCCGTGCGCAGATTGACATTGCCGAAGCGACAAGCGCTTTCACCCGCGAACAACTGGAACGGGCCGAGGCGCTGATCGACAACGGAACAATCCCGCAAAGCGTGGTGGATGAACGCCGCGAGGCGTTTCTAGCCGCACAAGGCGCGCTGGAACAGGCGCGGGCCGCATTGGAACTGGCCGAGCTTGATCTTGAATATTCTGAAATTCGGGCGCCGATGGCCGGACGCATAGACCAGAACCTGATCGACCCGGGGAACCTCGTGTCGGCCAATCAGACCGTATTGACCAGCATCGTCGCGACGGATCCGATCTACTTCTTCTTCGATATCGACGAGCGGTTTTTTCTTGCCTATTCGCGCGATGCGCGGGCACGCGGTTCTGTCTTGCAGGAAGGCTCCAATGGGCTTGAGATCCGTGTGACGCTGTCGGACCGGCAGGTGCCTCCGCAAACGGGCTACCTCGATTTTTCGGAAAACCGGATAGATGAGGAAACGGGCACCATGCGGGTGCGCGCGATTCTCGACAATCCGGATGAAACCCTGACGCCGGGCCTGTTTGGCCGGATCAACGTGCCCGGGTCGCTCCCCTATCAAGGCGTTCTGATCCCGGACAAGGCCGTGGTTGCCGACCAGAACCGGCGGTTGGTCATGAGTGTCGATGATGCGGGAAATGTCACCCCGATCCCGATACGCCCCGGTCCGCGCATCGACGGATACCGTGTTGTTCGTGAGGGCCTTGACGGGTCCGAGACGATCGTCATCGAAGGGCTGTTGCGTGCCAGACCCGGCGCCGTCGTCAGTCCGGAGCTGATCGAATTGCCACCCGTCGCGGCGAACTGACATGGGCCGTTTCTTTGTCACACGGCCCGTCTTTGCGATCGTCATTTCAATCATCATGACGATTGTCGGGCTGCTTGCCTATTTCGAACTGCCTGTCGAACAATATCCCGAGATTGCACCGCCCTCGATCGTGGTCCGTGCCAGTTATCCGGGGGCTGATGCCGCGACTGTTGCGGCGACCGTGGCCACGCCGTTGGAACAGGAGGTCAACGGGGTTGAGGGCATGCTTTACATGTCGTCCTATTCGACCGCTGACGGGTCCATGGCGCTTACCATCACCTTTGAACTGGGCACAGATCTGGATGCGGCACAGGTCCTGGTGCAGAACCGCGTTGCCGTGGCCGAAGCACGTCTGCCGGAAGAGGTGCGCGCCATCGGCGTAACCACGACCAAATCATCGCCTGACCTGATGATGGTTGTGCACATGCTCTCGCCCGACGCGACCTTTGATCAGCTTTATGTGTCGAACTATGCCCGTTCGCGCGTGCGCGATCAGCTTGTCCGGCTGGATGGTGTGGGTGATCTGATCATCTTTGGAGAGCGTGAGTTTTCGGCGCGCGTCTGGCTTGATCCGGACCGGCTTGGATCACTGGGCCTGACGGCGGGCGATGTGGTGGCCGCGTTACGGGAACAGAATGTGCAGGTGTCGGGCGGATCGCTGGGTGCGCCGCCCAACCGGGCGGGCAGTGCTTTTGAGGTAACCCTGACGACGCAAGGACGGCTCGAAGATCCACGGGAGTTCGGGCGCGTCATCGTTAAATCCTCGGACGACGGGCGTGTTGTGCGTGTGCGGGACGTGGCGCGGGTCGAAATTGGTGCGCGGTCCTATGTCACCAATTCGTATCTCAACAACAAACCGGCGGTCGCCCTGGGCATCTTTCAACGCCCCGGCTCGAACGCCCTCGCTTCGGCGGATGAAATCCTGAGCGTGATGGAGGATCTGTCGCAGGATTTCCCACCGGGTCTCGAATACCAGGTTGTTTACAACCCGACCGAGTTCATCGAGGCGTCGGTGAACGCGGTGTACCAAACGCTTCTCGAAGCGGTGTTGCTGGTGATTGTGGTCATCATCGTCTTTCTACAGAGCTGGCGCACCGCGGTTATCCCGTTGCTTGCCATTCCGGTGTCACTAATTGGCACCTTTGCCGTGATGTACGCGTTGGGCTATTCGCTGAACCTGCTGACACTGTTTGGTCTGATCCTCGCCATCGGGATCGTTGTCGATGACGCCATTGTCGTCGTCGAGAATGTGGAACGGAACATCAATGACGGTATGACCCCGCGCGCGGCATCCGCCCGCACCATGGACGAAGTGCAGAATGCCGTGATCGGGACGTCCCTTGTGCTGATTGCCGTGTTTGTGCCCGCGGCGCTGGTGCCCGGGATCACTGGCCAGTTCTACCGACAATTCGCAGTCACAATCTCGGTCGCAACCGTCATATCCACGATCAACTCGCTCAGCCTGTCACCGGCAATGGCGGCTGCGCTTTTGCGGCCGCATTCCGATGCGCCATCGCGCAATCCGCTGCGCGCGCTGGCGCGCGGGTTCAACAGGGCGTTCGATGCGTTGTCGCGGGGGTATGGGCGTGTTGTCCGTGCGCTGGTCGGCACGTGGGGGGCGATCACTTTGTGCCTTGTGGCCTTTGCCGGTCTGCTGGGGGCGACGTGGTGGATGAACACGCAGGTGCCAACCGGGTTCATCCCTGATGCCGATCAGGGATATGCCATCGTTGTGGTGCAATTGCCCGACGGTGCCGCGCTGGACCGCACGGACGCCATCATTCAGCAAGCCACCGAAATCGCGCTCGAGACGCCTGGCGTGACCAATGCCGTGGGGTTTGCCGGGTTTTCGGGTGCGACATTCACCAATGCCAGCAATCAGGGTGTGATCTTTACAACCTTTGAGCCGTTCGAAGACCGGATCGAGAGCGGGCAGACCGCCGGATCAATTGTCGGGGCTCTCTTTGGTCGGATGCAGGCGCTGCGCGAGGCGTTTATCATCGCCATTGCGCCGCCGTCTGTGCGTGGTGTGGGCAATGGCGGCGGGTTCCGTCTGCAATTGCAGGATGCAGAAAGCGCCGACATGGCGCGGGTGTTGAACGCGGCCTATGCGATCATGGGCAGCGCTGGTGCGTCTGATCAGGTGCAAGGCGTGTTCACGACCTTTTCCGCGGGATCGCCGCAGCTTTACCTCGAGATTGACCGTGTGCGTGCACAGATGCTCAACGTGCCCATCGGCGCAATTTTCGAGGCGTTGTCGATCAACCTCGGTTCGGCCTATGTCAACGATTTCAACGCTTTTGGGCGACTGTTCCAGGTGCGCGCGCAAGCCGATGAACAATTCCGTCTGACCGAAAACGATATCCGCAACTTGCGCGTCCGGTCCGCCACCGGCGCGCTCATCCCGCTCGGAACGTTGGTGACGGTGCAGGAAACCGCGGGGCCATCACTGGTGCAACGCTACAATCAGCTTGTGTCAGTCCCGGTTCAGGGATCTGCAGCGCCAGGTGTCTCGACCGGTCAGGCGCTGATCGCGATGGAGGAACTCGCGGAACGTGTTCTGCCGCCGGGCACCGATTACGAATGGACGGAACTTGCGCTGCAGGAACGTAACCAAGGGAATGCGGCGGTCTACATCTTTGCCTTCTCCATCCTCTTTGCCTTCCTGTTTCTGGCGGCCCTGTATGAAAGCTGGGTTCTGCCGGTTGCCATCATCCTGATCGTGCCGCTCGCGGTGCTGGGTGCGTTGGGCGGTGTGATGTTGCGGGGCATGGACAACAACATCCTGACGCAGGTGGGATTGATCGTGTTGGTCGGGCTGGCGGCAAAGAACGCGATCCTGATCGTGGAATTCGCCAAACAGGCGCAAGAGGAACGCGGGCTGAACCCGGTCGACGCCGCCGTCGAAGCCAGCCGCCTGCGGTTGCGCCCGATCCTGATGACCGCGTTCGCCTTTATCCTTGGTGTGTTGCCTTTGATGATCGCCACGGGTCCGGGGTCAGAGATGCGGCAGGCCTTGGGCACTGCGGTGTTTTTCGGCATGTCCGGCGTGACGCTTCTGGGGCTGTTCTTTACCCCGGTGTTCTACGTGTTGTTGCGACGGCTCTTTCCCTTGCGCAACGTGGCGGAGGCCGCTTAACCGGGCTTGCCCGTACTCTGCCGAACCAAACTGATCGCGCCCCCACCCTAACGCAACGCATCCAGAGCGCGCAGACGCTCTGCGGCAAAATCAACGAAGCTCCTCACCTTGGCCGCGGCGCGCCGTCCTTCGATATGTACGAGGTTGATCGGCAGTGGTGGTGGTTCGTTGGCTTCCAGAACGGTCTGAAGGCGCCCCGCTTCGAGATCCGGCCCAATCTGGTAGGACAGAACACGGCTGATGCCCCATCCTTGCCGCGTGACTTCGATACCGGCCGCCATGCTGCCGACCGTGAGCCTTGATCGCAGGCGGAAGCTCTCTTCCAGCTGTGTGCCGAACCGCCATTCGGTGCTGGGGCTGTTGGGCGATGCCGAGACAATCTGGTGGTGTTTCAGATCCTGCGGTGTCTGTGGAATGCCGTGTCTTGCGAAGTAATCCGGTGATCCGCAGACCACCATGCGGACTTGACCGACACGCACCGCCGACAGACCGGATGACGGCAGTTCGCCGATGCGCACGGCGACGTCGAACCCTTCCTCCACCATGTTCACCACACGATCCACAACTGCCATTTCTGCGGTCACATCCGGATATGTGTCGAGAAACGCAGTCAGGATCGGTGTCACATAGATGCGCCCGAATTCATGGCTGCAAGTGATGCGCAATTTGCCGACGGGATTGGTGGCGGCACCGGCGGCTGCGTCATCCGCGCTCTGAAGATGTGCCAGAATCGCGCGTGCGTCTTCCAGATATGCCGCACCAACATCGGTCAGACGCACCTGCCGTGTGGTGCGCGTGAAAAGCCGCGCGCCCAGGCGTTGTTCGAGCGCGTTGACCCCGCGGGTAACGGACGGCGCGCTTAGTCCGACGACACGTGCCCCGCCGGCAAAACTCTCGGCTTCAGCGACGGCGACAAAGACCTCGAGTGCTTGGATGCGGTCCAATTTTGCCTCCGATTATTATCGTTTTTCGAAACAAAGACTTTCAAAGTGAAATCATTCTTCCGGATTTTAAAAGCCTCTATCTGATGACACAACACTTATCCCGTCAGGAGAACACGACATGTCGCCGAAATCAGCCTTGCCAAACACGCCAATCAAACTCTACCGCAACGCCAAATCCGGTCACTGTCATCGTGCAGAGCTGATGATGAGCCTTCTTGGTGTAGCTTATGAGCCTGTTGAACTCGACATGGCGAACGGGGCGCACAAGGCGACGGATTACCTTGAGATGAGCCCGTTTGGGCAGGTCCCCGCGATTGATGATGGCGGCACGATCCTGTCGGATTCCAATGGAATTATTCTGTATCTGGCCGAAAAATACGCAAGCGCCGACAGCTGGACGGGGCGCACCCCGGAGGAAAAGGCAGCCGTCCAACGCTGGTTGTCTGTTGCCGCCGGAGAGATTGCCGCAGGACCCTGTTCGGCACGGCTTGTGACCGTCTTTGGCGCGCCGCTGGATCACGCTGCGGCCAAGGACAAAGCGCATGCATTGTTTGCCGTGATGGACAAACAGTTGCACGGTTCACGCTATCTGGTTGCAGATCGCATCACGTTGGCGGATGTCGCCGCCTACAGCTATGTCGCGCATGCGCCCGAGGGCGGTGTGAGCCTCGCGCCTTACCCGAACATCCGCGCATGGCTGGACCGGATCGAGGCTCAGCCGGGTTTTGTCGGCATGGCCAAGTCGCCCTTGCCCGAACTGACCTGATCTGGGGTGAGGTGACTTGTGATGCTTGATCAATCCAATCCCTTCCACGCCGGCGAAATCAAGGCGCAGGAACGCGCCGGTGTCACGGACCTGGCACAGCGCGTTGGCGGTTTCATACGGGACCATATGCCGGATCAGCATCGGGACTTTTTCGCGTCCCTCCCGTTTCTGGTGATGGCGGCAGGGGACGGCAGCGGGCGCCCGTGGGTCACAATTGTCGAAGGACGGGATGGTTTCATCTCGTCCCCTGATCCGCGCAGGCTGCGCCTTGATGCAGCTATGGACCCGCATGATCCATTGGCCGACATGTTTGCGCAGGGCACCCAGGTGGGCATGGTCGGGATTGAACTGGCCACACGTCGGCGCAATCGGATGAATGGCCGGATACAGCCAACCAGCACGGGCTTTGATGTTACGGTCGGGCAGTCCTTTGGCAATTGCCCGCAATACATCAATGAGCGCGCGTGGCATCGGGTGGAGGCGGCACCAGAAGCGCCCCGGTCCGCAACGGCGCTGAGCGATGATCAGATGGCAATGATCCGTGCGGCAGATACCCTGTTCGTCGGCACCGGACGGCAAGGCGGATCCGGTACGCCAAGTGACGGGTTCGACGCCTCGCATCGCGGTGGCGCGCCGGGATTTGTGCATGTGGTCAACAGGACGCATTTGCGTCTGCCGGACTATGCGGGAAACAACTTTTTCAACACGATCGGGAACTTGCTGGAAAACCCATCCATCGGGTTGCTGTTTGTGGATTTCGAAACGGGTGGCCTGCTGCATATTTCAGGCCGGGCTGACATCGACTGGGAACCGTCCGGCACTGCGCAGCGTCATGTTGAGGTGTCAATCGACCGTGTGATCGAACGCCCCGCAGCACTTGGCCTGCGGTGGGATGTCAAAGGTGATGCCGTTCGGCAATTGGTTCTGGCGCGCAAGGTTGAGGAAGCCGACGCCATCACGTCGTTTTATTTTGAGCCGGTTGACGGGCGCCCATTGCCACCCTTCAAAGCGGGTCAGCATCTGCCCATTGAACTGCGCCTTGCCCCGCCGCAGGGGCTTGTCAAACGGACCTACTCCCTGTCCGCTGCGTCGAACGGTGCCTCGTACCGGTTGAGCATCAAGCGCGAAGACCGTGGGCTGGTCTCGCGGGTCATGCATGACGCATTGCATCCCGGAGATGTCATCGAGGCCCGCGCGCCATCAGGTGATTTTGTGCTGCCGGACGGACGGGATCCCGTTGTGCTGGTCAGTGCGGGCGTCGGCATCACGCCGGTCATGGCGATGCTGGAACAGATTTCAGGCGAGACGGAACCAAGGCCGACATGGTTCATTCATGGCGCGCGCAACGGGGCCACCCATGCAATGGGCGCGGCGGTGCGCGACATCGCGCAGGGGTCGATACAGGCGCGCTTCTACTACAGCCAGCCGCGCCAGGAGGATCAGCTTGGCCGTGATTATGACGTGGCCGGTCGTGTTTCCGCGCGGGCGCTTCTTGATCTTAACGCGGGCCCGAATGCGCACTATTTGCTTTGTGGTCCGGCGGCCTTTGTGTCGGATGTGACAAGCGGGCTTGAGGCGGCAGGCATTGCGCTCGGGCACATCCAGTTTGAAACGTTCTGAGGTCGCGGCGCGGAGACATCTTGCGCGGTCAGGCAAACGGTTGGTGTATGCCGCAAATGCGCAGCGACCACCGTTTGCAATCCCATCAAAGCGGTGTCGCAATGTCGGTGTATCGCGAGCGAAACCGCGTAGAGCAAAGCGTGATGCGCGGTCTCAACTCTGAAGGACATCAAGCAAAATGCGCGCGTGATTGTGGTGATCATCGTTCGCCGCGTAGAGCAGCGTGACTGTTGCGCCGGCGCCGCGCGCCTTCAATTCGGCCACACAGGCCATCTGCGCGGGTCCGGTCAGTTCGGCCAGATACCGGTGCTTGAAGTCCAACCACCGCTCCGGATCGTGGCCAAACCAAATGCGCAGCTCGGGGCTTGGGGGGATATCCTTCATCCACGCGTCCAATTTCGCGGCCGCCGTGGGCACGCCCCGCGGCCACAGCCGGTCGACGAGGACACGGTAGCCATCTTCTTGCGCAGGAGCGTCGTAGATCCGCTTAATCTGGAACATGGCGAACCCGTACCACCTTTCTCAAGGGTCCTCTCCGGGCGGCAACAGATGCGGCTCAGACAGCCATGGATTGACCGCGATCGCCTCCTTGAGCGCTGAGATTCCGGCTTTGGTTCTGCCCATGTTGATCAAAGTCGTGGCGCGCCCGGCCAACGCACCAAAGTGCAACGGCTCCAATTCCAAAGCCATGGCAATGTCATCGAGCGCCCGGTCATAGTCCTGTTTCAGGAACCTTGCGAACGCGCGTTGGTTCCAGCCTTCGGCATATGCCGGACAGGCGTCGATCAATTCAGACAGGATATTTTCCGCATGATCATAGTCGCCGTACCGAATGCGCTCGCGCGCGTCATCCAGCAGCCATTGTGATGTCGGGTCCGGTGCGATGATCCAAAGGTCCCAGATCCAGTTTTGAAGCGTGCGGCCGTCCATCTCGTTTTGTGCCGCTTTCAGAGCGTCGAAAAGCTGGGGTTGTGCGTCTGACACGACGATACTGGTTGGACAGGCGTTGCCCAGTGCCGGCACGCACAGCGCCCCCGACTGCCTTGAGATGGCCCATGCGGGTGCTCCTGCTTGTTCTGGCTCAGACTATTTCGATTGTGCCGGTCATATGTGGATGGAAGACACAGAAATACGACGTCTCCATGCCCTCGGTCACGACGACTTGGGCGGTTTCGCCCTGCGCCAGCTCCGCGGTATCCCAGCCGAATTCATCTGCGGTCGCCGTATGCGGTGCGAGGTCCCTGTTGGTCCACCGCAGCGTGTCCCCGCGTGTCACGCGCACTTGGGCGGGCACAAAGGCAAATGACCTGATGTCGATATCATGAACCTTGGCGTTGGATGCGGATACTAAGGGCGACGGCAGAACGGCTGCAAACGCAGCCGCTCGTCCCATCACCTGGCGGCGCGATGGATGCCTGGCCATCACTGCAGCGCCTTGACCATCATTTCGGCATGCGTTTCGTGCGCCTTGAAGATCTGCAATCCTTCTTCGAACAGGGCTTTGACTTCGGCGTTGTCAATGTTCGGGATCATGGTGTCCTCAACCAGCGCGTTGACGGCCTGATGATAGGCCAGCTCATTCGCGGCATAGGCCTTGTCGAATTCTGCCCCCCGAAGCTGGACGAAGCCGTTGATGATCTCTTCGGCGTTGGCGTTCAGTGTCTGGCTGACGGCGTTGTCCTGCGCGGAGGCGCCCAGTTTTTCCAGAAGCGCAAGTGCCGCCGCATTTACGGCCGTATGGTCACGTATCATCGTGTTCGCGAATTCATGAATGTCCGGATTCGTCGACAAGGCGAGCGCAAGGTGGGCATAGCGAATGTCGATATTGTCCGCGGTGTAAGCGATATGTGCGAATTCGAGGTCACTCATATCTGCGACGTCTTGGGCAGACGCGTGTGACCCAAGCAGGGCGAATGCCGTGGCAAGCGAAGTGAGCAGCTTTTTCATCTTGGTTTTCCCGGTTCTGAAAGTTCGTCGAACTGTCTTACTGCTCTGCCCGGGACAGCAGATATGGCCGATCGTGCGTAAACCTGTGCAGATCGTTCAAAGCGCTGTACATATCCGCCTTGGATCATAGGAATACTGTATGCTTGATCTGCTGAGCCATATCCTGACCAACCTCTCCATGCAGGGAACATTGTACTTTCGTACGTCGTTCACCAAGCCGTGGGGCGTTGCCGTCCCGAATTATGAAAACGTCGCCCGTTTTCATTTTGCGCATCGCGGTGGGTGCCTGGTCCGGGTGGATGGTGCCGACACGGTTGTTGAGCTGGCGCAGGGTGATCTTGTGATCATTCCGCACGGCGCGCCGCACGCACTGTATTGCGGGCATGAGCCTGACAAGACGATCATGCCGCTTGATACGGTTCTGGAAACGTCCGGTTACGATGGATCAGGCGTTTTGGTGTATGGCGGGGATGAGACGCAAAGTGAGACGCAACTTGTCTGTGGTCACTTCTCTTTTTATCCAAGCTCAAGGCACGTCCTGCTCGACCGTTTGCCGCCATATATCCACCTGAAAAATTACGGCGAACGCGCCGGACGATGGATGGAGGCCACGCTTCGCATGATTGGCGAAGAGGCGGGTGGGGCAAAGATGGGCGGGGACCTGATCGCGTTGAAAATGTCAGAAGCGATCTTTGCCCAGGCCATCCGCAGCTTCATCCACAGTGATGAGGCGACGGAGTGGGGGTTGGGCGCGTTTTCGGATCGGAACCTGAGCCGCGCGCTGGATGCGTTTCACAAGGCACCTGCGGATGGATGGACCGTTGAGACCCTCGCACAGGCGGCGGGCATGTCGCGGACAAGCTTTGCCGTTCAGTTCCAGAAGACAATGAACATGACACCGCTGGAATATGTCACGCGATGGCGCATGGAAATTGCCAAGAAGGTCCTCCAGTTGCCGGGCACGTCGCTGACCGCAGCTGCGGAAAGCGCGGGGTATTCTTCGGACTCGTCTTTTACACGGGTCTTCAAGAAAGAGACGGGGATGACGCCAGCGGAGTTCAGAAAGGCGCAAATTGCCACTCGTACGACAGTCTGAACGATCTGCACATCATTGCAGACGGCTGGACATGGTTGGGCCGTGACCAAGGTCATAATTTGCCCTCATCAATGCTGCGTCGCGGCTCACACAATGAGGAAAAAGACCATGGCTTTGCGCTTTGTCACGAAAACCATCCACGCCTATCTCGATTATCCCGTCGCCATCGGGCTTGTGGCCATGCCATTCCTTCTTGGTCTCGGGGCGGACAATCCGCTGGCGCTGTGGCTGTCTGTAGCGACTGGTTTTGCGGCTTTCATTCTGACGGTTCTCACCGATCACCATCTCGGCCTTTTTCGCGTCTTGCCCTACAGCCTGCACTTGCTGGTAGATGGGATGGTTGGGGTGGCCTTTGTCGCGGCACCCATTATCCTGGGCTTTGCCGGCATTGATTTCTGGTACTACGCACTGCTTGGCGCAACGGTTCTGGTGGTTGTCGGGCTGCATCAACCGGATGATGCCGCATTGAGCGCTTGATGGTCGAAACATCTATGCGGGTCGGACAAATGTGCGGCCCGTTTTGCGTTTTTTGAAACTGATCGCGCAACAATCACTTCCCTGCGCCAAGCGCTTCTATCGGCGGTGCCAACGGATCAAGGGCGATCCATGTCGGGCAGTATTCCGAAACGATCGCGGAGTATGCCGCATATGCACTCCGCCTACTCCATAATTATCAGATCGTTCAGATTTACGTACCACATGTTCAATTTGATCGCTGGAGGCTGTCAAAAAATCCGCGATTGATATCTCCATCCAGCATGGAGGTAAGCGTTCGACGGTCGAAATCTGAGACAGAGAAAAGGAACTCCAAATGCTCGAGATCCTTGTTACTGCCTCCACGCCGGTCTCTCAGCAGCTCCGCCACTGGCGCGCCATTGGGGCTGAACAGTGTGGACCCGGTGGAAGACCTGTAGGCAGGTCAGTCAAAGTCGGCTTGAATGGGCGGCACATGAAGTCGCCCATTTCGTATTCTGAGATCAGGCTTTCCATGCCGATGCGCGTCCGATTGCGCACAGGGTTTCCCTTGG
The DNA here is from genome assembly GCF_047777875.1 of Tateyamaria rhodophyticola. Classification (GTDB taxonomy): domain Bacteria; phylum Pseudomonadota; class Alphaproteobacteria; order Rhodobacterales; family Rhodobacteraceae; genus Tateyamaria. Next base: position 1,442,366 of record NZ_CP180519.1, on the reverse strand, counting down.
CCTCGGCTGACCCGCTTTGACACGGGGCACAGGCAAGCCCGGCCCCGTGGATGATCAGAACGGAATTTCCAGGCTGATCGATCCGCCAAACGCTTCGAAGTCGCTCACGCCGATGCCGTCATAGAAAAGCTCGACCGCAAACGAGACGTCTTTCTCCGGAACCTGGAACATGGACCCGACTTCGATCCGCCCGCGCAGGTCATCCCCGGGTGAGGCGAATTCCTCGTTTGTCACCACGGTTTCGCCCAATTGGTCAAAGTCATAGATGCCCGAGAACGTCACGTAGAGCTCATGCTGGGTTCTGCCGTTTGTCGGGCGATTGAATGTAATCTTCGGCCCGAATTCGAGACGACCCAGGTCAAAGGTCTGGCTCGGAATGGTGTTGCCGAGGCTATCCACATAGCTGTCTTGCTTCTCACGGTAGTAGGTCGCGCGCACGAACGGGTTGATGGTGAAATCCCCGGCCTCGAAATCCCCGGTCAACCCGGCCTGTACGAGCGTCCGCGAGGTCGAAAAGTCGTCGGTAAAGAGCCCAAGCGCGTTCACGCTGTTTTCGGATTCCCCATAGCTCAGGCGCACATCGAAGTAGAGATTGTCGCGCAGGCGCATAACGGCGTATGGGCCGATCATCCAACCAACACCGTCCGCAGACGTATTCGCGACAAGGTTGCTCTCGTCCGAGGTGTCGAGTTGCCCCATGATGCCGACCAGCGTGTTTTCGTTGAACCGATAGTCGACCCCGGCAAAGAGCAGACCGTGCTCACTTTCGTTGTTGCCGTTTTTCACGATGGCATATGTGCCCTGTGCCCAGAAATCAAAGCCGGTGTGTGATGCGGTTTCTGTCCCTGCGGTTTCCGTGAACCCAAGCTTTGGCGTTGGCAGATTTGCGGTGTCATCCGCAGCGATTTGCGCCGGCGCATAGGTTTGTGCGGCCGGGGGTGCGTCCGCATCCTGTGATGCACGCCGCATGGCATGTTGATGCGCGTTGTCCCGCATTTTCTTCTGGAATGCCCTGAGGCTGAACTTGAAGCTGGATGTGCGCGTTGTCGGCGTCGCCTTGAAGGAGAACGCATTGGACGCCCCGCCGCCGCCCTTGAGGCGGAACACGAGATCGGGTTGCGACGATACAATCCGGTCGGCGCGATTGGTCACAAAGGATCCGATGACCTCCTGCGTCAGGATAATGTCGGCATCCGAGGCGCGGGTGTTGGTCAGTGTATAGCTGACACCGGTGACGCCCGCCGCGGTCGCGGTCACTGTGTAGGATTGAAAGCTGCCACTGCCGAGGAAGGCCGACGCGGTTGCGTTGGCGGTCATGATTGAACTGGTGGCCTGGCCGTTGGCATCCGTGAGAACGGTCTCCGTGTTGCTGCCCGTTGCGGCAAAGACCAGTGATGCCCCAGCCGCTGGCGCCGTGAAGGTCACGCTTTCATTCGGGACGCCGACCCCTGTGGCACTGGTCAGTGTTGCCACCAATTGACCAGCAAAGCTGGTGCTGATTGCCGCGCTTTGCCCGGACCCTGCTGTTGCTTCAAAATTGGCTGCGGTGGCTGACCCTGTGCCGCTGACGGTGATGTTGTAGGGGGTCTCGTCGGCATCGTCATTGGTGATGGCGATGTCAAAGCCGAAGCTGCCCGCGAGGGCGGGGGTGTAGGTGACGGTGAAGCTGGTGGTGCCGCCGCCCGCGGCGACGGTGCTGCTGCCAAAGGCGGACACGGCGGGGGAGCCGGTGATGTTGCTGGTGCCGGAGATGGCGGCTGTGCCGGTGAGGGTCAGCGCGTCGGTGCCGGAGTTGGTGATGGTGTAGGTGACGGTCTTGGCGGTGCCTGCGGGCTCGGCGCCTTGCGCGTCGGTGCCGCCATCGGCGACCGCGCCGCTCTCGGAGGAGCTGACCGCGATCTCGGGGGCGCCGGTGGCGTTTCCGCTGACGGTGATGTTGTAGGGGGTCTCGTCGGCATCGTCATTGGTGATGGCGATGTCAAAGCCGAAGCTGCCCGCGAGGGCGGGAGTGTAGGTGACGGTGAAGCTGGTGGTGCCGCCGCCCGCGGCGACGGTGCTGCTGCCAAAGGCGGACACGGCGGGGGAGCCGGTGATGTTGCTGGTGCCGGAGATGGCGGCTGTGCCGGTGAGGGTCAGCGCGTCGGTGCCGGAGTTGGTGATGGTGTAGGTGACGGTCTTGGCGGTGCCTGCGGGCTCGGCGCCTTGCGCGTCGGTGCCGCCATCGGCGACCGCGCCGCTCTCGGAGGAGCTGACCGCGATCTCGGGGGCGCCGGTGGCGTTGCCGCTGACGGTGATGTTGTAGGGGGTCTCGTCGGCATCGTCATTGGTGATGGCGATGTCAAAGCCGAAGCTGCCCGCGAGGGCGGGAGTGTAGGTGACGGTGAAGCTGGTGGTGCCGCCGCCCGCGGCGACGGTGCTGCTGCCAAAGGCGGACACGGCGGGGGAGCCGGTGATGTTGCTGGTGCCGGAGATGGCGGCTGTGCCGGTGAGGGTCAGCGCGTCGGTGCCGGAGTTGGTGATGGTGTAGGTGACGGTCTTGGCGGTGCCTGCGGGCTCGGCGCCTTGCGCGTCGGTGCCGCCATCGGCGACCGCGCCGCTCTCGGAGGAGCTGACCGCGATCTCGGGGGCGCCGGTGGCGTTGCCGCTGACGGTGATGTTGTAGGGGGTCTCGTCGGCATCGTCATTGGTGATGGCGATGTCAAAGCCGAAGCTGCCCGCGAGGGCGGGAGTGTAGGTGACGGTGAAGCTGGTGGTGCCGCCGCCCGCGGCGACGGTGCTGCTGCCAAAGGCGGACACGGCGGGGGAGCCGGTGATGTTGCTGGTGCCGGAGATGGCGGCTGTGCCGGTGAGGGTCAGCGCGTCGGTGCCGGAGTTGGTGATGGTGTAGGTGACGGTCTTGGCGGTGCCTGCGGGTTCGGCCCCTTGCGCGTCGGTGCCGCCATCGGCGACCGCGCCACTCTCGGAAGAGCTGACCGCGATCTCGGGGGCGCCGGTGGCGTTGCCGCTGACGGTGATGTTGTAGGGGGTCTCGTCGGCATCGTCATTGGTGATGGCGATGTCAAAGCCGAAGCTGCCCGCGAGGGCGGGAGTGTAGGTGACGGTGAAGCTGGTGGTGCCGCCGCCCGCGGCGACGGTGCTGCTGCCAAAGGCGGACACGGCGGGGGAGCCGGTGATGTTGCTGGTGCCGGAGATGGCGGCTGTGCCGGTGAGGGTCAGCGCGTCGGTGCCGGAGTTGGTGATGGTGTAGGTGACGGTCTTGGCGGTGCCTGCGGGCTCGGCGCCTTGCGCGTCGGTGCCGCCATCGGCGACCGCGCCGCTCTCGGAGGAGCTGACCGCGATCTCGGGGGCGCCGGTGGCGTTGCCGCTGACGGTGATGTTGTAGGGGGTCTCGTCGGCATCGTCATTGGTGATGGCGATGTCAAAGCCGAAGCTGCCCGCGAGGGCGGGAGTGTAGGTGACGGTGAAGCTGGTGGTGCCGCCGCCCGCGGCGACGGTGCTGCTGCCAAAGGCGGACACGGCGGGGGAGCCGGTGATGTTGCTGGTGCCGGAGATGGCGGCTGTGCCGGTGAGGGTCAGCGCGTCGGTGCCGGAGTTGGTGATGGTGTAGGTGACGGTCTTGGCGGTGCCTGCGGGCTCGGCGCCTTGCGCGTCGGTGCCGCCATCGGCGACCGCGCCGCTCTCGGAGGAGCTGACCGCGATCTCGGGGGCGCCGGTGGCGTTGCCGCTGACGGTGATGTTGTAGGGGGTCTCGTCGGCATCGTCATTGGTGATGGCGATGTCAAAGCCGAAGCTGCCCGCGAGGGCGGGAGTGTAGGTGACGGTGAAGCTGGTGGTGCCGCCGCCCGCGGCGACGGTGCTGCTGCCAAAGGCCGACACGGCGGGGGAGCCGGTGATGTTGCTGGTGCCGGAGATGGCGGCTGTGCCGGTGAGGGTCAGCGCGTCGGTGCCGGAGTTGGTGATGGTGTAGGTGACGGTCTTGGCGGTGCCTGCGGGCTCGGCGCCTTGCGCGTCGGTGCCGCCATCGGCGACCGCGCCGCTCTCGGAGGAGCTGACCGCGATCTCGGGGGCGCCGGTGGCGTTGCCGCTGACGGTGATGTTGTAGGGGTTCTCGTCGGCATCGTCGTTGGTGATGGCGATGTCAAAGCCGAAGCTGCCCGCGAGGGTGGGGGTGTAGGTGACGGTGAAGCTGGTGGTGCCGCCGCCCGCGGCGACGGTGCTGCTGCCAAAGGCCGACACGGCGGGGGAGCCGGTGATGTTGCTGGTGCCGGAGATGGCGGCTGTGCCGGTGAGGGTCAGCGCGTCGGTGCCGGAGTTGGTGATGGTGTAGGTGACGGTCTTGGCGGTGCCTGCGGGCTCCGCGCCTTGCGCATCGGTGCCGCCATCGGCGACCGCGCCGCTCTCGGAGGAGCTGACCGCGATCTCGGGCGCGCCTGTGGCGTTGCCGCTGACGGTGATGTTGTAGGGGTTCTCGTCGGCATCGTCGTTGGTGATGGCGATGTCAAAGCCGAAGCTGCCCGCGAGGGTGGGGGTGTAGGTGACGGTGAAGCTGGTGGTGCCGCCGCCCGCGGCGACGGTGCTGCTGCCAAAGGCCGACACGGCGGGGGAGCCGGTGATGTTGCTGGTGCCGGAGATGGCGGCTGTGCCGGTGAGGGTCAGCGCGTCGGTGCCGGAGTTGGTGATGGTGTAGGTGACGGTCTTGGCGGTGCCTGCGGGCTCCGCGCCTTGCGCATCGGTGCCGCCATCGGCGACCGCGCCGCTCTCGGAGGAGCTGACCGCGATCTCGGGCGCGCCTGTGGCGTTGCCGCTGACGGTGATGTTGTAGGGGTTCTCGTCGGCATCGTCGTTGGTGATGGCGATGTCAAAGCCGAAGCTGCCCGCGAGGGTGGGGGTGTAGGTGACGGTGAAGCTGGTGGTGCCGCCGCCCGCGGCGACGGTGCTGCTGCCAAAGGCCGACACGGCGGGGGAGCCGGTGATGTTGCTGGTGCCGGAGATGGCGGCTGTGCCGGTGAGGGTCAGCGCGTCGGTGCCGGAGTTGGTGATGGTGTAGGTGACGGTCTTGGCGGTGCCTGCGGGCTCCGCGCCTTGCGCATCGGTGCCGCCATCGGCGACCGCGCCGCTCTCGGAGGAGCTGACCGCGATCTCGGGCGCATTGGACAGGGTGTAGGTCTGGTTCGAACCGGGCGTTGTATTGGTCAGTGCGTTGCCCGCGAGATCCTCAATGTTCTGTGCCCCATCGAACGTCAGGCCGACCACACCGTTGAGCGTGGCCAGATCGCCGCCTGAGATCGTGATGTCATAGACAGAGGCGCTGACGACGGAGACGCTGGTCGCATCGCCGGTGGTGCCGCTGGCGTTGAAGTCCGACGTGTCCACGTTTTGCACGTCTTCATCAAAGGTTACGCGGAACACGAGCGTGTCGGCGCTTGTCGTCTCAGTGGTCGGTGTCTGCCGCGCGACAGAGGTGACCGTCGGCGCGGTTGTGTCGCCAGACGTTACAACAGTGGGTGTGGATGAGGAGCCGATATTGTTGGACCCGGACGCGGTGTTAAGGGCGAAGGAATAATCCACTCCGTTAAACGTGAATAACACATTTACCGTGCATGCAGCGTTTGTGGCACAAGGTGCGGTGGCCGGGTCTCCGTTGCTTGGAATCGCGACATTGGCACCTCCATCATTGTAGAAAACGTTGCTCAGCCCGCTGCCGATACCGGCGATGAACACGATTCCTTCGTCGCCGGTCCCAACGGGATCACTGCCTCCGAGATTGTTGCCGATCACGATGCTTGGTGGCGTGTCGTTCACCGTCAGAGTGCACTGGTTCAAATCGGGTTCGAACGAGACAATTTGCCCAGGGCTCATTGCCGGGCATGTTGCGGTCACTTGCGCTTGGGCCTGACCGGGTGCAGCGGCCCAAAGGACTGCGATCACCAGCAGGGAAAGCCCCCAAGCCAATAGTTGACGCGCACATATCGTCGTTGAGGAAGATTGTGAGGCAGCCGACGCAGGTTCACGGTGGTCATCACTGGTCCGGTTGCGTGTCGAAATACCCATAAGCATCGCCAAGCGGTTCAAATACGTCATCATCGTCTCCCCGAGAGCCTGGCCTGCAGACCAGCCTCGACTAAGATCAAAAAAAACAGGCCCGCTTATCCCCACGCGCAGGCCATCGTTCAAAAATTCTTGGGTACAGCTAATGGTAGCACCGCGGTTCAGGCAAATTCAAAGTGCCGCGTTCGATTTTTCTTTGTGAATTGACTGGCATATGTTGCCGAATTGCAAAGCTGTGCAGTTGTGCGCGTGTCAACGGGCCTTCGGATGATGATCGGGACTTGCTCAATTGTCGCCCTGCGCGTCGTATGCTCTTCCCGACTCCGTAAAATCATTTATTTTCAAAAAATTAGCACTACTCGACGTGAGTAAAATGCCTCTGCGGCTGTGTTTATTTTTGATGTTGCGTGAATCGATGAAGACATGCCAAGGTTGAAGTCGTTAACAAATTTTGTGTTGCTGCGGACGGCACTTGGTCCGTTTTTTACTTAATAGAAACAATTTTTTTGGGGGATCTTCGTGTCTGAACCATTTCTCGCAGAAGTCCGAATGTTCGGCTTCAACTTCGCGCCACGCGGGTGGGCATTCCTGGATGGGCAGATACTGCCGATCGACCAGAACCAGTCACTTTATTCGCTGTTGGGGACAACGTATGGAGGGGACGGACGCACATCCTTTGCATTGCCGGATTTGCGCAGCCGGACACCGATGCACAAGGACAGCGCGCATCCGCTCGGCCAAAAGAGCGGACAGGAAACCGTTACCCTGACCACAGCCGAAATTCCGCCTCACGACCACACAATCAAAGCGTCCTCGCAAACCGGGAACACTGGACCCGATGGCGCGCTGCTTGCCGCTGAACAAGGCACTGACTTTGCCTATCACGAGCCCGCGGCTGCGACGGCAACGTCCTTGCGCAGCGGCACATTGGCCAACGCCGGCGGTGGTCAGGCGCATGACAACATGCAGCCTTATACAACATTGACGTTCTGCATCGCGTTGCAGGGCCTCTTCCCGTCACGCAACTAGGCCCCGGAGGACAGTTATGTCAGAACCTTTCGTAGGCGAAATCCGCATGTTCGCAGGTAATTTCGCACCACGCGGCTGGGCCTTTTGTGATGGCCAGCTGCTTGCAGTTTCTCAAAATGACGCCCTGTTTTCATTGTTGGGCACGGTTTATGGTGGGGATGGTCGGACGACCTTTGGGCTGCCTGAAATGCGCGGGCGCATCCCGTTGCATCAGGGCAGCGGGCCGGGGCTGACCCCACGCCGGCTTGGCAGCAAAGGCGGCGAAGAGAACGTCACCCTCACCACCAACCAATTGCCGAGCCATTCGCATGATTTCCGCGGGAACACCGCCGATGCGACCTCACTGAGCCCCCAGGGGAATGTTGTTGCCAAAGGCGTTGGGGTGAACTTCTACCGGGACGAAGGCCAGTCGGTGAACATGGCCTCTGATATGGTTGTTCCTGCAGGCGGCTCACGGTCACACACCAATTTGATGCCCACGCTTTGTGTTAATTTCATTATTGCCTTGTTCGGCATTTACCCAAGTCGTCACTAGGAGGCGTAATATGTCTGAACCATTTGTTGCAGAAATTCGTATTTTCGCAGGTAATTTCGCGCCGCGGGGCTGGGCCTTTTGTGATGGCCAGTTGCTGCCGATTGCCAACAACACGGCATTGTTCTCATTGATCGGCACGACCTATGGCGGCGATGGGCGCAGCACGACGGCGTTGCCCAATCTGCAAGGCCGTGCGCCGATGCATCCGGGTCGAGGCCCGGGGCTGACAGCGCGCCGCCTTGGTGAAGGTGAAGGCGTCGAAACCGTGACCCTGGCCGAGGCGCAAATTCCGTCGCACGACCACACGGCGCGCGCCTCATCGAACAGAGGGGCGTCCGGGGTTGGTCCCGGGCAGACATCCTCGCTCGCCGCGGCCGGTTTTGGCGACCAACTGTATCAAAGCGATGTGTCGAGTGATCTGGTTGATATGGCCAGTGAAACCGTAGCCTCAACGGGTGGCGGTGCGCCGCATGCGAACTTGCAGCCGTTTCTGGTCATGAACTTCATCATCGCGCTGGTCGGTCTCTATCCGTCGCGCAGTTGATTTTGGCCGCGGACGCCAGACAGATACGCAATCACTCCTGGGCGACAGGCCCGGGGGTGATTGCACGAGTGGGGGTGATTGACGTGCTGAACTCAAACATATCGCCGGGGGCGGCCCATATCGCCGCGTCCGACTGGGCAGAGCGCTTCGCACCGGGGTGCCTGTCATGATCCCGGAGGCGGTCTTGCAATCCAAACCGCAACCGCACCGGGCATCGGCGCATGGCGTCGCGTACCGGGATCTTGGTTCGGACGACATGCCATTTCTCGTGCAGTTGTACCGGTCCACCCGCGAGGCTGAATTGGCACGCACGCCGTGGGACGAGGCGCAAAAGCAGGCCTTCATCGAAATGCAGTTCAACGCGCAGCATGAGCACTACCAGAAACACTATCCCGATGCGCAGTGGCTGGTGGTTGAGCAAAACCAATCACCGATTGGACGGCTGTATCTGGAGCGGTGGGAAAAGGAACATCGTATCATCGACATTGCGCTGATCCCGGATGTGCGTGGTCAGGGCATTGGGGCCGACATCCTGTCCGATCTGATGGACGATGCGGCAGCGGATGGCGGCAAGGGCATCGGCATCCATGTGGAAAAGGCCAATCCGGCGATGTCCCTCTATCGGCGGCTCGGCTTTTCCGTGGTCGAGGACAAGGGCGTTTATGACCTGCTGCGCTGGACCCCCGCAGCCTGATTGTCAGGTAAAGATTGCCTCATACTGATACCCGGCCTCTTTCTCTGCCACGGGGACAAGGAATACGTCGTGGGTGCCGATTTTGGCTTGCGACACCTGGTATGTCGCCTGGGTGAGCGCGGGATCTGACGGACCCTGCCACAAGAGGGCAAAGGCGCCGCCTTTGCGTTCCCCGGACCCCATTTTCTTGACCTCAATCAGCTCAAGTTCGATTTCGACATCCCCGCCGGACGCGGTGAACACCATGCCTTCCATTTCGGAAAAGTCTTCGGCGGTCATTTGGCTCAAGTCACTCATAGTAAATGCAATTCCTCAAATAGGCTTGGGTGCAATCCCTGATAGAACGTAGGGTATCCCGGCAAACGGCACAATGTCATTTGGTCGGAATTCTACCTGTCGCACCGCGCAAGAAGCAAACGCACCGATTGATCAAAGCGGGCCGGATCCGCACAGGCGCGCGCGGCAATCTGAGCGCCCTCCAGCATGGCAAGCGCCGCATGCGCTTCGGCGCTTGGATCCTCAACCGCGCGGATTGATCCGTCCGCAAGCCCTCGTGTGAATGTCGCCGTCAGCCAATCCAGCATCATTGCACGGAAACTGTCGATCTTTGCGTGTACAGGCGGGTGCAGGCTTTCCCAGCCCATGATGAAAGACACGCAAAGGCACAGCGTTTGCCCGTCGTTCAATGCGGCGCGGTAGAACGCGATGACGGCAGCCAATCGCGCGCCGCCTCTGCTGTGCTCATGATCAATCTCGACGCAGGCGGCTTCGACCGACTGGTGATAGCGGTCCATCAATGCGGCGGACAGGTCCGCCTTGGACGGGAAATGATAGTGGATGGAGGCCTTGCGAATGCCCACAGCGGTGGCAAGGTCGGCATAGCTGAACCCGTCAATGCCGCGCGATCTTGCAGCATGTTCTGCACTGTCGAGAAGTGCCGATTTGGTATCTGTATTCATGCCATCCCCACCGTGTCCCGCAATTCGGTCATAACATGTTCTGCGGCCTCCAGTGCACCTTCCAGAAAACCACCGAATTGCGGTGCGGTTTCGGTGCCGCCAAGGAACAGCGCACCTTCCCAGAGCGTTTGCAGCGCCGCGGGCCGACCATAGGTCGGATGCGCATAGACCGGTGCGCTGTCACGTGCCGTTGCGGTAAAGCCATCGTGTGCCCAATCCTTGATGATCACCGCCTGCGGGTGCGCGGCGTCCGGCCCAAAGAGGCGTTCAAGCTGTGCTATGATCGCCGCCCGCAATGTGTCTGTGTTTTCGCGCGCATTGGGCGGCACCCCGATAAACCCGAAAAGCGCAAATGGACCATCGCGTGCGGGTGACGCGTCGTGGATTTCGACCATAGGCCCGTGGCGGCTCATGGCATCCCCCGACAGCCCGGCGTCGCGCCAGAATGGGGTGTCGTACACCGCCACGGCTTTGGCTTGGCCCGCCATCCAGGTTGGCGTGCTCTCCATCAGCTGGGTTGCATGCGGTGGTAGTTCCGGCGTCAGTGTCAATTGTGCGGCCAGCCGCGGTGGCATGGCAAGGACGGCGCGCGCCGCTTCAATGCGGTGCCCATCGACAGTGGTCGCGCTCACACCGCGCGCTGTTTTTGTGACTGAGCGCACAGGGCACGACAGGCGCAGCGTTTCCGGCGGCAGGGGTGCGGCGAGCGCGTCGGTGAGTGCACTCAATCCACCTTGGAGCCGGACAGACCCCTCCATCGACGCATAGCCACGCCCCCGTTGAACCTGGCCGTCCGCGTCCTCATAGGTGAGTGCGCCAGAGGCGTATTGGTCAAACTGTTTGAGGCCGAGTGTCCGGATCAGCGCCGCGATGCGCGGCTGACCCGGCCAAAACCACGCGGGCCCCAGATCAAAGGCGGCATCGCCCACCGTTTCGGTTAGAATGCGTCCGCCCACGCGGTCCCGCGCCTCGACAAGCACAAACGGGCGGCCCTCCGCCGCCAGTTGATGGGCCAGCGCTAACCCCGAAAGGCCAGCGCCGACAATGAGCGTCCGGTTGGTCATCCGCTAGACGGCAGGCGGTTGGGCAAAGGGCAAATGCCCGGTTTTCATCCAGACCTTGGCCCCTTCCGGACCTGCTGTCAGCGATAGCGTTGCACCCTCGGGCAGGCGGAGCCAGCCATGCCGCCCCAACCGTTCACCATCCGAGACTACAGAGCCGGAGATGACCAGAACTTCGGTGCCTCCAGCGGCGTCAGATGTGATAGAGGCTCCGGCATCCAGATGGCTGTATGTGACGGTTTCGCGCGCGTCGGCGTGCAACGTGGTTGTTGCGACGCCGTCCTCCATCGCGCCAAGCTCGGCGTCCATGTCCTTGCGGAACTGCGTCCGGTCATCCATGTCGAATTGCCACAGCTTCACAAAGACCGTGCAGCCCGGCGCAGATCCCGGTGTGTGCGACGTGGTTGGCGGATTGCGAACATACGTTCCCGTCGGGTAGTCGCCATGCTCATCCTGGAACACACCGTCGAGCACGATGAACTCTTCGCCCCCGGTGTGCGTGTGCGCAGAAAAACTGCTGCCCGGGGCGTAGCGCACGATCGACGTGGCACGCGCCACTTCGCCGCCAATCCGGTCCAGCATTCGGCGATCGACACCTTTCATCGGCGAAGGCTGCCAATCGAGCTGATCGCTGTTGATGGCCACGCGCGTGGTGAAATCTGCGTTGATTTCCATTGCAAAGCTCCTTTTGCTTTGGGTCGGATTGTGCGGACTATCCCGCGATTGAGGGACGTGCTGCAACCTTGGACCGCCAGGCATGCAAATGGGTCAGGGTTGCAGGGATCTCAACCTCGGCGAAATCGGCAAAGGCAAGGCCTGCGAACGTTGTGATGTCGGCAATCGAAAACGTGTCGCCCGCCACAAATGCGCGATCCGAAAGAACCGTGTCCAGATAGGTCATCGTCTGCGTTGCGACGGTCTTTTGCCGCATGCCCCATTCGGGGCATTGGTCCGTCTCGAGGTCCGGGCCAAGCCCGGGTGTTGCGTGGTGAAAATAAGTGCCCACCGCGTCGAGCAGCCCGTTTTCAGCGCGCAGGTTCATCATCGAAATTTCGGCGCGTGCTTTTGGTGTCTCACCGGTCAATGACGGCCCGTCAAATGTCGCGTCGATGTATTCCGAGATCGCGGTGCACTGCGAGATATGCGTCCCATCCTCCAGTTCGAGACAGGGCACGGTTGCATCCGGGTTTTTCGCGCGGAACGCATCCGTGCGGTGTTCCCCACCCATCACGTCGACGGGAATAAATTCGACGGCGCCCAATGCTCCCTTTTCCGCAAGTGCTACGCGCACACGCATCGGGTTGGGGAAACCTTCAGTGTCATAGATCTTCATGGTCATTTCTCCTTTTCTCGAAATCATCTACCTATCGATAGGTAGATGATTTCCACTCCGATGTTCCAGTCACGTTTTCGGGATCGGCGCCCATGGCGCGGGTCGTTGGCAGGCAAACCGATGTCGCGAAAGCACTGGACAGTGCTGTCCAGTAAGGCGCACGCTGGGTCCAACGATGCGCATACGGACAGGGACAGTCATGAAAGATCAATACAGAGTCGTGGTGATTGGTGGCGGTGTGGTGGGGGCGTCTGTGCTCTACCATCTGGCCAAGATGGGGTGGAACGATGTCGCGCTGATCGAACGGTCCGTGCTCACCGCCGGGTCCAGCTGGCACGCGGCGGGTGGTATCCACGCCTTGAATGCGGATCCGAACATGGCCGCGCTGCAGGCGTACACCATCGACCTGTTGTCCGAGATCGAGGAAGAAAGCGGCCAGAATATCGGCCTGCACATGACGGGCGGGCTGACCTTGGCCGGGACGCCCGAGCGGTGGGAATGGCTGCAATCGGCGTTCCGCGTGTTTCAGTCCATCGGGATTGAGGACTGCGAACTCCTGACCCCGCAGCAGGCGCAGGAGCGGTGTCCGATCATGTCCACCGACGGTGTGTTGGGGGCGATGTGGGCGGACCGCGAGGGATACGTGGACACTACGGGCACCGTGCACGCCTATGCCACCGCCGCCAAGAAGCGCGGCGCGAGCGTGTTTGAACACACCAAGGTCGAGGCGCTGGAACAGGTCCATGACGGCTGGATCGTCAAGACGGACAAAGGCGACATTCGCTGCGAACACGTGGTCAATGCCGCCGGTCTCTGGGCCAAGCAGGTCGGCCGCATGGCGGGGATCGAGCTGCCCGTCTCACCGCTCAAGCACCACTACCTGATCACCGACCAGATCCCCGAGGTCGCCGCGCATGATTTCGAGATGCCGATGACCGTGGACCTCGAAGGGTTCACCTATATGCGGCAGGACCAGAAGGGCATCCTGATCGGCATTTACGAGATCGAGCACCAGCACTGGGCCATGGACGGCGCGCCCTGGAACTACGGGATGGAGCTGTTTCAGGAAGACCTCGACCGGATCGAGAATGAGCTGATGCTGGGCTTTGCCCGTTATCCGTCGGCGGAGAATGTCGGGATCAAGACGTGGGTGAACGGGGCCTTCACCTTCTCGCCCGATGGCAACCCGCTGGTGGGGCCGGTGCCGGGCAAGCGCGGCTACTGGTCCGCCTGCGCCGTCATGGCCGGGTTCCTGCAGGGCGGCGGCGTGGGCAAAAGCCTCGCTGAATGGATGATCGAGGGCGAGCCGGAGGCGGATGTCTACTGCATGGATGTCGCCCGCTATGGCAAGTTCGCGGAGAACAAGCAGTACATCAAGGAAACCACCGGGCAGTTCTATTCCCGCCGCTTCGTGATGTCGTATCCGAACGAACAGCTGCCCGCGGGCCGTCCGCTGAAGATGGCCCCGGCGCATGATGCGATGACGGCTGCCGGGTGTCGGTGGGGGTCCAGCTGGGATCTCGAAACACCGCTCTACTTTGCACCGTCCGAGGATTTTGTGGAGAACCTGACGCTGAAGCGGTCGAATGCGCATGATATCGTTGCCGCCGAATGCAAGAACGTGCGCGAGAATGTCGGGATGGTCGATATCACCGGCTTTTCCAGGTTCGAGGTGTCGGGACCGAACGCCGAAACGTGGTTGAACCATGTGATGGCGTCGAAACTGCCCGCGACCGGGCGGGCCAAGCTGGCCCCGATGCTGGGTGAGGATGGGCGGCTCAAGGGCGATCTTACGGTTCTGAACTGGGGCGATGGCACGTGGTGGATCATGGGGTCCTACTACCTGCGCGCATGGCACATGCGCTGGTTTGACGATCACATGATGGACGGCGTGACCGTGCGTGATCTAGGCGAGGAGATATGTGGCTTTGGCCTGACTGGCCCGAATTCGCGCAAGGTGATCGAAAAGCTGTGCCATCAGGATATCGGCGCGCTCAAGTTCATGGGCTGTGGGGATTTTGATGTGGGCATGGTCCGGGCCCGCGTCGCCCGGATGTCGGTGGCGGGCGAGATGGGGTTCGAGATCAACTGCCGCTATGGCGACCATATCAAGCTGCGCCGGATGCTGCTGGAGGCGGGCGAGGAATTCGGCCTTCGGGAATACGGGTTCAACGCCATGCTGTCGCTGCGGCTGGAAAAGTCCTTTGGCATCTGGTCGGCGGAATTCACCCAAGGCTACACGCCCGGCATGACGGGCATGGATCGTTGGATCGACTGGGACAAGGATTTCGTGGGTAAGGCAGCGGCTTTGGTCGAACGCGATGGCAATGGCCCTGCACAGAAACTTGTCACCTTGGAAGTTGACGCGGATGATGCGGATGCGAGCGGGTACGAACCCGTATGGAGCGGCGACACACGCGTGGGTTTTGTGACGTCCGGCGGCTATGGCCACACGGTGCAAAAGTCGCTGGCCATGGCGCTGGTGGATGCAGATCAGGCGAGTGAAGGCACCGCGTTGAAGGTCCATGTGGTGGGCGTGGAACGCAGCGCCAAGGTCATCGCGCCATCGCCCTATGATCCGACGGGCAAGGCGATGCGCGGATGACCGACCAACCTCGCCGCCGCCGCGGACGTGGCGCACCGCCTGAAAAGGGGCGCGCTCCGAACTACCGCAATCTGCGGAACCCGTTCCCTCCGATGAACGTCTTTTCAGACGACCGGATCAACGCCATGCACGAGGCGTCGCTGGACGTGCTGGAACGGCTTGGCATCAAGGTGCTTCTGCCCGAGGCGCGGGCGCAGTTCAGAGCGGGCGGCGCGCGTGTCGATGACAGCACAGAGATGGTGCATATCGGGCGCGAGATGGTTGAGGCCGCACTGGCCACGGCGCCCAAATCCTTTCCGTTGATCGCGGGGCACCCGGATCGCAATCTGATCATGGAGCTGGGGTCCATGATCTTCCAACCTGGCGCAGGCTGCCCGCATGCCACGGATCTGGAACGCGGGCGCCGCCCGGGCTCTGAACAGGACTTTCGCGAGCTGATTACCCTGACGCAGCATTATGACGTGCTGCACATGATCCCCCCGCTGGTGGAACCGCAGGACGTGCCCATTCATCTGCGCCATTACGCGATGGTCAAAGGGCAGATGGAGTTGACCGACAAGCTGCCGTTCATCTTCTCGCGCGGAACGGGCCAGGTGGATCAAAGCTTTGAAATGTTGCGGGACTTTCGTGGCCTGTCGGATGCGGAATTCGCGGCCAATTCGCACTGCTACACGATTATCAACACCAATTCGCCACGACAGTTGGACATACCCATGGCGCTCGGCGTGATGGACTTTGCACGCGCAGGCCAGATGGCAATCATCACCCCGTTCACATTGATGGGGGCGATGGCGCCGATCACGGTCGCCGGCGCGATGACCCTCAGTCACGCCGAGGCGTTGGCCGCCATCACGCTGGGCCAGTTGGTCAATCCGGGCGCGCCGGTATGTTATGGCACCTTTACGTCCAACGTGGATATGAAATCCGGCGCGCCCGTGTTTGGCACGCCGGAGCATTTCAAGGCGTCGCTTGCCGCCGGACAACTGGCGCGTCATATCGGTCTGCCCTGGCGCTGCGCCTCAGGCTCTGCCGCCAACCTCGGTGACGTTCAGGCCGCGAATGAGACCCAGTTCGGCACATGGGGCTGCCTGATGGCGGGGGCCACCGTGACGATCCACGCCGCCGGGTGGCTCGAAGGAGGGCTGACCATCTCCTATGAAAAGCTGGTGACAGATGTAGAGGTGCTGCAGATGGTGGCTGAACTCTGCACGGCCACGCCCGCAAGCGAGGCTGAGATTGCGCTGGACGCGCTGGAAGAGGTGCAACCAGGCGGACACTTCTTTGGTGCGCGCCATACCATGGAACGCTACGCCACCGAATTTTACGAACCCGTCGTGGCAGATTTCGCCAATTTCGGCACGTGGGAGGAGCGGGGCAGCGTTGACGCAACCACACGGGCCACTGGCATCTGGCAAGGCATCTTGCGCGATTTCGTCCCGCCCCAAGGCAACGGTGACCGCCTTGAAGCGCTGGATGCCTATATCGCGAAACACACCGCAGCGGGCGGATGCCCGCCCGTCAGCTGATGCTGCTGCACCGGGACGATCCGGCGAAGGACCCGTTGGTGGGCAACGTCAAAGTCACGCGTCAGGATTGGATGAACGCAGCGCTTGGCGTGCTGAAATCCGGCGGGGTCGAGGCCGTGAAGGTTGCGGATCTCGCCGCCCAGATGGGCGTGTCACGCTCCAGCTTCTATTGGTATTTCAAGAACCGGACCGATCTGCTGGATGCACTTTTGGCGCATTGGCAAGAGAAAAATACCGCAGCGCTCGTGGCGCAAACCGAAGCCCCCGCCGCCACGATCACCGAAGCCTGCTGCAACGTGTTTCGATGCAATATCGATACGCGGCTCTATGATCCGCAACTGGATTTCGCCATACGGGACTGGGCGCGACGCTCTGACCGTGTGCGCCATGTGCTGAGCGAAAGCGACGCGGTACGGATCGACGCGTTGCGCGACATGTTTCTGCGATTTGGATACGGGGACCGCAACGCGACGGCGCGTGCGCGTGTGATCTACTATATGCAGATGGGGTATGAGGACGCGCGGTTGGGCGAGACGCTGGATGAACGTTTGCGATTGGTGCCCGACTATCTGCTCAGCTTTACCGGTCAAGAGGCGTCCGCCGCAGAGGTCGAAGCGTTCAGCGCCTATGCCCGCGGGATTTGATTGCGCACGCTGAGATGAATTTGGTCGGAGTGAGAGGATTCGAACCTCCGGCCCCTGCCTCCCGAAGACAGTGCTCTACCAGGCTGAGCTACACTCCGACCGATGCCGCGGATTACGCCGCGTCGTCGTCTTTGGCAAGTGTCTTGTCGCGGTGGCGGCCCGACGTCATCAGATCACTGACCCGCAAGACCGATGGCGTGCCGATGCGGCTGCGCGTGCGCAAAACAGGTGTGTTTTCGGAATTGCCACCTCGGCTTTCGCGGAACACGATGAACAGACCGGATGCGATGATGATGCCCGCGCCAATGCCGGTATAGAGGTCCGGCGTTTCATCGAAAAACAGCAGGCCATAGCCCGTCGCCCACAGGATTTGCGAATACTGCATCGGTGCCACAATCGCCGCCTCGCCGGTCTGGTAGGCGGCAATGATGAAGCGGGCCGCGATCCATGCCATCACGGAGATGATGGCGAGCATGCCCAGATGCTCCACCGGCATGGGTTTGTAGACAAAGGCAAGTGCGGCGCCCATCACCACAAAGTTCGCCACCATTGGGTAGAGGAGCATGACCACCGTCCGCTCTTCCGCGCCGATCTTGCGGACGACGATGGAGGCGAATGCACCGCTGAACGCCGCGACAATCGCCGCGAAATGGCCAAAGGTGAGGTCTGTCGTGCCCGGGCGCAGAACGACCATCACGCCTGCCAGCCCCACGACCACCGCGATCCAGCGCGGCAGCCGCACCTTTTCACCCAGCACCGGGATCGACAGCAATGTGATCAGCAGGGGCGTGGCAAAAAGGATCGCATATGTCTGCGTGAGTGGCAGGTTCGAGAACGCAAAAAACGCGGACACCCCTGTAATCACCGCACCGACGGTGCGCACCGCCATCCACCACGGATGCACCGGGAGAAGTGTGCCCGGCGTCGCGTCCCGCATCAGCATGATCGTGGCCAGTGGAAAGCTGAGCAGGACGCTGAAAAACACGATCTGGATGGGGGAATAAATCGCACCCAATGTCTTGATGAACACGTCGTGCGTCGAAAACAGGGCAAAGGCGACGAGGGCCAGCACGGCCCCTTTGGCATTGGTGGACATGGCAGATTTCTGAAGTTTGAGGCCCGCCCTGCATAGCGGGCCTGTCAGATATGTCTAGGGTCAGATGGACAGTGCGGCGCGTCCGAAAATGAACTGCCACATGCTGCCATCGGTCATGGTCACGGTGCCCGAGCCGGCGGTGGCGGATTGGAAGAACGCCGTGCCCACCCCGCGCAAGCCGTTGTTGCACACAACGGGAAAGCTGACGGTGCTGATGTCCGCAAATTTGTCATAGGTGCCGGTGCACACGGCCGTGCCATTGGTGGCTTGAAAGCTGCCGCCATGCAGGAACGTGTCGGTGGCTGATCCGCGAAAGGTCATGCCGTCTTCGCCGATGACGGTCACGGGATATGCCACGTCGCAGGCCGCGAGGGCCAACAGACCCAGCCCGGCCAGTGCTGTTCGGATTGAAAAATATGCCACGTGTTCGGTCTCCCTTGATGAATGAACAGTGTTCAAATCGGTGTGAACACTGTTCATCTCAAGTCGGGAATACCTGCCCGTGACACAGCGCGCGCAATGTGTACGCGCGCGCGATGCGGGGTCAGAGGGTCGCGTCGAGTGCAGCGAGGATTGCGTCACCCATTTGCGTGGTCGACAGCGGCGTGCCGCCTTCGGGGCCCATCAGATCCGCGGTCCGCGCACCAGAGGCGAGCACGGATTCGATTGCGCCTTCGAGGCGCGCGGCCTCTTCGCCCTCGTCGAACGAGTACCGCAGCGCCATGGCAAAGCTGAGGATACAGGCGATCGGGTTCGCCTTGCCCTGACCGGTGATGTCGGGGGCAGAACCGTGGACGGGTTCATACATCGCCTTGGGACGGCCATTGGCCATCGGTGCGCCGAGGCTGGCAGAGGGCAGCATGCCCAGCGACCCGGTCAGCATCGCGGCGCAATCGGACAGGATGTCGCCGAACAGGTTATCGGTCACGATCACGTCGAACTGCTTGGGCGCGCGCACCAGCTGCATCGCGCCGTTGTCGGCATACATGTGGCTCAGCTCGACTTCCGGGTATTCCTGCCCCACACGCGTAACCACTTCGCGCCAGAGAATGCCGCTTTCCATCACGTTGGCCTTCTCCATCGAACAGACCTTTTTGCCCCGGCGCATCGCCAGCTCAAAGGCCGACCGGGCGGCGCGTTCGATCTCGCTTTCGGTGTAGCGTTGGGTGTTGATGCCCACACGTTCGTTGCCCTCTTCGATGATGCCGCGCGGCTCACCAAAATAGACGCCCGATGTCAATTCGCGCACGATCATGATGTCGAGGCCCGCAACCACGTCTTTCTTCAGCGAGGAGAAATCGGCCAGCGCGTCAAAGCACTGGGCCGGGCGCAAGTTGGAATAGAGGTCCATTTCCTTGCGCAGGCGCAACAGGCCGCGTTCCGGTTTCACACTGAAATCCAGATCATCATAGGCGGGCCCACCAACAGCGCCGAGAAGGACGGCGTCCACCTCCTGGGCCTTCGCCATCGTATCATCATGCAGCGGCACGCCATGTGCGTCATACGCCGCTCCGCCGACCAGATCGGTGGACACGTCAAAGGGCAGGTCGCGCTTGGCGCCGAACCAATCGATGATGCGTGTGACTTCGGCCATGACTTCGGGGCCGATACCGTCCCCTGGCAGGATCAGAAGGGAGGGGGTGGACATGGCATATTCTCCTTGGATGGCTTGCGAAACCGCCTACTCGGAGGCAGCGCGAAGTTCAAGGTCCACCCACACCAACCGGTGCCTGCTGGCGGTCTGGACGGTGTTGACCCGGCGGCTTTCTGTGCCGGGCCAATCGACACTGGACGCGGTGATGTCCCAATGCACCGAGGGCAGCACATAGCTGACCCGCAGGTCGCCGGGCACCGGGTCGGTCCAATCCACGGTGGCATTGCCCCTGTGGCTTTGTGGGGCGGGGTCCTGGAGCCGTGGATCCGCCAGCAGGGTCCGGATCGCGATATGCAGCCCTTGGCCACCTTCGGGGGCGAGATTGGCGTCGCCTGCAATCACGAACGGGCCGGGGGGCGGCGTGCCCACCGCGCCGTCCAACAGCAGTTGCCACAGGCGGATTTCGTCGTGGTTGCGGCGGCCATTGCGATCCTCTGGACCATCGAACACGGGCGGCGTCGCGTGGAAGGTCAGCAGGTCCATGCGGCCTTCGGGAAATGCAATCGGCACGACCCAGTGGCCGGTTGTCGACAGCCGTTGTGCGGCGCGGGCCTCGGCACTGGGAAAGGGCGCACCGCCCACGTCCGGCAGCAACGCACCCGGCACGTCTTCCCACAGGAGGGGGGACAGGTCCTGGACCGCGTCCGCAAGGATCGGAAAGCGCGACAGGACCGCCATGCCGCCTTGCCCGGTGAAGCGGCCATAGCCCTGAGCATCCCGCGGCCCGCCGCGGCGCCCGTCGCCGTCCATGTCGAGGCCGGTGGCCATTCCGGTGTTGGGGCGCAAGGCAAACGCATGCGGATACCCTGCGGCCTCAGCCAACCGGTTGAGCGCCTCTCCGGTCAGGTCATAGTCGATGCCCTGCAGGGCGATCACATCGGCATCGCCAAAGGAGATCACATCCAGAACGGCCTTGATCTGCGGATCTTCGCCGCGGGCAAGATCCCGGAGCAAAAGCCCCGGACCCTTGCGCGACAATTCGGTGTTATACGTCGCAAAGCGGTAGGTGTCTGCCGCAGCCCCCTGGGCAACGGTCAGGAACAGGGCGATCAGACCGCCTGCAATCCCCCGTCGACATTGGCGTAAGCGCGCTCGCGTTGTTCGCGGATCATCTCGCCGATGCGGTGCATCGCGATGCCGCGCATGATCATGCTGGCGGGAAGGAAGGCCCATGCGGTCATTGTCCAGATCAGCGTTTGCGGGTTGTCGAGCGTGATCGGGTTTAGCAGGTCCGCTGCCGCCTTGACCACAGCCGGGATCATGAAGGGCAGCAGGAAGCCCAATGCGATGTTGATCCGTGCGTCGCGGTGCAAACGGTGCAGCACGTCGCCGCCCGCGGTGGGGTCAAAGAGGGGCATGTTGACCCACACATTGAACGCGCCGTGGCGCATCGGCCATCCGAGGATGCGCACCAGAAACAGAAAGCCCGTCATCGCGCAAAGCGACGTGAAATAGGCCATGCCCGCCGCTGTGCGCACCGATTGCACGACCTCTTGCTCGGCGGTTTCGGGCAGCATCAATACGACCATGCGCACCGGGCTGTAGGGGAAGTCGATGCTGTTGCCGACGATGGTGCCGATGGAGGTCAGCGCCTGTGTCAGTGGGGTGGCGTCCACCTTGCCCTTCATGATGAAGCTGAGCGACAGGACCGTCACCAGAAGCGCGACAAAACGCAGTCGGTTGAACGGCGCTGCGTCGCGGAATTCCACGATACTGGGGCTTGCCGCGTTGTATTCGATGAACGTCAGTATGGCCGCGATCAGTGCGATAAGCACAGTGATCTGGGACGTGTCCGCGGACACGTCTGGCACCACCAAAGCCGGTGTTGCGATAAGAAGCGCTACCAAAATAGCGCGCGCCAAAGCGCTCGTCATGCGTGCGATCACGTCTCGATCCCTTCAAACTGGCCAACCACGATACGTTGCCGCGGCTTGTTCCAACTTGATCCCACCGGGTCAGGCGGGTGCCTCATTGTTGCCCCATTTCTGCCTTGATTGACCCGATGTCACAAGTCCCGTGGTTAATAGGACGTTAACGGTCGGACATTTTGAGGGAACGTGTGGTGCGTTTGTGCATCATTTCTGAGGCGGGATTTTGGCAAAGCCCAAGATGTTGTGTCCCGGGCTTTGCAGGGCCATACCTGAGCACCTCAGGTTGACCACAAAGATGTTAACCGGCGCTTAGACCCAAGGCCGCGCCTGTGCGGCCTGTGCTTCGTATGTGTCGATGCTGGCGGCCTTTTCCATGGTCAGGCCGATGTCGTCCAACCCCTCAAGCAGGCAGCGCTTTTTGAACGCGTCCACTTCGAATGCAAAGCTTTCGCCGTCGGATGTGGTCACGGTCTGGTTCTCCAGATCAACGGTCATGCGGGCATTTGCGCCTTTTTCCGCGTCCTTCATCAACACCTCAACCGCTTCGGCGGGCAGGGCGATGGGCAGGATGCCGTTCTTGAAGCAGTTGTTATAGAAGATGTCGGCAAAGCTGGTGGAAATCACGCAGCGGATGCCAAAGTCCTTGATGGCCCATGGCGCGTGTTCGCGCGACGAGCCGCAGCCAAAGTTGTCCCCGGCCACGAGGATTTCAGCGCTGCGATAGGCGTCCTGATTGAGCACGAAATCGGGGATTTCGTTGCCCTGCCGGTCAAAGCGCATCTCGTCAAAGAGATTGGCGCCAAGGCCCGAGCGTTTGATCGTCTTCAGGAACTGCTTGGGGATGATCATATCGGTGTCGATATTCACGAGCGGCATGGGGGCCGCGATCCCGGTGAGTGTTTCGAACTTGTCCATAACTTAACCTTTTCCTTGAAAGGCGGCAGGCGCACGCCCGCCTATATCTTGTGGTCCGAGGCTCGGCGTGGCGGGTGCACAGGCTGTGCACCGAGTGTGCACAGGTTGTACACCGCCGCTCCGGCAACGGGTGAAGAAACGGTTAAAACCGTCACATCAACTCCCGCACGTCGGTGAGTTTGCCGGTGATCGCCGCAGCCGCTGCCATGCCCGGCGACACGAGGTGCGTGCGCCCCTTGTAGCCCTGACGTCCTTCGAAGTTGCGGTTCGAGGTTGAGGCACAGCGTTCATCTTCGGCCAGCTGATCGGGGTTCATGGCAAGGCACATGGAACAGCCCGCGAGCCGCCATTCAAAGCCTGCATCCTTGAACACATCTGCCAGCCCCTCTTCCTCGGCCTGCGCGCGAACGAGGCCCGAGCCGGGAACGACCATTGCGCGCTTTACCTTGATCTTCTTGCCGCGGAGGATCTCGGCGGCGGCGCGCAGGTCCTCAATCCGGCCATTGGTGCAGGACCCGATGAATACGGTGTCAATCTCGATGTCCGACAGCGGCGTGCCGGGGGTCAGACCCATATAGTCGAGCGAGCGCTGGGCAGCACCCACCTTGCCACCTTCGAAATCGTCGGCGCTGGGCACGTTAGCGGTGATGGGCAGCACATCCTCGGGCGAGGTGCCCCATGTCACAACCGGTGCGATGTCTTCGCCCTTGATCGTGATAACCTTGTCCCAATGCGCATCGTCATCGGAGTAGAGCGTTTTCCACCACGCAAGGGCCGCTTCGAACTGCGCGCCTTTGGGGGCATGGGGGCGGCCTTTGACATACTCAAAGGTCTTTTCGTCCGGCGCAATGAGGCCAGCGCGTGCGCCGCCTTCGATCGCCATGTTGCAGACGGTCATGCGCCCTTCCATGGACAGATCGCGGATCGCTTCGCCGCAGTATTCGATGACATAGCCCGTGCCGCCTGCCGTGCCGGTCTCACCGATCACGGACAGGGTGATGTCCTTGGCCGTGACGCCGGGGCGCAGCTTGCCCGTAATCTCGACCTTCATGTTCTTGGATTTCTTCTGGATCAGCGTCTGCGTGGCCAGCACGTGTTCGACCTCGGATGTGCCGATACCGTGGGCCAGTGCGCCGAATGCGCCGTGGGTCGCGGTGTGGCTGTCACCGCAGACGACGGTCATGCCGGGCAGGGTCCAGCCCTGTTCCGGGCCCACGATGTGCACGATGCCCTGACGGACGTCGGACACGGGGTAGTAGTGGATGCCGAAATCCTTGGCGTTCTTGTCGAGGGCGGCGACCTGAATGGCGCTGTCTTCGGTCATGTTCTTGGGGTCTTCGCGCCCTGCTGTTGTCGGCACGTTGTGGTCCGGCACAGCGATAGTCTTTTCGGGCGCGCGGACAGGACGGCCCGCCATGCGCAGCCCTTCGAAGGCCTGCGGGCTGGTCACCTCGTGCACGAGATGGCGGTCAATATAGAGCAGGCAGGTGCCATCGTCGGCCTCGTGCGCGACATGGGCATCCCAGATTTTGTCATAGAGCGTCTTGGGGGACATTGTGGTCCTCTCCCTTGGATTGGCTGTGTTCGAAGATGGATGACGGAAGCGCCGCCTTATAGGCGCGCCAGCACCGTGTGCGTCGCCCCGAAAAAGCGTTCGCGCAGCCGTGCGCGGTCATCCATGTCGAACAGGCGTGTCATGCGCATGCTGTTAAAGGGATTCCACCGGCCAATCAAGCAACGCGCACCGATTGATCACAGGCGCTGCACGGTGCATGCTTGGCCACACACGGAGAGCAGATGGCCAACCACACAGACGATACAGGAACCTCGAATGGCGTCGCGGATGCGCTGAATTCTGCTGCCGAAGCGGCAGCGCTTGGCGGGGCGGCGGGTGAGATGGACCTGGCGGAAACGCTGGTTTCGGTCGGGCAGATGTTGCTGGCCGAAGGTGAGGCGGCGTTGCAGTCGATGCTGCGCCCGTGGGTCGGGTATCAGTTCCTCATGGTGCTCGGCCTTTTCATTGTCGCGCATCTGGCGCGGGCTGTGCTTGGGCCGCGCATCCGCAACTGGATGGCCAGCCGCGAAGGCTGGCCGAAATGGCGGATGCGGGTGTTGGTCGTTGTGCATCAACGGCTGCGGGCGATCTTCTTTGTTCTGCTGATCTGGGTGCTGGTGCTGGTGATGCGCGAGGTCACGTGGCCCTCGCGGTCCTATGTGCTGGGGCTGATCGCGACTTTGGCCACGGCATGGCTGTTGGTGGTGTTTGCCACCCGGTTGATCCGGTCGCCGTTCCTGCGGCGGATGGTGCGGTATGGCGCGTGGATATACGTCACGCTCTACGTGCTGGGGATTGTCGAGGAGACGGCGCAGATCCTGGACGCTGCCGCGCTCAGCATTGGCGAGTTCCGCCTGTCGCTGCTGCTGGTGGTGCAGGGCGTTGTGGTGATCGGCATCCTGGTGGCGCTGGCGCGGTTCCTGACCAACACAACGTCCAGCCGGGTGCAGGCGAACGAAGACATCTCACCGTCGATGCGGGTGCTGATCGTCAAGGTGGTCCAGATCGTATTCTATGCCTTTGCGTTCTTTGCGGGTGTCCGCGCGCTTGGCATTGATCTGACCGGGCTTGCGGTGCTGTCCGGTGCGATTGGCGTGGGCCTTGGCTTTGGTCTGCAAAAGGTGGTGTCGAACCTTGTGTCCGGGGTGATCATCCTGCTCGACAAGTCGATCAAGCCGGGGGACGTGATCAGTCTGGGCGAGACCTTTGGCTGGATCCAGACGCTGGGCGCGCGCTATGCGTCGGTGGTCACGCGGGACGGGAAGGAATACCTGATCCCGAACGAGGACCTGATCACCGGGCAGGTCGTGAACTGGTCCCATTCCAACGATTTTGTGCGCCTCGATATCTATTTCGGGACGTCTTATTCCTGCGATCCGCACCGGGTGCGGGCGTTGGCGATTGAGGCGTCAAAAGGTGTGGAGCGTGTGCTGTCGAGCCGCCCGCCGGTCTGTCACATCGTGGGGTTCGGTGACAGTTCGGTGGATTACATCCTGCGGTTCTGGATCACGGACCCGACGGGGGGTCTGACCAATATCCGGGGCAATGTCTATCTGGCCCTGTGGGACGCGTTCCAGGAGAACGGCATTTCGATCCCGTTCCCGCAGCGCGAGGTGCGGATGCTGGGCGATGTGGAACCGGACGGTGCCTCGGGCGGTTGATCCTGTAAAAGGAGAGACATCATGACCCGTACACTGACCCTGCGTGCCGTCGAGCCGGTGACGCATGACACCAACCGTTACATCTTTGACGCCCCCGCGAACCTGGATTTCGAACCGGGTCAGGCGGCGGAGCTGAGCATTGACAAGAAGGGTTGGCGCGAAGCTGGGCGACCGTTCACTTTCACCTCGCTGCCCGGTGACGACCGTGTCGAATTCATCATCAAGATCTACGAAGAGCGCGACGGCGTGACTGACCGGATGGATGACCTGAAGCCCGGGGACGAAGTGATGCTGGACGGGCCGTTCGGGGCCATCACGGATCAGGGTCCGGGCACGTTCATTGCCGCAGGTGCGGGCATCACGCCGTTCATCCCGCTGCTGCGCGACCGGGCGCGGCGCGCAGACCTTGGGGGATGTCACCTGATCTTTGCCAATGATGCGGCGCGCGACATCATCCTGCGCGATGAGTGGGCAGAGATGGACCTGCCGGTTGATTTCATCCTGTCCGAGGAAAAGGCGGACGGGTGCGATCATGGTCAGGTGGATCACTCCTATCTCAGGGACAAGATCCGGAATTTTGACCAGACCTTTTACATCTGCGGGCCGCAGGCGTTTGTCGATACGGTGCGCGACGGGCTCAAGGCGCTTGGTGCGGACGAAGACCGCATCGTGACCGAAGAAGGCTGGTAAGCCGCCCTAGTCCGGCGGCACCGCCTCCAATAGATCGCCCGGCTGGCACTCCAGTGCGTCACACAGCCGGGCGAGCGTTTCGAACCGCACGCCCTTGACCTTGCCGGATTTCAGCAGGCTGAGGTTCTGTTCGGTGATACCGATCTGCGCGGCAAGATCGCGCCCGCGAATCTTGCGCCGCGCCATCATGACGTCGAGGCGCACAATGATCTCCACGCTCATACGAAGCCCTCGTTTTCTGCGGACAGGCGTGCCGCTTCGGCGTGAATCCAGCCAAAGAGGGTCATGAGCCCCGCCGCGAGCAGCATCAGGCAATCGGCGCTGCCGAAACCGATGGCAAGCGACCGTTCGCCGGGCGGATTGTTCCAGGTGAGGGCCGCAATTATGATCGTGTTGCCAACGATATGCGCCGCGGCCAGCGCAAGCAGGCCCGCGCCGATGCGCTGCACCTGACGGGCCGTGTGCCCGGCGAAGACCTGTCCACTGGCGCAGGCACGCAGCCAGCTGCGCACCAGCCAGAGCAGCCAGAGAAACAGCGCCATCCGCACCGCTTCGACCGTGATCCACACGAAGGTCGGACCCGTGCCGATGTCGTCCGGCAGGGTTGTCACCCCATAGGTCGCGCGCAGCGTGTCGGCGTCGATACTGCCCGTGCCGAGCGCGATCAGGGCGGTGATCGGGACAAGGATCATCAAAACGGTCGTTGCGACGGCTAGGATGCGGGCACGCCGGGAAATACGATCTTCTGCCATTTTTACTCTTTCCATCTCTTGTTTTATAAATTTACTGTAAAACAATAAAGAATCATCTGAAAGAGGGAAAATCATGAAAGATGTACTTTTGGCGGCAACCATTCTTCTGGGGGCGTGCAGCACAGTGGTGCCGGGCACGGTCCTGAAATTGTCGGAGGTCGATCCGCTGACGGCGGACCCTGCGGATATTGCATTGCAGGTTGAGGTGCCGGACAGTCTCGGGTTGCTGCCCGAGGCGGGCACGCTGGCCCTGAGCGCACAGTTTCGGGACGGCACGGTCAAAGCGGGGCAATTCCCGATCGAGCAGGTGGGTGACGTGCTGCAGATCGCCCCGGCCTCACATGCGGCATTGCGGGCATTGCAGGCCGAGATTGCCGTGTGGGAGACCGCGGATCCCGACGGGACGGATGGCAGCCTTGGGGTGGATCTGGAGCCGTGTCTGAGGGCGCCGCGTGTGCCTGCGGATGCGACCGTTTCGGTGGGCATCCGGCTTGAGGCAGACGGCGCGTTTCTGCCGCTTTTGCGGGACGCGCCGCTGGCAGAAGCGCTCGAGACGGCGACATTTGACGATATGCCGATGTGTCCGTGAGCACCCTTCATTGAAATGTCACCCCGGCGTTGCTACACTTAGGTGTCCCTGCGCCGGGGCAAGCGGCGCGATGTCTCAAGGAGGACAATGTCCTGTCAATCTCTGCACAAGCGGTTCAGACCGCTGACGGAGCCGCGGCAATGAGTGCCGCATCCAACAGCCAGGCCCAGGATCAGGGCACCAGCGAGGCGCTTCTCGCGGCTGTGCTGTCATCCCTTTCAGACGACAAGGCCGAAGATGTCGTGCAGATTGATCTGCGCGGCAAGACGGCGTTTGGCGATTACATGGTGATCTGTTCCGGGCGGTCCTCCCGGCAGGTGGCCGCGATATCGGAAAAGCTGGCCGAGCGGATCAAGTCCGGGTTCGGGCGCAGTGTCCGGATGGAAGGCAAGGACACGGGCGATTGGGTGCTGATCGACACGGGCGATGTGATCGTCCATGTGTTTCGCCCCGAAGTGCGCGAGTTCTACCAGTTGGAAAAGATGTGGCAGCCTGAGCTGACCACGACCAACTGACGCACGTCCGATGCGCATTACAATCTGCGCGGTGGGCCGCCTGCGGGGTGGCCCGGAGGCAGATTTGATTTCCGATTATCTCAAGCGGTTCGACCGGACGGGCCGGGCGCTTGGCCTTGGGCCGGCCACAATCGTTGAGGTTGAGGACCGCAAGGGCGGCGGTATGGCCGCAGAGGCGGCGTTGTTGCGCCGCGCGTTGCCAACGGGAGCTGTGGTCTGTTGTCTCGACGAGCGGGGGACGGTCGAGACCTCGCCCGCCTTTGCCGCACGGCTGGGACGCTGGCGCGACACGGGGTGCCGCGATCTTGCCCTGGTTATCGGGGGGGCAGACGGGATTGACGCCGGGCTGCGCGCGGAGGCGGACCACCTTTTGTCATTCGGTGCGATGGTGTGGCCGCATATGCTGGTGCGGGTGATGGTGACCGAGCAGCTTTACCGAGCCGCATCGATCCTGTCCGGTGGGCCGTATCACCGGACGTGATCCAAAGGCCGCCTTGCGGCGACGCGATGTTTTAGGGGGCTCTGCCCCCGGGCCTCTGCCCCCGGGCCTCTGGCCCTCCCCCGTGGTATTTTCGGCCAGAAGAATGGGTCAGCCGTCCGGCAGGGTGACGATGGTGGTGCCGTCGTTCCAGCCTGCGGGCAGGTCGCGGGCCTGGATCTGCACTTGCGTTGTGCCCTCGGGGATCTGGACGCCATCGAGGCTGCGGGTGAAGGGCTGTTCGTTGACATGGGGATGGTACAGGACGCGCAGGCCCAGTTCGTTGCCGTCCATATCCAGCACGCGCCAGCCGTCGGCGTAGTGGTCCCAGCCGGTGTCGGGATGGCTGATCGTGACCGAGAAGCGGTAGGTGTCGGTGCCGGTTTTCCGGATGTCGACATTTTCGATCACGGGATCTTCGGCGAAGGCGGGGCTGGCGAGCAGCAACAGGGGGATCAGGTATTTCATGGTGCGCAGCCTAGTGCGTGTGGCGCGCGCTGTCGCCTCACGGTTTCGTGCCGAGCAGGATGTTGCGCGAATTGGATGCAAATTCTCGGCGCCAGATCACCGCGAGGGTGAAGAGCGTGGCAAAGATCAGCGCCCAGGGACCGGCCAGCCATGCCGCGCAGGCGAGGCCGAAATAGACGGCGCGCAGGCCGCGGTTGAAGGACCGGGCGGCGGCGATGTTGATCTCGGCCGCCTGGGCCGCGCGGATGGTGCAATCGGGATGTGTGATGTCGTTTGGCACTGCGGCCATGACAACGGCAGCATAGCCGAAGAGGCGGTTGGCCCAGACGAATTTCAGGAATGCGTTGGTCAGGAACAGGGCAAGCACCACCAGCTTGACCTCCCAAACGAAGGTTGGCGCGTCCATCAGCACCAGATCATTCGCGATGCCGGTGAGCCGTTCGGCGTTGCCCATCACCGCCAGCGTTCCGCCGATTGCAATGACGGCAGTTGAGGCGAAGAAGGCCGTGCCCTGGCGCAAGCTGCTGACGATCTGCGCGTCAAAGATGCGAGGGTCGCGGTCGATCATCTGCTGCATCCATTCGCGCCGGTAGCCTGCCATGATCTGCGAGGTTGAAGGGTGTTTGGCGGCGGGATGTTCGATCCGCCAGCCAATCGCGAGCCAACCGAGCACAAGCAGGCCCAGAGCCGCGCCGTCCAAGGGTGTAAAGAGTACCAGTCGTTCGAGCCACGTCATGGGGCGATGCATACACTTTGAGGAATCGGATTGCATCCCGGCAAAATTGGTAATATCTTTTTACCAATACGAGGAGATGCCCCCATGGAAATGCCAACACCGGATCCTCAGGTTCTTGCACGCAAGGCGCGGGTCGTGTCCCGGCTGCGCGAGGTTCTGCCCGCCGATGCGGTCATCGATGATCCCGCGGAAACGCGCGCCTATGAGTGTGATGCGCTGACGGCGTATCGGTGTCCGCCGATGGTGGCCGTGTTGCCCGCGACCACGGCAGAGGTGTCGGATGTCCTGCGTGTGTGTCACGACGAGGGGGTGCCGGTGGTGCCGCGCGGGTCGGGTACGTCGCTGGCGGGCGGCGCGTTGCCGACGGCGGATTGCGTGATCCTGGGCGTGGCGCGGATGAATGCCGTGCTTGAAACAAATTATGACAACCGGTTCGTGCGGGTGCAGACGGGGCGGACCAACCTGAGTGTGACGGGCGCGGTCGAGGCGGATGGGTTTTTCTATGCGCCCGACCCGTCGAGCCAGCTGGCCTGTGCCATCGCGGGCAATATCGCGATGAATTCCGGCGGGGCGCATTGTCTGAAATACGGTGTGACCACGAACAACCTTATGGGCGTGACCCTCGTCCAGATGGACGGCACCGTTGTTGAGTTGGGGGGCGCGCATCTGGACGCGGCGGGTTTGGATCTGCTGGGTGTGATCTGTGGGTCCGAAGGGCAGCTGGGTGTGGTGACCGAAGCGACGTTGCGCATTCTGCACAAGCCCGAAGGTGCGCGCCCTGTGCTGATGGGCTTTGACAGTGCGGAAATTGCGGGCGCCTGCGTGGCGGATATCATCAAGGCGGGTGTGCTGCCGGTCGCGATTGAGTTCATGGACCGGATGTTGATCGAGGTCTGTGAGGATTTTGCGAAGGCGGATTATCCGTTGTGCGAGGCCCTTTTGATTGTCGAGGTGGAAGGGTCGGATGCCGAGATTGATGCGCAGCTT
Source organism: Tateyamaria rhodophyticola (assembly GCF_047777875.1). Classification (GTDB taxonomy): domain Bacteria; phylum Pseudomonadota; class Alphaproteobacteria; order Rhodobacterales; family Rhodobacteraceae; genus Tateyamaria. The sequence continues at coordinate 1,411,421 of NZ_CP180519.1, read as the reverse complement.
GCGTTGATCACGGCCATTGCGGAGCGGCACAATCCTGTGGCTCTGCGCGAGAGTGCATCGCCCGAGGAAAGCGCGCGGATCTGGGCCGGACGCAAGGCCGCATTTTCCGCGATTGGGCGTGTCAGTGACTATATGTGCCTCGACGGCACGATCCCGGTCTCCGAGCTGCCTTATGTCTTGCGGCGGATCGGGGAGATGTCGCAGGAATACGGATTGCCGGTGGGCAATGTGTTCCATGCGGGCGACGGCAACATGCATCCGCTGATTTGCTATGACGCGAACAAGCCCGGTGATCTGGAGACCTGCGAAGCGTTTGGGGCGGAGGTGCTGAAGCTCTGTGTCGAGGTGGGCGGGTGCCTGACCGGGGAACATGGTGTCGGCATCGAAAAGCGGGATCTGATGAGCCATCAATATGCGCCAGCGGATCTGGAGGCGCAGATGGCGGTGAAGGATGTGTTCGATCCGAGTTGGTTGCTGAACCCGGCGAAGGTGTTCCCGCTGGATGTGTCGGAGCCGCGGCGTGGTGCGGCCCTGGCGGCGGAGTAAGGGGGCGCTGCCCCCTCGCGCGGACGCGCTCACCCCCGGAGTTTATAAGGCGAGATGAAGATGGATCAGATCACGACAGAGGCGGATGTTGCCGAAGCGGTGCGGTCGGCTGCCGGGCCGTTGGCGATCAAGGGGGGTGGGACGCGGCATATGGCGCCGGACGGTGCCGACGTTCTGGATGTGTCGGGGTTGCGCGGTGTGACGCTTTATGAGCCCGGCGCTTTGACCATCGTGGCGCAGGCGGGCACCCCGGTGTCGGAGATCGAAGAGACGCTGGCGGCGGAAAACCAGCGGTTGGCCTTTGAGCCGTCGGATTTGACGGGCCTGTTGGGCACAACCGGTGCGTCGACGATTGGCGGGGTTGTGGCCACCAATGCCAGCGGGCCGCGCCGCATTCAGGCCGGTGCCGCGCGGGATTTCGCGCTTGGGGTGCGCTTTGTGGATGGTGCGGGTCAGGTGATCAAGAACGGTGGCCGGGTGATGAAGAACGTCACCGGGTATGATCTGGTGAAATTGATGGCCGGATCGCATGGCACGCTGGGCGTGTTGACGGAAGTCAGCCTCAAGGTGCTGCCCGCCGTCGAGACCACCACGACGCTCGTTCTGCGTGAGCTTGCGCCGGAGGCTGCGGTGCGGGCGATGAGTGCTGCACTCGGCTCTCCTTATGAGGTGTCGGGGGCCGCGTGGATTGGCGGGGACGTCTGGCTGCGGGTGGAAGGGTTCGACAGCTCGGTAACGTACCGGGCGGCTGCACTGACCGAGGTGTTGGGTCCGTTCGGGTCCGTTGACGTCGTTGCCGATGCCGATTGGACGCGGGTGCGGGATGGTAAGCCCTTGCACAACGCGGAGGCGGTGTGGCGCGTATCGGTCAAGCCCAGCGACGGGCCAGCGGTGATTGCCGCCCTGCCGGACGGGGCACAGAGCATGATGGATTGGGCCGGTGGCCTTGTGTGGGTGGGTCACAGTGCGTCGCAACCGTTGCACCATAGCCTGCAGGCGCAGGCGGCCACGCTGGGTGGGCATGCGACCTTGATCAAGGGGCCCGCCGCGTTGCGCGGTACGGTGCCCATGTTCCAGCCCGAGCCTGCGCCGGTGGCGGCGCTCACCGCGCAGTTGCGGGCGCGGTTCGACCCGCGCGGTATTCTCAACCCCGGACGGATGGCAGCCTGACATGCAAACAACCTTTTCCGACGCACAGCTTGCCGATCCGCAGGTTGCCCGCTCCAATGAGATCCTGCGCAATTGCGTGCATTGCGGGTTTTGTACGGCGACCTGCCCGACCTATCAGGTGCTGGGCGATGAGCTCGACAGTCCGCGGGGGCGGATTTACCTGATCAAGGACATGCTGGAGAACGACCGGGAACCGGATGAAAAAGTGGTCAAACATATTGACCGCTGCCTGTCCTGTCTTGCCTGCATGACCACCTGCCCGTCGGGCGTGCACTATATGCATCTGGTGGATCACGCGCGGGAGTATATCGAGGATCGGTACCAACGGCCCTTTACCGACCGGGCCTTGCGGTGGGTGTTGGCGCGCATCCTGCCCTATCCGATGCGGTTCCGGGTGGCGCTTCTGCTGGCCAAGATCGGGCGTCCGTTTGCACCGCTGATCCCGGATGCACGGTTGCGCGCAATGCTGGACATGGCGCCAAAGCACATTCCGCCCGTCAGCCGCAATGACGATCCACAGAGCTTTGCCGCCGTCGCGCCGACGAAGAAGCGGGTGGCGTTGATGACGGGCTGTGCGCAAAAGGCGCTGAACACGGATATCAACGATGCCACGATCCGTCTGCTCACGCGCCTGGGCTGTGAGGTCGTGGTGGCCGAAGGCGCGGGCTGTTGCGGTGCGCTGACCCATCACATGGGCAAGACGGCGGAAAGCCACGGGACGGCGGCCAAGAACATCCGCGCCTGGACCAAAGAGATGGACGGTCAGGGCCTGGATGCGATTGTCATCAACACGTCCGGTTGTGGCACGACGGTGAAGGATTACGGGCACATGTTCCGCAATGACCCGCTGGCCGCGGATGCCGCGCGCGTGTCGGACATTGCGATGGATGTGAGCGAGGTTTTGATGCAGCTGGAGCTGCCCGAGGGCGCGCCGCAGGACCTGACCATCGCCTATCACGCGGCCTGCTCGCTGCAACACGGGCAGCAGATCAAGACCTTTCCCAAGGACCTGTTGAAACGGGCGGGCTTTCGCGTGGTGGAACCTGCGGACAGTCACCTGTGCTGTGGCTCGGCGGGGACCTACAACCTGATGCAGCCGGAGATTTCCGCGCAGCTGAAGGAACGCAAGGTGCGCACGCTTGAGGCGACCAACCCGGATATCATCGCCGCAGGCAATATTGGCTGCATGATGCAGATCGGGTCTGCCGCCGGTATTCCGGTCGTGCACACGGTGGAGTTGCTGGACTGGGCCACGGGCGGGCCGCGCCCCCCTGCGCTGGATCGTGCCCCGTCGGATGTACCCATTTTGCGATAAATTTGCCGGTTGCCCTATTTTTGCCGCCATTCGCCGTTACGCCGTTCGGGTATAGTTTTGTTTTGGGGATGGTTTGACGATGCGGCGATGGATGGCCCTTTCGCTTATGGCACTGGTTGTCACGTCAACCGCATTCGCCCAGGACAGCAAATTGAAGCGCTTGGCGTCCGGTGTGGACGCCCGTGACTGGGAAGCGGTCGGGCGGCTCAACCTTGGCGACACAGGATTTTGCACCGGCGCGCTGATTGCCGACGACATGGTGCTGACCGCTGCGCATTGCCTTTTCGACAAGCAGACCGGCGCGCGCATCGATGCGGACCAGATTGAGTTTCTTGCCGGATGGCGGGACGGGCGCGCCTCGGCATACCGCACGGTGAAACAGGCCGTTGTCCACCCCGACTATGACCGCAAAGAACAGACACGGGCTGCGCAGATGCGCTTTGACCTCGCGCTTCTGCGGTTGGATCATCCGATCCGGGATGGCCGGATCAAGCCATTCACCACCGCCACCCGCCCGCGGCGCGGCGCGCATGTGGCGCTGGTCAGTTACGGCAAGGGCCGGGCCGAAGCGCCGTCGCTTCAGGATTTCTGCCGGGTGATCGGACAGCAGGACGGCGTGTTGGTTACCTCCTGCTCGGTCGAGTTTGGCAGTTCGGGTGCCCCGATCTTTGTGATCGACGGGAGTGCGGTGCACATCGTGTCCGTGGTATCGGCCAAAGCCGAGGTCGAAGGGCAGGCGGTGTCACTTGGCACATCGCTGGGCGCGCCACTGGCGCAGTTGCAAGCGGAGCTGGTGGCCCAATCCGAAACGGGCAATGTGCGTGTGGGTGCGCCCCGCAACGACACCGGCGCAAAGTTCGTCAAACCATGAAACGTTTGATCACAGCCCTTTTCCTCGGCCTTGCCGGGACGGCAGCCGCGCAGACAACTGACCTGCGCACGCTTGATACCGAATATTCGGCGGCCAGCTGGAAGGCCGTGGGACGCATTGATTTTGGTCGGGGCGCGTTCTGCTCCGGCACGCTGATTGCGCCGGACCTTGTTCTGACGGCGGCGCATTGCCTCTACAGGCCCGGCACCGATCAGCTTTGGCCGACGGACAATATCCGGTTCCACGCTGGTCTGCGGGACGGGCGTGCGGTGGCCAGCCGGTCCGCGCGCGATGCCGCCGCGCATGAGAGGTTTCAGCCCACCGCGCCGCTGTCGGCGGAAAATGTCGCCTATGACGTTGGCCTGATCCGGCTGGCCGATCCGATTGCCACTCATGAGGTGCCGCCGTTTTACGTACATGCCGACCGCATCCGGCCCGGATCGGTCAGTGTTGTTTCGTACGGCAAGGGCCGTGCGAATGCGCAATCCCGTCAGAAGCAATGCCAGATGCTGGCCCGCCAGGGGGATGCGATGATCTTTGATTGTGATGTCACCTTCGGATCCTCGGGCGCGCCGGTTTTCTCGCATCTGAACGGGCGCGGGCGCATCATGGCCGTGATCTCCGGCATGATCTCGGTCGAGGGACAGAAACGGTCCGTGGGCATGGTCCTGCCCGACCGTGTTACAGAGCTGAAACGGCAATTGCGCCTGCAGATTGCGCCGCCCACTGCCAATGCGCGCCGCATCACCGTGGGTGGCGGCAGCAATCGCAGCGGCCTCGGGGCAAAATTCGTACGCCCCTGAAAAGGGTCTTGAACGGCCGGAAATCCTCACCACATCTACTTCATCGGATGCCCAAGACGGGGTCCGACCATAGCAACCTGCGGGCCTGTCCACTGCGGAAGGTTCGCCGTTAATCGCTCAAAGATGAGGATGACATGCGTACATACGACTTTGCACCGCTTTACCGCGCAACTGTTGGTTTCGACCAGATCGCGGACCTGATGGACCGGGTCCTGTCGACGGACAACAACTCCAACAGCTACCCCCCTTACAACATTGAAAAGACAGATGACGACGCGTACCGGATTTCGGTCGCCGTTGCCGGCTTTTCAGATGCCGATCTCAACGTCGAGGTCAAGGAAAAGGCGCTGATTGTCTCTGCCAAGAAGGCAGACGAGGACAGCAAATCCTACCTGCATCGCGGCATTGCCACACGCGCGTTTGAACGCCGCTTCCACCTGGCCGACCATGTGGTCGTGACCGGTGCGTCCCATGTGGACGGCATGTTGCACATTGATCTTGTGCGCGAAGTGCCAGAGGCGCTCAAGCCGCGGCGGATCGAGATTGCCAGCCAAAAGGCCATCGAAACGGACGTGGTCGACGCCAAGGCCGTGAACTGATCCGGAGCACGCGCCGAAACATCTGGACCACCCGACGCGGCCTGAAATCACGGATTTCGACGCGCCCGGTGGCGGATGATCCATTAGGTATCCGGAGCGATGTTTCGACGACCTGTCAGGCTGTGACACGCCTGACCCACCCCCGCGCATCCTCCCCCCTGCGCGGGGGTTTTTCATGCCCACGCAACACTCAGGTCCTGCGGCTGGCCGCAATCGCCAACCCATCGGCCACCGCTGTGAACACGTCGGCAAAGCTGTGTTGCGCGTTGGGGCAGGTGGCGCGCACGACATCTGTGACCAATGTCATCAGGCTCGAGCCGCCAACATAGATCACCTGATCAATGTCACCTGCTGTGCAATTGGCGTGGGCAAAGGTGTCGCGCAGCCCCTGATGCAAGGTGTCCCCAAACGGCTCCAGCACCTGGCGTAGCGTCACCGCGTCCGTTGGAACGGTCAAATCGCGCTCGACCTGGCGCAGGTCAATCTGTGCCCCTGCCGCATTCCCGTTTGCGGCGATTTTCCCCGCTTCGACGGCAAAGGCAACGTCATGGCCCAGCTCGTGTTCCAGCACGGTGACCAACCGTTCAAACCGCGCCGCATCTTCCGCTTGCTGCGCCATGGTCTTGGCGTCCCGCAATGTGCGCGCTGAATAAAGGAACGGGATCTTTTCCCAGGTTGCCAGGTCGTGAAACACTCCCTTGGGTGCTGGCAAAGTACCCGGCCCAATCGCATTGCGCAGCGCAGTGCCGAGGCCGAACTGCGGCATCACCTGCGCGATGCTGACGGCCCGGTCGAAATCCGTGCCGCCAATGCGGACCCCATGATTGGCCAGGATCTGCACCGCGCCACCCGCCACGCGGAACACCGAAAAATCCGACGTCCCGCCACCGATATCGACAATCAAACCGGTTGCGCCGTCCGTAGCCCCTGCCGCAATCGCCGCCGCTTCCGGCTCGGCCAAAAACGCAACCTCCCCGAACCCCGCGGCGATATAACAGGCCCGCAAATCCGCCTCCGCCTGCGCCTCGCGCGGATCGTCCGTGCCATGAAACACCACCGGCCGCCCGGACAGAACCCGGTTAAACGCGTGCCCGGCCTCGGCCTCTGCGCGCGCTTTCATCTGCGCCAGAAACCGCGCGATGATGTCCACAAAGGTCACCCGTTCATTCAGCAGTTGCCGTTTTTCATGCATCAGCGATGTGCCTAGCACTCGTTTCAGCGCCCGCATGAACCGCCCCTCGACCCCGTCGAGCAACGCCGCCTGCGCCGGATGCCCCATCCGCATGACCCGCGCGTCAAAATCAAAAAACACCGCTGTCGGCAGTGTCGTTGCCCCGTCGCCCATATCCACCAGATGCGGCGCGCCGTCCCGCACGAAACCCGCCGCCGAATTCGACGTTCCGAAATCAATGCCAAGCGTTGCGGTCATCTGCGCTGATCCTGTCTTCATCTCGCAAGAAAAACTCTCCCCGAAGGGCCGGTCTGCCACCAGGCCCCGGCGTCTCTCAGGTCGCGCATCAAATGTAAACCGGCACTGTGGCCTGCAAAACGCGTCACGTGGTTGACCCGGACCGGGCGGGCGCGGATAATCGGCGCAGAAAAACAAAATGATAGTTCAAGGGATTGGAGACGGGACATGTCCGAAGACAACAAGTTGCTGATGTTTTTTGCCGAGGCGATTGCAGGGATCAGTGAGGACATCCCCTTTCCCGCTGGAACACCGCACGCGCTGATGCTTTTTGCCCACGCCCCGTCCTTTGTCGAAGGGCAGGATATCGCGGTGGGCGGTGCCACCGAAATGGGCTGGCTCGAAGTCAAGGTTGTCAAGGCCGGTGAGATCAAGGACGGCCCCTCCAGCATCGACGAAGAGGCGCTGCGCATGGCGGCCGAAGATGCGGTGGAATACGGGCTTGGCCTCGTGGTTTATGACAGCGAACTGCCGCCTGAAGGGCTCAAGGTCACGCCCGGTATCGGCGTGCGCCCCGAAGAGCTCTAGACCTGCGGCGTCTGACCGGCGAGCACCTGTTGCATCCAGGCGGTGTCGATATTGCCACCGCACAGGATCACACCGACACGTTTGCCCGCCATGGCATCGCGTTCCTGCATCAACCCGGCCAACGGCGCAGCACCCGCGCCTTCGGCCACGTTATGCGTTGCTGTGAAATAGAGGCGGATGGCGTCCGCCACCGCGTCATCGCTGACCGCGATGATCCGGTCGGCACCTTTCGCATAGATATCGAACGCCTCCTGCACCGGCACCCGCACGGCCATACCGTCGGCAAACGTGCTGGCAGAGTTCGTCTCGACCAGACGCCCGGCCTCGACCGACAGTTTTGCGGTTTGCGCCTGATCTGACACAACGCCCACCACTTTGGTCCGCAGCCCCAAAGCATCGCGGGCCATGATCGTGCCGCAAATCCCCGACCCGCAGCCAATCGGCACATAGACCGTGTCGAGCTCCGACTGCGCCGTGAAAAACTCGTAGGCATAGGTTGCCACGCCGCGCACCAGTTCCGGGTGATAGGGCGGCACGATGAACAGCCCCTGTTCCTCGGCCACCCGGAACGCTTCCATCCGTGCGGTGTCGAAGTCGTCGCCATGCTCCACCAGCTCTGCCCCAAAGGCGCGCATGGCCGCATTCTTTTCCACCGAATTGCCGCGCGGCACATAGACAAGCGCCCGCAGACCCGCGCCCGTTGCGGCCCATGCCTGCCCCTGTCCGTGATTGCCCCGCGTGGCGGTGCAAATGCCGGGCACATCGGGATGCGTGCGGACCAGCCAATCCATAAATGTCAGCGCGCCGCGCACCTTGAATGCGCCCGTCGGCGTGTGATTTTCGTGCTTGACCCACACCTCGGCTCCGGTGGCGGCGCTCAGGAGGGGCCAATGGTGCTGCGGCGTGGGCGCCATGCGGTCATGGACAAAGCGGGCGGCGGTTTCGAGATCGGTCAAACTGAGCATGCGCGCAACCTGCTTCAAGGGTTCGGTGCCGTCAACGGGCCCACACAGTTCGGTATTGCCACATCGCACCGGGACTCTGATAAGGGAGAAAAGGGTGACAGACCCGCGCGTAGGGCGGGGCACCGGATAGAATGGGGGATGTCAGATGTTCAGAACGGCGACAGTCTTGGGATGTGCGGCGGTGCTGCTGGCGGCATGTGATGAAACCGTCGGCGGGGCCGGCGGTAATTTCATCAACCCGCTGCCCGAAGAAATCGTGGACCTGGCCGGACCCAATCAGGACCTGAAGGCCGTGCGCGTTGATCCGGTCGACGGGTGCCTTGTCTATCGGCATGTCGGCCCGGTCGAAACAACGTTCCTGCCCCTGCGGGCCAAGTCTGGCGCGCCGATTTGCACGCGCCAGCCCGAGGCCGAAGCCCCGGCGCCCGCCGCTTAACTGCGCGCCGTCACGCTGTCTTCGGTTGGATAGAGAACAGCCGTGACGCCCGTGTCGACATTTTCATAGAGCATGTTGATGTGCGCCATGATCATCCGCACGCACCCCGAACTTGCCCGCCCGCCGATGGACCGGGGCTGGGGGGAGCCGTGGATGCGCAGGTACGTGTCGCGATTGCCGACAAAGAGGTAGAGCGCCCGCGACCCAAGCGGATTGCGCGGCCCGCCGTCCATCCCGTCGGCATGTTGGGCAAAGCTGGCCGGGTCCCGTTCGATCATCGCAGGCGTGGGTGTCCACGTCGGCCACTTGGCCTTGCGACGGATTGTGTAGGTGCCGGGTTCGTACAGATTGCCACGCGCAATCGCCACGCCGTAGCGCATCGCCGTGCCCTCGGGTTCGATGTGGTAGAGATAGCGCGCCACTGCGTCGACGTGGATATCGCCCGGCGTCAGCCCCGGATTGGCCTCAACCCGCTGGGGCAAAAAGCGGCGGTGCACCCCCCATGGATTGGTTGTGGCTGGGTCGAAATTCGCGGGCGTGACCTGTGCGTCCCACCGGGACCATTTGGACCTGTCACTGATCGGACGCGCCAGTGCCGGCCCGGCAAGAGGCGCGGAGAACAGCGCGGTGGACGTGATGATAAAATGGCGTCTGGTTAACATCTTGTGGCTCCTGTCTTGGTCAAACGTCGCACCCAAGGGCCGCAATCGCGAGTCACGAGGCTGTGATCGCGTGCGGCCCGGGTGATGTCAGACGCTCATGCACACGTATTTCATTTCGAGGAATTCCTCGATCCCGTGATGGGATCCTTCGCGACCCAGCCCTGATTGCTTGACCCCGCCAAAGGGCGCGACCTCGGTCGAGATGATGCCCGTGTTCACGCCCACGATCCCGTATTCCAGCGCCTCGGCCACTTTGTAGACCCGGCTGAGATCGCCTGCGTAGAAGTAGGCGGCGAGGCCAAAGATCGTGTCATTGGCCATATCGATCACCTGATCCACGTCATCGAATTTGAACAGCGGGGCGAGGGGGCCAAAGGTTTCTTCGTGCGCTACGGTCATGTCCTGCGTCACGCCGGTCACGATGGTGGGCTGGAAGAACCCGCCGCCCAGTTCGTGCGGCGCGCCACCGGTAAGCACGGCGCCGCCATGCTCCACCACATCGGTCAAATGGTTCTGCACCTTCTCTACCGCCTTGTCGGAAATGAGCGGCCCGGTGGTCACGCCGTCGGAAAAGCCGTCGCCGACCTTGAGCGCTTCGACAGCGTCCTTCAGCTTGGCGGCGAAGGCATCGTAGACACCCGCTTGCACGTAAATGCGGTTGGCGCAGACACAGGTTTGCCCCGCATTGCGGAACTTGCACATCATCGCGCCCTCGACGGCAGCGTCCAGATCGGCATCGTCAAACACGATGAACGGCGCGTTGCCGCCCAGTTCCATCGAACATTTCATCACTTGATCGGCGGCCTGTTTCAGCAGGATGCGCCCGACCTGCGTCGATCCGGTAAAAGTCAGCTTGCGCACATCCGGGTTCTCACAGAACTCCTTGCCCGTCTCCGACGCATTCGATGTCGTGACGACCTGGAAAATGCCGGCAGGCATCCCGGCCCGCTCGGCCAGCACACTCAAGGCAATCGCGGACAGCGGCGTAAGTTCCGCCGGGCGCGCGACAAAGCCACAGCCTGCCGCCAGCGCAGGCGCGGCCTTGCGGGTGATCATCGCGTTGGGAAAGTTCCACGGCGTGATCGAGGCCGCGACGCCGATGGGCTGTTTCATCACCATGATGCGCTTGTCGCGCTGGTGGCCCGGGATCGTTTCGCCATAGATGCGCTTGGCCTCTTCGGCGAAGAATTCAATGAACGATGCGCCATACCCGATCTCGCCCTTCGCTTCGGCCAGTGGTTTGCCCTGTTCCGCGGTCAGGATCGTGCCGAGATCGTCCACGTTTTCCATCATCAGGTCGAACCAGCGGCGCAGCACGGCTGCGCGTTCCTTGCCGGTCCAGCTGGCCCATTCCTTCTGCGCGGCTTTTGCCCCGGCGATGGCGTCGGCCACCTGGCTTCGGCTCAGATCAGCGACCTGCGCGATGACGTCGCCGCGCGCGGGATTCGTCACGTCAAATGTGCCGTCCTTGCCATCGATCCACGCGCCGTTCACATAGGCGCGGGTTTCCAGCAGGGCCGGATCGGAAAGCATGGATTTGAGGTCTGTGGTCTGATCAAGCATGGGATGTCCTTTTCGGGTCTGGCGCATGTGAACCAACGAGCGCTAGGGTTGTCCAGTTCCAAAGCCACGGGAAAATCATGCCAGATCTCGACGACGCCTATGCCAACGGGGCCTATATCGAAGGTGCCGAAGGCTTTCCACCACGTTGGCAAGCGGAGGCTGCGGCGTACCGGGATGCACTTGGCGACCGGGCGCGGTTGGGCATCCGGTACGGGCCGACCGAGCGGACGGCCTATGACCTGTTCCAACCCAAGGGCGCGTCACGGGGCACCATGATTTTCGTGCATGGGGGCTATTGGCTCAGGTTTCACCGTCACGACTGGTCCGCCTTTGCGACGGGGGCCAACGCGCGGGGGTGGTCGGTTGCAATGCCGTCCTATGACCTCGTGCCCCGGGTCAGCATCGCCGGGATCACCCAGCAGATTGCGCAGGCGATCACGCATATTGCGGCGAACACGTCCGGTCCCATCACGCTTGCGGGTCATTCTGCCGGCGGGCATCTGGTGGCGCGGATGCTGGCGCCGGGGATGTTGCATGGCGATGCACTGGCACGGGTCACCCATGTGGTGCCGATCTCTCCGGTCAGTGACCTTGAGCCCCTGATCCGCACGTCGATGAACGCCGATTTTGCCCTTGATCCGGCGATGGCCCGCGCATCGAGCCCCGTGCACCAACCCACGCCCGACATCCCGGTGACCGTCCGTGTCGGCGCAGACGAGCGGCCGGTGTTTCTGGATCAGGCCCGCTGGTTGGCGGAGGCGTGGACTGCGGCGCATGATGTTGTGCCGGGATTGCACCATTTTGACATCATAGACGCGCTGAAGGATGCCGACAGCGCGTTGATGCGCATCCTGACTACTGAAACCCGGTCGCCGGGCAGCGGCGGCCCTTGAGACAGCGCGTCACGGCCTTGATCTGATCTGCGGTGGGGCGGGCAAAGACGGTCCCGCCGCACGGATCAAAGGACACGGCGTGCCCGTCATCGGTCCGCTCGACAAAGGCGAGCACGTCCCCTTGCGCCGGTCCCGCACACCACGGGCCAAAACATGCCACCTGCACCGTGACATCGATCGCAAACGGGACGTCCGGTCCGTTGCGTGAAAAGGCGTGGCCTTCGATGCGACCGGGGATGAGGGTGAGCGGCGGCGTTTCATCCTGTCGGTTCAGGTCGACCTGCGGCCAGAGGCGTTCGTCAAACTGAAGCGCGCCCCGCACGATGATGTGGTCCCTTGGGGATGCGTCCGCCGACAGGTACGCGTCCGTGACACCCCATGGCGTGCAGGACAGCGCCTCTGCCAAACCGGGCGCGAGGGCGATCAAGAGAGCCAGCGCGCGGATCATAAATGCTCTGCGAATTCGGCGAGCACATGTTCGTAGACGTCGCGTTTGAACGGCACAATGGCATCGGGGAGGTCGGCAGGCGTCATCCAGCGCCATTTGGAAAATTCGGGGTCTTCTGTGGCAATGTTGATCTGATCATCCGAGCCGGAAAAGCGCAGAAGGAAGTACTTTTGTTCTTGTCCGCGAAACCGGCCCTTCCACAGTTTCGGCACAAGGTCATGCGGCAGTTCATAGGGCAGCCAGCCTTGGGTTTCGGCCACGACCTCGACCAGATCGGGGGTGATCCCCGTTTCCTCCTCCAACTCGCGCAGGGCGGCGGCGCGGGCGTCTTCGCCGTCGTCGATGCCACCTTGGGGCATTTGCCAGGCGTCTTTGAAATTGTCCTTGCGCTGGCCGACCCATACCTGGCCATCCGCGTTCAGGACCATGACCCCCACGTTCCGGCGGTAGGGCAGTTTGGCGATCTCTTCGGGGGTCATGTCAGGGCCTTTTCCATTTCAGCGCGGGACAGGGTCTGGCCATCCCGCGCGACGTCTTCATGCCGGATAACACGAAAGCCCAAGCGCGCAAATGCGGGCTGCGCCATCAGGCTGGCATGGGTCCAGAGGCGCGCGGTTCCCTGTGTGCGTGCCGCTGTTTCAAGCGCCGTCATCAAGTGGCGAAACACGCCCCGGCCCTGTGCCGCGCTGTGGACATAGGCGAAATCGACATAGCCCCCGTCCGCAAGCGTCACAAAGCCCAACGCCATTCCGTCCTGTTGGGCCAGCCAGATCTGCTGGTCCCCCACCCGTGCCGCCCACGGCGCACCTTTGGGCACCTCGGGCAGCCATGCCTGTCGCTGTGCCGCGGTGTACGCGCTTGGGCCGTTGTGAATTGCGTCCCACATAAGCGCTCCGAGACGGTCCAACGCGTCCTTGCCCACCGGTTTTACGTCAATCACGGTTTATCCTTTCATTGACGCCGCGTTGCACGTGACATCGCGCGTTCTATACCTGACACCAAGGGGAATTGCCCACCGGGAGGACATTATGACAGCCTATCCACATATGCTTGCACCGCTGGACCTTGGGTTCACAACGCTCAAGAACCGCGTGTTGATGGGGTCGATGCATACCGGTCTTGAGGAAACGCGCGATTGGAACCGGGTGGCGGAGTTTTATGCCGAACGGGCGCGGGGCGATGTGGCGTTGATGGTGACGGGCGGGATCGGTCCCAACCTCGAGGGGTCCGTGTTGCCCGGTGCCGCGATGATGACAACGCCCGAGGATGTGACCAACCACGCCGTCGTGACACAGCGGGTGCACGACAATGGCGGCAAGATCGCGATGCAGATCCTGCATGCGGGCCGTTATGCCTATGGTCCGAAATGCGTCGCGCCATCGCCCGTGAAATCGCCAATCTCGCCGTTTCCACCGGCAGAGCTGGACGAGGACGGGATTGAAAAGCAGATCAGCGATATTGTCGCCACCGCCGCCCGCGCCCGCGAGGCGGGCTATGACGGGGTCGAGATCATGGGGTCCGAAGGATACTTCATCAATCAGTTCCTCGTGACGCACACCAACAAGCGGACCGATCGCTGGGGCGGCAGTTATGAGAACCGGATGCGCCTGCCGATCGAAATCGTGAAACGGACGCGCGCTGCCGTAGGTGATGATTTCATCATCATCTACCGGCTGAGCATGATTGACCTCGTGCCCAATGGATCGACCTTTGACGAGGTTGCGCAACTGGCGCGCGAGATTGAGAAGGCCGGGGCGACGATCATCAACACAGGTATTGGCTGGCACGAGGCGCGTATCCCGACGATTGCAACCTCTGTGCCTCGGGCGGCATTTTCATGGGTGACCAAGAAACTGATGGGGCAGGTGTCGATCCCGGTCATCACCTCCAACCGCATCAACACGCCCGAGGTTGCCGAAGAGGTGCTGGCCACCGGCTGCGCCGACATGGTGTCCATGGCGCGGCCCATGCTGGCCGATGCGCATTTCGTGTCGAAGGCCATCGCCGGGCAGTCAGACCAGATTGCGCCCTGCATCGCCTGCAATCAGGCCTGCCTTGATCACACCTTCTCGGGCAAGATCAGTTCGTGTCTGGTGAACCCGCGCGCCTGCTATGAAACGGAGCTGGTGGTGGAACCGGCTGCCACATCGAAAACCGTTGCGGTTGTGGGTGCCGGGCCTGCGGGCCTGTCCACGGCCATCACGGCGGCGCAACGGGGTCACGACGTGACCCTGTTCGACCGGGCGTCCGAGATTGGCGGGCAGCTGAACCTCGCCAAGCAGGTGCCGGGCAAGGAGGAGTTCTGTGGGCTTGTGGATTGGTTCCGCACCATGGTGTCGGAGGCGGGTGTCACGCTCAAGCTCGACACCGAAGCCACGGCAGAGATGCTCAGTGATTATGACGAGGTGATCATTGCCACGGGCGTGCTGCCGCGTGACCCGGAAATTGAGGGCCAGGACGCGGCGCATGTGCATTCCTACATTGATTTGCTCACGAAACGTGCGACGCCCGGTAAAACAGTCGCCGTTGTCGGGGCCGGGGGTATCGGGTTCGACGTGTCCGAATTTCTTGTGCACGAAGGTGACAGCCCGACGGAAAACCTGCCCGAATGGATGACCGAATGGGGTGTCAGCGACCCGGCCGAGCATCGCGGCGGTTTGGCCCCCCAAGGGCCACAGCCGGACGCACCGGCCCGCGCGGTGACGCTGCTCCAACGCAAGGCCGAAAAGCACGGCAAGCGGTTGGGCAAGACCACGGGTTGGATTCATCGTGCTGCGCTGAAAATGAAGGATGTGACCTTTGTCGGGGGCGTGAACTACGAACGTATTGATGCCGAGGGTCTTCATGTCAGTTTCGGCGAGGCGCGCGAAAATCCGGGCGTGATCGCGGCGGATGACATCATCCTGTGCGCCGGTCAGGTGCCGGACCGTAGCCTTGCCGACGCGCTGGAGGCCATGGGCAAGCCCTGCCATGTGATCGGGGGGGCCGATGTGGCGGCGGAACTGGATGCGAAACGCGCGATTGATCAGGGCACCCGCCTGGCCGCGACGCTCTAGTTGCAGGTGATGGGCGCGAGCGGTAGCGTTGCATCATGCCCCTTTGCGCCTTTGACATTGCCCCCGATGGCACCGTTTCCGACGCCCCACGGGCGGATGGATACCGGTGGCTGCACTTTGAGCTGAGCGATCCCGACCTGCCTGCCTTTCTGGCGGATCACGTGCCGGACATTCCTGCCGCAGCGCTCACCACAGCCGAGACACGCCCCCGATGTGATGCATATGGGGACGGTTTGATCCTGAATTTTCGGGGCGTGAACCTGAACGATGATGGTCCCGCCGATCAGATGGTGGCCGTGCGCATGTGGGTCACCGGGACGCTGATCGTGTCGGTGCAGGTGCGCAAGATCTTTGCCATCGACACAGTGCGGCAAGAGGCCGAGGCGGGACGGGGTGCCGCCAGCCCACTGGCGTTTGTCGCGCAATTGGTTCGGTTGCTGATGCGCCGCGTGCGCGAAACGGTTTTCGATCTTGGTGAACGGGTCGACACGATGGAGGATTCCGTTGTGGACGAAGACACGCCGCTGCCGCCCGAATTGGCAGAAGAGCGGCGCATGGCCATTCGGTTGCGCCGGTATCTCGGGCCACAGCGAGATGCGCTGGAGACGTTGACCATCATCGACAGCGCGCTGATGTCTGACCCCCTCCGCGCGCAGTTTCGCGAACTGTCCAATGTGGCCAAGCTGACGGTTGAGGAATTGGACGCGTTGATTGCGCGCATGACGGCGGTTCAGGATCACCACACGGCGAAGGCCGCGCAGCAGCAGGGGCACAACGGATATATCCTGTCCATTGTCGCGGCCGTTTTCCTGCCGCTTGGCTTTATCACCGGATTGTTCGGTGTGAATGTGGCGGGCATGCCGGGGATTGATACGCCCTGGGCTTTTGCTGCGCTCTGCGCCGCGATGGTGCTGATCTCGGTGCTGGCGCTGGTGTGGATGCGCCGGCTCAGGTGGATTTGAGCCGACGCACGCGTGTTACTCGACTGTGATCGTGATCACGTCGCTCATGACTGGCGGCACGTGGGGCACGTGGTTGAGATCGCCCAGAACCAGTTGCAGGGTGTGGGTGCCCGCAGGCAGATCAAGCGTCGCTTGCGTCTGACCCTTGCCATAGTGGATGTGGTTTTCATCCGCCGGAATACCATAGAGCAATTCCTCGGCGCCTTCCTCACCCTCACCCATGGGCGCGCGGTTGATCAGCAGGTGGTGGTGCCCGGAATTCTCATATTCGACACCTGCGGGTGCGATGCCCATACCGTCGAGGCCAAAGACCACTGTGACCGGGCCGGACACGGTCGCGCCGTCCTCGATGTTAACAAAATAGACGCTGGCGCCTTCTGCCGACGGTGTGTCCTGCGCCGCAGCGGCGGATGTCAGCCCAATGGCCATACACAGGCCGATCACGAATTTTTTCATTTCCCATTTCCTCCGAAACATGGTGACTTAACGTTACTGTAACACCCCGGGACTGATTTTATTCGCACTTCTCCTAAAGATTCCGTCAGCGAGGTTCGGGACGGCATGAGCGCGGTTTTCCCGCGCCTCTGGCGGTATTCGGTAGCACTCACCGGCCGGCGGGACTGGGCCGATGATCTGGCCCAGACCACATGCCTGCGCGCACTCGACAAGGCGGACCAATTCGAAACGGGCACGCATCTGGATCGCTGGATGTTCCGCATGGCGCAACGCATCTGGCTGAATGAGCTGCGATCGCGCAAGGTGCGCACCGGTGGTGGCCTTGTTCCGGTCGAAGAAATCGACCTTCCTGATAAATCTCCATCTGCTGACACGAATATTATCGCGCGTGACGTGTTGAATAGGGTGAACGCCTTGCCTGAGGCACAACGTCACTCTGTCTTCCTCGTGTACGTGGAAGGCTATAGCTACAAGGAAGCGGCCGAGATAATGGAGATCCCGATCGGCACTGTCATGAGCCGCCTGGCCGCTGCACGCAAACGGCTGGGTGAAGAAATGGCAGATGCTAAAGGTCAGACATCATGACCCAGAACCGAACATTTACAGACGAAGAACTCACGGCGTTCCTGGACGGAGAAGCGGACGATGCGCTGGCCGTGGACATCGGTGACGCGCTGGAAACGGACGCAGAGCTGAGCGCGCGTCTGGCTGCACTCGACTTTCCGGTCGCAGCGTTGTCGCACGCGTATGACGCGCTGTTGCAGGATGCACCGGCGATGCCCGCGTTGCCCGAAGCCGTGCCTGCGCCCGAAGCGGCCCCGGCCTCCCGTTTTGGGTGGGGATGGGGCGTTGGCACCTTTGGCACCGGTCTGGCGGCAGGCCTTGCCGTTGCGGTGTTCACCGGCTTTGGTCAGCCGGAACCGGCGCCGCCGCCCGGTTGGGCGGCCTTTGTGGCATCCTACCAATCGCTCTACACACCCGAAACGCTGGCCACTGTGTCGGCAACAGAGGCGGAGCGCGCCGCGCAGCTGGCCCGCGTGTCGCAAGCGGTCGGTCTCGACCTGACCACATTGCCAGAGGCGCCGGGCCTGACCTTCAAGCGGGCGCAGGTGCTGGGCTTTAACGGTAAACCGCTGGTCCAGCTGGCCTATCAGCGGGACGATGGCACGCCCGTTGCGCTGTGCATCATCCCCGCGGGCCCGGACGGCAAACCGGTCAGCATGGGGGCCGCGCAGGGCATGGACCTGGCCCGGTGGAACACGCCCGGTTTCGGGTTCCTGCTGATCGGCGGCACGGATCAGGCGCCGCTTGTGACCGAGGCGGAAACATTCCAAAGCTGGAGTGTCGGCGACGCCATTTAAGCCCGGTTGAAGGCGCGGCGGATCGTTTCCGTGCCTTCAACGATCCCTACAATCATCCCGATATTATCCCACCACTGCCCCGATCCTGCCCAGATTGGCCCTCATAGCTGTTCCTCGAGTAGAGCAATGAAAGGGCCGGCAATGGACCGCCTTACAGAAATGGAAGCCTTCGCCACCGTGGTGGATCAGGGTGGATTTACAGACGCGGCCAAGAAGATGGGGATTTCGAAATCTGCCGTCTCCAAACACGTCTCGTCGCTTGAGGCACGGTTGGGTGCGCGGTTGCTGAACCGCACGACACGCCGCGTGTCGCCTACGGAAATTGGCCTGGCCTATTACGACCGCGCCCGCCGCGTTCTGAATGACGCAGGCGAAGCCGACGCGTTGGTCACGTCGATGCAGTCTGCCCCCTCGGGTCTTCTGCGCATTTCGGTGGCCACGGATTTCGGGGTGAACCACCTGTCGCCCGCGCTGTCGGAATTCCTTGAGGATTTCCCGGACATCACCGTGAACATGGTGCTCAACAACCGGTATGTGGAACTGATCTCTGAAGGGTTCGACATGGCCGTCCGCATCGGAGAGCTGGAAGACAGCACATTGCGGGCGCGCAAGCTGACCGAGACGACCAAGCGGATGATCGCGAGCCCCGAATACTTCAAGAAATTCGGACGTCCCGAAAAGATCGACGACCTGAACGAACACAAACTGCTGCATTACTCGAACCAATCGTCGGGCAACGTGTGGAAGCTGACCGCGCCATCGGGTGAAAAACGTCAGGTGCGCACCGCCGGTTGGCTGAGCGTCAATGACGGTCAATCTCTGCTGAATGCGGCGATCTCGGGTCTTGGCATCGCATATCTGCCGAGCTTCCTCTATGCGGATGCGATGGAAAAGGGTCTGGTGCAGGACGCAATCCCCGACCTGCCCATGGAAACACAAGGCATCTATGCCGTCTACCCGCCCGGCCGCTTCACACAGCCCAAAGTCCGCGCTTTCATTGATTTCCTAGTCCACGCCTTTGCCGACAAAGGCCCGGCAGACTGGTAACACGAACAACCAACCTCCCCTCGGTTGAACTGCCCCGGTGTGTCCCAAGCACATCGGGGCATTTTTTGTTCCGGGTGTCTCGGCGTGCTAGGGTTCCGGCATGCGCAATGCTCCGACCCTGGCCACGCAACGGCTTGTGCTGCGCCCTGCGGCATGGGCGGATGTGCCGTTTCTCGTTCGACTGACCGGTGATCCGTCCGTGCGGGCATATCTTGGCGGGGTGCAGCCCTTTCGGGCGCGTGTCCTGCAGGCGCTGCGAACAGGGACGGGGTTCTGGATCGTCTGCACGGTGCCCGGCGCGCAACGGATCGGGTTGATGTCCCTGACGCCGCACAAGGACGGGTTGGACACCGAACTGTCCTATCAAATGGTCCCGGCACAATGGGGCCAGGGGTTCGCAACCGAGGCCGCGCAGGCGCTGGTGCAGTACGGCCTGGCTGACCTGGGACTGCCCCGGATCATCGCCGAGACGCAAAGCGCGAATGCGCGGTCCTGGGGGATGTTGCAGCGCGTAGGATTTGTCGAGCTCCGCAGGTTGCACCGTTTCGGGGCAGAGCAGATCATTCTGACCAGAAGCTAGCCGTCTTCGCGCACCACGATCACCTCGACGCGCCGGTTGGCCTCGCGGCCTTCGACGCTCAGGTTCGATGCGCGTGGCGCGAGGTATCCCATGCCTGCCGCATCCACGCGCGTGGCATCCGCGCCATATGTTTCGATCAACCGGGTGCGTACGGCTGCCGCCCGCGCCCGCGAGACGTTGATGTTGGCGTCGAGCCCGCCAGACGTGTCGGTGTGCCCCACAACCGCGACCTGCAGACCCGGCCGTTCCCTGAGCAGGGCGGCCAGCGCCTCCAGATCCGGAGATGGGGCGTCAGACAGGGTGGTCGTGCCGACGGCAAAATCGACACCGCCCAGAACCGCCGCACCCGTGTTCAGGAGTTGATCTATGAAACCCGCCGTCGGAGCCGCTTGAGGGGCGGGGATTGGTGCGGAGGGTGTGGCCTGCGCCACATCCCCGACCGAGACGATCTGTATGTATCCCGCGCTTTGTGCCGAACTGGCCAGCAACGTGACCGCGGCCGTTCCGTCCGCCGTACGTGCGGCAAGGAAATGGTAGGCGCGGATGTTCACGTACATGTTCGGCGCGGGCAGCACTTCGATGGCAAAGCGAAAATCGAAACCGCCGCAGCTGTCCTGATCGCAGTCCAGTATGATTTCGTATCCCGCTGCCTCGACCTGCGCCCGCAGAGGTGCAAGGATTTGCAACGGTGTCAGCCCGGGGCTGGACACGCGGTAGGCGCGGCGTTGCACCGGTCCTTCGATCACTGTGGTCGGCAGACCACCCGCGCCAAAGGGGGCCACGGGCATTGCGATCTGGGACAGGGCGCTGTCCCGTTGTGCGGTGAGGCGCGCGGTGGCCGGCAGGTCCAGTTGCAGGGCCTGCACCGGCGCTGTGGCCAACATCAGAAGCAGGAGAGCCGCGCGCCACATCCGCTTAGCGGGCCTGCCCGTGATATTCGGGGTTCGGCACCATGGCCGTGGCAGACGCCACCCGGTTGGACATGTTGAAGAACGCGGCCACGTTTGCCAGGTCCCAGATGTCCCGATCCGTCAGCCCATGATCCCGGAGCGCCTGTCGGTCGGATTCGTCGATCGTGGCGGAGGCCAGCGTGATCTTTTCCGCAAAGGCGAGCATCGCGCGCATGCGGTCGTCCACATCCGCCACCCGCCAATTCGTAATCAGCGCCTCACCCAGCATCGGATCCCCCGACAGCTGCCGAACCGCTGCACCGTGCGCCACAAGGCAATAGTGGCACCGGTTCGTGGCCGAAACGACCACCGCCACCATCTCCCGCTCCAGCTTGGTCAGCCCGCTGGGGGCCAACATCAGATCGTTGTAGAGCGCCGTGAATGCATTCAGCTTGTCGATGTCGAACGCATGGGCGCGCAGCACATTGGGCACAAAGCCCAGCTTTTCATCGCAGATGTCGAAGTAGCGCTGTGTCACTTCCGGAAGCGGATCGACGGCTGGCAAGTCCAGCGCTGTGGGTTGGTCTGTCATATGTCCTCCGGGTGAATACGGTAATGATAGCCGCAGGCGCGCTTGAAACCCAACCTCTGATAGAGCGCGTTGGCGGGGACGTTGGCGTCGGTGCACAACACGGCCAGTCTGTCGGCGCCCTGTTCGGCGGCCCAGAAGGCCGCGCGGCGCATGATCCACGCTGCGACCCCCTTGCGCCGCTGATGCGGCAGGACTTCGACCGCGTGCACCATTGCAACGCCGTCATGCAGCCCGACGAACCCTGCCCCTGCGGGTTGATCCGCATGCCGGGCGAGGATGCCGGCTTTGACGGCGGCCCGGTGCATCACGTTTAGGCGTTCAGGTCCGATGCCGCCTGCGGCCCAGATCTCCACCATGATGGCGAGTGGTTCCCAGATGGCAAAGGCGGTGACACGCGGAATGGGGATGTCCGTCAGTAGAGAGACCGGCGCGTCGTAGAGGGTGACCGGGTCAATCACCTGATAACCGCGCGCCGCCAGGATGTCGTCCAACGCCGCCTCGCCCGCGCGCAGCATGAACAGGCGCGGCTGGTCCATCGCGGTCATCGCGTCCTCTGCGGTGGCAATGTCGGGCACCGTGACCGGTGCTTCGGCGGTCGCAGCGCAGACGCGTTTGCCGCCGCCAGCGCCATCGCGGATGGTCCATGGCCCGGTGCGCATGGCACGGGCGGGCGGCCATGTGCCTTCCACCGCATCCAGCAGGCGCGCCGTGTCACTCATTCCGGGAATGACGTGGCGAGCAGGTCAATCGCGGCCTCAACCGCGGCGCCGTCCACTCCGCGGATCACCACGTTCGATCCATATTTGCCGTCCTTTTGGAACGGGTAGGATCCGATGCTGAGATCCGGATGCGCTTCGGCAAGCACACCGAGCGGTCCTGCAATGTCGCCTTCACCCCGTTCGATCCGCAAGGTGCGCGATACCAGCGGTTGCCCACCGGTCAGTGTCGGCAGCACACTGGCCACCATGGCCTGAAACACCGATGGCACACCCGCCATCACGTGCACGTTGCCAATGGTAAATCCGGGCGCTGCGGAGACCGGATTGTCGATCAGTCCCGCGCCATCGGGGATGCGCGCCATGCGCAGGCGTGCGGCGTTCAGCTCGGTTCCGGCCTTTTCATAATGCGCCGCCAGAATGGCGCGGGCATCGTCGCGCACATCGATCCGCGCCCCAAAGGCGTCGGCCATACAATCGGCTGTGATATCGTCGTGGGTCGGGCCAATGCCGCCAGAGGTAAAGACGTGGTCATAGAGTTCCGACAGGACCTGCACCGCCAACACGATCGCGGCGCGATCATCGCTGACCACGCGGACCTCCTTGAGGTCAATGCCCGTTTCGGTCAATTGCCCGGCAAGGTAGTGCATGTTGGCATCCCGCGTGCGTCCCGACAGGATCTCGTCACCGATGACCAGCATCGCGGCAGTGGGGTTGGGCATGCGGGCCTCCTTGAGCATATGCGCCCCGAGGTATAGGCCCAGCCCCATGCGCTTTCAAACTGATCTTGTGCCCGCCACCCTTATCCGTCGCTACAAACGCTTTCTTGCTGATTGCACGCTGGACGATGGGCGGGACGTGGTGGCGCATTGCGCCAACCCCGGTTCGATGATGGGGCTGGCGGAGCCGGGCATGCGCATCTGGCTGGAACCCAACGATGATCCCAAGAAGAAGCTCAAATACGGCTGGCGTCTGGTGGAACATGCGGACGGACATTTCACCGGCGTTGATACGTCGGTGCCAAACCGCGCCTTGCGCGCCGCATTGGAGGCGCGTGCGGTGCCTGCACTTGCGGATTACACCACCGTGAAGCCAGAACAGAAATACGGTCAAAACAGCCGGATTGATTTCCTGCTGAAGGGTGAGGGTTTGCCGGACGCCTATGTCGAAGTGAAATCCGTGACCCTGTCGCGCCAGCCGGGCCTTGCAGAATTCCCCGACAGCGTGACGGCCCGCGGGGCCAAGCACCTGTCGGAGCTTGCGGACATGGCGCGCGCCGGGCACTGGGCGCTGATGCTGTATCTGGTGCAACGGACCGATTGCGCGCGGTTCACGCTGGCACAGGATATCGACCCCGCCTATGCGGCGGCATACGCAGCGGCGCGTGCGGCGGGGGTGGACACCATGTGCATCGGCACCCATATCACGCCTAAGGGGGTCGACATCGCTGACCCCCTTGATGTGGTGATTTGACAACTGGTGGCGTCATACGCCGCAGTGCAGTATACCCTTGAACAAACGCGCAAAACGATGGAGCGCCCCGTGAAACACGAAAGCCGTGGCCGCCTGACCAAGGATGGCATTCGCATCTACGAGACCGCAGACTTTGCCGGTATGCACGCGGCAGGGGCGCTTGCGGCGCGCATTCTCGATGCGATGGCCGAACATGTGTTCCCGGGTCAGACCACGGGCCGCATCGACGAAATCATCACGCAGATGGTCGAGGATGCGGGCGCAAAATCGGCCACCATCGGCTACAAGGGTTACAAGCACGCCAGCTGCATCAGTGTGAATCATGTGGTGTGTCATGGCATTCCGGGGGACAAGACGCTCAAGGATGGTGACATCCTCAACATCGACGTGACGGTGATCGTGGACGGTTGGTTCGGGGACACGTCGCGCATGTTCGTTGCGGGCAAACTGCCCCGCAAGGCCGAACGGTTGATCGAGGTGACCCATGACGCGCTGATGCGTGGGATCGAGACTGTGAAACCGGGCAATACGTTTGGCGACATCGGTCATGCAATCCAGAGCTTTGTGGAAAGCCACCGGATGTCCGTCGTGCGTGATTTCTGCGGCCACGGTCTGGGACAGGTGTTTCACGCGCCGCCCAACGTGTTGCATTACGGCCGTCCGGGCACCGGTGCGGTTCTGGAGCCCGGCATGTTCTTCACCATCGAGCCGATGGTGAACCTGGGTCGGCCTGAGACAAAGACATTGTCAGACGACTGGACGGCTGTGACGCGCGACAAATCCCTGTCGGCACAGTTCGAACACTCCGTCGGTGTGACCGAGGACGGGGTCGAAATCTTTACCCTGTCCCCGGCCGATATGTTCCACCCGACGTACAAGTCGTAAGGTCGCGCGCGGCCTCAGCAGTCCTGACAGGTTTTGAGGCCGACAATGCGGTACAGCGGGCAAAAGCTGACCATGGCTGTCCCGGCAAAGATCACGCCGAGATAGCCCCATGCGCCGATCATACCGGTCGCCGCCAGAACAATCAGCAATGCGCCAATGACAAAACGGGCGATGCGATCCCAATTCGCTAGATTACGGGTCATGACCAATCTCCTTTGGTGCCATGGAAACATGTGGTGTCCGCGTGACGGACCTCAGTGGTCCGCAGCGGATACACCACACGTACCCTGCGCATTTCCCTGCGTAAGTGACTTTGTCACATGGTGTCCTGATCTCCGTGCGCCAGGAGGGCGGCGCGGTTCAGCACCGTGATCTTCTGGCGTTCAAGCCGGAGCCAGCCCTCGCCCTCGAACGCTTTGAGCGTGCGTGAGATGACCTCGCGCGCGGTGCCCAGCTCCTGTGCGAGGTCGGCTTGCTTCATCTCGATATGCTGGCCCTGTGCATGGCCCAGCCAGCGCGCAAGGCGCAGGTCGGTGCGGTGTTCCAGCAGGTCATCAATCACGTCCGTCAGTTCACCAACACGTGCGGCAAAGCTTTCGAAGACCAGCTGTTGAAACGCTGTGTCCGTCTGGAGCAATGACCGGAACCGGGTGGGTGACATCGCGTGTGCTGTCACGTGCCCTTCGGCATAGCCATAGCCCGCATAGACCCGCCCCGACATGAGCGCGGTCGAGGTCAGGACGCAGCTGTCTCCGGCGGCGACGCGGTACAGGACAACGGTGCGTCCGGCGCGGTTGGTCTGCTCCACCCGCACCGTGCCTTCGGTCACGATCATGAATGCCCGGGCGTCGTCACCCGGCGCAAACACAACCGCACCATCCTCAAGGTGCAGCGCATCTCCGGCGCCTATGTAATCGGCCAGCTCAGCCATCGGTGTGTTCGCGTTCCAGCACCGTGACATGCACGGCGCCAAA
Source organism: Tateyamaria rhodophyticola (assembly GCF_047777875.1). Classification (GTDB taxonomy): domain Bacteria; phylum Pseudomonadota; class Alphaproteobacteria; order Rhodobacterales; family Rhodobacteraceae; genus Tateyamaria. The sequence goes on along the minus strand of NZ_CP180519.1, from coordinate 1,386,162 downwards.
CTTGCGTTGATCGATCGGGGCGTACCCCTCGGGCGCGTTCTGGAACGTCTCTTCTTCCCAGACGATGGTCGCGCCCGGTGCAATCCAGTCGCGGGCCGCATGCAGCGCCTTGGCCCCCAGACCCTGCCCATAAGGCGGATCAAGAAAAACGAGGTCGAAAGGTGCGCCGGGGCAGGGACCAAGCCGCGTGGCATCTGTGCGCAGCAACGACACCGCGTCGGTGTCCATCCGGTCGATGTTGTCCGCAATCAGCCGTTGGCCCACACGCCCCTTTTCGACCAGAACGGCAGAGGCCGCACCGCGCGACAGCGCCTCCAGCCCGAGCGCGCCCGTGCCTGCAAACAGATCAAGCACGCGCGCGCCGTCAAGGACGCCGCGATGGGTCAGCATGGAAAACAGGCTTTCGCGGACCCGGTCGGGGGTCGGGCGCAGATGCGCCCCTGAATCCCCCTTGCCCACTGCCGACAGCCGCAGCCCCCGCCACCGACCCGCGATAATCCTCACTTCAGCAGCGCCTTGAGATCGCCATCGGGGTCCGCGACGATGTCGGGCGGCGCAGTCTTGCCCGCCTCGATGAGGCGTTTGCCGATCATGTACCCACGCGGGTCGTTGGCCGCATCCACGGCCAAAAGCCGATCACCGGCATAGTACCAGAACGACTTGGCGGTCCCGCCATCGCGCACGACAACCCGGTCATAGCCGGTGTTCAGGCCTGCGATTTGCAATTTGACATCGTACTGGTCCGACCAGAACCATGGCCGCGCGGTGTAATCCTGCGCTGCACCCATGATGTTTGCCGCGACGCATTCGGCCTGATCAATGGCATGCGGGACGGATTCCAGCCGTATGCGCCCGCCGGCATGCGGAAACGATGCACAATCGCCCGCGGCCCAAACCCCCTCCGCCGAACACCGGCCCTGGGCATCGACCGCGATCCCGTTGTCTATGGACAATCCGGCCGTTTCCGCGAGCGCGGTGGCGGGTGCAATCCCGACACCGGCAATCACGAAATCGACCTCGATTTCGCTGCCGTCTGTCAATTCCGCGCCGGTCACGCGCGTGTCACCAATCAGCCGCTTCAGCCCGACGCCTTCGCGGATGTCGACCCCGTGGCCCGCGTGCAGCGCGCGGAAGAAATCACTGGTTTCCGGGGCCGCGACGCGTTGCAGGATACGATCAGACATCTCGACCAGAGTAACCTCCAACCCCTTTTTCCCAGCGACCGCCGCCGCCTCGAGGCCGATGTATCCGCCGCCCACGATCAACACGCGCCGCCCGGCCTGAAACTCCGGCTCCATGGCGTCGGCATCGCCGAGGTCGCGCACCACGAACACTCCGTCGAGGTCGCCGCCGATGGAGGCGGGCAAGCGCCGCGGGATTGATCCGGTGGTCAGCACCAGATGGTCATAAGGCAGGGTCTCGTCACCCGCGGTCACGGTCTGCGCGTCCGTGTCAATCGCGGACACCCAGGTGCCAAGCCGCAGGCCGATGTCTTGTTCTGCATAATAACTCTCGGGGCGCAGGAACAACCGCTCCAGCGTCATGTCGCCCAGCAGATAGGCCTTGGACAGGGGCGGGCGTTGGTAGGGCGGCACAGCCTCTGCGCCGATCAGCGTTATGCCGCCGTAGAACCCGAGACTGCGCAGCTTGGCCACACAGGACGCGCCCGCCTGTCCGGCTCCGATCACCACAACTTGCCCCATCAGATGCACCTTTCCCTCGCCTCGCGCCACGGCGCAGCCTATATCGCAGGTGAACACAGACGCAATTCCAAGAAAGGCGCAAATCCATGGCAATTTCCCAAGGCGACACACTCCCCGACGCAACGCTGGTCGAACTGGGGGCCGATGGGCCTGCGCCGGTCGAACTGTCCTCCAAGACAAAGGGCCGCAAGGTCGTGATCTTTGCCGTGCCGGGGGCGTTCACCCCTACGTGTCATTCGGCGCATGTGCCAAGCTTTGTCCGCACCAAGGATCAATTCGATGCCAAGGGCGTGGACGAGATCATTTGCGTGTCGGTCAACGATCCGTTCGTGATGAAATCCTGGGGTGAGGCCACGGGCGCGTCGTCGGCTGGCATCACGATGCTCGGAGATGCCGACAGCAGCTTTACTAAGGCGATTGGCATGGATTTCGATGCGCCGCCCGCCGGGCTTCTGGGCCGGTCCAAGCGCTATGCGATGCTGGTGGAAGACGGCACCGTGACGCTGTTGCAGGCCGAGGAAAACCCCGGCGTCTGCGAAGTGTCGGGCGGTGAGGCACTTCTGGCCTCTATGTAAAAATACCACGCTGGAGCAGGGACATTTGCCTGCTCCAGCGCCGCGCTGTGTCAACCGTCTGTCGGGCCTTCGGACAGAACGACCAACGGGCGCGTACCGCCCATCCGTTGCCATGCCGCCACCCCTGCGCCACCGGACGGTGTTGTTGCAAAACCCGCCGCCTCCATGAGCGCCACCGCGGCGTACGCCTCGTCTTCGGTCACGGTTGCGAAATCGTCGGCCTGTTCGCGCAGGATGTCGAACGCGATCAAGGACGGGGTCTTGCAATCCAGCCTGCCCATTTCTGATACCGGACCCTCGACCGTGACCACGGCGCCTGCCGCGACGCTGTCGCGCAGGCAGGGCGCGGCCTCTGGTTCCACAACAACGATGCGCGGCTGTACCGCCCAGGCAGCGCGGATCCGCGCGGTGATGGCCGCCGCCAACCCTCCGACACCCGCTTGCAGATACACGACGTCCGGCCAGGTGCCGCTGGCTTCAAAGGTTTCGCGCATCTCCTCGGCGATGACGGTGTAGCCTTCCATCACGAGCCGGGGCGGTTCGATGTAGCCCGGCCACGACCCATCGGCGAGGTGCACCGCGCCCGTTTCCTCGGCGTCTGCGATGGCTGCTGCAACGGATGCTTCGTATGTGTCGCCGGACCGGACAACCTCGGCACCCTCGGCGCGCAAACGATCAGCGAATGCGGACGGAACGGTTGTCGCAAGGTGCACCCGCGCCCGCGCTCCGAATGCGCGGGCTCCGGCGGCGACCGACAGGCCGTGGTTGCCCGCACTTGCAGTCACAAATGTCGCATCGTTTCCATGCGTTTCAATCAGGCGAAGCGCGGCATAGGCCCCGCCAAGCGCCTTGAACGACCCAAGGCCCATGCGCCCGCGTTCATCCTTGATCCAAAGGGCGCGCCCTTGGATTTCATGGTGGTGGAGCGGTGTCGCCGCATGCACGGGACAGCGGGACAGACGGTGGCGGACGGGGGTGGGGTCAAATGTATACATAGCATCTGTATACCGATCCATAACGCACATATTCACGCACATAGGCCGGTTTTTTGAGAAATTTATCGGATTTCGGCGTTCTGGTGCTATGATTGTCGCATGATGAACGCTGATCCATCCACACGGTTCGATTTTGCGGACCGTTGCATCCTGAAGCACCTGCAAGCAGATGCGCAGGTGAAACTTGAAACGCTCGCCGCGGCGTCCGGTCTTTCCGTGGCGACGGTACAGCGCCGGATCGCGCGGTTGCGCAAGGAAGGCGTGATCAAAGGCGCCGTGACAGTGCTCGATTCAGAGCAGCTCGGCTATCCCATGACGTTCATCGTTGCGGTCGAAATGGAGCGTGAACGACCGGACCAGCTTGACGCCTTTGCACGCACCGCGTGCGCGGAACCGCAAGTGCAGCATTGCCACTATGTCACGGGCGAAGGTGACTTCATGCTCATTTGCACGGCGCAGAACATGCAGGATTTCGAGGCGCTCACGCGGCGCTTGTTCCTGGCTGAACCAAACGTGCGCAGGTTCCGCACCTCTGTCGTGATGAAAACGCAAAAGCATACGCTGGACGTGCCCATTGACATGTAATCGCATGGATACGTTTTGGATCGTGTGGCGCAGCTACGCGCTATGATTTGCGGATCGTTTTTCCGATTTGGCTGATCTGCCTCGCAGGATGGCACCCACTTCCCGACACGCAAAGCCGCAGCTTTGCCGCGGGATCCTGTGTGCCGGAGCGTTACGCACCGGCCAGAGTGTCCATCTTGCGGGCCAGCTTTGCATCCAGCGTGCTCAGGCCGCCTACGTCATGGGTGGTCAGGGTCACGTCCACCGTTTTGTAGACATTGCACCATTCCGGATGATGGTCCCACTTTTCGGCCCAGATCGCCACGCGTGTCATCCAACCGAACGCTTCGACGAAATCTGCAAAGACAAAGCTCTTGTGGATCGCATCGCGCCCGTCGACCATCTCCCACCCGCGTGCCATTAGCGGATCCAGCAGGGGGCCGCGGGTCTCTTCGCTCAGTTTTTCGGTCATTGCTGTTCCTCGATTTGCGTTTTGCGGAAGGGGCCGTAGTCGGTGAGGACCTCGATCTCTTCCTCAATGGCCTCGCGTTCGGCTTCAAGATAGCGCGCGATGGCGTCTGCGAAACCCAGATCGGCGCACCAATGCAGGCTGTGCGTCTGCGTCGGCAGATACCCGCGTGCCAGCTTGTGTTCACCCTGCGCACCGGCTTCTACACGGGACAGGCCGCGGTCGATCGCGATATCGATGGCGCGGTAGTAGCACAGCTCGAAATGCAGGCAGGGGTGATGTTCGACGCAGCCCCAATAGCGGCCATAAAGCGTCTCGCGCCCGGCAAAGTTCAACGCGCCCGCGACGTACCGCCCGTCCCGTTCGGCCAGCACCAGCGCCATGTCGTCCCGCAGCGTCTCCTGCGCGATGTCAAAGAAACGGCGCGTGAGGTACGGCGTGCCCCATTTGCGCGCGCCGGTGTCCTGATAAAACGCCCAGAACGCGTCCCAGTGTTCGGGCCTCAGGTCATCGCCCGTAAAGGTGTGAATGTCGCCGCCAAAGGCCTGCGCCTGTGCCCGTTCCTTGCGGATGTTCTTGCGCTTGCGGCTGGCCAGTGACCCGAGGAAATCGTCAAAACTGCCATAGCCGTCGTTGAGCCAGTGAAACTGCTGCGTCGTGCGCGGCATCAGACCCATATCGGCGCCCATGTCCCGCTCTGTTTCCGTGCAAAACGTGATGTGGAGCGAGCTAAGCCGGTTCTGTTCCCCAAGCTGGATCGCCCCTTGGACAAGCGCGGCCATACCTGCTTCGGGAAAGTCGGGGTGGGTCAGAAACCGGCGGCCCGTTGCGGGCGTGTGTGGCACCGCGATTTGCAGCTTTGGATAATACCGCCCGCCTGCGCGTTCATAAGCGTGGGCCCAGTTGTGATCAAAGATGTATTCGCCCTGGCTGTGGCCCTTGGCGTACATGGGTGCGACGGCGATGGTCTGTCCCTCGACCACCGCTTGCAGGTATTGCGGTTGCCATCCCGTGCCCGGGCCGACCGAATTGCTGTCCTCCAGCGCCTTGAGAAAGCGGAACGTCGTGAACGGATCCAGCGGGGGGCCGCCGTCCGCCGCTTCGGGACAGGCGCAGGCATCCCAATCGACTGCGCCGATGTCGGCAATCTTCGGGACGACGCGAATTTCGATTTCTTGCGCGGACAAGGGCAGGTTCCTGATGAGGCCAGAGCGTCTGAATGTGTGCCTGTGGCGGCGCAGATCAACCGGGATGCGCGGCCATATAGCCTTCGAAGGTCACATTCTCGGCAACCTTGCGCGCCTGTGCCTCGACCTCGGGCGATTTTACGGTCCAACACAGGATCCGCGCGCCTTGGGATTTCAGTTCGGCCACCCTCGGGCGATCCAGATCGGCGACCTCATGACTGATAAAGGACGCGCCAACGCGGTCGTAATCGGGAATCCCGCGCAAGGTCTCGCAGATCTCGGCGCTCAGCGGCCACTGGTCCGGGTCATAGGCACTGGTCACAAGACCACGTGGCACATCGGGGCACAGCTCGGCCATGCGGGCGATGCTGTGGGGGTTGAACGACATGAGCGCGACAGGCCCGTCGTACCCTTCAAGCGCGTGGGTCACGGCGACCTCCAACGGGCCGCCTGCGGGGCCCATTGCGCCGTCCTGATCCTTCAGCTCGATCAAAAGCGGGACGGTGCCGCCCACCAGCCGCAGGACTTCGGGCAATGTCGGAATGCCTTCGTCGCTGCCACGCAGCGGGATGGATGACAATTGTGCCGCCGTCTGGACCGTGATCGGCCCGGTGCCCTCAGCCAGCCGGTCAAGGCTGTAGTCGTGGAACACCATCGCCGCGCCATCCACGCTCAGTTGCAGGTCGATCTCGATGCCATAGCCGTGTTTCATCGCCGCGCGGATGGCGGCCCGACTGTTTTCGGGCCGTCCGTCCGTCACGTCATGCAACGCCCGGTGCGCGATGGGGGCGTCGAGAAAAGCGGCAGGAAGGGTCATTTGACCTGAAAGATCCCTTCGATCTCGACCGCGACACCGAGGGGCAGCGAAGCCGCCGACACGGCAGACCGGCTGTGGCGACCGGCATCGCCCAGTGCCTCGACCAGGAAGTCGGACGCGCCATTGATCACCTGCGGCTGATTGGTGAAATCAGCGGTGGAGTTCACAAAGCCGGTCAGTTTGACCACCCGCACCAATCGGTCGATGTCGCCATCACAGGCCGCTTTGACCTGCGCCAGCAAGCTGATGGCGCAGGTGCGCGCTGCCGCTGCTCCGGCCTCGACTTCCATGTCGTCGCCCAGTTTGCCGGTGATCAGGCCGTCAGGTCCGTTCGAGATCTGGCCCGACACGTAAACGATGTCGCCCACCTGAACAAAGGGCACATAGTTGGCCGCAGGCGCAGGCGCGTCGGGCAGGGTGACGCCCAGTTCGGCGAGGCGGGTTTCGATGGACATGAGCGACTCCTTGGGTGTGGTTGCCGGGACGCTATCCCGGCACCCGCGCCAAAGGAACCCCTACTGCACGGGGAAGTAATCCTCGCAGTCGCCGTCGCGGTACACATCCGCCGTACAGCAGTGCAGACCACCGCCGAACGCATACGCATCACGCAGCTCGACCTCGACCACCTCCATGCCCAGCTTGTCCATCTGCTCGGCCTGATAGACTTCGGATTTCTCGACGCAGACCGTCTTGGGGTCCAGCACCAGCACATTCATGCTGAGCCAGGTTGAGGAATAACACAGCGGCGGTGGCGTGTTGTGTGCAGGCTGCGCCGCGTCCACGATCTCCCAGCCGTTCTTTTCGAACATGCCCCGCTGATCTTCGGGCAGGCGGCGCTGCGGGTTGTTGAGGATCAGGCCCGGGCGCAGCGGCGTGAAGGTCGCGTCGATGTGGATCGGGTATGGGTCGCCGGGGAAATTCACGGTGTGCACCCGGTGGTCGGGGAAGTGACGGCGCAGCCATTCGATCCCCTTGAGGTTCGTGGTGAACCCGTGCTGCACCACGAGGTCCTTGCCGAACCGCAACACGTCAGCAGCATCAAAGAGCGGCTCTTCCTCGGTGGTGACAAAGAATTTCTCCGCGGCCCATTCCAGCCGCTTGGCCACGCCGATCTTGTCGCTGAGATAGTCGGGGTGGTAATCGGCATCGGTCAGGCGCGGTTTGGGCGCGGCCTCGTGCCGGAAACTCGGGTCCTCATCCCAATAGCGTTGCATGAGTGGGCGGTAGTTCAGGTATTCGAACCAGCGGCAGCGATAGGACATCGTCGCCTCGAGGATTTCGTGCCCGACCGTCAGCAGGACATCGCGTGGCGGCATGCAGCCGAACTGGCTGTCGGTGTGGAAATCCGGGGTGGTGACGGGTTGGCTGTGGTCGATGCTGTCGGGGCGGTCGACCTTGACACCGCGCGCGGTCAGCTGGGCCGCGAAGTTGTCCAACAGCTCGTTCGCGCGATCGATGGTCTCCTGCGGGCGGCGACCCCATTGGCCGCGCATATCGCTGTCCTCGGGCACCTTGGCATCCAGCGCGGGTTCCTCGGGCGGGATATGGCAATCGTCCGCACGGCCCACGATGACGTGGCGCAGTGTGTCCCATTCATTCCAGCTTTTGACCTGTGTCCGGTCCGGTGACCAATCCGACATATGCGTGCCTCCTGTGCGGGGAGCGCGAGGCGGGGGCCTCCAATCTCCCGATTGAAAGTCCCGGCGTACAGGATCGTGGATCGGGCCAAGCGCCGCCGCTCCGACGACGCCATCGCCGAATGCCCGCCGGTGTCGTAGCACCGGATTTGAGCGGTGCGCAAACAGGAAAGGGCCGCGCGATACCCGCACGGCCCTGTCTGCTTGGAATTTGGTCAGAGGTTATGCCGCGTCTTTGACGTCGCCCACATATTCCGACAGCAGCTTTTCTGTCTTGGCCTCTTCGATCTTGTTCACGCGGTCCTGCCGCAGCTGATTGTCGAAACGGTATTTGACAAAGTTCACGAGGCTGAGCGTCAGCATCAGGATGCCGATGCCCCAATATCCTTTCGTGGCCAGCGGCACGTCGGTGCTGAGCCACAGTGACAGGCCAAGCATGACATAGGCGATGGCGACGCCTGCGCCGTTGACGAACATGATGAGGGTGTTGTCGGTCTGAGGGGTTTGCATTGTATTTCTCCGGTATCAGTGTGTGTTTTGGGTAAGAGTGATCAATTGGGGTTTCAGCGATTTATGCGGGCCAGGACATCCTTGGCCGTGACCTTTGTGGCGTCGCCAAATCCTGCGGCGGCCATCCTGTCCTCGAGACCTGTGTGATTGAGGCCGGCATTGATGTCGCTGAGGATCTGCGCCTGTTCGAGCGGATCATCCTTGCCGATCACGCGGTCGATCAGGTCCTGCGCCTCGTCCGCAGATGACGTGCCCTGAAGCGTTGTGTTCAGGCGCGATTGCATCGTTTGTTCCTTGCGCATTGCCTTGGCCTGAAGCGCGCCCTGCTTGAGGTCGATCACCCGGCGGTGCCCGGCCTCGACCGAGGATTGCAGACGCGTCACCTGCGTGTTGAGCCGGTCAATCGTGCCCTGACGGACCGTGCATTCATTCTCCATCTCGGCAATGGCTTGGGCGGCCTCCTGCGCCAGGGCGTCTTCGCCTGCATCTACAGCGGCGCGGGCCCGGTCAAACATGGACGCGATCCGGGTGCGCAACATATCCAGCAGTTTTTGCTCGGATCGCTTGCGCTGGATCAGGCTGGCCAGCGTGGACTTGGCTGCGGCGACCTGTGCGTCGGTTTCACGGATCTTCTGGTCGATCAGCTCGATCGCATACACATCCCGCAGGCGATCTTCGGCGCGGGCGTTGGCCCCGGCAAAGAGTGTTCTGAATGTCGTCAGCATCATTTTCCCTTTCATGAACATCGTTCACGAAAGCAGATAGGTGACCTATGAACGACGTTCAAGAATAAAAATGAACAATGTTCAAAAAAATCTCAGCACGTCGCCGAGCGCAGCATCAGAGCGATCATGTTGCGGATCTGATCACGCGGCACGCCGGAGATCCGATTTTCCAAACCCAACAGAACGATCCCGTGCACAGATGAAAAAAGCGCGCGGGTCATCAGGGACACTTCGGTGCTGTCCATTTCGGGAAAGCACTCCTCGACCGGGCCATCGATATAGCTGAAGAGGCGCCCGAGTTCCTCCATGTACCAGTCCGGAACATCCATATCGGTGGACATTTGCACATCAAACAGCGCACGCCATAGCCGCGGATGCGCAGCGGCATAGTCGAGATAGGCATAGGACATCGTGACCAGCCGTTCCGTGGGGGGCAGGCTGCCCTTGCCTGCCAGCGCGTCGGCGACGAATTGGCCAAGTTTGCGGAACGTGCGCCCATTCACTGCGATCACGATGTCATCCAGATCGCCGAACACATTGTAGATTGCGCCGACCGAACACCCTGCGGCCTGCGCCAGCGGGCGCGCCTTTATCGCGCCGATCCCGTTTGCCTCAATCTCGGCCTCGGCCAGATCAATCAGCGTCGTGCGCAGGGCATTGCGGCGGTCTTGGGCGGCTTTGGCCATCGGGTGCTCCTTGAACTGCGTTCATGCCCTACCCGGTTCACAACTCTCAGAAAACCCTGCGCGCGCGCTTTTCTTTGGCACAGGCTTTTGCAACACTTGCGCGAATTCCGGGGGCTTGCGGATGTAAATCCCTGTTACATTTCTTATATACCTATCAACACGTTGATAAGAGGGAGAGTTTGATGGCTGATTTTGGGACGCAGGTTCGGGAATCCCAGGCGCAGGTCGAAGAAGCGCAGGCAAAGATTGCGGAACTGACCAGCCGGATTTCGATGGCGCGGGAAAAGATGAAGGATGGCACGGACATCTCTCTCGATATCGAAAACGCCTCGCTGGACGATGTGCATGCCCACACTGACCTGATGAACGCCAATATCGCCGAGCTGATCATGGGTCTGGATGATGTGACGTCAGCGTTTTCGAAGGACTTTGACGAAATCCGGTCCAAGACAGGCTGGGAAAGTTTCGTCGGCATTTTTGCCAAGGCCAAGTCGGAAAGCATGCGTCAGGAACGCATTCGAACCGCCTCCATCGACGACAAGTTGCAGGATCTCATCAGCAAGTCGGACGTGATTGTTCAGCTGCTGGAGGGGCAGTTGAACGTGCTGGAAGAGCAAAAGACCAAGGTTGAAGGCAATCTGACGGAAACGCTGGATGAGCGGGAGTTCACGGTTCAGGAGCTGTCGAGCCTACAAGACGAGATCAAGGCGATGGATCCCAAGATCATCACGCTTGAGAATAAGATCGCGTCCGAAACCGATGCCGCCGCGCGTACTGCGTTGGAGACCGAACTGGCCGACCTGAACAAGCAATACAACGCAATGGTTCAGGACGAGCAGGTCAAGGTGGCCAAGTCCCAGACGCTCGAACGCTATATCGAAAAGGGCAAGACCTGGGTCGATTCATTGCAGAACCAGGCGGCGACACAGATGGTGCTGATCAACAAGCTGCAGACAGACACAAAGCAGCGCGTGGTGCTTTACGACGCGCTGACCAAGTCGTTGAAAACGGCGCAGCAGCAGGACGTCGCGCACCGGATTAACGAAATCGGCGTGAAGACGGATCAGGAGGCACAGACCGCCATGGCCGGGATTGGTGCCGCGACGAATGCGCGGATGGCGGACATGCTGGAGGCGCACGAAGACCAGATGGTGTTCGCCCGTGAAGTGCTGGAGCAAAAGGCCAAGGCGGACGAACGCTTTGCCCGCCGCTTCTCGGAAATTGTCGAAAAACACGACGCCAACGCGTATGGGGGTTAAGCGATGCAGCTTGGCTTTGCCGCTATCGGCGTCTCGATCCTCAGTCTGATCGCAACCCTTGCCTTTGGCGCGCCAGCATGGGTCAACGCAGTCGGATTTTTCTGCGGGATCGTCGGGCTTTATCTGCTGACCAAGGGCCGCAAGGACGGATGAAAAACGCGGGCTCATACATAATTCTTGGCACGGCAGTGGTCTATTTGCTCACCGCGCTTCTGGGAATGGTGCTGGCGCATGTGTCGTTGGTCGAGGCACTGGTTCAGTCGCTCGTGCTACTGCCGTTTGCGGCGATTGGGGCGACGGCATTTGTGGTTCTCGCAGGCGCATACGTCGTTTTTATGATTGATTGCCTGTTAACTATCGTTGGTGGCATTGGATACGTATTGCTTTTGCTGGTCGGAAAACGTGCTTCCGGGCGAGCATTGTTTGAGAAAATGACAGGGCTTGAAGCTGCCTTGGCCCAAAAAATTGGCAAGGCGCCGCCGGAAATCGCTTCGCCGCCCGCCGGTCCAAAGACGTAACGCGCGCGCTGTATCTCAAATGACCAAACCCGAACATACCGGCCTCACCGATCTTTTTGCTTCTCGCCGCTATTTCCGCAAGTTCGAGACGATCATCTCGCATCTGGGCCGGGTGGCGGCTGTGATGGAGGCGGATGGCGGGTTGAACCGGGATGAGGTGAAGATCCTCACGCGGTATATCGCGGAGATGACGTTCACCTTTCGCGCGCTGAGCCTGAAGTATCTTCTGGTCGGGCGCGATACGGGGCGGTTTTTCGGCAGCCTCGCCATTGATGCGCGCGAGAGCGGGTTCCCGGCGGCCGAAGAGCTGCTGACCATGGCCAATGATGCACAACAAGCGGAGCGGCATCTGGCCAATGCGCCGTCAGTCGAGGCGCTGAAAAAGCAGATGGTCGAGGTGATCGTGGGTGAGCGGCAGGTGCCGACCAAGCTGCAATTCGCCCTGTCGCAACGGCTCTACTACGAAGAGCTGAAAATGGGAGAGCTGTTCTGGCCGCGCAATGATCCGGAGATCGTGTGGACCGGAAACAAGACGGATCAACGCCGGACCTTTCGTGTGCATTGGGCCGTTTATGACAGCGCGCTGAACTTGCCGGTCATCTACCTGATGGAGCTGGAGGATACGGGCCGGACGGCCTTGCCCAAGGACCAACGTCGCTGGCCCGAAGTGCAGGCGCATCTGATGGCGCAGAGCCTTGGCGCGCTGAAATTGGTGACCATTGCCAAGGGGTTTGACGAGGATTTTGACGACCTGCACCCGAAACGGCTGCGTCGGTTTCATGTGGGGCCGATGTATTCGTCGGCGTTCACCACCCAGCCCGGACCCGTCAGCGAAGTGCTTGCGGCGGCGCGTGCGCCTGCGGGACAGGACTGGGCGCTGGTGTGGACCGAAGAAGAGTTGCAGTCCGAGCGTGTGATAGAAGAGCGGCAGGGTTGGTTTTCGACGGTGGAGCGCGAGGTGTTCGCGCTTGACCCGTTTGCCGGGCGCGGGGCGGAGACCGGGGCCACACGGTTGGAGCGGTCCATCGTATTGCCGCAACGCGCGTTTCAGTCACTGGAAGAGATGAACCCGCCGGGATTCCGTTCGGTGGCGAAATATGTGGTGAGCCCGGGTGGTCGGGTGCTGAAATACTGATGCCGCGCTGCGGAGCAGATCGGCCCTCCGGGGGGAGTTTATTTTGCGAGATGAAGCAAGGGATGTGAGATGAGCCAGACGTCGGATCAGATGGAACTGCGCGAGCAGGAGATCACCGCGCATTACCCCATGGCGCTGGCCATGTTGCAGGGGTTCGATCATGCGCCGCGGATCGGGCAATCGAAAGAGGCCCCTGCGGTTGAACGGTCATCGGGTGTGGGCACGCGGCGGCGGTTTCGGTCGACAACGCCGGGGCTTGTGACACGGCGCACCGCGCCCACCGGTGCGGTGCAGTTGATGGCGACGATCGAAGGGGCAGACGACGCGGATGCGTTGATGTCGCCCATGCAGGCCGCGGTTCTGAACACGTTGCGCAGGTCCGTTTCCATCGCGTTGGCCGTGGCCGAGAATTACGCGGCAGTGTCCGGGCTTGGCGATCTGAAGCGGGCCAATCTGGAGGGCGCTCTGCCGGCTGCGCGGAAGACGGAGTTTGCCGAGTTGTTGGCGGCAGAGGCGTTGATCACGCTCTATGTCTTTGGCAACGCGACGGCCTACCTGCTTTCGTCGCATCAGACCGAGGTCACGGTTGAGGTGGGCGAGGTTGAAGAGGTTCTGACCGACAGCGGTCAGACGGCTTTGCACGGCGCACTCTGGGAGCTGGATCAGGACATCGCCGCACATGCGCCGGACGACGCGCATCTGGTGGCGGTGGTCACGGCGTTTGCCGAGGCGTTGATGGAGAAAGTGTCGTTGCGGGCGCAAACAGCGCCCCGGCTTGATGCCTTTGTCGGTGCGGCCTGGCGCGTTGAAGCGGATGATTTCGCAGTGCAGGGGTTCACGCCCGCGACCAAGGCCAAGTCGACCACCCTCACCATGACGTTCAAGAAACCGAATGAGGTCGTGGGCAACCACATTGCCAAATATCAGGCGATGAAGCTGGCCAAGATGTTGATGGCCTATGATTTTGACCGGCGGTTGAACCCGTTTGCCGAATTGGGGGGCTTCATCTTTACCTTCATGGGCGACGGCAAGCCCGGGACGGGCAAGACCACGCTGATCCAGATGATGGCCGGGTTGATCAATGATTACTGTCAGGTGGCGGGATATGCGTTTCGCTACCAGAACCTGAGCACGGACAACATCGACAGCTACCAGGGGAAATCCGGCCAGAACGCCAAGGCCTTTATCAACAATGTGCTCGACCCGAATGCCATCGGGTTCGGGACCATTGACGATATCGATCAGTTGGCGGGCAAGCGGGGGGATCGGCAGTCCTCGGCGGGTCAGCTGGAGATTACCGCGGTGCTGATGGAGAGTTTTGCCGGGGCCAACACGGTGGTGCGAGGCAATTGCACCTTTGGCATGTTTTCCAACTACCCGGAGAATGTCGACGATGCCTTGCGCCAGCGGGCCGGGGCGCGATTCCTTGTGGACGGGCCGCAGACGCGTGAGGATTACATCGACATCCTGTACCTGCTGATGGGCAAGAACCACGACATTCCAGTCGGCGCGCATGAGGTGTTTTCCGCGCAGGAGATCAAGAAGGCCGTGGCCGCATCGTTTGAAAGCCACGCCCGCCCGCATGAGGCGGGGCTGATGGAGGTGTTCGACCGGGTGCACGCGCAGATTGGTGAGCTGGACACGATTGCCAAGCTGGGCACCTATCTCAAAGGCATTCAGGAGGCCGATGAACGGTTCACGGGCCGCGCGATCAAGAACATCACCGACGCGGTCAAGGTGCGGGCGATGGATTTCGAGTTGCCGGACGAGTGGATGGAAAACCCCGAGCTGTTCCTGTTCAAGGATTACGACGCAAAGAAGGAGATGATTTCAGAACTGCGCGTGCCGATCACGGTGGACATGGTTGTGCAGGAGATCAACCGATATGCGGACAGCGAATTCCGCTATGCGGACAAGTCGGACGAGGTCGCGATTGATGCGATGGTACGCGATTTCGGGCGCCAGGAAGAAGCAAAGAAGCGGTATCTGGAGGGCAAGGGGTGAGAGTGGGACGTGTGACGCGTGCACATGTGATGCGGGCGCAATGACCGCGGACAGCATCACGTTCTGGAACACCGGTGTGCCGCTGACGGTTGCAGGCGCGTTGGGGTGGGCCGTGCCACGGTTCATTTCCCCGGCGCGGACCCGGTCGCATTGGCGCGTGGCCATCGCAGTGGCGGCGTCCACGCTGGTGATCATCATGCTGTGCGCCACCCTCTATGCCATGTTGCAGCCCGAAAAATTTGCGCGGGCGGCGGATATGGGCGGGCTGTTTCTGGCCATTGAAATCGCGGTGCGGGGATCGATCCTGTTTGCATTTGCTTGGGCGCCGATCCTTCTTTGGACATGGCTTGGTCTGGCGCAGCGGGTGGAATATTGGCGCGGCAAGGATATGGCCGCGCGGGAGGGACCATGATCGTGCTTGTTGGTATAACGGTGGCGGCGCTCTTGCTTGGGCTGATCGTGCCGACCCGCTGGGGCGTTTGGGGGTTCCTTGGCGCGGTGGCGATCCTGTTTGTGGCGCAGGCCGGGATCAATACGGCCATGGGCTTCGAAGGCGTACCGATTTCCGACTCCCTGCTGCTCTTCAACGATTCCTACATCTCTTATGTCGGGTTCAACGTGCAGATCACCTATCGCGCCTTTGTGCTGCCGCTGTTGGCGTGCGCCGTGCCTTATGTCTTTCGGTTGAGCCGCGCATGACCGTTCAACTGATCATCGCGACGGCCCTCATCCTCGCGGCGGGGTGGATGTTGCCGGGGCCGGTTCTGCGGGCGACGGGTCTGCCGCCCGGTGCGGTTTCAATCCTGTGCACGGTGCTGCTTTTTGCTGCGGGGCTCGGGATACTTTGGCTGATGGATGCCTATGGCTATAGATTGCGGTTCACGGATCCGGCCGAAGACGGGGCATTCCTGTTTTCCGCTGTGGCGCTGTGTATCCCGGGTTGTGTCGCGCTGGCTGTGCGCGTTGCGTTGCTGAAGGGAGATCGTGGATGATCGAGCTGATCAAACGTGGGTTGATGTTCGGCAACCTGTTCCATGTGTCGTCCCCGGCGCTGGCCGCCCGGTATAACCGGGCGCTTGAGCATCTGACGGGCAAGACGACAACGCTCACTGATTTCTACATCGACATTTCCGGCTACTCTCCCGAGGTTGGTCAGGAGTTGGGCGATCCGCTTTACCTCAACCATGACGGTGTGAACCGGCAATTCATACTGCTCAGCACGGAACAGCGCCGATGCCCGCTGCTGGATGCCAAATTCTCGACATCCCGGCCCATCCTGCAACGCTTTATCGCTGAGAATGAAGCAGCGTTGTTCGCGCTGACGGCGCGGGATGCGGTGGCGGGCGAACTGGTCAATTCGGTCTATGATGTGTCGGAACCCGCGCGGCTCTTTGATCTGCGCGCCATCACGGTCGAGGCGGACACAACCACGGGCACGGTGCGCAATGCCGCGCGGCTTGCGGACAAGATCGACACGTTTCTGGGGCAAGAGGATGCGTGGTTTGACGATGTCCTGATCGGTGAGATGATCCGGCTGGCGGCGGATACCGGCGATGTGACGCGCGCGCCGCTTACCTTGGCTCCGCTGACGGTGGAACCGGGGAATTTCTGGACCGGGCATTTTGGGGGGCTCTACGTCTTTCAGACGCTGGATCACCCGGCGGTCATCGGCAGTGCGCAAGCGCCGGAAGACGTGCCGATCAAGTACAGCTTTGACTTGAGCGACCGGAACCGGATCGCCAAGTTCTTTGAGTTCAACGATCTGGTGGAGCCGGTGGTCAAGGCGCGGGGCATCGACGGGGCTGCGATCCTGCGCCAGAAGATGGACTTTATCCTGATCTCCTCCGTGACGGAGGCAGGTGTGGACCTGTCTGGAACCACACGGCGCGACATGCGGATGCTGGCCCGGCGTCACGGCGACCTGCTGCCGGACGAATTCCATGCGCTTGCTGACCTTGTGAACTGGGCCGAACATGGGGGCAGCTGGCCCCGGATATCGTCAGAACACCCGGCCTATTTCTACACGCTGCGCGCGGCGGACACGCCCGAGGCGGCGCTGGTCAACATGCTGCTGAGCGAGCTGAGCCCGCGCGATGTGCGGCAGCTGTTCATTTGCCACAAACAGGCGTTTTATGCGGCCTATGCCACCTGGCCCGAGGCCAAGAAGGAATATGTCGCGCAATATCTCGAAGCGGAGTACAAGGCCGACAAGATGGGGGTGCGTGCCGCATTGTTCGGCCATGACGCCCCCATGCAAGAGCCTGAACCGCAGGTCGATATGATTGCCCGCGTCGGCCCATGGGGCGCGGTCAGGAGATAGGGAGATGGCCATGATCCGATTGTTCATCATCGTCTTTGTGCTGCTGAGCATCATCTATATCAGCCTCAGCTTTTACAGCCGTGCGCGTGCGCGCGACCGGCTGGAGGCAGAGTGGGATGCGGGCGGCATTGATATGCCGCGCGACGCCTATGTTCGGCATGGGTTGAACGACTATGACGGCTCGCTCCGGCGGCGGCTGATCCTCGGGGTTTATGTCGTGCCGATGGCTCTGGTCGGTCTCATCATCTATCTTGTGAATTTCGCCTGAAGGGGACGTTTATGCGCTTTATCGGTTGGACACTTCTGATTGCCTTCTGGGTCATTGTGGGCGCCACGCTGCACTATACCCTGCCACAACGGGATATCGTGCGCGTGCAGGGGACAGAGATCATCCGGCAGGATTTCTCCGGCATCAATCGCCTGTTCTATGCGCAGGCCGACACGGGCAATGACAACGCGGTCATCAACCGGGATTTGCGGCTGATCAACACGACGCGCGCGAACGGGCGGGTGATGGTGTACCGCAACGAGGACACCGGGTTCGGATGGCCCCCCTATTTCAAGCTCGACAGTTCGAACTTGCAGGCCGAAGCGCAGGCGAGCGTGTCGACCCGTGCTGCCCCGGAATGGTATCTGCTGACGCATTACGGCTGGCGCAACGAATTCCTGACGATCTATCCCAATGCCATCGGCCTGAAACCGCATCCCGGTCCGGATGCGCCCAAGGGCCTGCCATGGCTCAACATCATTATCCTGACCCTGCTGGCGGTTGTATTCTATGCAATCTGGGTGCGGTGGCGGCGGTTCCGCCAACGCCGCATCGATCCCACGCTTGAGGAATGGCAGGACAATTGGGAAGCGGCGGGCGATGCCGTGGGCAAAAAGCGTGGCCGTTTTCGCCAGTGGTTGAATACCTGGAAATAGATCAGGTCAGCGTGTCCGTGCGGTAGAGCCGGACACGCAACCCGCCATGCGCGATGGTGGGGCCGTCGGGCAGAAAGGGCAGCTCACAGGCTTTGGCCAGTGACGGCTCGCTTGTCACGATGCCGGCGCGCCATCCCGTAAACCGTTCCCTGAGAACCGCGCCGAGGCGAGCGTACACCGGGTAAAGCGACCGCTTGTCACCGATGCGCGCGCCGTAGGGCGGGTTGATCATCACGATCCCGCCGGGGCCATCGGGCGCCGTGACGTCCGACATATTGCGCGCCTCGATGGTGATCAGATCGTCGGTGCCTGCCCGCGCTGCATTTTCGGTGGCCATGCGGACGGCACCGGCATCCCGGTCGGATCCGGCAAACCGGACCTGCGGCGTGGCTCTGCGCGCGTCGGACCGCATGTCGCGAAACTGGTCCGCCTCAAACCCGCGGAACTGTTCAAAGGCAAAGGACCGCGCCCGCCCGGCCTGCAATCCCGCGGCCATTTCCGCCGCTTCGAGAAGGAAGGTGCCCGAACCGCACATCGGATCGAACACAGGCTGCGTGCCGTCAAAACCGCATTGGTGCAGGAACGCCGCCGCGATGGTTTCACGCAGCGGTGCCTTGCCCACGGCGGGCTTTGTGCCGCGTTTGTGGAGGGGGTCGCCCGATGTATCGACGCTGATCGTGACGCGGTTGTCGTCAATGCGCACCTTCAGCGTCATCGGCGCATCGCTGGCAACCGTAAAACCGGCGGCCTCCAACCCACCGGCGATCCGCGCCATGGCAGCACCCGCGTGGTAAATCTTTGACTTGCGGGAGGTCGCGACATCGACACGCACGGGCAGCGCGGGGTCCAGAACGGTGGCCCAGTCAAACTTGCGCGCCCGCTTGTCGAGTTGCGCAAGGTGGAAGGCCATGAACGACCCCATGCGCCACAGAATGCGCGTGGCACAGCGCAACTCAAGGTTTGCGCGCCACAGCTCGGGCCAGCCACCCGCGATCTCGACACCGCCGGGGGTCACGGCCCCCAGCTCAAAGCCCGCCGCGCGTGCTTCGGCCGCGAGGGTCGTTTCCAGACCGGGCAAGGTGATCGCAAAGATGCAAGCGCTGTCAGACATGCACGCGTCCATAGCGCGTCACACGCGCGGGTACGAGCGGATTGTCCTAGTCGGCAAACAAGTAGTCTACGGACGCGATTTCGCGCGCCTTGTCCTCGGGCACGGCGAGGAACCGCGACAGCGCCTTGGCATTTTCGTTGATATCGGCATCCTCGCGCATCTGTTCCAGATGCTCGAATTCCGCGTCTCGAATGCGGTCGCTTTCGAAGGTCATGTCGTTGCGGATCGTGGGCAGCAGACGCTCCAGCGTTTCGGGTGCGGTCTGTTCGCCGGCAAGTCCAACCCGCATCGCGTGCCCGATCAGGTAATTGTCGGAAAAACCGCACTGGATTTCCAGCATCCGGGTCACGGACCGGTCCCCGGCAAAATCCTGCAACAGGTCCAATTCGCCCGGATCCATGCAGACGATCAGACGATCCGTTTCGTAGTAATCAAAGAGCATCCGCATCAGCGCCCGGCGGTGGCGCGTCCTCTTGCCCAACGTGGTCTGAATGCCACCCAGATCAGGCAGCGGCGTATGCTCTTCATTGAAGAGATATTCAATCGTCGGCACGTTCGTCATCACCCGGATGCGCTCGAGCAGGCGTTTGGCCACGTGCCATTTCTTGCAGATGATGATCATCAATTCGCGATTGCGGCCCAGCGTGCTTTCCGTCTCCCAGAACCGCGTGGCAAAACGTCTGCCGATACGCCCGCGCCCGGTCAGGAACTTGAACAGGCTGCGCCCCTCGTTCGAAATCTGGAACGGTACGTTCTCTGCAGCGTAAAGCAGGCCCAACCGGCGTTTCAGGTCATTCGCCTCCGGGCTGATCTTGCGGGCAAAGAGGAAATCCTGGCTCAGCAGCAGATCATAGTGATCGTCATAGAACGTCACCGGCATGCCGTAGTCGGTGAACATCAGGAAGGTCAGCGTGCGCGTGCGGATCTCCTCCTCGGGCACCAGGTGGCGCACGATGGTTTGAAAAAACGTCTCGTCCGGGATCCACGTGGTGCGGAAAAACCGCATCACATCGCGGCGTTGACGGGTAAAATCCAGGACCCATTCGACCGTGCGGCGCCGCAGGCACCACCATTGGCTGCCGATCATGACCTGAATGTCATGTGGCACGTCGCGCGTCAGGCCGAACCGACGTTGCGTGTGAAAACTGGCGTAAAACAACCGCTTGTGTTTGCGCTCGTTGAAGAAGTGGCGGTAGATCAACCGCTCTTCCTTCATGCCCGTCTTGATCCAGTCGCTTTCGAAGTAGTCAAAGCTTTCGATGAAATCGACGTCGTTTTCATCGAGGAAGCGGTGGGTGTATTCGGCCGACTTGATCGCCATGCAATCGCCCGACAGCATGTAGAAATGCGTGGCCCGCGGGAAGGCCTCGACCGCGGATTCCACCGCATAAAGCGTCGCCTGCACAAGGCTCCACTCACCCCAACCACACTTGATCCGCCTGTGTGCGAACGTGACATTCGGATTATCGTCCAGTGCCGCGCGGATTTCCGCAAACGACTTGGGATTGGCGCGCGCATCAAAATGGATCGACATATAGTCGCCCGCAGCTGTCAACCGCTCGGCCTGCTTGATGATGGCCTCCGGGTCCTTGTGACACAGCAGGATGTAGGCGATTTTTGCCATTCTGGAAACTGAACTGCCTCTTTACGCGCGATTGTTTACGTAGATAAGACTAAGGAGAGATTGAATAAACACAATTTCTTTGCTTTTTTGACGTTTAGGTAAGCCGCGATTGAACGTGGCAACGAGTACGAGGGACGATCGAGATGGGATTTCCAGGCACTTGGATGACGGAGAGTGAGAGCGTCGTGTACCGCGTGGTGCCGAAATGCGCCTGCTCCACCATCGGTCAGATCATGTTTTATTCGGACCATGGCGAATTTTTTGATGGCGACATTCACGATGCCAAGGGCGGCATGCACAAGTGGGCGCTTGACGAAAGCCAGCCGGTCATCTCGGAGAATGTGAAGACCCACGGGTCCTATGCGTTCACCTGTGTGCGCAACCCCTACACGCGCATCCTGTCGTCCTTCTTTGACAAGATCTGCGGGATTCAGCGCAACGGACGTCGGTATCGGGGGAACCTTGTTCCGCTCTTGATCCAGAAATACGGGATCGAAGTGGGCGGTGACGACGGCAAGGAAGAGTTCGACCAGATCAAATCCTTCCGCCGGTTCCTGCTTTTTGCGCGCGACACCATCCGCTGGCGCCGGCCGATGGAGCCGGACATTCACTGGTCCGCGATGTCGGGGCATGTCTCCACTTTCATTGTGAACGGTGGGCGCTATGACAAGATCATCTGGACGGAAAAGTTCAACGAGGGCATGGCTGAGGTGATGCAGGCGGTCGAGACACCGCAGACCGTTGATCTCAAAAATGTGCCGCGCTTCAACGAAAGCGAGGGGCACGGGCCCAAACGTGCGCATCCGGTCGAAGATTATTTCGACGACCTGTCGATGCACCTTGTCTACGAGATCTACAAACGCGATTTCGAGGTCTTCAAATACGATTTCGAAGACCCGTCAAACAAGATGCCGATTGCAGAGATCGACCTGGACGAAGTTCACAAGAAGCTCGGCGAATAGCGGCGATCAGGCGGGCTTGGTCGCTTTGGCCGTTGCAAAGGCCTGATACCCATACAGCGTTCCGTTGGCTGCACGCCGGTCATGTTCCGCGATCAGCGCATCGGCAAGGGCCTGCCCGATTTCGCCGCGGTCAACCATCCCCTTCGTCGTGACCTCGACCCAGGGCAGCATGGATTGCGCGGTCGTCACAACGCGGCTCTCCACTCCGAAATGGTCCAGCGTGAGGCCCGCATCGGCAATCATGCGGCGGAGTTTCCCGACGATAAACGGGTCCGTGACAAAGCCGCCCACAAATGCGCGTGCACACGCATCAAGCGGATCATTGGCAAAGCTGCTGAATGTCGCCTTGGAAAAATCCGCGTCGCAGATGATCAACGACCCGCCCGGTTTCAACACCCGCACCGCTTCCGTGATCAGTGCTTCGGGATGCGTGACATGGGTCAGGACGGTGTGCAGGATCGCGGCATCCGCGCTGTTGTCCGCGCGGGGCAGGGCGGTGCCGTCCGCTTCCTCGAAACGGAGGTTCCCGGTATCTGCGGCGCGCGTCCGCGCTTCTGCGACGAACCCGCGTGATGGCTCATAACCGATGACTTCGGCGGGGTGAACATGTGCCGCGATCCGGCGCGTCACAGCTCCGGCACCGGCCCCGACCTCGATGACCGTTGCCTCATCGCGCAAGGAAAGCATCGACAGGTAATCTGCAACAATCTGCTCCATAACGGGCTCAGACTGCCGCACATCCATCGCGTCCGCGAATGTCTTGATGAATGCCGCACCAGCCGCATCAACGTCCTGAAATGGATCCGCCATCCGTTATCTCGCTCCTGCATCTCCGTTGCAGCGGAGCATAGGCGACTTGTAAGGATTTGGCGCCCAATTTTTGCAGGTTGCTCTAGCGGGCCCCAGCCCCGGTGATCACTTTGGCGAGCCTGGCTGCGATTGCGGCGCTGCCCTTGGCGGACGGATGCAACCGATCACTGTCATGGAAACTGCGGTCACCTTCCGGGACCAAAGTCCGGTTGGACACGAAAAAAACCCCTTTATCCAGTGCCGCAAGCGTCGCCAATCGCGCCTCCAGCGCATCGCCGATCTCTGCGCAGTTCTCGACGGGAGACCGGAAGCCCGGCGTGCGCAAGTAACCGACATAAGCCACATTGGCGCCCGTGGACCGAAGACGGGCAACCAGCGCGGGGATGGCTCCGCTGGATGCATCCGCCGATATCAACCGGTCCAGTTGTCTGTCGCACCGCCCGCATCCACAGCCGAACAGCAAGTCGTTGCCACCGCCGTTCAACACGATCCAGTCCCAATCGCCCGCAACAAATTGCCGGTCTATGCGCAGCCCAAGACTGCCACTGACCGGCAGGGCATAGAAATATCGCGCCCCGGATACCGACCGGTCCACCACGGGCTGCCCCAGGCGCGCCTCGAGCGCGTCCGACACGGACCGCCCCGACGCCGCATTCCAGGCAAGCATACTGTCACCCATGGTCATGATCCGTGCCTGCCCGTCCGACGGCACCGGCTCCACACATCCCGCCAGGAAAACAAGGGCCGCAAGGGCGCAGAAAACGCGTTTCATAAAATCATCCATTCCGTGCCCCTCCACCCTTTAACCAAACCGTTCAGATTCGGTGAACCCCCACAAAGCCTTGCGAGCATCCGGGCAACGCCCTACATCGCGTGGCTATGGCGCAAGGTAAATCAGACCCAAACTACAAGGTTGCCGCCGAAAACCGGCGCGCACGCTTCGACTATGCGATCGAGGATGACCTCGAATGCGGTATCGTGCTCGAAGGGTCCGAGGTCAAATCCCTGCGCGCCGGTGGCGCCAACATCGCCGAAAGCTATGCCAGCGTTGATGATGGCGAGCTTTGGCTCGTCAACAGCTACATTGCACCCTACGAACAGGCCAAAAGCTTCAGACACGAAGAACGCCGCCGCCGCAAACTGCTGGTCAGTCGCAAGGAATTGTCGCGGCTCTGGAACGCGACGCAACGCCAAGGCATGACGCTGGTCCCCATCGTGCTCTATTTCAACCACAAAGGCATGGCAAAGCTGAAACTGGGCGTGGCCAAGGGCAAGAAACTGCATGACAAGCGCGACACCAGCGCCAAGCGCGACTGGAACCGTCAGAAACAGCGCCTCCTGAAACAGGGATAACCTTCTTCTGGCTCAAAATACCACGGGGTGAGGCCGCAGGCCGAGGGGCAGAGCCCCTTGCACCAGAAGCCGCCCGGCGTTACCCAAGGGCGTTTTCCGCACGGCCAGAGACTCATCATGTCCGACGATCCCAAGACCCTCGTTTCCACCGATTGGCTCGCCAAACATCTCAAGGACCCCGACCTTAGGGTGCTGGATGCATCGTGGTACATTCCCGGCTCTGATCGCGATGCCCGCGCAGAATACGATGCGGCCCACATTCCCGGGGCGCGTTTCTTCGACATCGATGAAATTAGCGACGCCCGTTCGGACATGGCACATATGGCGCCGCCGCCGGAAAAATTCATGTCCCGCATGCGCGCCATGGGTGTCGGCGACGGGCATCAGGTCGTCGTCTATGACGGCCACGGCATGCTTAGCGCGCCGCGGGTCTGGTGGACGTTCCGCCTCATGGGACATCGTGATGTGGCGGTGCTGGATGGCGGATTTCCAAAGTGGCAAGCCGAAGGGCGCGCCACCGAAGACATGCCGCCCGTGATCAAGGATCGCCACCTGACCGCGCGCTTCCAAAACCACCTTGTGCGCGATGTAACCCAAGTCAGCCGCGCGTCAAAACTGAACAGCCCGCAGATCGTCGATGCGCGCGCCGCCGCCCGGTTCCGCGGCGATGCGCCCGAACCGCGGGAGGGCCTGCGCGCCGGTCACATCCCCGGATCGCGCAATGTGCCCTACGACAGTCTGCTCAATACCGACAAGACGATGAAATCTCTGGAAGAGACGCGCGCCATCTTCGAGGCGGCGGGCATTGACCTCACACACCCCATTATCACCAGCTGCGGCTCCGGCATCACCGCCGCCGTCCTTGCCCTCGCGCTCGAGCGTCTGGGGCATGACAGCTGGTCCCTTTACGACGGCAGCTGGGCCGAATGGGGCATGTCGCCCATGGTTCCTGTCGCAACTGGAGACGCCTGATGTTCGAAACGCTCACTGCTCAAAAACCGGACGCGATCCTGACCCTGATGCAGATGTACCGCGACGATACGCGCGCGGGCAAAGTCGATCTCGGCGTTGGCGTTTACAAGAACGCGGCCGGGGTGACACCCGTGATGCGCGCCATCAAAGCCGCGGAAGAGCGGCTCTGGCAGGAACAGGACAGCAAATCCTATGTTGGCCTCGCCGGCGATCCCGCGTTCAACGACGCCATGGTGCGGTTGGTCCTCGGAGATGCCGTGGCGCGGGCTGATGTGTCTTCTGTTGCAACACCCGGCGGCACCGGCGCCGTGCGTCAGGCGTTTGAGCTGATCAGGATGAGCAACCCGGGTGCACGGGTTTTCGTGTCGAACCCGACATGGCCGAACCACCTGTCGATCCTCGATTATCTTGGGATCGAAATGGTGCCTTACCGCTATTTCGATGACGAGACACGCGGCGTGGATTTCGACGGGCTCATTGCCGACCTCAAAGGGGCGAAAAAAGGCGATGTCGTGCTGCTTCATGGCTGCTGTCACAACCCGACCGGGGCCAATCTGACGATGCCGCAATGGCAGGAAGTGATCGCCATCCTGCTTGAAACCGGCGCCACGCCGATGATCGACATCGCCTATCAGGGCTTCGGTGACGGTGTCGAAGCTGACGCCGCTGGCACGCGCGCCGTGGCAGCCGCCGTGCCAGAGTGTTTGATTGCGGCCAGCTGTTCAAAGAACTTCGGGATCTACCGGGAACGCACGGGCGTCCTGATGCTTGTCGCGTCGGGCGGTGACAAATCCGTGCGTCAGGGTACGCTCGCCTTTCTGAACCGCCAGAACTACTCCTTCCCGCCGGATCACGGTGCACGGCTGGTCACGATGATCCTCGAAGATGACGGCCTGCGCACGGACTGGATGGCGGAGCTGGAGGACATGCGCACCGGCATGTTGTCCCTGCGCGAACAGCTGGCCAAGGAACTGGAACACCGCTCCGGCTCCAACCGGTTCGGCTTTCTCGCCGAACACCGGGGCATGTTCTCGCGTCTGGGCACCACCCCGGAACTGGTCCGCAAAATGCGCGAAGACCACGGCATCTACATGGTCGGTGACAGCCGCATGAACATCGCGGGCCTGAACGAAGCCTCCGTGCCCGTCCTCGCCGAGGCGATTGTGGCCGCAGGCGTCTGAATCAAACCGGAACCGGAGACATGCCGGTTCCGCCCCACCTTCTTCATCTCGCCAAATAAACGCCCCCCGGAGGACCCGTCCGCAACGGGGCCGCCGCTTTGAACATGACGCACAAAAAAAAGCCGGGCGCGAACGCCCGGCCAGTTGTCATAAGGGTCGAGAGGAAGGAGAAGCTCAGCCCTTGGAGAAATCCGGATAGGCTTCCATGCCCAGTTCCGAAGTGTCGAGACCGTTGATCTCTTCTTCTTCGCCGACACGGATGCCCATCGCCGCCTTCAGGACAAAC
Source organism: Tateyamaria rhodophyticola (assembly GCF_047777875.1). Taxonomy (GTDB): domain Bacteria; phylum Pseudomonadota; class Alphaproteobacteria; order Rhodobacterales; family Rhodobacteraceae; genus Tateyamaria. The sequence continues at coordinate 1,359,835 of NZ_CP180519.1, read as the reverse complement.
CAGACCACCAGCGATGCAACGAAGGTGAACACGCCATAGGCCACGATACCGGTCAGCTGCGTGATCAACGATGCGTCCGAGTTGTAGAACACAACCGCGATGGTGCCCCAGATACCTGCAAACAGGTGCACAGGAATGGCGCCAACCACGTCGTCGATCTTGAGCTTGTCGAGCAACGGTACGGTAAAGACCACGATCACACCGCCCACGGCACCAATCCAAAGAGCACCAAACAGCGACGGAGCGAGGGGTTCCGCCGTGATGGACACGAGGCCCGCCAGCGCACCGTTCAGCACCATGGTCAGGTCCGGCTTTTTGTAGAGGATTTGCGTCAGGATCAGCGCAGTCACCGCACCGGCCGCTGCCGCCATGTTGGTGTTGGCAAAGATGCGGCTCACGTCGCTCACGTCACCAACAGTGCCCATCGCCAGCTGCGAGCCACCGTTAAAGCCGAACCAACCCAGCCACAGGATGAATGTGCCCAGTGTGGCCAGCGCGAGGTTCGAGCCGGGCATGGGGTTCACACGTCCGTCCTTGTACTTGCCCAAACGCGGACCCAGCACGATGGCACCTGCCAGAGCGGCCCAGCCACCCACGGAGTGCACAACGGTCGAACCGGCAAAATCGGAGAAGCCCATTTCGCTCAGCCAGCCGCCGCCCCACTGCCAGGAACCGGAGATCGGGTACATGATGCCCGTCAGGACGACCACAAAGATCAAAAACGGCCACAGCTTGATCCGCTCAGCCAGTGCGCCCGACACGATCGACGCGGTCGCGGCCACAAAGACGAGCTGGAAGAAGAAGTCCGACCCGACAGATGCGTAGTCAAGTGCTGCGTCTGCTGCCGCGACCCCAACCGGGTCCAAAACGGTTGGTCCGCCGATGGCAAAGAAGCCGTTGAAATCGCCGGGGTACATCGTGTTGAAGCCGACAAACCAGTACATGATCGCCGCAATCGAATAGAGCGCGATGTTCTTGGTCATCTGCATGGTCACGTTCTTGGACCGCACCAGACCGCCTTCGAGCATGGCAAAACCCGCAGCCATGAAGAAAACAAGGAAGCCCGCGATGCAGAACAGGAGGGTTGTCATGATGTAGGGGCCGATTTCATCGAAACCGGGGGCCGCATCCTGGGCCATGGCTGCCATTGGCAGAGCCGCGAGAACGGCGGCTGTTGGAAGAATTCGTTTCAGGTTCATTTCTCGTGTTTCCCTATCTCAGCCGCCGCTTTTACAGCGCGTCTTCGTTGGTTTCGCCGGTGCGCACACGCACGGCCTGTTGCACGTCGAGGACAAAGATCTTGCCGTCGCCGATCTTGCCCGTCTGAGCGGTCTTGGTGATGGTTTCGACGATCTGGTCGGCCATAGAGGCCGCGACCACGATCTCGATCTTGACCTTGGGCACGAAATTCACTGCGTATTCTGCCCCGCGGTAAATTTCGGTATGGCCGGATTGTGATCCGAAGCCCTTGATTTCAGTGACCATCATGCCGCGCACACCGGCTTCGGTCAGCGCTTCGCGGACCTCTTCCAGCTTGAACGGCTTGATTGTTGCAATGATGAGTTTCACTTGCGTCCCCTTCGTTTTGGCAGGCGGCCCTGCGTCATGCCCGGAAAAGAGAGCATCCAGAGCGCAGGGCAAAGGAGCGGGCCGGGATTTGAGGTGGTGAAGGGGGCGGATGTGCACAAAAAATGCGCAATCGTGTACTTTTGCATATATTTTATGCAACGTTGAATCGAGTAATGTGTCCGACAGGCGCGTGGCAAATGATTTCAAACCCTATATGATGAAGGCAACAACAAGGCCGGGCAGGGGCTGTTCATGAGTGGTTCGAAAAAAGGCAAACGCCCTCTGGTGGCGGATCGCCGGTATCCCAAGACGACAGGCGCGCGCGCCAAACCCAAGGCTGCGCCCAAAAAACGCAAGCGGAAACCCGCGCCCAAGCGCAGCAGCAATATCTTTGTGCGCCTGTTCCGTTGGGTGATGCGCCTGATCTGGGTGGTGACCTCCCGCGTGACGATTGCCGCGCTGGTGGTGCTTGGGCTGGCGGTTGGATATGTCTATTCCACGCTGCCGGATGTGACCGCGTTGCTTGATGGCCGCGCGCGCGGCTCTGTGACGATGGTGGACCGGGATGGCGCGATCTTTGCCTGGCGCGGGGATCAATTTGGCGGTGCCGTCACGGCCAGCAGCGTGTCACCGGCCCTCAAGAACGCCGTTGTCGCGACCGAGGACAAAAGGTTCTACCGCCATTTCGGGATCAGCCCGCGCGGTGTGGCAAGTGCCGTGCGCATCAACCTGAGCGAAGGACGCGGGCCGCTGTCGGGCCACGGTGGCTCGACCATCACGCAACAGACGGCAAAGCTTTTGTGCCTTGGCGTGGAATACGACCCCACCGCCTGGGAGAGCGAGGCAGAGTATGTACGTGATTGCCGCCGCGGATCGCTTCAGCGCAAGGCCAAGGAGGCGGTTTATGCGCTGGCGATGGAGGCCAAGTATTCCAAGGACGAGATCCTCTCGATTTACCTGAACCGCGCCTATATGGGCGGCGGTGCCTATGGGGCGGAGGCCGCGACGCAGCGCTATTTTGGCAAACCCGCCGCAACCGTGAACCCCGCCGAAGGCGCGATGATCGCGGGTCTTCTGACCGCGCCGTCCTCTTTGGCGCCGACATCAAACCTGCAACGCTCTCAGGACCGGGCGGCAACCGTTCTGCGTTTGATGGGCGAACAGGGGTATCTATCGCAGGCAGAGGTGGCCCAGTGGCAACAGAACCCGGCAACACTGTCGTCCGCCGCACGCCGCAAGGCGGGTGGATACTTCGCCGATTGGGTGATGGCATCCGGCCCGGAATTCTTTACCCGCAACACGACCGAAGACGTCATCATCTCGACCACGCTGGATCAGCGGATCCAGAAGGCTGCCGAAGACGCTCTGAGCCAGGTGTTTGAAACTAAGGTCCGTGAAGGGTCCAAGGCGCAGGCTGCAATTGTCGTGATGAGCGCGGATGGCGCGGTGCGGGCGATGGTCGGCGGGCGCGAAACGCGTGTTGCTGGTGTGTTCAACCGCGCCATTCAGGCCGAGCGTCAGACAGGATCTGCGTTCAAGCCCTTCGTTTATGCCGCGGCGCTCGACCTTGGCTATTCACCGATGGACACGGTGATGGACGAGCCGTTGACGATCAACATCCCTGGGTCCGGCCCTTGGTCGCCCAAGAACTACACGAACAAATACGAAGGCCGCGTGACTTTGACCCGCGCGCTGGAACAAAGCCTCAATATCCCCGCGGTCAAAGTCTCGGAAAGCGTTGGCCGCGAACTTGTGCGCACGGTGGCGAGCCAGTTTGGCATCGAAAGCGATCTGGCGGCGGGTCCGGCACTGGCACTTGGCGCTTCGGAAAGCAACTTGCTGGAGATGACCGGGGCTTATGCGGGTATTCTCAACGGGGGGTCGTCCGTGACGCCCTACGGTCTGGTGGATCTGAAGCTCAAGGGTGACGATGCGCCATTGATGGGCACTGGCGGCGGGATTGGCGAGCGCGTCATTCAGGAGGATGCCGCGGCGCAACTGGTGTGGATGATGGAACAGGTTGTGGCGCAAGGCACCGGCGTGCGGGCCAAGCTGCCCGGACGTCCCGCCGCGGGCAAGACCGGCACGACACAGGCGGCCCGCGATGCATGGTTCATCGGGTTCACCGCGGATTATGTCGCCGGTGTCTGGATGGGCTACGATGACAATACGCCGTTGACCGGCGTCACCGGTGGCGGGCTGCCCGCTGAAATCTGGCGCGAAACGATGGTGCGGGTGCATGAAGGTGTGCCGGTACGCCCATTGCCCGGTCGTGCCCCAGCCCAGTTGCAGGCCCCTGCACCGCAACAGCCCACGGCTCCGCGCAACAACGACGTGCCGCGGTCCACAGAAGGTATCATCGAATTTCTGGTGCGGGACATTCTGGGCAACCTCGGGCAGCCGGGCCGCCCGAATGATAATGTCTCCGGAAGTGACCGGTAATCCGCTCTAGAGCGAAAAATAAGCGTCCTGCAACATCATGTATCGCGTAACCCGTTGAAATCTCTGATTTCAGGCAGGGTTGCGTGATGCAGATTTTTGTATTTCGGCTTTCGGCTTTAGCCTGCGCGGTCCAGCGCCGAAATCATCGCGTCGATGTCGCCGCCATTGCGGTCCAGCAGCGCGCCCACTTCGGTCCGTTCGGTCAAAAGCAGGTTGATGCCCTCGATGAACATGTTGAAGAAGAGCGGCTTGCCGGAGCGGTCCGACACATGGAAGGTCACGTTGAACGGAGCCTCGCCCCGCAAGAAGGCCGTGGTGGAGACTTCAAACCAGTTCTTGACCTGTTTGACCTCGTTGACCTCAAGGCGGCCGCCGATGAATTCGCGGAACCGTTTGCCGTATTTGCGCGCGACATAACCCTGGAACGCCTTCGAAAAGGACCGCTTCTGGCCATTTGATGCGCGACGGCCGTCCACGCCCATCGCATAGGCAGAGATATAGGACGTGTCGCTGTAGCGGGCGAAGATCCGTTCAAAGTCGCGAATCATCGCGCTTTCGGATTTGCCCGAGGCGATCACGGTGTTGATATCGCCCACGAGGCTTTCGACAAGGCTTCCGGCCTGAGCACCGCTGAGCGCGAAGGCTGGCATTGCAGGAAGGGTCAGCGCGGATGCGGCCCCTGCAAGAAAGAAACGACGATCAAGAAACATCAGAACCCCTCCGTGTCCAAGGCAAACGGATCAATTTCACTGCTGGTGTCTGTATCGCCCAGCTCGAAGCGACGGTTTTGCAAGTAGATCAAACGCGCCTGTGCATAGCTGTCGGCGCTTTCGTAAAGGATGCTGTCCACCGTTTCCGTGAAACGTCCCCGCGTGCTGAGACCCGATGCGACGCCGGCGGCGGTGCCATAGTAGCGTTCAGGTTCGTCGATCACATAGCTCAGCGGGTTGGTGAACAAATCCACCACCATGCCGGTGGTGTCACGAACCGTTGACGGTCCAAGCACGGGCAGTTCGAGATACGGCCCCTCGCGGGCGCCCCAGACGTGAAGCGTCTCGCCAAAATCGGTGTCATGCTCCGGCAGGTTGAATTCGGCTGCCACATCAGCCAGCCCGAAGATACCCAGCGTGGAGTTGGTCAGGAAGCGTACCGTAGACAGACCTGCGCCGCGCAGGTCCCCCTGCAGCAGGCTGTTGACCATAACCGACGGCTCGCCGAGGTTGCTGGCAAAGTGGCCGATGCTGTCCTCGATCTCGTCAGGCAGGATTGTGGAGTACCCGATGGCCGCTGGACGGACCAAAGCGCGGTCGAGACCACGGTTGAACGCATGCACTTTGCGGTTCTGATTTTCATACGGATCGAACACGCCATCTTCGGTTGGCACCGCAGGCGCACCACCACCGCAGGCGGCCAGTCCCGTCAGCATCAATAACAAAAGCAGGATCCGACCTGCTGGCTTTAAATGCGCCAATGGAAATCTCCGAACAACACGCGTAAGCACTCACTTAATACCTTCGTGGCAAATGCCCATAGGGTGGACACGGTAATTGATGCGTCTGTGGCACTTGCGTGACAGGGAAAATGCGCCAAAGCTGGCGCGACGACAAGGCCGGGCAGAACGCGGGCAAAAAGGTGCCGATGCAGGATAGAATGCTGAAACTGGGTCAGGCGGAGCTGCGCAGTGCGCGACGACAAAGCCGTGGGCTTTATTGGATGGTCGGGCTTTTCAGCCTGTTTGCCAACCTTCTGATGCTCACCGGGCCGCTCTATATGCTGCAAGTGTACGACCGGGTTCTTGGCAGCCGCAGCGTGGAAACGTTGTTGGCGTTGTCGCTTTTGGTTGTGTTCCTTTATGGCGTGATGGGTGTGCTCGACTATACCCGGGGTCGGATCATGGCACGGGTCGGTGCCAGATTTCAGGCGCATCTGGATCGTCGTGTCTTTGATGCGGTGGTGCGCAAATCGGCTGTGGCACCGGATATGCAATCGCGGACCGGTCTGTCCGACCTCGAGGCGGTTCAGCGATTCATGACTTCTCCGGTGCTCATGGCATTCTTCGATTTGCCGTGGACGCCGATATTTGTGGCGGGCATTTTCCTCTTTCATCCGATGCTGGGTTGGTTGGCTGTGGGTGGTGGTGCGCTCTTGATCCTGATCGCCATCGCGAACCAGGCTCTGTCGCGTACGCCACAGCTGCGCTCCGCGCATGCAGGTCAGGTGGCCAGTACCATGTCGGATCAGTTGCAGACCGAAGCCGAGATGGTGCAGGCCATGGGCATGCGCAGTGCCGCGTTTGACCGCTGGCAAAAGGCACGCGGCATGGCGCTCGAAGAACAAATCCGGGCCACGGATGTCGGCGGTGGGTTTACTGCGCTGACCAAAACGCTCCGCCTGTTTTTGCAAAGCGCCATGCTGGGTCTGGGCGCGTATCTCGTGTTGCAAAACCAGATGACACCGGGGGCGATGATTGCCGGGTCGATCTTGCTTGGACGGGCGCTGGCGCCGATTGAGTTGATGCTGACGCAATGGCCGGTGGCGCAGCGTGGGGTCAAGGGATGGCGTGCGCTGACCGAGCTGTTGGGCTCCGTGCCGGAGGAACAGGAGCGGACCGCACTGCCGAAACCAAAGGCAAAGCTGGTGGCCAAGGCTTTGACTGTGGTGCCGCCCGGGGAAAAGACGGCTGCGTTGCGGGGGTTGGATTTTGATCTGCCACCGGGGCAGGCGATGGGCGTGATCGGCCCCTCGGGTGCAGGCAAATCCACGCTCGCGCGCTGTATCACCGGCGTTTGGCGGCCCGCTGGCGGCTCAATCCGGCTCGATTCCGCGGCACTTGACCAGTATGAGCCGCATGTTCTGGGCCAACATATCGGGTATCTGCCACAACGGGTGCAATTGTTCGACGGCAGCATCGCGGAGAATATTGCACGGCTGTCCACCGCGCCCGACGCGGAAAAAGTCGTGGCAGCGGCCAAAAAAGCCGCAGCGCATGAAATGATCCTTGAACTGCCCAACGGCTATGACACGCAGATCAGCGCGGGACAGCAGCGCCTGTCCGGTGGCCAGATCCAGCGGATCGGCCTTGCCCGCGCGCTCTACGATGATCCGGTCATTCTGGTGCTGGACGAACCCAATTCCAATTTGGACAACACCGGCACGCAAGCGCTCAATCAGGCGATCCGCCAGCTGAAGGCCGAAGGGCGCAGCGTGATCATCATGGCGCACAGACCCGCCGCCATTCAGGAATGTGACCTGCTTCTCGTGATCGAGAACGGTGCGCGCGCCGCCTTTGGCCCCCGCGACGACGTGTTGCGCGCGACGGTGAAGAACCATCAGGACATCGCACGTGCACCAGCGGGCGCAGGAGGTGTCACATGAGCGGTGCGTCGAAATGGTCGGCGCGCGCGCCGGTTGTGATCGGTGTTCTGGCGCTGGCGGTGTTGGTGGGCGGCTTTGGCGTCTGGTCGACGCAAACACAGATTGCGGGCGCCATCATTGCATCGGGCCGGATCGAGGTCGACCAGAACCGGCAGATCGTACAGCACCCCGAAGGCGGGGTGGTGGCCGAGATCGCCGTGCAGGAAGGCGATACCGTTGCCGCGGGCGACCTGCTGTTGCAACTGGACGTGGCACAATTGCGCAGCAGGCTCTCCATCATCGAAAGCCAGCTTTACGAATTGATGGCCCGGCGCGGCCGTCTGGAGGCGGAGCGGGACGAACGCGACACGCTGGCATTTGATGAGGAATTGCTGACGGTTGGCGCGGAGCAGGACGAAGTTGCCGAGTTGATCGAAGGACAGGTCAACCTTTTCAGAGCACGGCTTGAATCCGCCGCCCGCACGGAAGAACAGCTTGAAAAACGTGCGGATCAAACCCGCAATCAGATCCTCGGGATCGCAGCGCAGGAAGCATCGCTTGCCCGCCAGCTTGAGCTGATCGAACAGGAGCTGGAAGCGCAGCAAAGCCTGCTGGATCGCGGTTTGACGCAAGCCTCTGGCGTGCTGGCCCTGCAACGGCAGGTCGCGTCACTGGATGGGCAATTGGGCGAGCTGGCCGCGAACAAGGCACAGGCGGAACAGCGGATCACGGAGATTGAGATCGAGGTGCTGCGCCTTGGCACAGACCGGCGGGAGCAGGCGATTACGCGGTTGCGCGATCTGCGCAGCCGGGAGTTGGAAATGCTGGAACAGCGGCAGAGCCTGATCGCGAGTATCGAAAGGATGGAGCTCCGTGCGCCCGTTTCCGGCATCGTTTACAATATGCGGGTGCAAACGCCGCGCTCTGTCATCCGGCCTGCGGATCCGGTGTTATTCCTGATCCCGCAAGACCGTCCGCTTGTCATTGCCGCGCGCGTTGATCCAATCCACATCGACCAGATTGTGGCGGGCCAGGCGGTGAACCTGCGGTTCTCGGCTCTGGATCAACGCACAACGCCGGAGTTGGTGGGCGAGGTTGCATTGGTGTCCGCCGATGCCTTTGAAGACGAAGCGGTGGGTCAAAGCTATTACCGTGCTGAGATCGTTTTAAACCCCGGTGAGCAGGACAAGCTCGCCGAGGATCAGGTGCTGATCCCCGGCATGCCGGTGGAGGCGTTCATTCGCACGGCGGACCGGTCGCCGTTGACCTATTTGATCAAACCAGTGATGGACTACTTCAACCGGGCCTTCCGCGAGGATTAGGACGTTTTGTCCGTGTCCGGTTCCTTGCGGCTTGAGGCCAGCTTTTTCAGCGATGCGGTCATGCCTGCAACATCGGATGTTTCCTCAACCCCGTTGTCGGACAGCATCTGCGTCGCCCCTTCGCCCGGTTCAAACGCGGCATCTGCGTCGCTGGCCTCGTTGTCCGTGTCTTCGGTGTCCGATGCGTCGGCGACCGCCGCGGCGGCTGGCACGGCGGCGAGGGGCACGGCATCGGGCGCGGGCAGCAATTCCGGCTCAAAGTCATCCAGCGGGGCGGTCACGGCTCGGCGAAAGACCAACATATTGCGCCATTCCGTCGTGCTTCCGGTCAGGCCGGCGCGTTCGATTGATGGCAGTGTTTCGGCGCGCTGAAACTCCCAGCCTTCGCCGGCCATATCGTTCATGAGGCTTTGCAGGGCAAAGGCGAACCGTCCTTCGGCCCCTTTGACACCCTTGCCTTTGCGCCCCTTGGTGGGCGCGGGCACAACCTTGTATTCCCAACCTGCCATCGCACGGTCCCCTTCGCATCAGCGCGTCGTATAGCGTGGGCATGAACGGATGCAAAGACGCGTCAGCGCGACCGTTTTATCCCGATGCTCGCCCCCACCCGCGCAGGGCGCGGCAACGCATTATGCGCATCCCGCATCGCGTCGACACGTTGAAAAATGTCCGGTGGCATGGGAGCGACACGTGGGCCGGATTGATCCACATGCAATGTCATCGTTTCTGCCGTCGCAGCGAGCCACCCCTCCGCATGCCAGAGCTCCTGATAGGAGTGGAACCGCTTTTCGTCACAGTCGATCATCTGAAACGTCACGGTGACGGGCGCATCAAGGTGCAGTTCGCGCAGATAGGAGATATGGAATTCCGCCGAATATGTGGTGTGCCCGCTCTGCGTCCGGTAGTCCGGGCCAAAGCCGAGCTGTTCGAACACCTGATCCGCACCTTCGTCAAACAGGACACTGTAGTAGGCCATATTGAGGTGCCCGTTGTAGTCGATCCATTCGGGGCGCACACGCATCACGGAAGAACGGAAGGGCTGGGTCATGGCGGATCTCCTTTGGTCAGACCCTAGAAACACCCGCCCTATGATTGCAACCACCTGCCGGGGTGGTAGGGTCACGCCGCCACACCCCAAGGACATGTCATGAGCGCTTCCGATGTGCAGGCCCAATACGAGGCCTACCCCTATCCCGAACGCGACCCAAAGGATGAACGCAAGCGGCTGATCACCGGGTCGCCGTCACTGCCGACAGAGATGGATCATTGGCTGTGGGGCGGGGCGCGGGATTGGTCGCAGCCCTTGCGCGCATTGGTGGCCGGTGGCGGCACCGGCGATGCGCTGATCCAGCTGGCACAGACCCTGACGGATGCAGGCAGGCCGTTTGAGATCACCTATCTGGATCTGTCCACCGCATCGCGTCGCATCGCCGAAAAGCGCGCCAAGATGCGGAAGCTGGGCGGCGTAACCTTTGTCACGGGCAGCCTGCTGGATGCACGGGATCATGGGCCATTTGACTATGTTGACTGTTGCGGGGTGCTGCATCACCTCGACAATCCGCAGGCCGGGTTCGATGCGCTTGCGGCGGCGTTGAAACCGGACGGGGGTATGGGGATCATGGTCTATGCCCCGCATGGCCGGTCCGGCGTCTATCCTTTGCAGGCTGCATTTGGCACCGCGCTTGCCGGTCTCAAACCACGCGAGCGGCTGAAACGCGCGCGTGCGATTTATGACCGTTTGCCGGACGCGCATCCTTTCAAACGAAATACCCGTGTCGTTGATCATGAAAAGGGGGATGCGGGGTTCTATGATCTGCTGCTGCACAGCACAGACCGCCCGTTCACCATCACGGAGCTTACCGATGCTCTGCACGCTGCGGGGCTGGATTATGCCGGGACGCCGGAGCCGATGCTGTACGATCCGGCGCGTCTGACCGGTGATCTGGAATTGCCGGAGGGTGTTGCGCGGATGCAGTTGGCCGAGGACTTGCGGGGCACGTTCAAGACACATGTGGTCTATGCCCGCCCCAAAGGTCATGTGGTGGCACCGCCCCTGGGCCAGCCGGATGCGATCCCGCATCTGCGCGGCGCCCCTGCGCAGGCATTGGCGCAACATGTGGCGCGCACCGGGCAGATTATCATTGATACGGCAGGCGAGGCCTTCACCTTTGACCTGCCGAAGCAGGCCGCACAGGTCATTGCCGGGATCGACGGGCGGCGCAGCCTGACGGAAATTCGCACCGGCGCAGGGATGGAACCGATTGCCTTTGGCGCGCTTTGGGCGCGGATTGAGGCGGCGTTGTGCGCATCGGGCATGATGCACTATTCACGGCTGCTGGTGGATCAGAGATCGTAGATCGGCACGTGCGGACCAAGGCGCCGGTCATAGCCGTGTGCGATACGCGGGTCGTCCGCAATTTCCACCTTTTGCGATACCGGCACAAATCCCGAGCGGCGATAGAACGCCATCGCCTGTGGGCTGTCGAGTGTGCAGGTATGCAGGTGAAACCGGGTGATCGCCTGCGCCCAGGCCAGATCAATTGCGTTGTTCATCAGGTAGCGTCCAGCCCCTGATCCGATCAGGGGCCGTGTCAGCCCGAAATAGGCCAGCTCGCATTGCCCCGGTTCGCGAAAGTCCAGCTCCAAGAGGCCGCCATCCACGCCGTCGCGCTGCAGGGTGTAGACGTGCACCTTGGGGTCGGTGATGATCGCCTGCAGCGTGTCATCGTCCATGATCATGCGCCCGAACCACAGCCAGTCCTGACCAACCGCCTGAAACAGGGCGCGATACCACGACAGGGTCGGCGCGGTGTGCCGGACCAGGTCCCAGCCTGCCGGAGGCGTGACGGGACGGGTATCGGCCTTGGCCCGCATTTCAAGGTCGGTAACGATTGTCGCCACTTTCCCGCGCGGAACGCCGTGATACCCGTCGCTCAGCATCACAGCAGGCCCGCGGCCTGGAACGCCTTTTTCATGTCCTGCTGCGGGCGTGGACCCACATGGCTGATGACTTCGGCCGCGCACAGGTTGCCCATGCGGCCACAGGTGGCAAGGTCGCGCCCGGTGATCAGGCCGTAGAGGAACCCGGCCGCAAACTGATCGCCTGCGCCGGTTGCGTCCACTGGCGTGACGGTTTCAACGGGAATGTCGTGTCGCGCGCCATCACCGATGATCGTGACCCCGTCACCGGACCGGGTGCAGATGACCAGCGGGATCATGTCGGCAGTTTTGGCCAGCGCGGCCTCAAGGTCATCCGTTTCAAAGAGCGATTTGATCTCGTGTTCGTTGCCGATCACATAATCCAGCTCGTTTTCGATCATGTCGAGGAAGTCGGGGCGATGGCGGTCCACGCAGAACGGGTCAGAAATGGCGATACCGGATTTGCCACCGGCGGCCCGTGTCAGACGTGACGCCTGCCGGAATGCCTCTTTGCCCTTGTCCTTGTCAAAGAGATACCCTTCGAGGAACATCATCTCCGTGCCCGACGCGACAGCGTCCGGAACGTCATCGGGGCCCAGTTCGGTGGAAATGCCGAGATAGGTGTTCATCGACCGCTCACCATCCGGCGACACAAAGATCATGGACCGCGAAGTGGGCAGTTCACCGCCCGCAACCGGGTCGTTCACGAAATCGGTGCCACTGTCCTGCATCGACGCGGCATAAAACTGACCCAGCGTGTCGTCATGTACCCGACCGATGAACGCGGTGGGCAGGCCAAGCGCGCCGACGCCTGCAATCGTGTTGGCCACGGCACCGCCGGGCGTCTGCAACCGGTCTTTCATCGCGCCATAGAGCACTTCGCCCCGGTCGCGTTCGATCAATTGCATGATGCCTTTTTCGATCCCCATGAGATCGAGAAAACTGTCATCCGCATGGGAAATCACATCAACGACGGCATTGCCGATGCCGACCAGTTTGTATTGGGTCATTCGGTTTTTTCCTTGAAGGGGCAGAGGTCGCGGATCACGCAGGCGCCGCATTTGGGTTTGCGCGCCACACAGACGTAGCGGCCATGAAGGATCAGCCAGTGATGCGCGTGCAACTGGAAATCCGCAGGAATGTTGTCTTCGATGGCGCGTTCGACCGCATCGACCGTTTTTCCGGGTGCGATGCCCGTGCGGTTGCCCACGCGAAAGATATGGGTGTCCACCGCCTGGGCAGGGTGCTTCCACCACATGTTCAGCACCACATTGGCGGTCTTGCGCCCCACGCCCGGCAGCGATTGCAACGCCGCGCGGCTGTTGGGCACAACGCCGCCATAGTCGTCCACGAGAATCTGGCTGAGCTTGATGACGTTCTTGGCCTTTTGACGGAACAGACCAATCGTCTTGATATGTTCGGTTAGCCCCTCGATCCCGAGATCGAGCATTTTTTGTGGTGTGTCCGCGATCTGGAACAGGGCGCGGGTCGCCTTGTTCACGCCCGCATCAGTTGCTTGTGCCGACAGGGCCACTGCCACAACCAACGTATAGACGTTGACATGTTCAAGCTCGCCTTCGGGTGCAGCATCGACCGCCTCGAAGCGTTCGAAGATCGTGCGGATCGTATGATAGTCCAACTGCTTTGCCATGCCGGTCGGTATGGGCAAAATCCGACCGGGGGGCAAGCCATGCAGCGTTTTGGCGCAGGAAACGGGTCGCGCGGCGCGCGGCCTGCGCCTATCTTGCCCGATATGGAACAGAACGCATCTCAAACGCCTGAAACTGGGTACCACTTCAATGTCATGCGCCGTGCGATCGACTTGATCGACGGGGCCGACGGAACGCTGACGCTGGACGGGCTTGCCGCTGAAATGGACATGAGCCCCGCGCATTTTCAGCGCATTTTTTCACGGTGGGTCGGAGTTTCGCCCAAACGGTATCAGCAATACCTGACGCTCGGCCATGCCAAGGCTTTGCTGGAGGATCGCTTTACCACGCTTGAGGCCGCACATGCGGCAGGGCTGAGCGGGACGGGTCGGCTGCACGATCTGTTTTTGCGATGGGAGGCGATGAGCCCCGGCGACTATGCCAAGGGCGGTGCGAACCTGACGATCTTCTGGGGCTGGTTCGACAGCCCGTTTGGTCTGGCTCTGGTCATGGGGACGGAGCGTGGCATTTGTGGTCTCGGCTTCGCCGCGGAAATGGGCGAGGCGTGGGCCATGCAGGATCTTGTGCGCCGCTGGCCCAAGGCCACGTTCGTGGAGGATCCCATGCGCCTGCGGCCGTGGGTCCTGGCGGCGTTCGGTGCGCAGGAGGCCGAGCTGAAGGAGGCGCCGCTTTACCTCATCGGGGCGCCGTTCCAGATTAAGGTATGGGAGGCATTGTTGCGGGTGCCGTCAGGCCACGTGACAACCTATTCCGAGATCGCGGGCAGTATTGGCAATCCGCGGGCCGTGCGCGCCGTGGGCACCGCCGTGGGGCGCAATCCCATCAGCTGGTTGATCCCGTGCCACCGCGCGTTGCGCAAATCGGGCGGCTTGGGTGGATACCATTGGGGCCTGCCCGTGAAACGGGCGTTGCTGGCCTTCGAATCCGCCCGGGCAGAGGCATAACACACCAATTTTACCTCGGCGGGATGCCGCTTGTCGCAAATTCCCCCTGTTTTGACGCACCATACGCCCCTATCTTGAGCGCATCAAATCAGGTGCCTTGCCCGAACAAGGACCGACTTCGAAGGCAGTAGGATAGACCCATGCATAAAATTCCTTTCGTATTGAGCCTTGGCGCAGTGGTTGCGCTTGGCGCGTGTACTGACCCCGGCACATTGGGCGGCAACCCCGAAAACAAGAACGCCAATCAGGGCGCTTTGATTGGCGCAGGCACAGGCGCAGTTATCGGTGCGTTGATCAGTGACGACCGTGGCCGCGGCGCGGTTATTGGTGCGGCCCTTGGTGGTGCTGCGGGTGCCGGTATCGGATACAGCCTTGACCGGCAGGAAGCGGAGTTGCGCCGCGATCTGGGCAATGACCGTGTGACGATCACCAACACCGGTGACCGTCTGATCGTGTCGTTCCCGCAGGATATCCTGTTCGCCGTCAACAGCTTTGCCGTGCGTCCTGACCTGCAATCCGATCTTGGTGTGCTGGCATCCAGCCTTGGCGATTACCCGAATTCGACGGTTCAAATCGTCGGCCACACCGACAGTGACGGCGAAGCTGCGTTCAACCAGCAGCTCAGCGAACGTCGGGCCAACGCTGTGGCAGACGTGCTTTTGAACAACGGCGTGCCGTTCAACCGGGTTCAGACCTTTGGTCGCGGCGAAAGCCAGCCCATCGCCAGCAACCTGACGCCGGAAGGCAAGGCACAGAACCGGCGGGTTGAAATCGTGATCCTGCCCAACGCCTGAAACTGATCAAAGTTTTGGCAATTGATGACCAAAGGCCCGGATGTTCGCATCCGGGCCTCTTGCCTTGTGCTGCATGCGCGCCAGAATAAGAGCGGTACTGCAAGGATTTGAGCATGGCACAGACGACGACCCTGTTGGGGATCTCCGGCGCGCTGCGGGCGGGATCGACCAACCGCAAACTCCTGCGCGAGGCGGCGCGGCTTTATGGTGATTGCACCTATGTCGAAGGGGATTTGCAGCTGCCGCTCTATGATGGTGACGCCGAAGAGGCGGACGGAATCCCGGTTGAGGTGACACGCCTTGCCGCGCAGATTGCCGAAGCCGACGCCGTGCTGATCTCCACGCCGGAATACAACAAAGGCCCTCCCGGTGTTCTGAAAAACGCGCTGGATTGGGTCAGCCGGGTGTCCGGCACGCCGTGGCGGGACAAGCCGGTTGCGGTCATGTCTGCTGCGGCCGGGCGATCAGGCGGCGAACGCGCGCAACTGATCCTGCGGACCTATCTGGTGGCGTTCCGCCCGCGCCTTTTGCTGGGGCCAGAGGTGCATCTGGCTGCCTCACACGACGCCTTTGATGCCGATGGCGCATTGCAGGGCGATATGTATGTGCGGGATTTGACTGCGCTCATGGATGCGCTGCGGCACGAGGTCAGCCTGTCTGCGGCACGCTGATCTCGATCAGGTTGCCGTCGGGGTCGCGGATATAGAGTGACGTGATCGGCCCGCGCGCACCGCTGCGCGGTACAGGACCGTCCTCAATATCTGTTCCCGTTGCGCGCAAATGCGCCTGCCAGTCATCAATCGGCACGTCGGTCAAAAAGCACAGGTCCGCGGTGCCCGGTGCAGGCGACTGCGCTTTCGGCTCAAACTCTGCCCCGGCACGGTGCAGGTTGATCTTGTGCGGCCCAAAGCGCAATGCGTGCCGCGTGCTGCCATCGGCCACCTGAAACGGTGCGTGGTCCATGCCGAGGACGTCACGGTAGAAGGCGATTGTCGTATCGAGATCGCGCACGGTCAGCACAAGGTGGTCGAGGCTTGTCAATTTGGGCTGGTCCATGGGCGCGGCTTCCTGTCATCTGTGGCCATGACGCAACCTGCCGCACCTGCCGAACTCCGTCAAAGCGATTGCATGGATCTCGCGCGCGCCTCTGCGATGCTGGCCGCGCTTGGCCTTGATCGGACGCTGTGCGCGGGTGATCCATTGCCGCCGTTTTTTCATCAGCTTTATTTCTGGGACGCGCGCGCGCCATCCGCCTTGGGACGTGACGGGCATCCGCAGGTGGGTGGGCTGATCCCGGACATGGGGTTGCCCCGGCGGATGTGGGCCGGCGGACGGCTCCGGTTTGAACACCCGCTGCGTGTCGGGGCGGAGGCGGAAAAGCGGACCGTTTGTGAAAATGCAGAGCACAAGACCGGGCGCAGCGGGCCATTGGGGTTTGTCACCTTGCGTCACGAGGTTTGGCAGGACCGCGTGCGCTGTCTGACAGAGTGGCAGGATCTGGTGTACCGTCCCGAAGCGGATGGGACCGCTGTGCCGCCGCCATCAACGCCCGCGCCGGACGGTGCGGGGAATCCGGCAACCTTCAGCAGCACGCTGCTTTTTCGGTATTCGGCGCTGACGTTCAACGGGCATCGCATCCACTATGACGAAGCTTACGCGCGTGAGGTCGAAGGATATGGCGGGCTGGTCGTGCACGGGCCGCTTTTGGCGCAACTGCTGATGCTCAAGGCAGAGGCGGAGTTGGGTCCATTGCGCGGGTTTTCCTTTCGCGGGCGCAGTCCTCTGGTTCATACGGAAACCGCAACGCTGTGCCGTGATGGAACGCGTCTGTGGGTTGCGGCCTCGGATGGGCGGTATGTCATGGAGGCTGAGGCAGAGACGTCAGAGTGACGCCGCCACCTCGAACCCGGGCGGGATTTCGCCGCGTCCATCAAGGATCAGGTCCGCCATCACCTCCGCGACCTTGGGCGCCATGCCAAAGCCGATCTTGAAGCCGCCATTCGCAATGAAGTGTCCGGGCCTGTCCGGCCAGGGACCCAGCATTGGTGCGCGGCTGCGGCTGCGCGGGCGCAGCCCGGCCCAGCGGGCAAGCACCGGGGAATCCCGCAGCGCAGGCACCGCATCACGCGCACGGTCCAGCACCGCGTCCAGCTGCGCATCCGTGCTGGTTGCATCGTCGTATTCGCGTTCCGTCGTGGACCCGACAGCGGTCGTGCCGTCTGCGTGGGGAATGATGTGCAGCCCATCGACAAAGAGTTGCGGCGCATCGGGGGCCGCATGATCTAACAGCACGGCCTGCCCCTTGATCCCGGCACCCACAAGGCGCGTGTGGCGGGCGTTGAGTGCCTCGAGGCCTGCGACACCGCTGGCGTGCACCACGGGTCCGCGGTCCTGACCCTCTGCGCTGATCCGGACGCCGCGCACTTCGAGTGCGCGGACAAGTGCGTCGCAAGCCGCCCGGGGGTGCACCCGTGCGCTCAGATCGTCGAATATCTCGTGACGTGTCGCACCGGCGAGGGTCCAACCGCCCGTGCCCGCCTCTTGCAAGCGCCAGCGTGCCTGCCCGGCCCAAAGGGTGTCCGCGCCCGTGCCGCGCGCCTCTGCGAGCGGCAAGGCGTCGTCTCGAACCGGTTGCACCCGCCCGAGGCGGGCATATCCCGGTGCGCCGCCACCCGCCGCCACAACCCCTTCCCAGAACGCTTGCGCCATCAGAAGGCTTTCCAGCTGGAACTGTTTCTTTGCGTTCCAGTTTTCAGGCACGTGAGGGGCAAGCGCGCCGACAATCCCACCGCTGGCCCCGGCTGCTGGACCATGTGGGTCAATCACGTGGACATGCGCGCCACGCTGAACGCAGGCCCACGCGATGGACAGCCCAAAGATGCCCGCACCCCGGATCGTAATCTCTGACGTTGCCAAGCCCTGTTCCTTTCGCCAAGGATGCCAGCGACCACATACAAGGACGCCGCATGCAGGACCAGAGCATGACGTTGGAGTGGCGCGACGGGCGCGTGCCTGTTTCGACCCGTTTCGATGACCCGTATTTCAGCCTCGACGACGGGCTGGCGGAAACGCGGCACGTGTTTCTTTCGGGCAATGATCTGCCTGCGCGGTTTGCGGACGGGTTTCATGTGGCAGAACTTGGCTTTGGCACGGGGCTGAACCTGCTGGCCACATGGGACGCATGGCGCCGTGCAGGTGCGCCCGGACGGCTGCATTTCACCAGTTTCGAGGCGTATCCGATGGGCCCGGCGGATATGGCGCTTGCCTTGCAGGCGTTTCCCGAGATGCAGGCACTTGCGGCGGCCCTGATCGATGGGTTGTCCGGGGACGGGCCGGTGTACGATCTTGGTGATGTGACCCTGACAGTGCTGGTGGGTGATGCGCGCACAAGCCTGCCGGCTTGGGGCGGCAGGGCCGATGCCTGGTTTCTCGATGGATTTTCGCCGGCAAAAAACCCCGAGCTGTGGGGCGCGGACCTGATGGCAGAGGTTGGTCGGCATACGGCTGCCGCAGGGACGGTCGCAACGTACACGGCGGCGGGCCATGTCCGGCGCGGGTTGGAAGACGCGGGGTTCAACGTCACGCGGGTCCCCGGGTTCGGGCGCAAGCGGCACATGACGCGGGGCGTCAAGGCGTGAGTGCGGGCAACAACACGCGCCTCGGTATTGCGTTGATGGTTGCGGTGTCCATCGTCTTTGCCGCGCAGGATGGAATCTCGCGCCACCTCGCGGACAGCTACAACGTGATGATGGTCGTCATGATCCGCTATTGGTTCTTTGCGGCCTTTGTCATCACCGTGGCCGGGCGCAAGGCGGGTGGCGTGCGGGCTGCGGCACGGACGGATCAACCAATGCTGCAAGCCTTTCGCGGCCTGCTGCTGGCGGCGGAAATCTGTGTGATGGTGACGGCGTTCACCGTGCTTGGGCTGGTGGAAAGCCACGCCATTTTTGCCGCCTACCCGCTTCTTGTTGCGGCGCTGTCCGGTCCGGTTCTTGGTGAAACGGTGGGCTGGCGGCGCTGGCTTGCTATTGGCGTTGGGTTTGTCGGCGTGCTCTTTATTCTCAAACCGGGCCTGGGTGTCTTTGACCCGGCGGCGATCATCCCTGTGGTCTCCGCTCTGATGTTTGCCATGTACGGCCTGCTGACCCGCTACGCTGCGCGGCGCGATACGACCGCCACCAGCTTTTTCTGGACCGGCACCGTGGGCGCGGTGGCGATGACCGGCGTGGGCCTGTGGTTCTGGGAACCGATGAGTGGCACGGATTGGGTGTGGATGGCGCTTTTGTGCATGACGGGTGCCACGGGTCACTGGCTGCTCATCCGGTGCTATGAGGTGGCAGAGGCCAGCGCGGTGCAACCATTCGCCTATTTCCAGATGGTGTTTGCGGCGAGCGTGGGCATCTTGCTGTTTGGCGAAGCGCTGGAATGGAACGTGGCCCTAGGCGCAGCAATCATCGTGGGTGCGGGCCTATTCACCCTGTGGCGCGAACGGCAGCAGGCCCGCGCCTGAAAGCTCTTCGGTAAAGGATACGGGATGCGGATCACCGCCAAGCCGTGCGCGGTAGATGGGCAGGCTTTCCGTGACGCGCATCACATAATTCCGCGTTTCGCGGAACGGGATGTGTTCGATCCAGTCGACGATGTCAAAGGACGCATCCAGAGCGCGCGGATCGCCATAGAGACCGATCCACCGGTCCGCCCGCCCCGGTCCCGCATTATAGGCAACCGACATCAGGACCACATTGCCCGCATAGCGTCCCGCCAGCGTGCTGAGATAGGCGGAGCCCAGTTCAGCGTTATAGACAGGATCGTCAATCAGCCGCTCGGTTGTGTGCGCGTCACTGCGCCCAAGGTCGGCAGCCACTTCGCGGCCTGTGGCGGGCATGATCTGCATCAGGCCACGCGCGCCCGCGCCGGATTGTACGCCGGGGTCGAATTCGCTTTCGCGGCGGGCGATGGCCAGGCTCATCTCTGGCGCCATGGGCAGATCGGCCTGTGCCAGTGGATGCAGCGGGTAGTAGGGCGCATGCAGGGTGATGCCGCGCCGTGCGACCCGTTTGCCGATCATCACGGCAAGATGGGGTTGACCCACGTCGATGGCCGCCTGTCCCAGCAGACCGGCCTCGTCTCGGTCGAGGTCCTCGGCCAGATGTGTCCAGAACCGCTCGGCAAAGCTCAATTCACCGGAGGCTTGCAGGAGCAGTCCCGCCTCGAACAGATCACGGCGGCTCAGATCCGCGTTGCGCCAATCGCCGAACCCTTCGGACCCGTCCAGGTCGGGGTCCACCGGCAGGCCACCGCGTTCGGCAGCCAACAGCCCGTAGAATGACGTCTGGAATTGCGCCCCGTCGGCATAGGCGGCTGCGGCTGCCTCGGGTTGGTCCAACGCTTCATATGCGCGCCCGATCCAGTATCCCGCGCGCCCGCGCGAGATGGGGGAAGCAATGGCCGCACGGTGGTTCTGGAAATGCCCGAGTGCAAGTTCAGGATCATCCAGCAGACGCAACGCGATATAGCCCGAAAGCCATTCGAGATCGGCATAGGCGGAACCGGAATTCAGATGATGGAGTGCTGCGATCTGGTAGGCTGTTGCCGCGTCCCCGTCCCGCATTTCATCGCGCGCCAACGCCCCTCTGCGGTTGGCCCACGCTTCGGGTCGGCCCAAACGCTCTGCCGACGCGGAACGGGTGCGCAGCAGGTCTTTGGCAGGTCCCCAACGCCCCTTTTGCACCCGCCATTCAAAGCGGTCACGGGCCAGGCCAGCATCCTCGGCCAATGCGTCTGGCACGGCTTCGATCAGACCATCTACATCGTCAGACAGGTTCTGGAGCGCCAGCCGCGCGCGGGCCAAAGCCACCTGACCCTCGGGTACGAGGTCGAACATGCGCCGCGCATTTGCACCGTCGCCTGCCCACAACATGGCATCCAGGCGGGCCGCGTGATGCGGTTGTACCGTGTTGGTATGGGCGTTCAGGAACAGGGACTGTTCCTCTGCATTCATCGGCAGGGTGCGCCAGGCAAGTACGACATTTGCCTCTGCATCGCCTGATTGGCCTGCGGCAGACAGGGCAGCGGCGTGGGCCAACACGCCGCGTGGCGTCTGTGGCGGCGCACCTGCGAAGAAGGACAGGATCGCGGCATCCCCGGCACGTACAACTGCTGCCTCTGATCTGCGTCGCAGCAGCGTCTCACCGGGCCAGTCCGGGCGGCGTTCCAGAAATGCCGTGACATCGGTGTAGGACCCGCGACCGGCGCGCAGGCGTTGCCATTCGATGACATCTGCGGCGACGGGACCATCCCGTGCGGCCAAAGCAGCGGCGGCATCCCAATTGCCACCGCGCACCGCATCCAAGGCCCAGCCCAGAGGGCGTGGGCGTTCCGCAAAGGCCGCGGTTGCCGCGACACAGACAAGGACCAGGATGCAGGCAAATCGGCGCATGTTCTTGCAATTCCCGTTGGGCCGTGGTCAGAGCCTTGAGCATATGCCGGGTGCGTGGGGTTTCAACTCACCTCTGCGGCATGTGCGAAAATCATCCCAGGCCCTCTGCCTGCCATACCTGAAAAAGGAGCGTGAGAATGTTTAAAGGTTCTATGCCTGCCCTCGTCACGCCGTTTCTAAACGGCGCTGTGGATCTGGAAGGCCTCAAGAAGCTGGTCGAATGGCATATCGACCAAGGCAGCCACGGGCTTGTCCCCGTTGGCACAACCGGCGAAAGCCCGACCCTGACCCATGACGAGCACGAACTGGTCATCAAGACGGTTGTGGAAACCGTTGCGGGCCGCATTCCCGTCATTGCCGGTGCCGGGTCGAACAACACGGTCGAAGCCATGCGCTTTGTGCAATTCGCAGCCGAGGTGGGTGCGGACGCCGCTCTTGTGGTAACGCCGTATTACAACAAGCCGACACAGCGCGGTCTGATCGCGCATTTCAAGGCGCTGCATGACTGCGCGGACATCCCGATCATCATTTACAACATTCCGGGCCGGTCGGTCGTGGACATGACACCGGCGACCATGGGCGAGTTGGCCAAGCTGCCGCGTATCGTCGGGGTCAAGGATGCAACCGGCGATCTGGCGCGGGTCTGTGATCAACGGATGACATGCGGCGCGGATTTCATTCAGCTGTCGGGTGAAGACGCGACGGCCCATGGGTTCAATGCCCAAGGCGGTGTTGGCTGTATTTCGGTGACGGCGAATGCTGCGCCTAAATTGCTGAGCCAGATGCAGGAAGCGTGCCTTGCCGGTGATTACGCCACAGCGCTGGATATTCAGGACAAGGTGATGCCGCTGCACAAGGCAATCTTTACCGAGCCGGGTCTGGTCGGCGCGAAATACGCGATGTCGCGGTTGGGCCTGTGCGGTGGGGAAGTACGCCTGCCGCTGACGGAGCTGTCGGATGATACCAAGGCACTGGTCGATGATGGCTTGCGCCATGCGGGTCTGATCAACTGAACCCTGTGCGGTGGGCGTTTCCGCCCACCGGTTGTTTTAGCGTTTGCCGTAGTAGAGGCCGACCACGTGTTCGGCCTCTGCGAAAAAGAGCCAGCGGGCGGCCAAAGCGCCTGCCACATGACTCACCACGGCGAGCAGCGCCAGAATATGTGAAAACGGCAGCATCAGCAGAACGACCGGCACCACGGCAAAGAGCAACATCGAGATGATGCGCAGCTTTTGACTGTGCTTGCGTCCCACGGTGTAGGCGAATTCCTTGAGCAGGTAGTTCGTGCCGGTATGCGGCGGCTCAAACGCGCGGACGCTGCCACCCGTGCCCAGACCTGTGGCCGTGGCCAGATTGGTGCCGGATGCGGCCAGCGCACCGTCCCCTTGCAGCCACAGGATGACTTGGACCACCGCGGCGATGATGATCAACACCAGTGCCGGGGTCAGTTGACCGGCCAGCAGGGCACCCCCGGCGAGCGAGAAGCTCATGAACATCACGGGCGTCAGGTAGGAATTCCAGCGCGGGATCGTTTTGAGTTGGGTGTAGATCATCGAGGTGGTGAACACGGTCAGTGCAGAGAACACCGCGCCAAGCACACCTATGACGCCCCAACGGGTGCCAAGAAACACAAGCCCCGCGCCGTAGATCGCCATGAGGATCAGCGCGATCACAGCGCACCAGCCCTCGCGGCTGAGCCAGGACGAGCGCCATTGCGTGAACGCCTTGATCGCGCGTTCCGGGTGGCCGAGGTGGAAGGTCGACGAGATCAGACCGCCAACGGCGCAAAGATACGCGATGGCAAAGAAGACAAAGGCGACCCAGCCGGTGACATCCAGAATGCCAAGCCCGAGAAAAATCAGCAGGCCGAATCCGATACCGGAAAAGACGGTGAAGAAGATGACGGAAGGTGCTGGATGCATCAGAGTTTCTCCAGTGTCTTGTCGAGCCAGCCCAGGAACCCGGTCGCCTCTTCGGCGACGGGCGCGAGATAGGGCGCGAGGATGTCAAATTCCTCGACATCCAAGGCGTCTTTGGGGCGGGGAGGCAGGTAACGGTTGACGGGTTTCGTGCCCTGTTCCGGCATCAGCTCCATTCCGCCACGCTCTGCCGTCAGTTTGGATACGTTGCTTTCGGGATCGGCGAAGTCACCGAAATGGCGTGCACCGGCAGGGCAGGTGCGCACGCAAGCCGGTTCGCGGTCTTCTTCGGGCAGGTTTTCGTTGTAGATGCGGTCAACGCAGAGGGTGCATTTTTTCATCACCTTCTCGACAGCATCCATTTCGCGCGCGCCATAGGGGCAGGCCCAGGCACACAGGCCGCAACCGATGCAATCGCTTTCGTTGACCAGCACAATGCCATCCTCGACCCGCTTGTAGCTGGCCCCCGTGGGGCAGACGGTGACGCAAGGCGCGTCCTCACAATGAAGGCAGGATTTGGGAAAGTGCACCAGTTGTGCCTGTCCTGCCTCCGGCTGCACCTCGTAACTGTGTACGCGGTTGAGGAACGTGCCGGAGGGATCGCTGCCATACGCATCCGTGTCGGACAGGGGTGCGCCGTAGTTCTCGGTGTTCCAGCCCTTGCACGAGATTACGCAGGCATGGCAGCCGACGCAGGTATCAAGGTCAATCACAAGACCGAGCTTGCGGTCGGTCTGGGTGGGGAGCGTTGTCATGCGGTTGTCCTCTTTGAGAGGGCAGGACTGGGGCGCTGCCCCAGACCCCGGAGTTTATCTGGCGAGATGAAGGAGGATGCGCTTTGGTGATCCGGGCGCAAGGCTCCTATGGGTTCGGCCTTCGACGCGTCCCAGTTGGTGATGAAGTAGACAAAGGTGCCGACGCCAAGTGCCACGAAGGCGGCGATGGCGAGCAGTGTTTTCTGAATGCCGGTCATTTGCCCACCTTCCAGGACAGTTTTGACGGTCCTTTGGCAACAGGGGATTTGATTGGTTCCATGCTGGGTTGGCTTTCTGCGGGCGGGTCGGCCTTTTCGATACGCACCTTGAGGTCAAACCAGGCGGCCTGTCCGGTGATCGGGTCGGAGTTGGACCAGCGCAGCCCGTCGCCCTTGGGCGGTAGGAGTTCGTGGATCAGGTGGTTCAGCAGGAAGCCTTTGGTCGCTTCGGGGGCGTTTTCGTCGAGAGCCCAAGCGCCTTTTCGCTTGCCGATTGCGTTCCAGGTCCAGACTGTGTTCGGGTTGAGCGCTGCCATTTCCAGGACGGGCACGGTGATTTCACCATGCGGTGACGTGACCTTGGCCCAGTCACCATCTTGCAAGTCATTGATCCGCATCAGGTTTGTCGGCAGGTACAGCGGATTGTGCCCGTGCAACTGCCGCAGCCACGCATTTTGCGACCCCCACGAGTGGTACATGGCCATCGGCCGTTGGGTCAGCGCCGTGATCGGGTAGGCGTCGCCGCGATTGTCGGGCGCGGGGTCGTACCAAATCGGCAGCGGGTCCATGGTTTCGAGGATACGGGCACGCAGGTGTTCCGGGGGCTGGCGGTCGCCATGCCCTTCGGCGGCCAGCTGGAACCGGCGCATCGGCTCGACATAGAGCGAGAAGAGGTAGGGTTGCGGGCTGTCGAAAAGGCCAAGGTCCACGGCCCAGTCCTGATAGGCGCTGTTCCATGGTTTGTAATAGAGTGCTTCGTCCGGAATGTGCCCAACCCAGAAGCCACCATTGTCGATATAGTTGTCGAGCTGGCTTTCGTTGACGTCGCCGCGCCCTTCGGTCAGGCCGTTTTCACCCATGCGCCAACCGGCAAGCGGGCCGATGCCCGGCTTGCGCTGGTGGTTCACAATGTAGTCGGCGTAGTCGGCATATTTCTGGCTGCCGTCTTCGTTGGTGAAACCGGGCAGACCGAGTTTTCCGCCCAGTTCGCAGAGCACGGATTGGAAGCCGCGCACGTCGCGGTCGGGTTCAATGACGGGCCAGCGGATCGCATCGGCGGCGGCGTCGGCCTCGCAGATCGGGCGGTCGAGCAGTGAAATGCAATCATGCCGTTCCAGATACGTGGTGTCGGGCAGGATCAGGTCGGCATAGGCGACCATTTCCGAACTATACGCATCCGAATAGATGATGCGCGGGATGACATAATCGCCGTCCTCATTCTTGTCCGTCAGCATGTCGATCACGCCGCGCGTGTTCATGGACGAGTTCCACGACATGTTCGCCATGTACATGAACAGCGTGTCGATCTTGTAGGGATCGCCCGCATAGGCGTTCGATATCACCATATGCATCAGCCCGTGAGCCGACATCGGGTTTTCCCATGTGAACGCCTTGTCGATGCGGGCGGGGGTGCCGTCCTCTTTTAGGGCCAGATCGTCGGGGCCGTGCACGAAGCCGAGATGCGGGCCGTCGAGCGGGCAGTCCGGCTGCACGCCGCAATGCGGTTTGGGGTGCGCCGTGGCAGGTTTGGGGTAGGGGGGCTTGAAGCGGAAGCCGCCGGGAACCTCGACGGTGCCGAGGATGATCTGGAGCACGTGCAGGGCGCGGCAGGTCTGGAACCCGTTGGCGTGCGCAGAAATCCCGCGCATGGAGTGGAAGGACACGGGGCGCCCCTTCATCGTCTTGTGCGTTTCGCCGCGGAAATCCGTCCATTCCTGGTCTAGTTCGAACGCCTCGTCAAAGGCGACGCGTGCAATTTCCGCAGCCAGTGCGCGGATGCGCGGGGCCGCGATGCCGACACGGTCGGCCACGGCTTCGGGCGTGTATTCGTCCTGCAGGTAACGTTCCGCCATGTGGTGCATGACGGTGCGGTGCGTGATCCCGGCATGGCGGTGCGTCGCGGCCAGATCGGGTTGCACGCCTTTCTGATCAAACGGGGTCAGCTTGCCGGTCGCACGATCCATGACAAGCTCTTTGCCGTTGTCATCGCGCAGGAGCAGGCCGAATTCCGGGGATTTCTCGTCCCCGTTCACGAGGCACGGCGCATTCGTAAACCGCGCGAGATAGTCGAGGTCGATGCGCCCCGCTTTCATCAGGCAGTGCACGATGCTGAGGATGAGAAGGCCATCGGTGCCCGGTGTGATGCCGAACCAGTCATCCGCCACGGCGTTGTAACCGGTGCGGATCGGGTTCACCCCAACGACGCGCGCGCCGCGGGCCTTGATCTTGCCGATGCCCATCTTGATCGGGTTGCTGTCGTGGTCTTCGGCGACACCGAACAGAATGAACAGCTTGGTATGGTCCCAATCGGGCTGGCCGAATTCCCAGAACGCCCCACCCATCGTGTAGATGCCGGCGGCGGCCATGTTGACGGAACAAAAGCCGCCATGAGCCGCGTAATTCGGTGTGCCGAAGTTCTGGGCGAAGAAGCTGGTGAAACTCTGCGACTGGTCGCGGCCCGTGAAGAAGGCAAGCTTGCTGGGGTCGTCCTTGCGGATGGGGGCAAGCCAATCGGTCGCGATTTGCAGCGCCTCGTCCCACTCGATTTCCTCGAACTCGCCCGAGCCGCGTTCGCCGACACGTTTCAACGGCTTGCGCAGGCGCGAAGGCGCGTTGACCTGCATGATGCCTGCCGACCCCTTGGCGCAGAGCACGCCCTGGTTCACGGGGTGGTCGCGGTTACCTTCGATATAGGCGACTTCGCCGTCCTTCATATGCACATTGATGCCGCAGCGGCAGGCGCACATGTAACAGGTCGTCTTGCGGATCTCGTCCGACACTTTGGGGGACAGATTGATATCCGGTTGGTCCTTGGGCATCAGGTGTCTCCTTTGATCAGCTTGAGCGCGTCGGTGGCGATCTGGCGTTCTTCGTCGGCTTTGACCACGTGCACGGGAACGTCCCCGAAGAGTTTCAAGTGGTCCATGATACGGGTGCGAATGGGTTCTGCATTCTCGCCGATGCCGCCGGTGAAAGCGACTGCGTCAAGACCGCCCATTGCGACGATGGCAGAGCCCGCATGGCGCGCGGCCCAATAGCAGAAATGGTCGACGGCAAGGTTCGCGGCATCGGTGTCGGCGGCGAGCAGGAGGCGCATGTCATTGCTGCCGCCAAGTCCCTTGAGGCCGCTTTCGTGGTTGAGCAGGCGGGCGGCTTCGTCTGCGCCATAGATTTCGGCCAAGCGGAGGACAGCCATGCCGTCGATCGCGCCGGAGCGGGTGCCCATGGTCAGGCCGTCGAGCGGTGAGTAGCCCATGGAAGTGGCGACGGACGTGCCGTTGTGAATGGCGCAGAGGGATGCGCCCGAACCGAGGTGGAAGGCCAGCAGGCGCTTGGGCAGGTCTGCGCCAAATTGCGTGACGATCCAGGCATAGCTGAGGCCGTGGAAGCCATAGCGCCGAATGCCCATGCTGCGCGGTTCGCGGGGCAGGGCATAGGTGGTGGCGACCTCGGGCTGGTTCGCGTGGAAGGCCGTGCCGAAGCTCGCGTATTGCGGCAAACCCGGCGCGAGCGTTTGCAGGGCGCGGATCCCTGCGAGGTTGTTGGGGTTGTGCAGTGGTGCGAGCGGCGTGGCCGCTTCGATGCCCGCAATGACCGCGTCGTCCACGGCGACGGGGTCCACCAAAGACGTACCGCCATGCACGACGCGATGGGCGGCGGCGGTCAGCGTGTCGGGCGTGATCCCTTGACGGGTGAGGCTGTCGAGGATGGTGGTGAGCGCTGCATCATGGTCAGGGGCTGTGACGTTTTGATCTTCGACGCCCAGTTTGAGATGGGCCAATGCGCCGCCGATGCCGCTGACTTGTCCTGCCATCACGTCTGTCAGGTCGGGCTGAAACAGCGCCACCTTGATGGAGGACGAGCCTGCGTTAACGACAAGGATCATCGCGAGGCCATGATGGCGCCGAGGGCCACGGAGGACAGGCGCGCCGCCGGGGGATCGGCGCGGCTGGTCAAAAGGATTGGGACCTTGGCTCCCATGACAATGCCGCCCGCGCAGCCGCCCGCGAGGTATACGAAGGATTTGAACAGGCCGTTGCCGGACACGATATCCGGCACGATGATTGCGTCCGCTTTGCCTGCGACCGGGTCATCGGTCATTTTCTTGGTCGCGACGGATTTGGGCGACATGATCAGGTCAAAGGCCAGCGGGCCCGAGAATTCAGCGTCAGCTATGTTTTCGATGGCCCAATCGCGCAGCGCGCGGCCTTCCATGGATGATGGCACGCTTTCGATGGGCGATTCCGTGGCCGACAGAAACGCCACCTTGGGACGGGCATTGCCGAGTTTGTGGAGCAATTTGACCACTTCGGCCGTCGCATCCTTTCGGGTGTCGAGGTTCGGGGTCACGTTCACCGCCGCATCAGAGATCGTGATGGATCCTGTGCCGTCGGGCGTGGTGATGTGGAAGATATGGACAAAGCGTTTGCCCGTCCGCAGGCCCGCATCGCGCGACACGGCGGCGCGCATGAACGCATCCGTATGGAGCTGACCTTTCATCAGCACATCGGCGCGGCCCTCACCACAGGCCACAGCCGCCGCCATGCCGGAGGCCACCTCACCTTCGGCCTCGATCAGTTCGAAGCCTGAGATGTCCCATTCCAGTTTGTCGGCCTCGGCCTCGATCATATGACGCTCGCCAGTGAAAACCGGGATCATCATGTTGGCCTCTGTCGCTTCCTTCGCCGCAAGCATCGGCAGCGGCGCACCGGCTCGGGCGATGGCCACGCGGGGGCTGGCCGCCTTTTGCGCCATTTCGATGATGTGCGCGGGCGGAACGGCGGTGGCGTCAGACAGGAAGGATTGGGACACGAAAAACCTTTCAGAAACGAAAAAGAGGGGACGGGCGCGTGCCCATCCCCTCATTGCTTAGCAGATCACGCAGCGGTTTGCGGGACCATGTCGTCTTTGGAGATACCGGCAACGGATACCGGTTTCTTCATGGCGTCGCGGCGGAAGGGCTCACCCAGTTCCTGGTTCAGGCAGACTTCGATCAGCGTGGTCTTGCCATTCTTCATCTGATCCTCGATCGCCTTGTTCAGCGCGGCGGTCAGGTCGTCCATGTTGTAGACGGCAATACCTTCGAGACCGCAAGCCTTGGCGATACCGGCATAGGACACCTCTTCATCCAGCTCGGTGCCGACAAAGTTGTCATCGAACCAGAGCGTCGAGTTCCGCTTTTCCGCGCCCCACTGGTAGTTGCGGAAGACGATCTGCGTGACCGGGGGCCAGTCGCCGCGACCAATGGCCGTCAGTTCGTTGACCGCGATGCCGAACGCGCCGTCACCTGCAAAACCGACAACCGGAACATCAGGTTGGCCAATCTTGGCGCCAACGATGGCGGGCAGGCCATAGCCGCAGGGACCGAACAGGCCCGGCGCGAGGTACTTGCGACCCTCGTCAAAGTCGGGATACGCGTTGCCGATGGCGCAGTTGTTACCGATGTCGGACGAGATGATCGCCTCGCGCGGCAGAGCCGCCTGAATTGCGCGCCACGCCATGCGGGGGGACATCCAGTCAGGTTTGGCGTCGCGGGCACGTTGGTTCCATGTGGTGCCGGGATCGTCGTCCTCGTGGTCCATGGACGCCAGTTGCTGGGCCCATGCCGATTTGGTTTGTGCGATCTTGTTCTTGCGCTCGTCGCGCCCTGCGTCACCGGCATTGTCGGCCAGTTGTTCCAGAATGCCTTGGGCCACTTTGGCCGCGTCACCGACGATGCCCACGCTGACCTTCTTGGTCAGGCCGATGCGGTTGGGGTTGATGTCGACCTGAATGATCTTGGCGTCCGTGGGCCAGTAGTCGATGCCGTAGCCGGGCAGCGTCGAGAACGGGTTGAGGCGGGTGCCAAGGCACAGAACCACGTCCGCGCCGTTGATCAGCTCCATGCCCGCCTTGGAACCGTTGTAGCCCAGCGGGCCAGCAAACAGCGGGTGCGAACCGGGGAAGGCGTCATTGTGCTGGTAACCCACACAGACCGGGGCGGTCAGACGCTCGGCCAGATCCATGGATGCCTGGATGCCGCCGTGGGACAGGACGACACCTGCGCCGTTCAGGATCACAGGGTTCTTGGCTTCGGACAGCATCTTGGCCGCGTCCGCGATGGAGTTCTGGCCGCCGGGGGAGACTTCGAATTCGATGGGATCGACGATCTCGGTGTCGATCACTTGGGTCCAGAAGTCGCGCGGAATGTTCAGCTGGGCCGGGCCGGACAGGCGCTTGGCCTGGCTGATGACGCGGGTGAGGACTTCGACCACACGAGAGGGGTCACGCACCTCTTCCTGGTAGGCGACCATATCTTCGAACAGCTTCATTTGCTCGACTTCCTGGAAGCCACCTTGACCAATCGTCTTGTTGGCGGCCTGTGGCGTAACCAAAAGCAAAGGCGTGTGGTTCCAGTATGCCGTCTTCACCGCTGTGACAAAGTTGGTGATGCCGGGGCCGTTCTGCGCGATCATCATCGAAACTTTGCCGGTCGCGCGGGTAAAGCCATCGGACATGAAGCCGGCGGAGCCTTCGTGGGCGCAGTCCCAGAACTTGATCCCGGCGGCGGGGAACAGGTCAGAGATCGGCATCATCGCCGACCCGATGATACCGAACGCATGTTCGATACCATGGCGTTGCAGACATTTCACAAAGGCTTCTTCGGTCGTCATTTTCATGCGAGGCACTCCAAAAGGGGGCGTCGAATCGCCCAGGGACAGGATTAGCGCTACGCTACCTTTTGGGGCGTCCGGACGTTAGGGCCAGTTATCATGTCCATTTAAGTCCAGCTTAGTGCCGCAGGGCCGTGCTCACTATGTCCAGTCCTTCGCGGATGCGCGTGTGCGGAATGGAAGAGTATCCAAGACGGTAGTAGCTGCGCGGCGGGGCGTCGCCGGCAAAGAATGCATGGCCGGGTTCGATCAGGACACTCTGTGCCTCCAGAGCCTTGGCGCGCTCGGCCATATCGATGCTGTTGTCGGCCTTCATCCAGAACGACGAGCCACCGAATGCCCCCATCCCCGCGACCTGCAAACCACATGCATCAATCGCATCCTGCATCGCTTCGCGCCGGGCCTGAAGGGCGGCACTCATCTTGCGGATCTGTGCATCATAGTGACCCATCGACAGGAAATAGGCCGCCGTCCGCTGGATATGGCCGGGCGGGTGGCGCAACACGGACGTGCGCAGCGCGCGCGCCTCGCGGACAAACGGTTCCGAGCCGACCAGATAGCCCAGTCGCATCCCCGGAAAGAGCGACTTGGAAAAGCTGCCGACATAGATCACGCGCCCGTCACGGTCCATGGATTTCAGCGCCGGTGACGGTGGCTCGAGAAAGGACATCTCGAACTCGTAATCGTCCTCGACAATCAGCGCATCGAGGTCCTGCGCGCGGTCCAGCAGGGCCTGCCGCCGGCTCATCGGCATTGTCGCCGTGGTCGGACATTGATGGCTGGGTGTGCAGAAAATCACATCCGTTTCCGGCGGCAACCCATCGGGCGGGAGCCCGTCTGCGTCTACGCGCACAGGCACAAGATGGCAGCGCGATTGGGTCAGAATATCGCGCAGCGCGGGATAACACGGATCTTCGAACGCAGCCGTCCTGCGCTGTGTCAGCAGCACCTGCGCCGCCAGCCACAGCGCATTCTGAGCGCCCAAGGTGATCAGGATTTGGTCGGACGTGGCCGCAATCCCGCGACGGGGCAGGGTGTTGCGCTGGATGAACTCGATCAGCTGCGGATCATCCTGATCAAAGTAGTCGGAGGTCAGCGACGCAAAATCCCGCTGTCCCAAAGCCTGCAGCGCGCATTGCCGCCAGTTGGCATGATCAAAAAGCTGCGGGTCCGTCTGACCATAGATGAACGGGTATTTGTAGCGCGCCCAATCCTGCGGTTTTGACAGGGTCACACCGCCTGCAAACCGCTGTCCGATGGCGCGGGTCCAGTCCACGGCGTCCTCTGTCGTCGCCTGCGGCCGAAACACCGGCGGAACGGGCGCATTGCCGGACACGAAATACCCCGACCGCCCCCGCGACACGAGGTAATCCGAGGCGACCAGTTCCGTGTAGGCGAGCGTGACGGTGATGCGGCTGATGCCGAGATGCGCGGCCAGCTTGCGCGTCGACGGCAGCTTTTCCCCGGCCCCGAACCGACCCGACAGAATGCCGTGCGCCACCATCTGCTGCACCTGGTTCTGCAAGGTGCCCTGATGGTGCGGCTGAAGAAAGAATGTCTCGACTGGGAGTGCCATGCCGCAACTGTATACTGGACATAAGTAAGGTGCAAACTGGCATTAAGCGCAGCTGAAACTCAGTTGCCTGTTTGGCCACATGCAACAATTATTGAGACGATACGTATCAATTTTTGCAAGGAAAGGCAAGCACAAGCTGTGCACAGACTGTGCACAGTTCGTACACCGCGCGGTCACATCATAGGCCCTTTACCGGTTCAGACGAAGGTGGGGGGGGACGCGGACGAAAGGACAGCCCGATGCCGACCCCAAGCAAAGTGCAAGCGCACACCCAGATGATGTACGAACTCGAGGCCCTGCAGACGGACCTGTTCATCCGTTGGCGCGACCAGAGCCTGCCGGACGGGTGGCGGGGCATGGATCTCGATGACCCGGTGGAGCCGCACAAGACGCGCGTGACCCTGCGCATCGACAGCGACATGCTGGCGTGGTTCCGCAAGCTGGGCCCCGGATATCAGAAACGCCTGAACCGCGTGCTGCGGGTCTACTGGCTGTCCCTGCTGAGCGGCCACATCAAGGGATACCCGTCCGACAAAGTGCTGCCCCGACTGGAACACGAGGCCCGGATGTTGCAGGAAGAAATGCGCGAGCGCAGTCGTGCAATGGGGCTTGAGGGGTGAGGTTGGGTTTGTGGCGTGACTGCGCGGTGTTGTTTGTAGCGTCCGGTGCCAGCCCAAGGGAGACATTGGACTTGACTGGGCGCAGTCGGCCATAACCGATACCCAGGCGGAAGAGCGGACTTTTGCTGCAATGCAGCTTACTTTCACATGGCCTCACGAACTGGGCTGGGGTTGAGCTTCATGCGCTGTTGTTTTTTGGGCTGATCCTTGCCTTGTGCAGGGTGAATCTTTCAAGACTTGCAACTAGAAGTTCATATCATACAGTTGTTCGTCCATAGGGGGGTACTCAATTGCAGCCAAAGATCGTAACGATATTCAATAACAAGGGTGGCGTTGGTAAGACCACATTGACTTACCATCTAGCACACGCTCTTGGCGAATTAGGAAACAAAATCCTTTTGATGGATCTTGATCCTCAATGTAACTTGACCATTTTTTCTTTGGAAATGGAGCAAATTCACGAAATTTGGCAACCTGAAGACCCGTATGTGGACGACTTTGATGCGCAAAGAAAGTCTGGGGGAGAAGCTGCGCTTGCGACAATGACAGGTTCATCACGTTCTGTCCATTTCACCCTAAAGCCAACTGAGGACGGTACTGCCGATCTCGATGAACTACCTCCGCCCGTAGAGCTGACAGACAATGTGCATCTTTTGCCTGGGCGTCTCACACTTCACCTGTTCGAAGCCAAAATCGGTGAACGCTGGGGGGGGATATATCAAGGTGACCCACTCGCAATACGTACTGCTACCCGCGTGCGTCAACTGGCATATGAGTATGCAGCACTTCACGGTTATAACATTGTAATTCTTGATACATCGCCGAGCTTGGGCGCGCTGAACCGAAACCTTCTTACTCTAACCGACGGATTTATCATTCCATGTTCTCCTGATCTATTCTCGATTTATGGAATTAGGAACATTGGAAATGCGCTCCGCATTTGGAGAAAGCAATTCGATACGATATTTCAGCTTCTGTCAGATACGAAGCGCGATGCATTTCCAAGCAAGTTCGTCAAGCTAATGGGGTACACACTCTTCAATGCCAAGAAATACGATGGGTTCAATGATTTGCAGCTAGCTAAGGCGCATTATCACTATGCTACCCAAATACCAGTAACCATTAGAGACTTCATAGACAGTGATATCACATTTAACAATGAGCAGTATTTAACAAATTCAATGGGCGATAACTCTGTTATTCATACTCACAACACATTCCCAAGCATGTCTCAAAAGTATAACCGCCCAATGTGGCAACTTCCGGACTGTGGTGTGCTTGATTCTGGTGACGTAAGCACGATTGCAGGTAACCAAGCGAAGTACAGAGCCACCCAAAAGGCCTATCACAACTTTGCAACGGATTTTATGGCGAGGGTTGGAGACCTATGACAATTGATTCCCAACCCGCGTTCGATGATGTTCTTGAAGTATTTGACAGGCAAAAGCATACAATCGAGATCTTTATGGACGCGGTCGTTAAAACTGTTGGTGAACACCCGGACCTTACGAATGGCGACCGCAGGATTGTCCATTCATACAAAAGTAGGTTGAAAGACCGTGAGCACTTGCGAGAGAAGGTCAGACGCAAAACCTCAGACGGCAGAGTGATCAACGCCGAGAACTTGTTTAGCGAGGTGACTGACTTAGCTGGGGTTAGAATTCTTCACCTTTTTCAAGACGATTTTGGGGCGATAGATGCAATAATTCGAACTCAAATTGCCAATGGAGATTGGGTGCTCGACGAGCAACCCAAGGCCTATACATGGGATCCAGAAGCGGCGAAATACTTTTCGGGTTTTGAATTGGAGGTAGTAGAGAAGCCGTCCTCCTACACAAGTGTGCATTATTTGGTCCGCCCTCGCGAAGATTCGCCACAATGCTGTGAGATACAAGTTCGAACACTTTTTGAGGAAATATGGGGGGAAGTCGATCACCAGATGAACTACCCAACGGTCACAGACAACCTCGCCTGTAAAGAACAAATCATGGTCTTGTCGAAGATAGTGGGCGCAGGGAGTCGATTGCTAGATTCTCTGAAGAGAGTACATGATAGCTGAAGCTATTTTGATGGCGCCTTTGTGAGCAATATTCACTTATGCTGTGTCGCACTAGACCATGACTTAGTTAATCGGCGGCATTTGGCCGGACTGGATTGGGAAACCACCCGCACTTTGCAACTTTGCAAAGTCCGCTTCCTGCGCATCTCTGACACTGTTGAGAATTGCTGGATACGCCAGTCTCGGTGCCCTTCAGCGCGAATTGTGACGCATCGGCGTTGGGCGGCAATAACGCCGTGGTGGCATAGAAAAAGCCGCCAGCGAGGTGGCGGCTTTTTCTTGATGTTTGAACCGATTAGCCGAAGACGCGGGTCAGGGCGCCGTCTACGGCATCGCAGATCTGGTTGATGTCGTCCTTGGTCGCGATGAGCGCGGGCGAGAAGCACAGGGTGTTGTTCTTGCCCGGCAAGGACCGGTTCGTCGCGCCAATCACCACGGCCTGGCCCATGCAGTCCTTGACCACCGCCTGCACCATCGCCTCGTTCGCGGGATCGCGGGTTTCGCGGTCGGCGACGAGTTCCGCGCCGAGGAACAGACCCTTGCCGCGGACGTCACCGATCACTTCGTGCTTGTCCTTCAGCTCTTCGAGCTTTTCGAGCATGTAATCGCCCATGGCGACCGTGTTGCCGAGCAGGTCCTCGTCCTCGATGATGCGCATGTTTTCCAGCGCCGCCGCCGGGCCTGCGGTGCAGCCGCCGAAGGTGGAGATGTCGCGGAAGTAGTTCATGGGGTCGGACGTGTCGTCCTTGAACATGTCGAAGACTTCGTTGGTGGTCGCGAGGCACGAGATGGCGGCGTAGCCGGAGGCGACCCCTTTGGCCATTGTCACCATGTCCGGCTGGATGCCGTAGTGCTGGTAGCCGAACCATGTGCCGGTGCGGCCGACGCCGCAGACGACTTCGTCGATGTGCAGGAGGATGTCGTACTTTTTGCAGATCTCCTGCACGCGTTCCCAGTAGCCTTCGGGGGGCACGATCACGCCGCCGCCTGCGGTGACGGGTTCGAGGCAGAGGGCACCCACGGTGTCGGGGCCTTCGCGCAGGATGATTTCCTCGATCTGGTTGGCGGCCCATTCGCCGTAGTTCGCGTCAGGTGCGCCGTCCTGTTCGTGCTTGCGGTATTCGAGGCAGTGGGGGACGCGCACGAAACCGGGGGTGTACGGGCCGTATTGCGCGTTGCGCTCGTCCTGGCCGCCCGCAGACAGGCACGCGATGGTGGTGCCGTGGTAGTCGCGGTCGCGGTAGAGGATCTTGTGCTTTTTGCCGCCGTAGCGCTTGTGCGCGATCTGGCGGACCATTTTAAAGGCTTTCTCATTCGCCTCGGACCCCGAGTTGGCATAGTAGACGCGGTCAAGCCCCGGCATCTTGGTCAGCAGCTTTTCGGCAAAGAGTGCGCCGGGGATGGAGCCGACGGTGCCGCCGAAGAAGTTCATTTTGACGATGGCGTCACGCACGGCGTCGCCCATGCTTTCGCGGCCATAGCCCACGTTCACCGTCCAGACGCCGCCAGACACGGCGTCGATATGTTCAACGCCCTTCTGGTCCCACACGCGCAGGCCCTTGCCTTCGACGATGATCTTGGGATCGGCGCCGGTAAAGAAGGGCTGATGCTGGATCAGGTGATGCCAGACATTGGCGCGGTCCGCTTCGATCACGCGGCTGATATCGTTTTCGTTGAACGTGCCGTCCATCATTGTTCTGACCTTTCATAAGATATGCGCGGGACCATGAATTCAGAGGCCGGAATCTGCGCTGCGGCATACAATCGCCTAGAATCTGCACATCGAAGTAGGGCCAGTTTTGGCGCGTAAGTAAAGCCAGTTGGGCCAGTGCCGGGCAGGGCCATGGCGGGGAAACGCGGGAAATGTCCTGTTTTTCAGGCATATGCCGTGGTTTTCGCGTTTCTTCATTTATCCGTTGGGTCCGCCAAAATGTCCGACCTCACGCG
Source organism: Tateyamaria rhodophyticola (assembly GCF_047777875.1). Lineage (GTDB taxonomy): Bacteria > Pseudomonadota > Alphaproteobacteria > Rhodobacterales > Rhodobacteraceae > Tateyamaria. Next base: position 1,322,635 of record NZ_CP180519.1, on the reverse strand, counting down.
TTTTAACGTTGAAACATACGCGATTATCGGCTCCGATCCGCGCAGCGCCGTGAAAACGCGGCCCGACAGAGGCGGGACACCGCCCGCCGAACTCGAAGCGCATGGGACAACCAGCGCACTAACACGGGAGTAACAAGATGACTTTTAAAACCAAACTGATGGGTGCGGTTGCAGCGACAGCGATGCTGGCCGGTGCACAGGGCGCAGTGGCCGCGGGCCACGGCGGTGAGATCACCGTTGCCTATTTCCTGGAGTGGCCGATGCCGTTCCAGTTCGCCAAAGAAACCGGCATGTACGAAGAAGCCATGGGCACCAAGATCAACTGGGTCAGCTTCGACACCGGCACCGCGATGTCCGCGGCCATGGCGTCCGGCGACGTTCAGCTGTCCGTGAGCCAGGGCATCCCGCCCTTCGTGGTTGCGACATCCGCCGGTCAGGACCTGCAGGTTCTGGACGTGGCCGTGTCCTATGCTGACAACGACAACTGCGTTGTGCGCGCCGATCTGGAGATCGACAAGGACAGTGCGGGCGAATTGTCCGGCAAGAAAGTGGCCGTGCCGTTGGGTACTGCGGCCCACTACGGCTTCCTCAAGCAAATGGAGCACTTCAACGTCTCCCTCGACAGCCTTGAGATCGTCGACATGGCACCCGCCGAAGGTGAAGCCGCGCTGAGCCAGGGTTCTGTGGACATGGCCTGTGGCTGGGGTGGCGCGCTGCGCCGCATGCTGGGGTCCGGCAACGTGCTGCTGACTGGCGCGGAAAAGACCGACCTGGGCATCCTCGTGTTTGACGCGACAACCGCGCCGACATCGTTCGTGGCCGAAGAATCCGAGCTGGTCTCGCAATTCCTGGCTGTCACGGCCGAAGCCAACGCAATGTGGGCCGACGAATCGAACCACGCGAAAATGCTGCCCGTGATCGCCAAGGATGCGGGTATGTCCGAAGAGGACGCGGCATCGACGCTGTCCACATTCGTGTTCCCGACTGTCGACGAGCAGTTGAGCGATGCATGGCTCGGCGGTAACGCGGCGACCTTCATGAAGGGTGTTGCGGACGTGTTCGTGGCCTCCGGTTCGATCGACGCGGCCAAAGCGTCCTACAGTGACAACGTGAACGCAGAGCCTCTGGGCGCTGCCAACTGATCACGTTTCGTGATGGGGTGGGCGCAGCTATTGTGCCCACCCTTTTTTCGCTCTGAATGACAGAGCGGCCCACCCTGGCAAGAGGGGGACAGAAGTGTCCGGACTTCTCATAAATGATATCTCGATGCGCTTTGACCTGCCCAATGGCGGCCATGTCCAGGCGCTCAAAAACGTAACGCTCGACATCAAGTCCGGCGAATTGATGAGCGTGCTCGGGCCTTCGGGCTGTGGCAAGACAACGCTTTTGAACATTGTCGCGGGCTTTCTCGCGCCGACCGAGGGCACCATTCAGCTGAATGACGAAGTGGTCCATGGACCCGGCCCCGAACGCGGGATGGTGTTCCAGCAGGGCGCATTGTTCGAATGGATGAGCGTGCGGGACAACGTGAGTTTTGGCCCCGACATGAAGGGGATGAGCCGCGCGGAGAGCCGCGAAAATGTCGAGCACTTGCTGGATGTGGTGGGCTTGCAGGATTTCAAGGAAAAGGCGGTTTACGAGCTGTCGGGCGGGATGCAGCAGCGTGTGGCCCTGGCCCGCTGTCTGGCCAACGATCCTGACGTGATCCTGATGGACGAACCTTTGGGTGCGCTGGACGCGCTGACCCGAGAAAAGATGCAAAGCCTCGTGCTGGACCTGTGGAAGGACACCGGCAAGACGATCATCCTGATCACGCACTCGGTCGAAGAGGCGCTGTTGCTTGGGGAGCGGTTGTTGGTCATGGCGCCGCGTCCGGGCCGCGTTCACAAGGAATACCGGCTGCCGTTTGCGGACATGGGTGTGGGCAATGACCTGCGCGAGGTCAAGAAGGATCCCAAATACGCGCCCACGCGCGAAGAGATCCTCGAGATGATCTGGAACATGGAAGAAGAGATTATGGGCCGCACGGAGGAAAACGCATGACCGGGATACTTGTTCTTGCGCTGTATGTCGGCGCGTTTTTCGGATCGTTCTTTCTGGCGCGTATTCTGTTCAAGAGCGCGTTTGAAAAGAAGGGGTTCAACCGGCTGAAGACCGTCACCTTTGGGGATGAAAGTGCGATCACGGCGAACCGCGTGGCGTCGGTCATATCGGTGATCACGGTGTTCTGGCTGTGGGTGGCGTTCACGAATTCGGCCATTCCGCTGCCGAAATTTCCGGGGCCGTTTTCCGGTGACATGACGTTCACCTATACCGCGCAGCTTGAGGACGGGACCACGGATGATGCGACCGTCACCATGCGCGTCTACCGTGAGGACATTCAGCAGACGTTGGACGCAGAGGGCAATCCGGGCCGTGAGCCGGAGCCCGCGGAGGTGGAGCCGGGCGACGGGTTTGCCAAGAATGACAGCCTCACCGTGGCGCGGTATTCGTTCAAGGTGATCAACGTGTGGTCCAATGACGAAGTGTCGAAAAAGGACGGCTCGACCGTGGTGGCCATCAACGGTCAGCCGATTGAACCGGGTCAGAAGATCAGTGTGGCCGAGGGCCAGATCGGTCTGACGGACAAGGGCACGCCGACCTTTGAACCGGCGGTGGGGCTGCGCATGGCGCGCCTGTACCTGCCCGCGCCGGAGGTGGTGTTCCAGCGGTTCATCTGGCTGAACCAGGAAGGCTATCAGGGGTACACGCTGCTCGAACACACGTGGTTTTCGCTGAAGCGTGTTGTGCTTGGCTTTGTCATCGGGGCGCTGGTGGGTGTGCCCATCGGCTATGCGATGGGTCTGACCGGATGGGCGCGCGGGTGGTTTGATCCGATTGTGGAATTCATGCGCCCCATCCCGCCGCTTGCGTTGATCCCGTTGATCATCATCTGGTTCGGGATTGGTGAATTGGGCAAGGTCGTGCTGCTGTTCCTGGCGGCGCTCTGGATCATGATCATTGCCGCACGCTCCGGGGTGTCCGGTGTCGCCATTTCCAAGGTGCACGCGGCCTATTCTCTGGGCGCGTCGAAATGGCAGATCCTGTCCAAGGTCATCGTGCCGAACTCGCTGCCGGACATCTTTACCGGTGCGCGGGTCGCGATGGGCGTCTGCTGGGGCACGGTTGTTGCGGCAGAGCTGGTCGCGGCGAATGTGGGTCTGGGCAAGATGATCGTGACGGCGTCGAAGTTCCAGCTGACCGACATCATCATCGTCGGCATCATCATCATCGGCATCATTGGCTTTGCCATCGAAGTCGGGATGCGTGCGCTGGAAAACTGGCTGATTCCGTGGAAGGGCAAAGTCTGATCCGGGCAACGCCCCGGGCGTCTGATCCGGATGTGATCCCACATCAGGTTCGACTGGCCGAATGATATGGAAAAGGCGGGGCGGTGTGCCCCGCCTTTTGCGTTCAGGCGGCTGCCATCTTGGGTTGACCGTTCCGCAGGGACATCGCCAGCCCATAAGCCGAGCGACCGTAGAACCACATCTGGCCAATCAGACCGACGAGGACGCCGATGGAAAAGAGCATTGGCACGCCGGAGCCGACGGGTGTCGTGTCCATTGCAAATGCGCCAACCATCAGGATCAGGGCCGCGCCCCAGATGGTGGCACAGCGCCAGAACACCTTGATCTGCTTTTCGAACTCCGCGCGGGCGTGGGCGTCCGCTTTGGCTTTCCACATGTAGGCAAAGATGACGCCGACGAAGGGCGTGAAGAACACGAGGAAGCCCGCGGTGTAGAGGCTCCATACGAGGGTTGGTTTGTTGTCTGTCATGGTCTGTCCTGATCACGTTTTTGTGTGTCGGCTCAGGCTGACCGCGCAATGCGGCGTGATTTTGGCGATCTCGGGGAGAATTGGTGCGGTTCGGCGTCAGCCGTCTGCATCGTCCCCTTTCGGGCTTGAAAACCGCTTTGCAGCAGGTGCGGCGGTCATGCCGTGCAAGACGGCGCTGATCACCACGGTCAGGAAGCAGATCAGGAGGATTTCGTGCCCGTGTGTCAGGCGGTCGAATTCCTGCAGGACCAGCAGCGCAAACAGCGCGGTGGCCAGACCGCGCGGCCCGAACCATCCCAAAAACAGCCGTTCGGAGGGTGTGGTGCGGGTGCCCAGCAAGGACAGCCAGATGGCGACGGGCCGGGTCACAAAAAGGCTGATCAGGATGAGGGCGATCCATGTGGGGCTGAGGCTGCGGATCAGGTCGGGGGCCACGACCACCCCCAGCAGGACAAAGGTGCCCAGCACCAGAAGCTGTCCCTCGGTCTCCAGAAACTCCAGCACGAACTTGCATTGCCTGCGGAACATCAGCCCAAAGGTCAGCCCACCGACAAAGGCGGCCAGAAACCCGTTCCCGCCAATCGCAACTGACACCAGATAGCAGAGCGCCGCCAGTGCCAGCACGCCCATGCCTTCGGACAGGTCATTGGCCAGCCCGCGCAGCAGGGCGCGGGACATGAGCCACGCCCCCGCCGCGCCAATGGCGGCACCGGCGAGGCCGCCCAGGCCGATCTGCTTGGCGGCGAACACCGTCCAGCTGGTCTGGACATTGTCGTGGATGCCGTCCACCGCGAGGCACCCGAAAAAGAGGACCGCAGGCAGGGCAAGCCCGTCATTCACGCCGCTTTCAACGGTCAAGGCGCTGCGCAGACGTTCGGGCACGCGCGGGTTGGTCACGACCGCCTGCCCCAATGCGGCGTCCGTGGGGGCCAGGATGGCCGCCAGCAGCGCCAGTTCCCAAACAGGCCAGCCCGGCAGGAGCAGCATGTTGACGACATAGCCAAAGAGCATCGCAAGCGGCAGACCGATCACCAACATGCGCAGGGGCACCCATACCCCCTCGCGCAGGGCGCGTGCCTTGACCATCGCCGCATCGGAAAAGAGCACGATGACCAGTGTGATTTCCGCGAGCAGGTGCAGGGTCTCTTCGAGATGGCCTGTCCTGCCTTCGAGCAATGTGGCCAGCGCGAGGCCCAACGCGATGGCCAGCATCGGTGCCGTGATGACACCCGTGCTCAGCCGTTCGCCCAGCAATGCATAGGCAAAGGCCGCGCCTGCGATCAGGATCAGTGCGAATTCCATGATGCGCGTCCTGCTGTGTCGGGGGGCGGTTTGTGGCGGCGTGCGCGGGGCGGATGCCAGTCAAATTTCCAGCCCATGATCGTCATCCCGCCGTTGCCGTCCTGTGATGCAGCATACTGCATTCGCGGCGTCGCACCACCCGTCGGGCTAACTTGTGAACAGGCTGCGCCGGGTGACGATCCAGTCCGCGACAAAGTCGACAAAGGCGCGGACCCGCGCGGTGCGGCGCAAGTCCCCATGCAGCAGCACCCAGAGTGACCGGTCCGCCTGGACCGGCAGGTCTGGTATCCGCACAAGGCTCGGATGCGCGTCGCCGAGAAAGGCGGGCACGAAGGCCATGCCCAGCCCTTTCGACGCCGCTTCGATCTGCATGAACACTTCGGGCAGGCCGTGGCGTGCGGTCGCGCGGGGCAGGGGGCTGTTTGCGATCCAGGCATCATTGCGGCCCCACCCGATCCAGTGCGCGCCCCGTCCTTCGGTCTCTGCGAGCGTCGGGTGCGCGGCGATGTAGTCGGGTGTGGCAAAGGCTGCACTGACATAGTCGACAAGCCGCCGGCCCACGAGGTCATCGTCGATCTGCCGTGCGGCACGGATGGAAACATCCGCCTCTTGCCGCGACAGGTCCGATATCCGGTTTGTCGCGATCACGTCGATCCGGATGTCAGGGTAGGCTTTGGTGAAGGCGGTCAGGATATCGGCCAGAAACCCCTGGCCGAAGGAGGGCGGCATGCTGACGCGGACGGTGCCGGTCGGGTCGCTGTCGAGGCCGGTGAGGCGGCGTTGCACCTCGAGCATCTGGCGCTCCATCTCTTGGGCGAAGGGCAGCAGCGTTTCGCCCGGTTCGGTCAGGGTCAGGCCCCGTGCGGAGCGGTCGAAGATCCGCGTGCCAAGCCCGGCCTCGGCCCCTTCGAGCGCCCGCGCCACGGTGGCGTGATTGACGTTGAGCGCGGCAGCGGCGCCGCGCAGGCTGCCCTCGCGGTGGATGGCGAGCATGATGCGCATCTGGTCCCAGTTCATTGCCAGCCCTCTTGCCCATGGATCGTTTTCGATCCGGTCTGATCGCATATTTGCTGCATCGCATGAAAAATCAAAGCGCTAATCTTATGCCGGGCGGCGCAGGATGCGCCGGTCTTTTGCAAACGGAGGCGCGTCGTGCAGAGCTTTGTGATCGCCATGGTCAGTGTCGGGATCCTGTCTGCCGGAGCGGTGCAGGCGGGTGGTTTGCATGTGCCGCCGGGTGCGATCACGACTGCGCACGCGAACGTGTTTCGTCATGGCGCAGCGGGACTTTTACCTATGGAGCCTCAGCCGGACCGCCTGTGTATCGGCGCGATGAAGAGGACGCCGCATGCCTGTTGAACGAGTGGACCGAGCGACCGTTTGCCTGCCGTCTCGCAGACCGCGCAACGCGCGCTACCTCACGCGGCACAGCATGAAGGAGACCACCGCATGACCGCCCCCCTTACATCGCTTGCCCCGAACGAGGCGCTGGAGCTGTTCACGCGGACCCGGATGCGGACCGATGCGCTGGCCGCGCCTCTGTCACCCGAGGACACGATGCTGCAAAGCATGGAGGACGCGTCGCCGGTGAAGTGGCATCTGGCACACACGACGTGGTTCTTTGAAGAGTTTATTCTGAAGCCGCGGGTGCCGGGCTATGTCTCGCCGGACGACCGTTTCGCGTTTCTGTTCAACTCCTACTACACGCAGGCGGGGCCGCGTCATGCGCGCGACAGGCGCGGTTTGGTGTCCCGTCCGGGGGGGCAGGCGGTGCGCGACTACCGGGCGCATGTCGAAGACAGCCTGGCCCGTGTGCTGGTGGCGGCGCGGGGGGATGCCGATGACATCGCGGGCCTGGTTGAGCTCGGCTGTCACCATGAGATGCAACATCAGGAATTGCTGGTCACGGACCTGCTGCACGGGTTCAGCTTTAACCCGCTGTTGCCGGTCTACAAGGATCCCGAACCGCTTCCCGTGACGTCGGAGCAGGCGCTGACCTTTTCCCGGTATGACGGGGGGCTGGTCGAGATCGGGCATGATGGGGCGGGGTTTGCTTATGATTGCGAAGGGCCGCGGCACAAGACGTATCTGAACCCGTACGAGTTGGCGGACCGCCCGGTGACCAATCGCGACTGGATCGCGTTCATGGAGGATGGTGGGTACGCGGATCAGCGGCTGTGGCTGATGGAAGGGCATGCGGTGGCACAGCGCGAAGGCTGGGCGCATCCGCTCTATTGGTGGCAACAGGATGGCGCGTGGTGGACCTATACCTTGCGGGGGGCGCAACCCGTGGCGCTGGATGCGCCGGTTGTGCATGTCAGCTATTACGAGGCGGAGGCGTTCGCCCGTTGGGCCGGTGCGCGGTTGCCGACAGAGGCGGAGCACGAAACCGCGTTCCGGGACGTACCGATTGCGGGCAACTTGATGGGCGATGCGGGCGATACAGGCGCGCTGCGGCCACTGCCGGGACCGGGGGTCTGGGGCGATGTGTGGGAATGGACCGCGTCGGATTTCGCCCCGTATCCGGGGTTCCGCGCCCCTGAGGGTGCGCTGGGTGAATACAACGGCAAGTTCATGGTCAATCAGCGTGTGCTGCGGGGCGGGTCCTGTGCGACCCCGCGCGAACAGATGCGGGCAAGCTACCGCACGTTTTTCTATCCGCACCAGCGCTGGCAGATGATGGGGCTGCGCCTTGCGCGGGACGTGGCCTGATGTACGGGGAACGTGACAGCGCGCTGATGGATCAGCCCACCGTGACCGACCAGTTTTACGAAGACGTGGTGGCCGGTCTGACGGCGCAGAACAAACATCTGAGCCCCAAGTGGCTTTATGATCATGCGGGCAGTGCCCTGTTCGAGCAGATCACCGGGTTGCCGGAATATTACCCGACGCGGACAGAGACCGGGATTTTGCGCGAGCATGCGGCCTACCTCGCCTCGTGCGTGCCGGAGGGCGGCGCGCTGGTCGAGCTGGGTGCGGGTGCGTCGATCAAGACGCAGCTCTTGCTGGATCAGGGGGTGCATTTTGGTGCCTTTGTGCCGCTGGACATCTCGGCGCAGTTCCTGTTTGAGACCGCAGACACGCTGCGCGCGCGGTATGAACGGCTTGACGTGGTCCCGGTGGTTGCGGATTTCCTGCAGCCGGTGGAGCTGCCGCACCGTATCGTTCCCGTGCCCAAGGTCGGGTTCTTTCCCGGTTCGACGATCGGCAATCTGGAGCCGGAGGCGGCGCGCGACCTGCTGGCGCGGGCGCACAGTTGGGGCAATGTGCAGCGCTTTATCCTCGGGGCCGATCTGGTGAAGGCACCGGACACCCTCGTCGCGGCCTATGACGATGCCAGCGGTGTGACGGCGGCGTTCATCAAGAACATCCTGCGCCGGATGAACATGGAATTGGGGGCGGATTTCGATCTGGATGCCTTTGCCTATCGCGCGACATGGGACAGCGCCCTGGCGCGCATCGACATGCAGTTGGTGTCACAGCGCGCGCAGGTGGTACGGATCGGGGATGTCAGCGTCCGCTTTGACGCGGACGAGCCAATCCATGTGAGTGCTGCGCGCAAATACACTCAAGCCAGCCTGACGGCGCTTGTGCACGCCGCCGGGTGGCAGATCGACAAGATGCTAACCGATCCGCGGGGGCAATTCGCCGTTACCGTGCTGTGCCCGACGCGCGACATGTAGGGGCGCGGCCCTGCGTCACCGGGCGCGCTACGCGGCCTTTGCGGTTACGGGGTGCGATGCATTGTGGGTTTCGGTGATCAGGACATAGGTCCACACCAGAATGGGCAGGGCCACGATGCCGCCCACGGGCCCCCACAGCCAAAGGCCGAACACGATGGCGAGGAACACCGCCAGCGGATTGAGCGACAGGCGCCGTCCCACGAAAGTCGGCGTGACAAATTGCGCCTCAATCAGATTGAGGGTCAGGAAAATCGCCGGTGGCACCAGAACCATGCCGCCCGAAAACTGGGTCATGCCCGCAATCAGGAGCGATACGACCATCGCGGCGGGTCCAAGATACAGAATGAAGTTCAACAGGAATGCCGCAGCGCCCCAGACCATGGGATCCGGTATGCCGATCACCGTCAGCGCCATGGCGACGGCGACGCCAAGGCTGGCGTTCACGGCGGTGATCGTAATGAAGTAGTGGGACACGGCGCGATCCGCCGCAAGGAGCCGGGCGCTGATCCTGGGGCCGAGCCACGTGTAGATATCGCTGCGGGTGAGCAGGCAGAAGAACAGGGTGCCGAGGGCAATGAGCGCCTGGGCCATGATGTTCGGCGCGAGCCACAGGGCGTCAATCACCGTGGGCATCGCCTCTTCCATGGCCTCTTCGCCACGTTCGGCGAGTTGCCCTTCGAGCGCTTCGAGGCCGCGCAGGGCAAGGGTCAGGTCCGACATCCAGCTGCGCAGGTGTTCAGAGACGCGGGGCAGTGCGTTGACCAGTTCCATCATGATCGGACCGGCCCAGAGCGCGATCAGCGCGGTCAACACGATTGCAATCACAAGCGCGCCAAGTGCGCCCACGGCGTGGGGCACGTTTAGGCGGGCCATCATCCGCATGGCGGGCGTCAGGACAGTGGCCAGTGTCAGGCCAAGCACCACGGGTGCCAGCACCGCCTGACCAAGTTTCAGGGCACCCACGATGAGGATTGCTGCGATTGTGATCTGGCAGACCGTTCGCAGGTCCGCCAGATCAGTGTAGGGGCGTTCAGCCATGAGCGGCGCCGCCGCGTGTTTCGGGCGCGCCCAGCGCCTCTCGGGCCGCGGACATGCCGGAATCAACGGCAGCCTTGCCGCGCGTCTCAAGGGCGGCGATCTCATCGCGCAGCACCGCTTCGGCCTCGCGCAGAAGCTGGTCGCGCTTGGCACCGAGCAACTCGGCCTCCCGGCGGGTGCCGGGCAGGGCTGCACCGACCAGCGCGCCAATGCCAGCTGCCACGAGCGCCGTGGCGAGTGGGCGTTCCTGATGCGTGCGCTGCGCGGATGTCGCGAGTTTTGCGGCATGTTTTTCCAGCTTGTCTTGCGCCGCGATGGCATGCAGCCGGGCCTGGCGCACCTTGGCGCGCGCCTCGGGGCTGAGCCGGTCGAGCCCGGCGTCCAGCTTGATCCGCAGCGCCTGCGCCCGGCCCGGGCCGATGTCCACCGCATTGGCACGGATGCGCGCCTCTTGCTGGTGGCGCTTGGTGGCGCGGTCCATGCGCGCGTCCGCCTCGCCGGTCAGGGGCGCGGATGCGCTGGGTGCGGGGGCAGGCGCGTCATGCTGTCGTTGCGGCATCGCCATCAGAGCAAGGCCTGCGCCGACAAATGCCACGCTGAGCGGGTTGGCGCGGGCGCGCGCCACGACGGTGCGCGCCACATCGCCCATCTGGGCCGCGGCGGCATGACCGGCGGCGTCCGGCGCGCGGTTGCTGAGCAATGCGCCAAGTGCTGCGGTCAGCCCTTCGCGGTGGGCGTTTGCCTGACTGCGCGCGGTATCAATTGAATTACGAGACATGGGTTTTCTCCGTGACAAGGCGAATGGTTTCAGCGGCGTGTTCGGCGGTCTGCGTTGGTGCGAGCGCCTTGGGCGACACGCGGCTCAGCCCGAGCCAGAGGGCAAGTGCCGAGATGAGCAGGAACGCTCCGCCAGTTGCGAGCGCCGCAAGCCAAGTGGGCAGACCGAACGCGGCAAGGCCGAGAAACAGTGCCGCGGTGAGCGCGACGAACGCGCAAAAGGCAGCGGCCACGCCCATCGCAGCGAGGATCAGCCCGGTGCGTGCAGCGCGCAGGTTTTGCGCCATCTCGACGCGTGCCATGCGCCATTCGTGAACGAGAAGGCCGCGCAGATGTGCGGCGGCGTTCTCAAGCTGCGCCAAAGGGGACGTGTTCAAATGCATCACGACCGCTCCAGATGGTTGGCCCATGGATCATGCGCCGTTGCGGATGTGTCCGGATGGGGGCCCGCCTTGAGGAACCGTGCGGCGGCAAATCCGACCAGTGCCGCACCGCCCAGAACGAGGGCGGGATTGCGGCGGGCAAAGTCGCTGGCCTGACGGGTGAGGGCGTCAATGTCGGCGGTCTTCAGATGTTCCGCAACCTGGCCGAGCGCGTGCACGGCCTGATCCAGAACGGGATCCGCGACGTGGTTTTCGGGCAGGCTGTCACGGGCCGCTTCGGCGGCGTCGGCAACGGCGGATACCTCGCTGGCGGCGTCGGCCTTGAGCGCGTGCGCCTGCTGCGTTGCCGTTTCACTGATGTCGTCGGCCATCTGCCGGCCTGCGGCGGTGATTTCATCCTTCAGGGCGGTGTTCGAAGCTGGTTCGCTCATGAGACATCTCCTCTTGATCCGGGGGCGTGGCCGTTCGGGCCAGTTAACAAAGTAACCAACGCAACCGGCCTTTGGTTCCCTGCGATCTTTCGCGTGGCGCAGGTGCGGGACGTCGTCATTGGAGTGTGCAGACACAAAAAACGGTGCGCTGCCGGGGAGGATACAGCGCACCGTGTGTCGGACAGGGGATACCTGACCGAGGGAAGAATGGGGGCCGACAGTTGGGGTCAGCCCCCGTTTTTCGTTAGGATTCGTAGGCAGGCAGCGCTTCGAGCTGCTCTTCGGTCATGCTGGCGTATACGCGCATGTCCTCACCGTCCGCTTCCTGCTTGATGGTCAGGCTGTCGAAGTCGACCAGCACGTCTTTCTCACCGATGGCGAGGAAGCCGCCCACACCCAGAACAGCGCCTTCGATGGAGCCTTCGGTGGAGACGATGACGTTGTCGATTTCACCGATCCATTCGTCATTTGCATCATAGACGCGAATGCCGGTCAGCTCTTCGGTGGTCATCTCGGTGGCGTCTGCAACAACCCAGCCCTCACGCTCGATCTGCGGTGCGTCAAAGGTTGCCAGATCTTCGGCCTTCCACTTGTCATCCATCACGATCGGGCCGTCGGCATAGGCGGAATCCGTGCTTTCCATCGTGGCGTCGTTGCCAGCGATCAGCGGGGTGGCAATAGTCAAGGCGAGTACGGACGCAAAAGCGCGTTTCATGGTAGAACCTCCATTCAAATCAGTACGTTACTGCAGCGTCATGCTGCTTGTGAGATAAACCGCATTGCACAGGATTGGTTCCACGCGGCGTCCGATTTTTTCGTCAAACCGGCAAAATGGAACGTTTGCCGCCTGATGGCAGTTGTTCCTTCAGAGAGTCATCAAGAGGAGAAGTCCAATGTCCGCACCTGACACAAATATCCGCAAGCAGGTTTGGTATCACCGTCCGTCGTTGATCGGTATTACGGTCGTACTCGTGGGCATCCTGGGGTTCATCTTCTTGGCGCAGATGGCGCCTGACGACGATGCGGCGCTGACCGAAGCACCTGCAACCGTTACCGAGTAAAGGAGACCCCCATGGATATTCCGATTATTGCAATTCTGTTTGGACTGACCGCAGGCGCGGTCCTGATCTGGGCCCTTGTCAGCCGTCAGGCGACCAAGGACCGGATCGAGGATGCGAACGCACCAAAGTCCACATTGGCCAAGGATGCGCCCGATCACTGAGTGCGCGTCCTTCAACAGAAAACGCCGCGACATGTAGCCCATGTCGCGGCGTTTTTCGTTTCCGGGATGGTTCTTTATGGCTCGGGGTGCACTTCTGGCACGATCTGCGCCCAGACGAGCAGGGTAAAGATTACGGTCCCGCCCACGACATTCCCGGCCAGCACCGGGAAAAAGAACCCGAACACGGCCTGCGCGGCGCCAAGATCACCCTGTACCACCAGATAGGCCATTTCGACCGATCCCGCGACGATGTGCGTGAAATCCCCAAGCGCGATAAGCCACGTGAACAGAAAGATCAGCGGAACCTCACTGCCCTTGGCGGTGGGCAGCATCCATACGAGCGCGGCAATCAACACGCCTGCCGGAATGCCGCGCATGAACCCTTCGCCCGCGGGCATGCCGGTTGCGTGCTTGCTCAGCTCCTGGAATGCGGTGGCGACGTCCGTGGCAAGAACCGGGGTATAGGCGAGGAATGTCGCCACCGCGAACGCACCGATGAGGTTGGCGGCCATGACGATGGTCCACAACTCCGCCGTCCGGCGCAGGCAGGAGCCGGATCGTTCGACCAGCACGGGCGCGACCGTCGTGATCGTGTTTTCAGTGAAAAGCTGCATGCGCCCGAGGATCACCAGCATGAAGCCGAACGTGTACCCCATGTTCTCGATGATATAGCGCCAGTCGGCATCGGGCAGGCGCGCGCGCAGGATCGCTTCGCCCAGAACGGAAAACGAAATCAGGATACCGGCGGCAATGCCCGAGAACCACAGGGCGCGGTTCGGGCGCTCCAGTTCCTCTTCGCCATTGCGGCGGATCGCTTCGAAAATGAGTTTCGGAGAAAGATGTGCCACCTCATCCACGGCGTCCGCCTCTTCTGTGTGATCAATGAGGTCGGACGGGTCTGAATGCGCTGACATGAAAATCTCCGTATGTGCGGGCACATGCCCGTTGCGGCAGACCAACGCGTGGCCCGGCCTGATTGTTCCGCCGTGGTGCGGAACCTTTGGGCGCAGGGCGCGTTGGTGGCCCATGGAACAGATTGAAAACGTGTTGCCCGCCGCCGTCACCGCACCGCTTTTGGAACAGCTCTCTGGCTGGTTGGATGCGGGGGTTGCGGCCGTCCCGCGCATCGGTATTGCGCTGTTGGTTCTTCTGATGACGGCGCTGGTTGCGTATGGGTTTCGTGCGCTGGTGCGCCGGATCGGATCGCGCGCGAAACTGCGGCGCAACCTGATTGACGTGCTGCAGTTGCTGTCGGGCACGACCATCTGGCTGGCCGGTATATTGATCGCGTTGACGGTCGTGTTTCCGACGATCACGCCGGGTCGGGCGTTGACGACGCTGGGCCTTGGGTCGGTGGCCATCGGCTTTGCCTTCAAGGACACGTTCGAGAATTTTCTGGCCGGGATTCTCATCCTGCTGCGGGAGCCGTTTCAGATCGGTGATCACGTGGAATGCGATGGGGCCGAGGGGAAGGTGGAAGCGATCACCATTCGCGACACGCATATCCGCCAGACGGACGGGCAGTTGGTTGTCGTACCGAACGCACAACTTTTCCACAACGCGGTCACGGTGCGCACGGACAAGGCGTTTCGCCGGACCGAGATCATCGTTGGTGTCGCCTATGGCGAAGATGTGGACGCGGCGCGTGACGTGATCGCCAAGGCCGTGCGCGCAGTTGATATGGTGCGCGATGACGTACGCGACATTCAGGTGTTCGCCAAATCCTTTGGCGCAAGTTCCATTGATTTCGAGGTGGCGTGGTGGACCGGGTCCGAGCCGGTGGACATTCGCGCCAGCCGCGACAAGGTCGTTGCCGCGATCAAGCGGGCCCTCGACGATGAAGGTATCGAAATTCCGTTCCCGTACCGGACATTGACGGTCAATGGACCGTTGCCCGTTCGGGCCGTGCCGGACGCTGCGGAGTAACCGCGCGTGGCACAGGTGAAGGGTCAGGGTGGCGATACCCTGCTGCAACGCGCGCGCCCCGCGACCCTCGCGCTTGTCATGGCAAAACATGGGGGTCTGGCCGTGCTTTTATTCGCACCGCCCATGATTTGGGCCGTGTGGGACGCCGAACACAGGTTGGCATTGATGTTGGGCATCCCGGTCCTGCTGGGATGCCTGTCGGTGCTTGCGGTGTGGCGCAAGCCATTGCCTGATGATCTGCGGGGGGTCGAAGCGATGGTGTCCATCGCCCTGTTGTTCCTGACCGCCGCGCTTTTGTCCGTGCCTGCGTTCATGGCGCTTGGCCTGCCGGTTGCGGCGGCGTTTTTCGAGGGGATGAGCGCGATCACGACAACAGGTCTGTCGATGGCGCGTGATCCGGACAGCTGGCCATTTTCGGCGCATGTGTTGCGGTCGTGGATGCAGTGGATCGGCGGCCTCGCGATGGCGACGGCGGTGCTTGCGCTGGTGCTGGGACCGGGGCCGGCGGCCCGCACGTTGGGCAAAGCCGGTCTTGATCAGCGCAACCGCATCCAGTCGGCCCGTAGCCAGGCGCGGGAATTGCTGGGCGCGTATGTCATGATCACCGTGGTGTTCGCGGTGGCGATTGCACTGACGCTTAGGCGCGGGGACGAGGGGTTGGTGCTGGCGATGTCTGCGGTGTCGACGGGTGGGTTTGCCCCACGATCCGACAGTCTGGCCAGTTACGACCCGCTGGTCCAAAGCCTCGTGATTGCGGCCTGTGTGGCGGGTGCCGTTTCGCTCTTGGCATTTGCGCAGGCTGTGCGCCGGGGTGGGACGCCGTTGTGGCGTGCGCAATCGGTGCGGCGTGTGGCGTTGATGACCGTTGTGTGCGCTGTCGTGCTGGCGATTTTGTACCCGTTTGCCGACCCGGACGCCGGTTACTTTGCGACCTTCCTCAACCTTCTCAGCGCCTTTTCCACGGCGGGATATTCGACCGGCCCCATGCCTGCGGTGCCCGCCCTTCTGGGTGTTTTCGTCATGGTGATGCTGATCGGCGGGGACCGCGGTTCAACGGCTGGCGGGATCAAGCTGTGGCGGATCAGCATTCTGATGCGCGCGGCGAAACACGCGCTTGCCCTGCCGCGTATGCCGGAACGCGCGGTCAGCCCGCTGCGCCATCACGGACATCCCGTCAAGGACACGTTCCTTGTCACGATCCTCGGCTTGCTCCTGCTCTATGCGTTCAGTGTGGCCTTGCTGTGGACCATGTTTGTCCTGCTTGGCCATCCGCCGTTGCCCGCCCTGTTCGACACGGTGTCGGCCCTGTCGACCGTGGGTCTTTCGACCGGTGTGATCGGCCCCGATCTGCCGCCTGCGGCACAGATCGCCGTGTCGATTGGCATGTGGCTGGGGCGGCTCGAATTCATTGCGGTTCTGGTCCTTGTGCTGCCCGGCACGTGGACCCGCGCCCGTTCCAGAAAAGGAAAGTGACACCATGCGGATTGTGATTGTAGGCGGCTCCAAGTTCGGGGTCGCCACGGCAGAGCAGATGATCGAACACGGTCATGACGTGGTCCTGATCGACAAGGATCGCGACCGGTTGGAAAAGCTCAGCGAGCAGCTGGATTGCGGTTTGATCGAGGGGGACGGGTCGTCGCCGTCGGTCCTGCGCGAAGCCTTCAGTGACAAGGAGGATCTGTTGATCGCGCTGACCAATGCGTCGGATGACAATATCCTGACCGCTCTGGTGGCGCGCTCCGTGGGCTTTGGCCGCGTGATCCCGCAGATCATTTCGCCAGAGCTTTTGGAAGTGTGCAGCGAGCTGGAATTGAACGACACGATCACGCCGCACGCTACCGTTGCCAGATCGCTCTGCCGTGCGTTGGAAGAAGATACCGAAGTCACGGAGGACCTGAACCTGAGCGGGGCCTTGCGGCTCAAGCGCGTCGAAGTGCCCGAAGCCCTCGATGGCAAAACGTTGCGCGACCTCGACACCCCACAAAGCGCGCGCCCGGTTGCCTTGATCGACGGCGAGGACGAAATGCTGGCCGATGCGGATGCGACCCTGCGGGCCGGGATGCATGTGTTGTTTGTGGTCGAGCGCGAGAGGGTAAAGGCGCTGGAGGCGTGTTTTAGCGCCTGACAGGGGAACCAATTCGGGCCGCGCACGTTTGTTTTGTGTAACTCACACGGAGAAAAGACATGGCCGCCGACAACCGCCCAAGCATCAAGGACGAAGAGGCCTATGACGCAATGCGCGAGGATGGCTACTCCAAGGAAGTTGCGGCGCGCATTGCCAATGCTCAGGCAAGCGATGACGTCAATCACGACAGTTCTTCATACGAAGACCGGACCAAGGATGACCTCTATGCGCTCGCGCAAGAGCGGGAGATTGAGGGCCGGTCCGACATGACCAAAGACGAATTGATCACCGCATTGCGTGATCAGAGGAGTGGGTAATGAGTTTGCAAACAGGCGATCGCGTGGCGTGGGACTGGGGCCAAGGCTCCGGCACCGGAACGATCAAACAGATCTACACCGAGACAGTGACCAAGACGATCAAGGGCACTGAGGTCACACGCAACGCAACGGACGACGAACCGGCATACCTGATCGAACAGGAAGACGGCGACCGCGTCCTCAAAAGCAGCACCGAAGTCGATGCTGCATAACACTGGAAAGGAGTAATATCATGGGTATCGAAGTCGCAGGCATTGGCGGGCTGATCCTGCTTATCCTCAATATCTGGGCGATTGTGTCCATCTTCGGTTCAGGCGCAAGCACCGGCGGTAAGGTTCTTTGGATCCTGCTGGTTCTGGTCCTGCCGCTGATCGGGTTCATCGTTTGGCTGATTGCTGGCCCACGGGGCGGCAGCCGCGCCGCCATCTGATGGCATCGAATATGTGCCGCGTGTGACCTGCCAGCCGCGCGCGCACACCAAGGCCCGTCGCGCCCCCTCGCGACGGGCCTTTTTCGTGCCATGGTTTTGGTGAAAAACGGTGTGACCACTCAGATCAGTGGCCGTTTCCCGATGCTGTTTTCTTCGACGCGTGCCACTTTCGTCAGCCGCTCCATGTCGTGTACGGTCAGCTGATTTTCCGACCACGTTACGATCTGATCTTCGCGCAGGCTCGCCAGGGTTTTGTTTGTATGCACCAGCGACAGGCCAAGCGCGTCGGCCAGATCCTGCTGTCGGTAGGGCAGCGGCACCGTGTTGCCGGACCCCAGCTTGACCTCGTTCAGGCGCGTGAAGAACCGGTGCAGCGCCCATCCCACCTTGGCGCGGGCATCAAGCTGACCAACCACGGCAAGCGCTTCGCCCAGAAACTGTTCCTCCACCGCCGCGATGCGGGTGAGGTCATAGGCGCGTTCGGGATGTGAGGTGAACAGTGTCCACAATTCGGACCGGTTGAACGTACACAGGCGCATGCGTGTGGATGCCTCTACCGAATGTCCCATCTCGGACATCACGCCAGCCTGCAGGCCTATGAAATCACCCGGCAAGACGAACCCGATGACCTGGCGGCGCCCATCTTCCAATGTCTTAAAACGCAGGCCCATGCCGCGCAGACACGTAAACAGATGTGTAGATGATTGTCCCTGCGCCATGATTTCCGTTCCGGGCTGAGCTTCAAGCTCACCGGTTTTGAACCTTTCCATAAAGGCTGTTTCGGAGGCGGACATGTCGTGAAACACGTCGAGTTTTCGGAGCGGGCAATTCGTACAATCGGTAGACATTTTTTCCGTCTTCTATGTCACAGTTTAATTCGCGGTCTCCCGGACTGTGGCATGACACTGCCAAAGCCACGGGAACATTTAATGACGCCTCGCGATATGACGGATCGTGCCGCACTTATCGTCGGCACTAACGCAGTCGAAATCATGGATATTGAAGAGTACCTGTCGCTGTGCGGTTGGAGCTCCGCGACGATTGTCGACACTTATCAGAGCGCCGTTCAGGCCGTCGAGTCCGGCGACCGACCCCTTCGCCTTGCCATCAACCTGCTTCCGCATGCGGATGCCAAGGCCAAGACGTTCATATCGAGCTGCATGCGGAACGACATCGGTTTGATCCTGCTGAACGGAGAACGCACAACGGTTCTGGCGGGCAAGGTTATCATGCTTGCCCGCCCGTTCGTGGACCAGGATTTCGATGACGCTCTGCAAGCGCTTGGCCTGTCCAGAGTTTAGTTGCGGCGGCCAAGTGCGAGGCCGAGCAGGACGCCAAAGCCGACGGCACCCGCCACGGCGAGGCCGGGATTGCGGCGCACGGTGGACAGTGCGGTGTCCTGTGCATGCTTTGCTTTGGCCTCAAGGTCATGTGCGGCACTGTGCAGGACCTCGCGCCCGTCTTTTGCCGCGCTGCCCACCGTGTCGCGCAGTGTCTCTGCCTGCTGGCGTGCGGTATCGGCCCACTCGGATGCTTTTGCGGTCATGGATGTGTCCGAACCGTTTGATGCGGTTTTTGCGGTCGTATTCTGTGTGTTGGCCATATTGTGTCCTTTCACGCTTACGTTGCTGACCCAACGGTTCGCGCCGCATTTTTGTTCCAGCGCAAATTCTGGAACTTTCTGCGTCCCGGCCACGTTGACTTCGCGAACTGAGACGAAAGGAAACGCCATGCTTTATTGGTCGATTATGTTTTTGATTATCGCGCTGGTTGCCGCCGTCTTTGGCTTTGGCGGCATTGCCGCAGCGTCGACAGGGGTCGCACAAATTCTGTTTGTGCTGTTTATCATCCTGTTCGCGATCACCGTTGTGGTGCGTCTGCTGCGCGGACGGTCGTGATCTGAAAATCTCAAACTTCCAGTGCCGGTGCCCGCTCTTGGGCGCCGGCTTTTCTCATTTAACCCAAAGGACGTCCCATGGATCGCGCCACCGCACTGACCGAAGCCTTCTTGAATACGCTGTCCCCTGCGGATGCGGATCTGGCCAACCTCAGACAGGCCGTTGAGGAAGTGGCGCGTGATGTGATCACCGTTGAAAAGAATGACCCGGATTGGGCGGCGGCGCGTGTGTTGCGCCGGATTGTCGAGCCGGACCGGGTGATTAGCTTTGGCGTCACGTGGACGGATGACGCGGGCGATGTGCAGGTCAATCGCGGATGGCGGGTGCAGGCGTCGAACGCCATTGGACCTTACAAGGGTGGCCTGCGCTTTCACCCCGCTGTGACGCTGGATGATCTGCGGTTTCTGGCCTTTGAGCAATGTTTCAAGAACGCGTTGACGGGCCTGCCTCTTGGCGGGGCAAAGGGGGGATCGGATTTCGATCCTTCGGGTCGCAGCGATGCAGAAATCATGCGGTTTTGCCAGGCGTTCATGCGTCAGTTGGCCCCCCACATCGGACCGGACAAGGACGTGCCCGCCGGGGATATCAACGTCGGCGCCCGCGAGATCGGGTATCTCTTTGGGGCGTGGCGTCAGATGTCGGGCATCTATGCGGGCGCGCTGACCGGCAAAGCGCCCGCTTATGGCGGATCGGAGATCCGGACAGAGGCGACGGGGTACGGGCTTATCTACTTTGTGCAGGCCATGCTGGCGCGGACCGGCGCTGCGATAACGGGGCACCGCGTGGCCATTTCCGGCAAAGGGAATGTGGCCACACACGCCGCCCGCAAGGCGATCGACGAAGGGGCAACGGTCATCACCTTGTCCGACACGTCCGGCACGCTTTATGCGCCGGACGGGTTTGATCACGCAGCGATTGACTGGGTCGTGCAGCGCAAGGCGCAGGGCGCTGACCTGAGCGATCCGCCACGGCACATTGCCGCGCAGTTCTGCGAAGGCGCGCAACCCTGGGCACAGGACGCAGACATCGCGCTGCCCTGCGCCACACAGAACGAGATTGACGAAAAAGCTGCGCAGGCTCTGGTCGACAACGGCGTTCAGCTGCTGGCCGAAGGTGCCAACATGCCCACGACACGGGACGGGTTGCGCGTTTTGCGCAAGGCGCGGGTGACATATGCGCCCGGAAAGGCCGCCAATGCGGGCGGCGTGGCGGTGAGCGGGCTGGAGATGAGCCAGATGAGCCACCGGCGCTTTATGTCAGCGGACGAAGTGGATCAGGCGTTGCGCACGTTGATGTCTGACATCCACGACCGCGTCGCGACAGAAGGCAAAGGCGACGGCGGCATAGATTACGCGCGCGGCGCGAACCTTGCGGGCTACCGCAGGCTGGCACAGGCCATCACGGCACAGGGGGTTATCTGATGCGAGACACAACCACGAAATCAGGCGCACAGGTTCTGGTCGATTGCCTGCAAGCGGCGGGTATCGACACGGTTTTTGGCGTGCCGGGCGAGGAGACGACCGCGCTGATGGAAGCGCTGAGCGCCTCTGACATTGAATTTGTGCTGTGCCGGAATGAACAGGGTGCCGCGTTCATGGCGTCGGTGCACGGGCGGTTGTCAGGGCAGCCGGGCGTGTGCCTTGCGACGCTTGGGCCCGGTGCCACCAATCTTGTCACCGGGGTTGCGGATGCGCAGCTGGATCACGTGCCGCTGATCGCGATCACGGGGCAAGGGGGGCGCGGTCGTCTGAGCCGGATGAGCCATCAGATGATCGACCTTGAGGCGCTGTTTGCGCCCGTGACGAAATTCAGCCGGACACTGTTGTTGCCCGGCGACATTCCGGCCAGCTTTGCAGAAGCGATGCGTTTGGCGATTTCTGGTCGACCGGGTGCCGTGCACCTGTGCCTGCCAGAGGATGTGGCGGCGGCGGAATGCGATGCGCACCCGTTGCCCGTCCGGACACCGCCGCACATCCGCGCGGGTCAGGACGACCTGCATGCCCTGGCCGATCAGCTTGCCTTGGCCAAGCGCCCGGTGATCGTCGCCGGTGCCGGTGTGGTGCGTGATGGCGCAGCGGAAGCGGTCCGGATGTTCGCCGAAACCACAGGCATACCGGTTGCGACGACGTTTATGGCCAAGGGCATCTTGCCTGCAGATCATGACCAGACGCTGTTTGCTGTTGGCCAGTCCGAAGACGATTGGATCGACCTTGCGCTGCAGGCGGCGGACCTCATCCTGCTGGTTGGTTTTGACGCCGTGGAATATGGCCCGCTTGGCCTAACCCAACGCAACGATGTACCGGTTTGCGTGGTGGACACCGATCCGCCGCGTGCCGACACCGGATTGGTGATCGCGGTGGAGGCCATTGGTGATATCGGGCACAGCCTGACGGACATTCGTCTGCGTCTCAAGGGGCAGACATGGGCCGCTGTGCCTGCATTCGACGCGGCACGCGATGGCATGCGTCTGGCACTGGACCGGCAGCTGACCCAGGGCGGCACAGGTCCTGTCGCGCCCACGGATATCTGCCGGGTGGTGACCAAGAGCCTGCGGATGGAGGATACGGTGCTGTCCGGTGTTGGCATGCACAAGCTCTGGATTGCGCGCCACGTCCAGCCCAAGCGGCCCGGACAGTTGATCGTGCCGAACGGTCTGGCGGGCATGGGCCTTGCCTTGCCCGGCGCATTGGCGGCGGCCCGCTTCCAGGACAAGGGCCGTGTGCTGGCCATGTGCGGCGACGGAGACATCATGATGAACGTGCAGGAGATGGAGACGATCACCCGTCTTGGCGCACGGGTCACGGTGATGGTCTGGGTCGATGGTGGGCTTGGCCTGATTGATGCGCATCAAGGCGAGGGTGGCCCACAGTTCCCGTTCGGCAATCCGATCTGGGATCATCTGGCGTCCGCCTTTGGCTGGACCCACGCCGAAGCGCGGGGCCTGTCCGATCTGCCGGAGCTGCTGGACGCCGCGCTCGGTGCCGAAGGCCCGACGCTTGTCACTGTTCCGGTCGACTATGCGGCAGCGGGCCATATGCCGGGCGAAGCGACGCATGAATTGCGGAACAATTCCGCCGCCTGAGACGTTGACCCGGTGAACTCAGATATGAAGGAGACAGATCATGTCAAATGCATTGAACGTCGTCCCAACAGAAGACAGCGTCAGCACGGGCGTCCGTGATACGGGTGCCATCGCCGAAGGTCTGGCAGACGTACTTGCCGACACCTACCGGCTTGTTTTCAAGTCCCACGCCTATCACTGGAACGTCGAAGGACCGCTGTTCTACTCGGTGCACAACCTCACGGAAGAGCATTATGAGGACATGTTTGGCGCAGCCGATGAACTGGCAGAACGCATCCGCGCGCTTGGACATCTGGCGCCCACATCGATGGCAGACATCATGGGCCGTTCCAGCATCGAAGACCGCACGGGTGATTTGACAACCGAAGATATGGTGTCGGATCTCGCCGCGGATCACGAGCGTCTGGCGCACCGTTTTCACGCGCTGATCGAGATGGTCGAAGATCGCAAGGATCCCGTGACCGAAGATATGGCGACCGAACGCAGCGCGTTCCACGAGAAGGCAGCATGGATGCTGCGCGCGCTCGTCAAGTCGAGCTGACAATTTACCGAGTGAGTGGGTGACGAGTGGCCCCCGCAGCATCGCTGCGGGGGCATTTTTTTTATGCTTTGAGAATGGCCGAGGACGCAAAGAACATCGCCTGGCTAATGGCAGAACGCACTTGCTCTTCGGTATAGGGTTTGGAGATCAGGAAGGCGGGTTCCGGACCTTCACCCGTCAACATGCGCTCCGGGAATGCGGTGATAAAGATGACGGGGATATCCCCGGCCTTTTCCGTGATCCGGTTCACCGCGTCGATACCGCTGGACCCGTCGGCCAGTTGGATATCCGACAGGATCAGGTCGGGCCGCTGACGTTCGAACAGTTCCACGGCTCCGGTTTCGGTGCGGGCCACGCCGGTGACCTGATGACCCAGATCGGTCGCGATGCTTTCAAGATCGACGGCGATCAGCGCCTCGTCCTCGATGATCATGACCGAACCGCTTACGGACTTGGCCATTTCGCGATACGCAATCTCGAGCAGTTCGGCGACCTCGTCTTCGTCGCGGCGCATGATGTGTGCCGTCTGCTCCGGTGTGAATTCCTCGAGCGTACGAAGCAGCAACACTTCGCGTGTGCCTTCGGTCAATGTTGCGAGGTGACTTTGCGCACGTGCAGCGGGACCATCTTCGTCATCGCTCAGCTTGGCGCCGCTGGATGTCCAGATCGTCTGAAACACCGCAAAAAGCGCGACCTTGGGCGAAACATCATCAGAGAACAGTGTCGGGTCGGTCAAAATCGCTTCGAGGGCGGTAGCAGCATAGCCATCCCCACGGGTCTGGCTGCCCGTCAGGGCCCGCGCATAGCGGCGCAGGTATGGCAGGTTTGGCCCGATCTTGTCTGCCAATGTCGGGGTATCTGACTGCGACATCTTATGTCACTCCACTTTTTTTGCAGTTTTCATGGAACCAATGCCTCGTCAGTGCATTTAGTTCCCAAAGGGTTGCAGGTTTTTACGCTCATGACACAAAAAATGCCTCGGGCAGGCCAGACATCAAGTGTGGTCGAAGAGATTGATAAGAATTTGAAGCGTGCGTTCGACGATATGGCGAACCAGGCTTTGCCGTCGCGTTTTACGGACCTTCTGGATCAGTTGCGCGAACAGGATGGATCGAAGGCGGGGGTGAATGATGACAAATGACCCCCGCGACGAAATCGTCGATCATATTGGCCCGATGCGCGCCTTTGCCATCAGCCTGACCCGGAACGGGTCGTTGGCCGATGATATGGTGCAGGATGCATTGGTCAAAGCGTGGAGCAACATCCACAGCTTTGAGCCGGGAACGAACATGCGGGCGTGGCTATTTACCATCCTGCGCAACACATATTATTCGCACCACCGCAAACGCAGCCGCGAAGTGGAAGACGTAGAAGGTGCGTTGTCCGATGGTCTTGCACAGAAGCCCGATCATGATGGCCGCCTGCAGATGCGCGATTTTGCAAGCGCGTTCGAGACGTTGCCGCAAGATCAGCGCGAAGCGTTGGTATTGGTCGGCGCGGGCGGATTTTCTTACGAAGAGGCGGCCCAGACCTGTGGCGTTGCGGTCGGCACAATCAAAAGCCGTGTGAACCGGGGGCGGGCGCGGCTCGCCGAACTGATGGAAGTGAATGACGACGAACCGATGGAGGCGACAGCAGCGGTCACGCAAGGGATCGTGGCGATGAACCAGAGCATCGCCTGATGCAGGCATCTGTTCTCGGCAATCTGCGTGTCAGGTTGATCCTGCTGACATTGCTTGCCCTGTTTCCGCTTGGCGTGATTGCCTTGGGGCAGGCGATCCGGTCCACGGAGATCACCCGGGAGCGCATCGAACGGTCCTTGATCAACGCGACAAATGTGGCTGCTGTTGATCAGAGCGCAAAGATCAAGCAAGCGATTGGCGCGGGTCAGGGCTTGGCCGCGATCGTGCCCAACGTCGACCTTTCGACATGCCGTACCGCCCTGTCCAAGGTGCTGGAAAACGCACCGCGATACGCGTTTGTTGGCTACATCTACGGCGATGGCACGATGGAGTGCAGCAGTTCCGGCGATCTCATCATGGATTTCTCCGATTTTCCGTCATGGGATGAAGCGGTCGCAAGCGAAGACGTATTTGTTCAGGTCAATGCCGACGGCGCGGTGAGCGGACGGTCTGTTATTATCGTGAATGTGCCCGTGCGCGCGGACGGCGAATTTGCCGGTTTCGTGTCGTTGTCGATGCCACAGAACAAGGTTATATCGTCCACCCCGTCGCTGGAAACGGAAGAAGCAGCGCTTGTTGCCGTAGGTTCTTCCGGCAGTGCCTTTTTGCTGTCGCCCGGCGCCGAAGACGCCAACCGGCTTTTGCCTGCCAACATGTCCGCCCTTGAACTGTCTGAGCGTACGGGTTCCGTGTTCTTTGCAACGGACCTCAACGGTGATCGCCGGGTGTTTTCGGTGACCGAGACCATTGCGGGCAGTTTTTTCATCGTCGGGACATGGCCGCGGTCGGTCTTTTTTGAAGACACCCAATGGCGGCAAGCACTGACGCCGATTATGTTCGCGCTTCTGATGTGGGCGGCGAGCATGTGTCTGGCGTCCTTTGGCTTGCAACGTCTTGTGTTGCGTCATCTCGCCGATTTGCGGTCCGCCATGCGTCAATTCGCATTGGGGGAGCGTAGTGCTGATGGTCTGACGCTCGAAAATGCGCCGAATGAATTCAAAGATGCCGAACGGGCGTTCAATCGTATGGCGCTGTTGATCACGCAGGCCGAGGCGGCGCAATTGACGGATCTGCACGACAAGGAAGTGCTGCTGCGCGAAGTGCATCACCGCGTGAAGAATAACCTTCAGATGATCGCGTCGATCATGAACCTGCAGGCGCGTGCGGCCCGGACCGACGAGGTGCGCACCGTCCTGTCCAGCTTGCAGCGGCGTATTCGCGGTCTCGCGATGCTGCACCGCTCGCTTTATACGCAGGCGGAGGTCACGCAGGTCGACGCCAGTGAACTTGTGTCCGCGGTCGTGGCCGACACGTCGTCCCTTCTGCCGGATCAAATGCTCAAGATCGAAACGGATCTCGCCTCTGCGTTGCTGTATCCCGATCAGGCGGTTCCGCTGTCCATGTGGGTGACCGAAGCGCTGACGAACGCCGTAAAATATGTGGGTCGCACATCAGACGGCGAGACCCGGATTGCCGTGACGCTGGACGTTGAGGATGAAGGCAACGTGACGCTTGAGATTGCAAATACGCTCGGCACGCCACTGGTGGAGGATGGAACCGTAACGGACAGCACGGGGTTGGGTTCAAAACTGATGTCCGCATTCTGTCGCCAGCTGGACGGAGAGGTCGAGACCGTCGAGCAGGAAGACCAGTTCCGGATGATTTTGCGGTTCCAGGTGTCTGGGTTTGATCCCTCTGCGCCAGATGCTAGGTCGAGTGAAACGTAGGACAGCGAAAGCGCATCCAATGTCGCAACCCGATTTCGAAGTTTTCGTGGCCGCCGATGCGGCCTTTGCTGCTTTTGAGCAAGCTGTTCTGGATGCGCGCGTCTCGGTTCTGGGTGGGTTCCGCATCTTTGACATGCGCACGCGCCTGATCAGTGATGCGGCACGGGCGATTGGCGACACGTGGTTTGACCTGCTGGCGCATGTGGTGTCGCGCGGTGTCCGTATTGAGTTGATCATCAGCGATTTTGACCCGGTTTACGCAACTACGTTGCACACGCTGACATGGGGCACGCTGAAGCAGGCGGCGGCCTTGCGCGAGGTGACGGGGGCGAGTGAGGATCAGGTGCGGGTGCGCGCCGCACTGCACCCTGCAACGCCCGGCCTTGTCCCGTGGCTCGCGTTTCTGCCACCCACGCTGCGCAAGGCCCGCCGTGTGCGGGCCGGTTTGGATGACACGGTATGGCACGCCGCCCCCGGAGTGAGCCGAACGCCGCGTTTGCATCCGGTTTCGCATCACCAGAAACTGGCCGTGATCGACGACGATACGCTTTACATCGGCGGGCTTGACTTGAATGACCGCCGCTTTGACACGGCGGAGCATGACCGCCCGGCGCACCAAACCTGGTCGGACGTGCAGGTGATTGTGCGACACGATCCCGCCGTGGCCGAGGCCGCGCAGCATCTGGCGTCCTTTGATGCGGTGGTCCATGGCCGGGCCGCGCCGCCAAAGCTCACGCATATCATACGCACGTTGTCGGCGGACCGCAGGCTGAAACTGCCGTTTCTGTCGCCGCGCACGCTCGTGTCCGAGATCGAAGACCTGCATCTGGATGCAATCAGAGAGGCGCAGCACCTGATCTATATCGAGACGCAGTTCATGCGCTCCCCGCGCATTGCCACTGCGCTTGCGGAGGCGGCACAGGCGCGCGATGCGCTGTCGCTCATCCTGATCCTGCCGGCATTGCCCGAACCGGCCGCCTTTTCGTCAGAGCATGAGCTGGGCATCGAGACGCGCTATGGCCTTGGTCTAGAGCGGGACGCCTTGGCAACGATCCGATCCGCCTTTGGGGAGCGGGCCACAATCGCGACCCCCGTGCAGCCTTTCATGGCTGCCCGCGATGACACGTCCGGTACGGCCGGATCCCCGATGATCTATGTGCACAACAAGGTCCTCGTGCAGGATCGCGCGCTGGCCTATGTGGGATCGGCCAACATGAACGGGCGGTCGCTGCGATGGGATACAGAGGCGGGGATCGTGCTCAGGACCCCGCAGCGGATCGAGGCCCTGCGCGATGCGGTCCACAAACATTGGTGGCGCAGGGATCTTGAGGACGCGTGGGCGGATCCTGCGCGCATGCAACCGTTGTGGCAGGCGGAGATCCGGCGGAATGATGTGTGCCACCCTGAAAAACGGGTCGGGTTTCTCGTGTCGCATGATGCCGCGCTGCATGAGCGTCAGGGCGCATCACTGCCCTTTGTCACGGACGACATGGTCTGATCACCGCAGCAATTACGGACAGCACCACGGAACAAGTTCGCAGCTGGGCCGTTTCTCCTTTAGCAAACCCGAAAGGAGACCTGTTATGGACAAGGACCGCATCGAAGGAAAATGGACCGAGATCAAGGGCCGCATTCAGGAAGCGTATGGCGATCTCACCGAAGATGAGATCGAACAGGCCAAGGGGGACCGCGCACAGCTGGAAGGCATGATGCAGCAGAAGCTTGGCAAGACCAAAGACGAAGCACGCGCCGCTGTGGACGATATCCTGGCCGCGATCTGATTGGTTCGTGACCCAAAAACCCCGGCCGGAAAAACCGGTGGGGGTTTTTTGTTTGGCGGGTTTTGCCTGTCTGCCGCGGGACAGGGACACATGCGGTGTTTTGGGCTCATCAGATGAGCGCGTGTCACTCGATGTCAGGTCGATCTTCGGAACCGCGATCGCTCAGGAACCTGCTGCTGGCCATGACAAGGGCCGCGAGGACGGCACAGATGATCGCAAACAGGCCGTACCCGAGGCCAGCCGCCAACCCAAGCGCCCCGGAGAGCCACAGGCTTGCCGCCGTGACCATGCCGCCCACGCGTTTTTCGCCCTGGATGATCGCCCCCGCGCCAAGAAAACCCAGACCGCCAATCAATCCCTGAATCACCCGCGTCGGGTCAGCGGCCAAACCTCGGGCATCCATGTCGATCGACATTTCGATACTCACAAGCGTGAATATCGCGGCCCCAAGGGCGACCATCATATACGTCCGAATGCCGACACGCCGGTGCCGGAGTTTGCGGTCTAGCCCGAGAATGCTTCCGGCGATGACGGCGCAAATCAGCCGAATCAGCCAATCGGCCTGTTCGAAATCGACCGCGATGCTGGCGAATAAATCTGACATGTCCGATCAACCTGTTCCACACACGCACTCGCACCCCAGTACACGCGGATCCGGATCATGTTGCAATCGGGTGTTTGGAACGGGCGGGATGGGCGGTGTTCTGAACCGTGGACAACGCCCATGAATCTCATTTTCGGAAAGCAGGTTGGCCGAGCATAGCGGGACCCGACCACCGCACACGCGTATCGGCTTGGTCCCTTGCTCATTTTCACGTCATCAGCCCGCGCTTCAAAAGGGATGCGACGCTCTCAGTCATCCGCTTGATGTCTGCGGTCGTGCAAGCCAACCAACGCGTTGCTTGCAGCAACACGATGCCTTCGCGCTCTGTTTGAGCGAAACCCATTCTACCTTAGGCGGACAGGCTAGGCAGTCAGGAACAAATTTTTCCATCGTCGATTCCGTCGCAAATTTCTGCGGTGTGAGAGTGTAGAAGGATGCGCGGGGTTAGCCCTTTTGCCGGGCTTCGGTCAGTGACGGGAAAAGCTTCGTTCAAAGGCGCATCGCCGAAAAGGCAGTTGAAACATGCCACGAATGCGTTCCGCATGGGATGTCCTGATGCGATGCACTGCCAGTCGATATGTATTTCCGCGCACTACCGGAGCACGACCATACGATAACGTTTGGCACCATTGTCGCTGACACTGGTTTTTGGGCTAGCCCCTTCGCGCCAGCTCTCCCGTGATGTGCACTCCTGAAAGCCAAGTGACATTGACCCGTCCTAGGCGCTCGCGGCTGAAGTCATCGAAGATGGCCTGCGCGCGGAACCTGCGTCCGTCAGGAAACATGTCCGACACCAAGTCTGAGCCGCAGCGTTCATTGGGTCGTTCCATCACGAGCATCAGCCTGCGCGTCCCGAGGGCCCGTTGCCGACCGTTACGTCTTCTGACCCGCAGTCATTCTTCGTGGTACAGCTGCCGTCGTCCCGCCCGACTCCTGTGGCCTCAGTATCGCCCCACCGGCCGATGTGTTTCACAAATCGCCTGCCGGAAAATGGATGAACTGCGGTTCGTTAAACCGCGACCTCTTGGTCTCCTTCGTCCGGACGAACGCGTTCTCAGGCTCGTGGAGAAACAGGGTTGCAGCGCACCCAGGATAACAGCTTGCCTGAGCACAGACCCTGCAAGAACCGCTCCACCTCCTTCTGCCGATCATTAGGTTGCGTGCGCCCGAAGGCTATTTCACAAGGCAGAATTCTGTCTGAGGCATGACCCCAGCATGCGCACCAGCCAGCGCGTTCAAACCCCTCGCAGCTGCGCAAATCCAAGCAAGTGGAACGCTCATGCAGATTGAAACGAAGGGAAGTGGTGATTTCATCGACGGGCAGGACGGTGGAGCATAGTGGGACCCCACCGCTGCAGTCAGCTTAGTGGCGCAGCCAATGCGCGTCAGTCAGCGCCGGGTTGCGACACCCTTAGCGATGCGTTGATCGAAACGTGTATGATCGGCTCAGCAAAGCTCTTCCACTGCGGTCATTGATTTCATTGAATTTTTCTCTGACACAAAGCTCTTTTCTCGAAATTTCTGCCACCAATTCAGAGTAATTCTGCCATTGGCGATGCAAAAAGGGAGCTTAAGCTTGGCCTTGTTTTCATCCTAAGTGGCTGGCTTTGAGATCGTGAAGCGCTCAACGCTCCTTTCGTCGACCTTCCTAAACTTATCCCGCGTGCGCTGAACGTACTTTGGTATCGCGGTCAGTTGGCCGCGCTCAACCATTCGCTCAATTTCTGGAGTGCGGCAATCCAATAACTTCGATGCCTTCAGGAGGGTAATCCCGTAGCGCTCAGTTTGAGCGAACACCTTTTCGATCTTTTTGGGACAGACGAGGTAGTCTAGTACGAGCTGTCGGGATCGGCTTGGATTGGCTACTGGCAGTCTAAGATCGATGAAAATTCGGACGACCTGCCACGTGCTACATTTGCTTCGCTTGGCGGCCTCTTTGAAAGACACCCATTTCTTGGCGGCTTTTGTCTTCGAGTAAGGCTGCCAGTTCGCTGTGATGGCGCGTTCGAAGCGCCAGATTTCATCACTATGATAGCCGGGAACAGCGCCTTGATGTTGAAAGTGCAGAGCAATGAGTCCGTTCTTCGTGAATTCATCCAATGCTGGCCGCGTGACGCCAAGCTTTCTGGCGGTTTGTGATACGCTTTAGATACGATTGAGTTCACGTGCGACGTCGTCGGCAACATCAGCAGGTACATAGCGTAGTAGTTCAAAGCGCCGCCCCGACTCCTTCCGCATTTGGCAAGTCCTGCAGAACGCTTTGGTGTTTCATGCAGGTACGAACGGAGAGAAGTTGTAACAGGCCAGTTTGGTAAGCCGTATTCTGGCGGTTTTGCGGACCGTGCTCA
The DNA here is from genome assembly GCF_047777875.1 of Tateyamaria rhodophyticola. Lineage (GTDB taxonomy): Bacteria > Pseudomonadota > Alphaproteobacteria > Rhodobacterales > Rhodobacteraceae > Tateyamaria. The sequence continues at coordinate 1,291,519 of NZ_CP180519.1, read as the reverse complement.
CTGATACAGATCGGGCAGACCCGTGGTTTCGTGCGACGAAACGCCGAAAACTTGATGTCTGCCGCGCCCAATTTGAACCAATCCTTCCGAATGACTTTTGGGGTGTTGCGGATCAAGGGCTCTGGATCATGACCTGCAAGTGTGGCCAAAAGGCGGATTTCATCCTCGTCGCCATTGGCGAGCGGAAGATATCGAATGCCAACATCAGAGCAAAATGTGACGAGGCGGGGGGCGCCGTTGCGATAGGCCGTCCTTGCTGCACATGATGTTGCGCATTCGTTTTCACGGCTTGAAATCTGAAGGGGAAGTGGCTGAATACCATACATCACACGTCTCCCTCGTCGGTGAATATACGACTTGTGTCAATCTTCAGATAGTCGTTTACGAGGAATGGGTTGAATGCTTCAGTACAGCTCTTCCAGTCCTTGAAAGCCGTCGCAAAGTGCTCGGTCTCCAATGACGGATTTTGTGCGTAGAGCGCCTCCTCGATTGAGAAGATTGTCAGCTTGATCACGAGACCGAACTGGTAGCTTGAGGCATGCAGGATGCGCTTCCCAAGGTCCGCAGAGCCAATCAAATGATCGAAAACCAAGCCGGCGCAAGACGCATAGCTGTCTACTAGCGACAACATGTCCAACGCGTCTGATCGCGCTGTCAGTGCATCAAAACTGACAGCTTTCATTCGCCTTACCAATTGTCTGTCGAAGTTCACGATTTCTTTGAGATCTTCCGTCCCAGACAGCAGAAAACCTACCAGCCAATCTGTGTCCTGAGAGATTGACTTGAGTGTGTTCACGATCTCGTGGAGCTCGTTTTGCCGCCCCTTTTTCTTAAGATCTTGGGCTTCGTCCAAATGCAGGAAGAGCACCTTGTTTTCTGCCAGGTGAAATCGAACCAGATCCCAAATATACCAAATCTGACTATCCGTTTTGAGCTGCAAGCCTAGCGCTGCCAATATGCTGATCCCGAGAGACTTCAGAGTGGCAGGTGAGGGGACTATGACGCTGACGATTCTGCCGCCCGAACAGTCAGATGCTCGCAATTGTGCATTGGCGCGCTTGATGAGCCGTCGCATGGCGGTTGTCTTACCGCTGCCTGTTGCGGCGGTCAGAACGAGACTGTCGGCCTCTTGGGTGCGATGTGCGCGAAGATCCGAAAGGCGCACCGCAATCAATCGGTCAACTCCGCATTCGAGAACCCTGTAGCGCTCATGTTGAGCGAAACGGCCGGACAAGGGCTGCCAGATTTGGACAGCAAATCTCTGCCGCACAAACCGACGGTCGGAGGCTGTTTGTTTTTGTGGATGGCGCCCTTGAGGCTGTCTGGCCCCTCTGTCACGGATCCAAGTCTCCTCTGGAGTGATTTGGACCGCTTGCGGTCCTGATCTTCGTTTCGTCCTGGCGATGGCTGACTGAACCAGATCAGTTGAAGAATCCTATGTCGCAAACCCTTGGCAAAACCTCGTTTGATTTTGGCATTTTTTTTGGCTGCTGAACCAAAACCGGACCTTCGCCATCCTGCGGCCACTTAGTAGGTTTGGGCTCACTGCCGACATCGGAGCCAGTGCAGCATCCGCAGAAAGGGAAGTCTGGACGCCATGGTAGACGGCCCTTACCAGATGAGGTGGATGGCTCCTGCTCCACCGGCATCGAACGTGCCAAAGTGCAGTTGTTATCGACTGCTAGGAAAGGAGCCACCCAATGACAGTAAAGACTGTGGGCCTGGATTTGGCCAAGGACGTTTTTCAAGTGCACTGCGTTTCTGCGACTGGGCGCAAGATCATCAACAAGAAGATAAGACGCGCGAAGCTGATCTCCTTCTTCGAGACATTACCGCGATGTGTGGTCGGGATGGAGGCATGCGGTTCTTCACATCATTGGGGCCGCGAACTGCGCAAGGTCGGCCATGATGTTCGTTTGATGCCAGCAGCCTATGTCAAACCCTATGTGAAGCGCGGCAAGACAGATGCTGCCGATGCGGAGGCGATCTGCGAAGCAGTACGCCGTCCGACGCTGCGCTTCGTCGAGGTCAAATCAGAGGATCAGCAGGCAGTACTGGCCATTCATCGTGCGCGGGATCTGGTCGTCCGCCAACGCACACAGGTGGTGAACATGAGGCGAAGCATACTCCGGGAGTTTGGACATATCCTGCCAACAGGAATCGAGGCTGTGTCCAAGTTTGCCCGGGAGCACGGCACTGAAGACCAATTGGAAATGCCTGAGATCGCAGACGGCATTCTGGGACTGATGTGTAATCAGCTAAACGGCCTCAATGCACGGGTCGACGGACTGACCAAGCTGATCGAACAGCACGCATGGTTGGACGCAGATGCTCGGCGTTTGATGCGCATGCCAGGGATCGGACCAATCACAGCCTCGGCTGTCGTAGCAACCATCGGCGATGCGAAACAGTTCGAGACTGGTCGCGACTTGGCCGCTTGGCTGGGTCTCACACCGCTCAATAAGTCGAGCGGCGGCAAGGAACGCCTTGGTCGCATCACCAAGAAGGGTGACCGATACATCCGCAAGCTTTTGATCGTCGGGATGACATCACGGGCGCTCATGGCGAGGAACAAGCCGGAGAAGGCTGACATTTGGACCGCGAAATTGCTCGACCAGAAGCCCTTCAGGCTCGCCACCGTCGCTATGGCCAACAAATCTGCCCGGATCATATGGGCAATCTTGACAAAGGGAGAAGAATACCGGCAGCCGATCGCCTGATCCGGTCGCTACTTGTGCACACTGCACATGATACCGATATCGAACCTAGGGAAGTCGGTTGGGGGCGCTGCGCCCAAGATCTCGACGAAATCGTTCTGTGTGGCGATGATGAAGTTCGCATTGTTTATCAGGGCGAGATCTCACCAGCGAAATACATTCGGGCTGCAATTCCTGTTCCGCCCGAACCGATCCAGGGCATGGTCAACCTCAAAGCGACGATATGCTACAAGACGCAAACCGATCCGCACCATCCGGGGAATTACACCTAGGCAGGTTTGGAAATCGCCTTTAGACCGCACGACGACAAGTTCTCGCGAGATGGTCAAAATCACTTTGATACAAAGTCATTCTTCACTTCTGGCGCAGCAGGACCGAGCGAAGAGGAACTTCGGAGAGATGCTTGGAAATGGGAGAACTGCCTGCACGGGAAAAAGCGAATGCGAGGACAATCACTCCAGAATCCAGTATTCGATATCCACTACAACGCTCGTCTCGAAGGCAAGAACTACGCTCCACCGCAAAAGTTGCCTTACGCCTTAGTTGTCTCCGTACAGGCAAAGAAGATTGCCGATCTCTACGATCAGGTCGTTCGAAAATACGCTACGCAACTGGAGCAATTGCGCCCAGCACTGGAACTCCCGGTCCGGACGTAAGCGCCATCATTTTTCTTTACGAATTCTTCACCCAACACTTTTTTGCAAGTCGCTCACCAGGTTTTGACTGGTGGGCGAATTGCTACAAGCCGTGGCGTTTCTGAAAGTCCGCTTTGGTGCAAGATGTGGGTGAATTCGCGGTTGCGGCGAACTTCCGCTTTCCGCCCCCCTGTTGTCATTGATCCGAAAACCAAACCGATGAAGTTCAACTAGACAGGGAGAGGTTCCTGCCAAATAGTGCGTGAACACCAACAAACGGTAGAACTTTGCGGAACAAATGGAAGAATTATGGCGAATTCATCAACTGTAGGGATGGTGGAGCATAGCGGGATCGAACCGCTGCACTCAGCGTAGCGGCATAGCCGATGCGCGTTAGTCAGCGCCTCACATTGCGGTTGGCCGTACGGAACGCATTGGGAATTGAAAGGGATGGTGGAGCATAGCGGGATCGAACCGCTGACCTCCTGCATGCCATGCAGGCGCTCTCCCAGCTGAGCTAATGCCCCATCCTTGGTGGCTGTTTCCAGCCGTGCGCCGCTGATTAGGCGCTTTGCCGGGCGGGATCAAGTGCAAAACGATCCCGCCTGACATGCAGTTTCAGGAGTCGTCGTCCTCGGCCGCGACATCGGCCAGTTCTTCGAGGGGGACGTTGTCCTCTTCTTCGTCATCGTCGAGCAGATCATCATCCAGTTCGACCTCGACATCCTCGTCGTCCAGCACCTGATCGTCACTGTCCGTGGCCGTCGATGCCTTGGCTTTTGTTGTCGCGGCGTCTTCCGCGTCGGCGGCGATCATACGGGTTTTGGAGCTGTCCAGCTCGACCACGTCACCGGTATACGGGCTCACGATGGGCGAGCGGTTCATGTCGTAAAACCGCTTGCCTGTGGTGGGGCAGAGCCGTTTCGTTCCCCATTCTTCCTTGGGCATGGATCTTCCTTTTCGCGTCGGGTCGCGAGGCCAAAGCGCCCCGCGTGGTTGCAGCGATATTGCGACGATTCTGGGCAAGTGCCATAAGCCTGAGGTGGAGTCAAAGGCTAAGGCATAGCGGGGAGATGGGATGGCAGCCCACGTGCTTCAAGGGGATCCGGATATTCCGTTGATCCTGCGTCCGTCGGTGCGGGCGCGGCGCATCACCCTGCGGGTGAGCCAGGTTGACGGGCGGGTCACGGTGACCTTGCCCCAGCGGGTGCCGGAGCGCGAAGCGCTGGCCTTTGCCGCGCAAAAGGAGGCGTGGATCCGCGCCCACCTCGCAAAGCGGCAAGGGCTGGTGTCGGTACAGCATGATACAGTCCTGCCCATAGAAGGGCAGGCGCATACCGTCGTGCCCGGCACCGGGCGCGCCGTGCAGGCGGGGCAAGGTGCGCTGCGGGTGCCGGGCCCGTCGGAAAAGGCCGGTCCGCGCGTTTTGGGGTATCTGAAGGGGCGCGCCCGTGACCGGCTGGCGGCGGCTTGCGATCTCTATGCGGGGCGTCTGGGCCGCAGCTATAGTGGTATTGCCCTGCGCGACACGCGGTCGCGATGGGGGTCGTGTTCCTCTGCCGGGCGGTTGATGTTTTCGTGGCGGCTGATCCTCGCGCCGCCGCCGGTTCTGGACTATGTCGCCGCGCATGAGGTCGCCCATCTGGCGCAGATGAACCACAGCCCGGCCTTCTGGAACGAAGTGACGCGCATACACGGCCCCTACAAAGTCCCACGCCAGTGGTTGCGCGATCATGGCGCGAGCTTGCACCGCTACCGCTTTGGTGATTGACGGCCCGCACCTGTTGTGATCACAAAAAGGCATGAGTGCCACAAGCCCAACCCGGGACACCGCATCCGCCGCGCATGATCGCGTTTTTCGGCGTCTGCGCACGCGTATTATGCATGGTGACATTGCGCCGGGTCAGGCGCTGACCCTGCGCGGTATCGGCAAGCAATATGACGTGTCGATGACGCCCGCGCGCGAGGCTGTGCGCCGCCTGGTGGCCGAAGGCGCGCTGACCCTGTCGCAGTCGGGGCGGGTCTCGACGCCGGAGCTGTCCAACGAACGGATCGAAGAGCTTGCCGCGCTGCGGGCGTTGATCGAAGTGGAACTGGCCACACGGGCGTTGCCAAGGGCGCATCTGGCGCTGATCGAGCGTTTGCAGACGATCAACACCGCCGTTGCCGAGGCCGTGGCGCACCGCGACGCGGTCAGCTACATCCGCACCAACCTCGAATTTCACCGGACGTTGTACCTGCGGGCGCAGGCGCCTGCGATGTTGGCCATGACCGAAACGGTATGGTTGCAGATGGGGCCAACCATGCGCGCGCTCTATGGACGTCTGCGGCGGACAGAACCACCGCAATACCACCGGATGATCATCGCGGCCCTGCGCGCCGGCGATGAACCGGGTCTGCGTCTGGCGGTCCGGTCGGATGTGACGCAAGGCCTTCGGATGCTGGCCAGCTGACGGCAACGAAATTCTAACCTGTTTGGCCTACGCAGTGCACAGTTCTGAGGACACCGTGCCATGTTGCCTGATTTTTCGTCGTACAACGCCATCGGGTCGCCCGTTTTTGTTTTGACCGAGGATGACGCAGGCGACGTTGTCTATGCGTTCATGAACACGGCCGGGTGCCGCCATCTTTTGTGTGGCCCGGGCGATGTCATTGGCAAAACCGCGGCGCAGCTCTTCGATGGACGCGCGGCAGATGCCGTTCATGAACGACAGCGGCGCGCGTGGCAAAATGCCGTTGAAACAACCTATGAAATTGCCATTCCGATCGGGCAGGACACGTTGTCCGTAATGACCCGCTTGCTGCCGCGCTTTGACCGAAGCGGGACGCTCACGCACATGGTGGGTGTGTCCCAGGACATCACCCGCGAGCGGCAGTTGGAACAGGCACACGCCCTGACCGCTGCGATGACCAGCGACATGGAAGACTTCGTAAGCTTCGCTGCGCATGATCTGCGTAGCCCGATTGCCAATGTGCGCATGCTCACTGGCATGTTGCGGGATGGGTTTGTCGATATGGGCGACGGCAAGCTGCAGATGATCGGCATGATCGAGGAGATCAGCGAACGCGCGCTCGATCTGGTCACGGATGTGCTGAGCCATTCAACAGCGCTGCGCACCGACGTGCAGCCAAGTTGTTTTGATTTCCGGTCGATGTGTCAGAATATCCTCGTCACCCTCGATCCCGCCAACGCACACGATGTGCGGGTAGATGATGTGGCTGTTGAGGCGGATGCAGCCGCAATACAGATCATCGTCCGCAATCTTATCGACAATGCGTTCAAATATGCGGGCCTCGACCGGGTGACGTTGCACGTCTGCGTTGCCTGTGCGCCAAATGACCGGGTCTGTATTTCGGTGACGGACAATGGTCGCGGCTTTGCCAATGCCGCGCGCGTTTTCGATCCGGCTGACCAAAGCATGGCCGCCGGTGGATACGGTTTGGTCGGGATCCGCAGGCTGGTGCGCGCACGTGGCGGAACGATTGAGGCGGGCACAGGCCCGAACGGTGTCGGCGCGCGTGTAACGGTGACCCTCCCGGGGCAGGTTCTGACCCCGTCACAGGATGATGTCGCCTAGCCCTAATAGATGCGCTGGCCGCGTCCGCGTGTCGTAATCGGCCACGACATGCGCCGGTTCTGCGTGACCGGGGGGCGCGGCCGGTGTTCAGGCGGCGAGGCCGCTCTGTCCCAGGGACAGGAATTTCTGCCTGCGATCAGCGATGAGATCGGCGGCAGACTTGTTTTCCAGATCACTCAGCATTCCGGCAATCGCTGTCCGGACGGATGCAAATGTTTCTTCCCGGTGTCGATGCGCGCCGCCCGTACTCTCCGGGATAATGCGATCAATCACACCAAGCTGTTTGAGATCCTGCGCCGTGAGCCGCAAGGCTTCTGCAGCTTCGCGCATCTTCTCTGCGTCTTTCCACAGGATCGACGCGCAGCCTTCGGGGCTGATCACGGAATAAACCGAGTGTTCGAGCATCGCGACCTTGTTGGCGGTCGCAAAGGCGACGGCCCCCCCGGACCCGCCTTCGCCGATCACAACCGACACAAGCGGTACGCCAATTTGCAGGCACTTTTCCGTGGACCGCGCGATCGCCTCGGATTGTCCCCGTTCTTCGGCCCCTTTGCCGGGATAGGCGCCGGGCGTGTCGACCAGCGTGATCACGGGCAGGCCAAACCGGTCCGCCATATCCATGAGGCGTATCGCCTTGCGATACCCTTCCGGGCGGGCCATGCCGAAATTGCGTTCGATGCGTGACTTCGTATCGTTGCCTTTTTCGTGACCCAGAACCACGACGGGGTGATCGTCAAAACGTGCAAGCCCACCCATCACAGCGTGATCATCGGCAAAATTCCGGTCGCCCGCGAGCGGGGTGTAATCCGTGAACAGCGTATCAATATAGTCGGTGCAATGCGGACGATCCGGGTGCCGTGCGATCTGGCATTTGCGCCATGGCGTGAGGTCGGCATACAGCTCTTCGAGCAGGGTGACGGCCTTGGCATCCAGTGCCGCGGCTTCGTCGGACACGTCCATATCTTCGTTCTGTCGGGCCAGAGCGCGCAGCTCTTCCGCCTTGCCTTCGATCTCGGCCAGTGGCTTTTCAAACTCAAGATATTGCGTCACGTGTCCCGCCCCTTTGGCATGTCGTGCACGCTATATGGCCGGGGGGTGGGGAATTTGCAATCTCATGGAATGAGGACCGGGACCAGTGACAGCAGCAAAAGCACCGCCATGGTCCAGTTGAAGAGGCGCAACCGCGCGGGGTTTGTCAGCACGCGGGCCATGCCCTGCCCCAACAGGGTCCAAGACGAGACCGCGGGCAGGTTGATCGCGCCAAAGATCAACGCAACCAAGCCGATGGCCCAAAGCCCGGTGCCCGGGCTGTAGACCGTGACAGCGGTCAGCGCCATGGTCCAGGCCTTTGGGTTCACCCATTGGAATGCCGCCGCCTGCAAAAACGTCATGGGCTTGCCGGTGCTGCCGGAGGTCGCTGTGGGTGCAGCCGTCGCGATTTTCCAGGCCAGATACATCAGGTAGATCACGGAAACCGTTTTGAGCACTGTATGGCTCGTTGGGTAGGTTGTGAAAATCTGTGCCAACCCGGCGCCCACGAGCATGACCATCACCACAAAGCCAATCCCGATGCCAAGCATATGGGGCACGGACGCACGGAACCCGAAATTGGCCCCGGAGGCCATCAGCATCAGGTTGTTGGGTCCGGGTGTGATCGAGCTGACGAAGGCAAACGCCGCCAAGGCAAGGAAAAGTTCAGTGTCCATTGCGCGTTTATGCGCGCAAATTTGGCGTGACAGGTTGCAAAAACTCAGAATTTGTATGTAATTTTGCAATATATGGTGAAGATTGATGACATAAACGACCGGATATTGCGCGCGTTGTCGCGCGATGGGCGGCTCAGCAACATCGCTTTGGCGGAACAGGTTGGTCTGTCGCCGTCAGCGTGTTTGCGGCGGGTGCAGGAGCTGGAGCGGGCGGGCGTCATCAGCGGCTATCGCGCGGTTCTGAACCGGACAAAGCTGGGCACCGGGTTTGTCGCCTATATCGGCGTCGGTCTGAACGATCATTCAAAATCCAGCCAGGAGGCGTTTGAGCGGGCGATGCTGCACGCGCCGGAGGTCCGGGAATGCCACAACATCACCGGCCCGATTGAATATCTTCTGCGTGTCGAATGCGCAGATTTGCCCAGCTACAAGGCGTTCCATACCGACCTGTTGGGCGCGTTGCCACAGGTCAACGCGATCACAACCTATGTCGTGATAGGCGCGCCCAAGGACGAACGCGCCTAGGCCTCTCGCCGGGCCCGTTCTGCAGCTTGCTGAAACAGCCGCTCGACCGTTTTGCTGGTCAGGCCCTTTGGCAAAGGGTCTAGTCCCGTGTGTCGATGCCGCGGCTCCGGGTCGCTGCGTCCTGCGGCCAGTTTACGGCTGGCGGCAGAGCGACGGATTTCGTTTTTCGTGACCGCTGGCGTATCGGGCCGGGTCAGGTTGAACGTCTCGGCAATAATGGTCAGGGGGACGACCACGTTCTCGCTCAGTCGCACAGGTGTGTCCGTTGCGAGCTTGCGCAGGCTGCGCCGGAAGGGACGAAGATCACGCAATTCGATTTCGGTGACCGGCACAAGCAGACGGCGCGACCCATCAATGCCCAGCGGTCGCCCGTCCTGGCAGAGCGCGGCAAAGCGCACCCTGAGCGCTCCGAGCGACTGGTCAAAGGCCTGCGCGCCCCATGTCTGTTTCAGCCAGTCCTTGTTTTTTAGCGTGACTGCGACAACGCCGGATATGCGCCGATCGGGGTCCGAGGCGTTGAAGTGTGAGATTTCGTTCGCAAAGGCATCAACGCGCAGCAGGCGCGTTCGGGGGTCCGCCATTGCCGCGGCTGACAATTCCTCTGTCTGGACCAGAATTTTCTGTTCCCGAAGCAGCATGTAGCCGATCAAGGGCGTGTAGAGGAGATTGAGGACAAAAATTGTCGTCGCGGCTTCCGTAAAATACCACTCGATAATCGGCGCGGATGCGAGGAACGCGGACGCCATGTGCAGGTTCACGGCAATGCCGAGACCCAGCAGTTTGACCCAGTCCGGCGCAGTGATCCTGACCCGCGCGTAGGACCAGGCGATACCCACCGCTCCTGCGATCAGCATGCCCACAACACCGGGAAGCATACCGACACCGCCCAAACCAATGCGCGCGCCAATGGCCAGGACCAGGCAAATGGCAAGTCCCCGCGCGCCGAGGAACGCACCTGCAAGCACGATGGGTACGTTCCGCATGTCGACGATGACCCCGTCCGCCGGGCTGAGCGGCATGGACATTTGCAGATCCACGACCAGCCCGAAAAGCGCACCCAGGATCAACGGCGCAAACGCCTGTTCCTTGATCCGCGGTCCAAGGGCGCTGTAGCCCACAACCAGCAGGCCCAGCACCGCAAGAGAGCTGACAAAATCGAGCAAAACGGACAAACCTATAAACGCCATAACTGTCTCCACACCACCGCGGGACAGAAAAGACCGCAAGCGTGAAAAATAGTTGAACGCGCGCCGGTTGAGCGCTTCGAAATTTCCTAGAATTTAGCTCTTATTCAGTGGCTTCCGTGGCGATCGTCGCAAAGATGGCGTCCAGTTCCGCCGCGATCCGGGACAAATCCGGGCCGGCCTCTTCGATGTATGGCGCGAAGACGAAGGACGGTGTCTTGTAGCTAAGCGTCGCGCTGCCATCTGCGGTTTCGGTGACATACATGCGGATCGGCGCTTCGATCATTGCGGCTGTGGACAGTTTCAGCACCTCAACCGCGTAGAGGTTGTTGAAGAGCCCAATCACGCGATTGCCGGGAATGATGACCCCGCGGTTTTTCGCGGCACCGGTAGGGCCGGCTTGTGTGACAACGCCCATTTTGTTGGCCTTGGCAGCGGCTTTGACCGCGTCGATCAGGTCGGCATAGCTTTTGGTGGTGGGCGTGACGGACCAGCCGTCCCGCGGTGCAACATCTGCGGTGGCTGGCAACGCCAGCATGAGAGCGACAAGGGCAATGAGGAAAGAGCGCATGGTTGAGTTCCGGTGTCTGGTGGCTGCGTCATAGACAAGCATGACGGGGGGAGCTTGCCCAATCACGACTTGGTGCGGATCCTTGCCGGTCGTCTGCGGCCCGCTTGCGTTTTGAACCGTGGCGCTGTCCAGTGCCTCCATGCGATGTCTTGTTCTTGTGCTCACCCTGATGCTTGCCGCCTGTGGTGGCAGTGCGCCGTCGGGCGTTGTGCCTGAACGCGGGGTATCTGTGCCGCTTTTCCCGAATGAAACACCTGAACTGCGCGCGTTGATCGAGGCGGCGGCGCAGGAGAATGATGTGCCGGTCGCGCTGGTCCAGCGCGTCGTCGTGCGGGAAAGCACGCATCGCCCAGGCGCGCGCAACGGGCCGTATTGGGGGTTGATGCAAATTTTGCCCGCAACGGCGCGTTCTATGGGTTTTCGGGGCAGTCCGCCGGATCTTCTCGATGCTGAGACCAATCTGAAATACGCGGTACGGTACTTGCGGGGGGCCTGGTTGGTGTCTGATGGAGATATGGACACGGCCGTCATGTGGTACGCGCGCGGATATTACTTCGAAGCCAAGCGGCGCGGTCTGATTGAAGAGACGGGCGTCGATGGGCGCAAGGTCTGGCCGGACTAGGGACGCCGTGCGGACGCTCTTTGCTGGCGCAAAGTCGCCCCGCCCGCCGACCCATTGGGGCCTCTCTGGCAAGTGTTGTGCAGGCTGAGCCTGCGGGATTGGGGCGCTGCCCCAAACCCCGTGGTATTTTTGGCCAGAAGAAGGATCAGTGTGCGGCAATCATTTCGGATTGCTTGACGATGACTTCGGCCTGTTTGATGGAGGCGATGTCCACGAGGCGGCCCTTGTAGACGGTTGCGCCTTCGCCTTTGGCCTTGGCCTCTTCCATGGCTGCGAGGATTTCGCGGGCCTCTGCCACGGCGTCGGCGCTTGGGGTGAAAACCTCGTTTGCGAGTGCGACCTGTTTGGGGTGGATGGCCCATTTGCCGACCATGCCCAGGGTCGCGGAGCGCAATGCCTGTGCGCGGAACCCGTCATCGTCGGAAAAGTCACCGAAGGGGCCGTCCACGGGCAGCACCCCGTGGGTGCGGCACGCGGCGACGATGGCCGCCTGTGCCCAATGCCAGGGATCGGACCAGTGTTTGTCTTCGCCGCGTTGCATGTAGTAGTTTTCCTGTGTGCCACCGATGCCGGTGGTCGCCATGCCCATGGATGCCGCAAAGTCGGCGGCACCGAGGCTCATGGCGGCAAGGCGGGGCGACGCGGCGGCAATTTCTTCGACATGGGCGATGCCGGCAGCGCTTTCGATGATGACTTCGAAGGTGATAGGTTTCGTGCGGCCCTTGGCGGCCTCAATCGCGGACACCAGCGCGTCGACGGCGTAGATGTCCCCTGCGTTTCCGACCTTGGGGATCATGATCTGGTCCAGCCGGTCGCTGGCCTGCTCCAGCAGGTCGACGACGTCGCGATACCAATAGGGCGTGTCGAGCCCGTTGATGCGCACGCTCAGCGTCTTGGTGCCCCAGTCGATGTCGTGTGTGGCCTGGATGACGTTGGCGCGCGCTGTGTCCTTGTCGGAGGGCGCTACGCTGTCTTCGAGATCGAGGTTGATGACGTCCGCCGCAGAGGCTGCCATCTTTTCGAAGATGGCCGGGCGGGAGCCGGGGCCAAAGAGCTGGCATCGGTTGGGGCGGGCGAGGGGCGCAGGTTGCAGGCGGAACGACATGGGGGACCCTTTGGCAAGAATGTTGCGTGAATTGCTGCTGTTGCTGTTATGAAATTGCGCGCGGGGCCGCAAGCGACATTTTGCAGGTGCAGCATTGCGGCTGGATTCGCGATAGACGGCGGTAAATTCTGCGGCTATTTTCCGGATTACTGCAAAAATCTTCGGCAATGAGGTTTCCTGACAGGTGTTTTGCGCTGATCTTGCGCGAACGGTGCGCCATTCTGCGGAAAACCGCACGTATAGGAGCGCCCCATGATTCAGACGCCGTATCTTTTGTTTCTCGGCGATGCGCCGGACCAGCTGGCCGCCAAGGTTGCGCAAGGCATCACCGATTGGCGCCCGGAGAACGCTGTTGGCCAGTTCCGGATGCCGGGATGTGGCGCGGACATGCAGTTGACGGACATGACGCTGGAAGAGGGTCTGAAGGCCGGGGCCAAGACGCTTGTGATCGGGGTCGCGAACCGCGGTGGGATGATTTCGGACGCCTGGAAAGCGGTTTTGGTTGAAGCCTTGCAGATGGGCTATGACCTTGCGGCGGGGCTGCACAATCTGCTGCGGGATGAGAATGAGCTGCAATCGGCGGCCAAGGTGAACGGGCGGACCTTGCATGATGTGCGTGTGCCGACGATCGCCTATCCCATTGCCAACGGCAAAAAGCGGACGGGCAAGCGGGCGCTGGCCATTGGGACAGATTGCTCTTGCGGCAAGATGTATACGGCGATGTCGATGGATGCGGAAATGCGGGCGCGCGGTCTGAAGTCGTCGTTCCGCGCAACGGGGCAAACCGGGATCCTGATCACCGGGCGGGGTGTGCCGTTGGACGCGGTCATCGCGGATTTCATGGCGGGGGCGGTCGAGTATCTGACGCCGGACAATGATGCGGACCATTGGGATCACATTGAGGGGCAGGGCAGCCTGTTTCACGTGTCCTATTCCGGCGTGACCATGGCGTTGATCCATGGCGGTCAGCCGGATGCGCTGGTTCTGTGTCATGAGCCGACGCGGACCCATATGCGGGGTCTGCCGCATTACGGGTTGCCGTCGCTGGAACAGTTGCGCGACACCGCCTTGCCGATTGCACGGGTGGCAAACCCGGCGGCCACGGTCACGGGCGTTTCGGTCAACACCAAGGCGCTTGATGAGGCGGCGGCGCGGGCCTGCTTGACTGAGATCGAGGATCGGATGAACCTGCCGGCGACGGATCCGTTCCGGTTTGGGGCGGGACCTTTGGTGGATGGTCTTTTGACCCTCTGACACGGCCTGTGGCCGGCCGACCCTTCGGGGAGGATTTTTTGGAACAGAGACGGGGATGGTGATGCGCTTGAGTGTGGAACGGGATGTGTTTGCATTGGCGCAGGTGTTCACCATTGCGCGTGGATCCCGGACCGAGGCGCATGTGTTGACGGTGCGCGTGTCGGACGGCACGCATCAGGGGTGGGGCGAATGCGTGCCTTATGCCCGGTATGATGAAACGCTGGCCTCTGTTACCGCGCAGATCGAAGCGTTGCCGGAGGGGCTGACGCGGGCGGCGGTGCAGGACCTGTTGCCTGCGGGCGCTGCACGCAATGCGGTGGATTGCGCGTTGTGGGATCTGGAGGCAAAGCGCAGCGGGCGCCGGGTCTGGGACCTTGCCGGGTTGCCCTCCCCTGAGCCGGTTGTGACGGCCTATACCCTGTCGCTGGACACACCCGAGAAGATGCAGGCGCAAGCCGCCGAGCATGCGCATCGGCCACTGCTCAAGACCAAGTTGGGTGGGGGTGACGAAGACGTGGCGCGCATCGAAGCGGTGCGCGCGGGCGCACCCGGTGCGCGGATCATCGTGGACGCCAACGAAGGGTGGACGCCCGCGCTTTATTCCGTGATGGCGCCGGTTCTGGTCCGGCTGGGTGTTGAGATGGTCGAGCAGCCCTTGCCCGCGGGGGCAGACGATGCGCTGCGCGATCTGGAGCGGGTGCTGCCGGTCTGTGCGGATGAAAGCTGTCATGACCGGGCCTCCCTTGCTGCGTTGGCGGGCAAGTACGATATGGTCAACATCAAGCTCGACAAGACCGGCGGATTGACCGAAGCGCTCGCGCTGCGGACCGCTGCATTGGCCGAAGGGTACAGCGTCATGATGGGGTGCATGGTGGGGTCGTCCCTTGCCATGGCACCAGCCACGCTGGTGGCGCAAGGGGCGTCCGTGGTCGATCTGGATGGTCCGTTGCTGCTGGCGGAGGACCGTGATGTACCGCTGGTGTTTGACGAAGCGGGCGTACACCCGCCGGATGGTGCGCTGTGGGGATGAGCCGGGGCATCACGCGTGCGCTGACCTTGGCTGTAGCGCTGCTTGCCGCGTCTAGGGCACATGCGCAACAGGGCACCGCACTTGGTTTGACGCGGGATCAGGCGGCAGCGCGTGCCGAGATGGCAGGGGAACCGCATCCGCACGCCTTTGCCGTGTCGCCGGATGGTGCGTGGGGGCGCAGTTGGGGCGCTGACAGTGCCGCGACAGCCGCCAAACGGGCGTTGGGATTTTGCCGGCGCGAGTTGCGCCGAGGCAAGACGGATTGCATTCTTTTTTCGCAGGACGGTGTGCGCGTCGCGCCCGAGACCGTGACGCCGCGCAAGGTGCGTGATGTGTATAAACCACTGAACGGGCGCAAGGCGGCGGCCGTGATCGGACGGGTGCCGTTTGATTTTGCCGGTGCGCCGGACGCTGCGCGCACGCAGCTGGCCGCGGGCGGCGCGTTGGTGGGTGATCCCGGCCTTCGCCGCGCGCTCGAAGGGCGCAGCATCATGACCACAGCCACAAAAGGGTTCGGCATCTGGCTCGGCCGCGATTATGCCGAGCATATGGGGTCGGCGAATTCCGGCGTTCTGTCGACGGTGTTCGACAGCTGGACCGTCACATCGGAGGGTCTGGTGTGCATGTATGGTGGACGCTGGCGGTCATCCGGACAGCCGGTGGGTACCAAGTGTTTCATCCTCGGGGCGATGCGTCAGGGGCAGGGTGCCATCTATTGGGACGGCTCCCCGAATGCGGCGCGCAAGGCCCAAGTGATCGCGGGTGATGTCAGTCTGGGGGCGGTGAAGTGAGCGGGACGGCGATCATTTACGACTGCGAATTCGCGACGGCGCCCGGAGCGCCGCAACGGTTCTGGTGTGGCCCAGAGGACCCGGACCCTATCGTATTTCAGATTGGTGCAGTGCGGATCTCACTGGACGCGCCGTATGCCGCAACGGACCTGTTCGAGGTGCTGATTAAGCCATACGATCGCTTTGGCGAGCCGATGATGCTTGATCCGCTCAACGCGCGGCTCACCGGGGTCACGGCAGAGCGGTTGGATACAGAGGGCGTGCCTTTGGCCACCGCGCTTGACCGGTTGAGCGCCTTCGCCGGGTCGGACCCTTTGTGGGCGTGGGGCAAGGATGAGTTCAACATGATGGCCATCAGCTGCTATGTCGCGAGCATCGCGCCGCCGATTGCGGCGCCGCGGTTTGGCAATGCGCCGGCGCTGTTTTTGAAAGCGGGCATACCGCTCGACGTTATCCATGGGTTGCGCAGCAACACCATGCTGGAGCATTTCGGCCTGAGCCTTCCGGACGCGCGGGGCCATGACGCCCTTGGCGATGCGCGCATGGTGGCCGAAGCTCTGCGCCATCTCATGGACACCGGGCAGCTGGACCCGGCCCACTTGCACCGGCCCGGTGCCTGACGTATCGCGACACCCGACCCTGATCAGAGGAATTTTGCCATGACACGCACTGTCTATGTGAACGGAGACTACCTGCCTGAAACCGACGCAAAGGTTTCGATCTTTGACCGCGGCTTTCTGATGGCGGATGGCGTTTACGAAGTGACCAGTGTTCTGGGCGGCAAGCTGGTGGATTTTGACGGACATGCCGTGCGGCTGGAGCGGTCGTTGGCCGAATTGGACATGCCCAACCCGATCAGCAAGGCGGACCTTCTGGAGGTGCACCGCGAGCTGGTGCGGGTGAACGGGATTGATGAGGGCATGGTGTATCTGCAGATTACACGCGGTGCGCCGGACGATCGTGACTTCGCCTTTCCGGATCCGGAAACGACGCCGCAGACCATCGTGCTGTTCACGCAGAACAAACCGGGCCTTGCCGCAAGCCCGATGGCACAAAAGGGCATGAAGGTCATCAGCATCGAGGACATTCGCTGGGGTCGTCGCGACATCAAGACCGTGCAGTTGCTGTATCCGTCCATGGGCAAGATGATGGCCAAGAAGGCGGGCGCGGATGATGCGTGGATGGTGCAGGACGGGTTCGTAACCGAAGGCACGTCCAACAACGCCTATATCGTGAAGGGCAACAAGATCATCACCCGCGAAAAGTCCAATGACATCCTGCACGGGATTACCCGTGCCGCGGTTCTGCGCTTTGCGCAGGAGGCGCAGATGGAAGTCGAAGAGCGCAACTTTACCATCGAAGAGGCGCGCACCGCGGATGAGGCATTCATCACCTCAGCCTCGACATTCGTGATGCCGGTTGTCGAGATTGACGGCACGCAATTGGGCGATGGCACGCCGGGGCGTGTGGCCCCGCGCCTGCGCGAAATCTATCTCGATGAAAGCATGAAAGCTGCGATCTGAATGGGTTTCCTGCCGCAACGCGGCAGGGTGTCTTCAGGGATAGCTGACCGGCAGGCCGAGCAGTTCGTCAAGCTGGCGCGCGATCCAGCCGTGCGGGATGAAATGACCGCCCGGGTGGACGTCAAGTGACACGCGTCCGCTGTCGCAATTGGTCCATTCCGTGCGGGTGAAGGTCAGGAAATCGACCTGGTTCCATTTGCCGCCGTCACGGCCTGCGCCGCAGTTCATCGCATCGCGCCACAGGAACACGGGGTAGGTTGTGTCAGTGTCGGGACCAAACGGGAAATCCAGCACATTGTCGTTCAACCCATGCACGTGGCGCACCTCTTGCGGGGCGTCCGCGCAGTTTTCGGTCTGGCTCAACGTGCCTGAAATGCCCAGCAGGGCCCGGATGTTGAGCCGCGCGCCCCGGTCGCAGGCCACACGCCATGCCATGATTGACCCGTAGGAATAGCCAGAGACAAAGATGTTATCGCGGTCCACCGGATAGCGTTTCAGGACATCTTCGATGACCTCCTGGGCAAAGGCGACATCTTCGGTCTCTGCAGACCAGAAATTCCATGTTTTGCGATTGCCATTGGGTGCGATGAGCAGAACGCCGCGTCGCCGTGTGGCCCCGGAGATGCGTTGATGTTGTACCGGCAGGGCGCCGGTGCGTTGCCAGCCATGAAAGTGGATCAGCACGGGCATGGCCGTGGAGCCGTCCCAGTCATCGGGTTCCCTGACGTGGTAGGACCGTTCCCCCACGGCGCAGGGCACGTCCAGATGACAGGCCTGCCATGGACCCATGGCGGCGGCAGGAAGGCCCCAGATAAGGGCGACGAGGGCAAGTACGTATCTCATAGGCCGCACGCTATGCATCCTGTCCGGCTTGTCACGTCACGTTGTCGTGGTTGTCTGTTTCAGAATTGCGCCGTTTGATCGCGTCGAGCCATTTGTCGATGAACAGGATGGGCAAGAGCACGATGGCCCAGCCGATGGCGTTGAGGATCGTGAAGGTCAGCTTCAGCCCAAACACCATCTCGGAGCGCCACAGGAAGACATGGGCGATCACGATCAGGGTGACGAGGGCGAGGACGAGAGCAAGGCGCATGTCAGGAGAGTAGCGTGCCCGGCCCATTGCGCCAGGTCTGGACATGTGTCGGTGCGGATGGCGGCCCGGGCCTTCGGGGAGGATTTTTTGGAACAGAGACGGGCATGGGGTGCGCCATCTGTCCGGAGTCAGCGGCTGAGGCCACCATGCAGGTTTGGCATATCCAGCGCGGAGAAGCCGTAGTGGCGCAGCCAGCGCAGGTCGCTGTCGAAGAACGCGCGCAGGTCGGGGATGCCGTATTTCAGCATGGCAATCCGGTCGATGCCCATGCCAAAGGCAAAGCCCTGCCATTCCGCGGGGTCGATGCCGCCTGCTTGCAGCACCTTGGGGTGCACCATTCCGGAGCCGAGGATTTCCAACCAGTCGTCACCCTCGCCGACCTTGAGCGTGCCGCCCTCCCAGGAACAGCGGATGTCGACTTCGGCGGATGGTTCGGTGAAGGGAAAGTGAGAGGCCCGGAAGCGCAGTTCCACGCCGTCGACTTCGAAATAGGCCTTTACGAATTCCTCAAGCACCCATTTCAGGTTGGCCATTGAAATATCGCGATCGATGGCGAGGCCCTCGACCTGATGGAACATGGGCGTGTGTGTCTGGTCGTAGTCCGCGCGGTAAACACCGCCCGGACAGATGATGCGCGTGGGCGCGCCCGTTGCCTCCATCGACCGGATCTGCACCGGAGAGGTGTGGGTGCGCAGCACATGAGGCGGGCGGTTGTCGCCTTCCGCCCGGTGCATGTAGAACGTGTCCATCTCTGCGCGGGCCGGGTGGTGGCCGGGGATGTTGAGGGCGTCGAAGTTGTACCAATCGGTGTCGATCCGCGGACCTTCGGCCACCGCGAACCCCATTTCAGCAAAGATGGCCGTGACCTCTTCGGTCACCTGACTGATGGGGTGCAATGTGCCTTGGCGCGTGCCGCGTGCGGGCAGGGTGACGTCCAGCCATTCCTCAACCAGTCGTGCATCTAGGGCTGCATCCGAAAGGGCGGCCTTTTTCGCGGCAAGTGCGCTGTTGATCTCATCCTTGAGCGCATTCAGCGCCGGACCGGCCACCTGCCGTTCTTCCGGTGTCATCTTGCCCAGTTCGCGCATTTTCAGCGCGACTTCGCCTTTTTTGCCAACGGCCGCGATGCGGATGTTTTCGAGCGTCGCCTCATCCGCCGCACCGCCGATTTGAGCCAGATATTTGTCGCGCAGATCATCCATGCCGCAGGCACCCCGTTTGGTTCTCCTGCGATCTAGCGCCCTGCGCGCGCCAGTGCAACCGTGGGCACATGCGGGCATGACCTACAAAACAGGCAAAAAAAGCGAATCACCTGATGTAGAGGAGGTTGCCTTGCGAATCACTTCATGTATGATTCGCCCCCATGGGCGGGTGTGCTGCCTGCGTCTCTGCCAAAGGCGCGGGCCGACAAGATCAAAAATCAATGCAAGGTGCATCCGCCAGCACATACTGCAGGCCCGCAATGGGTGATCTCTGGGGGATCGAGCAATGACACGACTGACCATGCATGCCCAAGGGGGACTGCCGCCGCAAAGTGCTGCGTTTGCGCCACCGCAACCCGCGCCGCGGCAGGTGCCACTTTGGGCAATTGTCGGGGGCGGGTTTCTGTTTCTGGCCATGTTCACGGCACTTGTGGTGACGACGACCCTGTTGATCGTGCAATCGCGGGACGCCGCACAGTTGCAAGCGGCCATGGCCCTGGATGAGCCGCCCGCGCCCGAAACCCCCATTGTTCAGGCAGCGTCGGTCCCTGCGGTTGCCACGGACGTGGAGCCCGAAGTCACGCGGACCAGCGTGGATCTGCTGGGCGCGGACCTCGCCGCCCCGGAACGGGCCCGCGTTGTGCCCCCGGTTGCCCTGCAAGAGCGGATACAGGCCCCCAGCTGCATCGACTACCTCGACACGCTGGTCAAAATCACGCATGTCCGCTTCCCGCTGGGCAGCAATGAGCCTGCAGCAGCGGATATGCCTCGGGTGCGGAACATGGCCACGGCGCTGCGTCTGTGTCCCGAGGTCAAGGTTGTTGTCGAAGGCCATTCGGATCGCCGCGGCAGCGACAAGCTGAACATGGACCTCAGCTGGTACCGGGCTGAGACGGTGATTCAGATCCTGCGCGACGAAGGATTCGAGACCGTGCAGATGGAGCCCTTGGGCTTTGGCGCGCGCCGCCCCATCAACCTGAGCGGCACGATCTCGGGTGAGGGTGAAAACCGCCGGGTGCAGTTCCAGTTGGTGCCACGTGATACCGTGGTGGACGACCGGCTGGCCCGGAACTGATAGCTTGAACTCAGGATGCCTTGCAGGGCGCACCATATGCCGGCGCGCTCGCAATCGCGCACGGACGTCTTTTCCACACCAGTGGCCGCTACTTTGGGTTGATTGAGCCGATCACGATGGGCCATTCTATACGGCGGAGTGTGGAATACCCTTTTCGTCTGATGATCCTGTTTTCTGGAACCGAAACCTGTGTTCGATAGACGTGTTCGTGCCGTCGCAGGTCGCGCATGAAGACGGCGCGTTTGATCTGATGACATCAGCGTGGTTCGGGACCACGCGGGATGACATTGAGACGGCAGGTGGTTTGCGTACGATCACAACGGGGCTGCATTCCGTCACCCTGACCATCGAAACATGCGGGGCGAGCCGTATGCGCCGGGACAAGCGGTATCGCAGCGCCCCGCTTACCCTGACCTTTGAGCGGTCACAGGATGATGTGCGCGAGACCGGTCGGGACGGATCCGCGGGCGCAACGTTCTCGGTGCCGCTTTGGAAGTATCTGACCCTGAGTGCGGGCGGCAAGGCGACTGGGAGTGACCAGTCGAAAGACACGGTGAAACTGGCGCAGGATGCAACCTTTGACGTCTATGAGGTTGATACGTCCGGACCTGCATCGTGGCGGATCGAGGCGGTCAATCCCGCCCGTCCCGTGCCGCATCTCAAGGGTGCGGAATTGCGGGATGTGGCGTTGTGCATGATTGATACACCTCAGTCGGAGGCAACGGTGACCGCGACCTTGTCAATTTCCCCGATGGATCTGTGGCTTGATGTGAATTCTGACGGTGCAGAGGCGTCGTTGGAGGATGAGGCAAACCAACGTGCCGTTTTGACGGCATTGGCAGGCAAGGCAGCGCAGGAGCGGGCGGTGGATGCGGTGTCACAGGGTGCCGTGGACGAAGAGGTCGTGGTGGCGCAGTCGGTGCTGCGCCGACATCCTGACGAGGATACGGGATGACATCTCCCTTTCTGAACGCGTCCTACCGTGCGGCGGCGGTCCGTGTGTTCGACAGCCCAAGCAAGCGGTTCACTGATCTGGTGGCCGCGGCGGGGTTGGACCCGGGACGGGATCTGCGCGGCAAGCCTTTGCGCCGGATCGTGCTGCAGCCAGATGAAGACATCGCGGGGTACGATTTTTCCGGCGCGGATCTAAGCGGGGCGGTGTTGCGCCGGGTGGATTTGAGACAGTGCGTTTTGGATGATGCTGTTCTGTCGGGTGCGGATGCGCGGGGTGCGCGGCTGCCGGAAGGATTTAAGGGTGCCGCATTGGTCGGGGATTTGCCCAAGGTTTTGAAATATGGACCAAACCGGTTGTGGCCGGAGGATTTGGTGCATGAGATCAATGAGGTTTTGGAAGAACACCGTGATCCGGATGAATTGTATCGTGAGGTGCGGATTCGGCTTGCGAATGGTCAAGCTAAGTTAGCACAGCATGTACTCCGCAGTCTTTGGGATTGGTATAATGGGACTTGGGGCATTGAAGATAAGTCAACGCTTGTGGTGGCTGCAGAATTTGCATTGGCGATTTGCATGCAGGGTCGGCTCCGTGAAGCTGAAGACTTGCATCGAATGCTATTGCCTCAGTTTGAAAAAAATTTTGGCTCTGATAACCGGGAAACGTTCACATTGAGGCACAATTTGGCGGATTGTATCCTGCGACAGGGAAAGCTGAAACGAGCATCGGCAGAGTTTGTGAATGTTATTGCCGACCAAGTTCGCGTTTTTGGTAATGGGTACGGACAAACGCATTTAGCGCAAACCAAGAACGCTCTTTCGCTGCTGGAGGTTGGATTGGCAACACAAGCGGCGACTGCGCTGGCGGAGGTGCCATCGGACTGGGAAGGTGACAATGCAAGCCAAATTGCCCAGTTGGTCTTGGTCCGGGGGTTTCTTGCAGATCTGCAGGGCGACGCGGAAATCGCCAATGAGTATCTCATGGAAGCACGGCGGCGCTTGGCGCTTTGCCATCCGTCGCATTACGTTCTGCGCATGATCGACTGTTACGAGGCGACACGTGTTCCCGGTGGGCCGGGGGGTACAACGCTTTGGGCGTTGCGCGATGCGCAAAACAGCGACGCGGCAGAGCCGGAGCAGTAATCCGCACTACATAAACGAAAAAAGCCGCCCCCGGATCGGGAGCGGCTTTTGCGATGTCTGTGAGGAAGCGTTTATGCGGGCAGGGCGCCTTTGGCCTGATCCACGATCGCAGCAAACGCTTCGGGCTCGTTCACGGCCAGATCGGCGAGCACTTTGCGGTCCACTTCGATCCCGGCTAGGTTCAGGCCGTTGATGAAGCGCGAGTATGTCAGCGCCTCATCATGGGCGCGGACGGCCGCGTTGATCCGCTGGATCCACAGCGCGCGGAAGTTGCGCTTGCGGTTGTGACGGTCACGTGTCGCGTACTGGTTGGCCTTGTCGACCGCCTGACGGGCGACCTTGAAGGTGCTCTTGCGACGACCATAGTAACCTTTGGCGGCCTTGATGACCTTCTTGTGACGGGCGTGGGTGACGGTTCCACCTTTGGTGCGGGACATATCGGTGCTCCTTCTTAGCGGTCGTAGGGCATGAAGCCCTTGACGATTTTGGCGTCGGGAGCCGACAGGGTTGTCGTGCCGCGCGCGTCACGAATGAATTTGCGGGTGCGTTTGATCATGCCGTGGCGCTTGCCGGCCTGACCTGCCATGACCTTACCGGTCGCGGTCACCTTGAAGCGCTTCTTGGCGCTCGATTTCGTCTTCATCTTGGGCATTTCCGTCTCCAGTCTTTTGAGTTCGGTATGTGCGCAACTCGGCATGCCACTTGGGCCGGACGCGCGGAACGAGATGGGCGTGTAGGACGGGTGCGCGCAAAGCGCAAGAGGTTTTCGCGCGAGCTGCCGTTTGCGACCCGACCGCCCCGTACCCGAGACGGCCCTTACGGGATGACCAGCGCCGCGACGCGTACAAAGGCGTTGGGGATATCCTCAAGCGTATAGCCGCCCGGCTTGGTCTGTACCGCGGTCAGGATCAGGCCGCCCGCAATCAGGATCGTAATGGCCGAGGCCCGCGGCGCGCGACCATCCGTGATCGCAGACAGGATCGACGGGATCGAAAACCCCGCAATCACAATCCCCAGCACCAAGAACATGTCCGGCGTCATCTGCACCCGTTCCCACGTTGACGTGGGGTGAGGCTACTCCGGATCGGTCGAGTAAATCAAACGCTCATCACAGGGTGCGACGCGCAGGATATTGGTCGTTCCCGTGACGTTGAACGGCACGCCTGCGGTTACGACCACCTGATCCTGTGCGGTGGCAAACCCGTGTTTGCGCGCGGCCAGAACGGCGGCGACAACCGCGCCCTTGAACCGGTCGACAGTGTCGGTGACGACGCAATTGCAGCCCCAGCTGAGCGACAGCCGCCGCGCCGTGTTGGCCAGAGGTGTCAGCGCGATGATCGGCACGCGGGGCCGTTCCCGCGCCACGAGGAGCGCCGTGGTGCCCGATTGCGTAAAGCAGCAGATCGCCTTGATATCCGCCGTCTCCGCGATTTCACGGGCGGCGGCCACGATGCCATCGGCAACGGACTTGCCGCTGATGTTGCGGCTGGCCTCGATGATCTGGGTATAGGTCGGGTCCTGCTCCACCTCGGCGGCGACGCGGTCCATGGTCGTCACGGCCTCAATCGGATAGCTTCCGGCGGCACTTTCCGCGCTGAGCATGACCGCATCCGCCCCTTCGTAAATGGCTGTGGCCACGTCACTGACCTCGGCCCGGGTGGGCATCGGGCTTTCGATCATGGATTCGAGCATCTGCGTGGCGACGATCACAGGTTTGGCCGCCGCACGGCATTTCCGGACAAGCCGCTTCTGAATCGGCGGTACGTTCTGCACCGGCAGCTCCACGCCGAGGTCCCCACGCGCGACCATGATCCCGTCCGACGCCTCGAGGATGTCGTCAAACCGCTCAACCGCGTTGGGCTTTTCGATCTTGGACAGAACGGCCGCGCGCCCCTTGATCAGCTCGCGCGCCTCCAGCACGTCCGCCGGGCGCTGCACAAAGCTCAGCGCGATCCAGTCCACACCCAGATCCGCGACAAAGGCCAGATCGGCGCGGTCCTTTTCCGACAGCGCCGCCAGAGGCAGTTCAACATCCGGAACGTTCACACCCTTGCGGTTGGAAATGGCGCCCCCTGCAATCACCGTGCAATCGGCAAAGTCGGGACCGCAGGCGGTCACCTTCAGGCGGATCTTGCCGTCATTCACCAGCAGGGTCGCCCCCGCTTCAAGCGCTGCAAAAATCTCCGGATGCGGCAGGCACACCCGGTTTACATCCCCCTCGGCGGGGTCGAGGTCCATGCGGAACGCAGCACCTTCCTCCAGCATCTCGCTGCCATTGGCAAACACACCCACGCGCAGCTTGGGTCCCTGCAAATCCGCAAGGATCGCAATGGTAGAGCCAAGGTCCGCCTCGATCTTGCGGATATGCGCGTGCTTGACGGCGATTTCTTCATGGCTGCCATGGGACATGTTCAGGCGGAACACGTCCGCCCCCGCCTCATGCAGGGCGCGGATCGTCTCGTATGTTTCCGACGCTGGACCCAGCGTGGCCACAATTTTCACATTCCGCATCCGCCGCATCACAGGCCCCTGTCAAATTGGTATCGCTAACAGCGCCCTTATTGCCCAATTCACAAGGCGAGGCAACTGGCCTACACGTGGCCCCAAGATGGTGAAGATAAAATGACATATGCCCCTTTTTCCGTCGAAGGTGTCGCGCGGCGCGGGCGCTGGCTGATCACATGCGATCACGCGTGCAACACCGTGCCGGACCAAGTTGCGGGCGGTGATCTGGGCCTGCCTGCGTCTGAAATGGAGCGCCACATTGCCTTTGATATCGGTGCTTTGGGCGTGGCCCGCGCGCTTGGTGCGTTGCTCGATGCTCCGGTGGTCGCGTCAAACTTCTCCCGTCTGGTGATCGACCCGAACCGAGGCGCGGATGACCCGACACTGATCCCGCAGCTTTATGACGGCACGATCATTCCGGGCAATCGCCATATCGACGCCGCAGAACGCCAGCGGCGCATCGACACGCTCTATGACCCCTACCACGGCGCCATCGCCGCGCAGGCCGCAGACCGCGATGTCATCTTCATCGCCATGCACAGCTTCACCCCGCAACTTAAGGACCGCCCGCCGCGACCATGGGAGGTGGGCGTGCTGTCCGCACAGGACCGGCGCATCGCCGATCCGCTGATCCGGCACCTCTCGGCGGCACTCGACAGCCCCGTGGGCGACAATGAGCCCTATGCGGGCTTCTTTCCCGGCGACAGCTTTACCCGCCACGCCCACGGACCGGGCCGGCCAAACGTTCTTCTGGAACTGCGCCAGGACCTGATCACAACGCCCGAAACCCAATCACTCTGGGCGGCCCGTCTTGCCACCCACCTTGAAGCGGCCCGGATCGACGCCAATCTCTGATCCACCCTTCATCTCGCCAGATAAACTCCGGGGTCCGGGGCAGAGCCCCGGTCCGACCCAAGCAAAAGGACCGAAACGCATGGACCATCAAACCCAGATCGAACTCGAAGCTGCCGCCTTCCGCCGCTTGCGCCAGCACCTGATGCAGGACCGCACGGATGTGCAGAATATCGACATGATGAACCTCGCGGGCTTTTGTCGGAACTGCCTGAGCCGCTGGTATCAGGAAGCTGCTGCCGAAAAGGGCATCGAGATGTCCAAGGACGCCGCGCGTGAGGCGTTCTACGGCATGACCATGGATGAGTGGAAAGCAAACTATCAGACCGAGGCCACGGACGCCCAGAAACAGGCGTTCGAGACCGCGCATGATGAGAATGTCAGCTTCAAGGGTTAAGCACGCCCGCTTGCACATGGGCGCGATCTTTGCCATTGCGGGCGCGATATCCGCGCAAAGGGCAGACCCATGAAATTCACGCTGAGCTGGCTCAAGGATCACCTCGATACCACCGCGTCGGTGGACGAGATCTGTTACGCTCTCACCGACCTCGGCCTCGAGGTCGAAGGGGTCGAGGATCGCGGGGCTGCGTTGGCCGATTTTACCATCGGTCACGTGCTCAGCGCGGAGAAACATCCCGATGCCGACCGCTTGCGCGTCTGTCAGGTTGCCACCGACGAAGGCACCAAGCAGATCATCTGCGGCGCGCCCAACGCGCGCGACGGCATCACAGTCGTCGTGGCCAAGCCCGGCGTCTACGTGCCCGGCATCGACACCACCATCGGTGTGGGCAAGATCCGCGGCATCGAAAGTTTCGGCATGATGGCGTCCGAACGCGAGATGGAGCTCAGCGACGAACATGACGGCATCATCGAACTGCCAAGCGGTGAGGTCGGGGAACGCTTTGTCGACTGGCTGGCAGCCAATGATCCAGCCAAGGTGGATCCGGTAATCGAAATCGCGATCACCCCGAACCGACCCGACGCGCTTGGCGTGCGCGGGATCGCGCGGGATCTGGCCGCACGCGGTGTCGGCACGCTGCGCCCGGCCAAGGTGCCCGAAGTCGAGGGCGCCTTTGTCTCTGACATCTCTGTCAGCATCGATGAGGATACGCGCGATGGGTGCCCTGCGTTCTTCGGGCGGCTGATCCGGGGCGTTAAAAATGGGCCAAGCCCGGCCTGGTTGCAGGACCGGTTGCGGGCAATTGGCTTGCGCCCGATTTCCTTCCTCGTGGATGTGACGAACTATTTCACCTATGATCTGAACCGGCCGCTGCACGTGTTCGATGCGGACAAGGTTGCCGGCAACCTGCGTGTGCACCGTGCCGCCGGTGGTGAAGAGATCGTGGCGCTGGACGAAAAGACCTATGCATTGCGCACGGATCAGATGGTGATTTCGGACGACAACGGGCCCGAAAGCATCGCGGGGATCATGGGGGGGGCCGAAACGGGCTGTACCGACGACACGGTGAACGTTTTTGTTGAAAGCGCCTATTGGGATCCGGTGCAGATCGCCTATGCCGGGCGCGCGCTCAAGATCAATTCCGACGCGCGGTATCGGTTCGAACGCGGCGTGGACCCGGCCTTTACGCCTGTGGGGCTCGATCATGCCTGCGCCATGATCCTCGAGCATGCGGGTGGCACGGCGTCCAACATGATCAGTGCGGGCGCCATACCGGACACAAGCCGGTCCTACCGGCTGGACGCTGTGCGGGTGCGGAGCCTTGTGGGCATGGACATCCCCGAAAGTGAACAGCGCCAGACCCTCACCGCGCTTGGTTTCCGTCTCGAAGGGGACATGGCGCATGTGCCCAGCTGGCGCCCGGACGTGATGGGAGAGGCGGACCTTGTCGAAGAGGTGGCGCGGATCGCATCGCTGACCAAGTTGCAGGGCAAGCCCTTGCCGCGTCTCACAGATGGCGTGCCAAAGCCCGTGATGACGCCCATGCAGCGGCGCGAACAGATCGCCCGCCGGACGGTGGCGGCGCTTGGGTACAATGAATGCGTGACCTACAGCTTTGTGGATCAGGCGTCTGCCGCGCTCTTTGGCGGGGGTGATGATGCCACCATGCTGGAGAACCCGATTTCTTCTGATATGAGCCACATGCGCCCCGCGCTGCTGCCCGGTCTGTTGCAGGCGGCGGCACGCAATCAGGCGCGCGGGTTCATGGATCTTGCCCTCTTTGAGGTGGGACCGGTGTTTCACGGGGGAGAGCCGGGTGAACAGCACACGCTGATCTCCGGCTTGCTTGTCGGGCGCACCGGGCCGAAGGACACGCACGGAGCGTCGCGCGCCGTGGACGTGTTCGACGTCAAGGCGGACGCCGAAGCCGTGCTGAGCGCGCTGGGCGCACCGGCCCGTGTGCAGATCCTGCGCGGCGCGCGGGAATGGTGGCACCCGGGGCGGCATGGCAAAATCTGCCTCGGGCCGAAGAAGGTGCTGGGCATCTTTGGTGAACTGCACCCCAAGGTACTGGCCGCGATGGACGTGAAAGGGCCTGCGATGGCCTTTACGCTGTGGCCTGCCGAAATCCCCTTGCCGCGCAAGAGCGGTGCGACACGCGGCGCGCTGGATATCAGTGACCTGCAAGCCGTAGAGCGGGATTTTGCCTTTGTCGTGGACGCGGATGTCGAGGCGCTGACCCTGGTGAACGCGGCGCTGGGAGCGGACAAGGGGATGATCGAGCACGTGCACGTGTTTGACGAATTCATCGGCGGATCGCTGGGGGAGGGCAAGAAGTCCCTGGCCATCACCGTGCGGTTGCAGCCGCGCGATGCCACGCTGAAGGAAGCCGAGATCGAGGCGGTGGGTCAGAAGGTCATCGAAAAGGTGGCCAAGGCCACCGGTGGCGTGCTGCGGGGGTAATCCCGCGGCCGCGGCCATGCCGCGACGACATTTTTTGTTGCAGGGGGCCAGCCCCCTCGGCCTGCGGCCTCACCCCCGGGATTTTCGGGAACAGAGACTGGAATGGTCTGGCGATGTCAGTCCTGCTGCATGGCGGCGGCGAGGTGATCAAAGACCAGCCGGATGCGGCGGCTAGTGTGCAGGTCACGATGTGTGACGAGCCAGATCGGGAATGTCAGGTGTGTGACGCCCTCGAGGACGCGCACCATGTCCGGGTCATCTTTTGCGATGCTGTCCGACATCGGGAAGAGACCGAACCCCTGGCGGACAAGCTCCCACACGGCGATGCCGCTGTCGGACCCGGCGCGGAAGTTCTCCGGCCGGATGACGATCCCGCGTGCGCGCATTGCGTCGACCATGGCGGTGTCATCACCGAGGCTGACAAAATCATGGTGTTGAAGGTCATCCAGTGTCTTTGGCGCGCCGCGGGACGCAATGTAGCCGTGGGACGCGTAGAGATGCGCGGGCGCGTCACGCACGAAGCGGGCGATCAGATCCGGTTCGGTGGGACGGACATGGCGGATGGCGATATCAGCCTCGCGCCGCAGGATGTCGCGGATATCGTTGGAGGCGATCAGGTCGATCCGCAATCCCGGAGCGATGCGGCGCAGGTCCTGCAGGATACCGGGCAGCAGCCGTGCGCTGGTGAGGTCACTTGCCGTCACCCTGATCTGACCTTCGAGCGCTTCGGCGCGGCCCTGGGCCCGTGTGGAGATGCGGGTTGCCGCGGCCTCCATCTGGCGGGCGTCCGGCAAAAGGTCCTGTCCCGCCTCGGTCAGGCGCAGCCCGCGCCCGGCCCGTTCAAACAGACCCATGCCCAGTTCCGCCTCGAGCGCTGCCACCTGGCGGCCCAATGTGGGTTGCGTCAGGCCAAGCGCACGTGCGGCGGCGGAATAGGACCCGGTGTCCGCGGTTGCCAAAAACGCGCGCAGGCGGGTCCAGTCAAAATTGTAATCCATGCGTTTTTGCATGATAGCCTTGCGAATTTCAGCGATTTTAGTCTGATATTGCGCGATTTATATGCGCAGACAAAGGAGATGTTCAATGACACCCACGTCTGAATTCTGGGACAAGCTGGCCCCGAAATACCGTCAGCAGAAGATATCTGATGAGACAGCCTATGCCGCGACGCTGGCGTTGGTGCGGCAATACGTGGCCGCGGACGCGCGCGTACTCGAGTTGGGCTGCGGCACGGGCGGAACCGCGTTGAAGCTGGCCGGGGACGTGCACAGCATTGTGGCCACGGATTTCTCGGCAGGCATGATTGCGCAGGCGCTGGCGCGCCCCGCCGCACCGAATGTGCAATTCATGCAGGCAGACGTGTTTGAACCCGCGTTGGAGCCGGGTGTGTTCGACGCCGTCCTAGGCTTCAACCTGTTTCATCTCGTGCAGGATGCGCCCGCACAGTTTGCGCGCGTCCATGCGCTTTTGCCCCAAGGGGGGCTTTTCATCTCGAAAACCCCTTGCATCGGTGAGCGGTCGCTTGGGTTCAAGTTCTCGATGATCCGCGCGATGGTGCCGTTGATGCAGCGGTTCGGAAAGGCGCCCTATGTGCGTTATTTCAAGACCCGCGAGGTGGTGGAAGAGATCAAGGCCGCAGGGTTCGAGGTGCTGGAAACCGGCAATTACCCGGACTTGCCGCCCGCTCACCTGGTGGTGGCGCGCAAGCTTTGACCTTGCCAAGCCGCGTGGGCGGCGTAGGTGTGGCGGGCGCATGACCAAAGGAGGCCCGCCATGCTGAACGTCTATCTTTCCGGTGAAATCCATACCGATTGGCGCGAACAGATCATCACCGGCGCCCAGGGCCTCGATGTGACGTTTTCCGCGCCGGTGACGGACCACGCCGCCAGTGATGATTGCGGTGTCGCGATCCTTGGCGAGGAGCCGAACAAGTACTGGCACGACCACAAGGGCGCGATGGTGAACGCGATCCGCACGCGCAAGGGCATCGCCGATGCGGATGTGGTCGTCGTGCGCTTTGGCGATCAGTACAAGCAGTGGAACGCGGCGTTCGACGCAGGCTATGCGGCCGCGTTGGGCAAATCGCTCATCATTCTGCACGGGCCGGATCATGCCCATGCGCTCAAGGAGGTCGATGCTGCGGCATTGGCCGTGGCGCAGGAGCCGTCACAGGTGGTGGAAATCCTGCGCTATGTGTTGACCGGGTCTTTGCCGGGCTGAGCGGCGGCGACGATCTGCGCCACCTCTGACAGTGCGTCCGACATCGGGTTCGTTTTGCGCCACACCATGCCGATGCGCCGTTGGGGTGCCGGTGCGGCAAAGCGGGCGACACTGACCGGGGCGGCGCGCGCCTCGACCGCAACGGCCATGTCCGGGATCAGCGTAACGCCAAGGCCCGCGCCGACCATCTGCACGAGGGTGGACAGCGCGCTGCCATCCAAGCCTTCGCGCGCCCCGGCCTGACCCATATTGCAGAACGACAGGGCCTGATCCCGGAAACAGTGGCCTTCTTCGAGCAGCAGGAGGCGCATGGCGTGCAGGCCGTCGGGTCGGGGCACGGGGGCATCCGCGTCACGGGCGGGACGCACCAACACCATGTCTTCGTCAAAAAGCGGTGTTTCCGCGAGGGTTGGTTCATCCAGTGGTAGTGCCACAATGGCGGCATCCAGCTTGCCATCCTGCAACTCGGCGACAAGGCGGGGCGTCACCGTTTCGCGGATATGCACATCAAGGCCCGGGCGGGCCGTTGTCAGCGCGGGCAAGACGGTGGGCAGCAAATAGGGCGCAACCGTCGGAATGACTCCAAGCCGCAGGCGTCCCGCCAGACCATCGCGGGCGGCACGGGCCAGATCGGACAGCCCGTCCACATCACGCAGAATTGCGCGCGCCCGCGGTGCGAACTCTTCACCAAAGCGGGTCAGGCGCACCTGTTTCGGGGTGCGTTCAAACAGCTGCAGGCCAAGCGATTGCTCCAACTCCTTGATCTGTACCGAAAGGGCCGGTTGCGACACGGCACATGCCTCGGCCGCGCGGCCAAAGTGGCCGGTTTTGGCGACGGCTTCGAAATAGCGGAGCTGCTTCAGGGTCAGATTTGCCATAGGTATTAGTTATCGCGATCATAAAATAATGCAACTTCGTCTTATCGTTTGAGTTTGTTAGCAACGGATCAGACGACGATGCAGAGCGATTCGTGCTTTGCCCGGCGGTGGAAATGCGAAACAAGTCTAGAATGATTCAAAACTCGGCTTATCTCGCCGCGGAACCAACATCCAAACTTTGATCGGAGAGCGATATGGACGGAAACGACATCGGAAAATGCCCGGTGATGCATGGCGGGCCAATGAACATGACGTTGAGCGCGCGGTCGAACAAGGATTGGTGGCCCAATGCCCTGAACCTGGACGTGCTGCATCAGCACGGTGCGCGCACCAACCCGATGGATCCCGATTTCGACTATCGCGAGGCGGTCAAAGGCCTCGACTATGACGGGGTCAAGGCCGACCTGACCGCGCTGATGACCGACAGCCAGCCGTGGTGGCCTGCGGATTGGGGTCACTATGGTGGTCTGATGATCCGCATGGCGTGGCACGCGGCGGGCACGTACCGGACGTCCGACGGGCGCGGGGGCGGCTCCACCGGGGACCAGCGGTTTGCGCCGCTGAACTCGTGGCCGGACAACGCGAGCCTCGACAAGGCGCGTCGCCTGCTGTGGCCGATCAAGAAGAAGTACGGCAACGCGCTCAGCTGGGCGGACCTGATGCTGCTCGCGGGCAATGTCGCTTACGAATCGATGGGGCTGAAGACATTTGGCTTTGGCTTTGGCCGTGCGGACACATGGGCGCCGGGCATCGACATCAACTGGGGCGAAGAGACCGAGTGGTTGGCCCCATCCGAGAACCGGTACGAGGATCTGGATGATCCGTCGACCATGGCGGGCTCGCTGGCGGCGGTGCACATGGGCCTGATCTATGTGAACCCCGAAGGTGTGAACGGCAATCCCGACCCGGCCCGCACTGCGCTGCACGTCCGCGAGACGTTCCTGCGCATGGCGATGAACGATGAGGAAACGGCGGCCCTGACCTGTGGCGGTCACACCGTGGGCAAGGCGCACGGCAACGGCGACGCCGGTGCGCTGAGCGCGGAGCCGGAAGGCGGCGCGATCGAGAACCAGGGCTTTGGCTGGATGAACCCGAACCAGACGGAGACGGCGGATTCGCTGGTCACGTCAGGCATCGAGGGCGCCTGGACCACTGAGCCGACCAAATTCGACATGGGCTATTTCAAACTGCTCTTCGGCTACGAATGGCAGCTGACCAAATCGCCCGCCGGTGCCCATCAGTGGGAGCCGATCGACATCAAGGAAGAAGACATGCCCGTGGACGCCGGTGACGGCGTGACGCGCCGCATGCCGATGATGACGGACGCGGACATGGCGATGAAGGTGGACCCCGCCTATCGCGCGATTTGCGAAAAGTTCATGGCGGACGAAGAGTACTTCCGCGACACCTTTGCCCGCGCATGGTTCAAGCTGACCCACCGCGACATGGGGCCAAAGGCCAACTATATCGGCCCGGAAGTGCCCGAAGAGGACCTGATCTGGCAGGATCCGGTGCCTGCGGGATCGACCTCGTATGACGTGGAGGCGGTCAAGGCCAAGATCGCGGACAGCGGTCTGTCCCACACGGACATGATCAACACCGCATGGGACAGCGCGCGGACCTTCCGCGGGTCGGACAAGCGGGGCGGTGCCAATGGCGCGCGCATCCGTCTGGCACCGCAGCGCGGTTGGGAAGGCAATGAGCCCGAGCGTCTTGAGGCGGTTCTGGCCGTGCTGGAGCCCATCGCGGCGGAAACCGGTGCATCCGTTGCGGACGTGATCGTTCTGGCGGGCAATGTCGCGGTTGAGGCGGCGGCGAAGGCCGCAGGCCACGATGTGACCGTGCCGTTCACGCCCGGTCGTGGCGATGCCACGGACGCGCAGACCGATGCGGAGTCCTTTGCGCCGCTGGAACCTGTCGCAGACGGCTTCCGCAACTGGCAAAAGGGTGACATGGACGCCAGCACCGAAGAGGCGATGCTGGACCGCGCACAACTGCTGGGCCTGACGGCGCAGGAGATGACTGTCCTGCTCGGCGGGATGCGCGTTCTGGGCACCAACTACGGCGGCACGGAGCACGGTGTGTTCACCGACCGCAAGGGGCAGCTGACCAGCGACTTCTTCGTGAACCTCACGGACATGGCCAACAGCTGGCACCCGGTCGAGGGCGGCACGTACGAGCTGCGCGACCGCGCGACCGGCGCGGTCAAGTGGACCGCCACGCGCGCTGATCTGGTGTTCGGCTCGAACTCGATCCTGCGCGCCTATGCCGAGGTTTATGCCCAGGACGACAACGCGGGCAAATTCGCGCGCGACTTCGTTGCGGCCTGGACCAAGGTGATGATGAACGACCGGTTCGACCTCGCCGCCTGACCCGGCGGTCCGGTTTGAGACACTGCGCGGGCTGCCCCTCTGGGTGGCCCGCGTTTTTATTGGGTGGCACGGCCCCCCATGCTTGACTTATCCCCCCTTGGACGGTGTATCTGCGCCGAATTCCGACCAGCGCCGAAAGGGCCATTTCCATGCATGCATACCGCTCTCACACCTGTGCCGCTCTGACTTCGGCAAATGTGGGTGATACCGTGCGCCTCGCCGGGTGGGTGCACCGGGTCCGCGACCATGGCGGTGTGCTGTTCATCGACCTGCGCGACCATTACGGCGTGACGCAGGTGCTGTGCGATCCCGACAGCCCCGTGTTCTCCGAGATGGAGAAAGTGCGCAGCGAATGGTGCATCCGCATTGACGGCACCGTAAAGGCGCGCGATGCGTCGCTGATCAACGACAAGATCCCGACGGGTGAGATCGAAGTGTTCGTGCGCGACCTCGAAGTGCTCGGCCACGCGGGCGAGCTGCCGCTGATGGTGTTCGGGGATCAGGAGTATCCCGAGGAAACACGCCTCACCTACCGCTATCTCGACCTGCGCCGGGACAAGATGCAGGAGAACATGAAGCTGCGCTCCGACGTGGTTGCGTCGATCCGCAAGCGCATGTGGGACAAAGAGTTTCGCGAGTATCAGACGCCGATTATCACGGCCTCCTCGCCCGAAGGCGCGCGCGATTTCCTCGTGCCGTCGCGCCTGCATCCGGGCAAGTTCTATGCGCTGCCGCAGGCGCCGCAGCAGTTCAAGCAGCTGCTGATGGTGTCGGGCTTTGACAAGTATTTCCAGATCGCGCCCTGTTTCCGCGACGAAGACCCGCGCGCCGACCGCTCGCCCACCGATTTCTATCAGCTCGATTTGGAGATGTCTTTTGTCACGCAGCAGGACGTGTTCGACACCGTGGCCCCCGTGCTGGCCGGTGTGTTCGAAGAGTTCGGTGGTGGCAAAAAGGTCGATGCGCCCGAGACGTGGGAACAGATTTCCTACCGTGACGCGGCCCTGTGGTACGGCAGCGACAAGCCGGACCTGCGGAACCCTATTAAAATGCAAGTGGTCTCCGACCACTTCCGCGATTCCGGCTTTGCGATTTTCGCAAAGCTGTTGACGCAGGATGGCACCGAAATCCGCGCCATTCCCGCGCCGGGCGGCGGTTCCCGCAAGTTCTGCGACCGCATGAACGCCTATGCCCAGAAAGAGGGCCTGCCGGGGATGGGCTATATCTTCTGGCGCGATCAGGGTGAGGGCATGGAAGCCGCCGGTCCACTGGCCAAGAACATCGGGCCGGAGCGTACCGAGGCGATCCGCCAGCAACTGGGTCTGGGTGTAGGCGATGCGGCGTTCTTCCTCGGCGGCAAGCCGAAGGCGTTCGAGGCCATCGCGGGGCGTGCGCGCAATGTGATCGGCGAAGAGCTGAAGCTGATTGATGAGGACCGGTTCGCCTTTGCCTGGATCGTGGATTTCCCGATCTACGAACAGGACGAGGAAAGCGGCAAGATCGACTTTGAGCACAACCCGTTTTCCATGCCGCAGGGTGGGATGGAGGCGCTGGAGGGCAATCCGCTCGACGTGCTGGGCTATCAGTATGACCTCGCCTGCAACGGCTATGAGCTGGTGTCGGGCGCCATCCGGAACCACCGCCCCGAGATCATGTTCAAGGCGTTCGAGATTGCCGGCTATGGCAAGGATGAGGTCGAGAAGCGGTTTGGCGGGATGGTGAATGCGTTCCAGTATGGCGCACCTCCCCACGGCGGCTGTGCGGCGGGCATCGACCGGATCGTGATGCTGCTGGCCGGTGAACAGAACATCCGCGAGGTGATCCTGTTCCCGATGAACCAGCGCGCCGAAGACCTGATGATGGCGGCCCCGTCGGAGCCGCAGAGCGATCAGCTGATGGAGCTTGGCCTGCGGGTCATTCCGCAGGAATAGTGTATGAACGGTGTACGACCTGTGCACAGGTTGTGACCGGACTTTCGGGCTCGAGGAGAGTACCATGACCACCACACGTTTCGCGCCCTCGCCTACGGGCTATCTGCATGTGGGCAACCTGCGCACGGCGCTGATGAACTACCTGATTGCGCGCAAGGCGGGGGGCACGTTCATCCTGCGCATCGACGACACCGACCCCGAGCGGTCGAAGGAAGAATACGTTGATGCGATCAAGCAGGATCTGGAGTGGCTGGGCCTTACCTGGGACAAGGTGGAGCGTCAGTCCGAGCGGCTTGGACGCTATGCCGAAGCGGCGACGAAACTGCGCGAGATTGGCCGCTTCTACGAGGCGTTCGAGACGCCGGTGGAACTGGACCTGAAGCGCAAGAAACAGCTGAACATGGGCAAGCCGCCGGTCTATGACCGTGCGGCCCTGGCGTTGAGTGACGCAGAGGTTGCCGCGATGCGTGCCGAACGCGGGCAGGGTGTGTGGCGGTTCAAGCTGGATCACCAACGCATTGAATGGAAAGACGGAATCATTGGTGATGTGAGCATTGATGCCGCATCGGTTTCCGATCCGGTGCTGATCCGGCAGGACGGTCAGGTGCTCTACACGCTGGCATCGGTTGTCGATGACACGGAAATGGGTGTGACGGATGTGGTGCGCGGGTCGGACCACGTGACCAACACCGCGACACAGATCCAGATCATCGAGGCGTTGGGCGGTACGGCGCCGCGCTTTGCCCACCATTCGTTGCTGACCGGTCCGCAGGGCGAGGCGCTGTCGAAACGGCTGGGGACACTGGCGCTGCGCGATCTGCGTGCGCGGGGGGTGGAGCCGATGGCGTTGCTCAGTCACCTGGCGCGTTTGGGATCATCAGATCCGGCGGAGCTGATGATGGATATGGCGGCGCTGATTGACGGGTTTGAGGTGTCGCATTTTGGCACGGCCCCGACGAAGTTCGATGTGGATGATCTGTTCCCCCTGACGGGGCGCTATTTGCAGGCCTTGCCGCTGGATGCGGTGCGCGACCGTGTGGCCGCGGTGGGTGTGCCGGACGATCAGGCCGAAGCGTTCTGGACCGTGATCCGCGACAATATCGAGACGCTGAACGATCTTGAGCCGTGGTGGGTGATTTGCTGTGATGGAGCCGATCCGGTGATCGATGATGAGGACCGTGATTTCGTCGCGCAGGCCATGACGATGCTGCCCGAAGGCCCGTTTGATGCGGACACCTGGGGGGCGTGGACGGGCGCGGTGAAGGCCGCGACCGGGCGCAAGGGGCGTGGGTTGTTCATGCCGCTGCGTAAGGCGCTGACCGGGCAGGCGCACGGGCCGGATATGGGGGCGCTGATGCCCTTGCTCCGGGTTGTGAAGGCCCGCTGATGCCCCGGCGGGGGGCGCTTTTGACAGAGCGGCCCTCCGGGGGGAGTTTTCCTTGCGAGATGAAGATGGGATTGTCCTGTGGCTGAGGCGCAGGCGAAATTCCTGAGCGGTTCCCTGTTCCGCCATGTGTCGGTGATGTCGCTGACAGCGACCGTGGGTCTTATGGCCGTGTTTCTGGTCGATTTCATCGACATGGTTTTCATTTCCATGCTGGGGCAGGCGGAGTTGGCGGCGGCCATTGGCTATGCCGGCGCAATTCTGTTTTTCACCACATCCTTTTCCATTGGCATGGCGATTGCCGTCGGTGCGCTGGTGGCGCGGGCGCTTGGGGCGGGGGACGCCGAGGGCGCGCGTGCGCGGGCGAGCCATGGGTTGGTCTATGGCATTGTGTTGGGAACGGTGTTTGCGGCGCTGGTGTGGGTGAATGTGCCCGTGTTTGTGACGTGGATCGGCGCAGAGGGGGAGACGGCCGCACTGGCGCAGGGCTATTTGCGCATCATCGTGCCATCGCTGCCGTTTCTGGTGGTGGGTATGATGGGCAGCGGTATCCTGCGCGCCCATGGGGATGCCCGGCGGTCGATGATGGCGACGATCTATGGCGGCGGCGTGAATGCGGTGCTTGATCCCATCCTGATCTTCGGGCTTGGGCTGGATCTGACCGGGGCCGCGTTGGCGTCCGTTGCGGCACGTGTGGTCATTGCGATGACGGCGATCCTTCCGATTTTGCGGCACCATGGCGGGCTGCCGCGACCGGACGTGGCGGGATTGGTTGCGGATTTCCGACCGTTGGTGACGATTGGCATTCCGGCGATCCTGACGCAGATGGCGACGCCCGTGGGCCAAGCCATTGTCACCCGGTCGATGGCGCAATACGGGCTGGAGGCGGTGGCGGGCATGGCCATTGTCGGGCGGTTGATGCCGGTGAGTTTTGCCGTGGTCTTTGCCCTGTCCGGGGCGGTTGGACCCATCATAGGGCAGAACCACGGGGCGCAGAATTGCGACCGTGTCCGCGCCGGATTTAACGCTGCGCTGCAATTTGCAGGCCTCGTGGTCGTGTTCATCTCTGCCGTGCTTTTCGGATTGCGCGGGCCCATTGCGGATCTGTTCGATGCCACCGGATTGACGCGCGATCTTGTGTTCCTGTTTTGCGGTCCGCTGGCGCTTTTATTCTTTTTCAACGGGGTGCTGTTTGTATCCAACGCGGCGTTCAACAACCTCGGTCACCCGTTTTACAGCACCTGGATGAACTGGGGGCGCAACACGGTGGCGATGATCCCCTTGGTCACTGTCGGGGCGTGGATCTATGGTGCGCCGGGTGTGTTGGTCGGCCAGGCGCTGTCCGGTGTGGTGTTCGGGGTTGTGGCCTGGATCCTCGCGTTGCGGACCATTGCACGGGGTGGGGACGATGGCGCGCAACGGGACCGGTTTGGGCGCGAAGGGCGGCTGATGTCGCTATTGAACCTGCGCAAGTAGACGGTCGGTCAGCGCGCGTTCCTGCGCACTCAGCTGTTGCGCGCGCGGGTAAAGCGGGGCGGCACGATCATCCCGGACGGGTGTATCCCAGCCGTCTGTCGTGTCAAAGAAGGCCTCTGCCCCCGCTTGACCGAACTCGCGCACAAAACCTTGTACAACAACGTCGAGATAGCTCAGCAAAATGGTATGATCGCCGCCGGTTTTCTGACGCGTTTCCGGCACGCGGTAAAAGGCCATCGGGCGCGCGTCGTGATCCACCGCGTCTTGCGCCGGAATGCGGTCATAGCCGGTTTCGCGCAGGTCGAGCGCGGACCAGTCCGCACCCGGAACCTGTGCCACGAGGCCGTCGATTGTCGTGCCCGGATCGGGACGAACAGACAGGAACACCACGTCGCGCAGGTCCGTGCGGACCCATTCGCGTCGCCAGCCACGCAGCTGTGCAGGCTGCGCCGAGGGGTAATCGTGCGTGGCGCGATTGACGAGGCTGCCATAGCCGAAAAACCACGGGATCATGAATCGGACAAAAGGTCGGCAAAGTGGGTGGCGACGGTGTCCCACGTCTCTGCGCTGGCCGCCGTCAGCAAAAAGCCCGAGGTTTTGGTCGCGTCATAGGGCGTGCCGTCCAGCATCGCCGTCTTGCCGCCCGCTTGCGCGGAGATCAGAGCACCGGCGGCGTGGTCCCAGCTGTTGAGGTGGCTGGACAGCACGAAGTCCACGGCACCCGTGGCCAGCAGCCGGTATTCATGGGCCGAACAGCGCAGCGCGCCCGCATGGGCCAGCACACCAACCTTGCGCCACATGATTGCCTGATCCGCCGGTTCCATCAGGCGGATGTGCATGTAGCCGACCATTTCGGAGAGCGGTTTGGGTGCGCGCGTGTGGATCGGGCGTTGGCGGCCCGATTTTGTCTGCCAGAGCGCCGGAGAGGTATGGTCCGCCATCACGGCATCGTCGCCGATGGGGTCATAAATCAGGCCGAACACGGGCTGACCAAAGCGGCACACCGCGATGATCGTGCCAAAGAGCGGCATGCCGCGTGCGAAATTCCAGGTGCCATCCACCGGGTCGATGATAAAGCACAGCTCGGCGTCACCGATGCCATCCAGCAGGTCGGGCTTTTTCGAAATGGCTTCTTCCCCGATGACGAGCGCATGCGGAAAGGCCATTTGCAGGCCGCGTGTGATCATTGCCTCTGCGCCGGTATCGGCGGCGGTGACAAGGTCCATCTCGTCCGCCTTTGTGTCGATGTCGCCTGTGTCGAGCTGGCGGAAGCGGGGCAGGATTTCTGCCCGTGCGGCGCGCCGTACAAGGTTCAGCAGTTGGGTCTTTTGCGCAGTCGAGAGGGGGGCGGTGACGGGCATGGGCAGCGCGTCGGTCATTCCTGGAACCTTTGGTGCAGCTGAAAGTCTGATGGGTGTCTGGCACGGGGCCGGGTGGGCGGCAATGGGACTATTCGCGCGCGCGCAGCACATGTGAAGGGCGTGCGGCCAGCGGACCCCAGGCAAAGGCGAGGCCCGCAAGCAGCGTGGCAAGTGTGCCACCCGCGACGATTGCGATGGCAGAAGGCCAGATGACAGTAAAGTCGGTGTCCATGATGAACCGGCTCACAGCCCATCCGCCGGTGATGCCCGCGGCCAGCGCAACCGCCCCCGCCCCGAGGCCCAACAGGGCAGAGCGGGTGGCAAAGCTGAGCAGGATGCGTTGGCGTGTTGCACCCAGGGTCTTGAGCACGGCCGCTTCATAGGTGCGCGCATTGGTGCCCGCCGCCGCCGCACCAATCAGCACGAGAAAGCCGGTCAAAAGGGTCGCCGCCGCGCCATAGGACGTGGCTGCGGCGAGACCGGACAGCACCTCGCTCACCCGGTCGATGGCGTCACGCACGCGAATGGCCGTGATGTTCGGGTACTGCCCCGCAAGGTCGCGCAGGATCTGTGCCTCGGCGCCTTCATCGGCATAGACAGTCGAGATGAATGTATGTGGCGCGCCCTGCAAGGCGGCAGGGTTCATGGACAGGATGAACCCTATCCCGGCAGTCGAAAAATCAACCTCGCGGAACGACGTGATGGTGCCGGTGATGTCGCGTCCCAGAATGTTGATGGTCAGGCTGTCGCCAAGTGACAGG
The DNA here is from genome assembly GCF_047777875.1 of Tateyamaria rhodophyticola. GTDB lineage: Bacteria > Pseudomonadota > Alphaproteobacteria > Rhodobacterales > Rhodobacteraceae > Tateyamaria. Next base: position 1,250,211 of record NZ_CP180519.1, on the reverse strand, counting down.
CCCATTTCCTCGGCCTCTTCGGCGGCAAAGCTGATCTGGGGCGGGCCGGTATAGTCGGCCTCCCACCACGCGCCCGCGGTGATGCGGGTGTTTTCGGTGGGTGTGTCGGAGTAAGTCACGCCCCTGTCACCGCTCAGGACCCAGTGATCCCCGGCAACGTCGCGGGCAGGCTTTCCGTTGATCTGCGTGATCACGCCGCGCAACATAGGCGCGCTTTCGATGCGGGTGACGGCGGGGTCTGTTTCCAGACGCTCAGTATATCCGGGCATCTGGTCCCGCTGGATGTCGACGAAAAAGTAGCTCGGGGCGACATCGGGCAGGTTGCCGGTGATGGCATTGCGCAGGTTGCCATCAATCTGTCCCACGGCGGCCAGCACCGACAGGCCAAGGCCCAGCGACAGCACAACGGAGGCAGCCCCTTCGCGCGGACCGGAGATCGCGCCAAGCGCCCAGCGGAGGGCGGGGCGTCCTTTGGCGCGTGGTGCCGATTTGCGCGACAGCCAGCGGATCAGAATGGCGGCAAGGGTCAGAAGGCCAAGCGCGAACGCGATCCCCCCGGCGGTCCAGAGCGTCAACCGCCATGTGCCGGAAAACAGCGCTGCACTGGTCACAAGGGCAGCAAGGCCGCCGCCGATCCACATCAGATAGAGCGGGCGTGGCAGCACGCGCGTGCTGCCCAATGCGTCGCGAAACAGGGTCGCGGCGCGCACGTCTTCGGCGCGGGCCAGCGGCCACAGCGTGAAGACAAAGGCCGTGAGCGCGCCATAAATCGCCGCTTCGATCAGGGGGGCAGGGAACAGGGTAAAGCTGGCCGGGATGGGCAATCGCGCCTCGATCACGGGCGCAAGGAGCACAGGGACAAGCGCGCCCAGAACAAGCCCGATGGCAATCCCGAGGATCGACAGCGCCCCGATTTGCAGGAAATAGGTTTGAAAGATCACACGCCGTTCCGCGCCCAGTGTGCGCAACGTGGCAATAACGGACGTCTTGTCGGCGAGATAGGCGCGCACCGCTGCGGATACACCGACCCCGCCCACGGCCAGGCCCGAGAGGCCAACCAGAACCAGAAATGCGCCCAGTCGTTCGACGAATTCTGCAACGCCCGGCGCCCCGTTGCGCGCATCGGTCCAGCGCAAACCGGTGTTCTCGAATTCTGTGCGGGCCTCTTCTGCGAGGGCCGAGAGGTTCGTATTTTCCGGCAGGTCCAGCCGGTACTTCGAGTTGAAGAGCGTGCCTGCGGCGAGCAATTGCGCGTTGGCAAGGCTGTCACGCAGGACAATGGTGCGCGGCCCAAGGCCAAAACCACCCGCTGCACTGTCCGGTTCGCTCACAAGCGTGGCCATCAGCACAAAGTCCTGGGTGCCCAGTCGGAACGTGTCGCCCGTCGCAAGGTCGAGACGGTCGATCAACGCCCGCTCCATGACCGCTCCGGGCAGGTCATCGCGGCCCGCCAGCGCCTGTGCCAGTGGCATGGCGGGATCAAGCGTGACATCGCCAATCAGAGGATAGGCGTCATCGACCGCCTTGATCTGCGTCAGGCCGCGTTCCGGTCCGTCCGGCCCATCGACGACAGCCATTGATCGGAAATCCGCGATCTCGGACACGGCGTTCGCGTTGTCGCGCATCCACGCCCATTCCGCATCCGAGGCAAAGCGGTAGGTGAAATCAAGTTCGGCATCGCCGCCCAAAAGGGCCGCGCCTTCGCGTTCGAGCCCGGCCTCAATGGCAGAGCGGACGGAGCCGACGGCGGCAATGGCGGCCACGCCCAGGGCCAGACAGGCCAGAAAGATGCGAAAGCCGCGCAATCCGCCGCGCAACTCCCGTGCGGCAAAGCGGGCGGACGTCGACAGGTTCATTCAGCGGCCTGTGACGTTGTCGCCGGTGCAATCTGCCCGTCGGCGAGGTGAATGACCCGGTCACAACGCGCGGCAAGATCCGGCGCATGGGTGACCAGCACCAGCGTCGCCCCGTGACGGTCGCGCAGATCAAAGAGCAGGTCCATGATCGCCGTGCCATTTGCACCGTCGAGATTGCCGGTCGGTTCATCGGCCAACAGTATGTCCGGTCGTGTCACGAGCGCCCGGGCCAGCGCCACGCGCTGTTGTTCGCCCCCTGACATCTGGCTGGGATAGTGATTGGCGCGGTGCGCAAGGCCCACGGCCTCCAATTCTGCCGTGGCCCGATCAAAGGCGTCCCGTACCCCGGCCAGTTCCAGCGGGGTGGCCACATTTTCAAGCGCGGTCATGGTCGGGATCAGGTGAAAGCTTTGGAACACGACACCCATATGCGCGCGGCGAAACCGCGCCAGCGCGTCTTCATTCATGGCGGTCAGGTCCTGGTCAAGGGCGGTTACGGAGCCGCCCGTTGCCCGTTCCAGCCCCCCCATGATCATCAGGAGCGAGGACTTGCCCGACCCTGACGGACCGATCAGCCCAACCGTCTCACCGCGTGCGATGTCGAGGGTGATGTTGCGCAGAATGTCTACGGTGCCCGCGTTGCCATCAAGGCTGAGCGCTGCATCTTTGAGGGACAGGACGGGTTTGGACATGGGGCAAGCGCCTTATATATATCTGACTGCTGATATGGAGGCTCTGCGCGCATGGGCAAGATGATTGGAACGATTGTTCTGGCTTTGTGGGCCGGAATGGCCGCTGCGGAAGAGGTTGTGATTGCGGCACTCGGCGACAGCCTGACCCAGGGCTACGGCCTGCCCGTCGAAGACGGTTTTGTGCCGCAACTGGACAGCTGGCTGGACGCGCAGGGTGTCGAGGCGCGGGTCATCAACGCAGGCGTGTCCGGCGACACGACGGCGGGCGGGCTGGCGCGTGTGGATTGGACTCTGACCCCGGATGTGGATGCGTTGATTGTGACCTTGGGCGGAAACGACCTGTTGCGGGGGCTGCCGCCGGAGGCGAGCCGCGCCAATCTCGATGGTATCGTGTCGACCGCCGTATCGCGCGGTGTCGATGTTCTGGTGATCGGGATGCAGGCGCCTGGAAACTATGGCCCCGCGTACAAGGCGGCCTTTGACGCCATGTATCCCGAGATCGCAGAGGCGCACGGCACGCTTTATCTCGACAGCTTTTTCGCGGGGCTTGGTGGGCCGGACGCGGACCCTGCGGCGTTGCGCGCATTCCTGCAGGCTGATGGCATTCACCCGAATGCCGAAGGTGTTGCGCGGATCGTCGAAGGCGTGGGACCGTCCGTCTTGTCCCTGATCCGCCGGGCCGAGTGACATGCCGGGCCGGTTTTTCCTGACAGACCCGATTGCTGCGTTGGCGGGCGCGTTGGGCGTGCCTGCGGGGCCCGTAGACAATGCGCCTGCGCGCGCCAATATCGCGCCCGGTCAGGGGATCATCGTTTTCGACGGCGCGCTGCGGCATATGCGGTGGGGGATTGTACCGGTGGGCCGGGTAAATGCGCGCGGACGACCGGTGATGGAACAGATAATCAATGCGCGCTCTGAGACAGTGTTCGACAAATCGGCCTTTGACGGGGTCGGACGGGCCGTGATCCCGGTGAATGGCTGGTATGAATGGACGGGCGAGACACGGCGCAAGACGGCGTGGCGGATCGCGCCAAAAGGCGGCGGATTTCTCTATTTTGCGGCGATCACGGACGTTTGGATTGCGCCCGGCGGGTTGGACGTGCCGCAGGTGGCGGCGGTGACATGTGCGCCCAATGCGGATGTGGCGGATATCCATCACCGGATGGGTGTGCTTTTGGAGCGGGACGAGCTTGCGGTCTGGATGGGAGATGATCTTGACGCGGCCAAAGCGTTGATGGTCCCGTGGCCCGAGGGCCGCCTGCAGGTCATGGAAGCCAGAGGCGTGAACTGGGACGGGCCGTGATCCAACGGACGCGGCTTGCGCCGCGACGACATGTTTTGTCTGGCGCCTGATACTTTCCGATGTGCTGCAAATTTAGGCTTTGGTTCGATTTGCGGGCGTCGGATTTATTTTTACCAGTTGATAAAAATTTTGACCTGTGAGAGCGTTTTGGCAACATCCATGGGACGGAGCCCTCATGACGCATTCCCCTTTCAAACCCGGTCTGGCCGCTGCACGGTTGGCCCCGGAGGCTTATGCCGAGAATTTTGCAGACCTGCATCCCGCGCTTGATGATCACGAGGCCGTTGTTGCGGCGGACCGCTGCTACTTTTGCCATGATGCGCCGTGTATCACCGCGTGTCCCACCGATATCGATATCCCTCTGTTCATCCGCCAGATTGCCACGGGCACGCCGGATGCTGCCGCCAAGACGATCCTGAGCCAGAACATCATGGGGGGTATGTGCGCGCGCGTGTGCCCGACCGAGACCCTGTGCGAAGAGGCCTGTGTGCGCGAGATCGCCGAAGGCAAACCGGTGCTGATCGGGCAATTGCAGCGCTACGCCACGGACCATTTGCAGGAACAGGGCGTCCATCCGTTCTCCCGCGCTGCGGTCACCGGTAAAACGGTGGCCGTGGTGGGGGCGGGACCTGCGGGCCTGTCTTGTGCGCACCGTTTGGCGATGTTGGGGCACGACGTGACCGTTTACGATGCGCGTCCCAAGCCCGGTGGGCTGAACGAATACGGGATCGCGGCCTACAAGACGCCCGAAGGGTTTGCGCAGGCGGAGGTCGATTGGCTGTTGCAGATTGGCGGGATCACCCTAGAGCACGGCAAGGCGCTTGGGTCGGACGTGACCCTGGCCGCGTTGCAGGACGGGTATGACGCCGTGTTCCTTGGCATGGGCCTTGGCGGTGTGAACGCGCTGGCGGTCGAGGGCGGCGATAAGGACGGCGTTTTGGACGCGGTCGATTTCATTGCGGATCTGCGGCAGGCCTCGGATGTGGCCGCGTTGCCGGTGGGGCGCGATGTGGTGGTGATTGGCGGTGGCATGACCGCCGTAGATGCGGCGGTGCAGGCCAAGTTGCTGGGTGCGCTTAACGTGACGCTGGCCTATCGGCGCGGACGCGACCGGATGAACGCCAGCGGATTTGAACAGGATCTGGCGGCCTCTAAGGGCGTGCGGATCATGACGCATGTGGTGCCGCAGGCGGTGCATGGGAACGGTGCCGTGCGCGAGATCACGTTTGAATATGTGAACGACGACATGACCGGGACGGGGCAGACGGTGACGCTGCCCGCCGATCAGGTGCTGCGCGCGATTGGCCAGACGCTGGAGGGGGACGGCATGCCGGCCCTCGAGCGGGGCAAGATCGCCGTGACCGGTGCCGGTCGCACATCGCTCGCGGGCGTGTGGGCCGGGGGGGATTGTGCACTTGGTGGCGATGACCTGACTGTGACGGCAGTGGCCGAGGGACGCGATGCGGCCATGGACATGCATGAGACTTTGATGGGGTGATGGTGGGCGCATCGCCCACCCTACGCAAAAGGACCGACACATGGCGGATTTGCAAAGCGACTTTATTGGCATCAAGAGCCCAAACCCGTTCTGGCTGGCCTCCGCCCCGCCTACGGATAAAGAATACAACGTGCGCCGCGCCTTCGAGGCAGGCTGGGGCGGCGTCGTGTGGAAGACGCTGGGCGAGGCGGGGCCTCCGGTCGTCAACGTCAACGGGCCACGGTATGGCGCGATTTATGGCGCTGATCGGCGGTTGCTGGGCCTCAACAACATTGAACTGATCACGGACCGCCCGCTGGAGGTGAACCTGCGCGAGATCAAGGCGGTCAAGCGCGATTACCCCGACCGTGCCATGGTCGTCAGCCTGATGGTGCCTTGCGAGGAAGACCCGTGGGCGCGCATTCTTCCGCTTGTGGAAGAGACGGGTGCGGATGGGGTCGAGTTGAACTTTGGTTGCCCGCACGGGATGTCGGAGCGCGGCATGGGCTCGGCCGTGGGGCAGGTGCCGGAATATATCGAGATGGTGACGCGGTGGGTCAAGAAACACACGCGGATGCCCGTCATCGTGAAGCTGACGCCGAACATTACGGATGTGCGCAAACCGGCGGCGGCAGCTCATGCCGGGGGCGCGGATGCGGTGAGCCTGATCAATACGATCAACTCGATCACGTCCGTGGATCTGGACCTGTTTTCGCCGGAGCCGACGATTGACGGCAAGGGCGCGCATGGGGGTTATTGCGGGCCTGCGGTCAAACCTATCGCGCTGAATATGGTGGCGGAGATTGCGCGCGACCCGGAACTGCGCGGCCTGCCAATCAGCGGGATTGGTGGCGTGACCACATGGAAAGACGCTGCCGAATTCCTCGCCCTTGGGGCGGGCAACGTGCAAGTGTGTACCGCCGCGATGACCTATGGGTTCAAGATCGTGCAGGAGATGATTTCGGGCCTGTCGGAATATCTGGACGAGAAACAGATCGGCCTTGATGACCTTGTGGGGCGTGCGGTGCCAAATGTCACCGACTGGAACCAACTGAACCTGAACTATGTCACCAAGGCACGCATTGATCAGGCGTCCTGCATCTCGTGCGGGCGGTGCTATGCCGCGTGCGAGGACACCTCGCATCAGGCGATTTCCATGTCCGAAGACCGGACGTTCGAGGTGATCGACGCGGAGTGCGTCGCTTGCAATCTGTGTGTCAACGTGTGCCCTGTGGACGGGTGCATCACGATGGAAGAGCTGCCCATGGGTGCCACGGATGAACGCACCGGCAAGCCGGTCGAGGAATACGCGAACTGGACCACGCATCCCAACAACCCGGCGGCCACAGCCGCCGAGTAGGGGTGCGCGCCTTAGACGGGCGTGCCTTCGGTTTCCGTCGGGCCAGCCTCTGCCTGTGCAGCGGTGGGTGCGGCGACGCTGGGCGCTTCGACCGGCGCGCGCACGGTTTCCAGCAAAAGCTCAAAGCGTTGCTTTGCCTGTGCGGCCTCGGCCATGCGCCGGGCGTCGGCTTCTGACAGATCGGCACTGTCGCCCGTGTCCGCCAAGGCCAATTCAGCCTCTACGGCTGACTTGGCGGAAGTCTCTGCCACGGGTTGCGAAGGGGCGGCTGGTGCGTCGAACCGGGCCGCTGCGGTCGTGTCGGTCCCTGCGCCAGACGACGTAGCCGGCGCGCTTTCGGTGGTGCCTGTGGTCTGCGCCGGGGGGCTGGTATCCTGTGTCTGTCCGACGCCGCTGTTTTGTTCGGTCGATGTGTCTGTGCTCCGGGCATCGGAGGTGTCATCGGTTTTTGTTTCGGCTGCGCTATTGTTCTGCGCACCCGATTGACCGGATGATGGTACACCCGGTGACAGTATTGAAATCAAACTCATTGCTCACTCACGGTTCTTACGCCCCGCACCCGGGAAAATGAGTAGCGCGCCATACGTGAACAAAACCTTTACGATCCGACAAACCGTAAAGAATGGTTAATTTCCGGGGCGCAGCAGATTGCGGAACAATGTGTGCAGGAACGTGTCTGCACCCGGTGCGGCGTCGTCGGTATCGAGCAGCACGCGGATTTGCGCTCCAAAGTCGGCATAGTGCTGGGTGGTGGCCCAGATCGCAAAGATCAGGTGGCGCGGGTCGATGGGGGCGAGTTTGCCCCCGTCGATCCAGGCCTGAATGACGGCGCATTTTTCATCGAACAGGGGTTTGAGGTCCGCGCGCAGGTGCGGTTCCATCCGAGGTGCGCCTTGCAGGATTTCGTTGGCGAACAGGCGGCTTTCCCGGGGCAGTTCGCGCGCCATGTCCAGCTTGCGCTGCACATAGCCAAGCAGTTCGGTCATCGGATCGCCCGCGCTGTCCATTTCAACCAGCGGGTCGAGCCACGTTTCCATCAACTGGCTGAGCAGGGTGACATGAATATCCTCTTTGCCAGAGAAATAGTAGAGGATGTTCGGTTTCGACAAACCCGCCGCTTCGGCGATCTGATCCAGCGTGGCCCCGCGATAGCCGTGGTCTGCAAACACATCCAATGCGGCGTCCAGAATGCGGCGGCGGTTGCGCAGCTGGATGCGGCTTGGCGCCTTGGGCGTTGTGTCCTGGGACATCGGGACCTTTCGGTTCTGTGCTGCAAGTCTGTGCAATTGCTTAACTCAACAGCGATTCAGGTCAAACCAGTTCTTGACAGGGCGGCGACCGGTGGCAATCGTTACGTTGACCAAATGGTCAAAAGTTTACGGCACCTGAATAAGGATACCCTTATGGCGGCACCTGGTGAAAACCTGCGGATCAATGGCGACCGGCTGTGGGACAGCCTGATGGAGATGGCCCAGATCGGTCCGGGTGTGGCGGGTGGCAACAACCGGCAAACCCTGACGGATGAGGACGCCGAGGGCCGCGCCCTGTTTCAGGCATGGTGTGAGACTGCCGGATGTACCATGGGCCTTGACCAGATGGGCAACATGTTTGCGCGGCGTGAGGGCACGGATCCCGACGCGCTGCCGGTCTATGTGGGGTCGCATTTGGACACACAACCGACGGGCGGCAAGTATGACGGGGTGCTGGGCGTGCTCGGGGGTCTGGAGATCATTCGGACGCTGAACGATCTGGATGTGAAGACCAAACATCCCATCGTTGTCACGAATTTCACAAACGAAGAAGGGACACGTTACGCGCCTGCGATGCTGTCTTCGGGCGTGTTTGCGGGCATCCACACGCAGGACTGGGCCTATGACCGTGTCGATGCCGAGGGCAAGAAGTTTGGCGACGAATTGCAGCGTATCGGCTGGCGCGGGGATGAGGAGGTCGGCGCGCGCAAGATGCACGCATTCTTTGAATTGCATATCGAGCAGGGCCCCATTCTGGAGGCCGAAGGCAAGGACATCGGCGTTGTCACCCATGGGCAGGGCCTGTCGTGGACGCAGGTGACGATTGAGGGCAAGGACAGCCATACCGGCTCGACCCCCATGCCGATGCGCAAGAATGCGGGGCTGGGCATGGCGCGGGTGCTGGAAAAAGTGGACGAGATCGCGTGGAGCCACGCGCCGCACGCGGTCGGGGCGGCGGGGCATATCGACGTCTATCCGAACTCGCGCAACGTGATCCCGGGCAAGGTGGTGTTCACGGTCGATTTCCGGTCGCCGGAGTTGAGTGTGATCGAGGATATGGAGGCGCGGCTGCGCGTTGAAGCGCAGAAGATCGCGGACGACATGGGGCTGGCCATCAGCTTTGAAAAGGTGGGCGGGTTTGATCCTGTGGCCTTCGACGAAGGCTGCGTCGCGGCGGTACGATCCGCCGCGGAACGGTTGGGGTACAGCCACCAGAACATCATTTCGGGTGCGGGGCATGATGCGTGCTGGATCAATCAGGTGGCGCCGACAGCGATGGTCATGTGCCCATGCGTCGACGGGCTGAGCCACAATGAGGCCGAGGAGATTTCCAAAGAGTGGGCCGCAGCGGGAGCAGACGTGTTGATGCATGCGGTGGTTGAAACGGCGGAGATTGTTGGGTGATTGACCCGGAGCTCTCGCTGGCGGACCGGATTGCAGACATGGTCGCGACAGAGGTGCAGGACGCGCCGCGTCTCACGCCGACGGACCGGGCGACGGCGGACGCCTTTGCCGATGCTCTGGTGCAACCGTTTGAGACGACCGTCCAATTCAGCGGGGGTATGGTGCAACGCTGTTGGACTGTGACGCGCACGGACGGGGCGTATCGCGTGGTCTACCTGCCGCGGGCGGGGTATTTCGCGCTGTGTGTGGAGAGTGATTTTGGGCCTTTGGATATTGGCGTGCATGGGCCGGCATTGGGGTGTTTTGCATCTGTGTGACGGCGATCTGTGTTGCAGCGCCGGCTGGGGCTCTGCCCCAGACCCCGTGGTATTTTTTGGCCAAGAGAAATGGCTGAGACAGGAGAGATGACATGAGCAAGGTGATCAAGGGCGGCATGGTGTGTACGGCGGACCGGACCTGGAAGGCGGATGTGCTGGTGGAAGGTGAGACCATCAAGCAGATCGGCGAAGATCTGACGGGCGACGAGTATATCGACGCCGAAGGAGCCTATGTCATTCCCGGCGGGATCGACCCGCACACGCATCTGGAGATGCCATTCATGGGCACGACGGCGGCGGAGACGTTTGAGTCCGGTACATGGGCGGCGGCTGTGGGCGGGACCACGATGATCGTGGATTTCTGTTTGCCCGGGGCCGACGGGTCGATCAAGAACGCGATCAACGAGTGGCACCGCAAGTCCGCGCCGCAGATCTGTTCCGATGTCGGCTATCACATGGCGATCACCGGTTGGGACGAGAGCATCTTTAATGAGATGAAGGATGCCGTCGATATGGGCGTCAATTCCTTCAAGCATTTCATGGCGTACAAGGGCGCCTTGATGATTGAGGATGACGAGATGTTCGCGTCCTTCAAGCGCTGTGCCGAATTGGGCGCGCTGCCGATGGTGCATGCCGAGAACGGCGACCTTGTCGCCGAGATGCAGCAGAAGTATTTCGATCAGGGGATTACGGGGCCGGAGGGTCATGCCTATTCCCGCCCGCCGGAGTTCGAGGGCGAGGCTGCGAACCGGGCGATCACGATCGCGGATGCGGCGGGCGTACCTCTCTACATCGTGCACGTGTCCTGCGAGCAGGCGCATGAGGCAATCCGGCGCGCGCGGCAGAAGGGGATGCGCGTTTATGGCGAGCCGCTGATCCAGTTCCTGACACTGGATGAGAGTGAGTATTTCAACAAAGATTGGGACCATGCCGCACGGCGCGTGATGTCGCCGCCCTTCCGGTCTCAGGACCATCAGGATTCGCTTTGGGCAGGCTTGCAGGCGGGGTCATTGCAGGTGGTGGCAACGGATCATGCGGCGTTCAACACCGATCAGAAGCGGGCGGGCCGCGATGATTTCCGGATCATTCCCAACGGGTCGAACGGGCTGGAGGAACGCTTGGCTGTGCTGTGGACCGAAGGGGTGGAGACGGGGCGTTTGACGCCGAACGAATTTGTCGCCTGTACGTCAACCAATGTGGCCAAGATCCTGAACATATACCCCAAGAAGGGCGCGATTGTTGAGGGCGCGGATGCCGATATCGTGGTGTGGGATCCCAAGATCACCAAGACAATCTCACCCGCCAACCACCATTCGGTGCTGGATTACAACGTGTTCGAGGGGTTCGAGGTGAAGGCGCAGAGCCGCTATACCCTGAGTCGTGGCGAGGTGATCTGGGCCTGGGGTCAGAATTCGCAACCCAGCCCGGGACGGGGCAAGTTTGTGCCGCGGCCTGCGTTCTCGTCCGCGTCTCAAGCGTTGAGCAAGTGGAAGGCGTTGACGGCACCCAAGATGATCGAGCGCGATCCGTTGAATATACCCGCCGGGATCTGATGTCTGATCCAGCTTCTCAAGACTATTGGCAGGATCGCGACTGCCTGCGCGTGCCTCAAGAATGTGTACTGGCCGCAGCACGAAACCTTGCCCGTGCTGTTGATTTGCATTTGGCCAACCAGCCAAAAAAAGCCAGCCAATTGATTGCAAGCACGAACGTGCGCGAAGTACGGGCCTACATCGACTCTTTGTGGGGGTCATCCAGGCGCTTTCCAGAAAGAGCGCACTACTTGCGTTGGCGCAAAGTAAATGGCCTGCCTACGAAGAAAGACAAAGCGAAAGATCGCATGCCAGGGCGACAAGTGAAGCGCGCGCTCATTGAGCGGGACGGGTATCATTGTAAGTACTGCCAGCTTCCTGTCATTCCCGGCGAAGTCAGAACCCGCATCAGAACTATCTATCCGGAGGCTCTGCCTTGGGGGTCTACCAATGCGAGCCAACACGCTGCTTTTCAAGCACTTTGGCTCCAATATGAACATGTCTTGCCCGCGTCTTTTGGCGGGACCAGCGACTTGTCAAACATGGTCATCGCCTGCGCGGGCTGCAACTATGGGAAAGGCAGCTTTCATTTGCGTGAGTTGGGTTTAAGGGATCCGCGCAAACGGTCACCGGTAAAGTCGAATTGGCGTGGGCTGACGCAGTTTGCCGAAGGAACGTTTCTATGAAAGCGATCACGGCTCAGAACCTCGACCTGACCTTTCAAACCAATGACGGTCCGGTGCATGCGCTCAAGGGTGTGTCGCTGGACATTGAGAAGGGCGACTTCGTGTCTTTCATCGGCCCGTCGGGCTGTGGCAAGACCACGTTTTTGCGCTGCATGGCCGATCTTGAGCAGCCCACCGGGGGCACGATCACCGTCAATGGCACTACGCCGGAAGAGGCGCGCAAGGCGCGGGCTTATGGATATGTGTTTCAGGCGGCGGGGCTTTATCCCTGGCGGACGATTGGGCGAAACATTTCCTTGCCCTTGGAGATCATGGGCTATGCCAAGGCGGATATCGCGGAGCGGGTGGCGCGGGTGCTGGAGCTGGTGGAGCTCAGCGGCTTCGAGAAGAAGTTTCCGTGGCAGCTGTCCGGTGGCATGCAGCAGCGGGCGTCGATTGCGCGGGCTTTGGCCTTTGATGCGGATATCCTGCTGATGGACGAGCCCTTTGGTGCGCTTGACGAGATTGTGCGGGATCACCTGAACGAGCAGCTTTTGCAGCTGTGGGCGCGGACAGAGAAGACGATTGCGTTTGTCACGCACTCGATCCCGGAAGCGGTGTATCTGTCCACCAAGATCGTGGTGATGTCACCGCGGCCCGGGCGGATCACGGACGTGATCGAGAGCACACTGCCGCGGGAACGGCCGCTGGACATCCGCGAAAGCCCGGAATTCCTCGAGATCGCGCACCGGGTGCGGGACGGGTTGCGGGCGGGGCATGCGTATGACTGACCTTTGCGTTGTCGGAGGGTGCGGGAACGAGGGGCCAGCCCCTCGCGCTCCCCGGGATTTTTCTGGAACAGAGACGGGGATGTGATGCGCGCCGCTTTGCCTGTTCTGACTGTGTTGGCTGTGATTGTCGGTATCTGGTACCTGGCGGTGGCGCCGATGAATGTGCGTGTGGCGCTCGATCAGGTGGAGCGCGCGGGTGCGGTTGTCGTACCGGAAGGATCGGTGCAGCGGCGGGATGTGTCCGTGTGGCGGTTGATGCTGGACAATGCGGACCATGTGGGCGTGGGCTATGGGCTGGAGCGGCCACGGTTGCCGACACCGCAGCAAGTTGGCGCGGAGCTGTGGAAGACGACAGGGGCGATGGTGGCCAAGGGGCGGCCTTGGTCCAAGCGCGGTTTGCTGTATCACGGCTGGATCACGTTGCAGTCCACGCTGTGGGGCTTTGCGCTTGGCACAACGCTTGGGATCATCGGGGCTGTGGCGATTGTGTATTCGCGCACGGCGCAATTGAGCCTGATGCCGTGGGCGATCATTAGTCAGACCATTCCCATTGTGGCGCTGGCGCCGATGATCATCGTGTTGTCGAGCCAGATGGGGGTTGAGGGGCGCGGTCTGCCCAAGGCGATCATCTCGGCCTATTTGTGTTTCTTTCCGGTGCTGGTGGGCATGGTGAAGGGGTTGCGCGCGCCGCTGCCGGCGCAACTGGATCTGCTCAGGACCTATAACGCGAGCGGCTTGCAAAGTTTTCTGCGGCTGCGGTTGCCGGCGTCGCTGCCCTATCTGTTTACATCGCTGAAGATCGGGATTGCGGCGGCGTTGGTTGGGACCATCGTCGGTGAGCTGCCGACGGGCGCCATTTCGGGATTGGGCGCGCGCATCCTGATCGGGGATCAATTTGGAACACCGCTTGCGATCTGGTCTGCACTGTTTGCGGCTGCTGTTTTGGCGGGGGGGTTGGTGACCCTGCTTGATCTGGTGCAGCGCGTGACGCTCAAACGGATGGGGTTGTCATGAACTGGGTACTGGTCGCCGTGTTGATCTGGGCCGCGGGGTGGGCGTTGAACATCTGGCTGGCGCGGTGGGGTGGTTTGCGCGTGGTGCGCATTGCGGTGCCCGTTGTCTTTGGCCTGACGCTGGTGGCGATGTGGGAAGCGCTGGTGCGCGGCTTTGGCGTGTCGCCCGTGATCCTGCCGCCGCCGTCGACGGTTGCGGCGACCTTTCTGGCGTCCACAGATATCCTTTGGATCGACTTTCAGCAGACCGTGATCAAGGGCGCCTTGCGCGGGTTTGTCATCGGCACGCTGGCGGCGTTTGTGACGGCCATTCTGATCGACCGATCGCGGTTCCTGACCCGCGGGCTTTTGCCCATTGGCAATTTCGTGGCGGCCCTGCCGATTGTCGGCATTGCGCCGATCCTTGTGAACTGGTTCGGGTTTGATTGGCAATCCAAGGCCGCAGTGGTCGTGGTCATGGTGTTCTTTCCGATGCTGGTGAACACTGTGCAGGGCCTTCAGGAAGCCTCCGCGATGCAGCGGGACCTGATGCGGACCTATGCCGCCGGCTATTGGCAGACGCTGTTGCGCCTGCGCCTGCCGGCCGCGATGCCGTTTGTGTTCAACGGTTTGAAGATTGCAACGACGCTGGCGCTGATCGGGGCCATCGTTGCTGAATATTTCGGCTCGCCGACGCGGGGGATGGGGTTTCGCATCTCAACCGGTGTCGGCAGCTTGTCCATCGATCTTGTATGGGCTGAAATCGTGGTGGCCGCTTTGGCGGGCACGGCGCTTTACGGTACGGTGGCGTTCATCGAACGCATCGTGACGTTCTGGCACCCGTCGCAACGGGGATAATGAAAACCAACCTGGAGGGTATGATGAAGATCAAGGCAACACTGGCGGCGCTGTCACTGACGGCGACAGGGGCGATGGCGGCGGACGATGTCACGCTGCAGCTGAAATGGGTCACGCAGGCGCAGTTTGCAGGCTATTACGTGGCGCTGGAAAAGGGGTTCTACGGCGAAGAAGACCTCGACGTGACGATCAAGCCGGGCGGCCCGGATATCGCACCCACACAGGTGTTGGCCGGTGGTGGCGCGGATGTGACCGTCGAATGGATGCCCGCCGCTCTTGCCGCGCGTGAAAAGGGCCTGCCGATGGTGAACATTGCGCAACCGTTCAAATCGTCGGGTATGATGCTGACCTGCCGCAAGGATGCAGGCGTCGAGACAACGGCGGACTTCCCGGGCAAGACGCTGGGCGTCTGGTTCTTTGGCAACGAATTCCCGTTCCTGTCTTGGATGTCGCAGCTTGGCCTGCCGACGGATGGGTCCGATGCAGGCGTCGAAGTGCTGAAGCAGGGGTTCAACGTGGATCCGATCCTGAACGGGCAGGCGGCGTGCGTGTCGACCATGACCTATAACGAATACTGGCAGGTGATTGATGCGGGCCTGACGCCTGAGGATCTGACCGTGTTCAAATACGAAGACAACGGTGTCGCGACGCTCGAAGACGGGCTTTACGTGCTTGAGGAGAACCTTGCCGACCCTGCGTTCGAGGACAAGATGGTCCGCTTTGTACGCGCCTCCATGAAGGGCTGGAAATATGCCGAGGAGAACCCGGATGAGGCCGCGGAAATCGTGCTGGAATACGATGAAACCGGCGCGCAGACAGAAAAGCACCAGAAGCGGATGATGGGCGAGGTTGCCAAGCTGACGGCTGGTTCCAACGGGGCGCTGGTCGAGGCGGATTACGAACGCACGGTGGCCTCGTTGCTGGCGGGTGGGTCTGATCCGGTAATCACGGCCGCACCCGAGGGCGCATGGACGCATGTCATCACGGACAAGGCGCTGAAGTAAGCGGTCCACCCGTACAATCGGAAAAAGTCGGCCTACTGGGTCGGCTTTTTTCATTCCCGGGCTGGAAATGGCGTCGTGCCGCGCCATCTAGTTCATAAATCTAGGAGTGCGCCCAATGACCCGTATGGAAAACTTGCAACCCAACCTTGATGAACAGGCCCGTCAGGATGCCGTGTATGAGGCCGCGATGCGGTCCGTGCAGGCGTCGCAGGTGGAGACGGAGCGTCAGGGCTATGTGGTGATGTCGGCCGCGATGGGTTGGGGCGAAGGGTCGCTCGGGGATGGTGTGTTTGGCAAGTTGAGCCACGCGGCCAAGCTGTTCATGATCGCCTTTGCATGTGCCCTGCCGCCGGTGATGGTGTGGTATTATTTGTTGTGAACTGAGCTAATCCGGTTCTGTAAGGGCCGCCGATTGGGCGGCCTTTTTTGCGCCTTGTGGAAACGTTCCGCGGTTTCTCCACCTCCGATTTGAGCGATTGCAAGGCAATCGCGTGGCTGACAGTGTATCGTGAAACGATGCGCAAGAAGCGCCCTCACAGGAGGGAGCGACATATTCACCTTTGTGACGAAAGTCCTCTGCGGCCTCAAACGTTTTACGGGAGCGTTTGCAAGATAGCCTCTGTCTCACGGGCGGGGGGGCTGAGGCTCCATTTTGTGTATGGTTGCAAAACAAGCTAGTTTTTTGTCAGTTGCGATGTGATCAAGTTTGCGTATTCGCTTTCTGGGTTCCAGAGGAGGTCACCGAAGTCGCCAAAATTTCCGGCTAGCAACCCGTGGCGGATCATAATCTTTGAAAACTGGTTTTCGGCAAACGCAACATGCCGAATGATGTGACGGGTGTACCGAGAAAACTCTTCCAAAGTGTACCCGTACCTCTGCCAGTCTCCAGGTAAAGGAACCTGGTCCATAAATCTGTGCATAAATGAGTTTCGAAGTTCGACAATTGCCTTCAAGTAATCAAGGTCACGCCCAACCAACCCATTATCCTCCATAACTCGTACTAGCTGACCGAGCGTAGATTTTGAAACCAGTGAGTGCTTTTCGCGAAACAGTTCAGCGGCGTCGAGATCGCTCATCCGCAGTTTTGACTTCAAATTTGCTTTGGAGGTCAAAACAAGAGCGCCCACTAGGTTTTCGAAGACTGATATCTGGCAAAATGCGGCGCCAACACACGCCATGGCCAAAAAATTGTCACTGGCTTCCGCGCCTTCGTTTAACGCAGTTAAGATATCTTCCTTGTTTTCTTTCACGTTCCAAATCATCGGCGACCTCACACATTGCACGGTTTCCTAGCAGCTGAAGCCTTGCCACAGACAGGAAGCTCCATGAGCCAAGTAACGATGCGCTTCTGCCACGCGCGTTGGCAATTACTTGCTAACCTTGAATGCAATTCAGAGAAATATCACCAGCGGTAGCCGCTGATAGTGCGCCAACCGCAACCGAATGCCGCTACGCGCGTTTGTAAGGCAAACAAGTTTTTGCGCACGCGTTGAACCCAAAAGCCTGAACAAGAAGTCCGCTTGGCATCCTGCGCGCACTATTCTCAACTGGGTGCGAACGCGCCCGTTGTGCGGGCGCTGCCTCGCACCCGTTGAGTTTCACTGCGCAGAACTCAACGGGCGAACTTCTTGTGCTTGAGCCTTTTGGGTTCAAGGGCATCTGGCCCCAACCGGCGTTTTTTGTCTTCTTCGTAGTCCTCGAAGTTCCCCTCGAACCACTCCACATGGGCATCGCCCTCGAACGCCAGAATATGCGTGCAAATGCGGTCGAGGAAGAAGCGGTCGTGGGAGATCACCACGGCGCAGCCTGCGAAATCGACCAAAGCGTCTTCGAGCGCCCGCAATGTTTCCACGTCCAGATCGTTTGTCGGCTCGTCGAGCAAGAGCACGTTGCCACCCTCTTTCAACAGGCGCGCCATGTGGACGCGGTTGCGCTCACCACCCGACAGCAGCGACACCTTCTTTTGCTGGTCCCCGCCCTTGAAGTTGAACGACGAGCAATAGGCGCGGCTGTTGACCTGCGCGTCGCCCAACTCGATGATTTCCGCCCCGCCCGAGATCGCCTCCCACACGGTTTCATTGTCGGCCAGATCATCGCGGGACTGATCGACATAGCTGAGCTCGACAGTATCGCCCAATTCGACAGACCCCGCGTCAGGCGTTTCCTGACCCGTCAGCATCTTGAACAAGGTGGATTTACCCGCGCCGTTCGGGCCAATCACCCCGACGATGCCACCGGGGGGCAGCGCAAAGCTGAGGTCTTCGACCAGCAGCTTGTCACCCATTGCCTTGGCGAGGTTCTGCACCTCGATCACCTTGCCGCCCAGACGGGGGCCGTTGGGGATCACGATCTGGGCGCGGGTCAGTTTCTCGCGCTCGGACTGTTCGGCGAGGTCGTTATAAGCGTTGATCCGGGCCTTGGACTTGGCCTGACGCGCCTTGGCACCCTGCCGCATCCATTCCAGCTCGCGTTCGAGGGTTTTCTGGCGTGACTTGTCTTCGCGCGCTTCCTGTTCGAGGCGCTTGGCCTTTTGCTCCAGCCAGCTCGAATAGTTGCCTTCCCACGGCACGCCCTTGCCGCGGTCCAGCTCTAGGATCCACGAGGTGATGTCGTCGAGAAAGTAGCGGTCGTGGGTCACGATCAGGATCGTACCCTTGTAGTCCATCAGGTGCTGTTGCAGCCACGCGATCGTTTCCGCATCAAGGTGGTTGGTCGGCTCGTCGAGCAGCAGCATTTCCGGCGCTTCGAGCAGCAGTTTGCAGAGCGCGACACGACGTGCCTCACCACCCGAAAGCGTGGTAACGTCGGCATCGTCTGGCGGGCAGCGCAGCGCTTCCATGCTCACATCAATCTGGCTGTCGAGATCCCATAGATTTTCGGCGTCGATCTGATCCTGCAACGCGGCCATCTCGTCCGCGGTCTCGTCCGAGTAGTTCATCGCGAGTTCGTTGTAGCGGTCAAGGATCGCCTTTTTCTCTGCCACGCCCAGCATCACGTTTTCACGCACGGTCAGGGCAGGATCCAGTTTGGGTTCCTGGGGCAGGTAGCCGACGCGCGCGCCTTCGGCGGCCCAGGCTTCGCCGGTAAAGTCCTTGTCGAGCCCAGCCATGATTTTCATCAAGGTGGATTTACCGGCGCCGTTGACGCCAACCACGCCGATCTTGACTCCGGGCAGGAAGTTCAGGTGGATGTTTTCAAAGCATTTCTTGCCACCCGGATAGGTCTTGGACACGCCGGACATGTGGTAGACGAATTGGTAGGCAGCCATGGGAGATCCCTTTGGTTCATTCGGGTTTGCGCAGGATGTATCGCCCGGTGCGGCCAAGGGCAATGGGCGAGGGGACGCGCATTGTGAACGGTGTCGCCCCTCGCCAGTCTTTTCTTGAAGACAATGCGGGCCTATGCTGGCGCCACTTGTGATCTGTGGAATGGGAGGCCGTGATCATGCGTACCGCGTTGATCAGCCTTGTGTTCCTTGCGCTGGCCGCATGTCAGGTGGGCATAGGTCTTGCCCCGCCTCCAAACCTGTACCGCACGGGGCTGAACTATGCCGAAGAGGGGGTGCACCCGTCCTTGCGGACGGTTGAGCCACGGATTTTCTTTGTCACGGACCGTGCGCCGGAGGACGGCGGCTATGGGTCGGACCGGTCTGCGTCCATGGCGTTTGGTCAGGCGAAGGTGCGGTTTGGCAGGGACCTTGATTGGCAAGAGCTGCTGGCACGGACACGCGCGGATTCGGACAGGAGCATTTCGTCACTGTGGGTGCCGGAGGTTGAAGAACTGGTGCGGTTCAACGGCACGCCGCTGGCTTATGAGCGCGTTGATGGGCAATTGCGTCATCTTCCCCGGGTGCGGGCGCTTTATGACCAGCAAGCGGGTGCCTTTCAGGCCAAGATTGCCGAACAAATCAGGCAAACCGGCAACGATCGGCTGTTGGTCTATATCCACGGGTTCAATAACGAGTTCGAAGACGGGCTGACCACGGTTGCGAACCTGTGGCATTTCGCGGGGCGGCGCTCTGTCCCGATTGCGTTCACGTGGCCTGCGGGCAATGGCGCAGGGCCTCTTGGCTATTTCCGGGATCGTGATGCGGGCACCTTTTCCGTCCATCATACCAAGGAATTCCTGCGGATGCTGAGCGAGATGCCCGAAGTGGCGCAGATCGACATCATCGCCCATTCGCGCGGCACCGATGTCGCGACCACGGCGCTGCGGGAGCTGATCCTCGAGGCGCGGGGATCGGGGCGGCATCCAAAGAACGTGCTCAAGACCGGGACGCTGATCATGGCGGCGCCTGATCTGGACGTGGATATCGTGCGCCAGCGTCTGCAGGCAGAGCGGTTTTCCGAAGCGTTCGAGCAGATCAACCTTTATATCAACCCCGGTGACGGCGCGCTGCGCCTGTCGGCCTACCTGACCCGGTCAACCCGCTTGGGCGCGTTGCGGGACGAAGATTTTCTGCCGGGTGAGTTGCAGTTGTTGCGTAAGCAAGCGCTGGTGCATTTCATTCGCGTCGAAGATGTGCGTGGCGGGTTTGGTCATGCGTATTTCCGGGACAACCCCGCGGTTCTGTCAGACGTTGTGCTGGCGCTGCGCACACGGGCATTTCCGGGTGGGACGCTCCGCCCGCTCGAACAGGAAGTGGAAGGCGGCGTTTGGGTCCTGCATTCAAACTACCCGCTGGATAAGCTGCCCGAGCTGGATTTGCTGGAGCAACGTGCATTGGCGCGCGACGAAAGATGAGCGAATTGCATGACATGATCGCGCGGTGGGTACAACCCGGCGCGGTCGAGTGGATCGGGTTGCGACCCGCCCGCGCTGCGGAGATCGTCTCGGTTCCCGATGTGGAGGTGACCGAGGCCGGCCTGACTGGTGATCGGGGCCGCAAGGGCAAACGTGCGGTCACGCTGGTACAGGCCGAACACCTGGCGGTTATCGCCTCCTTCCTGGGGCGCGATACGGTCGGGCCAGAGATGCTGCGCCGCAATCTCAGCATCCGGGGTCTTAACCTTGCGGGCCTCAAAGGGCGCCAGTTGCAAGTGGGCAGTGCGGTGTTGCGTGTGACGACGATCTGCGCCCCGTGCAGCCTGATGGAACGGTTTTTCGGGCACGGAGGGTATGCCGCGATGCGGGGGCACGGCGGATGGTGCGCCGAAGTTGTGACGCCCGGCCTGATCCGAGTGGGCGATGTGGCACAGCCGGTCGATTGACATGGGCCGCGTGATACAGTCCGGTGCATGCGGATCCGCGGCACGAGGAGGGCGCGAGTGATGCGCCATGGTTTTCCCTTGGCTCGACCCGGTCAAACGATCGGCCTGTTGGGCGGGTCTTTTGATCCTGCGCATGATGGTCACGTGCATATCACCCGTGAGGCGATGAAACGGTTCGGTCTGGCGCATGTCTGGTGGCTGGTCAGTCCGGGCAATCCGCTCAAGGCGCACGGCCCTGCACCGCTGGCGCGTCGCATGGCGCGCGCGCGGCAGGTGATGCAGGACCCGCGCGTGGTGGTCACCGATATCGAAAGGACGCTGGGTACGCGTTACACAGCCGAGACGCTGTCGCGTCTGATGGCGTGCTATCCGGGAGTGCGGTTCGTGTGGTTGATGGGCGCTGATAACCTCGCGCAGTTTCACCTGTGGCAGGACTGGACATGGATCATGGAGACCGTGCCCGTGGGTGTTTTGGCGCGTCCGAATGACCGGATCTCGGCACGGATGAGCCCTGCGGCCCGGCTCTATCAACGATACCGGATTTCGGGGCGCGCATCGCAGCGATTGGGCCGCGCGGATGCGCCTGCATGGTGTTTTGTGAACGTGGCCCTTTCGCCGCATTCGTCGACCGCTATCCGCGCTGCTGGTGATTGGGCCTGATCCGGCGCAAATGTGATGGGTGCGGGGCACTTGCCCGGTTGTGCGCGGAATCGTGCTGCGGTTAGATGCGCCCATGGTGCGCAGAGTTTCGAGACGATTGTTTCTGGGGTTTATGGGTGCAGGTGCCGCGCAGGCCGTGATGGCCGCGCCGCCCGCCGCGTCCTTGCGTCCGGTGGTGCGTGGTGCAGGCCATGCCAAGAAGGCCATTGCCGGGCCGGAGACGCTGATTGCGCGGGCCGAGCTTGGCGGGCGCGTTGCCTATGCCGTGGCCGACCCGCGTACGGGCAAAATGCTGGAGACGGTGAATGCCAAGGTGGGGACACCACCGGCCAGCGTGGCCAAGGCGATCACGGCGCTTTATGCGTTGAACGCGCTTGGTCCGTCCCATCGGTTCACGACGCAGGTCGTGGCCACAGGTGGGGTGTCGAACGGCGTGGTTCAGGGCGATCTGGTGCTGGTAGGCGGGGGTGATCCGACGCTGGACACCAATGGGCTGGCCGCGCTGGTCCAGGCGCTGAAAGACCGGGGCATTCGCGAGGTGCGCGGTGATTTCAAGGTCGCCGAAGGTGTGCTGCCCTATACCAAGACGATTGACCGCGATCAGCCGGATCATGTCGGGTACAGCCCGGCGGTGTCTGGTATCGCGTTGAACTACAACCGTGTGCATTTCGAATGGAAGCGGTCGGGCAACGGGTACGGGGTGACGATGGATGCGCGGTCAGACCGGTACCGCCCTGCCGTGTATTCGTCGACTATGGCCATCGTGAACCGGGATTTGCCGGTCTACACCTACAAGGACGGGGGACGGACGGACGATTGGACCGTGTCGCGCCGTGCCCTGGGTGGGGGTGGATCGCGCTGGTTGCCGGTGCGCAATCCGGCGCTTTATGCGGGCGACGTGTTCCAGACATTGATGCGCGCGCAAGGGATCGTGCTGAAAGCCCCCAAGGTTGTTGCGCGTACGCCGTCTGGTACAGCATTGGCTGTGCACCGCAGCGGAGAGTTGCGCGTGATCCTGCGCGACATGCTGCGCTTTTCCACCAACCTGACCGCCGAAATGGTGGGTATGGCGGCCACACGGGCCCGAACGGGCAAGGTGGCGAGCCTCAAGGCATCTGCGAGCGAGATGAGCCGGTGGGCCAGCGCGTCGCTTGGCGCATCGGGCACGCGGCTGGTGGATCATTCGGGCCTTGGCGGTGCCAGCAAGATGACGGCGGATGGCATGGTGCGCGCGCTGGTCAAGGTGCATGCGGCCTCGGGCCTGCGCCCGATCCTCAAACCCTTTGCGATGCGGGATGCCAATCGTCGCGTGATCAAGGATCACCCGATTGCAGTGGATGCCAAGACCGGGACGTTGAACTTTGTGTCCGGGCTGGCGGGGTACATGACGGCGCGGGATGGGTCGGAATTGGCGTTTGCGATTTTTTGCGCAGATGAGAAAACCCGCGGGCGCATCGCCAAGGCAAACCGGGAGGCACCACGGGGTGCGCGGAGCTGGAACCGGCGTGCAAAGGCCTTGCAGCAGCAATTGATCGAACGCTGGGGCGCGCTTTACGGGTCTTGAATAGGTTCGGATCGGGGTGCCCCGATCCGACCGGCTGGGGGGCCAGCCCCCCAGACCCCCCGGAGTTTATCAAGCGAGATGAAGGTGGATTTCAGGCTGCATTTTTCATGCGGTTCGTGTCGATGATATCTGCGGTGGCTTCTGCCGTGGCCGCCGACAGGGTCCAGCCGAGGTGGCCGTGGCCTGTGTTGTAGTAGACGCCCGGTTTTGTGCCGGGACCGACGCGGGGCATCATGGACGGCAGCATGGGGCGCAAACCCGCCCAAGGCACGCAGTGTTCTGTCGAGACATCCGGAAAGAACGTCTCGCACCAGTCGCGCAGCGGTTTGATCCGGTCGTCGCGGATATCGAGGTTGTAGCCGTTGAATTCCGCCGTTCCTGCGATGCGAAAGCGGTTGCGACCCAGCCGGGAGGTAACGATCTTGGCCTCGTCATCGAGGAGGCTGACCCAGGGCGCGGCGGCCTGGCTGTCCGCGTCATCAAGGTTGACGGTGATCGAATATCCCTTGACCGGGTAGATGTTCACACGGTCTCCGAGCCGCGCAGCGATGGCGCGGCTGCCCACGCCCGCGCAGATGACGATGCCGTCGAAATGCTGTTGCTGTGCGCCGGTGCCGCCGGTCCAGTCGAGGCGTATCCCGGTGCTGGTATGGTGAATGTCGGTCACGTCCGATTTGTAGTGGAACGTGGTGCCGAGCCGTGCGCATCCCTCGGACAAGGCGCGGGCATAGCGGTGGATGTCACCGGTGAAGTCGCTTTGTGTATAGAAGCCGCCCAGCGTGTCGGTTTTCAGAGCCGGTTCCAGCCGCTGGACGTCCGCTGCGGAGACCTCGCGGCGGTCGAGGCCGGCCTGTGACAGCAGGTCGTTGACGCGGCGGGCGTGGTCGAATTCGGACTGTTTCTTGTACACATGCAGAATGCCGCGCTGTTCGCAGTCGAATTCAAACCCGACCTCGCGGGCAAAGCCGGTGAGGTGGTCGCGCGCCGCAATGGCGAGCCGTGCCGTTTCGATCGTGTTGCGTTCGTAGTCCGGGATATTGCCCATGAACTCGGCCATCCAACTGAACTTGTGCCAGGACGGGCGCGGGTTCACCAGAAGGGGGGCGTCGGATTTCAGCATCCACTTCAGCCCTTTGAAGATCGTGCCCCACCGGGTCCAGACCTCAGCATTTGAGGCAGACAGTTGGCCACCATTGGCAAAGGATGTCTCCATCGCGGCGTAGCGGTTGCGGTCAAAGACCGAGACGGAAAAGCCACGGCGGGCAAGGGCGTAAGCCGTAGTGATGCCGGTGATACCGGCGCCGATGACAGCGATATGGGTCATTTGGGTTTCCTCCCAAAATCACGGCGATGACATGGACGCGCCCGGCACCATGCCGGAGAACGTCCCCATCTGTCGCGTGACCTGAGAGCTTGACAGCGCACCGCGCTGCTTTCTCCTTCGGTGGGCCGGGTGCCGTGTGGCGCGACCACTCTCCAGATTGTCACCGTTGCCATGAAAGGCGCGACGGACACGGTTCATTGGCCTGAGAGTTTCCGGGGCGTTGCTCCTTCGGCGGCGGACACCTGTCCGCGCTCTCCCATGGCCGCCTTGGCGACTGGGTTTCGTATAGGAAACCCGATTGAGTCGCGCAAAGCATTTTTGTGCATAAAGGTCATGAAATTTGCGTGTTTGGCGCGTGTGCTGCGCCGGGTCTTGGCAGGTCTGGTGCGGTGCGGGTAAGCTCTGGCAAGCACCTGATCCGGTGCGGCAAAAAGGGGCCCCATGCGTGGCTGATCACATGGACGATATCCCAACCCTGCCTTACGCCAACTTCCGGTTCAAGATTAAGATGGACGGGGTTTATGTTGCGGGGATGTCCGGTGTTTCGGGCCTGTCGCGACCCACGCAAGTGAGCCCCCGCCGTGGTGACCCGGATCCGTCCGTACCTAAAGAACTGTCGGGGCAGACCGAGTATGCGGCGCTCAGGTTTGAGCGGGGTACATCCGACGATTCCGGGTTTGAGGCATGGGCGAACGGTGCTTTCGAACATCAAATCTCGGGGTCACAGGACGCCGGCGATTTTCGCAAGGATCTGAACTTGGACGTGTTCAATGAAGCGGGCCA
Organism: Tateyamaria rhodophyticola; assembly: GCF_047777875.1. Lineage (GTDB taxonomy): Bacteria > Pseudomonadota > Alphaproteobacteria > Rhodobacterales > Rhodobacteraceae > Tateyamaria. The sequence continues at coordinate 1,225,169 of NZ_CP180519.1, read as the reverse complement.
ATTGGTGCTGTCCTATGTCGTGCACCAGGCCTGGGTGTCCGACTTTCAAGCGACATCAGATTTAGATGCGGATGGTGTGGACCGCCTGATCATTCAATCAATGACGGTGCAAAATGAAGGGTGGGAACGGGACGTGTCGGCTTGACTTAATGCCGGTCAGACGCGGTGATCTGGACCTAAGACTGTCATCGTTTCTGCGTTGGGGCGACGCCAACACGCGCGTTTCTGTGTGTCACCATTCTCAGGCGGGGACAAAAACCTGCCCCTGTGAAGAGCCGGTTGTCAGATCGTGACGTGCCGGGCGCGTGCCCCGCGTTCAATGGCAGCAGCGTGCAGGCGGTCGATGTCCAGCTCATAGCGGATTTCTTCGAGCAAGCGCAGTTCGGTTTCTTCGAGCGTGCCGTCCGCCGCAGCCACATCACAGGCCAGCGCATAAGCCGTTTCGAATAGGCGTTCGGGCAGGGCGTCGCGGATCAGGCCGAAAAGCGCGTCGAGCCCATCCTCTTGCTCAAAGAGGTCAAACACGACTTGCCCGACCACCTGCAGCCGGTCCGCATCGTAATCGGCGAAGACCGGCAGCATGTTTACGGCCGAGTTGATCTTGACCAGTTCGGCGGTGCGGATGTCTTCGTCAGAGGCGGACACGGCGATCATCACTGCGACAAGCGCGTCCTGGGGCGTGAGGGTATGTGTATCGAGTTCGGACATGGGGCTGCCCTCCTGATCAAAGGGGTTTGCCCCTCAATATTGACGCCTTGCACCGCCCGCAATAGGTAAGCCCGGATCGCGCGGATGTCCGTGCGGTTCAGGTGGTCGCGGCATGGTGCCGGGCCAGAGTTTAGGACACCCCGATGTCGAATTTTCGTGACGCTGCGATGACAAGCAAGGCTTGGCCCTTTGAAGAAGCGCGCCGGTTGCTGAAACGTTATGAAAAAGCGGCGCCGGAAAAGGGGTACGTGCTGTTCGAGACGGGCTATGGCCCGTCGGGTTTGCCGCATATCGGGACCTTTGGCGAAGTGGCCCGGACGACGATGGTGCGCCGGGCGTTTGAGGCGATTTCGGACATCCCCACCAAGCTTGTGTGTTTTTCCGACGACCTTGACGGCATGCGCAAAGTGCCGGGCAATGTGCCGAACCCGGAAGCGCTGGAGCAGTATTTGCAGATGCCGCTCACGGACGTGCCCGACCCGTTTGGCACGCATGAGAGCTTTGGCCACCACAACAATGCAATGCTGCGCCGGTTTCTGGATACGTTCGGGTTTGAATATGAATTCATCTCAGCGCGGGAGTTTTATCGCTCGGGGCAGTTTGACGAGATCCTGCTGCGCTGTGTTGAGAAATACGATGATCTGATGAAGATCATGCTCAAGTCGTTGCGCGAAGAACGCGCGGCGACATACTCCATTTTCCTACCGATCCATCCGGAGACGGGGCGGGTGCTCTATGTGCCGATGAAGCATGTGGACGCAGCCGAGGGCACAATCACCTTTGACACGCCCGAGGGCGAGGAAATGACGCTGCCGGTCACGGGCGGCAACGTCAAACTGCAGTGGAAGCCGGATTTCGGGGCGCGTTGGGCCGCTCTGGGTGTTGATTTCGAGATGTATGGCAAGGAACACGCCACCAACGAAAAGATCTATGACGCGATCTGCCGGACCCTTGGCGCGCGCCCACCGAACCACTTCTCCTATGAACTGTTCCTTGATGATCAGGGGCAGAAGATTTCGAAATCGTCGGGCAATGGGGTCAGCATTGACGAATGGCTGACCTATGCCAGCACGGAATCGCTGTCCTACTTCATGTATCAAAAGCCGAAGACGGCCAAGCGCATGTTCTTTGACGTGATCCCCAAGGCGGTGGACGAATATCACCAGCAACTGCGCGCCTATGCGGGACAGGACGCAAAAGGGCAGGCGGCGAACCCGGTGTGGCACATCCATGCAGGTGACGTGCCCGAAAGCGATATGGTCGTGCCCTTTGCGATGCTGTTGAATCTCGCGTCGGTCAGCCAGGCCGAGAGTAAAGACACGCTCTGGGGCTTTATCCAGCGTTATGCGCCGGGCACGGGGCCTGATACCCATCCCGGTATGGACCGCGCGGTGGGTCATGCGGTGGCCTACTACAACGACTTTGTGAAACCGGCAAAGGTATACCGGCTGCCCACGGATGCCGAGCGCGAGGCGATCGAAGCGTTGCGTGCCGCACTTGTGGACTATGACGGCGAGATCAATGACGAGGACCTGCAATCGGTTGTCTATGCCGTCGGGCGGGACCGGTTTGATCCGCTGCGCGGGTGGTTCACGGCACTGTACGAGGTGCTTCTTGGCGCTAGCCAGGGCCCCCGGTTCGGCGGGTTCATTGCGCTTTACGGTGTGGATGAAACCATCGCGCTGATTGATGCGGCGCTGGCGGGTGAACTGGTCTAGGGCGGCATTTGCCCTATCCTTTCTCTGACAATGAGGAGGATTACAGATGCGCGCATGGATTTTCGGACTGTTTCTGGCCATTGGGCTTGTCGGCGCTGCGGCGGCGCAGGACCAAGAGATCGAGGGCGTAATTTCCGACCAGATCGAGGCGTTCAAAGTCGATGATTTCGAGAGGGCCTTTACCTTTGCGGCGCCCAACATCCGGGGCATTTTCCGCACGCCGGAAAACTTTGGCGTTATGGTCCGGCGGGGGTATCCGATGATCTGGCGTCCGGCCGAGGTCGATTTCCTCGACCTGCGGCAGGAACAGGGGCAGTTTATCCAGACCGTGCGGATTGAAGATGCGGCTGGGACGACGCACCTGTTTGCCTACAGCATGACAGAGACCGAGGACGGTTGGCGTATCTCCGGGGTGCAGCCGCTTGAGGCACCGGGCGTCAACGCCTAGCCCTGTTTCGCGGCGGTTTGCGGTGTCGTGGTCTTGGGCCGTGGGCCGGTGATCAACCGCGCGCCCTTGGCATAGGTCAAGTAGGACCAGAACCAGCTGAGTGCGACAAAGATCGGTTGGCGCACGCCGATCAGAAAGTAGATGTGCGCCAGCCCCCAGATCCACCACGCGATCACCCCGGATAGGTGAATGCGTCCCATATCAATGACGGCAGCATGACGTCCGATGGTCGCCAGATTGCCCGCGTGCCAGTAGGTGAACGGTTTGCCCGCTTGGGTATCGCCCTTAAGGGCGCGGGTGATGCGGCGGGCCACATATGCGCCGCCCTGCTTTGCCGCAGGGGCGATGCCGGGCACGTCCTGCCCGTCTTTCCATGGGATTTTCGCGGCATCCCCGATGACAAACACCTCTGGCGCGTCCGGCACGGACAGGTCAGGGTTCACGACGATGCGCCCCGCACGGTCCGTGTCAGCCCCCAGCCAACGGCCGACATCAGGAACAGCCACCCCCGCCCCCCAAACCACACAGGCGGACGGCAATATGCCGTCGGCAAGCCTCACGCCATGGGCGTCAATATCCTCGACCATCGTGTTGAGACGCACGTCAACGCCCAGCTTTTCAAGCGACACGCGGGCCTTGTCTGACAGCGCGGGCGGGAAGGCATTCAGCAGGCGGTCTCCCGCCTCCACCAGAATGATACGGGCGTCGCGCGCATTGATGCGTCGGAAGTCGCGGGCCAGGGTGTGGTGTGCCAATTCGGCGATGGCCCCGGCCATTTCGACACCGGTCGGTCCGCCACCCACAACGACAAAGGTCATCTGGCGCTGCTGTTCTGCCGGATCGTCGGTCAGTTCGGCGCGCTCAAAGGCCATCAGGACACGTTTGCGGATGTCCGTGGCGTCCACGATCCGCTTGAGGCCGGGTGCGTGTTTCTCCCAGTGCGGCTTGCCGAAATAGGCGTGATGCGCCCCACTGGCGACGATCAGGTAATCATAGTCGAACGTCCCGCTTTCGCCGATCACCTGACGGTTTTCGGTATCGACATCGGTCACTTCGGTCAGGGCGACGGAGACGTTTTTCTGGCGGCTGAAGATGCTGCGGATGGGCCATGCGACGTCCGCAGGCGACAGGTCGGCGGTCGCAACCTGATAGAGCAAGGGCTGGAACAGGTGGTAATTGCGACGGTCGAGAATGGTGATGTCGACCGGGGCACGTTTCAGCGCCTTGGCGGCTGTGAGACCTCCGAACCCGGCACCGATGATGACGACTTTGGCACGGTTGGTCATGGTCACGCTCCTCCGTATTGGAATGCGTCACAGCACAGATAAGTGGCGTCTTTGCCCGACCCAAGGCCGCGCGCACGTCATGGTCAATTGGTCGCGGATGTTGCGGCGCGCGGGTCTGCGCCGCGCGGTGGTCTGAGGACCCGTTAACTCCTTGTTGATACTTCCCCCTCCCGCGACGGCCGGGTCTTCGGCCTTGGGTGCGACAGGCGGCGATGCGGCGCGCCACACCTCTGTGACAAAAGGGATTTTTGGATGAACAAAGCGATCACTGATGGCGTGCTCTTTATGCCGCCGGCCTTTGCGAATGGTTTGGATGTCTGGTCAAGCGGCGACGGTACGCCCGGCTCGGACACCTATGAAAATGCGGCAAATGCAGCTTTTGTCCCTGCGGATCAGGATTTCGGCGGCGCGTTGGAGTTGCAAAAAACGTCGTCCACGACGCGGGTGCGATACATGGGACAGACGCCCCTTTTGCCGGGCTGTTACCTGCGCATTACTGCACGCATCAAGGCGATCGCCGGAAACCTGCCGTCGGTTCGCATCGCGGGATACGCGGCGCGGTCAAACGGGTCTGCCGTTGGTGGGTTGGACACCACGGGCGATTCTGTGACGCTGACCAGCTATGGGTCTGTTGTGGAAGTTTCGGCCATTGTCGGCGCGGGCAACCGCAGCGGCGTGGATCTCGTCTGGGGGTCCGAGCCGGTCTATGGGCATTTCGGCATTGATCTGACCGGCCCGAATGGCGGTGTCGTGCGCATTGATGATCTGATCATCGAAGACATCACGTCAGTGTTTCTGGGTGATTTGATTTCTGTCGTCGATGTGCGCGATTTCGGTGCGGTCGGTGATGGCACCACCGATGACAGCGCGGCGTTCGACGCCGCGGATGCTGCAGCCGACGGGCGTACGGTTTTGATCCCGGAGGGGGTGTTCCGTCTGAACAACGATGTGGCGTTCAACAACCTGGCCAAGTTCGAAGGCACCGTCACGATGCCGGATGACAAGATGCTGCTTCTGCGCAAGGGCTACGGCTTGCCGATCTACATCGAAGCGTTTGGCGACGAGACGCTTGGGTTCAAGAAAGCGTTTCAGGCGCTGCTGAACAATTCCGACCATGACAGCCTTGATTTGGAAGGCCGCCGGATTGCAGTTACGGAACCCATCGACATGCAGGCCGCGGTTCCGAACCGGACGACATTTGCCACCCGCCGCGTGGTCAAGAACGGTCAAATTGAGGCCGTTGGCGATGACTGGTCCACTGTGGAGGCCTCCAGTCTTGGGACCTACACCGCGTCGAAACCCCGCAAGCTGACCAATGTCACCAACGTGGCCAACATCCCGGTTGGATCGCTAGTGCAAGGCAATGGTGTCGGCCGCGAGATCTATGTGCGCAGCAAGAATGTCGGCGCTCAGGAAATCGAGCTGAACGCACCGCTTTATGATGCGGAAGGGACGCAGGTGTTCACCTTCCGCCGGTTCGATTACCTGCTCGACTTCTCGGGCTTTGCATCGCTGTCGCTGTTCATCATGAGTGACATCGAATTCCAGTGTAACAGCAAGTGCAGCGGCATTCTGCTGTCGCCGGGTGGACCGGTGAAGGAGTTTCAGGACTGCTTTTTCAGCCGCCCCAAGGACCGTGGCATCACGTCGATCGGCGAAGGCTGTCAGGGTATGCTGATCAACCGTTGCCAGTTCCTGTCTGCGGAAGAGCCTTTGGACGTTGCGGATCGTGTCAGCATCGGCATGAACGTGAATGCCAATGATGTGAAGATCAAGGATTGCCGGGCCACACGGTTCCGCCATTGGGCAGTGCTCGACGGGCAGAACCACCTGATCCAGGGCAACCATTTCTTCCAGGGCGATGCGGTTCCGAATGGTGTTCGGACTGCGGGGATCATCCTGCAGACGAACTTTACCGCGTCGATGATCACCGGGAATTATGTCGACAATTGCTTTATCGAGTGGACCAACGAACGTGACCCCACACCTGAATTTACCGGTGGATTCTCGTTCAGTGCGTTGACGATTGCCGACAACGTGTACCTGAGCGGGGACGTCGCGCCATGGTTCACCTATATCGTGGTGAAGCCCTTTGCCGCGGGTCACTTCCTCAACGGTGTGTCGGTGACGGGCAACCGTTTCCGCAGCATCATCCGTGCGGAGTCTGTCGATACGAGCTTTGCCGATCTGGATCATACCCGGAACAAGGACGTCTACTTTGAGGGCAATTCCTACCACAATGTGACGGAGCAGGCCCACAACCCGCTGCATATCCAGTACAGCCAGAATTCGAACGCGCAGACGTGGACGATTGATACCAACAAACAGCTGCCGTTCGAGGCATTTTGCCGGTCGGTGGATGCGGTGGTTGCCACGTCCGACATCCGCAATTCCAGCAACGTCAAACAGTTCCAGGCGCCAGTTGCGCGCGGGCGCATCGGGCCCAACGACGATCAGTTTTCGCTGGAATGGGGGACGGCGGTGCGTGGCACAATTCGTGCCACTGTCCGAATGGACGGCTAGAAGTCCTGCCAGAGACCGAGGCGAACGGATACAACGCCCCGCTCGGCTTCTACACCCACCTGGTAGCTGCGCTTGCTTTCGCGTGGCTGCCAGATCAGCGATGGCGCAAGTGTCACGGTGGTGCGGCTGTCGGCGTTACTCACAAAAACCTGCATCATCAGCTTGGTCGTATCCGTAAGCCCCATGCCAATCGTGGTGTCGAATTTCGTTGTATGTGCCGCGCCGCCAAGCGACCATTCCACGGCCAGATCCAACGCCAGCCAGCCAGAGCGTTCACGCCAGTTCAAGCCGCGCCCATAGCTGAGCCCGGTGCGCAGGAGCGGGTCGGTTTCGGCGCCCAGCGTCGCGCCAATACCCAGATCATAGGTCAGCTTGAACGGCTTGTCCGCTGTCGGGATCGGCAGGCGGTCAAATGCAAATGCCGTTCCGTCGCCCAACCTTCCCGCAGTCATGTCCGCATCCGCCTTGACACCAAGGGTCAATTTGGGCCGCACACCGTATTCGAAATAGAGCGCAGCATCGGTTCGCCCGTTTTCGTCCTGCAGCAACGATGACGCGAGAAAACCGGTCCCTTCGGCACGCAACCACGCCCCTGCCCATGCCGGAGTGACCCATAGCAGGGCAAGGATCATCAGGGTCCGCCGCATCTCCTCTCCTTCCGCGTTCCATTTGGGTCAACCTTGGTTAACAAATGGTTATGCTGGTCGAAGCCGGGTGGCGGCTTATCTGGTCCGCGATGCAGCTTCCCACAGAAAACGTTCAGGACTATCCACGTCCGCCCCGGCTCGAACCGGTGCCTCAACGGCTCCGCATCTTGCTCGGAGGCGAAATCGTGGCGGATACGACCCATGCGCTGCGCGTGCTGGAAACCCACCATGCGCCGACCTATTACATACCGCCGGATGATGTCACCGCCCGCCTGACCCCGGCACCAGGCGGATCATTTTGCGAGTGGAAGGGGCGTGCATCCTATTGGACCGTCGCGGCAGGCGCGACGGTCGCCAAAGCCGCCGCGTGGAGCTACCGCACGCCCACGCCGGGCTTTGCGGCACTGTCCGGCTTTCTCGCGTTCTACCCGGGACAGATGGATGCCTGCTGGGTCGGCGACGCTCGGGTTACACCGCAGCCGGGCGATTTCTACGGCGGATGGGTCACGCCCAACCTGACCGGCATCGTCAAAGGAGACGCGGCAACCCGTCACTGGTGACTTTCCAAGCGCCGAGCGATGCCCCATCTTGCGTATCAACAGGAAAACCCAAGGAGTCCCCCATGAAATGCCCGATTGACGGAACTGCCCTCGTGATTGCTGATCGGAGCGGTGTTGAAATCGACTATTGCCCGGCCTGCCGTGGTGTCTGGCTGGATCGGGGGGAGTTGGACAAGATCATTGAGCGGTCCGCAGCCTACAGCGCGCCGCCCCCTCCGCCGCAGCAACAGGACTATGCCGAGCCGGAGTACCAGGACTATGACGAGGCGCCGCGCCGCAAGAAAAAGCGCCGGGGCGGGTTTGCCGACATGCTCGACGACATCTTCGATTTCTAGGCTCAGGACGTGATGGCGCTGGCGCAGGCGCGAAACGCCTGAACCGGCTCTGCCGCTCCGTCCAGTGACACGGTCACGGCCGCTGTTTGCGTGAATGCCGTGGCCGTGCGGTTGAATTCGATCCCGTCGAGTACATTCCCGAACCCCGCATCCGTAACGGTCAGGGTCTGTCCACGTACCCCGTGACGTGTGGTAGAGATCGTGTTGGGCGCAGGACCGTCGAACCGGATGGAGAACGCAGGTGCCGCGGGCCAGCCCTGTTCCGTTGTCACCGAGATGGCGTAAAGCGCCGTGGCATGGTCATAAGTCACCGCAACCTCCGCGCCCTCTTCGGCATGAAACAGGGTGCAGCGCGGGGTCGGCGTGAACTCCCACGCGTAGACGGGTCCGGACATCAGGGCAAGCAGGATCAGACAGCGCATGCCTGGAACATAGAGCGAAATGCCACCGGGCACAGCGCGCGTGCGGGCACGATTTTTCTTGTGAAACGTCCGGGTTGCTGTCACAGGAGCGGTGCATAGCCTTTCTACTCGATGTTCTGACTTTCCTCACGGCGACCAGTCTCTCGATCAAGACGCCTACGCCGGACCGCTGCATTCCCGTGAGCGGTATTTATTGAAGGAAGACATCACATGGCCAATGGCACAGTGAAATGGTTCAACAGCACCAAAGGTTTCGGATTTATCGCCCCTGAGGGCGGCAGCAAGGACGTGTTTGTCCACATCTCTGCCGTTGAGCGCTCGGGCCTGACGGGTCTGGCGGACAACCAGAAGGTGACGTTCGACCTCGAAGCAGGCCGCGACGGCCGCGAGAGCGCGGTGAACATCGCTCTGGTGTGAGCCGAGCGCGGGGCTGCGGCCCCGGCTGACGAATTTTGGCGCGGCTTCCGAGAGGGGGCCGCGTTTTTTTAATTGGGGTTAAATGACGAGGGCAGCGCCCGACCTGGAGGGCGCTTGGCCCGGTTTGGTCAGCGTGACCGCTTCCAAGCATAGATGTCGTTTGTGCTGCGCGGGTCCTCGCCAATAGCGCCCTCCGGGGGGAGGTCGGGCGCTGCCCGGCGGTGCCGCCGGGCGTGTATCATCAGTCCACTGCCACGTCATTTTTTGTATTCGGAATACACATCTGACACTATATGTTGACAGTTTTCTTACTGTCCTGTGAGTAAATCTGTTGACGAACGCAATATGTAGACGTACACGAGACACCAGTCGCAATTTGAAGTGCGTTTGGGCGAAGCGTAGGGGTATCATCAGGTGATGCCCCAATATTTCTATTGACGCTAAACAGATTCAACCCCACAGTTAACATGCCTATGGAATCGGTACGCCGCCAAAGCTGGCGGGCTTTGACGGCGTTTCATTCCGGAGCCGCAACTAAAGCCAATGGACGGCTGCTGCGGTGCGTCGGTATGCACTCCGAGTAAAGACGCTCGGGTCGACAAGGTCAAGCAGCCGTTCTCATTAGAGAGAAAGGTGACGCTATGTCGCAAAGAAAGAACAAAAGCCCGAAGATGACCGATGACATCGCGGCGCAAGTAAAGTGGTTGTGGGAAAATACGCCGCTAAACCAAGCTCAGATTTCGGCGAAACTGGGAGCAATTAACCAGGGGCGTGTTTCCGAAGTCATTTCGGGTCAGCGGTTTAGTCATGTCCAACCTATGCAATTCGAAGGATGGAATGAACATGCGTAAAATCAAGGGACGAAACGACGGCCCAAACGGGCGGAATGAACACTACGATATTGGTGCGCGTAAGAATGTACCGCGAAGAAACGTTGTTGCTGAAGTTAAGCGCGGCGAACACCCTGATCATCACGTAGCAAGGATTAAAGGCCGGGAGTATGTTCGAGACAACCCCGATCCTTCGACCAAAGACAACGTGAACAAAAGCTGAGATGATGGACTCGCGGCGTAGGCGGGTCCATCTACCGCTTCCGCCGCTTCACATTCCCACCACGTTGACCAGCCCGTCCCGCCGTTGAACGGCCGGATGCCTTCTGCGCGTCGTCCACGGCCTTCTCTACCGCATACTGACGTGCCAGCGGATCATCCGCCACAACCAGATCCACCGTTTCCAGCCGTTTGACCTCGTCCCGCAACCGGGCCGCTTCTTCGAACTCCAAGTTCTCCGCCGCCTTGCGCATGTCGGCGCGCAGGCCGTCGAGGACAGCTTGGAGGTTGCCGCCTGCGGGGGCGTCGATCTTGGCGGTGACGCGGGATTGGTCGGTGTCGCCTTGGTAGAGGCCCGCCAGCACATCCTCGACGTTTTTCTTCACCGTCTCGGGCGTGATCCCGTGTTCCTCGTTATAGGCCATCTGCTTGGCGCGGCGGCGGTTGGTTTCGGCCAGCGCGCGTTCCATCGAGCCGGTGATCTTGTCGGCGTACATGATCACGCGGCCATCGGCGTTCCGCGCGGCGCGGCCGATGGTTTGGACAAGCGAGGTTTCAGAGCGCAGGAACCCTTCCTTGTCCGCGTCCAGAATGGCGACCAGACCGCATTCGGGGATGTCGAGCCCCTCGCGCAGCAGGTTGATCCCGATCAGCACGTCGAAGGCACCCAAGCGCAGGTCGCGCAGGATTTCGATGCGTTCCAGCGTGTCGATGTCGGAGTGCATGTAGCGGACGCGGATGCCCTGTTCGTGCATGTATTCGGTCAGGTCCTCGGCCATGCGCTTGGTCAGCGTGGTGCAGAGCGTGCGGTAGCCGTCGGCGGCGACCTTGCGCACTTCGTCGAGCAGGTCATCGACCTGCATTTCGACGGGGCGGATTTCGACCTCGGGGTCCAGAAGGCCGGTGGGACGGATGACCTGTTCGGTGAAAACACCGCCCGTTTGTTCGATTTCCCACGCCGCGGGGGTGGCCGAGACGAAGACGGATTGGGGGCGCATGGCGTCCCATTCCTCGAACTTGAGGGGGCGGTTGTCCATGCAGCTTGGCAGGCGGAAGCCGTGTTCGGCCAGTGTGAACTTGCGCCGGTAGTCGCCCTTGTACATGCCGCCGATCTGGGGGACGGAGACGTGGGATTCGTCGGCGAACACGATGGCGTTGTCGGGGATGAATTCGAACAGCGTGGGGGGCGGCTCACCCGGTGCCCGGCCCGTGAGGTAGCGCGAGTAGTTTTCGATCCCGTTGCAGACGCCGGTGGCCTCCAGCATCTCCAGATCGAAATTCGTGCGCTGTTCCAGTCGCTGCGCCTCCAGCAGTTTGCCTTCGCTCACCAGCTGGTCGAGCCGGATTTTCAGCTCTTTCTTGATGCCGATGATCGCCTGGTTCATCGTCGGTTTCGGCGTGACGTAGTGCGAGTTGGCGTAGACGCGGATATGCTCCATCGTGTCGGCCTTTTCCCCGGTCAGGGGGTCGAATTCCGTGATGCTCTCCAGCTCTTCTCCGAAGAACGACAAGCGCCATGCGCGGTCTTCGAGGTGGGCAGGGAAGATTTCCAGACTGTCCCCGCGTACCCGGAACGACCCGCGCTGGAACGCCTGATCGTTGCGGCGATATTGCTGGGCGATAAGGTCGGCCATGACCTGGCGCTGGTCATAGTTTTTGCCCACGCGCAGATCCTGCGTCATCGCGCCGTAGGTCTCCACCGACCCGATGCCGTAGATGCAGGAGACGGAGGCGACGATGATCACGTCGTCCCGTTCCAGAAGCGCCCGCGTGGCCGAGTGGCGCATGCGGTCGATCTGTTCGTTGATCTGGCTTTCCTTCTCGATATACGTGTCGGACCGCGCCACATAGGCCTCGGGCTGGTAGTAGTCATAGTAGCTGACGAAATATTCGACGGCATTCTCGGGGAAGAACCCTTTGAATTCGCCATAAAGCTGCGCGGCGAGGGTCTTGTTCGGGGCGAGGATGATGGCCGGGCGTTGGGTTTCCTCGATCACCTTAGCCATGGTGTAGGTCTTGCCGGTCCCGGTCGCGCCGAGCAGCACCTGATCCCGGTCGCCGTTGTTGACGCCAGCGCTCAGCTCCGCAATCGCGGTGGGCTGGTCGCCAGCGGGCTTGAACTCGGTGTTCATCGCCAGTCGTTTGCCGCCTTCGAGTTTCAGACGGGTGCGAACATCTTCTGCCGGATTGGCGAGGTATGTTTCGGGTTCGGTGGAATCGGTGTGTGCATATGCCATGCGCCTAATGTGGCGCAGTGTCCCCTCCGCGCAAGGGCAATGCTGTCAGGAAATGGCAGGAGCATGCAGCGCCATCGGATCGCGCAACCCCTTGAGCTGCTCGGTGCTGACATGACGTGTGGGTGTGCCCGCGTATCTGGCCACCACGTCCGAGACCAGGACCGGTGCATCCAGCCGCGCGCAACATGCTTCTACCCGTGCTGCCGTGTTGACCGCGTGGCCCAGCACGGTGAAGTCGAGCCGTTCGCGCGCACCGACATTGCCGTACAGCACTGCGCCATAGTGGATACCGATGCCAAACGGCACAGGCAGTTCCGCAAGTGACGCGATGCCGTGGGCGGCATGGGCGGCGGCGATGGCCTGTCGGCAGGCCATGACCCGCCCGTCCTGTGTTCCGTCGCTTGGGAAGAGGGCAAGCACGCCGTCCCCCATGAATTTCAGGATTTCGCCGTCATTGTTGTCGACCGCGTCCGAGATCACTTCGAAATACCGGTTGGCCACTTTGAGTGCTTCTGTCGCGGGATGATCTGTGTTCAGGGCGGTCCAGCCGCGGATGTCGCTGAACAGGATCGCCGCCTCGATCGTTTCGATGTCGCCGCGGGTGATTTGACCCTCCAGCACACGCTGACCCGTGCGCGGCCCGAGGTAGCTGGTCGCGATGGCTTCGGCGAGGTGGCGATTGCTGTAAGCCTCGGCGATGGCGGTCATGGCGGCGCTGATCCGGTCGAGTGCGTCAATATCGTCCTGTGCAAAGCCGTCCGGGGCATCGCTCACGCCGATGAACATCCCGCCATTGCCATTCAGGAACGGGACCGGCATGCCGTAATAGTCTGTGGCGCCCTGGCTTTTCAATTCGTGCAGCACGCGGTGATCGGCGTCCGTGAGGGGCGCGGACAGCCGCTTGCGATAGGGCGCGCCGGTGTTGACGATGATCTCCATCGGGCTGCCAATATAGGTGGACCGCCCCTCATATCCCAGCGGCGCGGCCTGTTGCACCGGCGGGCCACCATCGGCTTCCCAGATGACGCTGACCGCGGCGGTCAGTGGATGGGTGGTGCGGATCCCAAACCGCAACCGCATCAAGGGTATGCCATCCGCCACCAGCCGTTCCGCAAGCCCGTGGGTCAACCCTTCCATGCCGCGCATCCGGCCATGGCGCAGGATCCAGTCGATGTGAGAAGCGGCGTCCGGCATGGGACGCAATATGGACTGTGACCGGTGCATTGCAAACCTGTCCTGAGTGCGTGGATGGTATTCGCACCTGAGACATCAAGACCGCTTGGCAGCGCGCGTCAGGATTGGCATAAGGGCGGCGCTATATCGGGAACCCATCGTCATGCGTGCACGTATTTACCAACCTGCGAAAACGGCCATGTCCTCTGGCACGGCCAAAACCAAGCATTGGGTGCTGGAATTTGCCCCGGCAGAGGCGCGATCGGTGGACCCATTGATGGGCTGGACGTCGTCTTCGGATACGCAAAGCCAGGTGCGGATGCATTTCGACACCAAGACGGCGGCCGTTGATTATGCCAAGGAGCATGGCATCGACGCTGTTGTGCAGGAGCCGAACAAGCGCAAGGCCAACATCCGCCCCGGCGGCTATGGCGATAACTTTGCCACCAACCGGCGCGGTGCATGGACGCACTGACCGTCGCACCGGACACGCCGGAACGGGCAGATGTCGCCGCGTTGCTGACGCGGCATTTCGACTTGATGCGCGCAACCTCTCCGGAGGAAAGCTGCCATGTGATGGCTCCGGACACGTTGCTGGAAAAGGGCGTGGCCCTGTATGCGGCGCGGGATGGCGATGCTGTTCTGGGTGTTGGTGCACTGGCTGTCATCGCGCCCGACCATGGAGAGCTCAAATCCATGCACACGGCCGCCGAGGCGCGGGGCCGGGGGGTGGCGCGCGCCGTTTTGGCAGCATTGTTCGAGGCGGCGCGGGCACGAGGATTGACACGTCTCAGCCTTGAAACAGGGTCTGCACCGGAATTTGCGGCTGCACGCGCGCTTTATGAGGCGCACGGGTTCACGTATTGTCCGCCATTTGGCGACTACGTCCCGGATCCGTTGAGCGTTTTTATGACGCGCACCCTCTGAATGCTTGCCCTGTGGGCTGCGCTGCGGCATGACAAGGCCAGCGGTCCCTTAGCTCAACTGGATAGAGCAGCTGACTTCTAATCAGCAGGTTGAGGGTTCGAGTCCTTCAGGGATCGCCAACGCACGCGTTTTGTTCGTCCGGCACTTGCGCAAATTGGCGCAGGATTGTCGTTTGGTCACGGAGCGTTAGTCATTTTGTGATTCACGTCGGCCAACCTTGAGGTTGTGCCCATGCGTCTTCTGCTTGTTCTGTTTCTTTTGTCCTGCGGCCCCGTTGCTGTGCCCGCAGCGCAGGCCGACGATCAGGAGGCGGTGCAGGCACGTCAAAAGATCAACCTGTCCGGTCGTCAGCGGATGCTGACACAGCGGATGACGGCGGCGGCCTGCCTCGTGATGATCAATGTTGACCGCGAAAACCGTATTCTGGTGGCCCAAGGTGCGCATGGGGACTTTGAACGGGCGCTGCACGGGCTGGTGCACGGTGATCCGGAATTGAACCTCTTGCCGACACAATCCGCGACGGTGCGTGCAGCACTGGCCGAAGTTGACGTCGTGTGGCGGGAACTGGGGCCTGCGGTCCTGCAACTGTCTGCGGGGGACTTGCACACGGTTGTCATTGGTCAAATCCTTGCCGAGAATCTGCCTGCCCTGCGGTTGTCGAACGCCGCGGTGGGTGAGTTTGTGAAATTGTATGGCAGCAGCGATCTGGACCCCGCGTTGGCACGGGCCATTGACGTCGCTGGGCGCCAGCGGATGCTGAGCCAGAAAATGATGAAAGAGGCGTGTTTTGTCTCTGCCGGTCTCAGTCCGCAAGAGAACGCGGCGCAGTTGCGAGAGACGATACAGCTCTTTGATGCATCGCTGCAGGACTTGCGGCAGGGTGACACCGATGCCGGTATCGCACCACCGCCCACGGATGCCGTCGCCGAGCAGTTGGAGACGGTGGCCAAAGCGTGGGTACAATATAAATCGGCGCTCAATGCGGTCGAACCTGTTGTTGCAATTGGCGACCCGCGCGATCAATTGGCCGCCCTGGCGCAACAATCCGATGCGATCCTGTCCGCCGCGCATCAAGCGGTGCTGCTTTATGTGGCCGGTGCGGCTGGCGCAGACTGAGCCGCACACGGGTTTGGTTCGGACTTACGGGTCTTGTGACGTGTGATCCTGTGAAGCGGGGCCGCGGTACTTCTGCGTGAGTTCCGGATCAACCTCGGATCCGTCCTTGAGAAACGGCAGAACGCCACGGCGCAACGACCGCCCGCGCATCCCGTCGATCTGTGCGTCCGACAGCGTCACACGCTGCGATCTGCGCAGGCCCCAGGCGCGCAGCGCATCATAGAGCCGAAGAATGGTGTCCGCATGTTCAGCAGACGCCCCGAGGTCGATCAGCTCATTCGGATCGGTCATCAGATCATACAGCATCGGACGCATCCCGCCCTCGGCATGCACCAGCTTGTACCGCCCGTCAAAGAGCATGAACAACCGCGCGTCCCGAATGCTGACACCCACCTTTTCGCGGATCGGTGAGACGGAATAATCATACTCGCTGATCACGAAGGACCGCCAGTCCGCCGGCGTCTCTCCATGCAACCACGGTGTGAGGTCACGCCCTTCGAGGATGTGGCCTGCGTCCGCGCCACCAGCGGCGGCCAGAAACGTCGGCGCAAGATCAATAGCCTCGACCAGCGCGTCACAGGCCTTACCGCGGGTCCCGTCCGCGGCGGCACGGGGGTCATAGATGATCATGGGGATCTTGACCGAAGGATCGTGGAACATGTCCTTTTCCCCCATCCAATGGTCACCCAGATAGTCGCCGTGATCCGATGTCAGCACGATCATCGTGTCGTCCATCTGCCCCGCAGTTTCGAGTGCGTCGAGAATGCGCCCGAGTTGATCGTCGCACTGTTTGATCAGGCCCATATAGGCGGGGATCACCTTGGCCCGCACGGCATCATCATGGAACGCATTGGCAACGGGCCGTTCCATGAACGCGGCGTAAACGGGATGGGCGTTGTCCCGTTCGGTGCGCGCACGGTTGGCGGGGGGCACCGTTTCCGGGCCGTACATGTCGTGGTACGGCGCAGGTACAATGTACGGCCAATGCGGTTTGATATAGCTGACATGCGCGCACCACGGGCCTTTGGCCTGTGCCATGAACCGCAGCGCTTCGGAGGTGAGCCAGGGCGTTTCGCTGTCCTCTTCGCGGATGTTGGCGGGCTTGTCGGCGTTGTCGAACAGCCAGCCCGAGGCGATCTGTCCGTCTGTGACCCCTGCATTGGCAAAATCGGCCCAGGGGTTTTCGCCGTCATATCCCCTGGCATTGAGATAGGCGTTATAGGGCGATCTTTGCGCGTCGTAATATCCGTCGGGCCCCTGGGCCCACAGTCCATCGTCGCGCACCCAGACGTCGAACCCGCATTCCGACTGGCGCGCGCCAATCACACTGTCCGGGTCGAGACCGAGCCGTTCCATCCCTTCGGCATCGGCTTTCATATGTGTCTTGCCGATCAGCCACGCATCCATGCCCGCACGCCGCAAGTGGTCGCCGAGCGTATGTTCCCCAACCCGCAGCGGAAAGCCGTTCCACTGTGCCCCGTGTGACGCGGCATAGCGCCCGGTGTAAAAGCTCATCCGGCTCGCCCCGCAAATGGGCGACTGGCAGTAGGCATTTGTGAACCGGACGCCCATGGCGGCCACACGATCGAAATTCGGCGTGTCCAGATGCGGGTGCCCCGCGCAGGATAGATAATCAAAGCGCAGTTGATCGTACATGATGAAGAGGATGTTCATGGTGCGGCCTTCACGTTTTGCCCGAGCCTAGTGCGTGGCCCCGGCCGGCACAAATGCCAAGGCTGTCTAGGGGCGGATGTCGATCCCCGCGCAGCGTCCCATGTGCCAGGCCAACACCTGATTGGAGCTGAGCACGGGCAGGTTCAGTGTCTGGGACAGCGGGCCAAGAATGTCGCGCGTTTGCAGGTTGGTGCAGGACAGGAAAATGCCGTCCACAGCGGTGCGCGCGGCGAGGGACCGGGCCGCGTCGGCGGTGGAGGCCGGGTCGATCCGGGCCACGCGCGCCTCGGTGCTTTCGTCAAAGGACATCACGTCCGCGACCGCGATGCCGCTTGCCTCGAACGCGGTGCGCAGCGGCGCGGCCACCGCATCGGTATAGGGCGAGATCACCCCGATCCGGCGCAGGCCAAGACCCTGCATGCGTGCGATGGCGGCGGTCAGGGGGTCGGTCACATGGCGGCTTGGCACTCCGGCGGTCACCTGCGTGCGCACGGCATCCGCGCCAAGCTGTGCTGTGGCCGACGTACAGGCGTAGCCCACGACATCGAACGCAGCCGCTTGGGGCAGCAGACCCGCCGCCGTGCTCAACTGCGCCTCCATCGCGCCGATGCTGTCGGGGTTGAGGTCATCGCCCGACGGAACACGCGCGATGTGCAGGCGCGCAACGTCGGGCGGAATCCACGCCCTGAAATCCTGTTCGATGGTCTCATCGACGCGCAGGACAATCAGGCCAAGGGCGGGCGTCTTGGGTTCGATGAGCGTGTAACGGGCCGTGGTCATCCGATCTGTACCCCTGCCATGGGTGCACGGGGTGACAACAGGTCTGGCCCATCCGCACGCAAAACGATGTTCTCCTCGTGCACGAGCACCGTGCCCGGGGTCACATGCGCGCCGGGTTCCAGAGTCAGAACCATACCGGCCCGCAACTCCGTCTGATCGAGCGGTGTAAAGGACGGCCATTCCGTGAGCGCAATTCCCAAACCATGCCCCAGCCGCCCGGCAGCGGGTGTTGCGCCCTGCGCCGTGAGGCTCTCCGACAGGATGCGATGTACGTCCGCTGCCCGCATACCCGGTCGCAGTTGATCCAGCGCGGCCTCGGTCGCGTGCCACAGCGCCTCTTGTGTGCGGCGCAGCGGGTCTGATGCTGCGCCGATAAAGAAGTTGCGGTCATAGTCGCAGAAATAACCGTCCCGCACGGCCCCGGTGTCGAGCATCAGCACATCGCCTTGCTGGAGCGGGGTGGGCGCTGCGGGCGAAATCACGTCGTGGTATCCGTCCGGTCCGGCGGCACCCGCCACATAACTCACCCAATCTGCCCCCTCCTGCAGCAACAACGTCTGAAAATCGCGGAACACATGATCCAGTGGGGTGCCTGCGCGCGCAATCTCCGGCACACGGTCAAAGGCGCGCCCAGCGATGGCGCAAGTCTCGCGGATCCTGGCAACCTCCGCCGCGCTCTTGATCTCGCGCACGCGCTGGATGGTGTTGGTCCCATCCACAAATTCAGCTGGCGCGATAGCCGCCGCGATGCGGTGATAGTCCCCCAGCGGCATCCTCAGATGTGTCTCGAGCCCCATTGGTATGCCTATGCGTTTCGCGCCGAGGCCGAGGAGCGTATCGCACAGCAGGCTGACACCATCGTCTTGCGGGTCGGGTGCGTCCCATGTGCGGATATCGGTGATCCATGTGCGGCCCATCAAGGGCGCGCCAATTCCGGGGATGACAGCAATCGGGGCGCCGGTGGCGGGCAGGATGATGAACCAGGGGCGCGCAGGGCTTTCCCAGAACCGCGTGAGAAAGCCGGTAACGTAAAGGACGTCTTGGGGCGTGGTCAGCAAAAGAGCGTCCAACCCGTCCAGCCCCATTTGGGATTGCAAGCGGTCGGTGCGCGTTTGGTACTCTGCGGCGGGAAAGATCAAGGACCGCTCATCCATCCTCTGACCCCTCGCGTGGAAAGGTGAGGCGGTGGGTATCCTCTGAAAAGTCTCGATGTACGATGGACCCGGCGGGACGCGCATCTTTCGATCCTGTGGTTGCCAATCCGAACGCTGTCTGCGGCGCGGCAGCCTGTACGGTTCCCAACTCACAAAGGGTGGCAAACGCATCGTTGTCACATGACACTCCCGCAAGTGCGGTCAGGGGCTCGGTTTGGCACCTCTTGCACTGGATCGTCTGTACGGGACCGTTTGTTTCCGGGAGTGTTTTGTCTCGCGTGCTTTTGACCAGATCCGTAACAGTGGCGGGTTCAACGCTTTCCATGCGTTTTGCGTCGCAGCAGTTGCGGCGTGTGGATATCGCGACCATCTGTGCGCTTGGCGAGGCAAGAAAGCGCCTCGCGTTTCTTCGTGCAGCTGATCTGCCTCTTGGCCTGCGCCTCCTTTGAGATGGCGACTGTGGCGCCATATGTGTCGAAAGTATGCAAAAACATACGAGTGCGTTTGGTTTCCTAGGCGGGGATGCTTCGCGACAAAGCCTAGCGAGAGTGCGTACGCCGGTGAAAGCCGTGGCGGATTGCGCCAGTGGATATGCGACAGTGCCGCCATCGGCCATAGTGTGCGCTGCGTCAGATGAAGTGCCCGGTCCGCGCCATGTGTCTCTGAGTGTCGCCGGCACGCGCTTGCCCCCGATATTGCCTCGGGCATTAAGCGCAATTGCGATGTCGCGTGCAAGCGGTGTGCCACCGGCGTTCAGACCGGTGGCACCAAGGCGTCAGGCAAAGGATACACCGTCATTGATCATGGGCAGAACGCTCACAACCCGCCCGGTGCGCGCAATGGCATTTGCAAGCGCGGGTGCGGATGGCGGCGTTCCGGGTTCACCGATCCCGGTCGGCGGCTCTGCCGACGGAATGATGTGCGTTTCAATTGCGCCGATATCGCGCATCCGCAACGGTTCGTAGTCGGGGAAGTTATACTGGTCCACGACGCCGCCGGTCAGCGTGATTTCGTCCCGCATGACGTGCCCGATGCCGTAGCCGACCCCGCCTTCGATCTGTGCCTTGATCACATCCGGGTTCACAGGAATGCCGCAATCGACGGCACATGTGACCTTTTCGATCTGCACGCCATCTTCCGCGTTGCCCGAGATTTCCACCACTTCGGCGACGAAACTGCCGAATGACTTGTGCACGGCAATTCCTTGGGTCCGACCCGCTGGCGCGTTGCCCCAGTTGCCTTTTTCAGCGGCCAGTTTCAGAACGGCGGCCTTGCGCTGTGCGTCCGCGCTGTCGCCCAGATGGGCAAGCCGGAACTCGACGGGGTCGCGGCCTGCCGCCTTGGCGGCCATGTCCATCATGACTTCCATGGCATAGGCGGTGTGCGTGTGACCAACCGACCGCCACCACAAGGTGCTTGTCGCCTTTTCCGTATCGGTCAGGCCGACGTGGAAACCGGGGATGGTATAGGGCGTGTCGGAGGTGCCTTCGACGGACGAATGGTCCACACCGTCATGCACGGCAAACGCCTCGAACGGGGTGCCCTTCATGATCGATTGTCCGGCGATGCGGTGGTCCCAGGCGATGATGTCGCCTGCGTCGGACAAACCGACGCGCACCTTGTGACCAAACGCGGGGCGGTAATACCCGCCGCGCATGTCATCTTCGCGGCTCCAGACCAGCTTGACCGGGCGCGTGCGGTCGGTGATGACAAAGGCCAGACCCGCCTCAACCTGGTAATCCGCCGACGGCGTTGCGCGGCGGCCAAAGGACCCACCGGCAAGCATCGTGTTGATGCGCACCTTGTCCATGGGCAGCTCAAAGATCTGGGACAGGGCCATGTGCGGGCCGGTTGGCATCTGCGCGCCATCATGCAGCGTGATCCCACCATCTTCGTTCGCCTCGATGGTGCAGTTCAACGGCTCCATCGCGGCATGGGCAAGCAGCGGGAAATAGAACGTCTGTTCCACCACTTGCGCGGCCTGATCCATCGGGCCCGGTTCGGTCTTGAGCACATTGTACTGCGCAGGTGCGTCGAGGGCGGCCATGATCTCGTCCTTGATCTGGCTGCTGTCGCGGCTTTCGGCAGTGCTGAGGTCCCATTCAACGCTCAACGCTTCGCGCGCCTGCATCGCGGCCCATGTGTTTTCGGCATAGACGGCGACGGCCCCGTTGCCCGGCAAAGTGGCTGCGCGGATGAACCCCTTGACTGTTTGCGCGTCGGTGTCGTCAAAGCTGGCGACGAGGCCGCCAGTTTGCTCAGGCCGGGCCAGCATCACGACCATCTCGTTCGGCAGATGCAGATCCATAGCGTACATCGCCGTGCCGTTGCCCTTGATCCTGCTGTCGAGACGGCGGATGTCCGGATTGCCGATCAAGCGCCACTGCTCCGGAGTTTTCAGTGTTGGTTCGGCAGGTGCGTCGCGTGTCGCGGCAGCGGCGACAAAGTCACCAAGCGGGGCAGGATCACCAGCCCCGACAACCATCCCGTCCACAATGTCGAGATCGGCGGCGTTTGCGCCTGTTGCCTCTGCTGCGGCGTCCAGGATCATTGCGCGCGCGGCGGCCCCCGCCGTGCGGTACTGCATGAACGAATTGGCCATGGCCGTGGAGCCGCCCGTGCCCTGAAACGGACCAAAGGCGAGGTTGTTGTAGATTTCCGGGTTCGATGGCGCGAATTCATAGTCGATCTGATCCATCGTCACGCCAATTTCCTCGGCAATGAGCGTGGACAGCCCGGTGGCAGGCCCCTGACCTTTTTCGAAATGCTTGATGATCGCGATCACGCGCCCATCAGCGCCGATTTTCACGAACGGATTGATCTGTGCGGCCTCGCCACCGGCGGCGAGCGCGCCCTTGGGTGAAAGGCCGACAACCAGAACGGCGCTGGCAGCGGCCGCTCCCTTGAGGAAACCGCGACGGGATGTGTTGAGTGTCATCGTTAGCCCTCCAGGATTTCGGACGCGCGTTGAATACCGGCGCGGATGCGTTGATAGGTGGCGCAGCGGCAGGCGTTGCCATCCATGAAATCGTGAATGTCCTCGACCGACGGTTTCGGGTTTTCGGTCAGCAGGCCCACGGCGGACATGATCTGGCCGGATTGGCAGTAGCCGCATTGCACGACGTCCAGCTCTTCCCAGGCCTGTTGGATGGCCGCTCCTTCACGCGTATCGCCGATCGCCTCGATCGTCGTTATCTCTGCGCCCTCGACATCTTCGATGTAGGTTTGACAGGACCGGGTGGGGAAGCCGTCCACATGGACCGTGCACGCCCCGCAGGATGCAACACCACATCCGAATTTGGTGCCGGTCATTTTCAGTTCATCGCGGATCACCCACAAAAGCGGCGTCCCCGGTTCTGCGTCGATATCACGATCAACGCCATTCAACTTCAATTTCAGGCTCATGGCTAAACTCCTGTGGGAATCGGGCTGTGTATGGACAGTATTCTACACCTAAAGCGAGTGTGCACGGGTTAAAGCGCACGCAAGCGGTGTGCTGCCCGTTGCCCTGATCCTAGAGCGTGCCGATCCGGCGTGCCTGCGGTCCGGTCAGGGCAGGCGCGAATGCGCTGCCGTCGGATGGGCGCAAAACCGAACGCCTTTTTCCAACACCTTCGGGCAGGAACACGGCGCGGCGCGCTGCAAAGAGGCCGTCATACGGGCCAAAGAACACGGCGCGCGATCCGGCCAGCGGCGCAAGGTCGAGGCGGCGCGCAAAGCTGTGGCCGAGCCCCGCGATGCGGAAACCGGGTGCCGTGTCGATCCGCTCAAGATACCCTTCGACCGACAGTTGCCGCAGGCTCGTGCCGGGGCGGAAGCGTCCCTGACGCAGGGTGCGTGCGATCAAGGATGTGCCATTGAAGGTGCCGGACGCCGACGCGTATTGCCCCGCGATCAGGCTGCTGCCCGCCGGGGGCTGGATCAGGGTTTGGCCAATGCGCCAACCGGTGGCGGGATCGCCCGCGACCGTCCCGGAGACGCTGTCTGCCAGACCACTCGGCTGCACAAGGCTGGCGCGCAGGCTGCCATCGCGCTGCCACACGCCGCTGGCCGCGACGCGCCGCCCGACAAGGGTGCCACCGACGGCGCCGGGCTCAATTGTCACTGGGGTGCCGTTAAGCCGCAACCCGCTGCTGGTTCGGCGCAACGTGCCGATCAGCGGGTCTTCGACGTCGATGCGCAGGGCTTCCATACGGTCGCGTCGTGTGCGCGCGACGATGGTCATGGCGCGTCCCGGCATGAGCGCTCCGGTGCCGCCGATGCCGCCGTTTTCGACGATCCGGACTGCGTCGGGGATTTCCACCCGCAGCCCGTTGATCAAAACGCTGCCCGCGCCGATCATGGTGCCGACAATGCCCGTGCCGCCAATGCCGCCTTCGAAGGGATCTTCGCTCAGGGCGCCGGTCTGCACGACGGGCGCGCAGGCAGAAACGGTGGCAGCGCCCATCAGGCCAAGGGCGTGGCGGCGGCTAAATGTGGTCACGGCTGATCCGACCCTTTGTCGTCTTGCGGGGCTTCTGCGTCCTCGCGGTAGAAATACACACCCATTCGGTAGCGCTGGCGCGGGCCATTTGCATCGGCTTCATCGCGGCGCAGGTCGCTGGATTTCTGACTGAGCGCTTCGAGCAGCGCTTGGGCCTCGCGGCGTGCGATGTCTTCGACAGCATCAACCGCGTCCGGGGACATCTGATTGTAAAATACGGCCCGTTCGAAAAATGGCGGCTGATCGGCCAGCAGGTTTTCAGCCGCTGCCGCCAGATGGTCGCCGACATTCGCGGCAAAAAACGCCTCTCGGTCCGCAGTGCTGCCCGTGCCCACGACGGCTTCGGCCTTGAGGCTCAGGGTGCCGTCCGCGCCCTCGCTCACCAGACCGGCCCGGGTCAGTTCGTCCAGAACGGTGCGTGGCCGCACGTCCTTGCTGACGCTGCGGACAAGCGCATCAAAGCCTGCGTCTGACCGGGGCAGGGCGCGTGGCGCGCCACTCGCGTCGACAAAGTCGGGATGCGTCATCCATTGACCCACCACCGTGGCCAGCAGCGTGCTCTTGCGCCGTGCTTCGGTCGCGCCCCCGTCGGTTTCGCCGCGGATCGTGCGGATATCCTTGCGGTGTACGCCGGTCAGCATCGCGATGCGGCTGTCGGTCAGGGATTTGTCGTCGAGCGCAAAATGCGTCTCGGCCACTTCGACATAAATGCGCTTGAGCAAACTGTAGACCACGGGCGCGGTCAGGCCGCGGGCGATCATCGTGCGGACCAGAGGGCGCAGCAACCCCCTGAGAACACGCAGAAATGCGCCGGATCCGGTTGTGTCGTTGTTTGCTTTCATCAGCCAAACCTACAGGACGTGGAAATTTTTTCCACACCAAAGCTTGATTTCTCACGGGATTGCGACAGTTCGTCACTTGTGGGAAATAATCCCACAGATATTTCGATCATGGGCGCCGCCCGGCCGACCCAAAGAAGGAGAAGACCAAGATGAAACGCCGTTCGTTTGTGAAAATGTCCGTTGCTGGTGCCGCCCTCGTGGCACTGGGCGCTTGTGCCGAGGTGGGTGGAACGCCTGACATCGTCGATACCGCGGTTGCAGCGGGTTCGTTCAACACGCTGGTCGCGGCGGTCCAGGCTGCAGATCTGGTGGACACGCTCAAGAGCCCCGGTCCGTTCACAGTCTTTGCGCCAACCGATGATGCGTTTGCAGCATTGCCGGCCGGCACTGTCGAAAACCTGCTGAAGCCTGAAAACAAGGACCAGCTGGTTGCCATTCTGACCTATCACGTGCTTCCGGGGCAGACATTGGCTGCGGACCTTGCCGGTCAGCGCCTAAGCGTGCCCACCGTGAACGGTGCCAACGTTCACATCGATGGCCGCAACGGCGTGCGCGTTGAGCAATCCAACGTGATCCAAGCGGACATCCTCGCATCGAACGGCGTCATCCACGTCATCGACAAGGTTCTCATTCCCTGAACCGACCCCAGGTGGCTTTGACGCGGTCTCGTGACCGACGACCCCCAGGACGCACAGTCAAAGCTGCCCATCGCGCATGATGGACCCGCCTCCATCATGCGCACGGGGCAGGCACAGCAAAATCGCAAAGCCTGCCCCAATTGGATCAATGATCACTGCGTCGCTGTGCCGGTGGGTCATGGCCTCTGTGGTCGACAGGCGCGGGAACCGACCCATGCCGGGTTTCTGGCGCAGAAGATGAAGTTCTTGCCCGCCGGTGCGTGCAACGGGGCATATTTTGATCTGCGCAGCCGCGTTCCAAAGCAAAAACCGTGCTGGACGCCCTTGGTACGCGGCCGGTTTGATCTTGCAGTCCCATGTTCGGCTATCCGATGCTTGGCCTTGACTTGATGATCGAGATGGTCGCCACGGTGCCGATGTCGGGTTCATTTGGCACCGTTCTGATGGACATTCCCGGATCTTCGGCCAGTCAAGCGACTGCGCGGGCTGTGTTTGTGACGCTGTTCATCCCGGCGACCCGGCCCAACGTCAGCCTTTCGCACGCCTGAAGCTGGTCATCGTGGATTTGGGCATCTCTCGGATCCCCGAAATTACCGCGCTGCTGCGTCAGGATTGCTGATGCCACAGCGGTGCCAACCATGCCGGGCAAATCGAAATTCAGCAAAGGCAAGTGCGCGCTGTGATCGGGCCGCAAAGGTCGAACAACACGCAGGAAGGCGGCCTCGTCCAGACGCTTTTGGTCAGCATTTCCGGCGCCGGTTCCACGGCCATCTTGGTCGGAGCGACTGCTCTTTTGGGTATCGGTCTGTTGGGCATCATCATGCGCCGGTTTGTTTGGTCCTCCTTGAATTCCAAGTTGGCTTTTCCCATTCAAAACCACCGGATAATCGCGCCAACCCGGCCGTATGAGTTGCACGGACACAGTTCCGCCAAGGTATGTGACTCGGGTTGAACATACCTCATCACCCGTCGTTGCGGGCACTTTGGTTCTGGTGCTGTGCATCAAGCTGCGGTGGGACATACATCCGCTTTTTGCGGACCGCGCGGTGACAAGCGCCGAGGCCAACAGCCACGGCCTTTGGGGCGAAGCGAGCAATGGTTTGCCGGTCTTTTTGGCTCTGACGGTGTTGCTCGGATTTGTCCTAGGTGCCCACCCTCATTCTGTTCGTGTTCACCCGCGGCATTGCAGCGATGCAGAACCATGTTTTCCACCTGGCTTGGTTTAAAGCTAAGTTGATCTGCCGTGGCCGCTGACATGACCCACACCGCTTTTCCCTTTTGGTCATGCGCACGCACATCTGCTCGCAGACGGTGATGACAGGGTGCCGCGTCACGACTGGGGCGGTCACGCACCTGCCATCGCTGGCACCAGACGGTCCCCGTGTTCATCTTGCCCGCCTTGAACGGAAAAGTACAGGAGATCGGCGCGCCTGCTATGGGCCATCTCATCCCGGTCGAGCAGCCTGACACACCGCACCGAATTGCCGGTGATGGTTACACTGCCACGCGCTCATGCGCGCCATCATTTGCGGCCCGGAACTGCAAAAGGGTGTCCAAGTGCGCCCGGCACTTTGCTTCCGTCATGGACCTTTCTTGTTACATGAGGCTGTCATTCTGGTGTTGTCGACAGAGTGTCGGTGACCCGGTGTACGATTCATCAGGCATACGATCCGCACGCGGTGCTGGTCCGAAAACTTCGCCATCTCGTCGATTGACGTCGCAGAACAGATTTCATTGCGCAGATGCAAATGATGACCGGTTTTCAGACACCCTTGCGTCCGCGGGGTTATCAATGCTTTACAGCCTGTGCTGATCCCGGAAAACGCGCATTGCCTTCCCGAGCCGATCCAGCGTGCTTCGTATCGAAGACCGTTGCGATGCCCGTGCCCACTAATCGACGGCCCCTTAGGGCGTTGCAGCACCGCGCCACATACCCGCAACCCGACAACCTCAGGTAGCCCAACACCGCTGCCTCGTCCTGAATATTCCGCGCATTGGCGAGGATTGCACTTTGTGTCATGCACCAGTCATCTCAACATGAGACAAGTGCCAATGTACAAACGCTACGCCATCTACTGCGTTCCCGCACCGGACAGTGATCTTGCCCGATTTGGCGCGGCATGGCTCGGATGGGACTCTGCTGTCGGTGCCGCTGTTCCACAGCCCGAGATCGCCGGGCTGGATGTTGCAGCACTCACAAACCGGCCGCGCAAATACGGGTTTCACGGGACCATCAAGCCGCCCTTTCGCCTCGCGGATGGGCAATCCCTGACCGGGCTTCAGGACGCGTTGGCCCAACTCTGTGCCACCGCAGCGCCTGTCACTCTCGATGGGCTGCGGCTTGCACGTATCGGTCGTTTCCTTGCACTTGTGCCGGAAGGGAACGCGGCGGCGCTCCAAGACCTCGCCGCACGGGCCGTTGCTGACCTAGACGCATTCCGCGCGCCCGCCACACCGCAAGAGCTGGCCAAACGCCGCGCCGCGCGTCTCACTCTGGCACAGGATGCACTGCTCGAAAAATGGGGCTACCCGTATGTGATGGATGCATTCCGCTTTCATCTGACTTTGACGGGCCCCCTTGATCACCGGGCGGAGCATCCCGCGTCAAAGGCGCTCGAATCGCATCTGGCAAAACTGTCATTGCGCCCCTACAGGATCGATGCCCTCACGCTTCTTGGCGAAGACGACACCGGATACTTCCATCAAATCGTCCGCCAGCCCCTCACCGGCTGACATGTCTCACGTGCGAAAGCCCCTGTTTCTTCTGGCTGAAAATACCACGGGGTCTGGGGCAGCGCCCCAGTGTCGGAACGTCCCAAAACCACGATACGGCAAAACAAGGCACTACCGAAGCGCTCGGCCTTTCATGATCGCGTCAGACCCGAACCGGGCGCGAATGGCGTCCGTTGCCCGCTCCGCTTCACCACGTTTGCGCGCGCCAGGGTCGAGCAAGTCCCCCGAAATCGCCCCATCATCGGCAACAGACAGATCGCTGATCCCGCACCCAAGCAAACGAAACGGCCCGTCATCCTGCACCTGATCAAAAAGGGCCCGCGCAGTCCGGTAAATCACATCGGCAAGCTGTGCCGGTTCATGCAGTGAGACGCGCCGGGTCAGCGTCGTGTGGTTGTGCCGCTTGAGTTTCAACGTCACGACGCGCCCGGCCTGCCCCTTGGCCTTGGCGCGGTCGGCGACCTTTTCGGCCATGCGCCACAGATGCCCGTCAAGAATGTCGGCGTTCGCCGTATCCTCGCCAAATGTGGTCTCGTTGCTGATGGATTTCATGGGTGCGTTGCGCGTCACCGCCCTGCGATCCTGACCGCGTGCCAGATGCCAAAGCCGATCCCCCATTGATCCAAACCGTGCGACCAGATCGGTTTGATCCCACCGAAGCAGATCGGCAAAGGTACGAATGCCCGCCTTGTCGAGCGACGCCTGCGCCGCCGGGCCGATGCCCCAGATCAGGCGCACCGGTTTGTCGCGCAGGAACGCACCCGTTTCCGCCGCGCCAATCACCGAGAACCCGTGCGGTTTTTCCAGGTCGGATGCGACCTTGGCGAGGAACTTGTTATGGCTCAGGCCGATGGATCCCGTGATCCCCAATTCGTCCCGCATCCGTTTCACCAACCGCGCCAACATCACTGCGGGCGGACGTCCATGCAGGCGGGCGGTGCCCGTCAGGTCCAGGAACGCCTCGTCCAGCGACAGCGGTTCGATTGCGGGCGTCATCTCTTCCATCATGCCGCGGATCGCGCGGCTCACTTCGGCATAGGCATCCATGCGCGGTTTGATGATCACGGCGTCCGGGCACAGTTTCAGCGCCTGGAACATCGGCATGGCCGACCGGACGCCGCGAATGCGCGCCACATAACAGGCCGTTGACACAACGCCCCGCCGTCCGCCGCCGATGATCACGGGCTTACCTTCAAGGCTCGGGTCGTCCCGCTTTTCCACGGATGCATAGAACGCGTCGCAATCCATATGCGCGATCGACAGGTCGAACAGCTCATCATGCTGTACGATCCGAGGACTGGCACAGGACGGACACCGACGTCCGGCGTCAAATTCAGTGAGGCAATCGCGGCAAAGGCTGGGCATGGGCAGGTGAAATGGCTAGGCACTTCATAGTAGCGCAGCACGGCGAGGATGAACATGGGCGGACAGGTGATCGGGGCAAAGCTCGCCCTTTTCGTGGGTGAAAAGCTCGCCACATTGCAGCGTGATGACACGCCGGGCCTGCTGTGGGCGAACTATTGGGATTTGCCCGGCGGCGGGATCGAACCGGGTGAAACACCGCTGCACTGCGCCCTGCGCGAAACCGAAGAAGAGCTGTCGCTGCGGCTGCGGCCGGATGTCATCACGTGGGGGCGTGACTATGGCACCAGCAGCGGTGACATTTCGTGGTTCTTTGCGGCGCACGTGCCCCCGGAAATCGCCGACCGCATCGTGCTGGGCGATGAGGGGCAGGGGTGGTGCCTGATGGAGGTTGCTGAATTTCTGGCGCACGAGACGGTCGTGCCCCAGTTCAAGCCACGGCTGCGCGATTATTTGGCCGGGGCCGCAGGGTCGACATTCTGAGATGGAAAGGCCCCCCCGCGGGAGGGCGGGGGGAGGTGACGAACCTCAGGAAGAGCCGGTTCGTCGGGGAGTATCACCTAACGTCAACTACCACTTCGACGGGTGTTTTTACAGTCAGGATTCCCTGACCTGCCAATATCCTGTGGTCTGTTGCGTGTCCGCCACAACCTGTTGATCCACAGGGGGTGTGGACAACTGCTTGTTTTTCTTTGCTTTCAACGATTTGCCGCACAGCTCTACAGATGCGCCAGTTCCGTCAGGATTTGCTCGGCCGCGGCGCGGGGGGCATCGGATTTCCAGATCGGGCGGCCAACGACAATGTGGTCCGCGCCGTTTTCGATGGCTCGCGCAGGTGTCGCCACGCGCTTTTGATCACCGAGGTCGGCCCCGGCCGGGCGGACGCCGGGGGTCACGATCAGGCGACCGTTCGCTTCGGGCAAGGCCCTGATGGCCGCGGCTTCGTTGGGGGATGCGATGACACCATCTGCGCCTGCGCCAAACGCAGCGGCGGCCCGTTCGGGCACCAGATCGGCGATCGCGCCCTGTTTGATCAGGCTGGCATCCAGGTCGTCGCGATCAAGCGACGTGAGGATCGTGACGGCAAGGATCTTCAAATCGGTTCCTGCGGCCCCTTCCTTGGCGGCGCGCACGACGTGCGGATCGCCATGCACAGTCAGAAAATCGAGATCGAACTGCGCAATACCCCGCACCGCCGCCTCGACCGTGGCGCCGATATCAAAGAGCTTCATGTCGAGGAAGATGCGTTTGCCGTGTTCCGCCTTCAACTCATTGGCCAGGGCAAGGCCACCGCCGGTCAACATGCCCAACCCGATCTTGTAGAAGCTGACGCTGTCGCCCAGCGTCTCGGCCAAGGCCAGCCCGTCCAGAACGTTCGGCACGTCCATTGCCACGATCAATCTGTCATCTGCCATGTCGCATCCCCCGCGTTTCGCGCGGTCTTACGCCACAGGTACACCGACGTCCATCGGGCAGAAAAAAACCCGGATGCATTTTCAGCACCCGGGTCAGTGGTCAGAGACTTAGCAGGCAGGCACCTGTCTCTGGTATCGGTCCCTGGAAACTTGCACGGGGACAGAATGGTGCAAGCGCTTCAGGATCCGAAACTCGTGGGTGTCAGGCCGCGCGGGCCGGACGTGCGCCGAACCGGTCAAGGACCAGACGACGCCAGCTTGTGTTGCGACCGCTGCGCCGTGTGGGCGTGGCAGACGGCATGTGCGTTGCATCGGCGCGGCCATGTGTGTGACGGCGCATCGCCTGCTTCGCCAGTCCGTCGGCGGCCTCGGGGAATTCCATTGTGATGGGTGCGTCGATTGCGCAGGCATAGCTGCGCGCGCCGCGGGGGTCATGAACCGTAACACGTGCTTCGAAAGACTGTGTTGCGGCGTTGTAGATCACGTCACTCAGTTGAAGCGGTACAGTTTGCATTTTGATCACCTAGATTTTGTGTGTCTGCTCTTGTAACGAACAAGATGGGGATAAGTTCCCGCAAAAGAAGGGGGAATTCCCGTCACACCGAATCACGGATGCGTGCAGCTATCCGGGTGCGTATGGCAAAAATTCGATAAATATCTGAAAATGTTCGGAATTTTCCAGAAGTGGCACCCTACGCCTCCGGCTGCGGAATCGGCAGAAATCCGCCATAATCACTTGATTCATTGATGAAAAACCTGACGAAGACTGCCTTGCGTGAGGGTGTGTTACAGCGTGCAGAGGGTGGAGATTGGCCTTTCGTTGAATTCCAGAGGCTTGTTCCGCGAAACAGAATTCCCATCTTTCTTCTGTAGGCCCAAAACCCTGCGTGCCTCCGAGAGGGCGCGGCGTGAACGGGCGCTGAAAAAGGAGAGAGCCATGGACTTGTCGAAGTTCACGGAGCGGTCGCGCGGATTCGTGCAGGCCGCACAGACAATCGCGACACGAGAGAGCCACCAGAGGCTCGTACCCGAACACTTGCTCAAGGCATTGCTGGACGATGATCAGGGGCTGGCGGCGAATTTGATTGCGCGCGCGGGCGGTACGCTCGACCGCGTGGTGAGCCACCTGGACCAGACGTTGGCGAAACAGCCCAAGGTCACGGGCGACGCCGGACAGATTTACCTCGATCAAGCAACCGGCAAGGTGCTGGCCGAGGCGGAGACGCTTGCGCAGAAAGCGGGTGACAGCTTTGTTCCCGTCGAGCGTATCCTCATGGCGCTTGGCATGGTCAAATCCGGCGCGCGCGACGCGCTGGAGGCAGGCAAGGTCAGCCCGCAGGCGCTCAACACGGCCATCAATGACATCCGCAAGGGGCGCACTGCCGACAGTGCCAGCGCCGAAGACGGGTATGATGCGCTGAAGAAATACGCCATGGATCTGACGGAGCGCGCCGAAGCGGGCAAGATCGACCCCATCATCGGGCGGGACGAGGAAATCCGCCGCGCGATGCAGGTGCTGAGCCGCCGGACCAAGAACAACCCGGTCCTGATCGGTGAGCCGGGCGTTGGCAAGACGGCGATTGCCGAGGGCCTCGCCCTGCGCATCGTGAATGGCGACGTGCCGGAATCCCTACGCAACAAGCGATTGCTGGCGCTCGACATGGGTGCGTTGATTGCGGGCGCGAAATACCGTGGTGAATTCGAAGAACGGCTGAAGGCTGTGCTGACCGAGGTCACGGAGGCCGCGGGCGAAGTGATCCTGTTCATTGACGAGATGCACACGCTGGTGGGTGCGGGCAAGGCGGACGGCGCGATGGACGCCGCCAACCTGATCAAACCGGCGCTTGCGCGGGGTGAGCTGCACTGCGTCGGGGCGACGACCCTCGATGAATACCGCAAGTATGTAGAGAAGGACGCGGCACTGGCCCGACGGTTCCAACCGGTGATGATTGCGGAGCCAACGGTGGAAGACACCGTGAGCATCCTGCGCGGCATCAAAGAAAAGTACGAGCTGCACCACGGTGTGCGCATTTCCGACAGCGCGCTGGTCACGGCGGCGACGTTGTCGCACCGCTATATCACGGACCGGTTCCTGCCGGATAAGGCGATTGACCTTGTGGACGAGGCAGCCAGCCGCCTTCGTATGGAAGTCGACAGCAAGCCCGAAGAGCTGGACGCGCTCGACCGCTCGATCCTGCAGATGCAGATCGAGGTTGAGGCGCTGAAGCTTGAGGATGATCAGGCGTCCAAGGACCGTCTGGAGACGTTGGAAAAGGATCTGGCCGATGTGCAGGAACAGTCCGCCGAGCTGACGGCCCGCTGGCAGGCGGAGCGGGACAAGCTGAGCCAGGCGCGCGACATCAAGGAACAGCTTGATCAGGCGCGCGCCGCGTTGGACATCGCCAAGCGCGAGGGCAACCTCGCAAAAGCGGGTGAGCTGTCCTATGGCGTGATCCCCGGTCTGGAAAAGCAGCTGGCCGAAGCCGAGGCGGCCGAAAACGACGTCATGGTCGAAGAGGCCGTGCGTCCCGAACAGATCGCCGCGGTTGTCGAACGCTGGACCGGCATCCCGACGTCGAAGATGCTGGAAGGTGAGCGTGAAAAGCTGTTGCGCATGGAAGATCAGCTGCATGGTCGAGTGATCGGGCAGGACGCTGCGGTGCGTGCCGTTGCCAATGCGGTGCGCCGGGCGCGGGCCGGGCTGAACGACGAAAACCGCCCGCTGGGCTCGTTCCTGTTCCTTGGGCCGACCGGCGTCGGCAAGACCGAGCTGACAAAGGCCGTGGCAGAGTTCCTCTTTGATGATGACAGCGCGATGGTGCGAATCGACATGTCGGAGTTCATGGAAAAGCATGCGGTGGCCCGTCTGATCGGTGCGCCTCCGGGCTACGTGGGCTATGACGAAGGCGGGGTGCTGACCGAAGCGGTGCGGCGCAGACCGTATCAGGTTGTCCTGTTCGATGAGGTCGAAAAGGCGCATCCCGATGTGTTCAACGTGCTCTTGCAGGTGCTGGACGATGGGGTGCTGACCGATGGGCAGGGGCGGACTGTGGATTTCAAGCAGACGTTGATCATCCTGACCTCGAACCTCGGGGCGCAGGCGCTGTCCCAACTGCCCGAGGGCGCGGATGCCGCCGGAGCACGTCGGGACGTCATGGATGCCGTGCGGGCACATTTCCGGCCCGAATTCCTGAACCGTCTGGACGAGACCATCATTTTCGATCGGTTGGCACGTGCAGATATGGACGGGATCGTCGACATCCAGATGGCGCGGCTGTTGCGGCGTTTGGCGGCGCGGAAGATCTCGCTGGAGCTGGATGATGGCGCGCGGAAGTGGCTGGCAGACGAAGGCTATGACCCGGTGTTCGGTGCGCGTCCGCTGAAACGCGTGATCCAGTCCGCGCTGCAGAACCCGCTGGCCGAGATGCTGCTGGCCGGGGACATCGCCGACGGCGAGGTGATCGAAGTGTCGGCGGGCGCGGACGGTCTGCTGATCGGGGACCGCGTGAGCGCGTCCAACCGGCCCCGCCCGGATGATGCGGTCGTGCACTGACATCTGCGGCGTGTCCGTGCTGACAGTCTTGACGGCGGGGGGTGACCTCCGCCGTATGGCGTTCCAACTCTTGCCCACTGGCTGAACAGCGTCCGACATTTGGCGTCCGATGGCACAGGGCCTGTGCATTCAAAACAAAAAAGGGGGCACCGCGTGGTGCCCCCTTGGCGTTGCGAAACGCGGTGGATCAGCTTGCCGCGTCGGGCAGGATCACGGTGTCGATCACGTGGATCACGCCGTTCGACGTTTCGATGTCGGCGGATGTGACGGTTGCGTTTTCGACCATCACGCCGTTGTCGAGGTCGATGGTGACAGCTTCACCCTGCACGGTTGCGGCTTCCATGTCGTCCTGCAGGTCCGTGGACATCACTTTGCCCGGCACCACGTGGTACGTCAGGATCGCGGTCAGCATGTCCTTGTTCTCGGGCTTGAGCAGGTTTTCAACCGTGCCTTCGGGCAGAGCGGCGAATGCTGCATCCGTGGGGGCGAACACGGTGAAGGGGCCGTCGCCTTTGAGCGTGTCGACAAGGCCAGCGGCCTGAACGGCGGCGACGAGGGTTTCGAACGAACCTGCGTTCACGGCCGTGTCCACGATGTCCTTTTTCGCGCCGGCAAAGGCTGCGGTGGCGATGGCAAAGGTTGCGGCGGTGGCCAGAAGAGTTGTGCGGATCATGTAGGTGTCTCCCATTTTCAAAGCGATGCGCCAGTGTGGCATCGTGAAAGAAACGCAGGAGATCACGGTTTGGATCAGTGGGAAATTTTTCCACATCGGCATTGATCCTCGTACTGAGCGCCCTAAGCCAAGGCTGATTTCGGCGTCCACTCACGGATTTGTCAGCGCTGGCAAAAACCCGCTGACCTGTTGTGTTCGGTCGGTGGGTTTTGCAAGGGTCGCCGCAACAGGTCCGAGGAGGGTGTGATGGGATTCGCGATGTCGGTGCTCGAAGGCTTTGTCTTTGCGTTCGTGCTGGTGATTGGCGTGGTCATGGCGGCGTTGGTCGTGATGTTCGTCATCGACCGGACCCAAACCGGCGATGCAATTCGACGCAACTATCCGGTGATCGGGCGGTTCCGGCATCTGTTCAGCCAGCTGGGCGAATTCTTCCGGCAGTATTTCTTTGCGATGGACCGGGAAGAGTTGCCGTTCAACCGGGCGCAGCGGGAATGGGTCAAGCGGGCGGGTGAGGGGCACAGCCTGACCGTGGCATTCGGATCGACGCGCAACCTTTCGGTGCCCGGCACGCCGATCTTTATCAACGCGGCCTTTCCGCCGTTGGAGGATCAATACGCGCGGACGGCCCCGATGGTGATCGGCCCGCACGCGCGCACGCCTTATACGGCGCGGTCGTTTTTCAACATTTCGGGCATGAGTTATGGCGCGATTTCGAAACCGGCGGTCCGCGCGCTGAGCCGTGGCGCGAAGGAGGCGGGGATCTGGATGAACACCGGCGAAGGCGGGTTGAGCCCGATGCACCTCGAAGGCGGTTGTGACATCGTGTTTCAGATCGGAACGGCCAAGTTCGGCGTGCGCGATGCGGATGGCAACCTGAGCGACGACAAGTTGCGCGAGGTGGCGGCGCATAAACAGGTGCGCATGTTCGAGATCAAGCTGGCGCAAGGTGCAAAGCCCGGCAAGGGCGGCATCCTTCCGGGAGAGAAGGTGACCAAGGAGATTGCGGATATTCGCGGGCTGAAGGTGGGGCAGGCGGGCATTTCGCCCAATCGCCACGCCGAAGTGGATGACTGGGACGATCTGCTGGACCTGATCCACCGCGTGCGTGAGGTCACGGGAAAACCGGTCGGCATCAAAACGGTGGTCGGTGCGGAAGAGCCCATTGAGGAGCTGTTCGCGACCATCAACCGACGCGGACCCGAATGTGCCCCCGACTTTATCACGGTCGACGGAGGCGAGGGTGGCACCGGGGCGGCGCCCATGCCGTTGATTGACCTGGTGGGCATGTCCATCCGCGAGGCGCTGATTGCCGTCGTGGACCTGCGCGATCAGGCCGGGTTGAAGGACCGCGTGCGTGTCGTGGCCAGTGGCAAGCTGGTCAATCCCGGTGACGTCGCCTGGGCCATTGCGGCGGGTGCGGATTTCATCACGACTGCGCGTGGGTTCATGTTCAGCCTGGGATGTATTCAGGCGCTCAAGTGCAACAAGAACACCTGTCCCACGGGCATCACCACACATGATCCAAGGTTCCAGCAGGGTCTTGTGGTGGTCGACAAGGAAAAGAAGGTGACCCGTTACGCCAAGGAGATCATCCACGAGGTCGAAACCATTGCCCATTCCGTGGGTGTGGCAGAGCCGCGGATGATGCGCCGCCGCCATGTTCGGATCGTGCAGGAAGACGGGCGGTCCCGGCCCCTGAACAAAATCACCCCGAGTTTCGCGCCCCCGCCGTCGACCTGAGGCGCGCGCGTGCGCTCTCTATATACACGTCGGTCGTGCGACGCTGAGTTGCGCGCTGTATTGCGTCTCACATCAGGTTACAGATCGGTGACAAGCGCGTGAGGAGATATCATTTTGCCAGACAACGCCCCCAGATTATGTCCCAGTGCAAACGGAATGATCGGAGTGCGTGTAAATGGCCTATCGCTGGAAGAATGACCTGACGCGGGCGGATGCGACGCCCTATGCCGCCTATATGAACCGGCGGCAGCTGATGGGCGGGGCATTGGGCCTTGGGCTGATCGGTGCGGCGGGTGCGGCGCGCGCGCAAGAGGCCGAGCTGGAGCCCAACAGCTGGGAAGATATCACGCAGTACAACAACTTTTATGAATTCGGCACGCGCAAGGACGATCCGGCGCGCAATGCCCATACGCTGACCACGTCGCCTTGGACCGTGAAGATTGACGGCATGGTCGACAATCCCGGCGACTACTCCATGGAACAGATCATGGAGGCCATGACGATCGAGGAGCGGATCTATCGGTTCCGCTGTGTCGAAGCCTGGTCCATGGTGATCCCGTGGAACGGCTTTGAACTGGCAGACCTGTTGACGTTGGCCGGTGTGCAGCCCGAAGGCAAATATGTGGCGTTCGAGACCGCGCTGCGCCCGGACGAGATGCCCGGTGTCCGTTTTCCGGTTCTCGACTGGCCCTATGTCGAAGGGTTGCGCATGGACGAGGCGATGCATCCGCTGACCATGATGGCGACGGGCATCTATGGCCGTGACATCCCGAACCAGAACGGCGCGCCCATGCGTCTGGTCGTGCCATGGAAGTACGGCTTCAAATCCATCAAGAGCATCGTGCGCATCACGGTGACCGAAGAAGAGCCGCCGACCAGCTGGAACAAATCCAATGGGCGTGAATACGGCTTCTATAGTAATGTGAACCCCGAAGTGGACCACCCGCGGTGGTCGCAGGCCTCTGAACGTGTGGTCGGTGGTGGCCTATTTGCCCGCCGTCAACCGACACTGATGTTCAATGGCTATGAAGAAGAGGTCGCGAGCCTGTACGAAGG